>JAHJNJ010000028.1 GCA_018820925.1 Gammaproteobacteria bacterium | reverse complement strand
TGATGGAGCCGCCGGTCCCGGCCGTCGCGGTCACCTGGTGAGTCACCGCCATACTGTCAAAGCTCGCCGTCACCTGACAATCCGCCGTGACGATGCCGGTGGTGTAGGTAAACCCGCTCAACGAGCCGCCGCATCCGGTGATGCCGGACAGAGAGTAACCGGCATTGACTGTCACCGTTAAGGTGGTGGTCGCGCCGTCATTCACCGTCACGCTTTGCGGGGTGATAGAGCCGCCCGATCCGGCCGTCGCGGTCACCTGGTGGGTCACCGAGCCGTCTCCGCCACCCCCGCCACTGCCGCAACCACTCAAGAGTGCTATCGCCAACAAAGTGCCGACCAGCCCTGCTTTCGGCATCCATTCATGTATCTTTTTCATCTCCTCCCCTTACTATTTGCGCCAACATTTGAGAATCCGCATGAAATCCACTTCATAGAGAATAATTGCCATACAGTTCGTTTGGATTGTTCGCAATTGTTCTCAAAAAATAAGGCCGAATTGCTCGGTCTGTTTTCCTCTGACTTGCCAAACCAAGACAACAATCGAAGCTAATGGGGTCACCCATTGGCCGACCTGTATCAGGCGAGTAAACAAATCCATGGCAGTATCGGCAGTGGTATTAAAGAACGGCTTTATGGTCAGGATAATGGCAGTCCACTTTTTACTCCCGGCAGCGATAAACGAATCTGTCCTTTTTTATCCTGCCAATCGCGATCCAGATATCTAAATTGAGGATGGATACGACCAATCCCGAATCGCGGACTCATCGGCTGCTCCTGTTCCATCCGGAATAACCCTCATTACAACCAAAGAATATTGGCAGCACGACACACCGACCTGCCGCCAAGCGGGCTATTTCTCTCTATTCACGGGATGGAATGACTGGTAAATTTATTAATACTCTTAGCTGGCTTGCGCATTGTCGGATCGTTCGAATTTTTACGAACACTTGCTCTCTTATCTGCCGAGAGCGCCAATGCCAGATTCAACCGGTCTGTAACGCCCAGCTTGTTAAAAACTTCGGTCAAGTGCGCTTTTACTGTTCGTTCGGTAATACCGCATGCTCGTGCAATTGATTTATTGCTTTCACCTTTTCCGACGCGCATCGCGATGTCATATTCGCGCTGAGTGAGCTTGTCCAGCATTCCAAGGGGGGCTCGATAAGCCCGGTTGGCTGCAGTGCTTCTGTTCAATTCATCGATTAACCGGCAAGTGAGTGTTCGGCGTATCCACAATTCACCATCGTGAACAGTCGTCACGATTTGCCTGAGAAGCTCCGGATCGGCATCGCATCGGCAGCACCCCCTGATGCCCGCCTTCAGTAATCGCCATTCCGTCTCTTCAGGTATGTTGCATCCAATAATAATCACGCTTGTCTGCGCGCTGATTCTGCTCAAGCTGGCGATGTCATCCGGACCGAGCAAATCGTAGTCCAGCAACATCACCTTGGGCTCGAACTGGACAACGTCTTCCCTGAGCGTGTCTACTGTCTTTATTGTTAAAGTCTTGCTGACAAAACCGTTTAGAACCTGTTTCCAGGAGGCGAGTCTGTCTTGGCTGGCGCTGGCAATCATTAAGATATTCATCATAGTATTTACCGGCTCTTCAATTGTTTCGCTAATACAGAGTCATTCAAGAGTGATGCGCGGGATGCTTCTTATGCGCTCCTGCTTAGTTCAGCAATAGTTGTGCCATGCAAGAGGCATTTTTATAATTAACTATTAATTATAGGGTTGGAACTATTCCGGAGCATAGGCGGCAACCGCGCAACGCATTTTTGACGAAACCCTGACTCTTGTGCCTTGAAACTGCCCGATTATCGACTTATCCAAAAAATATTTGTCTGATAGTCCTATCGTTATGTACCTGCTTTCCATCCGCAATAACCCTCTCAAGCTCACATATTTCTGCACTCCCTTCCTTAGCACGGACTTCCGGTATAATCCGCCCGCCGTTCAAACCGACTGGGAGAGTGTGCCGATTCAGGGCACCGCCGAAGGCGCAATACCCGTAACCGCTCAGGCTCATGAACCAACCGGAACAGGCAAATCTGGAGAGTGCTGTTAAGTCAGCCACCGAAGGGGCACGCGGAATATCCGTAATCTCTCAGGTACCGAGGACAGATGGGGGCGAGGCCATGTGGCCCCGCCCTTTTTAATGTGCGGAAAGCGACTATGACGACTCTCAAACAGACTCCCTTGAATGCAGCCCACCGCGCCATGGGCGCAAAAATGGTGGATTTCGGCGGCTGGGACATGCCGGTCAACTACGGTTCACAGATCGACGAACACCACCAGGTGCGCAACGACTGCGGCATGTTCGACGTGTGCCACATGCGCGTGGTGGATGCCAAGGGCGACGGCGTGCGCGCCTTCCTGCGCTACCTGCTGGCCAACAACGCCGACAAAATCACCGTTCCCGGCAAGGCGCTGTATTCCGCCATGCTGCGTCCCGACGGTCACGTGATCGACGACCTCATCATCTATTTCATGACCGAGCAGTGGTTCCGCATCGTGGTGAACGCGGGTACGGCGGACAAGGATATTGCGTGGATGAAGGAACAGGCTGCGACGCATGCACCCAAGCTCACCATCACCTCGCGCGACGATCTGGCGATGGTCGCTATCCAGGGCCCGAACGCGCGCGCCAAGGTGTGGCAGGTGTTGCCGCAGACCAAAGCTGCGACCGAGAATCTGGTGAATTTCCAGGCTGCGGATTGCGGGGAGTACTTCGTGGCACGCACCGGCTACACCGGTGAGGACGGCTTCGAGGTGATGTTGCCGAAAGAAAAGGTCGAGTCGTTCTGGTACGAGCTGAATAAGGTAGGCGTGAAGCCCATCGGCCTCGGCGCGCGCGACACGCTGCGCCTGGAAGCCGGCATGAACCTGTACGGGCAGGACATGGACGAGACGGTCGGCCCGCTGGAATCCGGTCTTGGCTGGACGGTGGACCTGAAGAGCGAGCGCGACTTCATCGGCAAGGCCGCATTGCTGACAAATCCGCCGACAAAGAAACTGGTCGGCCTCGTACTGCTGGATCGCGGCGTGCTGCGCGGCCACCAGAAAGTGAAAACGCCGCACGGCGACGGCGAGATCACCAGCGGCAGCTTCTCGCCGACCCTGGAAAAGTCCATTGCGCTGGCGCGCGTACCGAACGAAGTGCAGGTCGGCGACTCCGTTCAGGTTGAAATTCGCGACAAATTATTGAACGCAAAAGTAGTGAAGTATCCGTTTGCCAGAAACGGCAAAGGCTTGATCAGTTAAAGCGCCGTTCGCCCTGAGACTGTCGAAGGGCAAGTGTTCATGCTTCGACAAGCTCAGCACGAACGGTTATATATTTCTTTAAAGGAGAACCGTATGAGCAACCCAACCAACCTGAAATACACCGCCTCCCACGAATGGGTCAAAACCGAAGCCGACGGCACGATCACGGTCGGCATCACGCAACACGCACAGGAACTGCTGGGCGACATGGTGTTCGTCGAAGCGCCCGCCGCCGGCCGCAAGCTGAAAGCCAAGGAAGAATGCGCCGTGGTGGAATCGGTGAAGGCCGCTGCCGACGTGTACGCACCCGTGTCCGGCACGGTGACTGCAGTCAACGGCGACCTGGATTCCGCACCGGAGAAGATCAACAGCGACCCTTACGGCTCCTGGATCTTCAAGATGAAGCCGGACAGTGCGGCGGATGTCGCTGCTTTGCTGGATGCTGCCGCTTACCAGGCCGTCGTCGACAGCGAAGCGCACTAAATCATCAAGTAGGATGGGTGGAGCGCAGCGATACCCATCAATTATTCGATAACGATCCGCATGGGTATCGCTGCGCTCCACCCATCCTACAAATTCAAATTCCTATGACCGACCAATTCCTTAATCGCCACAACGGCCCCAACGCGCAAGACGTGCAGGCCATGCTGAAAAAGATCAATGCGCCGTCGCTGGACGCGCTGATCGACCAGACCGTGCCCGCCGCCATCCGTTTGCAGAAACCGCTCAATCTGCCCGAAGGCATGAGCGAACACGCTTTCCTCAGCCACCTGCGCGGCATCGCGGCGAAGAACAAGTTGTTCAAGAGTTATATCGGCTTGGGTTATTACGACACCGTGCTGCCGCCGGTGATCCAGCGCAATGTGCTGGAGAACCCGGGCTGGTACACCGCCTACACGCCCTATCAGGCAGAGATCGCGCAGGGACGTCTGGAAGCGTTGCTGAATTTCCAGACCATGGTCATGGACCTGACCGGGATGGAGATCGCCAATGCGTCGCTGCTGGACGAAGCCACAGCCGCAGCGGAAGCAATGACCATGCTGCACGGGCTGCGCTCGCGCGACGACGTCGCTGCGGGCAAGAGCAGCTTCTTCGTCTCCAACGAATGTTTCCCGCAAACCATCGAGTTGCTGAAGACGCGCGCCAAGCCGCTCGGCATCGAGCTGGTGATCGGCGACTTCAAGACGCTCACGCTCAACGACAAGTTGTACGGCGCGCTGCTGCAATATCCGACTGCCGACGGCACCGTGCATGACTACGCCGACTTCGTCGCGCGCGCCAAGGCCAACGGCATGACCATCGCGGTCGCCGCCGATATCCTCAGCCTCGTCCTGCTCACACCGCCCGGCGAATGGGGCGCGGACGTGGTGCTGGGTTCCACGCAGCGTTTCGGCGTGCCGATGGGCTACGGTGGCCCGCACGCCGCCTACTTCGCCTGCCGCGATGCGCACAAGCGCTCGATGCCGGGCCGCATCATCGGCGTATCGGTGGATGCTGACGGCAATCCCGCCCTGCGCATGGCGTTGCAGACGCGCGAACAGCATATCCGCCGCGAGAAGGCCACTTCCAATATCTGCACCGCACAGGCGTTGCTGGCGATCATGGCCGGCATGTATGCGGTATATCACGGCGCGGAAGGATTACACGGCATTGCTTCGCAAGTGCATCGCCTGACTGCTTTGCTGGCGAATGAATTGAAGAAGCTCGGTTACAAAGTGGCTGAGGGCGTGTTCTTCGACACCATCAAGCTCATGCACACCGACAACGCGAAGGTACGTGCGTTGGCTGAAGCGGCACAGATCAATTTCCGATATGCCGCAGACGGGGTTGGCATCTCGCTCGACCAGACCACTTCCATTGAAGACCTCAACGCCATCCTCGCCGTATTCGCACAAAAGGTCGGCAAGCCCGCTCCGGCACTCACTACTGCGCAACTTGCCACACAGCCGCTGCTCGTAAAGCAGCGCCAGTCCGCCATCCTGAGCCACCCGGTGTTCAGCAGCTATCACTCCGAAACGGAGATGATGCGTTACATCAAGCGTCTCGAAAACAAGGACCTGTCGCTCACGCACTCGATGATCTCGCTGGGCTCTTGCACCATGAAGCTCAACGCGGCTTCCGAGATGCTGGGCCTGACCTGGCCTGCATTCGCCAACCTGCATCCCTTCGTGCCGCTGGAGCAGGCGGCGGGTTATCAGGAACTGATCGCCGGTCTGGACGCAGACCTGTCCGAGATCACCGGCTTCGCGCAGATGAGCTTCCAGCCCAACAGCGGCGCTTCCGGCGAATACGCCGGTCTGCTGGTCATCCAGGCCTATCATCGTTCGCGCGGCGAAGGCCAGCGCAACGTGGTGCTGATTCCCTCTTCCGCGCACGGTACCAACCCGGCGAGCGCGGCGATGTGCGGCATGCACATCGTCGTGGTGAAGTGCGACGCCAAGGGCAATATCGACGTGGACGACCTGCGCGCCAAGGCGGAAGAACACAAGGCCGACTTGTCCTGCCTGATGGTGACCTACCCCAGCACACACGGCGTGTACGAGGAGAGCATCAAGGACATCACCTCCATCATCCACGCCAACGGCGGCCAGGTGTACATGGACGGCGCCAACATGAACGCGCAGGTCGGCCTGACCAGCCCGGGCAACATCGGCGCGGACGTGTGCCATCTCAACCTGCACAAGACCTTCGCCATCCCGCACGGCGGCGGCGGACCCGGTGTCGGTCCCATCGGCGTGGCGGCACACCTCGCCCCGTTCCTGCCCTCGCACCCGGTGGTCAAGGTCGGCGGCGCGCAGGGCATCCACGCGGTGTCTGCCGCACCGTACGGCAGCGCACTGATCCTGATGATCTCCTACGGTTACATCAAGATGATGGGCGGCAAGGGACTGACTGAAGCGACGAAGATGGCGATCCTGAATGCCAACTACATCAAGGAATCGCTCAAGGACAGCTACGCCACGCTGTACAGCGGCAGCAACGGCCGCTGCGCGCACGAGATGATCCTGGATTGCCGCGAGTGGAAGAAGGAAGGCGTGGAAGTGACCGACATCGCCAAGCGCCTGATGGACTTCGGCTTCCATGCGCCGACCACTTCCTTCCCGGTGGTGGACACGCTGATGGTGGAACCCACCGAGAGCGAATCGAAGGCCGAGCTGGACCGTTTCTGCGATGCGATGATCGCCATCCGCCAGGAGATCGAGCAAGTCATCAGCGGCAAGGCGGACAAGAAGGACAATATCCTCAAGCATGCGCCGCATACCGCGAAGTCGGTCTGCGCCAATGAGTGGGCACGTCCTTACTCGCGCGAGCAGGCGGCCTATCCGCTGAACTGGGTGCGCGAAAATAAATTCTGGCCCGCCGTGGCACGGGTGGATAATGTGTACGGCGACAAGAATCTTGTATGCGCCTGCCCTCCCATCCAGCCGTAATATCTAAGGAGACACATCATGGCCAAAGACAATAAAGAAAAACCCGCCACCACCTTGGGCGGCGCTCCCGTCACCTTGTTCGGTACTTTCCCCAGTGTGGGCCAGCAGGCTCCGGATTTCGAACTGGTGGATAAAGACTTGAAGGATGTATCCCTGCAAAGCTTTGCAGGCAAACGCAAGGTGTTGAATATTGTCCCCAGCCTGGACACTGCCGTTTGTGCCGCCTCCGCGCGCAAATTCAACGAAGCCGCCGGCAAATTGAACAACACCGTGGTGCTGGTGATTTCGGCCGACTTGCCGTTCGCGATGAGCCGCTTCTGTGTGGCGGAAGGCCTGGAGAATGTCGTCACACTATCGCTGATGCGCGGCCGCGATTTCATGCGCAACTACGGTGTGAAGATCGCCGATACCCCGCTGGCCGGTGTGACTGCGCGTGCCGTGCTGGTATTGGATGACAAGGATCGCGTGATTCATGCCGAGCTGGTGGACGACATCAAACATGAGCCAAATTACGATGCGGCGCTGGCCGTACTGCGTTAAGCGCATCATGCGTTGAGCGTTCGCGAGACACCCGGAAAATGTCTCGTCCCGAGAATCTCCTGTTCCGGTCCCACATCGAAATCTGCCGAATCCTGCAGGTTCTGGCGCAGTCACACTGCGCCATTTCGGCGGAATTCAGGGGTGGGCACCTTTTCTCTTCCCATTTGCTTGCGATAGACCAGGGGAGCAGCCGTTTCTACATTGCGTATTGCGCGAACAAATCGCTCAACGCTTTGCTGCTGGCTTCTCCGTCGACAGAATTCACCGCGACCGACCCGCAAGATCTGCACTTTACGTTCGAAGGTTCCGTCCCGGAGGAAACGCTGCTCGACGACCAGCCAGCCATTCAGTTCAACATTCCCAACACGCTGCTGTTGCACAACCAGCGCGAGCATCCGCGTCTGCCCGCGCCTGCGGACGTTACCTTGCGCTGCGTCGCCGATGAAGCGGGCGTCATTCCTTTCGAATCCCATGTCACCGATGTCAGCCATGACGGACTCGGATGCCTGATCTACGATCCCGATATCAACCTGGAAAAGGGGGCGATCCTGAAGGGCTGCCGCATCGTCATCCCGAACGGCGATGCCGTGATCGCCGACCTTGTTTTGCGCCACATCGCCACGGTGCAGCTTCCCGATGGAACGTTTGCCCATCGGGCCGGTTTCCGCTTTGCCAGCCGCAAGGATGAGCAGCAGAAAGTGATCAAGCAGTTCATTCAGGACCTGGACAAAAAATCCGCGTAGACCGTGCGCCCTTGTCATGGGTTTGCAATATCAAATTCTGCCCGGCGTGGGATAATATGCACGGCGGCGCGGATCATGTATGTGCCTGTGCGCCGACCCAACGCGACATTCAGGGAAACTCACATCTTGGCTGAAGAAAACCATGAAAAACCGGACACCTCCAGGGTGAACGACTCAGCCCTCCCCGCTGAAAAATCCCGAACCGGGAATCTGCTGTTTCATTCGCGCATCGAGATCTGCCGCATTCTGCAATTGCTGGCACTGAAACGTTGCCCCATCTCGGCAGAATTGGGGGACGGGCATTTTTTTGCGTCCCATATTCTTTCTGTCGACACGAGCGGTAATCGCTTTTTCATCGCCTATGGCGCCCAGCCTCCGCTCAATGCCATGCTGCTGGGCTCTGCATCGGTCGAATTCACCATAGTCGACCGTCAAGGGTTGCTTTTCACCTTTGTCGCCACCGCTCCCGCAGAAGCACAAATCGCCACAGAACGCGTCATCCAGTTTTCCTTGCCGAAGACACTCCTGCTGCATAACCGGCGGGATCATCCGCGCGTCCCGGTTTCTGCCGATATTTCGCTGCGTTGTGTCGCCGACGAGGCGGGTTTTATCCCGTTCGAATCGCATATCACCGACATCAGTCACGACGGGTTGGGCTGCATGATCTACAGCCCGGACGTCGCCCTCAAGAAAGGCACGATACTGAAGGGCTGCCGCATCATCGCGCCGAACGGCGCGACCATGATTGCCGACCTTGAGTTGCGTTTCGCCAAGCCTGCAACGCAGGCCGATGGCGCGCCGAGCAACCATGCCGGCTTCCACTTCATCCGGAAGCCGGAGCAGATTGATGACTTTGTCAAATTGTTCATTCAGGATTTGGACAAAAAATAAGGTCTGCCGCAGTTATAATCCGTCCCTGTCACCCAAATCCCTGTCGATCAAATGAAAACACTCATCTGCGGTTCCATGGCTTACGACACCATCATGGTGTTCAAGGACCAGTTCAAGAAACACATCCTGCCCGAACAGATCCACATCCTCAACGTCGCCTTCCTGGTACCGGAAATGCGCCGCGAGTACGGCGGTTGCGCGGGCAATATTGCCTACAACCTGCAATTGCTGGGCGGGCATCCGCTGATCATGGCGACGGTGGGCGACGATTTCGGCCCGTACACGCAGCGTCTGGAACACGTCGGCCTGCTGCAGACGCATATCCGCCATGTACCGGACAGTTTCACCGGCCAGGCCTTCATCACTACCGACCTCGACGACAACCAGATCACCGCGTTCCATCCCGGCGCCATGGGCATGTCGCACCTCAACCACGTCAGTGATGCAAAGGAAGTCACGCTCGGCATCGTTTCGCCGGATGGGCGCGACGGCATGCTCAACCATGCGCTCGAATTCGCCGAGGCCAATATTCCTTTCGTGTTTGATCCGGGCCAGGGCATGCCGATGTTCTCCGGCAATGAGCTGCTGGACTTTGTCGACCAGGCAAGCTACGTCACCGTCAACGATTACGAAGCCAAAATGCTGCAGGACAAGACCGGCAAGACGCTGGCCGAGATTGCGCAACAAGTAAAGGCGCTGATCGTCACGCTCGGCGGCGACGGCTCGCTCATTTATGCCGATGGCAAGCAGATCGCCATCCCCACCCCGAAACCCAAAGCCATTGTCGATCCGACCGGCTGCGGCGATGCATATCGCGCCGGTTTGTTGCACGGCATCCAGCAAGGCTGGGATTGGGAAACCACGGGGCGTCTGGCCTCGCTGATGGGCTCGCTCAAAATCGCCAGCCGCGGCGGCCAGAATCACAAATACACCCGCATGGAGTTGGCGGAGTTGTACAAGCAGCATTTCGGCTCGCGCATCACGTTGTAAGCCCGCAAACGTCATGCCCGAACCCCGGGCATGACCGGCAAAGGAGACAGCATGAAAATCCCGCGCATGACCGTCATCACGCTGGGCGTAGCCGACCTCACCCGCTCAACTGCCTTCTATCGCGAAATATTTTCCACCCCGCCCGTCACCGAGCATGCCGGCGTCACCTTCATTCCGCTCCCCGGCGTCTGGCTCTCGCTTTACCCGCTGGAAAAACTTGCCGAGGATATCGGGGAAGAAGTGAAGCTGCCCGCACCGGGTACTTTCCACGGCGTCACCCTTGCCTATAACGCGCGCAGCAAGGATGAGATCACGAGCATATTCGCCCGGGTCGCCGAAGCGGGCGCGCATATTGCCAAGGCCCCGCAGGACACGTTCTGGGGCGGCTACAGCGGCTACTTCTCCGACCCGGACGGGCACTACTGGGAGGTGGCCTGGGGGCCGATGTTCGATTTCACCGAGCACGGCGATTTGCGCTTCAAGACGTGAAGCAGAAACTGTTCTCGCAGCTCTCCGCCGCCATACACGCGGCAACGCATCGTCCGTTCGAGGTGTGCGCTGCAACCGCAGTCGGCGGCGGCAGCATCAACGAGGCGTTGCGCCTGGAAGGTACGGACGGCGAGCGCTATTTTCTCAAGCTCAACGATGCCGAACATTACCCGATGTTCATCGCGGAAGCGGCGGGGCTCGACGCCATCACCGCAAGCAACACCGTGCGCGTACCGCAACCCATCACGCACGGTATTGCCGGCGCGCAAAGCTTCCTGGTGCTGGAACACCTGGAATTGCATGCACGCGGCGATGCAAGACTGCTCGGCGAACAACTCGCCGCCCTGCACCGGTGCAAATTCAATTCCTTCGGTTTTTCACAGGATAATTTCATTGGCACCACGCCGCAGCCGAATGGCTGGAAAGACAACTGGATTGATTTCTGGCGCGTACATCGCCTGGGGTTTCAGTTGCAACTGGCAGCGGCAAACAGCTACGGCAGCCAATTGCAGACTCCGGGCGAAAAACTCCTGGATGCCTTGCCCGTTTTCTTCAAGGGCTACTCACCTCAACCCTCTTTGTTGCACGGCGACTTGTGGAGCGGCAATCACGGCTTTACCGCCGGGGGCAAACCGGTCATCTTCGATCCCGCCGCCTATTACGGCGACCGCGAATGCGACATCGCGATGACCGAACTTTTCGGCGGCTACCCTCCCGGTTTTTACGCCGCGTATCGCGCGTCATGGCCACTGGATGCGGGCTATTCCACCCGCCGCGATTTGTACAACCTGTACCATATTCTCAATCACGCCAATTTGTTCGGCGCAGGCTATGCGCGACAGGCGGAACAGATCATGCAGAAACTATTGTCGCAACTTCGCTGAGCGATCATTTTTCCCAAACCTGTTTGCTATTTGTTTCCGGACATAGATCAGCCTTTGCAGCGGTTTTTGCCTTGCGCCTCCATGCCATAACGGGCACAATTTATTCAAACAAACCGTGTCAACCGCTTCTGTTCCGGAATGCCGGAGCAATGCGGATTGGATTTCAGATACCGACTTCGGGCCAAAAAAATGATGGGAATGTCTTTCAGACATCACGTTCCGCCATTGCTTCCACGGCAAATATCTTTGTACTGCCCGGGTAAATTGCCATGAATCGCGCCATGCTGGAATTGGTATATGGCGTGGAAAGCATTTATCCCGCTCAATTGGAACTTCACCACCCGCACATCCTGGAAAAAATTGTCACGCTTTGGCACACCCCGCAAATGGCAGAATTTTTTCTCGAGTTATTGCTCAATACACGCGGTGACCGCCAGGGGTTTTCGCATGAAGTGGCGGGCGAGCTGTACTACTTGAACCAGCTGTTTGACGGTACGCGCAATTTGCCCGTGGTTTTTGACGACAATCCGCTGGCACAGGTCAACAACAGACAGGCCGGGTCCGCCAATTTCGAGCCTTCCCCGCAGGATTTCATCAACATGCGCGCCCCGAGCGCTGACGGACCTTGGGCACATATCCCCCCCGCCACCCGGCACGAAATTGAAAGCATGGGCTACCCTTGTAAACCGCAGGGATTCCTGAAGGCCGCAGCAGCCAGGGATATCAAGGCGATCGGATTGTTCATGCATAGTGGAATCAGTGTCGACACCAGCGACGAGCGCGGCTGGACACCGTTAATTTTGTCGGCATTCAATGGCAGCAGCGAGTTCTCGAAGATTTTCATCGAGTTCGGCGCCAACGTGAATATGCAGGATTGCGCGGGCTTTACGCCGCTGCATTGGGCGGCATTCAATGGTCACACTACGATCATCGAGCATTTGATCACCCACAAGGCAAATATCAACGCCCCCAGTTTGCGCGGCTGGACGCCGTTGATGATGGCCGCGTGGAACGGACATCTGTTCGCGTGTTCTGCATTGATTGACAGCGGTGCCGATACCGGCCTGGTTTCCAGTCACGGCTGGACGGCACTGCAAAAGGCCAGCTTCCAGCATCATGTGCCCGTGATCAAGCTTTTCCTGTCGTTGTTGAAAGACCATGTGAAATTCGTCAAATCGACATCGGGTATCGATCTGCCTGCCCAACCTGGTGCAGCCTGAATTGACGATCCAGCTCAGGCTGACGCGATAACTCCTTCCGCAGTCTTTTTTCGGTTGTTGTGCTTCGGATTTGTCATCGCAGCCTTTTTTCGGGCTCGTTCGATAATTTAGTTTGCTATTCCCGCCGATATGCCCCATAGTGCGCGCCAGCGATTTTCAAGTCTGTCGTTGTTGTCTGGTTCTGTACCCGCTTACCTGCGGTATTTCTCCCTTCATCATTTTGCCGTCTTGACCATCGCCCTCAGTGTGGGGCTACGTCCCCTTTGTTTGTTTTTCAGGAGATTCAAAATGGCAACAGGTACAGTCAAGTGGTTCAACGATTCCAAGGGCTTCGGCTTCATCACCCCATCTAGTGGCGGCGATGATCTTTTCGCCCACTTTTCCGCGATCCAGAGTTCGGGTTTCAAGACCCTGACCGAAGGTCAGCAAGTCAGTTTCGACGTCGTCGCAGGCCCCAAGGGTCAGCAGGCATCAAACATCCGCGCAGCGGAATAAATGGACAGGCAGGCATGGCGTTTTGCCATGCTGTCAGTCCTGACCATGAGCCCGGCGACTGCCGGGTTTTTTGTTTCTGAAATTTCAGGGAGACTTGGTTATGGCCAAAGAAGAACTACTGGAAATGAACGGCGTGGTGGATGAAATTCTGCCCGACTCGCGCTTTCGCGTGACGCTGGAAAACGGGCACAAGCTCATCGCTTACAGCGCAGGCAAAATGCAGAAGCATCACATCCGTATCGTGGCGGGCGATAAAGTGTCGCTCGAACTTTCACCTTACGACTTGAGCAAGGGGCGCATCACGTTCCGCCACATCGAAGGTCGCGGTCCGGCCGTTCCGCAACAGAAACGCAGGTACTGATTCAGTTTTACCAGTTTTTCGCCACGGGGCTGTTGCAGTTCACCTGAAACAACTGGCGATCTTCGAGCCGGATGGCCGTCATGGGCCCGCCCCACAGGCAGCCGGTATCCAGCGCGATGACTTTGGGCGTGACTTTCAGCCCCAGCGCGGACCAGTGCCCGAAAATGACGGAGGCCTTGCGGCTTTTGCGCTGCGGCACCTCGAACCACGGCACGTAACCCTCCGGAATCCTTCCCACTTCGCCTTTGAACTTGAACTCCATCTCACCCTGCGGGGTGCAGACGCGCAGCCGGGTGAAGGCGTTGACGATGACGCGTAAGCGTTTGTAGCCATCGAGTTTGTCGTCCCAGGCGTGCGGGGTATTGCCGTACATGCGCACGAAGAAGGTGGCGTAGTCGTCGCCGCGCAGGGCGCTCTCGACTTCGCGCGCGAGACTGGCCGCCTGTTTCACGCTCCATTGCGGCAACAGTCCGGCATGCACCAGCACAAAATCCCCTTCCGCATGCAGCAAGCGCTGCTGGCGCAGCCAAGTCAGCAATTCGTCGCGATCCGGGGCGCCCAGCACCTCGTCCAGGGTATCGCTACGATGCAGTTCACCCACCCCTTCGGCCACCGCCAGCAAGTGCAGGTCGTGATTGCCAAGGACGGTAATGGCGCTGTCGCCCAGCGATTTGACCAGGCGCAGCACCTGCAAGGAATCCGGCCCGCGATTGACCAGATCGCCGACCAGCCAGAGCCGATCTTGCGCAGGATCGAAGCGGATCTGCTCCAGCAATTGCTGAAGCTCGATGTAACAGCCCTGAATATCGCCTATTGCATAAGTTGCCATCGCTCACCCATTGTTTGAATAACTGCGTGTACCTATTCTATCGCCCGGACGATCAATATCTGCCTAATGCATATCATTTTAGTAACGCCGGAATATTTCCCCGATGATACCGATCAACTCTTACGGAATTGTTTTCGCTTACGCCTGATGATGCGGCGCAAGCCGAATTCACCCACCACAACAGGCACATATCTGAAGAAGCCGGAACAGCGTTTTCTGCTAGAATCATTGGCATGGATATTAACAACGCCCAGCCAAATTCCCGTCGTCCCGATTACGTCAAACCTTCCCGGGATGCCTTTACAAAATCCGCACTTGGCCTGAAGAAACCCCGTCCAACTTCGATGTGGAGCATGCATGAACGATAGCAACAAACAGGTGTGGCTGGTGCTTTCTCATGGCTTCAACATGGATGGTCGCGCGGCAAGCCAGACCATCACTGACAAAATCCCCCACTTGATCGACCTTGGCGTAGAGCCTGTCGTTGTCAGCGCCATCACCGGAAAAAAGGACAAGGTAGTCGAGCATCATCAAGTTCTGCCGGCCGGTCCGGTGGCCTTGCGCTTTGATCTGCGCCATTACCTGAAGCAACGAATCTCTTCGCGAGTCTATTACCGTATCGCAATGACAGCCATTTCCCTGCTGCTGCTGCCGTTCATCCTGATTGAGAAAATATTCATCCGTATCGAGACTCATTGGTCATGGGCGATAACGGCGTATTTCACCGGTGCGCGCATTATTCGAAAACGCAATCCGGCACTTATCTATTCAACCGGCGGCGCTTACTCGGCTCACATCGCCGGTTATTGGCTGTCCCGCAGATTCGGGCTGCCATGGATTGCCGAGATCCACGATCCCATGATCTTTCCCGGTCAAACGACAAACAAAATGCGCATGCGCTTTTCGGCATGGCTGGAAGGAATAATTTGCAAACATGCCGATGTTGCCTGGTGGTTTACCGATGAGGTTTTAAAGCGTGCGCAGGCACGCCATCCGGAACTTGGTAAACGTGGGCATTGCATTATTCCGGGTGCCGATGCGCCTGAATTCTCGCGTGCACCGTACCAGCGCGGCAAACATCTGGTTATCGGGCACTTCGGATCGTTGGCGGAAACACGAAATCTGGAAATATTCCTGCAGGGCCTGCGCCGTGCCTTAAAGAGAAACCCCCAATGGACGGAGGATATCCGTCTGCATCTTTACGGCGGTGGCGTTGATGCCGTTTCCGTGCACGCCATAAAGGATTTTCCCCACCCCCGGATGATCGAACAGTTTGGCCGTCTCGAGACCGACCCAAAGACCGGAGAAAGCGGCAGAGAGCGAGTCCTCAAGCGCATGAATGCTGTCGATTGCCTGTTGTTGCTGCACGGCACCGTTCCATTCTGCGAAGAGTACATTCCTTCCAAAACATACGAATATCTCTGGACGCAGCGCCCGATCCTGGCGCTGGTCTGGCGTAACCCGCAAATGGAACATATGTTGCGCGAACTGGGACACTGGGCTGTAAAAGCTGACGACGCAGATTCGATAGCAACTGCCATTGAGGAACTGCACGCACGCTGGATGCAAGATGATCTGGCAGACTCGGGGATACCTTCTCCCTATACGTCCAAAGCCGCTACGCAGCAAATAGTCGCCCTGGCCCGGGAATGCCTGCAACACAAGTCTTCGCATACCTGACATTTACATCGCCATTCATAACAAATGAAGGACATTGTTCTTTACTGCAAGTCATATCACCGCGATGTTCTTCGCGCCGCGCGACTTACCGAGAGCGTGCGCAAACATAATATTTCAAACCTGCCGTTTTACCTTTCCTGTCCATCTTCCGATTTAACATTGTTCCAGAACACCATCGGTGGCGACGGTGTCACCTTCTTGGCCGATGAAGAAATTGTCGCTGCAAATGCCTCCATCGACCAAAAAGCTTTCAGCTCATTGCCTGGAGGAATATCCCAGCAAATTGTAAAGTCGGAATTCTGGCGTCTCGGGATTTGCGAGAATTATCTTTGCCTTGATTCGGATTCCTATTTCATCCGCGACTTCAGCAAGGACGATTTCCTGACCCCTACTGGCATGCCTTATACCGTGATGAATGAAAGCCTGGAACTTCGCACGTTCGGAGCGGTAAATCGTCATGCGAAGATAGCCCGTAATATCGATGCAGATTGCAAGACCATCATGGACATCTTCGGACGCACCGGAAGACGCTACGACTTCGGCCCGCTGCCGGTAGTATGGAGCCGGCGTGTCTGGTCGGACATGGCAGAGAAGTTCCTCGAACCGAAAGGCTTGAGCTTCCTCGATGCCATGGTTCTTTTCCCGTCCGAGATGCGCTGGTATGGCGAAGCCTTGTTAAAGTACCGTTCAATCGAATTATGGCCTGTGGAAACGTTGTTCCGTTGCTATCACTACGAGCAGCAGTACATTGCCGCAAAACAAGTGGGGGAGTCGGACGAGACGTTAAGCCAAGTCTACCTCGGCGTGTGCGTGCAATCGAACTGGGATAAACAATTTGATTATGGGCATAACAAGAAAGGCCCATTGTCCAGATTTGTTCGCGCCTTCAAGCGGCGCGTTCTGCGGCGATTAGCCTGACACTACCGCCCCCCTAATAGTTTTAACGCTTGAATATTGCTCCACAATTTCGAACCACCATGTCGGTCATCAGTATTTTCATAAAGGGATAGCAATGCGCAATACATCATTATTTAATTTGAGACGCAAATGGCGTGAGTACAAAGGCCGTCGAGCTGAAGCGCGCCAATGGGCGGAGCGGCAATATGCGGCACCGAGTCTGGCGCACATAAAGCGTGCCGTTCTGTTGCGTCTTGGCGCACCAAATGCCATTTGGGTTGAGACAGGAACCTTCATGGGTGACACGGCGGCACTTCTTGCTTTGGAAGCCAGGGAGGTTTACACCATCGAACCGGACAGAACATTATTCGAAAAGGCGGAATCGCGGTTTTTCAGCAACCCTAGCGTTCATGTTATCCATGGGTTATCTGAAGAGGTATTTCCAACCCTGCTGCCCACCTTGAGTGGCACGGTTAATTTTTGGCTCGATGGCCACTATTCTGGCGGAATAACCCACCAAGGGCCCACTGACTGTCCAGTCCGTGAAGAATTATCAAACATTGAAAAGAACTTGGCACGATACGCCAATGTCACCGTTCTCATTGACGACATCCGATGTTTTGATCCCACTGTTCCTGAATATGCTGACTACCCAGACGTAAACTTTCTGGTAGATTGGGCACGAAACAATAACTTACTTTGGCATATCGAACACGATATTTTCGTTGCAAAAAGCAATATCTAACCCTTTATACAGCATACCAATTTCACTCCTTTCATCAGTCATATATGGATTTATTTAAACATTTTCGACGTACCCCGGCTGATAAAGGCAAACCTATTGTTGTGACTTTTACCGGCGGCATGGGTGCCCAAATGATCAGTGCAGCCATCTATTTCTCAATGAGAGATGAAAGGCGCCCTGTTTATGCCGACTTGTCATATTTTGACCAGCCGGAAAGTGTCGCGATTGCCGGTGATGCAGGTGTTTGTTCGCACTGGTCATGGCAACTTGAACCCTTTGGGTTGTCGACTTCGTCATTCAATGCATTTCCCGGCTTCACCAAACAAAATGCAGACATTCTGCAAGACGGTCCCGTAAAACTAGAGCTCGGACTCAAGGCGCTTGCGCAGCCTGAGGTACAGAAATACTTTGAGATCCCGACTGACGTCAGCGATGCCCTGCCGACAGAGATGGCGGATGGATTTCTTTGCGTGCACGTACGGCGTGGCGACTATGTGAACGTAGCCAGCCACCTGGTGGCAGACAATGCGTTTGTAGGGTTGTCCGGAAAGTTTTCAGGCTTGATAAAGAGTGCCGTGGTTATATCCGACTCACCTATAGGGCCAGACTTTCGCAGCGCAATGACCAAGTTATTTGAGGTAGTTGCTTTTCTGGACCATACCGACGCTTATACGGCCCATCGCATCATGCGGAACGCACGTATTCTAATTTGTTCCAACAGCCAATTCAGCCTGATTGCTGCCGCGCTCAATCCAAATGCTTTGGTGCTCATCCCCAAGCAGTGGTTTGGTGACAGCGAGCGCCATATTGAAGCTGCTATCCACACCCACTGCACATTCCAGATAATGGAAAATGGCAGTGTCTAAAAGACAGGCACGGCTTTCCTTTCAATACAGATTGCACTTAAAATCCTATCGCAGACTAAAGTCTGCAGCACTCTCGGTAGCCCGGAAACAGCTTTGTAGACAGGTCATAGGCCAAGGCAAATAGTCCTTTTTCTGCTAAAGTGCGCGCCATGAATCTTTCCAGCGCTCAGCTATATTTTCGTCTTCTCGGATACGTCAAACCCTACTGGCGCACCTTTGCTCTATCGATTTTGGCCATGGCCGTAACAGCTGCAACCGAGCCGTTGCTGCCCGCATTATTGAAACCCATGCTTGATGGCACATTCATTCATAAAGATGACACGGTCATCCGGCTTGCACCGCTGATTATTTTGGTAATTTTCTTCGTGCGCGGCGTTTCTTCTTTCGTTGGCACTTATGCCATCGGCTGGGTCGGCAACAAGGTTGTGATGGATTTGCGCGAGAAAATGTTTCACAAGTTGCTCACCCTGCCGACACATTATTACGACGATCACGCCACAGGTAATCTTATATCCAAGGTCACTTCCGATGTAAACCAGGTAACCGCCGCCGCCACCAATGTGGTGACCGTGACGATTCGTGATTCCATCATCATCGTTGGACTACTCGGCTGGCTGTTTTACCTTAACTGGAAGCTTACCCTGTTCAGCCTGGTGATGTTTCCCATCATTGCCGTCATCCTGAAGGTTATCAATGCCCGTATGCGAAATGCCAGCCGCGATGCGCAACACGCGATAGGCGACCTCACGCAAGTGATCGGGGAAAGTATTTCCGCTCACAAGGTGGTAAAACTGTTCGGCGGACAGCAATATGAACGGGACCGTTTTTTTGATCGAGCCAACTGGTTGCGGCGCTACATCATGAAACAAGCAATGGCGGCTGCGGCCAATGTACCCCTCGTGCAAATGATCGCCGCCATGGCGCTGTCTGCTATCGTCTATCTTGCCACTGTTCAAGCACACAGCGACGAAACCACGGTGGGCGGATTTCTTTCATTTATCGCTGCCATGCTGATGCTGACTGCACCGATCAAGCGTATTACGGGCGTGAGCGAATTCATGCAGCGCGGGCTGGCGGCGTCGGAAAGCATATTCACTTTGCTCGATACCCCCAGTGAGACGGATACTGGAAGGATCGCCATTGGTCGCGCAAGCGGGCAGATAGAATTCGAGCACCTGAGCCTGTCCTATAACCAGGATGAACGCCTGGCGTTACATGACATTTGCCTCAAAATCCCGGCAGGCCAAGCGGTTGCATTGGTGGGTTCATCCGGTAGCGGGAAGAGCACATTGGCGAATCTTGTTCCGCGTTTTTATCAGCCCACAAGCGGACGCATCACACTGGACGGACATGATCTGGCCGATCTTTCGCTTGCCAGTTTGCGCGCCAACATCGCGCTGGTAAGTCAGGAAGTCGTTTTATTTAACGATACCGTTGCTGCCAACATCGCCTACGGCCAAATGCGGGAAGTGCCCGAGGAGGAAATCATTGCCGCCGCACAGGCCGCACATGCGATCGAATTCATTCGCGAAATGCCGCAGGGTTTCAACACGCTGGTCGGTGAGCGGGGCGTTAAGCTTTCCGGAGGCCAGCGCCAGCGCATCGCCATTGCCCGCGCCATTCTCAAGAACGCACCTATCCTCATTCTTGACGAAGCAACCTCGGCCTTGGACAGTGAATCGGAACGTCATGTTCAAGCCGCACTGGAAACGTTGATGCAGGGGCGCACTTCATTGGTCATTGCGCACCGCCTGTCTACCATCGAAAATGCGGATCGCATTGTCGTGTTGCAGAAGGGCGAAATAGTCGAGATCGGCACACACAGTGAGTTGCTGGCGAGAGAAGGCGTGTATGCGCGACTGCATCGAATTCAATTCGCCTTGGCAGGGACCGCTCAAGCGGAGTAGTGTTCGCTTTTTCGAAGATAATAGTCACGGCTCAAACGGATTAGTTTTTGAACAAACTCACGATCTTTATTCATTGCCACAATCGGCCGGTCTATGCCAGGAGAACGATTGAGTCTGTTTTGAACCAGACGAACCGGGATTTTCATCTGGTTGTATCGGACAACTCCAGCAACGATGAACTTAGTGATTTGATGCGTGCCGAATTTCCCGGCCTTGACTATCGCCGCAGATCCTCCTCATTGTCGGCGCTTGATCATTTCAATACGAACATTGCGGAGACGGAAACAGAATACGTCTGCCTGTTTCACGATGATGACTTGATGGAGCCCGGCTATGTAGATGCCATGCTCAGGACGATAGCGCTTTTTCCGCACGCGGTTGCCTATTCATGCAATGCGCAAATTATTGATGACGATGATTTGCCCAAGGGCGCCTCTTTTGAATCCGGACATGCGCATGTGTTCATTGAAAGCCCCCGCACACTAGCGGGCCGGTATTTCTCAAGATTCCCGAATGGAATTGCGCCGTTTCCTGCCTATATTTATCGCTCTGATATTGTCAAAAAAAACCCCATAAATCACCTGACGGGTGGAAAATATTCCGATGTCGCATGGTTGCTGGAAATTTCCAAATGCGGATTATTCGCCTGGAATTCTGAAAAATTGATTCGCTATCGAATCCACGCAGGCAATGACGGCGGCCTTGAATCTCTCAGAGACAGGTTAAGACTGCTTGGCTACCTGAAGAAAAATAGATCGTTCGTCGGGCAGGCCATCATTAACGACTTCCGCTTCTTTTTGTACAAGAAACTGCATAAATCCGGGTTGGCTGGCCGTGAATTCCCGGACAAATTTGAGAGCTACTTCTCCAGTTACTTGCAGGCATACAGGTTAAGACGCTTTATCAAGCCTGAGACTTATTACTATCTGTCCAATGCATTCAGGAAATTGTTCAAGTAGAAATATTTGGTTTCCACAACTCTGATGATGTATGTGGTTTGACTTCTCTTATCCAATCCTCACTTCGTATATATAAAGATACTCCAAAATGATTTACGGAAACATATATTGCGAAAGCATCACCGGTAACAAGTTATTCGACTATTCCAGTCCAAGAAATAGCGACGGACTTTTTACTCCTTATATTCTTCTCAGAGATAAACTTTTGCAGTCGGGGATTGAGATCAATACGCCCGATGTCAACACGGACAGGGCCGTGTCTTTTGAAATCCACATGGATGGTCGACCCTTAATTGACAACAATATTCGCAAGTACTTGATCGCTGTTGAAAATCCGTTGATTAATATGCTCAATGCAGATGTTGAACACCTGAAGTCCTACTATCGCGTATTTTCCTTGACTGATGCCTCGCTGATTTATCCGGGAGCGGTACGCATATTTACCCCCAACGTAATTTCCATGCGGGCGCCGCGCCCCTTTGCAGACCGCAGTATTTTTTCCTGCCTGATTTGCAGTAATAAAGCGGCGCCATGGTTCGGTTCAAACGATCTTTATGCCGAGCGGATCAACGTAATCCGCTGGTATGAGAAGAATGCACTTCCGCTGTTTCACTTGTATGGCAGGGGCTGGGGAAAACCCGGCCACGCATTTTCGCGCAAGGACAAATTGTTGCGGCGAATCGCAAGGTTGAGAACCCAGTTGTTCGGATACAAACCTTTCCCGAGCTGGCACGGGGAAGTCAATTTCAAGTCAGAGATCCTGTCCGACGCGAAATTTTCCTACTGCTATGAGAACGTAAAGGATATGCCTTACTACATAACGGAAAAAATTTTCGACGCTTTTCTTTCCGGCTGCGTACCCATTTACTGGGGCGCAAATAATGTGCTCGACTATATTCCCGCAGATTGCTTTATCGACCGCAGAAATTTCAGGGACACTGCCGAGGTTCATAAATACTTGCTGAGTGTCACGCCAGAACAGCATGCGCAATATCAGAAGAATATTGCAGAGTTCCTAGGGAGTGAAAAAGGCTATCTTTTCAATGCAGAGAATTTTGCAACAACAATTGCCAATGCTATTGCCGGTGATGTAATTCCAGGTGCAGCTAAATAGGTTACCGGAACAATACCCAGATCGGACGCCATTACTGACGGCGGCTCAGAATCTTCTGCGACTCGTGCAAAATTCCTTCAATCGAAGTCAAACCCGGCTGGTAGCCAAAATCGGCAGCTCTGGTATTCAGGGAATAATAATTCGCTTTTGTCCCGGTCGCATTGACTCCCGCCGATACGGAGACAGTCTCATATTGCAAATCGAAATTGGCCTGCATGGCTTTCAGCAAACCCGGCTTGTCTATGGGTGCCTTACTGTAGCAATCAACAACCGCATTGGCAGCGGGCGCGGCAAATAGCGCGCTGACCAACCTGTAAAAGTCGGATGGATGCAGGTAATCGCGCACGATGTAATCGGATGAAGTTTGTAGAACGGCTTTGTCGCGAATGGCTCTCAGAATATCGGTGATCAGAAAGCGTGCGGAAAGGTCCTGGGTTCTGCTGAAATAGTTGAACACGCGCATATCGACGATGGACAATTCAGGGTGTGCGCGGTGCCTACATTCCGCATGCAGCTTCGCCACTCCATACCATTCATGCGGCGCCAGATTGTTTATGTCCACCACGGCAGGCGTGTCCCGCCTGGCCGGTTCGCTGAACACTGATCCGTAAGCCGCCCCGCTGCTCAGGAACAGGTAGCGGCATGTCGGATGCGACTTCAGATATTCCAGCACCATCTCGTCAAAGCGCAGGGTGACCTCAAAGATCGAATTGCCCATCGCGACCGCCTGCGCCGGATTACCAACACCGACGAAGTTGATGACAGCGTCGAACTCGTATTTTGAAAACTCCGGGAAATCATTTACCGGATAACGTTCCGGCATTCCCGCTGAGGCCAGCCGTTTCGTGACTTCATCCGGACGACGTGCAAACAGATGCAGTTGTTTTTCCGCTGCCACGGAAAACGAGAGAATCAGGTCTCTGGCAATTTGACTGGTAGCACCGAGAATCGCTATTCGCATCACATTGTGGGGATGATTAACTATTCAGTTTGGGGAATTGTTCGTCCAGCTTCGAACCAAATGCCAGACGCGGACGGCATTCCGTTGCTCCATCCATCATGACTTCAATAAGCAGCGGGCCTTTGTGTTCCGCTATCAGAGGCAATACCCGATCCATGTCTGCAGCGTTGGCTATCCGGCATGCCTTGATCCCATAGGCTGTCGCAATATCGGCAAAGGCAGGGCTGCTGTAGCCTTTGCGCGTCGATTGATTCCTGCCGTCGAAGTACATGTCCTGGAAATTCTTGACCATGCCCAGCACCGAGTTGTTCATGACGATGATGGCCACGTCCAGGTTCAGTCGCTTGAGCGTATCCAGTTCCTGAATATTGATTTGCAGGCTACCATCCCCGCTGATCACAACCGCCTTGTTGTGCGACTGCAGCGCAATGCCCAGCGCCGCTGGGAACGCAAACCCCATCGCGCCCATGCCGCCGCTATAGTGAACGGCGTGATTGGGAGACAGCCGCAGGCTTTGCGCTGCCCACATCTGGTGATTGCCCACGTCGCAAACATAATCGACAGGCTGATTGGCCAGGAGGCGATTCAGTTTCTTGAAAAGTTCGCTGGGACTGATCTCCCAGTCCGCATATTCATTTAACTGCGCTCGTTCGCGCTGCTTGATCAATTCTGGCAACCAAGCCTTGTCCAGATTCTGGAACCTTGTGGTGCCGCAGGAAAAAGCCCTGAAAAAACTTTCCGAAGTTGCACAGATGCTCTGGTCAGCCTGAACCCTGTTACCCAACTGGGCTGCATCGATGTCTATCTGGACGATGCGCGCCTTGCGCGCAAAATCATCCACGTCGGAACCTGTTTGCCGGACATCAAGGCGCGCGCCCACCACAATCAGCAAGTCGCAGTTCTGCACCGCCCAGTTGGCCTCGCGATTGCCATAACTGCCGATCATGTTGAAATAATGATTGCGGGCAACCACACGCTCGTGCCCCATCAGTGTTGATACATAGGGGATACCCAGTTCCTCCGCTGCAAGCAGCCATTCGTCCATCGCATCGGCCCCGCGCGCCCCGCCACCTATACAAATCAACGGTCGCTGCGCATCTTTGCAAAGAGCCTCCAGTTGTTTCAGATCGCTCACACTTATCTCCGGGCCCGCATCGATCTTCAAGGGCGTCTTCAACCATTGCGCAACCAGTTCATCGGGAATATCGGCACGCTGGACATCATTGGGAATATCCAGCAACACCGGCCCCTGGCGCCCGCTCAGCGCGACCGACAGCGCCCGATGCAACTCCGGCAGGAGGTCTTCCGGGCGATCCACTCTGACCGCGTATTTGGTCAGCGATTGCACGACTTCAACGATATCCAGTTCCTGGAAACCCTGCTGGCGTATGGCCAGATCGCCTTTGAGTTCACGGGTGTTGACCTGTCCGGTGATAAACAGACAAGGCACAGAATCGAACCAGCAGCTGCCGATGCCCGTGATCATGTTGGTTGCTCCCGGGCCGCTGGTGCCCATAGCCACCGCGATCATCTTGCCCCGGGTATATCGCGCCACACCTTCTGCGGCAAAAGCAGCGGATTGTTCGTGATGCATGGAGATAATGTTGAACTGGCCTGATTCGGCAAGGCTGTCGAGAAGATGGGTGATCATCCCGCCCACGAGTTCAAAACAAGTTTGAACACGGTGGGCGATCAGAAATCTAGCGAGTGCGTCAGAAGCCTTCACGGTGTATCCCTGTGTTCGCGTCGTGCTAGAAATTCAGGCCAAAGAACGTTTCGATCTTCTCAACCACGAAGCCCAGCATCTCTTCAGTCAGCCCGGGGTACACGCCGATCCACAAGGTATCGCTCATGATCTTGTCGGTATTGGCGAGTTCGCCGTTGATGCGATAAGTGCGGCCCTCGAAATACGGCTGGCGCGTGAGGTTGCCTGCAAACAGCAGGCGCGTGCCAATCTTGTACTGATCCAGGTATTTCAGCAGTTCGACGCGATTGACGCCCGCCGCTTCGCGCAGGGTAATCGGAAAGCCGAACCAGGAGGGCTCACTACCCGAAGTTGCTTCCGGCAGGATCAGGAATTCTTCGCAAGATTTCAGACGTTCCTTGAGGAAGGCAAAATTGCGTTTGCGTGCTTCAACAAACTCCGGCAACCGGTCCATCTGCGCCAACGCACAGGCCGCCTGCATATCGGTGATCTTGAGGTTGTAGCCCAAGTGCGAGTAGGTGTATTTGTGGTCATAGCCTTCGGGCAGCGAGCCCAGCTTCCAGCCGAAGCGCTTGCCGCAGGTATTGTCGCAACCCGGCGCGCAATAGCAGTCGCGTCCCCAGTCGCGGAAGGATTCGATGATCGTGCGCAGGTCGCGGTCTTTGGTGAACACCATGCCGCCTTCGCCCATGGTGATGTGGTGCGCGGGATAGAAGCTGCAGGTGGCGATATGGCCGAAGGAACCGACGTGCTGGCCTTTATAACGCGAACCAAGCGCATCGCAGCAATCTTCGATGACCCAGAGATTATGTTTATTGGCGATTGCCATGACTGTGTCCAGATCGAATGGATTGCCCAGCGTGTGCGCAACCATGATGGCTTTGGTTTTTGGAGTGATTGCCGCTTCAATTTTGTTCGGATCAATATTGTAGGTGGGAATGTCCACGTCCACGAACACCGGTACCATGCCGTTCTGCAGCATGGGATTTACCGTAGTAGGGAATCCCGCCGCAACCGTGATGACTTCATCGCCCGGTTTCAGCGCGCGCGCACCCAGCTTGTGCGAGGTGAGCGCGGTGAATGCCAGCAGATTCGCCGATGAGCCGGAGGTGGTGGTCAGTGCATGGGGAACGCCCACAAACTCGGCGAAGCGTTTTTCAAATGCTTCATTGAAGCGCCCCGTAGTGAGCCATCCATCCAGGGATGCCTCG
The DNA here is from genome assembly GCA_018820925.1 of Gammaproteobacteria bacterium. Classification (GTDB taxonomy): domain Bacteria; phylum Pseudomonadota; class Gammaproteobacteria; order Burkholderiales; family Gallionellaceae; genus Sideroxyarcus. The sequence continues at coordinate 45,333 of JAHJNJ010000028.1, read as the reverse complement.
ACCATGTTCTTCAGTTCGGCTGCACCGAGCACTTTTCCGGAAGGCGGGACGACGCTGGTGCCCGGTGTGAAGGTCTTTTCGGCATATTGCAGCGTACTGTATTGCTCAACCAGATTGAGTATTTGTTGTTTTATTTTTGCCTTTTCCACTTGAAACTCCCGCTCGCTATTTTTAAATACTATTGTTGTATGCGTCGATCTGGCGCAATGTCAGTTCACGCATGTCTTTCCCGTCACGGTAGGCGCGCTGCCATTCGATGATTGCGCCCAGCGCATCTTCCAGATGCCACCTCGGGTGCCAGCCCAGACGCGTTTTTGCTTTGGAACAATCCAGCTTCAGGTAATGCGCTTCATGCGGATGGTTGCCGCCATCCAGCACCCAACTTGCGCCTTCGCCCCAGGTTTTGGTCAGCTTGTCCACTATCCATTCCACCGGCTTGGCATCTTCATCGTTCGGCCCGAAGTTCCAGCCTTCCGCATAGCTTGTGCCTTCCTCAAATAGTTTCTGCGCCAGCACCAAATAGCCGGACAACGGCTCCAGTACATGCTGCCAGGGACGGATCGCATGCGGGTTGCGAATGTTGACCGGCTTGCCTTGGGCAATGGCGCGAACAATATCGGGGATGAGCCTGTCTTCAGCCCAGTCGCCGCCGCCGATGACGTTGCCTGCCCTGCCGGATGCCAGTGCGACGCCATGCGTCTGGTATTTATCAGGATGGAAATATGAGTTGCGGTAGGCGGCCGTCACCAGTTCAGCACAACCTTTGCTGCTGCTGTAGGGATCGAAGCCTCCCATTGCTTCGTTCTCGCGGTAGCCCCATACCCATTCGCGGTTGTCGTAACATTTGTCGCTGGTTACATTTACCACGGCCTTGACGCTGCTGGTGGTTCGGATCGCTTCAAGCACGTTCACGGTGCCCATTACGTTGGTAGAGTAAGTCTCGACCGGCTCGACGTAGGAATGGCGCACCAGCGCCTGCGCAGCCATGTGGATCACGATCTCCGGCCGCTGCTCGGCAAACACCTTGCGCATAAGTTCAAGGTCGCGAATGTCGCCGACGATGCTGGTCATGCCTTTGGCGACTTCGGCAACTTCAAACAGGCTGGGATTCGTTGGTGCAGCGAGTGCATAACCCGTCACTTGCGCACCCATGGATTGCAACCAGAGTGACAGCCAGCTGCCTTTAAAACCGGTGTGCCCGGTCAACAGGACGCGCCTGCCGTTCCAGAAGGCAGCATTCACGGCCAGACCTTCCACGGCGCCTTGCCCGATTGCCACAGTTCCTCGAGATGCATCTTGTCGCGTAGCGTGTCCATCGGTTGCCAGAAGCCCTCGTGCTGGAAAGCGGCTAGCTGGCCTTCTTCCGCCAGGCGCTCCATCGGTTCGCGCTCCCAAACGGTTTGGTCGCCGGCGATATAGTCGATGACTTGCGGAGACAGCACAAAGAAGCCGCCATTGATCATTGCGCCATCGCCCTTGGGCTTTTCGCGAAAACTGTTGACCTTGCTGCCCTTCATGTCGAGGGCGCCGAAGCGGCCGGGGGGAAGCGTCGCAGTCAGGGTTGCCTTGACCTTTTGCGTCTTGTGAAAGGCAATCAATTCGGTGATGTTGACGTCGCTTACGCCGTCACCATAGGTCAGGCAGAAAGCTTCCTCATTTTTTACGTAATCCGCCACCCGTTTCAATCGACCGCCGGTCATGGTGTTTTCTCCGGTATCAATCAAAGTCACCTTCCACGGCTCGGCGTAACGTTGATGCACTTCCATTTTGTTATGCTCCATGTCGAAGGTCACATCCGACATGTGCAGGAAGTAATTGGCGAAGTATTCCTTGATGATATAGCCCTTGTAGCCGCAGCAAACCACAAAGTCATTCACGCCGTAGGCAGAATAGGTTTTCATGATGTGCCACAAAACCGGCTTGCCGCCGATCTCAACCATCGGCTTCGGACGAACCGATGTCTCTTCACTGATTCGTGTTCCCAATCCACCCGCAAGAATGACCGCCTTCATTCACACTCCCAAATAATTTGCAAAACGGCAACACAATTCCAAACTGAATTCCATCCGGCTTCCGGAGAAACCGCTTTGCCGACGGACTCACTCCCGACATCCCAAGTAACAACGCAAATCCTTTGCCAAGCCAGCATTAACAAGACGCTGGAATTGAGTAAAGCCTATCCATGCCTGACTTGCAATTCTGCGGCAGTATTTTATCAGTTCGCTTTAAGGCTACTCCATTGTTTCTGGTTTTAACCCAAATAATCAATTAGGGAAGGTCTAAGGTCTGATTAAGTCCGTTCGCCCTGACCCTTCGACTGCGCTCAGGACTAAAGGCCTTGTTGAAAGGCGAACGGATTTAATCAGACCTTCCTTAAATGGAGTAACTGGGTTTATTGTCCGGTACTTTCGGGGGATGTTGTGCTGTGGAAGCGATACTCCCATTCGTCTTCTTGCGGCTTTCAGCATTCCGGTTGTGATCAATTCAATATATGGCACAGGAGAAAGTCCGATCCGGGCAGGGTCGATAAAACCAGCACCAACCCGCCCGATTTTCGTAGTTCCGATTAAATGCCTGGCAAAACCTCACTAAATGTTGTTCCGTTACGGGCACTTATACTTTATTATGCCGCAGCGATTGGACGACGAATTCGTCGGGGGATATACCGACGCCATAATCGGCTTCTTACAACGCCTTATCATATCCATTGTTTATTTCGAGACATCGGCCTGCGACAACATGACGTCAAATTTCCCCCCCATTCTTTTAACTTCATGCGTGTTTGTTTCCGACCAGTCCGTTTCTCTTAAAGATAAAGATACACGAATTCGATATACCCTCGAGTCTGTCGAAAAATGGCTGGCAATATCTCCCGATTTGCGTTTGGTTATATGCGATGGGTCAAATTTTGATTTTTCAAAGGTAATTCTTGAGAAATTTCCTGGCGCAAATATCGAATGCATTTTTTTCGAGAACAATATAGAAATGGTTCGTTTGCATGGAAAAGGCTATGGTGAAGGCGAAATAGTCAATTATGCCCTTCAGCATTCCGCAAGCCTCAAGGAATCCGATTTCTTTGCCAAGTGCACATCCAAACTGTGGGTAGAAAACTTTTTCGATTGCCTTGAACACTGGAATGGCAAATTTTTGTGCAAAGCATTTTTTTCCAATGTTTTCTCCCTGGGTAAAACCCGGTTCGAATACGTTGACACCAGGTTTTATCTGGTTAGTAAGTCGTTCTATCTGAAATATCTGTCTACAGTGTATCTGAACGTTGGCGGCGAGCAGGGACTCAGCCTTGAACATTGCTTTCGGGATGTAATCCGGAAAGAGCAATTTTCAAAAATCATGTTCAATGTGCCCCCTGTAATCTGCGGAGTAGCAGGCGGATCGGGCACATACTATAAAAATAACCTGAAGCGCAGAATCAAGGAAAGAATAAGATTGCGAATAGTAAAAAGAGACAAGTCCTTCAGTTCTCTATTCTAGGGGCGCGCTGATTTATCACCATAAGGCAGACCCACCACAGTCAGGTTAGCTGCCATTGTTGATTCTGCCTTGATGAAAATCTTTTCTCCCGAAACAAAGCGTACCAAGTAGCAAACTCGTCACCAGCAGGAACTGTTCAAGCTCGTGATCGCGGAAAATCGAATCCAGCAATCCCCTCAGGGCAAACATGATGACCAGAACTGCCAGCGCCAGTCCCAGCGGTTCTTTATGTGTCCGCCAGGTTTGCCACCCGAATCGGGCCAGTAACGCTAAAAAACTTCCCCAGAGAATCAATCCCGGTATACCCACATTCAGGCCCAAATCTATCCAACTATTGTGACTGTGCGACATGCCTGCATGTCCGTATTTTTCCAGTTCGAGTTTGCGAAAGGTATCCCGCGCAATTTCTATTCCCCAAGGATGCTGCTTCAGCATGCGCCACCCTTCATGCGCCCAGGCGATGCGGCTATATTCGGAAATATCGACCTGTTTGCCGCTGGGAGTCAAAGGAGCCGCACTGGCATCATCGCCGTTTAACCACAACAAATCGCGATCTATATCCCAGGCGATGGGTATGGTTTCTGCGAAAGTTTGCCAACGGGGATCGATTTTGTAGGAAACCAGCGCGATTGCCAGCACGAATACAAGCGTTGCCACAACAAAAGAGATGACTCTTTTCGCAGAATATATCTTTCGGATTTCCGGAATCATGATCATCACACACAGCATGAAGGTCATAATCATGATGACTATGCCGTTACGATTTGTCGTTGCGATCAGAGTGCCTATTGCGAATATAAGCAAGCCGGAAATTGCCCATACGGGTAACGGGAGCAACCTGTTTCCTTTGATAAAGCGACTCAGCAAATCGGCAATCAGTATTGGTGCCAGCAAGGCAACCAAATAGCCGTTGATTCCCTTGTGATCACCGATTCCGGGCTGGCTTGGGAGAAATGCACTCGCCTGGATCCAGCCATGGATTATGGCAATTGCATTCGCACACAGGAATGCGGTGACCGGAATCAGGATGCTCAGCACGATGATCGCCGAAGGATTCTTCATTCTGGACAACATCAGGGCACGGGCAAGTCCGATTCCGGCAACAAAATCCATGAATGGGGGCAGCCATTGCCCTTTCCACTCGGAAAAAGAAGCCAATGGCTGGCTGGAAATGAATCCTGAAATTACCAGCATCCAAACCTGAAAAGCAACAAATATCAGAACTGCCGTCAAGAGTGGTTTCGGCTGTTTTTTCAGCCCCTCCCAAAAATACTTGAATGCGAGCAGGAAGGCTATCAGCAAAAACAATTTCCTCAGTGCTATGGCATGAGGCAAGGAAAAAATGAATTGCAGACTTGCGCATAACAATAACAACACCCATCCCGCAAAGCTTAATTGAATTTGCTGAACTGTCCTGCTCGTGGCAGTCCAGAATTGGCGCAAGAAATTCATATATATTTCTCAGTCATTAATTCGGCAAATTCAATTGTTCGCGCAGCGCATCAATCGCACGCGCGACCGGAAGTTTCTGCAGGCAGTCACTCAAACTGGTGATATGGCGCTCGCAGCCTTCCTCCATGCACGGCACGCAGTCGCCCGTCCCTTGCAGCAACACCACATTGTTGACGCGCTGGGTTCCAGTCATCTTGTAAGGATTTAGATCCTCCGCGTAGCCTTTGGGCCACGGCCCCCACTTTACCGGGTTGGATGGGCCGAACAATGCAACAGTCGGCGTCCCCGCCGCCGCCGCAAGGTGCGTCACAACAGTATCGGGACCGATATATGCGCGTGCCTTGCTCAGCAAATACGCCACGCCGGAAAAATTCAGCTTGCCGGCAACGTCAACCGTGTCTTGCGGCATGGACGCCAATAATTCGCGCACGTTCGCAACCTCTTCCGCACTGCCGCCACCGGTAAGGACTACGCGTATTCCCTGCCCTTCCAACCAGTCGGCCAATTGCAGCCAGGCTTCGTGCCGCCACGCTTTGTAAACATACATCGGATGAACATGCAGCACCGCATATGCTTGCGAGTCGGGATCGAAAGGAATTGCCTTGCGCACTGCTGCTTCGTCCCCGGCTTGCCATGCAACGACCACTTCATGATTACGTGGCACGCCGAGCACATCGGCAAGCTTGAGGTGCATCAGCACTGTATGAGTATTGATGTCGTCGGTTTGCACCGACTGCGACAACAGCATTTTCTTCCATCGATGCTTGTTGCCGGGATTGACTTCTCCGGCGCAATATTTGGCGGCAATACGGGCATACAGCGTGGGGCGATCGCTCGACATCGTCGATAGCGCTATATCATAACTTCGCCACAAGCGCCGCATCAGACGCAAATGCTCCATCACTGTTGGGCGCTGCGCGACTGTGATGACCTGGTCAATATCCGGATTGTTGGCGAGTATGCCTTCAGTCCCGGCAAAAACCAGCGCATCTATAATGGCATCCGGCCAGGCGCGCCGCAAAGAACGGATTAGCGGCGTGGTCAGCAAAACATCGCCGATACGTCGAGTGACGATCACCAATATTTTTTTCCGGGTTTGCACTATTTTGTTATTACCTTGAACAGGGCATCAGCATTATTTTCTTCCTGCAGCGTTTTACCTGCTGCAATTGCATGCTTGTTGTAGCGTGCATATTCCGAAATGATGCGCTGAACCGCAGACAGTACCTGCGTTGGAGACATGTCTTCCACCACGATCCCCGCATCGAAACGTTGCGCCATTCTGGCAATCCACGTTCCCGGCGAGGCGACAATCGGGCAGCCTGCCGAAAAAGCATCCAGCGTCACCCCGCTTATCCGATCCACAAAATCAGCCGTGTCATATAGCTGAATGCAAATTGCCCCGTCGAAAAGGGCCGCGTATTCGTTGTTATTGAGGGTTTCCGGGCTGAGTTGAAGATGGGGATAGGCAATTAAATGCAGACGCTGAATATCCGCCTTGGTTAGTGCGTCATATTTACCATAATGCTCCGGGGAAGTCTGCAACGCCACCGGAATCTGCAAACCGCGCGCTTGCAAATACTCCACCAGATCGACCACATGCGAAAAGCCTTTGTCGCGTCGTGCAGCGCCCGCATATAGCAAATGCCTGAAACCGGTTTCCCCGGCCGGAGAAACCACCTCCTGTTCCGAAATCGGGTAGGGCACTACGTGGGCATTTTTGAAACCCGCATCCTGAAATATTTTTACTACCGAAGGTGTGGGGCCCAGAATTTCCAGATTGGGCTGTTTGAGGGCAAGTTTTTTCAATCTGCCGATTTTCTTGTCATTAGGCCTGAACCAATGCGAATAGAGAAATGCTTTTTTGGGCGGTAGCACGCCTTTGGCTGCCCAATCAAGCAAAAGAAAATCTGCACTTCCTGCCGTCGATATAAAGATCCTGCCCGGAGTCCGGAGCAGTCTTTTGTAGAGGATATAGCTTTGCAGTCTTCGTAAAGCCCGATTGAAATATTTCCTGATATGGATGTTTCTTCCGGCAAATGAGACTTCTGCATGACGGTCGACCCACAAACGAATTGTTCTGTTTTCATCACAGGCTTTGCAAAACGAACTGATGAAGCTGTAACAATGTCCGGCTTCATTGGTCAGTGTCGGCTCAACAATGTTGATTATTTCCGGCATGGATTTATTTCTTTTCAGTCAGCAGCATCAATTTCACGTACCGATAATATGTACCTTCGGCAGTCGATACCGCCAGCATGAAACCTTTTCGTCCATCCAGGAAACCCGCGCGCAGAAAATAGGTGCGCACGAAGGCCCACAAGGCATGCGTAACTGCATTTGTCAGAGAAGACGTGCGGTTCCTGTTGTGCAGCATGCGTGCACCGGCCGTCGAATATTGATTGATCTTGGCCAGCAACTCTTCCGCATCTCGAAACGATTCGTGCAATATCGACTGCTGCAGTTTGCCTGTTGTACCGGTGACAATGACCCTTTCATGGACCAGATCATCAGAAAAGCGCCCTGCGCCGCGCCTGAATAATCTCGTTACATAATCCGGACGCCATCCGGAATGATGGATGTAGCTTCCGCAAAAACTCGACAGTCGGGGTATCTCATATGCATCTTTCCTCCCCTCGCTCATCGCGGCCTGAATCTCGGCGCGCAGCTCCGGTGTAACACGCTCATCCGCATCGATGGAGAACACCCAGTCTTTGCTTGCATGATCAAGCGCACGATTTTTTTGCGGGCCAAATCCCGGCCAGTCATATTCGTAAACCTGCGCACCCATTTGCCTGGCGATTGCCACTGTGTTGTCTGTACTGCCGGAATCCACCACAATAATTTCATCCGCCCATGCTACCGATTGCAAACATTCACGGATGTTTGCTGCTTCGTTTTTGGTGATAAGAATGATGGTGAGGGAATACATAATCAATGTCCGTTCGATGTGGGCGTGTACTCCGGCACCCAGCGTCGCAAATGCTCGCGCACGGCTTCATCTGAACAGGTTGAATTGCTGCCTATCCATTCCAGCAGTTCCTGCATCTCGCCATTTGCGGCACGCGCCTGGGCGATACGCAATTTGGGATGCGGAGTCGGCAATGTGTTCTCGTCGTTTGCCAGCAGTTCCTCATACAATTTCTCGCCTGGGCGCAGGCCGGTGAATTCGATCTTAATGTCGTCATTGCCCAATCCTGAAAGACGGATCATGTCTTTGGCCAAATCAACAATTTTCACCGGCTCGCCCATGTCAAGCACGAATATCTCGCCGCCCCTGCCCATGCAACCCGCTTGCATCACCAGTTGCGCCGCTTCGGGAATGGACATGAAGAAGCGCGTAATCTCGGGATGCGTCACGGTAATCGGCCCGCCGTTGGCGATCTGTTCGCGGAACTTGGGAATGACACTGCCATTGCTGCCAAGCACATTACCGAAGCGCACGATGACGAAACGGGTGCCACTCTCTTGCTGCAGGCTTTGGCATACCATTTCGGCCAAACGCTTGGTGGTCCCCATCACATTGGTCGGATTCACCGCTTTGTCAGTGGAGATCAGCACAAACGTCTCCACCCCATGCCGTTGAGCACAAACAGCCACGCGCCAAGTGCCAAACACATTGTTGCGCACCGCCTGCCAGGTGTTGTGGCGCTCCATCAACGGCACATGTTTGTAAGCCGCAGCATGAAACACCGCACTCGGTTTGCATTCGGAAAACACCTGCTCCAGGCGAGCATCATCACGCACATCGCCGGCAAGGTAGGCGATGTCGAGATGCGGAAAGCTCTTCTGCAATTCCTGCTCGATGTTGTACAGCGCAAACTCGCTGGCTTCAAAGAGCACCAGTTTCTTTGGCATAAAGAATGCGATCTGGCGGCACAACTCGGAACCAATAGACCCCCCCGCGCCCGTCACCAGCACCACTTTGCCGGTCAATTGCTCCTGCAAGCCCGCATCGTCCAACTGGACCGGGTCACGCCCGAGCAGGTCGTCCAGCTCCACTGCGCGCAGTTGAGAAATTGCCACTCGACCGCTCAACAGATCCTCGAAAGCGGGAACCATCAGGGCTTTGATGCCGTTGTTGTTCGCAAGATCGATAGCACGTTTGCGCACTTGGTGCGATGCAGAGGGCATGGCAAGAATGACCTGATTCACGCCCAACAGCTGCGCCCAATACGGCATACTATCCAGCCGCCCCAGCACCTTCATGCCATTGATCGAGCGTCCTTGTTTGTCCGGGTCGTCATCGAGAAATCCGACCTGATGCCATTCGTTGCTGCGGGCAAGCTCCTTGGACAGGTTGATGCCAATCACGCCCGCACCCAGCACCAGCACGGGCTCGCCCCGCAAATGAAAGTCGCCATATAGCAAATTCTCTTTCCACAAACGATAAAGCAGACGGTCGCCACCCATCACCAGCAACAACAGAATCGGATCGAGAATCAGCACCGAACGCGGAACGACGGCATCTACGCGGAACAACCAGAAACACAACGGGATCAGCAAGGCAGCAAGCAAAACCGCCGTGAGAATACGACGCAGATCCGCCACACTGGCGAAGCGCCAGATACCGCGGTACAGGCCCATAAACCAGAAAATGACAGATTGCAGTGGCGCAACGCATAACATGGTGCGCCACATCTCGCTTTGATAGTTTTGCGGCAGGTCAAAATTGAAACGCAATAGATATGCGCCCGCCCATGCCAAGGCCGCAACCAACAGATCATGCACCACAGCCATTACAGTATAGCGACTGACCTTAAGCATGCTGTCCCCGTTCGTATTTATTCCATGCCCTGTCGAGTGGCAACATCAATGCCCCGTAGCCGACCAAACACACAAGCAAAATCAGCCAGGGAAACGACTGGTTAAGGGACGACAACGCCGCCATGCCGCTCGCCAGCATCAGCAAATATTCGATGAGTGCCAACTTGCGATGGCTCCAGCCCAGCAATATCGCGCGCTGATAGTAATGCTCGCGGTGTGCTTCAGTTATCTTCACACCGCGCAAGGTACGCTTTATCAGCGTCACGCTCGCATCTGCGATAAAGGGCGAGAAAACCAGCAAAGGAAACCATACTGTCCAGCATCCCTGCTGCCATCCCCATAGCCCCATGGCTGCAACAAGAAAGCCAAGCGGAATGGAGCCCGCATCGCCCATGAAGACTTTTGCCGGCGGAAAATTGTGGAAGAGGAAACCCAACGCTGCCGCGCTGACGGCAAAGCACAGCGTCGCCAGCGTCTCATTGTGAGCATGCAAGGCCGCGACACCATAAAAGGCAAATCCGATAAGGCCCATTCCGCCAGCCAACCCATCCGAACCATCCATGAAATTGTAAAGATTGGTCACCCAGACCGTAAGCAACAGCGCTGTCATGGCGGCCACCAGCCCATGGCTTGTGTACAAACCGGAGCCTCCAACCAGAATAGCCGCTGCAACGATATGCGCCAACATGCGCAGGCGCACGGGCAGACCGCGTATGTCGTCAAATAGTGAAAGGATGAACAGTCCAACCAGCGGCAGTACTACCCACCACATTAGCGAAGTGAACTCAAACATCCAGCCGCCCAGTACTCCGGCAGTCAGCCCGACGCCCCCGATACGCGGGATGGGTAAGGAATGCAAGGACCGCTCGTTTGGGACGTCCTGAAAGTTCTTGTAAAGCCCGCTGGCGAGTATGATTGCGATCAATAACACCGAGCAGAGCGCCGTAATGATGGGGGTGATATAGCTCATAGATGGTCAATGATACCGCGCAGCGGTCGCTTGCAGCCCCTGCTGCAAGGTGTACGGCGGTTTCCAGTTGAGTTCGCGGCGAATCTTACCACTATCAACCCGCAACGAACCCAGCAGTCGTTCAACCTGGTCTGCCTTGCCAATCAGCCGGCCGCCCAATTTCAGCCAGGCAGGAGGAAAAGGAAACAGCCTTGCCGGCAGCCCCATTGCATTCCCCAATTGGCGCAACAGGTCCGGTGTGGAGACATCATCGCCATCACTCACCAGATAGGTCCGCCCGACGGCGGCTGGATGTGTCGCACAAACCAGCAAGGAATCGACCAGGTTTTCCACATATAGCAGACTTCGCAGATTATGCACTGAGGCAAGTGGCAATGGTATTCCCCTGGCAATCGCCTTCAGCATTTGCGCGAAGTTTCCCTTCACCCCCGGACCGTAAACCAGAGGTGGACGAACGATCACGATTTCCAGCCCCGTTTCTGCAGCAACTCGATGCAAAGCCTGTTCGGCTTCCCACTTGGAAATGCCATACGGATCTCGCGCAGAAGGAATATCCGATTCAGCAAAAACTTTACGCTCCCCTCCCCCGCGAGCGGGATAACCAGCGACTTGGTCGCCGTCCTTGGGCGGCCTAGTCGAATGGCTAGAAGTTCCACCAAAGGGGGGGGAGAGGGTGTTTTCACCGTTTACTTTGATTGAACTGACAAATACCAGCCGTTTGACCCCAGCCCGCGCCGCTTGTCGCGCCAAGCGTTCTGTCCCTACAACATTAACTTTGCGAAACTCATCCAATGGATTGGCTGCTTCTTCGTGCATGACATGCACTCGCGCGGCGAGATGAATGACAACATCTACCCCACGTAGCGATTCGGCCCAGTCTGTGTGGCCATTTATCTGGCCGACGACAAAGGACTCGAATTTCTGCTGCAACGAATCGGACGTACGCAGAATTGCCTTGACCCGTCCTCCACGCCTAGCAATTTCGGCACACAGGCAATGCCCGACAAAGCCGCTTGCCCCGGTCACCGCTATGCGATTCCCACGCTTGTTCAAAGAATCCGCTCCATCAACCGAATGGGCAATTTCAGCACCAGCATGAACATATTGGTATACAAGCCATTTTCCATGCAGGCACGAGTGATTTCACGGTTGACTACCCAATTGGCTTTGATTCCGCTGGTACTTAACCCGCCGGAACGCATCTTGACGGTCGTTTCATCAATGAACTGCCAGGTGATATGGTGTGTGATCAGCAAACGGGTGAGCATTTCAAAATCAGCGGCAATACGGTAGTCCGTGCGGTATAGACCCGCCTTTTCATAACATGATTTTTTGCAATAGAACGTCGGATGCGGCGGCATCACCCCTATCCTCAGCATGAACGGAGTGAGACGGGAAATTCGATATTTGCGCAACACGTGCGACGGATTGGCTGGATCGACAATATCCAGGTTGGAAAAGACAGCATCCGCGTTACTGGCTTTCAGGTTCGCGACGATCGTTTCCATCGCGTTTGGGCCGGCGAAATAGTCATCCGAATTCAGCATACCGATGAAATCGCCGCTGGCCAGCGCAATGCCCTTGTTCATCGCATCATAGATACCGGCATCTTTTTCACTCACCCAATAGTCGATGTGGCTATCGTATTTACGCAGGATATCCAGTGTTGCATCACTGGACCCCCCATCTATGACGATGTGCTCAATATTTTTATAGGTTTGCTCCATGACGCTGCACAAGGTGTGTTCTAACGTCTCTGCACCATTGAACACCACAGTGATCACTGTCAACAGTGGTTTGCCCGGCAGCGATCGCTTCAAATTACCACGCGTGCGTTTGCCTCCCTCGGGGGGACTGTTGACGGGAATATCCGGGGCCTCGACAATCATCACGTAGATAGAGGGGAAGTACTCGGTTCGCAAGCGTCCTGGCACGCACCTGACGTAGACGCCAGACCGGAGATCAGCCCGGCTACCGCATAAAGATGAAAACCAGTGAAATAGTTGCCGGATATCTGATCCATCAGCAAGAAGAAAAACCAGATTGAAGCCAGCATCCGACCCATTAGTCGTTGCCGCTCCGCGCCATATTTCATAATGCCCAGCAATTTGTGCAGAGTCATACCAATCAGCAGCAGGTAAACCGCCGCACCCAGCAAACCCAGTTCCGCCAATACCTGCAGCAGGGTGCTGTGAGGCGAAGCGAAATCCTCTTTTACTCCACAAGACTCAAACCCATAGTTACCTGCCCCAATTCCCAACCACGGCGCAGCCTTAAACAATTTAATTGCATTAGCGTAATAGCGAACCCTTGTGGCTGGTGAATTCCCATAAACGTCACAGATAGCGTCTGCCTCTCCCTGAATAGCGCCTGCCCGTTTCTGAATGTTGCTTGCTCTCTCCTGATTAGTGCCACTCCCTTTCTGAATGTTGCTTGCTCTCTTCTGATTAGTGCCACTCCCTTTCTGAATACTACTTGCCTCATTCTGGATAGTACTAACTTGCCAGAAAAAGGCCTTGCGCTCATCAGGCAGGGTCATCCCGGAGGCCGCTGTAACCAACAGCAAAATGAGCAGCAGAACAATGCGCCGTATCAGACTTATCTCATGTGCAAAGGCCAGCAGGGAAATACTTACCAACATGGCAGTCAGAATGCCGCCTCGCGTACCCGCAAACATAAGAAACCAGACTGCGACCCCCATGAATGCGATGGAGAAAGGGAGACTCCAGGGACAGCGAATCGGCCCGAAGCCGGAACTTGATGCCATCAGCACCAGAAGAAGTCCAAATACGGTACTCACGAAAGGAATGGTAGATACCCCGGCAGTACTGAGGTCAGCAAACTCAGTGAACAACGTGCTAATTCTGTCCACATGAAGTCCCGATTCCGGCATGGTCAGAAGACCGAAGCCCACCAATGGAATTGCAGCAACAGCAATGCCTATCGTGGCTTTGAAGAAGTTGGTTATGCCGGCAGCGTCAAGCAAGCGTCCGGCCAGAAACGGCAGCAGCATAAAGGCGGCAATGTGGTTGAATGCCTGGTGTGTGTTACTCAAGCCCCAAAGCATAAATGACGCTGCCACGGCTGACACAAAGGCCAGCATCGTCAAATCCAGATGTGTGAACCTGATTGACGATATCCGCCGCAACAAAGCCAATGTCACCCCTGCTGCAAGCGAACCCCAGAACGGCCATGCCGGATGTTCGATCCCCAGATAATACTTGGCTGCCGAAAAGAAAATCTGCCCGGCCATTATGCCCGCGAGCGAAAAGGGAATTATCCAGCGACCTGCAACTGCTGCCCACGCCATCATTCGTGGATTCTTCGGCCCCGCGGGTTGGATGGTTCTTGAATTCATGAATGGCATCCTCCTTCCTCGCTCAGCGGTTCATGGTTAGTACGGAAGTCATGATTTTCTGTAACTCGCTATCGAATTCCTTCTGATTCCAAAGCAACGAGCGTTCAATTCCACGTTCCGCCAGTCCCCTGCACAATTCATCGTTCAACCATAGACTTTGTATTGCCGCCGCCATTTCCTGAACTGAGCGTGGATCAAACAACAAAGCCGCATCACCCACTTGTTCGGGAATGCCGTAGATACCGGAGACCGCCACCGGGCAACCAAGGGCAAACGCCTCCAGGGGCGGAATGTTGGTCGGCCCAAAAAAGGTAGGCATAACCAGCGCCTTGGCACGACGATAAAACTCCGGCAAGTCCGCATCCGGTACATAGCCAGTAAAGAGAACGCGATCATGCAACCCCAGTTCTTCCACGCGCCGGGTCAGTCGTTGGTATTCATAGCGCATAGGCCCTGCCAACACCAGGTTGATATCGGGGCACTCCTTGCGCACCATTGCCATGGCCTGCAATAACCGATCATGGTTCTTGTGCTGCCAGAACTGCGCCGGGTAAAACAGGAATCGGGATGGCAGCGTGTAGCGCGAATCAAAGTCGTCCGGCGTGCCCTCGGCAAAAATGTAGCGGGGCGGCAGATAAGGCAGCGGGTATATCCTGTCTCTATCCAGACCGTATGACTCCATTACCTGTTTGCGCCCCACTTCCGAATCAACCAGCACGGCCTTTGCATACCGGCAGATATTGCGGAAGCGGTATTCCCGCAGGAAGTGCCGCCCCCATCTGGAGACCTCGGGGAACTGCGGCTCGTAGCGGTGCATGAGATCGTGGATGGTCACCATCGCCGGCACCGGCGCTAGATAACCCCAATGATCCTGCGCCGGGAAGACCCAGAGGCCGCAACCCGTTTCCTTCAATGCGCGCGCTACCGGATCAAGGCGCCAGAAGAAACTCCTCCAAGCCGCAAGTGGCAAACAGAGCGTACGCCAAAGCCGCCCCAAGGTGAGCGATTCGCGTCCCGCGGCAGACCCCAGGTGAATGGTTTTCAACCCGAGCGGCTCGATATATGACCGCCATGCCGGGTTGAAATACGCTACAACTATCTCGTGCTCAGCGCGTGGCAGTGTCGATAGGGCCTCCAATATAGCTAGGCTGTATTGAAACATACCGCCACTGCCCGGATCGCTCCCGAGGAATATGCCTACTTTTTTCACGCCCGGCATACAAAACACACGCCCCAGGTTTCGAATCCGGGCTTGCGCCCGCTCATCCACTCGTGCGCGTCGATCACAGCAAGTCCCGCCTGCGTTGCCAGCGACTCTATTTCCGGAGTGAAAAGGTAACGCATACGGTGCGTTTCCGCAGTTTCGGAATAATTCCCGGTTCCCTTTTCGCAAGCGATGATGCGGTAATTCACGTCGACCAGATTGCGGTCGGGGTGCAGGACAGGCTGGGCAATCCGGGTGATCTTCAACTCGTCGTCCTCAAGTTCCTTTACGCGCACCTCAGGCCGGTCCGTGAGCACAGCCGGCCCGTACCAGACATCGAATATGAACACACCGCCGGGTCGCAGATGCTCGCGGGCAGTGGCGAACATTGCCTGCAGATCGGCATTCTCCGACTGGTAACTCATCACATGGAACAGCGAGATCACTGCGTCTGCCCGCACACCCAACCTGACATCGCGCACATCGCCATGGGAAAAATGCAGCAGCTTTGCCACATTGTCCGGCAGCGTCTTTCTTCGGTCCGCAGCGCGTTCCAGCATCCACTCACTCAGGTCGGCCCCGTGCACCTCCATGCCCGCATATGCCAGATGTTCCGCATGGATGCCTGTGCCGCAGCCCAGCTCCACCAGGACGTGCGCGTCGGGAACACGCGACACAATCAACTTGTGAATGTAGTCCGCCTCTTCCTTGTAGGGCTTGTCGCGATAGAGAAGATCGTAATAGCGTGCATAGTTTCCAAAGACACTCATGGGGCAATCACCTCTTTTAACATATCAGCAACACGATCCATCTGCGCCCCGGTGAGCGCCATCCCGCTCGGCAGATAAAAACCCCGGCGCGCCATCCGCTCCGCGACCGGATAGCTTTCCCCGGCGAACAACCCCATGCGGCGGAAGACCGGCTGTTCATGCATGGGCCAGAAGAAGGGGCGGCATCCGATGCCTTTTGCACCGAGTCGGCGCATCGCCTCCTCCGCATCGAAAGGCAGTGCATCATCCAGCACCAGGCCGTAGACCCAGTAGATATTCTCTGCCCACGCAGTACTGGTCAACGGCCGCTGTATGTCCCGCACATCTGCCAGCAACTCGTCATAGCGGCGGCCCATATTCCGTTTGCGCGCGACAAAGGTATCCAGCCGCTCAAGTTGCGCACAACCGAGCGCCGCCTGCAGGTTCGACATGCGGAAGTTCCAGCCCAGCTCCTCATGCACAAAACGCTTTTGCGGCATGAAACACAGATTGCGCAAACCCCGGCAGCGTTCGGCAAGCGCCTCATCATTCGCGACGATGATACCGCCCTCGCCGGTAGTGACATGCTTGTTGGGATAGAAACTGAAGGTGCTCAAGTCGCCAAAGCTGCCGCAAGGCCGACCACGGACTGTCTGGCCGTGCATCTGCGCCGCGTCCTCGATCACTTTGATGCCGCGCGGCTCCGTGATCGCCAGCAAGGCATCCATATCCACCGGCAAGCCAAAGATATGCACGGCCATGACTGCACGCGTGCGCGGCGTGATCTTCTGCTCAACCTGGCGCAGGTCCATGTTCCAGGTGTCCGGCTCACTATCCACCAGCACCGGTATTGCCCCGGAACGCACGATCGCGGCAGCGCAGGAGATGATGGTAAAGGTCGGCATGATCACCTCGTCGCCGGGACCGAGGTCCAGCGCCTTTACCGCCGCATCGAGCGCCACGGAGCCGTTGGCAACCGCGATGCCGAACCTGCGGCCCATACGACTCGCGAACTCTTTTTCGAGGCGCTGAACGAATGGCCCTTCGGATGATATCCAGCCGCTGTCGATACATTCGCACAGATACTTTTTTTCATTGCCATCAAGCAGTGGCTCGTTTACAGGGATGAAGGCGGTCACGTTCAATCCTTTATTGTTAAGCATGCCGTCGACACGCCGTCGAAACGGGTTTTGTCAGCATCGCCGGCATAAGGGCCCTGTTTAACTTCGATCATCTCAACCTCCTCGAGCACCTCGAATCCATGGCCACCGGTTGTCAGCAGAATTGTATCGCCCCCCCGCAGCATGCGACTCTCCAAGTAGTTCTGCCCGTTATCATAGAAGTCTACACGCAACACTCCCCTGCGGATGAACAGCACTTCCTGGGTGTAATGCACCTGCCGCGGTACCGGATTATGCACATGAGGCTGTATGAGCTTGCCCGCCGGGTGGCGCATGTATGCCAACTGCTGCGAGAGCTCGTTCGGCGTAAAAAAGGAAATTCCGGGCTCATTAAAAGCCGCCCGCACGATGATTGCCAACAGTTCGCCTGCGTGTGTGATGCGCTCGATCATTTGTTTAATGCTCCCAGTATTTCATGCGCTTCATTTCCCAAGTGCTCCACGCTATAACCCCGCTGCACCAGATTACGGCAATTTTCGGCAAGTTGCCGTGCCATTGGTTTGTTGCGGATCATTTCGACCACGGCTGCTGCAAACTGCTCCGGCTCATCGGCGAGCAGTACATGCTCTCCATGCACCACCGGCAAACCTTCGGCGCCAAGTACAGTGGACACGATGGGCACCCCACACGCCGCCGCTTCAAGTATCTTGAAACGCGTGCCGGACTCAAACTTGAGTGGTACCAGCGAGACATCCGCATGGCACAGGTAGGGCAATACCGACGGCAACTTGCCCGTCACGGTGACGGACGGCCCCGATACATGGCCCAAGGTGCGGTCGGAGCCTTTCCCGACGATATAGAAGTGCACGTCAGGAATCTGTTCCTGTACGCGCGGCAATATCTCTTCGAGCACCCAGCGCGCAGCGGTATCCATGGGGCTGTTGTAATGCCCAAAAGTCCCCGCCAGAAACATGCACGGGCGCTTCAGCCCGGCGGGCGGTGGTGGCACTTCACGATAGCTCGCGAGGTCGATCACATTGGAGAACAGGCGTATCCGTTCCGGATTCGGCCCGATCGAACGATAGAATTCGGCATCGACTTCGGACACTGCCGTCGTCACATCGCAAAGCTTAACCCATGCGCGTTCCTCCGTCTCCTTCTGGCGTCCTTTCCGCTCGATCGCGGCACGACGGCGTTCGCTGCCCGCGTATGGCAGCTCACGTAACACGAAGCGCGACCATACACTATCGGTATCGCACACCAGCTGGAGTTTTGGACGCGCAGTCCTGATTGCCTGGATCAGCGGGAACGATATGTTGCCAAAACCAAACCAGATCGCATCAATCTCGAGCCGGTCCACCATCTCCAACAGGAAGTGCGCGTCTCGACTAACATCCATTCCTGTCATTTCACCGAACAGGGTTTGAGCCTTGCGCAGATAGCGGTTTGTCGAGCGCCATTTGCATGATGGCGCATAAGAAAAATTGCGGCACAGATTCGTAAAATAGCTTTCTGCTTCCGGCCCGCCCATATTCCGGCAGTTGATGCGGGAAACAACATGCAACTCGCAAACCCGGTCAAGCGCCTTGATGGAATTTTCGATCCGAAGCTGCGGCCCGCCGGCAGGCGGATGTTCCAGAACAGGCGTAGTAAATAACACTTTCATCACTGAGCTCCATTATTCTTATTGTGGAAGATCAAACCTCAACCAAATCTCCGGACTGGGACAGGCTCCTGAACAAATTGCTGTCTCTCATCAACTCCGAATAGTCACCTTGGGCAATCAGAACACCTTTTTCCAGAATGAATATTCTGTCGCACGCGCGAACAGTCGATATCCTGTGCGCGATCATGATGATGGTCTTTTTGTGCGCAAGCTGGCCGAGCGTATCCATGATGGCAGATTCCGTAATTCCATCCAGCGCACTGGTAGCCTCGTCCAGTACCAGTACCTCAGGATCACGATAGAGCGCCCGCGCAATGCCGATCCGCTGCCGTTGCCCGCCGCTCAAGCGGATGCCGCGTTCGCCTACTATTGTCTGATAGCCCTGCGGAAGTTCGTTCACGATGAATTCGTGAATTCTCGCCGTACGTGCGGCATTCTCAACTGCCTGTGAATCAATATCTGCGCTGTCGAACCCAAAAGCGATGTTGCGCGCAATGGTGTCATCGGAAAGAAAAATCTGCTGCGGGACATAGCCAAGATTGCGCTGCCATGCGCGCAGATTTTTTCCGTCGACCGCAACCCCGTCGACGAGAAGAGACCCGATCAGCGGCTCGAATAATCCCAGCAAAATATCCACTGTTGTTGTCTTCCCGGACCCGGTTGGGCCAACGAAAGCTACCGTCGAGTTGGCTGCTATGGAAAGCGATAATCCGGCAACGCTTGGAGCGGCCGCACCGGGGTACTGATACGTTACGTTGCCAAATGAAATACTCTTCTTCAGCACCAATGTCTCACCTGTTTTGTCACTGGTATTTGCCAACCGCGCGCTATATGGGCCGGCATCCCGGAACACCACCTCCAGGGCCGGCAAGTTGAACCGGATTACCGCGATATTCGAATATGTTTGCTGGATAGCTGGGAGCAAACGGTATCCGGCAAAGGCGTACACGGCAATGACCGGCAGCACCTGACTCAATGCCTGCTGTCTGCCGAGCAACAACAATGTAATCAGGAGAACCCCGCCAAAAGCAAACATTTCCAGCAGATATTTTGGCAACTTTGCCAAAGCCTGACTTGCAGCCTGCTGTTCCGCCAGCACTCTAGAAGGCACGTCATATCTGCGGACAAAATTTTCTTCATTACCTAGAATTTTTAGTTCCTTGATTCCGCCAAATGCCTCATTCGCGATCCTGACACGATCCGATCCGGCTGCAATACTTTCCCTGCCAATTCGAGTCAGATGGCGCCGTATCGCAATAAATATGAGGCTGTAAATCCCACCCATTACGATGGTCACGCCAACGGCCATCATTGGGTCAATAATCAGCAGCAGCAGCAGAATCGCCAGTATCACCGCCCCTTTGGCAACAATCTCGATTGACGGCAGCAACACGCCGGCAACCAGGCGGTTGACTTCCGCAAACAGGATATTTGCCATGTCGCCCGAATTCCGCGTCAAATAAAACGTATATGGTTGGGAAAGATATTCGGCGAACAAACGCTCGGAAAGGGTGTGACCACACAGGGACGTAACTCGCAGAGAAAACCATTGAGCGAAAGCAGAGAACAAGTTGTTGAAAACCAATACTCCGAGTACAACCGCGCCAACAAAATATAGAAACGCCACATCGCGCGAGAATCCAAGAGCCGAGTACATGCTGGCAAGCACTGCATGACGATGAATCAAGCCGGGGTCAGCAACCAATGCCATGAACGGCATAATCGATGCAACACCCGCCATTTCCAGCATGGCCATCACAATGATGGCCGAAAGCAGCCAGTAGATATTTCTCCGCTCACGGGGCGAAAATACAGATAGAAGCTTTAGCAAGGTGTTCAATTAGTTATCCACACTTCCTAGGATTTGCGTTCTTGGCTGGCATTAAGACCTCATTTTCGTTTCCCAACTTGGCATCCTTTGAGTTGGCTGTTATCCGTCAACCTTATTTGTGCAGCGACCTTTTGCGCATCCAGAGTGACCCTCCCGATGCATGTGGGAAATCATTTGTTGGTGCCAGCCATATACCCTTTTTCATCAGCAGGTGATAGGTACCAAAGAGATACTCATAGTTGCCGTGGTTCAGGAGCGTAGTGAGCAAGTAAAGTTCGTTGTAGAACCGTCCACTCTTAAACACCAAGCTCCTTGGATATTCATACGGCCATGAAACATCATGAACATGGACAAGAACCCCGGGATGCAGTCTGGGAAGAATATGGCAAAAAATTGCGGGCAGATCCCCGCCAATCGAACAAACGTGAGTAGAGTCAATGAATAAAATGTCATTCTCACGAAGCTTAGAGAAAATATCATTCTTTGCATAGTGATAGTCCTGAATACGCTGACGTACCAGCGTGTGTCTGGCTTCTTTCCGGTTCAGTTCAAGCAGAAAGTCGGACGGGAACGGCTCAATTGAAATGACTTCGTTATCCAAATTGCAATCGGCACTTGCCCATAGGGCAACTTGAGCCGAGTAACCCGATCCGATTTCGACAATATGGCGTGGCCTGTATTTCTTAATAAAGTGCGAATATGCAAAAGCGTCCGCTGCCCCGAACATACGGTTTCCAGCAATCATCGAAAGACAACGGTTCTCGAATTCCCGGACCTGCGCGGGCGTATTCAATAACTCACTAACCTCGCGCATATCAGGTGTTTCACCTGGATCGTCTGCAATCAACACGGGGGTGACGGTAGCCCTGTCCACGTCATCAACCCGGGGAACTGGCTCGAAATATCTATCCGGCAAGGCACTCAATCCGCATGATTGGAGGTACCTGAGATACTCGATGCGCATCCCGCTTTCTTTAGTGAATGGCAACAGGACGTTAGCGCACACGTTAAGAATTAACTTTTCAAACAGTCCCAAGCGTTTATCTGGTCGACGCGCAGAAAAGCGAATATATAAAGTCAGGACGGCGCCCACTGGATTTCTTGCCGCCCTCAACAGATTTTTCCCAAATGTGTTTTTCATATTCTCTCGCACAATTCTTGTGTTTTAAGGAGCAAAGTCCGCAATTCCGCCAGCCATTTCTCGTATGAATAGCTACGGCTAGCAAGAAGTCTTGCTTGCCGAGAAGCGTGTTGGTAGCCCTCCCCATCTCCAAGCCCATCAAGAATGGAGATATATCTAGAAGATGCGTCATCGCTCGCACAATCGATCACACAGCCTGCGCCGGAATCACCAATCAATCCTGGCAATGCCTCGCTTTCGTTCAGAATGACCGGGATACCGAGAGTAAGCGCGTCCATAACCACGATACCCTGTGATTCCTTGATGGCTGGATGGAAAAAGACCCAACAAATTTCATACAGTCTCCTCAAGTCCGACTGGTTAAGACGCCCTGGCAGAAATATCCGGGAATACCCGGCAGCCGAAGTGCGGATTTCTTCAAGCAGCGGGCCGTCCCCCGCCCATACAAACAGCAAGCCGGCATTCTTTTCATGGGCATGCTTGGTCAATTCAAGCCATTTGTGCGGGTTCTTGTAGTCCACCATGTGGCCGACGGAAAGCACCAATTTCAAACCTTCCTTGGCCAGTTGGATTATGGTGTCAATCATTGATGAATTCGCTTGTACGTCCCTGAGTATCCCATTGCATTGTCGGGCGAGAAAAGGCGGGTTGGGGATCACGCGTATGGCAGCACTGTCGATTTTCAGTAATTCAGCCCACATCTCGGCCGCGTAGCTCGTTGGCGCTACAAGGCTGAGACTCGCCCGTTCCAGCCGTCGGCTGACCACACGGTGCATGAACGCCTGCCAAATGCGGTATACAGCATCTCTCAGTTTTCTCGGTTTCCTGGTTGAATCATCTTCACGCGGGTCGGGCAACACAAACAGGAAATATTCCGCATGTCCTGCAAGCAGCACCAACCCCCAGAAGGCATGCGGATCATGTGATGTAATCACAATATGCCGGCCACAGATCGCCCCGCAATATCTGGCAGCCAACCATATTTCCCGAACCAGATTTAGCGGCACAAGCAGCTTCAGCAGCAACCGTCTAGACGCCCACAGGCTATTCAATGTCGGCACTAGCGTTGGCGCAGGCAGACCATTTTCGCTGTTGATCTCGATCGCGGAATTCGTAAACAAAAACACGTGTTTCACGCTAACCATGCCCCGCAAGACCGTTGCGAACTGATTGAGGTGTGTTGCCACACCACCGTATGCACTGGCATGCGCGATCAGCGTCACCTCTTCTTTATCGGGATATGCGGTTGAGTCCAACTTCAGGCCTCCGTCAACAGATCGATCTGATTCTTATCTTCGATGTAGTCTGCGAAGCGCAAAAGTTCTGATGGCAATGGTGTTGCCTCCGAATGTGGATGCGGAACATAAGTAATGTCATCCGACTCGCGCACCTGACGTTTTCCGAACTTCAGTCTTGGTTCAAGCGAGGCAAGCGTAAACGGCTTCATGTTGAACAGACCGTGTGCGTAGCGAACAGCAAGCTCAGTCTGCGCTGGCGTCAATGGATTCAGGGCTGGGAGTGCCAGCAGGATCGAGCGATATTCATCCACTGACCTGGGGTCGATCGTGAACCCTTTGCCCTCGTACCTGCCCGTTCCCGCGGTGATCACAGGTTTGCCGAAGCACGCCATCTCCAGCCCTGCCGTACCTCGCACAGATATTCCATAGTCGGCGATCTGGTACCAGCCGAAAGGATTGATCGGCGTATCTGCGTACACTAGGTGAACATGCGCAGGGAGGGCACCGATATGGCGGGCAATAATCTTCTCTTCCTCGTACTTCCCTCCGAGCATGGACTGGAACTCACCCCGCCACAAATTGGACGGGTGCAGTTTGATGAACCAATCCACCCCGGGGTTCTCGATGGCCACCTTGACGGTTTCAATCAACCAGGTCGCATAGTCCTGGAATAGCTCGTCCCCATAATGGAACATGGCGTCATACAGGATATGGCTGAAGACAACCACGCTCTTGCGTTCGCCGGTCAAGCCCAGCAGAGCCCGGCCTTCTTCTCGCGACACG
Organism: Gammaproteobacteria bacterium; assembly: GCA_018820925.1. Classification (GTDB taxonomy): domain Bacteria; phylum Pseudomonadota; class Gammaproteobacteria; order Burkholderiales; family Gallionellaceae; genus Sideroxyarcus. The sequence continues at coordinate 21,564 of JAHJNJ010000028.1, read as the reverse complement.
ATTTTCGTATTCTTGTGGTTGCGCTGGGAACGAAGCCACTTGCCTCCGTAGCGATCTGAGAAGTTCCTGTCCACCTCGCTCTTGATCTGGTCGTAATCTATTAGCTGCTTTACGATCTGCCATGCCGGATCGGTCAAGGCTGCGTGATGCAGCCGCTCATTCTGTGCGCTACGGCGCTGCACCACGATGGCGTTATCCCTCACTGTTCCGGACGTCTTGATCACATCAATCCCGGATGCCAGTGCAGCGTAATAGAAGCCGCCATATTCTTCGATGAATGTCTCGGTGAATACCGCCCTGTCAATCTTATGCGTCCGGTACAGTTTGGCGGCCGCTTCGTAGGCCCTGCATATATCCTGTATCCACTCGGCGGCAAATACTCTGAAAGACTCATTCGAAGGCTCGATAAATCCGGTTGCATGGTATCTGCAATAGGTTGACAAGGCCATCTGCCCGACCGGCATGTTCATGTAATGGAGCGCCTTCCATTGCTTCACTGTGCGGCATTCTTCCAGCTCCTCGGAACAAAATGGACGAGCGTCATTTTCCAAAACGACCTCCAGTCTGAAGATGCGCGCCCCGACCAAGTTGAAATACAGGCGCATAACCCATTGCCTGCTCAATATCAGTACGCACGGCTCGATATTCCGCAAGGCAAAGCTCAAACTCAAATACGTCCACATCTGCGCCCAGCCAACGTTCATCCCTCGACCCGCCACGAACAGGACCCTGCCGCCCGTTCGATGATTGCCGTCAACGATGTTCCGGTAGGTATTGAAATTCTTTCTGTACTTCAGGAAATCCACGATCAGGCCAAGACGCCGTTTCAGCGCGGCAGGCACCTTTAATGGAAACCTTGTCCAGTACAACAGGGATCGACTACTCATTACCGGCAGTCCGCTTCCTGAACACGAGAACGACGTTAAGGCCATCGGGGTGCACGAATTCTGCGGGCCGATAAACAAGCGCCCTCAGCCGCGCGGCGAGCCGCACGAAGAGCTTCTTCAGAGGACCCGCGACCGGTATCTCGCAGACTCCCTCACACCTGGCGACAGCCAAGCCGCACCTTGCAGCCAGATGCTGCAACATCCACCATGGCAAGATCGAGATATGCCCGGACGTGATACAGTCGTCCGGCGAAAACAGGGCAAGCTCACCTCTCTTCATCAGCGCATAGGCAGAATGAAAGGAACACACGTTTGGCGTGGAAAGAATCAAACATCCACCCTCATCCAGTAAGGACGAGATATCGCGGAAGAACCCGGATGGATTCTCAAGATGTTCAATCACCTCGATAGCAACTATCTGGCGGAACCGCATCCCGGCAGGCAGTTTCTTCTGCCAGTTTTCTTCATTCAGATTTGCCTCTATCAACGGGATGTCAAGGTTCCAGTCGTTGCCATCCAGATCGACGGGGACGACAGAGAACCCCCCATCACGCATGCGCAGGGATAACGCGCCGGAGCCCGCGCCCAGTTCAAGCACGGGCAGGCCGGTTTCAAAGTTTTCCAGCGCAAACTGATAGACTTGCTCATGCAGCCCCGGGAGCGCGTGTATCGCCACTCCCTTGTACGTAGGCCCCAGATGGTCGCGATGTGTGATTTCTTGTTTTGGCATTGTTTCCTATCTCATTTTATAAAGCATAACACCCGTGCTTTTATTCTTCATTAATGCTCCGGATTTTCAACATTCAAGAGGTGTTTCAATAGTCACCCTATTTGAAGTATCGCACTCGATACTTTAGAAATGGTTTTTCTATCAGTTGATAACTGATCCATGCAATTGGAAGAAAGCAAATAAGGGCAATGGTAGATATTGCCAGTGCACCCGGGAATGTTGGAGGCCCCTCTTGTTTTGTGAAGACTATTGGCGCAACAACAGCAACGTAGAATGGATGCAACAGGTAGACTGAATAAGAAACGGTACCGAAAAAAGCTAGTGCTTTAGAAAGCTTGGCGGGCAAATTCCATGAGGATTGGTCGTAATAGGCAATCAAGACTGCATAGCAGCCACCTTCAAAAGTCATCAATACGAGCCATATTGACGACTTCTCCGTCCCGTCAATTCCTCCTTGCAGATTGAAGACTTGGTAGACAACCAATAATGCCAATATAGAAGCAAACAGGAGAGCTGCCGGGACTGGCCGTCTTTTGGTTAACGCGAATGCACACACCCCAAGGATGAATTGATCAAGTCTGCCAATAATTGTTGCATAGGCAATTCGTTGAATGTCGACAAATTGAAAAATTCCAACACGGATTACCAGCAATACCAGCATTAGCCAAAACAATAGCCTGATATTTCTATGCAAGAGGTACAGAACTAACGGGAGAAGAACGTAATATTGAATCTCCACTGCAATTGACCAAGCCCCGTTAGGCCAGAGTGGAAGTACGGCGCCGCCAATCAGAGTCGCAAGAACAGTGCGTGATGAGGTGCCTGAATGGAGTTCAACTGCCGACCATAGTGCGAGGGCAATTATGAGTAGCGGCAACAGTCTAATCGCTCTGTTTAGAATAAATCGCGGATAGCAAACAGTACGACCATCCAGAAGCTTTGCAAACAAGTAGCCGCTGAGAGTAAAAAATATTGAAACGCCTGTATGCCCTTCTTCTAATATTGAGGCGGGCCAAAAGCTCGGTACGTAGGAGGTTGGAACACCGCCCGCATGAATAAAATGCCAAGTAAAGACAAGGAAAGCCGCCACTGCCCTTACATGATCAAGTTTCTCGAAATAGATGCCTGTTGTTGAACGCATGGCTTTATTTTGAAGACAACAATATCTTCTTCGCAAAGTTTTCGGGGCACCAACCAAGCTCCCTTACTATCTTGGCGGAACTGAAATCAACCTTGCGTTCGAATGAACTAGACTTCGGTTCCGTAATTAGCATTGGTGTTCGGCCAAATATGGAAAGGAATTTGCGAAAGGGGCCGCGTGCCAGCGGAGCCAGTACGACGGGCAAACGAACCAATTGATCATAGCCAAATCGATGCTCGATTATGTCAATCCATTCACGGAAAGGGGGCCGTTCCGCATTGACAATATATTCCTCAAAGCGCCCGCCCGTTTGCCTGCGCAGGGAAAGCATAATTGCGCTGGCAACATCGTCTGCGTGAACAATGTTGTAGTAACCGGATCCATCACCTTTATATACATAGTAGCCACGCCGCAGCTGGTCTCTGTAATAATCCACACGAGGGGAAGATGATGCCCAAACGATTGACGGATGAAGCACTGTGCACTTCAGTTCGAGTTTCTTGAGATATCCAATAGCATCGAGTTTTGCTCTCGCATAATCAGTATCAGCAACCCGCACGCTGTCTTCCGTATATGCCCCCTCGTCAGGGTAGGCCCCAAATACGCCAACCGAGCCTGTAAAAACAATCTCAGACGGCTTAATGTAATTTGCAGCCCTCTGCATTTCTACGCTATTCACTCTCCAGTCTGCATCTCTATCTTGACTGATCGAATATGCCAGATAAATTAGCGAATCAACTCGCTCCGGAATTTCCGCCAGTGCGTTTAACCATTCGGGGTCTCTCAAGTCTGCAATTAATGGAAGGGCGCCTGTCGGGACGTTTTCTCCTGATCGGGAGAGGCAATAGACTTTACGGCCTGATGCTACAAGACGCGGAACCAGAGCTGATCCAACGAGTCCTGTCCCGCCTATCACAAGGATGGTTCCTCCAGACATCTCGTTCAACTCCGTGTCTCCTGCGGTTCAGTTAAGTGCCTGTGCAGCAGGCGATTGATCCTATGACTTAGCGTCATCTTATTCACGAGCATGAAAGTATCCCAAGCATGACAAACTACCATTCAATACTCCTCCAGGACAATCCGCCCTTTTTCAAGAAGGGCTTCCAACAAGAACAGATCCAGCTTTCCATCAAGATTCAGGCTTCTTTCTTCTGGCATGATGAATGGGATCGTTTGTGCCGGCATGAAGGTTCTTCGTTCAATGAGTATGTCCCGATGCGTCAGGTAGAAGGCACCATTCAGCGAATACACCTTAGGCAGCAACTGGCGAGCGACCATTGATTCTTTGCCCAGGTATGAGACGACAATTCCGTTATCGATTTTCTGTATCTTGTCAGGGTGAGGAGAATCATGCTGAACCAGGCTGACTATGGCCTCGGCTGCAGGGTCAGCTTCTTCAAAGGTGCGGCAGAAGTCATTCAAATCGCCAAGCGTGCGCAATGGCGAGGTCACCTGCAGCAGCAGCACCCAGCCTGCGGGAATGGGCGCTGTTTCAATCAGGTTCAGGACGACATCCACCGTTTTCGCATTGTCGGTGGCCAATTCGGCCGGGCGAAGGGTGGGGGCCGCGGCTGTGTAGCGCTGGGCGATGTCGAACATCTCCCGGTTATCGGTGGAGACCAGAACGCGGTCAACATACGGGCACAACTTGGCAATTTTTATTGTGCGCTCCAGCAGGGTGTCTCGCCCCAGGCGATAAAGGTTTTTGCCGGGAATGCCTTTTGATCCGCCGCGTACCGGGATGACTGCGGTGACCGGTTGCCCCCTAAGCATTGCGGAACACTCCAATCATGCGGCTGCCGAGCAGGTTGCGATGCAGGTATTCCGGCGTGATGAAATCGAACAGGTAATCGGGGTCGCCGTAACCGTGATACGGATACTCGCCCGACATGTAGCTCTTCACGTTGTCGATCTCGCTGATCGCCGTCTCCATGTGCACGCATTCCAGGCCGTGGCGGGACATCAGTGTCTTGAGGCTGTTGGGCGAGAAATGTGAGACATGCTTCCAGTTGAAGGTGGCCGATTTTTCGCGGATCAGGCGGGTGGCCAGGCTTTCCACATTGGGCACCATGATAAACAACAAGCCGCCTGGTTTGAGCATGCGCTTGATCTCGGCGACGATGCCCTGCAAGTCGAACAGGTGCTCCAGCACATTCCATAAACTGATACAGTCGTAGTTCGTACCAAGGCGCTCGCGATCGAAGCGCTCGAAGCTCGACTGGATGTACTGGATGCCTTTTGCTTCCTGGTAGATGTCGGCATAGCGGCTGTTGGCATCGATCCCCACGCAGGTGTTCCAGCCGTTGGCCTGGGCTACTTCCAGAAACACGCCGGCGCCGCAGCCGATGTCCATGATGCGGTCATGACCGGGCGGGTTCAGCTGGCTGACCAGGTCCAAGCCGTACTGGTATTTGATGCGGTCGATATCCTTCTGGATCGGCTGTGTGTAGATATCCGATGCCGTCTTGTCGTCGCCGTAGAGTTCGCACGCTTTTTCAAAGGTGATCCGCGGGTGCTGGTAGCGGTGGCTGCAGCTTTTGCATTTCCAGATGTCCAGCCCCATGCGGGAAAGAAAGAACGAGCGGTCAGTTCCGCCACAGACAGGGCATGCATTCACGTCTTCCCAATAGTCGCCGGTCCGCTGGTAGCGATCTTGGCCGGTGTCTTTGACGATCTTTGCGTGTTCGCGGATCAACCCCCCGTCGGCCGGCTTGCCTTCGCCGCTGCGATTCGTTTCCTTGTGGAACTTCTTGGCCCCGAAACGCAGGTTGCCGTCAAACTGGTTCTTGGCTTCGAGACAACTCTCGAAGGAGGATATATCGAATGATTTGCCGCTCATGTTCTTCATTTCCCCTTTGTCTCCTGCAGGTACTTGCCTGCGGATTTTTGTTTGATTCCTTCATTCGTGGTGACCCTTCGACAAGCTCAGGGCGGACGGACTTGAATCACGCGTTCCTTATTTGATGGCCAGGAATCCTTCGAAGCACAGGTATTTCTGAACCGTATTGATATCGACGAACCCCGCCCGCTTCAGCATGTCGATATTGCCCTGCGTCGAGAACGGTTCCAGCACCCCTTTCAGGCTGCGCGTCTTGGACACGATCTCTTCCGGTGTATAGCCCATGCGCAGTTTGTAGTCGTTGTACAGCGTGGTCAGGATGTCCTGGAAGCGTGCATCGGCACCGCGCACCTTTTCAAACAGGAGCAGGGCGCCGCCCCAGTTCAGTGTGCTGTAGAGTTTGTCGATCAATTCCTGGCGTACCGACGGACGGACGAACTGTATCGTGTAATAACACACGATCAGGTCGGCGGGCTGCATTGCCATCGCCAGTGCATCCTCGGCCACGAAGGAGACGTTCAGGCCAGGAATTGTCGAGGCTTTGTCCTTCGCCTTGGCTATCATGTCGGCTTCGATATCGATGCCGATAAAGCTTGCCCCAGGTTTACCGCGGTTGTGGTCTGCCAGTTTCAGGGTCAGCGTACCGGTCGAACACCCAATCTCGTAGCACACCGAATCCGGCTTGATGAAGAAGTCGCTCATGTCGCAGATCAGCTCGTGCCCCTCGCGATAGAGCGGCACCGATTTCGATACGTGATCATCGAATGAATCCACCACCGCTCCGCTGAACTTCCAGTTTCCCCGGTCCGCAGACAGGCCGTCGCCAACATTAGTCATCCGTTCTCTCCTAGTTAACAGCCGTGCTTCACTTGCGGCGCAGACGATAGAGTGCGGTTGCGCCGTCCAGGCCGGGTCCCGCGTTTTCCGTTTCCAGATGCTGCACCAGATCTCCCAGATACTTCATGTATGAGTCGACTTTGCCAGTCGGCAGTTTGGCGTCGCGCAATGCGTTGCGCAGACGTTTGTCGAAGTCTTTCAGCAGCCGCGGTCCATAGGCCCAATTGCGGTCCACCGTGGTCACCAGTTCCGCTTCCATCCCCAATTCCGTCGCCCAGTCCTTCATGTGCCATGGATGGATGAAATGCAGATCAGAAAGTGACATTGGCACATCCAGCAGGGTCGCCAACGCCATCCAGACATAACCGCGTGGATTCAGGAAATGCGGACAAGCGATCACGATGGTGCCGTCGTCCGCCAGGAACTCCGTCATCCTCTTCAGGAACCGGGCCGGTTCGTCCAGGTGTTCCATCGTGCCCAGTGTGACGATGACGTCGAAGGGAACGGGCGGTGTCCAGCTCATGATGTCCGCGGTGACGAATTCGACATTGGGCGGGTACGGTATGCCTTTCGCTTCCTCGATCGCCGGCGCGGCGTAGTCCAGGCCGATCACCCTGCTCGCGCCCCGTGCCGCTATTTCGCGCACCAGCATGCCTGTTCCGCAGCCGACATCCAGCACCGTTTTCCCGCTCCAGTCTATCGACGCCAGCGCGGCTGGATGGTCTTCGCTGATGTGTTTGCCGTTCTCGAAAAAGGTGAAGACTTCCGCCTCTCCCTTCTTGTAGGACTGGTCGTAGAATTTCTGCAAATCTGAATTCGAACGCTGTTCGCTCATGTGGCACCCGGATTGTTGTTTATCGAAATTTCGTCATTACCCGATCAATTGACGCGCTTCAGCATCCCAATTGAAAATCTGGCGCTCGCCGATCTTGTTGCAGAAGCGTCCGCGATAATATGCGCGATTCAGCAGCTCGGCGTCGCTCAGGGATCGCTTGTGTTGCCCCATCATGATTTCCCATTCCGGCACATGCTCGGCCAGGTAGGCTTCCTGTGCGGCACGGTCCATGGCAGCGAAGTCGGCCATTTCCCGCAGATGGGCTTTGGTGATCGATACCTTGCCGTCGCGGGTCTGGTCTTCCGGCAGCACGGTGAAATGGCGTTCGATTGTGTCGGCACCCAGATGGATCGCCACCAAGTCCGCCTTGACCCCGTCCCTGGACACCAGCGAATGGTCGCTCAAACCCACCGAACCGGCCAAACTGCGCAGGTACGCGATGCGATTGAGATGCATGGCATCGAGCGGGGTCGGATAGATGGTCACGCAATGCAACAGTGTGTACTTTGTGCCCCGCGCATTCAGCAATGCGGCAGTGGCTTCGATCTCTTCATCGTACGAGGCCCCGGTGGACACGATCAGTTCGTCGAAATTGTCTGCCAGGGCCTCGATCAGCGGGACGGATCCGCAATCATAACTTGCGACCTTGATCGATTTCCACCCGAGGTCGCGAACCTCGGGGATACATGTCAGGTTGAAGGCCGTCGTCAGCGGCTCCATGCCGGCGGCGCGGCATTCCTCGACGAAGCGACGATGCTGCTCGTAGGTGAGCTCCAGTTTTTTCAGCCGTTCGTATTCCGGCTGGTACGGGCGCTTGATCACCTTTACCTGACCGTTGGCATCCGTCAGTCCTTCCTCGAACTCGGGACGGAAAGCGAGGTCATCGGCAAAGATGGTTTGTATCTTGGCGTGGGTTGCCCCCCCTTCGGCGGCCTCGCTGATCATCTGTTTGAGGATGTCGAAGCGGCCATTGTGATTCTGGCAAAACTCGGCAATTATCTTCATATGTTGGCCTGGCAAGTTGTTTTCGTTCTTGATCGCCCATTCGGTGCGTTTGCTGCAAGCCATCCGGTCACCGAGTCGACCAGATAGCGCATATGTTCGGTCATCAATTCCCCGGGGATGGCCATCTGTTCCTGCCACTGCCCGATGCTCGAGATGTTCTGCCCCATTGATGTATGCGTGTCATACAGATAGATATCGCGTTTGTGCTCGACCGCCTTGCCGCCTTCGAAGTGGTATTCGCCGTCCCGGGCAACCAGGTTTGCCAGCTCGATTTCCCCGGCAAGCACAAACAGGAAATTGATCTCTTTGTTTTGGTTCACGTGATAATCAAGAGCACCTCTCCACGCGCTTCCTTCGTTGATGACCGTCACATTCTTTGCTGCAAGCGTTATGGCCCGCAAGGGCAGCGGCTTTGCATCTGCATCGTCTATCCCAAGCTCTGCCGACAGCTTTGCATATACGCGATCGATCACTTCCCGGAACTCCCCGCAAACCGGTTTGCAGAGGCGCGGCCCGGAATAAAGGATGAGCTCTTCGAACAGCTCCCTGATCAGCAATCCCGGTTGCTGCAACTCTTCGCAGCTGTCGGCCCTGCCGGTGAACAGCGAGAACTTTCCGGGATTCACTCTTGCTTCGGGCGATCGCCGGACTGTCAGCAGATACCTGCCGTTCAGCAAGTATGTTCCGCCGCCCGAAGCCCATATGCTCTCGCCCTTCTGCTGCGCGGCCAGTATATCAATGTCGTTGTGCACCGCAGGCCTGTGCAGGGCGCGGGTAATGTCCACGTGCAGCATGCCATCCTCTTCCCGTATCTCTTTTTCCGGGATCAGACCGATCACGTGGTAATAGCGGCTCAAGATGGCTCGCACTCCGACATGTATCCGAGCGTCGCGTAGTACGCATCCGGAAAACTCTCAATTTGTTGTTGGTTGAACATGTTCCAGCCGTCGAAGATCATGAACGGCTTTTGCGTCAGTTTGAATGCATCGGCAATGTTGAACCGGCTGTTCAAGGGATGGTTGTTCATGACCAGCACGATATCCGCTCCGGCAAATCCGTCCATGATGTTGCTTACCGTCGGACAGCCAAGAGCGTTTATGTCCTCCGCGCCCACTACGAAATCCTTGATGTGGATATTCGCGGGATTGGGCAGCGCCCCGACCAGTTTAGTCGCAATGGATTCGCGGATATCGGAAGTTTCCGGCACGCCCTTGAATGAAAGGCCGATCAGATAGATCTTGATGGTGTTTATATCTTTGCCTGTCCTGTCGCAGAATTTCCTGATCTTTGCCAGAACGCTCATGTGCCCCGCCGAGTTGATCGAGCGGCTTGCAACACCGAGTACCGGACGGTAGCCGTTCTTATTGCTGACGGAGTGAGTGTACAGATACGGGTCTTTTGCCAGGCAGATGCCGCCAACGCCGGGGCTGGGCATTGGAATGGGGTTTCTCGGATAGCCCTCGTTTGCCCCTTCGATCAGTTTGAAAGCGTTCAGATTGAGGCCGTCGCATATCATCGCCACTTCGTTCGCGAACGAGAACACCAGGTCGCGGTAGGTGTTGTTGAGCAGCTTGACCATCTCTGCTGCCTCAAGCGATTCCACCTCGACAATGGTATTGGTGATCTTGCTGAATAGTCTTGCCGCCAGTTCACAGCTCGTCTTGTCGAACCCGCCGATGATCTGGGGAAGCACGCGGAGTTCTTCCAGGGCATTCCCCTCTACGGTCCTTTCAGGAGCGAAGGAGACGTAGAAATCTATTCCTGCCTTCATCCCGCTTTTCTCAAGGATCGGGATAATGAGGTGCCGCGACGATCCGACCGGCAGCGTGGAACGGAAGATGACCAGGTCATTCTTTTTCAGTTTGCGCGCGATGGCTTCGGATGCCTGGTTCACATAGGAAAAGTCGGGCGAGTTGGTCTTGTCGACAGGCGTGCCGACGCAGACGATGTGAATGTCGGCGTCCGATTCGTCCGGATTGTCGATAAAGCGGATCGGGTTGGTCTGCGCGAGCGAATCAAGCATCGACTCCAGTCCGTTCTCGAAGAATGTTGGCACCCCACGGCGGAGCTTCCTGATGACTTCCGGATTCGTATCCACTCCCACCACCATCAGTCCCGCGTTGGCCAGGACAGAGGCGAGTGTAAGTCCGACGAACCCCATACCATATACAGCCACAACCCGATCCTCGATCTGATGGTCGAAGATCTCCGACAGCAGGACCAGATCGTGGAACTTGCCGTCATCATCAACCAGGATTATCTGGTGGAACTTCTGGTAGTCCTTTTGGCGCAATTTGGCTTGCCGGATGATGTCCAGACGCATCTGCTGGTGGCTCAGTCCGGCTTTCACCGTGATAGGTGAAGGATGTGCGATCAGCGCTACTGACTGGTCGAGACCGATGTTCTTTCCCAGACCCCTTCTGACATCGCCATCTGTCACGATGCCGGTCACATGCTTGTCGCCATCGACGACGACGACGACTCCCGCGATATGCTTGTTCGCATCCGAGCTCGCCATCATGCCGATGGCTTCCCTGATTGACGTATCTTTTCTTACCAGCACTTTGAATTTCATATTTATAGGCTTTCCTTGATCAGAAATAGATCGCTAACCGCATTGTTCCTGTTTCCCGCCATCGTGCCTGTCCTGTCCACCAGAATGCAGTCCACGCCCGCCTCAAAACTCAACTCATAGTCGGCAATGTCATCCCCTATTACCAAAAGCTGATCACATGGAGCTCCAGTCTCTTTCATGATCCACCGGAGATGTCCAATGCCTTTGGCAAAACCATCTTCACTTCCCAATACGGATGAAATGCCATTCCGTATAGAATCCGGAAGAATTGCCTCTACCAATTCCACCAATTCCCTTTGCGGAACGGATGAAGAAATAAAGATCTTGCGGTTATGCCCTGCAAGCTCTTTTAGCAATTCAAACGCGTCTTCAAATACATCCGCATGGATCAAATCCCGCTTATTTAGAGTTTCGAACTCCAAATTAAATCGCTCAAAAGAAGCTTGCTCTTCATCCAGATTGAACAAATTCAATATTTGGACAAAGATATATTTTCTTGGTCGCCCGGACAATCGCAAGTAATGTCCGGCCACGTCATCTATCAGCTTCGATTTTGACCCGACTGTTATTACAGATCTGAATGCTTGATCAAAATTCCGTGACTTCATCGCCATGGAGTCCAGAATCGTTCCGTCCCAGTCAAAAACAAATACCTTTTTCTCATGAAGTCGTTCATGAAGTTTTTGTTGTGTATTCGTCAATTGCATATAGTGAATATCCAAGGACGGTCACTTAGCTTGGGAAAGGTAATCCCGATAGGCCAAAGCAATACCCTCCTTCAAGCCGATCTTCGCGTGCCAGCCTAGTGCTCGCATTCTTGTTACATCCATGACTTTACGCATTGTGCCATCCGGCTTGGATGTGTCCTGGATGAGCTTCCCTTTATAGTCCACCGCTTCTGCAACCATTTCCGCCAATTCTCGTATGCTCAAGTCTTCACCACATCCAATATTCACCAACGGCGGTTGTTCGCTATTGAACAGACTGCCAAGCCTGCCTTCAGGCAACTCCAGTAATTGGATGCAGGCATCAGCCATATCCTCGCTATAAAGAAACTCGCGTCTGGGCGTGCCCGTCCCCCACACTACGACTTCTTTACCATCCCGCTGTTTGGCTTCGTGCATCTTGCGGATCAGGGCAGGCAGGACGTGGGAGTTGGACAAGTCGTAGTTGTCGTCGGGACCATACAGGTTGGTTGGCATAACCGCCATGTACTGGGTGCCGTACTGGCGGTTGTATGCCCAGCACATTTCAACGCCGGCAATCTTGGCCAGTGCATAGGGACGATTGGTGGGTTCCAGCGGACCGGTCAGCAGGTATTCCTCTCTCATCGGTTGCGGAGCGTTCTTGGGATATATGCAGCTCGATCCCAGGAACAACAGGCGGCTGACATTGTTCTGCCACGCACTGTGAATGATGTTGGACTGGATGACGAGATTATCGTGGATGAATTCTGCAGGATAAGTGTTGTTGGCGAGGATGCCGCCTACTTTGGCAGCAGCCAGCAAGACGTATTCGGGTTTCTCTTCGGCGAAGAAGGCGCGCACGGCTGCCTGGTCGCGCAGTTCAAGCTCGGCATGGGTGCGTAGCAGCAGGTTGTTATACCCCCTTGCCTTGAGACATCGCACGAGGGCAGAACCGACCAAGCCCCGATGACCGGCAACATAAATCTTTGCGTCTTTATTCATATCTACTCGTGATGATTTAGTGTGTGATAGCCGTGCTTCTTCACCAACTCATCCTTTTCGGCATCCTTGAGGTCTTCGCGCACCATCTCGCTGACCAGTTCGTCGAAAGTAATCTTGGGTGTCCAGCCGAGTTTGTTTTTTGCCTTGCTGGCGTCGCCCAGCAGGGTTTCGACTTCGGTGGGGCGGAAGTAGCGCGGATCGACTGCCACAATGCATTTGCCTGCTGCGTCGTAGCCCTTTTCTTCCACGCCATTCCCTTTCCAGGTAATCGCCATTCCCAGTTCATTGGCGGCCGCATTCACGAAATCGCGCACGCTGTATTGCACGCCGGTGGCAATGACGAAATCTTCAGGCTTGTCCTGTTGCAGCATTAGCCATTGCATCTCGACATAATCCTTGGCATGTCCCCAGTCGCGCAGGGAATCCATGTTGCCGAGATACAGGCAGTCCTGCAGACCGAGCTTGATGCGCGCGAGTGCGCGTGTGATCTTGCGGGTTACAAAAGTTTCGCCGCGTATCGGCGATTCGTGATTGAACAGGATGCCGTTGCAGGCATACATGCCATAAGCCTCGCGGTAATTGACGGTGATCCAGTAGGCATAGAGCTTGGCCACCGCATACGGGCTGCGCGGATAGAACGGCGTGGTTTCCTTTTGCGGCGTTTCCTGGACCAGGCCGAACAGCTCGGAGGTGGAAGCCTGGTAGAAGCGCGTTTTCTTGCTCATGCCGAGGATGCGTATGGCTTCCAGAATGCGTAGCGCACCCAGCGCATCGGAGTTGGCCGTGTATTCCGGCTCCTCGAACGAGACCGCGACGTGGCTCTGTGCCGCCAGGTTGTAAATTTCGTCCGGCTGAACCTTCTGGATGATATGCGTCAAGCTGGAAGAATCGGTCATATCGCCGTGATGCAGGAAGAACGGGCTGCCTTTTTCATGCACATCGTGGTACAGGTGGTCGATGCGCGCGGTGTTGAACAGTGAACTGCGGCGCTTGATGCCATGCACCTCATAACCTTTGTCCAGCAGCAGTTCGGCAAGATAGGCTCCATCCTGCCCGGTAATACCAGTAATCAGTGCGACTTTTCTTTTGCTCATTTCATTTTCCTTGTTGTGCGGCTATCTACCGTAGTTGTCTTCGTAACGCTGAATATCGTCCTCACCCAGATATTCACCGACCTGAATTTCGACGATGTGCAGCGGCTCGGTTCCCAGATTCTCCAGTCGATGCTTGGTGCCGATGGGAATATAGGTACTCTGGTTCTTGTATACGGTGATGACATCGTTGCCATTCGTAACCGTGGCCGTGCCGGAAACGACTACCCAGTGCTCGGAGCGCCGTTTATGGCTTTGCAGGCTGAGCCTGGCGCCGGGTGCAACCTCGATGCGTTTGAGTTTGAAGCCTTCCGGGTCCTCTTCCAGCACGGTGTAGCTGCCCCAGGGGCGATTTACCTTGGTATGGCAGATGTGTTCGGTAGACCCGCGCTGATGCAGCGTATCCACCACTTCACGCACGTTCTGGGTCTGGTCGTTCTTCGCAATCAGCACGGCATCAGCGGTCTCGATCACACATAAATCTTCCAGACCGATGCCCGCCACAAGGCGTTTTTCCGCCCTGATCAGGGTGTTGCTGCAACCAACCGCAATGACATTGCCCTGCAGCGCATTGCCGTTTTCATCCTTGGGCGAAATCTCATGTACCGCCTGCCAACTGCCCACGTCGTTCCAGCCGATGTCGCAGGGAATGAGGGAAACGCTATCCGACTTTTCCAGTACGCCGTAGTCGATGGAAATGGAGGGCATGGCCGCGAAGTGCTTTTCCACTGCCAGTTGGAAGTTTACGCCCGCCCGGCTTTCGGCAACGATGGTTTGCACAATTTGGTATACCGCAGGCAGGTATTTTTGCATTTCAGCAAGAATGACCGAGGCGCGCCACACAAACATGCCCGAGTTCCAGAAATAGTTGCCTTCCTGCAGAAAGCGTTCGGCGGTGGCATGATCGGGCTTTTCGGTGAAACGCTCCACTTCATGAACACTGTGCCGGGAATCTTTCGCCGCTGCCTTTCCTTTGGTCTTGATATAGCCGAACCCGGTGTCGGGCCTGGTTGGCTGGATACCGAAGGTGACCAGTTTTCCGCCCTGTGCTTCTTTAATGGCGATATCCAGTAGTGTTCGGAACCCTGCTTCGTCCTTGATGACATGATCGGAAGGCAGCACCACCATCACGGGGTCGGCACCATCCTGCATCAGGTACGCTGCAGCCAAGGCTATAGCCGGTGCAGTATTGCGGCCGATGGGCTCAAACAACGTGCGGTATGCCAGCAGCGCGTGATACGCCTCGCCCTTGGCATGTGATTCCTGAGTAACAACCAATACGTTTCCCGGCTTGATCGTCGGCGACAGGCGATCAATTGTGGTTTGCAGCAGCGAACCATCCCCATCCAGCACCAGGAACTGCTTGGGCAGGTGCTGCCGCGACAATGGCCAAAGCCGGCTGCCGCTGCCACCGGCCAGGATAACTGCGTGAACTTCACTCATGTGCTTTCTCCAGTAAACCTTTTTGTTCTGCTTCGCGCTGCAATTCCTCGATCTCGGCGCGCAACCGTTCATATTCCTGTACTTTATATTTGAGAAACTGCACAGTCATGCGCGCTTTTTGCTCGACCCCGCTCGGTGTGAGCAGGTAGACATAGGCCAGCTTGTTGTCGCTGTTGCGGAAGTTGTTAATTTTGAGGCTGCCCTTTGCGACCAGCGCGTTGAGGCAGAAATTGATCTTTCCAAGGCTGACGCCCAGCTTTTTCGCCAAATCTCTTTGCGAAAGTCCGGGGTTCTCTTCCAGGGTCTTGAGCAGACCGTAATGAGTGGTTTCGTCTAGCATTTTTGTGCGTTCAATCTGTGAACGGTACGCATTACAGCAGTCCATGATAGATAGTGTCAAGTATTCAGCAAGCCGGTTTCGTTACAATGGCGCGGTCTATTTATTATGCTGAGTCTTGGTGACCGACCCTTTCCCTCACAATTCTCGTATCGCCATCGTCCGCTTTTCCGCTTTGGGCGACGTGGTGATGGTTTCTGCCGCAGTACGCGCATTGCAGCGCAACTTGCCAAATGCAGTGATTACCTGGATCACCAGCCCGCTGGCTTATTCCTTGCTGCAAGGCATGCAGGGTGTGCAATTCGAGGTAATGGATAAGCCGCGTTCCATGGCGGACTACCTTGCGTTTTATCGGAAATTCCGCGGCCGTCAATTCGATGTGGTACTGGCCATGCAGGCCAACTTGCGTATCAATCTGCTTTATCCGGCGCTGCAGGCGCCCGTCAAGATCGGTTTTGACCGCAAACGCGCGCGCGAAGGGCAGTGGCTGTTTTGCAATCGGCGCATTTCTTTTTGCGACACACATCTGGTCGACAGCTTTCTGTCTTTTGTCGAAACGTTGACTGGCCAGGCTGCTGCCGCAATCTGGGAATTGCCCGTGGATAAATCCGACCGGGATTGGGCGCGCGAGCAATTGCAAGCGCTTCCCAAACCGTGGATTGCGATCCATCCCCACGCGAGTAAAAGCGAGCGCAACTGGCTACCAGACCGGTACGCCGAAATCCTCAAGGAATCCATTGCCCGCTGGCATTGCGGCATTGTGTTGACGGGCGGCAACAGCCCGGCAGAATTGGCACTGTGCGACCATCTTGCGCAACTCGCTCCCGGCCACACGCTGAACTTATGCGGCAAAACCACACCCGGCCAACTCGCTGCACTACTAAGCGAAGTTGATATACTGATCGCCCCGGATACCGGGGCTGTTCACCTTGCCCGGGCAATGAATACGCCCGTGATCGGCCTGTATGCGGTGGCTTCACCCAAATTGACCGGCCCATACCGGCAAATGGAATTTTGTGTGGATCGCTATCCGCAAGCCGTCCAACTGTATTTGGGCAAAGACAGCGCACAGCTTCCCTGGAACGCGCGTGTCCATCACGCTGATGCGATGTCCTTGATTGAGGCAGGCGATGTCATGCGCCAACTGGAAACATTTTTCGGGCAACAACAATGAAACAGCTTTTCGATTCACGTTTCGCATATACCGTGTTGCTCTGGATGCTGCTGCCTTACGCCTTTTTCCATTTATGGTGGCGTTCACTCAAACAAAGGGCGTACCTGAACCATATAGGTGAGCGTTTTGGACGCTACCTTGTCAAATGCGACAAACCCGTCATCTGGCTGCACAGCGTCTCCGTGGGCGAGACGCGCGCCATCGCCGCGCTGGTGCTCAGACTGCGCGAAAGCTATCCCGATCACCAGATATTGCTTACCCACACCACCCCCACCGGACGGGATGCCAGCGAACAACTATTCGGGGACAGCGTAATTCGCGTGTATCTGCCGTACGATTATCCCTTTGCGGTACAGCGTTTCCTGCACCACTTCCGCCCTACTGTCGGCGTACTGCTGGAAACCGAAATCTGGTACAACCTGATTCACGCCTGCCATGCCGAAGCGATCCCTTTGCTGCTGTTGAATGCGCGTCTCTCCGAGAAATCTGCCCGGCGCTATGCGCGCTTCCCCAAACTCGCCCGCGCCGGATTGCATGAGCTGTATCTTATTGCCGCCCAGACAGAAGAGGACGCCATGCGCCTTGCCAGCCTGGCCAATCGTGCCGTGCCGGTGATGGGTAACCTGAAATTCGACATCGTCCCGCCGCCGGACATGCTGGAGCGGGGCAGGCAATTGCGGGAACTCTTCGGCGAAAATCGCCCGGTTTTTCTCGCCGCCAGCACCCGCGAGAGCGAGGAAGCCCTGTTGCTGGAAGCGCTGCATCATTCGGACATCGATCAATTGCTGGTGGTCATTGTGCCGCGCCACCCGCAGCGCTTCGACGAAGTCGCTGCTCTCGTTGAAAAGCGTGGCTTGCACTTGCAGCGCCGCAGTGCGAACGAGCCCATTTCCAGCCACACACAGGTGGTGCTGGGTGACAGCATGGGCGAAATGTTTGCCTACTTTGCGGCCTGCGACGTCGCTTTTATCGGCGGCAGCCTGCTGCCCTTTGGCGGGCAAAACCTGATCGAGGCTTGTGCGGTCGGTACGCCGGTACTGATTGGTCCCCACACTTACAATTTTGAACAAGCCACCGAACAGGCCGTTGCCCATGGCGCCGCAATGCAGTTCAAGCATGCCCATGATCTGGTGCAGCAGCTTAATATCCTGTTGCACGACCGGGCCCAAATCAGAAGTATGGGTGAGGCCGGGAAGCTGTTTGTCAGCAACAATAGCGGCGCAACCAAACATGCGATGGCGCATATTGCGTTGGCGCTTAACCATTCTCTATACAATAATGTAGTTTTGGTACGCTAAAATTCATTTTGGTACGTTAAAATTCACATCATGAAAAAAATTCTCGTCACCGGCGGTGCCGGCTTCATCGGTTCTGCAGTCATTCGTCAGTTCATCAACGAAACCGACTGTAGTGTGGTCAATCTCGATAAACTGACCTATGCGGGCAACCTGCAATCGCTGGTCTCCATCGCAGACAACCCGCGTTACAAGTTCGAACATGTCGATATCTGCGATGGCGGCCAACTGACCCGCGTGTTCCGCGAACACCAACCCGACGCCGTGATGCACCTCGCTGCCGAATCTCACGTCGACCGCTCCATCAGCGGCCCGGCTGACTTCATTGAGACCAATATTGTCGGCACCTATATTTTGCTGGAAGCCTCGCGCAATTACTGGAACAGCCTTGATGCCCAGCGCAAATCGGCGTTCCGCTTTCACCACATTTCAACCGACGAGGTCTATGGCAGCCTGGGCGACTCCGGTTTCTTTACCGAAACAACCGCCTACGAACCCAACTCCCCCTATTCCGCCAGCAAGGCATCTTCCGATCATCTGGTGCGTGCCTGGCACCATACGTACGGCTTCCCGGTTGTAACAACCAACTGCTCCAACAATTACGGATCGCATCAATTTCCGGAGAAGCTGATCCCGCTGGTCATCCTGAATGCGGTCAATGGCAAGCCTTTGCCGATTTATGGCAAGGGGGACAACATCCGCGACTGGCTATACGTGGATGACCATGCCAGCGCTTTGCGGCTGGTGCTGGAGCGCGGCAAATTGGGCGAAACCTACAACATTGGCGGCTGGAACGAGAAAACCAACCTGGAAGTGGTGCATTCCATCTGTGCCATTCTGGACGACCTGCACCCGCAAGGCGCACCCCACACCCAATTGATCACCTACGTGGCAGACCGTCCCGGGCACGACAAACGCTACGCGATCGACGCCAACAAGATCGCCAATGATCTGGGCTGGAAGCCGCAGGAGACGTTCGAGACGGGCCTGCGCAAAACGGTCGAATGGTATCTCGCCAACGACGACTGGGTAAAAGGCGTCACCAGCGGCGAATACCAGAAATGGATGAAACAGAACTACGGCGACAGGAAAACATCATGAAAGGCATCATTCTCGCCGGCGGATCCGGCACCCGGCTCTATCCGATTACGCAAACGATTTCCAAGCAACTGCTGCCGGTTTATGACAAACCGATGATTTATCACCCGCTTACCACGCTGATGCTGGCCGGAATCCGCGACATACTTGTCATTTCCACGCCGCAGGACACCCCGCGTTTCGAGCAATTGTTGGGCGACGGTTCGCAATGGGGGATGAATTTCTCCTACGCGGTGCAGCCATCCCCGGATGGCCTGGCACAAGCCTTCATCATTGGTGAATCATTTATCGGCAAAGAGGCCTGCTCGCTGGTACTGGGCGACAACATATTCTACGGTCATGCATTCGATACTTTGTTGACACCGGCCGCCAGCAAGGCGGAAGGGGGTACGGTTTTCGCGTACCACGTCCTGGATCCGGAACGTTACGGCGTGGTTGATTTCGATGCCTCAGGCAAGGCGCTCAGCATCGAGGAAAAACCGCTTAAACCCAAATCCAATTACGCCGTGACCGGCCTGTATTTTTACGACAATGATGTGGTGCAAATTGCCAAGTCCATCAAGCCATCGGCCCGGGGCGAACTGGAAATCACCACCGTCAACCAGATTTATCTGGATCGCGGCAAGCTCGACGTTCAAGTCATGGGTCGCGGTTATGCCTGGCTGGACACCGGTACGCACGAGTCCCTGCTGGAAGCCTCCATGTTCATCCAGACCCTGGAGAAACGGCAGGGTCTGAAGATCGCCTGTCCCGAAGAGATCGCCTATCGCAAGGGTTATATTGATGCAGAGCAATTGCAGAAGCTCATCGTGCCGCTGGCAAAGAACGGTTACGGACAATACCTGCAGCGTCTAATGCGGGAAGATGCTCGCTGATGAAAGTCGTTCCTTCTTCCATACCCGATTTGCTTGTCATCGAACCCAAAGTGTTCGGCGACGACCGGGGGTTCTTTTTTGAGAGTTTCAATCAGCGTCGTTTTACTGAAATGACGGGGGTGACCGATTCTTTTGTACAGGACAACCATTCAAAATCTGCGCGTAATGTGCTGCGCGGCCTGCATTACCAGATACGTCAGCCGCAAGGCAAACTGGTCCGCGTCATAGCAGGCGAAATATTGGATATCGCAGTGGATGTTCGCAAAAGTTCTCCCAATTTCGGGAAATGGTTTGACATAAAACTGTCTGCCGAAAACAAAAAAATGCTGTGGATACCGAAAGGTTTTGCGCACGGTTTTGTCGTGCTGAGCGATTCGGCCGAGTTCCTGTACAAGACAACGGATTATTGGGCGCCGGAACACGAACGCTGCATCATCTGGAACGATCCCGATTTGGCCATCGACTGGCAACTTGGTAACACAACACCCCTGCTTTCCGCCAAAGATCAGGCTGGCAAGCGCTTGCGTGAATTAGACACGTTCGCATGAGCAAGATATTGATCACCGGCAAGAATGGGCAGGTCGGCTGGGAACTGCAGCGCGTTTTTGCATCTTCCGGAGAAGTCATTGCGGTTGATGCCGATGATATGGATCTTGCCGACGCGGATGCCATCAGGCGCTTTGTTCGCGATGTAAGTCCCGACCTCATCATCAACCCCGCCGCTTACACGGCTGTTGACAAAGCCGAGAGCGATTCCGATCTGGCAATGGCAGTCAACGGCATCGCAGCCGGTGTTCTGGCCGAGGAGGCACAACATCTCGGGGCAGTACTGGTGCATTACTCCACTGACTACGTGTTCGATGGCAGCAAACCCGCGCCTTACACCGAGAGCGATGTGCCCAAACCGCAAAGCGTTTACGGCAAAACCAAATTCGCCGGGGAGCAGGCAATACGCGCATCCGGCTGCAAGCACCTCATTCTGCGTACCAGTTGGGTCTACGGCGTGCACGGCGGCAATTTCGTCAAAACCATGTTGCGGCTGGCCAGGGAGCGTGACGAACTACGCATCGTAGCCGACCAGTTCGGTGCGCCGACCTGGGCCCGGGATCTCGCGCAAGCTACCGCTTCGGCACTGAACTGCTGGAAGATTCTTGATTGGGATCATCAGCTGGGCGGCCTTTATCACCTCACCGCTGCAGGACGCACCAATTGGCATCAATATGCCGAGGAGATCGTGCGCCTGGCGCGCAAGTACGATTCGGCACTCGCCGCCAAACCGCTCAACATCCATCCCATCGCCACGCACGAGTATCCGGTTCCCGCCAAACGGCCGGTCAATTCTGTTTTGGCGAATGACAAAATTCGCGATGCATTCGGAATCGTTTTGCCGGCCTGGCAGGACAGCCTGGCCGAATGCGTGCGGGAGATTTACGAACAACCCGAGTCCGCGTAGGGTGGGCACGTATTGTGTGCCCACGCGGAAAGAGAAGCTGCTACTGCGCCGTTACCCATTCGCACTGCCCACGCTGTAGTGAAAGATATTTCCGCGTGGGCACAAACGACGTGCCCACCCTACACACTGCGAGCGATGGACGCTTAGTGCAGCGCCAGATTCACCCTGCCCAGATCCTCTTCCCCCAGCGTGCCCACCGCCGCCTTCAGGCGCAATTGACTCACCAGGTAGTTGTATTGCGCCTGGTACAGGTCGCGGCGG
>JAHJNJ010000027.1 GCA_018820925.1 Gammaproteobacteria bacterium | reverse complement strand
GGTCCCCGCCACGGATTCCTCCCCTTTAAAGAAGTATCCCCGCAGTATTACAGCGCAGGGGCCAGCAACCGTCCTTCCATCAAGGAAGCGCTGAAAGAAGGCCAGGAATTGCTGGTGCAGGTGGAAAAAGACGAACGCGGCAACAAGGGCGCGGCGCTCACCACCTTTATCAGTCTGGCCGGCCGCTACATCGTACTGATGCCGAACAACCCGAGCGGCGGCGGCGTATCGCGCCGCATCGAGGGTGAAGACCGCAACGAGTTGCGCGACGTGCTGGCCCAGATGGAAGTGCCGAAAGGCATGAGCATCATCGCCCGCACTGCCGGCATCGGCCGCAACCTCGAAGAACTGCAGTGGGACCTGAACTACCTCAAGCAACTGTGGGACGCCATCGAAGGCGCCGCCGAGACCGAAAAAGCCCCTTCCCTGATCTACTTGGAAAGCAGTCTGGTGGTACGCGCCATTCGCGACTACTTCAATCCCGAGATCGGCGAAATCCTGATCGACACCGACGACATCTTCCAGCAGGCGCAGGCCTTCATGGGCACCGTGATGCCGGACCATGTCGACCGCATCAAGCGCTACCACGACGATGTGCCGCTGTTCTCGCGCTTCCAGATCGAGCACCAGATCGAATCGGCGCACGCACGCCAGGTGAACCTGCCTTCCGGCGGCGCGATCGTGATCGACCACACCGAAGCGCTGACCGCCATCGACGTCAACTCGGCACGCGCCACGCGCGGCGGCGACATCGAAACCACTGCTTACAACACCAACCTGGAAGCGGCGGACGAGATCGCCCGCCAGTTGCGCCTGCGCGACCTGGGTGGCCTCATCGTCGTCGACTTCATCGACATGGAGGCGAGCAAGAACCAGCGTGAAGTGGAAAACCGCCTGCGCGACTCATTGCGCTTCGACCGAGCGCGCATCCAGACCGCCAAGATCTCGCGCTTCGGCTTGCTGGAACTGTCGCGCCAGCGTCTGGCCCCCAGCCTGGAAGAAGGCAACCACACCACCTGCCCGCGCTGCAACGGCATCGGCCATATCCGCGGTACCGAATCTTCCGCGCTCAACATCCTGCGCATCATCCAGGAAGAAGCGATGAAAGACAGCAGCGCCGCCATCCACGCGCAAGTGCCGGTCGACGTCGCCACGTTCCTGCTCAACGAAAAACGCGCCGACATCCACCGCATCGAATTGCGCTTCAAGATCGCCGTGATTCTCATCCCCAACCCGCACATGGAAACGCCGCATTACAGCGTCACCCGTCTGCGTCAGGACGACATCACTGCCGATCATCTGCAAGCCAGCTACAAGCTGGTGGAAAAACCCGAAGAAATCAAACCGGTGACCGCCACTGCCCAGGAAATCAAGGCACAGCGTCCGCAAGCAGCAGTGAAAGGCATCACGCCGGCGCAACCCGCACCCAAGCACGCTAAAGCAGAAGAGAAGAAAACTTCGCTGATCGGCAGCCTGGTCGGCTGGTTCAAGTCGCTGGGTGCAGAAAGCGAACCCGCAAAACCCGCCGCGCAGGCCAGGGGCGGACGCAACAACCCGCGCCGCGAGCGCGGTGACAAAGGTGAACGCGGAGAGCGCAGCGAAGGCGGCAACAAGCAGCGCCGCGATCGCAACGAAGGCGGCAACAAGCAGCGCCGCGACCGTGATGCCGCGCGTGCCGATATCAAGGAACCCAAAGAAACGAAGGAACAGCCGGAAAATCGCGGCGAACGCCAACAGCGTCCACCGCGTCCGGCCAATACCGAGAAGCCCGCGCTGGAAACGCCAAAACCCGTCGCCGCCGGTGAACAAGGCGAAGAAGGCAATGCCAATCGCGAAGGCCGCAAACGCGGCCGTCGCGGCGGTCGTCGCGAACGCGAACGCCGTGAACAGCAACCGGCAACGTCCGGCGAAAACATGGTGGCCGGCGAGGTTCAAGCCAGCGAACAAATCGCGATGCCTGCGACCAGCGAAGCCGTCTCTGCAGTTCAAGCTACGCGCGTCCAGCCGTCCGAGTACATCGCCTATCCCGATTCGATGAAGGATGCGATGGCAAAAGCCAAACCGACCGAAGTGGTGTCTTATCCGGCACGGCAAGCCCAAGCGGCAGAGGCCGAAGTGGAATCCAGGCCGGTACAGCAAGTTCAGGCGGCAGAAGTTCAGGTGGAGTCGCAACCGGCACCGGCAGTACAAGCCGCGGCAGCCGTCGTTGCGCAAGCCGCTCCCCAGATCGACCTGAGCAGCAGCGGCCTGACCCTGATCGAAACCGATCCAGACAAGGCTGCCATTGTGGCTCCCGTCGTTGAAACCCGCGAGCACGCTCCGCGTCGCCGCCAGCGCCAGCGCGAGGTGTACACCATGGAAAACAGCGAGCCGCTGCAACAGGTGGAAACGCAGTCGCCTAACTGAGCGGTTTGTCGCATAATGAAAGCGCACGGCATGCCGTGCGCTTTTTTTATTGAGGAACGCACACTATGCTTCGCATCCTGCTCGCACTCGCCGCACTCGCCATCCTGTCGCCCGCTCACGCAGCAATCGGCCCGGATCCCCACCGCGACTGGCTGAGCGCCGACAGCGCCCATTTCCGCGTCAATTTCGCCGCTCCGCAGCGCGCGCAAGCCGAACAGATTACCGACATCGCCGAACGCGTTTATGTCCGCCTCAGCAAGGAACTGCAATGGGAGCCGGCCGGGAAAATCGAGATCGTGGTGGTCGACGAATACGACTTTGCCAACGGTTTCTCCACTCCCCTGCCGTTCAACAAGACCGCCATTTTCCTCACCCCACCCACCGAGGGCGAATTGCTGGACAACAGCGTCTGGCTGGAAATGCTGCTCACCCACGAACTGACGCACACTTTCCATCTGGACAAAGTGCGTGGCGCACCCGGCGTATTGCGCCATATTTTTGGTCGTTTCCCGTTGCTGTTCCCCAATGCCTGGCAACCCGGCTGGGCCATCGAAGGCATCGCCACCTGGAACGAAAGCACACCCGAAGCCGGACGCGGACGACTCAAGGGACCGATATTCGAAGCGTTGATGCGCATCGAGCACGAGCACGGCTTCAAATCGTTGTCGGAAATGAACGCCGACGGCCGCGCGTTGCCAACTTCCAAACAATACCTGTACGGCGTGTATTTTTACGATTTCCTAGCGCGCAAATACGGGCAGGAAGCGATATACAAATACATCGACAAATTCAGCGGCAATATCGTGCCGCGTGTACACAGCAATCCCGTGCTGGCGACCGGCAAGAACATGAACGAGCTGTGGGACGAATTCATCGCCGACCTGTCGCAGCAGATGACGCAGCGTGAAACGCCGCTCAAGTCGACGCCGCGTGCCGACGGTGAAATCCTTCTTGCGGCGAATTTCTCCATCGATTCCCTGGCACCCGTATCCGACGGCGTGCTGGCCGTGGTGGATGACGGTTTGCTGAGAACACGGCTGGTGCATATCGACGCGCAGGGCAAAGTGCGGCATCTCGCCAATATCAACTCCGGCTCGCGTATCGACGTGCGCAGCGACGGCAAGGTGCTGATCGCGCAACCCGATATCTGCCGCAACTACAACTACTATTACGACCTCTACACCTGGAGCGCTGCCGACGGCATGCAGCGCCAGACCGAGTGCGGGCGTTATCGCCGCGCGGTCTGGATGGACGGGCAGATCGCCGCACTGCGCACGGAAGGCGGCGTTTCCACGCTGAGCATCCTTGAGCAGCGCAAGAGCGACTGGCACGCATCGCGCACACTGTACAAGACGCCGAACAAAGTCGAAGCAGTAGACCTGGCTGCCAGCCCCGACAGCAAGCGTGTCGCGTTGGTCATCAAGCAGGCGGGCGCCTGGCAAGTGCTGGAATTTGACAGCAGCGGGGGTGAGCCGCGCGTACTGTTCAATTCCGACGCTCCGCTGCACGGACTGCGTTATGCAAAGAATGGCGATAGCCTGGAATTCATTGCCGTCAAAGACGGCGTCTACGACCTGTGGCGCTACACACCGGCCACGAACCAACTGGCGCGCCTGAGCCACACCTACACCGCTGTAGTCGCGCAAAGCGGCATCGCACAGGACGGTTCGGTGGTGCTCGGCGTGCTGGCTGCGGACGGCACGGAGCTGCGCCGCATGCAGACCACCGCCCCCCTTGCCCAGATAAAACCCGCCACCACGCAAACCACGGCATTGCAGGGTGACAGCACGCCCGTCACCAATAAACTGGGGGCATCCGGCAACTACCATGCCCTGTATTCGCTGTATCCGCGCACCTGGCTGCCTGCCGCGCTGTCGGATCGGGGCCTGACTGCTTTCGGCGCATCCACATTCGGCGCGGACGCACTGGGCTGGCACAGTTATGCAGCCAGCCTGCTCTGGGAAACGTCGCAGCATGAAGCCATCGGCAGCTTCAGCTATGCCTATCTGGACAACCACCTGTTCAATTTCTCGCGCAACCTGCAGGCGCGCGAGTCCACAGGCTCCGGCAGCGATGAGAAGACCACCGTATTCGACCGCACCACCGATGCGCAATGGGTATCGATGCTGCCGTGGTTAAGGATCGAACGGCGCATTTATCTCGGCATCGGCGCTGCCATACAGACCACCGACCGCGTGCAGATCGCCGGACTCACCGCCAAAACGCAAAACGAACGCGTCGCCGCGACCTTCCTGCGTTACGACACCCGCAACTCGAACTGGTATGCCGACGGCATCAACCGGGGCAACCTCAGCACCCTGCTGTATGAAAGCTACCGGCCGTTCAGGAATTTCTACGACGGCTACGTCGCGCGCTTCGACACGCAAGGCTATCTGCCGCTAGGCGCAACCGTGTTGAGCGCACGCTGGACGGAAGCGCGTGCGCACGGCAGCACCGAACAATTCCAGCTCGGCGGCGCAACGGACTACAGCCTGACGCAAGCCCCCATGCTCAACCAGCGCGACCTGCCGTTGCGCGGCTATCGCGGCAGCGAGGCCGTTTTGCGCGGACAGAACGCGCGCATCGCCAACGTGGAATGGCGCACGCCGCTGTCCGATATTGACCGCCACGCCATGGTTCCGCCCATCGGTATCAACCGCCTCTCGGCAGCCGCATTCATGGATGCGGGCAGCGTGTGGGACAACGGCAATGCCCGCTCGCGTTACTATCGCGGTGTCGGCGCGGAACTGATCGGCGAAATCAAACTGTATTACGGCATCCCCCTGACATTGCGGCTGGGTATCGCGCGCGGCCTGGATGAACCCGGCGGAACGCACGGATATTTAATGTTGGGACAAATGTTCTAGCACGCCACACCGGACCAAAAAGCAAAACGCCATGGAGCGATCCATGGCGTTTATATTTTGAACTGCGCCTACTGATAAGTGACCATCAACTTGGGACCGCGTCCGCCGGCATCTTCGCTGCTATGGAATTCAAACTGATCCAGTGAGATGTCGTACATGTTTGGAATCGAATAATCGCCCAACACCAGTTCAAGTCCGTTGTTCTGGTAAGCACCCGCCACCCAGTTGCGCACTGTATCGGTCTGGTCGATGTCGATGATCTGCCCGATAAAGGTGGGTGGATTATGGGCAGATTGCGAGTATGTGTAGTACTGCAAGCCCCTGGAGTTATCCCAGGTGATCGTCGTACCCGACCAGGGTGTCGCGAGAGCCCGCACAATCCACGTGCGCGGCACAATACCGAGTGTACTGGCCGCACTGGCCTGCAAACGCAATGTCGCACTCACAATGGTTTTGCCGGCCAGTGTGGCCAAATTGAATTTAAGCTTGCCTTCGGAACACGAGGCATCCATCTGGTGCAGAACGAGCGAGTAATACCATGCACAGCCTACCGCAACAGCGGGATTGGTAAACATTGCCTCGTAACTGTAAACCGTGGTTTTCCGTGACCCGACCAAAGAGCTCCACATCACGGTATTGTCTTCGATCGGCGACAAGTTTACGGAGGCCTGAGCAGGTGGAGCTCCCGGAACGGTCACTGTCGTCGTTGCCGCGGCGACCGGCGGGTGCCCGCCGGGCAGGATGGGTGTTGCCGTGATCGTGACAGAACCGGCTGACACGCCAGTGATTCGACCCTTGCTTGTTGTATTGTCCACGCCCACAACAGCAGCGTTGCTGGTACTCCATTGCAGCAATGCTGTTATGTTCTTCTGCGAACCGTCGATATAGGTTCCCATCGCGGTCATCTGCATATTCCCACCTGCGGCGACAGACGGCGCGGCCGGAATAATGACGATGGATTGCAGTGTCGGATCACTGATCGTCAGCGTCTTCGCCGCAGATGTCAGCGCCCCCGATGATGCCGTGATCGTGCACGAACCGGGTGTGTTGGCGGCAATCGTACCGTCTGCATTCACGGATGCCGCGTTGGCAGGCGTACAACCCGAAACAGTCCACTTCACCAAGGTATATGGCGACTGCCCCGTGCCGTTGGAGAAATTGGCATTGGCCCAGGTCGTTGGGAGCCAGGATTTCCCTGTATAGATCGTCTGGTTCACGGGGACGATGACCGCCGTCAGGGTGGCGACTGGACTGGTCACCGCTATATGGCTCTTGCCGCTTACCGCGCCCATGCTTGCGGAAATTTCCACGCTGCTCTGCACTGCGCCGGCTGCCGCCAAACCGGTATTGCTCACGGAAACCACGGCAGAATTTGCCGACGCCCATGTGACGCTTGATGTCACATTGGCCGTCGAAGCATCGGCATACGTCGCGGTGGCGGTCAGTTGCTGGCTGGTGTTGGTATCGGTACTGATATAAGCAGGTGAAACCGCTATCGACTCCACCACGTTTGGCGCCGGGCTTCCGCCACCAGAACCTCCACCGCCTCCGCAGCCTGCAAGACCGAGCAACAGCACGGTAATTCTCAGCATCTTTGCAACTGTTTGTGTGACCATTTTCTCCCCCTGTAAGCCTGAATTGAATCGTTATATTTTTCTCTGCACGCGATGGTTACGGCATCCTGAAATCCCATAGCGCATCCACCCCCATGCTGTAGCATTGCTGGTTGTAAGTCCCGGCCAGATGTGTTTCGTCCGTGAAAGCGGGATAGGCATCGGGCGTGCTGCATGAACCTACAACGATGGCAAATATTCCCGATGCAGGAACCGTGTACGGACTGCCGCCACACGTGAATGTCAGCGGGGTCTCATCCGCAGCCAGTGCAAACATGTGGCGCTTCGCGTAGGCGGAATTGCTGGCGGTATACACCACCATGGTCGGGCCCGGACCGTGGGGCACGGTGGCTTTGATCGGCACCGTCACGTTATTCAACGGGTCGCACCCCGCGATGGATACGGAATCCGCCGTGATGCTGCCCGTGGGCACATAACTGCGCACGTCGCCCAGGTCTTCAAACTGCGTCCAGGTCACATCGGCCAGCGCATGAGTGACGACAATGCCGCCTCCCGCCATGTCGCTGCTGTACAGCACCGACCCGGTATAAGACATGGTGTCGACTACCGTGATATTTGCGACGACTGTCACAGCGACTGAGCCGTATGCGACTTGCGCACTGACTGCCACCGGGTTCGAGTTGGGTACGGTGCCGGGTGCAGTGTAGGTGGCCGCCGAACTACTGCCGCTTACGGTGCCAATTGAACTGTTGCCGCCGATGATGCCGTTCACCGACCAGTCGCTGACGACTGCGGTGGGGAGCAACGGGGCCAGTTGGTCATCGCTGGTGTCGCATGCATAACCCAGGGGTTGCAGATCATTGTCGCCGAGCGCAGGCTGGTAGCAGTACACGATATTCAGCGCTGCGCTTTCATTTGTCCTGATGGTTTTTGAAGCCGGCTGGATCTGGAATCCTTTCACCAGAGAAAAGTCTGTGAAGTGTGTGGTAGTGACGGTCAGCGTGTGGCTAGCAATATCCAGCACGGGTGCGCTCAGCCACTGCCAGTATCCGTCGCTCGTTTGAAAGGCCGCGCCGAGGACCTCGGGATCATTGAAGGCCAGGTTATTGTCGGTATAAGCGAACGTCAGCGTGACGGGCACATTGAACGTCAGGCCATCCGGCTCAAGCCGGAAGCCTCCACCAATGCCGCCATGGGCCTTATTGGTGATGCGTTTGATATTGATCTGGGTATTCGCGGCCAATGCACCGGCCGGTATGGTAAGCGTGAGTTTGTTGTCGACCGTGCTGAGCGTGCCGCCGCCTGCACCAATGGTCGCTCCGCTGCCGATCTCGTTGTTGTCGATGACGCCTATGGCGGTCAGACTGGGACTGGGTGGGGAGCTGTCCTGGGCTGCACCACCGCCTCCGCCGCAACCGTTTAGAAATGCCGCAATCAATAAAGTGGCTATCAGCCCCAACCTTGCCATCACGCTATCGTCAGTATTCATCACTCCCCCTGATTTATTCCGGTTCCAAATTCCATGCCCCGCAACGCTCTGCGAAATCCCCTTGCTGCATGTCCTCCGCATTTCGTTGCGCAGGTGACATCGGAAATCTCCAACCGAATGTAACTGGCGAAAGAAACTTTTCATATAGTCCATGCAGACTGGTTGCAGCGCATTCATGCGATGACAAACGCTTCACAAGCGTGACTACTGGACAGTGCCGGTGGTGGCGATCGAGACGGGAGCAGTTCCCGCCAGCTCGATACCGACAGTGGTCAGCGTGCCGGTCACGGCGTCGATAATGTAGGCGGAGACATTCCCTGAATTGATATTCGCCACGTAGGCGAACTTGCCTGCGGGATCGACGGCAAGCGAACCGGCGTCGATGCTATAGCCCGAGACGCTGGACGCTCCATTGTTCGCCACATAGGCAAACTTGCCGAACGGGTCAACGGTGACGGACTGGGGTGCAGCACCCGCCAACACATAGCCGCTATGCCGCAACTGCCCGCTGGCGGCGTCGACCGAATAAATGGATATTGCGTTGTCACCGCTATTCGCCACATAAGCGAAGCGCGGGTGGGTAACAGTGTTGTTTGCTGCAGGTGCGATACCGCCGCCACCTCAACCACAAGCCGCGATTGTCGCAAGGACAAACAGCAAGACAATTCCGAATAATCGACGTTTGCCAGTCATACCCCCT
This sequence comes from Gammaproteobacteria bacterium, assembly GCA_018820925.1. GTDB lineage: Bacteria > Pseudomonadota > Gammaproteobacteria > Burkholderiales > Gallionellaceae > Sideroxyarcus. The sequence goes on along the minus strand of JAHJNJ010000027.1, from coordinate 48,108 downwards.
TTAGACGCACTCTACTGTCCGCCGCGCACTGGCCAAGCAAGGCCTACGCCACTACTGCCGTCCTTAGTACCGGTGGTCGCGTTGCCATCGCCCAAGTTGAGGTACCACGCATTGGCCGGATAACCAGCTTGGTTCGTCGACGACCAGTAGGGGTTCGCAAACACATTGAAACCCTGGGTATTCAGAAAGGTCGCCTTGTTAGCGGCTGCGCTGTTCACCACACTTTTGATCTCGACGATGTTGGGCAACCGCCAGTCGGTATAGCCGCAGAGATTGAGATTCTTGGCATAAGTAAGCGCCTCGTACCAGGTGTAGCTGGCGAAGACCGGCGCACGCACCCACACGAGACCGGTCAGGGTGTCGGTAATGCAGTCCGCCGTAGGGCCGACGACGAAGCGCGGGTTCGGCCAGGCAATACCCGCCGTGAGTTCGCCGTCCTGCCCGGTGCCGGCACAGGTAACGACGGCACCGGCAGCGTCGTAACAGATTGTCTGCCCGGTCTGGGGCAGGTCGGCGGGGGCGCCCTGGGTCGTGGCGAATGGCAGCAGGCCGGTGACCAGTACAAAAAACAGATAAAGGCTACGCATGGTTGGTTCTCCGCAAAAGATTCGGGTTGTTGGCAGGAAGCGATGGCAACACCCATCGCCTTTTGCAGATGGGCAGATGTTCGTATCGTGCCATGTCATTCTCCGCCGCGCGCAAGGTCGAGTATCCCAATATGCTACGGCCCGCGCACCGGCAAGGTACGGGGATAGGTATAGGTCTTGGCGGCGCTTGTCGTCATCTGGCCATTGGCAATATTGAGGACCCCCACCCAAAGCGGATAACCAGCCATAGAGGTCGACGTCCAGTACCAACTGTTGATGTTGCTGAAACCCGCGGCATTCATCACGGCGGCGTTGTCCGCCACACTGTAGTTGAGGAGACTGCCCAGTTCCACAAGGTTGGGAAGCCGCCAGTCGGTATAGCCGCAGAGGTTAAGGCCGTTGGCAGCAGTGAGCGCACTGGCCCAGTCGCTACCGGTGAGGCTCGGCGCGCCTACCCACATGAGGCCGGTAAGACTGTCGGTAACGCAGTCCACCTCAGCGGCGGTGCCAACGATGAAACGCGGGCCAGGTTCAGTCACGCCGGTTTGCAGATCGCCGTCCTGGCCGGTACCGGCGCAAGCGATGGTACCCACGGCGTCGTAACACAATGTCTGCCCGGTTTTGGGCAGCGCGATGCTGACCACGCATGTGATGGAGACATTGGTGACGTTTGCTCCGCTGACCGTACCGCTGGCATTCGCGATTGTGCAGGTCTGAAGGACGGGCTGGGTGAGTGCCGAGACGACGTAGGCGCCACTATTAGCAATGGGCACCGTGAAGGTGAATGCGCCATCAGCAGAAACAGCGAGGTCGTTACCGCTATTATTCTGGAGCACAACGTTCTTGCCGGCACCCAGACCTGAAACCGTGCCACTGATCGTGTAGGTGGGTGGCGCAGGCGGTGCAGCACCCCCGCCTCCACCTCCGCCGCAGGCGGACAACAGGGATAGCACCAAGGCAACGCGAATTGCCGAACCTTGAAATTTTGTTGTGTGTTTGAAATTCATTTCGTCCGCCCTCAGATTTAATGGCTATTGCTTGCGACCCTTTCCGACTGCCCCACGCGTGCCAACAAGGCGGCCATGCGGTTAAGTTCCTGCCGGAGCGCTACGATTTCCAGGGCCTGTTTTTCCAGCTCCGCCACACGCTGGTTCTGATTGGCCAATGCCGCCGCCTGGCTATCGATCAGACGCTGCTGCTTCTGGTATTCGTTGAGCAGCATCGGGGTGAGGTGCTGGTAGAACACGGTTTCGATTTCACCGCTGGCCGAGCGCGCCACCAGCCCCGGGGCGACTTTCTCCACTTCTTCGGCAATCAGCCCGTATTGCAGGCTGCGACCCTTGGGATTTTGGTCGACCTTGTAATGGAAGGTCACCGGCCGCAGTTTCATCAGCAGGCTGCTCGCATCGCCCATGTCGGCGATGTCGTCCTTGACGCGCTGTGAGGAACTCACGGTGCCGAGCTGGCCGTTGCTGTCAACCATCACGGCAATCGCGTTGGCGACGCCGGTAGTGACACCGCGGATGCCTGCGATGAAAGCACGAGTTTGGTCCGTGCTGCCGATGCGGATGGTGTTTGACTCGGCAGTGCCGGCGTTGCCGATGACGATGTTGCTGACGCCGGTCGATATGCCAAGACCGGCATTAAGTCCAATGGCGATGTTGCTATTGCCGGTCGTGTTGTTGGAGAGCGCGCCCACGCCACTGGCGGTGTTGTTGCTACCGGTGGTGTTGCTGCGGAGTGCAAACGCGCCGCTGGCTGTGTTGTTGTTGCCGCTGTTGCCGGCGCCACTCTCGAGCGCGAACGCGCCGCTGGCTGTGTTGTTGGAGCCGGTGCTGTTGCCGAAGAGCGCGCTCACGCCATTGGCGACGTTACTATTGCCAGTAGTGTTGCTCCGAAGCGCATTCAGGCCGTTGGCGGTGTTGTCTGTGCCGGAGGTGTTGCTGGCAAATGCCAACCTTCCGCTGGCAGTGTTGTTGGTGCCGTTCATCGTGAAGTTGCCCGCGTCCTGCCCGAGGAATGTGTTGCTCTGACCGTAGTTGTGCAGGAACGGGGCCGTTCCCTTCATGATATTCCCCGTGGTCGCCGTCGAGGGCACCAGCACGACGTTGCCGCCGTTGACCGCCGTCTCCAGCATATTGATGCGCGTATCGATTTCGCTGAAATTGCTGTTCATTACACTCGAATTGATGGTGGTGCCGCTGGTGAAGAGAGTGGGTGCGGCGGCAAACGCAAACGCGCCCGCAGTAAACATCATCAACCCGCTGATGAGCCGGGTGCGGCCGGGCTTGAAGCGCTTTAACAGTTTTGAAGTTTTGCTCACTTGCTGGTCTGTGTTGTTATTCTGGTTCATGGCATTTCTCCTCGGAGCGAAAGCGGGTTGTCAGTGCAAACAATTTGATCGCGGTTCATATTCTTCAGGTTTCACTCCAATTTGCAGTTATCCCAAGTTGAGCTATCCCAAGTACAAGTCGTCGATCCAGATGTTGTGCCGCCGCCTCCACCGCATGCTGTGAGAAATATCGCAAGCAGGAATAGCGCGCTCAACCTGATTTTATTTTTGTGGGTGAAATCCATTCTGGATACTCCTTAAATCAACAGCTATTCGAGTCTGGTCATTTTCATTTGATAGCGACCGCCTGACTTGCTTCCGGTTTGTTTGCAGCACACGGGATAGTCCGATCAAGTCATCATTCGTCATCCCGGCAACGGCCGGAATCCGGTGATTTCGATAAACCGGACACGGACCGGCAGGTTTGGCACAAGCATGCGACGGTTTTCATTTCCTGCCCCCGTTTCGTCAAGGTGTCACGGCGATGCCTTCCGGCGCTGTGCCGGTGGCAACAGTTGCACCCAAAGAGGTCAGGATCGCTCCACTGCCGCCAATGCTGAAAGCCGACACGTCATTGCTGGTGAGGTTTGTCACATATAGGTAGGCGCCTGTTGCATCGATGGCTACGCTGCTCGGGTTGTTGCCCGCGCTGTAAGTCGTGGGCAGCAAGGTGAGCGCCCCCGAGGTCTGGTTGATGCTGAAGACCAGGACATTGTCCGGAGCGGCGGCGCGGTTGACTACGTACAGGTACAGTCCATTCGGGTTGACAGCGACCGAGTTCGTGGCAGAGCCACTGCTGACAGAGCCGATCGTGGTCAGTTGGCCGGTAGTGGCATTGATGGCAAAAGCGCTGATGCCGCCGTTGGCGCTCGTTACGTACAAGAAGCGTCCACTCGGGTCGATGGTGAAACCGCGCGGCACAGTGATTGCATTGCTGAGCGTTTGCAGCAGCGTGAGGGCTCCGCTGGCCGTGTTGACACTATAAACAGTAATCGCATTCGACATCTCATGTGCGACGTAAACAAAGTCCGCCGTCGGGTGTGCCGTAATGGCGAACGGGAAAGAACTCGTCGCCTTCGGCGCACCCGCTGCGGTCAACACGCCACCGGCGCCAATCGAAAATGCCGACACGGTATTGAAGCCGTAATTGGCCACCCAGATATAACGCCCGAGGTGATCCATGGCAATGCCGGAAGCGTTATTGGATGAGGGAGAACTCAATGGGATAGGACTGACGACACCGGTTACATTGTCAATGCTGTAGGAAGAAACGGTGCCGCCGACCTGATTCGTGACATATGCATACAGTCCGTTGGGCGAGAGCGCGATGGCATAGGGTGTATTGCCGGCATTGACATTGGCGAGGAATGACATGACGCCCGTGGTCGGGCTGACCCGGTAGACCGACAGACCGTTGGTGCCGTTGGTAACGCCGCTGTTGGCCACCAGAGCCAGCGCACCCGTCGATGTGCAAACAACTACAACATCGGTGACGTCCGCATTGGCTGTACCTGTGCCGCCACTTTGCACGATACAGTTGGAGCCCGAAGGTTGCGTCTTGACAGTGACGGCGTAGGCCGCGCCGGCGGCCAAACGGGTGACAAAGCTGAAAGCACCGCTGTTGGTAAAGGTCAGGTCGTCCGCGCCATTGTTCTGCAACACCAGCCCCGAGCCGACCAGACCGCTGACCGCGCCGCCAATGGAATAGGTGGTGATGCACGTTACCGACACATTGTTGATGTCGGCATTGGCCGTGCCGCTGCCGTTGTTTACCGTGCAGGTTTGACCCGCAGGCTGCGTGAGTACGCTAACGTCGTAAGGAGCGCCAGCACCAACCGAGTTGGAAAAAGTGAAGCTGCCATCGGCGGCAACCGGCGTGAAGTTGGTGCCATTGTTCTGCAACACCAGCCCCGAACCTGTGAGACCGTTTACGCTGCCGCCCACGGTATAAGAAACAGCGGGCGGCACAACGTCGACGTCCACCACCATGCCGTCACCCACCCAACGCGCCTGATAGTTGCCGGTATCCCAGCCGGTGACGGTCGAACTGTTGGGTGCGTGCGCGGCCCGGGGACATTCCAAATCGACAATCAGGGAAAGCCGGTGCTTGCCATTGCCCAGCTCGGTCGACGCCACCGTGAAGGGCGCGGTGCCTTCGAGCAAATGGCCGTTTGCACTCAAAGTAAGTGCTGGACTTAGCGGTGATTTGAACGGTTGCAGGGGACTCCACGTGTAGCTGACCGGATCGTACAGGCTGTGTTTCAATGTGACCGATACATTGCGGCAGTTGCCCGGCACACCGAACGTCGAAGTAACCTGCAAACTGGCCGCCTGGGTCAGGAGATAGGAACCCGCATCACCTGTCATGATGTTCGGGACGGAGGTTTGTGTCAGCGCCTGTGGCGGTGTCGCAACAATGCGGGCATAACTTCTTTCCCTGGCGCACCAATAGGGATCATTGAGCATGGCCGTCGGGACGAGGCAGGGATAAGCGACGTAGGCGTATGAGAACGTATTGCGCTCCCACGTGGCCACACCGTTGGCAACCTGGGTATCCAGCTGCTTCCAGTCTCCGCCGGGGCTGGCCATGAACAATTCCGCGCCCGTGGCGCCGTTGGGCACCGGCGCGCTGACCGTGACGAGACTGTTGAAACTCACATCATGCGGGGTGAACTCGTAGACATTGCCTGCCACCGGGTAGGCTTCCAGCACATCCGGTGCGCCCGCCGACGTGCGCGTAATGCTGATCACGGTCGGCTGTTCCAGCGCGCCAGCCGGTATCGCCACGCTCACACCGTCCGGACCAACGAGCGTACCGCCCTGGGTGCCGATAGTCGCACTCGCGCTTGAGCTGCTGTTGCCTCCGCCACACGCCACCAGCAGCGAGACAAACAATGCTGTCAGGACAACTGCGCTGTAGCGATGCACCCGGCACAGCATGGGCCGTGCAAGGTTGCGCATGACAGTTGCCGGAGATGGGTTCGCAAGGCTGTAGTTGGTATGCATGATGTGTCTCTCTTCTCGAATTATTTCGCTGCGGGAAGCAGCGTTCTTCAGTAGGCACAATGTAGGCGACTGAAAATTTATTTCATATAGTCTGTTTGGACTGAATCTGCGTTATTCGTATAGTCCATTTGGACTGGTTACTTGAAAACGCTTGCACAGCAAGTGTCGGGCAAGGTTAAATCGGCAACATGGCTACTACGAAAATTTTGCTCATTGATGACCATGCAATGTTCAGATCGGGGCTGAGCATGGTGCTGGCCGCGCGCATGACGGATACGGAAATATTCGAGGCGGGATCGCTCAACGAAGCGACGCAGGATGCGCCGCAACAGATTGACGTCATCCTGCTGGATATCAACCTGCCCGGCCTGAACGGCCTGGACGGCATTGCGTTCCTGAAACGCAAATGGCCGCTGGTTCCCGTGGTCGTGCTGTCATCGCAGGACGGGCCGGAAACTGTGCGCAATGCGCTGGCGCGCGGGGCGGTATGCTTCATTTCAAAAGCGGACACCGCAGACCGGATCGTTGCATTGCTCAACCGTGTTTTGCGCGGCGTTTATGCCGAACCCGGAAAACAACCGGAAGGAAGCGAGGAAACGCAGGATATTCCCCAACACCTGACGCCGCGCCAATGCGAAGTGCTGGACCTGGTATGTCAGGGCATGTCGAACAAACTCATCGCCCGGCGCCTGTCGCTTTCGGAAAATACCGTGCGCGGGCATGTGCAGGCGATACTGGCTTTTCTCGAAGTATCGAGCCGCTCGGAGGCTGCCTTTGCGGCACGCCGTCGCGGGCTGGTGGGTTAACAGCAAAATGTCGGACGATGGCCAACCGGCCCGCAATTGCGGAATTTGAGTTAATCGAATCAGGACCGGGGATTGCGGGAATATCGTGCTGATGTTAGCTTGCCCCGCACGAATAACCTTGGTATATCCAGCGCCATGATCAAACCGTTCACAGACCATGGCGAGAACCAGCCTGCCGATGAAAAGCGCGTAACTGTCGAGGCCATCCACCAGATGGCGCTTGTGCTGTATGAGGCAAGGTTCGCGATGCCAGTGCTGGCGCTGCTGGTAGCGCTCGGTATGTGGTGGCAAACGGACCACGTCAAAGTACTGGGTTGGTTATTGTGCGCGATTACGATGCCGGCAATGCGCTACCTGATGCTGCGCCGCCATTTTGCCCATCCGCCCGTTTACAAGTCGGCAGTGCGCTGGGCTCGGCAACTGACGCTGGTTGGGCTGCTGGACGGCTTTGTCTGGGGCAGTGCGTATATTCTGTTTTATTCGCCCGATTCCGTGGCCGAGCAGGTGCTGCTGCTCAGCATACTGATTTCGATTGTGGCAGGTTCTATTTTTGTGTCGTCATACTGGCCTGCCTCGCTCATGGCGTTTTCTACACCGGCATTATTGCTAGCCGCTGTACCGTTCCTGCAGCAAGGTACAACTACCTCCCTGATCATGGCGGGTACGTTGATTTTCATGCTTATGGTTCTGTACCAGTGGCTGCAGGCCGCACACCGATTGTCACACGAAGCAATCGTGTTGCGCTTCGAGAATCTGGATCTGGTCGACGGCCTGCGCGAGCAGAAGCAGGTGGCCGACGATGCCAACATGGCCAAATCCAAATTCCTCGCCGCGGCCAGCCACGATTTGCGCCAGCCCATCCATGCGCAGGGGCTGTTTCTGGAGGTGCTTTCGCGCACCGAACAGACGACGCATCAAAAGGACCTGCTCGCCAGTGCGCGTGCCGCTTCGGAAGCTTCCAGCGAATTGCTCAATGCGCTGCTCGATTTTTCGCGCATTGAAGCCGGCGTGATCAAGCCGCAACTGCAATCTCTCCGTTTGCAACCCTTGCTCCACAAAATTGAAACGGAACTCGCGCCGCAGGCCGACGCAAAAGACATCGTTTATCGCTCGCGCGAAACGCAGGCGCTGGTGCATACCGACCCGATGCTGCTGGAACGGATTCTCAGGAATCTGGTATCGAATGCCATTCGCTACACAGAACACGGCGGCGTGCTGGTGGCGTGCCGTCGACGCGGCGCAAAGGCCGTGCTGGAAGTCTGGGATACGGGCATCGGCATTGCGCCGGAACACCATACGGAAGTGTTCCGCGAGTTCCACCAACTGGGCAATCCGGAACGCAATCGCAACAAAGGCTTGGGGCTGGGGCTGGCCATTGCGGAGGGTCTGGCGCGCACGCTGAGGCACAGTCTGACACTGGCATCCGTCCCGCAACGCGGCAGCGTGTTCCGTCTGACATTGCCCATTGAAACCGCTATTCCGCCCGCGCCCAATCCCATGCACCAAAGCAGGACACGCCTGCTGAAGGCGCGTGTGCTGGTCGTGGACGATGACGAGATCGTGCGCGAAGGCATGCTGCATTTGCTGCGTGACTGGGGATGCGAATGCGCAGCGGCGGAATCCATCGAAGAGGCGCTTGCGCTGGCGCATTTGAACAGACCGGACGTGGTCATCAGCGATTACCGTTTGCGCGAGCGGCGGACCGGCGTGGAGGCCATCGCCGCGCTGCGCACATTGCTGGGTGAAACGCTGCCCGCCCTGCTGATCACCGGCGACACCGCCCCCGAGCGCTTGCGCGAAGCGCAGGCCAGCGGTATTCCGTTGTTGCACAAGCCCGTTTCCCCGGGCAAGCTCTATCGCAGACTTGTCGAACTGCAGCAGGAAACCGTAGAAACACCGTCCAACAATTGAATTCGCGCACACCACTGCCGGCGGTTGCCAAGTTACGAAATGCGCTAAAAGGAAGATATGCCAGCAAACCTGTTGCGACTCGACGAAGACCGCGTTCTGGTTGAACAACTGCGCCTGCTGATGGGCAACGTGGGCAGTTCGGTCATTCCCGGTTTTTTGCTGGCGCTCCTGATGCTGGTCGTCTTGTCCAACGACAGCAATACAATGGGTTTGGGCCTGTGGTGTGCGGCAGTGATTCTGTCCAAGCTGAATATCTACTTTCTCTCCCGGCGCAATCTCGCGTCCGGCATCCCCCACCATCGGGCACATCGGCTGGTCTGGATTCTGATGCTGCTGAACGGCCTGGACGGTGCGCTCTGGGGTGCGCTGACCTGGGCCACACTGGATACAACCACCATGACAGGCAGCATCCTGGTGATCTCGGTCGTCGCCGGCATTTTGGGCAGCGCCATGTCGCTGATGGCGCCTGTGCTTCCGGTGTTCATCGTTTTCGTCTTCATGGAACTGGCGGTGGTGGTCGCGAAACTGTGGTTGCTGGGTGACCCGGCCTACAACGCACTTGGCATAGCCGGGATCCTGTATCTTGCCGCCCTGCTTTCCCAGGGCCTCAACAGCGCCCGCGCGGCGCGCGCGGCCATCAAGCTGCGTTTCGAGAACGTCGAACTGGTGGATCAGTTGCGTGTGGAAACCGGAGTCGCCGCAACCGCACAGCGCGAGGCGGAACTCGCCAACACCGCGAAATCGAAATTCCTGGCCGCGGCCAGCCACGATCTGCGCCAGCCCATCCATGCCCAGGGCCTGTTTCTGGAAGTGCTGTCGCGCACCGACTTGAACGACTACCAGCGCGAACTTCTCAACAGCGCGCGCGCCACGTCCGAAGCTTCGGGCGAAATGCTCAACACGTTGCTCGATTTTTCGCGCATCGAGGCCGGCGTGATCGAACCGCAGATACAGCCGTTTCGCCTGCAGCCTTTGCTCAACAAAATCGAAAACGAACACGCGCCGCAAGCCAATGCAAAAGACATCGTATATCGCTCGCGCGAGACCGACATATCCGTGCGCACGGATCCGGTGCTGCTGGAATTGATCCTGCGCAATCTGGTGTCCAATGCGGTGCGCTATACCCAACAGGGTGGCATCCTGGTCGCATGCCGGCGGCGCGGCGATCAGGCGGTTCTGGAAATCTGGGATACCGGCGTCGGGATAGAAACCGCGCAACAACAGGAAGTGTTTCGGGAATTTCACCAACTCGGCAATCCGGAACGCGACCGGCACAAAGGCCTGGGGCTGGGCCTGGCAATTGCAGACGGCCTGTCGCGCACCCTGGGGCATCGCCTGACACTGGCATCCACCCCGCAACGCGGCAGCGTATTTCGCCTGACCATGCCAATCGACAATGCCATTTCCGACCTGCATGTCGCCATGAAGCAGAGCCGGACTCGCTTGCTGAATGCGCGACTGCTGGTCGTCGACGACGACGCGATCGTGCGCGAAGGCATGTTGCACCTGTTGCGCGATTGGGGCTGCGAATGCGAAGCGGCAGAATCCATCGAAGAAGCGCTCGAACTGGCAAGCGCACACCCTCCCGACCTGGTCATCAGCGACTACCGCCTGCGCGAACAGCGCACCGGCGTGGAAGCCATCGCGGCGCTGCGAGAACTGCTGGGAAACAATCTGCCCGCCATCCTGCTTACCGGCGACACCGCGCCGAAACGGCTGCGCGAAGCCAAATCAAGCGGCATCCCGCTGATGCACAAGCCGGTGTCTGCGGGCCAGCTCTATCGCAGGGTGGTTGAGGTCATGCAGGAAGCCAATCAGGACAAGCCGGCGCATTCCGCCGATCTGGCCGAATAACACTATATTTACCAACGGAGCCGATATGCGTGGAAACCTGTTGCGTCTGGATGAAGATCGCGTTCTGGTGGGACAGTTGCGGCTGTTGCTGGGCAATGTGGCCAGCGCCCTGATCCCGACTTTATTCCTGAGCATTGTGCTGGTGCTGACTTTGAGCAACGACAGCAATGCACTCGCGCTCAAGGTATGGGGCGTGGCTTTGATGTCGTACAAACTGTTCGCCATGCTCCATGCCCGGCACTACCTTGCGTCGGACATTCCCGTCGCGCAGGCTCACCGCCTGGTGTGGACCTTGATTGTGCTGAACACAATAGACGGCGCACTCTGGGGCGCGTTGGCCTGGGTTACGCTGGATACCAGCACCGTGGTCGGCAGCATACTGGTCATCTCGACCATCGCCGGCATGGTGGGCAGCTCCATGTCCAGACTGACGCCTGTACTGCCGGTATTCATGGCGTTCGTCACGACCATGCTCGTCCTGCTGGCCACCAAAGTCTGGACGCTGGGCGACCCGGCATACAACTCGCTCGGCATCGTGGGTATCATATTCCTGACAAGCGTCACGCTGATGGCGCGCAATAGCGCAAAGGAAATTCGCGCCTCAATCAACCTGCGTTTTGAAAATGTCGCATTGCTGGAGAAGCTGCAGGTCAAAACAGAAATCGCCGAAGCCGCCCAACGCGAAGCCGAACACGCCAACACCGCCAAATCCAAATTTCTGGCCGCCGCCAGCCACGACCTGCGCCAGCCCATCCACGCGCAGGGATTGTTTCTCGAAGTGCTTTCGCGCACCGAGCAGACCCCTTACCAGCAGGAACTGCTGGCCAGTGCACGTGCAGCATCGGAGGCCTCCAGCGAGTTGCTTAATGCCCTGCTGGATTTCTCGCGCATCGAAGCGGGCGTGATCGATCCACAACTCCAACCCTTCCGCGTGCAGCCGTTGCTCAACAAGATCGAAAATGAACTCGCGTTGCAGGCCGACGCAAAGAACATTGTGTACCGTTCGCGCGAAACCCATACGGCGGTACTCACCGATCCGGTTTTGCTGGAACTGATCCTGCGCAACCTGATTTCCAATGCAATACGCTACACCGATCAGGGCGGCGTACTGGTTGCTTGCCGCCAGCACGGCGAACATGCCGCACTGGAGATTTGGGACACCGGCATCGGCATAGCGCCCGAGGAACAAAAAGAAGTGTTCCGGGAATTCCACCAACTGGGCAATCCGGAGCGCGACCGCCGCAAAGGGTTGGGGCTGGGGCTGGCGATTGCGGATGGATTGGCACGCGCGATGGGATATGAATTGACGTTGAATTCCAAGCCGGGACGCGGCAGCGTATTCCGGCTGACCTTGCCGCTGGCGCGCAATGCCCCGGAGTCCAACATCATGCTGCACAGCAAGACCCGGCTGCTGAATGCGCGTCTGCTGTTCATCGACGACGACGAAATCGTGCGCGAAGGCATGCTGCATCTGTTGCGCGATTGGGGCTGCGAATGCGAGGCGGCGGAATCCATCGAGGAAGCGCTGGCGCTGGTGCAACTGAATGTGCCCGACGTAATCGTCAGCGATTATCGCTTGCGCGAACAGCGCACCGGCGTCGAGGCCATCGCTGCCCTGCGCAAGTTGATTGGCCGCGACATCCCCGCCCTGCTGATCACCGGCGATACTGCGCCGACACGCTTGCGCGAAGCCCAGGCCAGCGGCATTCCGCTGCTGCACAAACCTGTTTCGCCGGGCATGCTGTACCGCAAGCTGGTCGAGTTGCAACAGGAAGTCGTCTGATGTGCCGGATCAGTCCGGCAATTTCATCTCCGTATTGACCTGCATTAGCCGGTCTTTGCAGGCAGTGCCTGGAGTCGGGGCGCTGCGGTATGTTTCACCCGACGTTGTAATGAATTTGAGATAGCAACTGTGCGGGGTGCCCCGTCCCGGAAAACCGGACAGGACTTCCCTGATCTGTTCGCGTTTCAGCGTAATTGAAGGATACAGGGCGCCCGCGAAATGCAATGTGGCCGCATCGGCTCCAATATCCGCCGCGATGAAACTGCCGCAGGTTTCCCGATATGCAGCGACCGCCAGCAGCAGATAGGCAAAGCAACCGATCTTGATGGCGGTAGATGTTTTTACTTCCGATGGCGAACCTTTGTTTGCCGCTCCCAGGATTACGATCGTCCCGACTACGACAATCACACCCCAGACCAGTACTGAAACATAATCGGCATAGACATCATCCGCGCTGGCAAAGGTCAACAGCATTCAGTTATGCACGCTCAATGTGGTTCTCTCGAATATGCTGCAGCAACCCGGCCGCAGCATCTTCCACCATGTCCAGCACGAGTTCGAAGCCATCCTTGCCGCCGTAGTAGGGATCGGGGACTTCCCACTCCCTGTGATGCTCGGCATATTCCAGAAACAGGCCCAAGTGGCTTTGGGCGTCCCCGGGACGCATACGTTCGAGAGTGACCAGATTAAGATTATCCATCGCCAGCACATAATCGAAGCGGCCGAAATCTTCCACCCCAACCTGGCGTCCGCGCAGCGCGCTCATATCGTAACCGCGCCGTTCCGCGGCCTGCTGCGCGCGTGCATCCGGCGCGGCACCGACGTGGTAATCATGCGTGCCTGCCGAATCGATATGGATGCGTTCCCCCAGTCCTGCTTTCTCCACATGGCGCCGAAACACCGCCTCGGCAGTGGGTGACCTGCAAATATTGCCCATGCAGACAAACAGAACGCTGACTTTGTCATTACTCATTACACAATCCTAAGGTTGTATTTTCCTGGAAACGGCGGTTCTATCCGCAGATTGCCTCGAAGAGGTTCTTGTGCCCTGCGGGTACACAGATCAACGCAGATTTTCAGATGCTTGCTGTTGAGTATGTCATCACCCAAAAAGATGAGCAGGTTATCCAGGTTTGCTTATTGTTATATCTCCCGAAAATCTGTGAAGTCTTCGGGCAACTGTAATTTCAGGGTTATTCCTTGTCTGCTCTTCAGCTAGTTTAATGCCCGCTCTTCCGCCAGTTTCATGCTGCCCAATGCGGCAATGATCGCCTCGCGCAAATCCTCCGCTTTTGCCGGCTTGTAAAGAATTTGCAGCCCTGCATTCCGGGCAAGAAGATAAGCTTCCTTGCTGATATTGCCGGTAAACAACAGCGCCGGCAATTCCGCCCCCCAGCGCTGGCGTATCACGGCAATCGCATCTACGCCGCTTAGCGTACCCTTCAAGCCGAAATCCGAAATCACCATTTCAACTTTCTCGTCCATGGTTTCGAGCTGCTTGATCATGCTCGATGCGGAATCGGCAACGACCACCCTGCACCCCCAGGATTGCAGGAGGGTCTGCATTCCCACGCGAATGCTTCCCTCATTCTCAATGAACGCAATCAATCTGCCGGACAAATCGGTTTCTTCGTATGTATGTTCCAGTGCTGCCGGCTCTTCAATGATTGCAGCCTTCGCGAGTGGCACGGTCAGGGTAAATGCAGTTCCCTTGCCCGGCCGCGAAGCCAACGCGACAGGATGGCCCAGCAGGCGGGCTGCACGGTCGACAATGGATAACCCCAAACCCAAGCCCTGCTGGCGGTCGCGTTCGGGATTGTTGACCTGATAGAACTCGTCAAATATTTTGGATAGCTGGTCTTCGGCAATACCGATCCCGGTGTCGCGCACTTCGATGTCCAGCATGCCATGCCGATGGCGGCAGCCGACCAGCACGCGTCCCTCGGAGGTGTAACGCAGTGCATTGGAGATCAGGTTGCGCAGGATTTGCACCAGCAGGATGACGTCACTCTCGATCACCGACGAACAGGGCGAAAACCTCAACCGGATATTTTTCTTCATGGCGAGCGGTTGAAATTCTTCTTCCAGATCGTCAAACAGATTCTGGATGGAGAACGACTTGATTTTCACCTTGATGGTATGCCCATCCAGTCTTGAAATGTCGAGCAAGCCGTCCAGCAAGCCGCACAAGGAATTGGTTGCCAGTTGCGCGTGATCCAGCACGTCCTTGCCGCTGGGGGAGAGTTGCCGCTCGAATTCCAGTTGCTCCAGAAATATCATCAATGCCGCCAGGGGCTGGCGCAAGTCATGGCTGGCCGCCGCAAGAAAGCGCGATTTCGCCTTGCTGGCCGCTTCCAGCAACTCATGCTGGCGCGACAACTCAGCCACCAGGAATTCATTGTGAAAGCGCAGGTGTTGCGCCTCGACAAAGATGCGGCCTCTTTTGTTGACCAGCGCGATCGTTACCGGAATAAAAACCAGCAGCATGAGCGCCAGCGCGGTATGCATGCGGTCGTCCACGGTCAACAACCACAGGGAAGGCGGATAGAGTCCGAAAAAAATAAACAGCCGCGCCGGCAACGCCAGCAGGAAACCCTCAAACGCCGCATCTGCGGCCACCACGGTAATCACGGTCAGCACGAAGAGCTGCAACGTGATGGGGAGGTGCATCATCATCGCCATGCTGGATAAACCCCAGCAGATCCCGGACAACCCGGCACAGGCTGCCTGGCTCAATTTCCATTGTCTGGAACTGCGGCGTTGCGGCGATTGGCGGTATTGCCGGATCAGGAGGGCACGCACCAGCGTAATGAGGTAAATCACGATGAGTGCGGGCAACCAGGTCCAGGTGGGGGTTGCTTCATGCACCACAAAAACCACGAGCGAATAAACCAGCGCGCCGGCAATGCTGAGATTTTTGGCATCGGCAAAATAGGCCTTGACCTGCTCGGCCTCGATTGCTGCGTATTCGGATTGCGGGATTGGCTGTTCAGACATGATTCATATTGTTTTTCAAATTATCCCGTTTGTTCGCGGTCTTGAGCTTGCATGCCAAGAGTAACATCCGGAGCCGCACCTGTAATCCCCTCGGCGATCCATTCGGAAACGGCCGAGATGGTGGCTGCCGGATTGGCACCCAGCGCACCCGGCAAAACGGAACCGTCGGCAACGTAAAGTCCTTTATAACCGAAAACCTGGCCCCGGTCGCCACCCGCACTGACTACTCCCTGGGTGGCGTCATGTGCCAGGGCGCAACCGCCCAGCGGATGAACCGTGATGTTGTTCCGGAACGGCCATGTCCAGGTCGGCAATGGGGTAAAAAATGCCGACCCTGCGAACACCTTGAATTTCCTGCCGCAATCCACAATAGCCCGGTAAAGCGGCATGCTGGGCGTCTGCGGCCAGCGGATATCCAGCCGCCCGTCTTTCAGCGACAACACGCCGTCGCCCGTGTCCCGCCCCATGCACAACAGCACGCTGCTGCGATACGACAGGTCGTTCTGCAGGATTTCATGGAACAGATCGGCGACCTGGCCGCTCCATTTTCCGCTCACCAATGTTTGCACGATGCGGCGCCATATCCACTTGATGGCCCGCCACAGTTTCTTCACCAACCCGATCGGGCTCAGCAGCGGCTGCATGCCTTCAATAAACCAGGCCAGGAAAGCCGGATAACTGGCGTCCTCCAGAATGAAAGCCCGCTGCGGATCATGCGCCTTGAACAAATTGAAATCCGCGTACTGGGTAATCACCGGACCGTAATTGGGGTCGGCAGCCTTCTTGCCCACGGCGGCGAAAGACACGAAATCGCCGTTACCCGAGAAGCGCCGCCCCAGTTGGGAACTGATACGCGGCAATGTGCGATGCACATCGCGGCAACGCAGCAACAATTCATTCGTGCCCAGCGTGCCTGCCGAGACCACGACGCGTCGGGCATCGACATGGGCCGCGCCACCGTCCAGTGCATGGAAATGCACGCGATAGCCGTGTTGGCCGTCCGCGGCAACATCCGCGTCGCCCAGCTCATTCAGCGGAACGATTTTTTCGACCAGCGTTTCGGTCCGGATGCGGGCGCCGTGCACATGTTCGGCAACGTGCAGATAATTTAGATCCACGGAATTCTTGGAATGCGTATTGCAGCCCACATCGCATTCGCCGCAATAGGTGCAGGAAGTCTGCGTAGCACCGAAGCGGTTTTTTTCCTGCAGGCCGATCGCGACGGGTGAGGACTGCGAATTCTTGTAGCTGTAATCGTTGCCGAAAAATACGCAAATATCGGCGAGCTTCGATTCGCGCCCCTGCTGCGCCGCAAAATCCCGGAACAGTTCGGTGCGGGTCACGTAGCGGCGCGCGTCGTCTTTCCACGACGGCATGGGGCGTGCGCCGAGAACGGACTTGGCAACATCGTAATAGGGTTGCAGAAATTCCCGGTCAACTCCGGCGGGCCAGTTGGAAGCAAACACATGCGCGGGCGGTTCGAGAAACACATTGGCATAGATCAGTGATCCGCCCCCCAGCCCCGCGCTGACCACGGCGTCTATCTTGCTGTAATTGCGAATGTCGTACAGGCCGCGCAAACCGCCGCTGCGTTTTTTGATGGGACGGCGATGTTTGTCGACCGGATCGCTCCAGAAATTGTCGGCCATCTGGTGCGGCGTGCGCGGAAAGGAGCCCATCGGGTAGCGCTTCCCGCGTTCCAGCAACAGCACGCCTTTTCCCCATTTCTGCGCCAGGCGGCAGCAACTGATGGCACCGCCGAAACCGCTGCCGATGACGACGGCCTCCAGTTTTTCGGAAAACTTGCCTGTGGTCTTGCCGGAATTTTCTTGTTCCATCACACCCCCTGATGCATTGAGTTTGAAGTTTGTAGGGTGGGCACGTATTTTGTGCCCTCGCGGAAATTTTCTTTCGCGACCGCGTGGGCACAAAATACGTGCCCACCCTACACTAGCCAATGGATTTTCCGGGTTCCCTCTATTTACCACCGATCCAGCTTGTCCCCGCGGCCGATGAAGTCACGCAAGGTAAACCAGTAGGCGTCTTCGGCTGTGCCGGAAGAGGCGCTGCCATGCACGATCATGGCACGGCCCGCACTGAGGCGACGGTAGCCCTTGTTTTCGTATTTCAGCACGATGCGGTTGCGCCATGCCCCCAGATTGACATAGGTGTAATTGCGACGCTCGCGCGGCGGACTGTAGCGCAGGTCGACATCCATCGTCACATGCGTATGGCCTTCGGCTTGCACGCGAAATCCCAGCTTCCTGTAATGCTTCAGAAATGCCGGAAGTTTTGCGAATGGCGTCGCTCCCTTGATGTCCGATGCCCACGCCATCAACCGCATCAGGAAGATATCCAGCCAGTCCAATTTCAGTCGGCTTAAAAAAGAAATTACAGGCAAAACAAAGACAAATAACACCGGTGCAGTGCGCGAGGTTTCCGGACAGGCCAGCCATGATTGCAGACTATTGCGGTATTGATTGATCACTGTCTGCCTGAGCAGTCTGGCGTTTCCTTCGCGTTGGTCGATCGTGGTGACTTCTTCCAGCAGGCACACAACCGCTTGCGCGGACGGGCGGTACAGATCCATCTCATTCAGTACATTGAGTATGTGGTTAATTTTTTCATACTGGGCTTTTTCATCTGCAAGCGGAATAACTTCCTGCTTGATGGCATTGGTGGCGTTCCAGATGAAGTGCGAAAGCAGCCCGCTCGCGATCGTATCGCCGAAACAGGGATCGCTGAACGCCCGATACTGTTCCTTTTGCCAAATCTGCGGCTGCCAACCCTTGCAGAATTTCCAAAGCCTGGTAGCACTTGAATTGGTACTGTCGCGCCACTGGCCGTGCGTGGCAAAAAGACGCAAGCGCGGATCGGCAACATAAAACGGCAGCAGCGGCCACGCGGCAGCCGGATCGCTTCCCATCTGTGCTGCCACCCACTTGCGGTAGCTGGTACCCAGGTCATCTGCCGAAAGTCCGAGACAATCCCGGTAATACATCTCCCTTGCCTCGGGTACGACCTGCAGTTCCTTGTCGTGATTCCCCACGGTGGGAACGAGCGTAACGCGCAAAGATTTGTCTTTCAGATACGACACCATTTTCTGGAGGGAGAAGAAAAAACCGGATGAACGTGCATGCGTTTTGACGATGTCGCGCATGATGGACATGATGATTTCCGTGAATCTGGGGTCATCCCGCTGCCATGGATACACGTTGGCTTCCGCCCACTTCCCGGAGCGCAGCAGATCGACGACATCGCCGTTGAGGATCAGCAAAACCTCGCGGTCCGTGATATGGTCATCCAGCATCTCTCCCAGTTCGCGGAAAAATTTTTCCCAGTCGGTCTCGTCCACCGTCTGCTTGCCAACCGAACCATCCGTACAATGGATATCGCTGATCAACACCGCGATTCGCCGGTCCAGCCCCGCCTCGTTCGGCCACAACACCAGTCCGGGCGGCAGTTCAGTATCAACCATGACTATGTTCCTTCAGAAAAGAGATCATGCGGGGAAAGGTATCTTCATGCACATTCTTGCCCATGAACACATCCTGATGTCCGTAGCCGGGAAACACCTGCAACTGGTGGCGTCCGGGAACGATTTGCTCCAGGCGCCGATGGCAAATGAGATTGGAATCCGTGAAGACACGGTTGTCCTGACCCAGCGTGAACAGGATGGGCGTCTTCATTTCCGCCGCATCCCGGAAATAGTCGTCGGGCAGCGCCGCATAGCGCGCATCGTCCGGAGTGAACTTGATCGCGGTGTTGTTGTTCTTCACCATCTTCAACACATGGCGGTAGTAGTGGACGCCGGTGCCGCCGAACAGGTCGCCCAGACGTTCATGCGTATCCGCCGCAATATTGGCGTGGTTGTAAACCGACGGGTGACCGTCCCCCCACATGAAACTCATCATGTGGCACTCGGGCGAATCGCACTCACGGTGCGCCAGATTGCTGACCAGCGCCAGCATTTTCCCCGGCGACCAGCCCGGATCGCGCCCCCACGAAGGATTCATGTAATCGATGCCGAGCAGGTTCTCGACCGCCCAAGGGCCGACGGTGAGTTTCAGCCTGGCCCAGGACGACACGTTGGGTGTCAGCGCAACGCTGTTGAGAATGGCGCTGCTGATCCCCTGAATCGTTTTCCCGAACAATCCCATCGCCACCGTCATCGCGCCGATGCAGTGGGCAACGATGTGGATGCGCCGGTTGGGGCCGATGTGACGGCGCAATTCGGCCAGGGCAGCCGGATGATCGAACAGCGCCATGTCGTCGAAGGTGTAACGGTGGCGCGCCAGGTTGTAGGGGAAACGGCAACTGCCCCGGTAATCGAGCGCCCACACATCGCCATACCCCGCATCGAGCAGCGTCTGCGCCAGATTCCGGTGTTCCGGCATGATGAACATGTCGGAGGAGTTGGTCAGGCCATGAATGAGCAGCACCACATCGTCGCACTCGGCGCGCCTGAACCGGGTCAACTGCAGCGTGAGGCCGTCGGCGGTGCTGAACGGATGCACCGAAATCGCGGCATCTTTTACACCTTCATTGGTAAAGCGCGGGTATTTGCGTTGGAACCGATTGGACGCAGGCGGCAGCGACGGCCCGTAGACATCCCATAATTTTCCGGCGAAGAATTTGCCGAATTGCACAAGCCCCTGCACGCTGCTGCTGCCGTCCGGTGCAACGGCGCGCAGTTGACCCAGCACCTTGATGAAATCCTGCAAGTCGAGGCCGATGATACCGGTCACCCACAGCGCGGCCTGTGCCGTATCGCCAGGATCGACATGGCCGCGATAGATGTTGACGTAGAGCGTGGTGGTGTCGCGCCACAGATCGAAAGGCGCATCGTTCTGCACCTGTTTCACCCCGACAAAAGTAATGGGTTCCTGCTGCGGCGTCGTGGCATACAACTGGTAGTACATCACCTTGCGGTCGAGATCCGCCGTATCCGGCAGCAACTTGAAAACACCCGATTGCACCGGACATATCCCGCCCAGCAAGGGGCTGTCTATTTCGCCGCTGAGTGCGCCGGCATGCGCAGGCTCCGCCAGGAAAAGCGTCAAGTCGGGAATAAGCACCGCAACATTGATCGCCAGCGTATTCCCCGCTTTCTCGCCGTCCGCATAACCCTCGGCGAAAGTGGTCGCCGCCGCGCTGGCATAACCGTGCATCAATTCGGAAAATTCAATCCTTGTGCCGCCATCTTCATTCGCCATATTTTTATTAAATTCTGACTGAGTATGTTGATGTTTCGAAAACTGAACAGGCGCTTCCTGAAATAGAGCCTATCACATTTCCATAATTTCCCTGCACACATGATGGAAAAACAACGCGCCTTCACTCGGTCGTGAATTCATTTGCAAAATTTCATAGGGTGGGCAGGTTTTACGTGCCCACGCGGAACAACTATTGGCAAACGCGTGGGCACGAAAAACCTGCCCGCCCTGCCTCACAACGGCGACAGGAACACGCTCTCGCGCAGCTTTTTCAACTGGTCGCGTATCTGTGCCGCCTTTTCAAATTCCAGGTTCTTCGCGGCCTGCAGCATCTCCTTCTCCAGCCGCGCGAGTTCTTTCGACACTTCCTTCTCGCTCATCGCCAGGTACTTCGCCTCGGTCTGCGCCAGCTTCAGCGATTTGCGCTCGGCATCCATGTCGTACTCGGTATCAATGATGTCCTTGATGCGCTTGATTACGGACTGCGGGGTGATGTTGTTCGCCTCGTTGTAGGCCACCTGCTTGGCACGGCGGCGGTCGGTTTCGGAAATCGCCTTGCGCATGGATTCGGTGATGCGGTCGGCATACAAAATCGCCTTGCCGTGCAAGTGGCGCGCGGCGCGGCCTATGGTCTGGATCAGCGAGCGTTCGGAACGCAGGAAGCCTTCCTTATCCGCATCGAGGATGGCGACCAGCGACACCTCGGGGATATCCAACCCCTCGCGCAGCAGGTTGATGCCGACCAGCACGTCGAACATGCCCAGGCGCAGGTCGCGGATGATCTCCACGCGCTCAACCGTCTCGATGTCCGAGTGCAGGTAGCGCACCTTGATGCCGTGCTCGGCGAAATACTCTGTCAGGTCTTCCGCCATGCGTTTGGTGAGCGTGGTGACCAGCACGCGTTCGCCCACGTTGGTGCGCAACGTCACTTCCGACATCAAGTCGTCCACCTGGTTGGTGGCGGGACGCACTTCAATCGCCGGATCAATCAGCCCGGTCGGGCGCACCACCTGCTCCACCACCTGCCCCTGATGTTCGGCTTCGTAAGTGGACGGCGTGGCCGAGACGAATATGGTTTGGCGCATGATCTTTTCGAACTCGTCGAAACGCAGCGGGCGGTTATCCAGTGCGGATGGCAAACGGAAACCGTAATTGACCAGATTCTCCTTGCGCGCGCGGTCGCCCTTGTACATGCCGCCGATCTGCGGGATGGTGACGTGGCTCTCGTCGATGACCATCAGCGCGTTGGGCGGCAGGTAGTCCATCAGCGTTGGCGGCGCGGCGCCATCCGGACGCCCCGACAAATGCCGCGAATAATTCTCGATGCCTTTGGTAAAGCCGATCTCGGCCAGCATTTCCAGGTCGTGACGCGTGCGCTGCTCGATGCGCTGCGCTTCCACCAGCTTGTTCTCGTGTATGAAGAAGGCGATGCGCTCGGCCAGTTCGACCTTGATGGTTTCGATGGCCTTCAGGGTTGTCTCGCGCGGCGTCACATAATGACTGGAGGGATACACAGTGTAGCGCGGCACGCGCGTCATGATGTGCCCGGTGAGCGGATCGAACAGCGACAGCGATTCCACCTCGTCGTCAAACAGCGTCACGCGCAGCGCGTTCTCGCTGCTTTCCGCCGGGAAGATGTCGATCACATCGCCGCGCACGCGGAAATGGCCGCGGTTGAAGTCGATGTCGTTGCGATCATATTGCATCGCCACCAGGCGCTGGATCACATCGCGCTGCGCCATCTTCTCGTGCTCGCGCAGGTGCAGGATCATGCCGTGGTAATCCACCGGGTCACCGATACCGTAGATGGCCGAGACGGTGGCGACGATGATGCAGTCCTGCCGCTCCAGCATGGACTTGGTGGCCGACAGGCGCATCTGCTCGATTTGCTCGTTGATGCTGGAATCCTTCTCGATATACACATCGCGCGACGGCACATAGGCCTCGGGCTGGTAGTAGTCGTAATAGGAAACGAAATACTCGACGGCGTTGTCGGGAAAGAAATCGCGCAGCTCGGAATACAACTGCGCCGCCAGCGTCTTGTTCGGCGCCATCACAATCGCCGGTCGCCCGGTGCGCGCGATGACGTTGGCGATGGTGAACGTCTTGCCGGAGCCGGTCACGCCCAGTAACGTCTGGTATGACAGCCCGTCATTGATGCCCTCCACCAGCTGCGCGATGGCCGTGGGCTGGTCGCCCGCCGGGTCGAAAGGCAGGTGCAGGAGGTAGGGACTGTTGGGGAAGGTGATGGTTTTCATGGTCAGCTGGGTATTGTACGGGGAAAGGCTCAATTGCTAAACCACAATGCTTGAAGGATACTGGCAAGGTAGAAGAAAGCAGGTAATATTGCCAAACTCGAATTGAACTGGGAACAACCTCATGAAACTCGATCAAACCATTCAGCAACATCTGGAGAAACTTCCCCTCTCACAGCAGGGCGAAGTGCTGGATTACGTGCTCTATCTGGAACAGAAATCGGGCAAGCTTGTTGTCGACGACAGCGAGCGCCGGAAGTCTCTGGCAGGTGCACTTGAAAAGGTTGCCGCCATGAATCCTTACGCCAACGTTGACCCTGCCTCGTGGGTACATGAGCAAAGAGCAGAGCGCGCCTTGCCGGGGCGCGAATAAGCACCATGCTGGTTGACAGCAACGTCCTCATTTACGCCACCAAGCCGGAACACGCCAAACTGCGCAAATGGCTGATGACACCCTGCCCAAGGCATCGGTTATCAGCAAAGTTGAAATTCTCGGCTATCACAAATTGCACGCCGCAGAAAAAGCCGCACTGACGGAATTGCTGAACAGTCTGGAACTGATTTACCTCACCCCCGCCAGCTACGAAATCGCCATCCAGCTACGCCAGCAACGCAAACTCACACTCGGTGACGCACTCACCGCCGCCACTTGCTTTGAACGGGGATATACGCTGGCGACATGCAATATCGGCGACTTTGCCTGGATTGAAGAATTGAAAGTGTTTAATCCGCTGGAAGAGGGCTGACGCCTGTGAATGCCAAGCCAACGTAGGACGCAGGGTATCGCGTTGATGAGAAATCAGTACATGCAAATGTAACCCGAACCCGACCCATTAATTCCGCACTTATACCAAACAGCCTCCGCTAAACCTGGGGCGATTCAGGGTAGCAATAATTTTCATTATAGGCAGTTCAACACTTAAGAAGGGAAAATATCATGGGTTCACTCAGCATCTGGCATTGGCTAATCCTTACTATTTATGTTTGCATCATCGTTGTTCCGTGCTGGCGTATCGTAAGCAAAGCCGGCTACTCAGGCGCCTTGTCGCTTCTGGTGTTAGTGCCTTTGTTAAACATCATCCTCTTCTGGGTGTTCGCCTTTAGCAAGTGGCCAATTGAGCGATCAAGGTCTCAGACTCAGCAGTAGCCATCGGAGGACGCAATATTCAAAGTATATTGCGTCCTTACTTCGGAAAAAACCAGCCAGCGCAGGATGGGTTGAGCAACGCGATACCCATCGCTTGATTTGTCGGGTATCGCTACGCCCAACCCAACCTGCCTGCTGCCATGACAATGAAACGCCCCGATCCATCTTCCGCCAAATGGTCTGCGCGCGTCGCGCGCGATAGCGACGCGCTCGACCTCGAGGAGGGCGTTTTTACGTGGGATGTTCCGGTCAGGATTGCGCAGTCGCTGAAACGTTCTGCCGATGCCAGCACCCGGCGCAAAGCCGAGCCGTTCCAGTCCGCGATGTCCATGTTGAACTTCTATATCAACCGCGCCGGCAAGAACCTGAACCACGACCGGAAGCTCATCCTGGAGCGAGCCAAGGGCGAACTGCGCGCACTCTACGGAAGAAAGTGATTGCGGGCTGAGTACGCGCAGGGCGAATAGCCAACAGGTATTGCGTCGTATAAGTGGAACGAACGGGCAGCAAGCGCAGGATGGGTTGAGCAACGCGATACCCATCGCTTCGCTTGGCTTGTTGGGTATCGCTTCGCTCCACCCAACCTACGAACTGCCGTCTCATAGTCGGCGCTATCCATCGGGTATCGCGCCGTATGGGTATCTACAACACATTTACGCTCCGGTTTGCTTGGACAGGACGACGGCCAAATGCTTAAATCCGTCCAAGGAGACCTGACATGACCTGGATTCAATCCACCTCTCTCGGCATCTTTTTTGTCACCTTTGCCGCCATCTTCATGGAGCGGGTTCATCGCACTATCGTGGCCATTGCGGCCTCCGCCATCATGTTGCTGTTCGGCATGGTCAACGGGTTTTATTCCCAGGAAGAAGCCTTTCTCGCGGTGGATTTCAACACCATTCTGCTCTTGCTGTGGATGATGCTCACCGTGGTCATTCTCGAAAAGAGCGGTTATCTCCAGTATCTGTCCATCCACATGGCGCAGAAATCCAGAGGACGGCAATGGCCGCTGCTGCTGTTTCTGGGCACGACAACGACAATACTCTCCACGCTGCTCGACAATGTCACCACGGTCGTGGTGATTGCCCCCGTCACCATCGCCATCTGCAGGACACTGAAGATTAACCCCATCCCCTACCTGATGGCGGAGGCAGTCCTGTCCAATACGGGGGGCGTGGCGACGCTGATCGGCGACCCGCCCAACGTCATCATCGGCTCGGCCGCCGGCCTGACCTTCAACGATTTCCTGCTGCATCTCGCGCCCATCACCGTGGTGGCGTGGGTGGCTGTGCTGTTCATGGTGAAATACTTTTACCGGGAAGAACTGTCCCAGCCCTCGCCGCAGGCTGAAGATCTGATGACCATGGACCCGCGCGTTGTCCTGACCGACTGGCCGAACGCGAAGAAGGTGTTGATCGTCCTCGCTGGTGTCATGGTGCTGTTCCTGTTCCATGGCGTGCTGCATCTGAAAGCATCCACCGTGGCGTTCATCGGTTTCGCCACTGCCTTCGTCTGGGTGCGCCCCGACCCGGACGAGATTTTGCAAAAGATAGACTGGAGCGTGCTGCTCTTTTTCAGCGCGTTGTTCGTGCTGGTGGGCGGGGTTGAACGCTCAGGCGCACTGCAGGTGATCGGAGCCAGCCTGGTGGACATGGCCCGCTCCAACCTCCTGCTCTCCACGCTCATCATGCTTTGGGCGGCGGCGGCGCTCTCCGCAATCGTGGACAACATCCCGTTCACCATTGCCATGGTGCCCGTCATCAAGCATCTGGAATCGCAGGGCATCCCCGTCGAGCCGCTGTGGTGGGCGCTGGCGATGGGCGCAGGTTTCGGCGGCAACTGCACGCCGATCGGCAGCACCGCGAATGTGGTCATCGTGTCGCTGAGCGAGAAGACGCCGCATCCCATCAGGTTCCGTGGCTGGATAAGCAAGGGCCTGCCTATCGTGCTGGTCTGCTGCACGCTGGCCAGCCTGCTGATGGCGCTGTTTTTTCCGTGGTATATGTGAGCCGGTGTTCGCGGCGGCGTGACTTGCGCCTCGCCATTCGACAGGCAGATCGCACCCTGCAGCCACTCAGCTTCCGGCTTCGTGAAAGCTGATTTGATTGCGCCCCGATTCCTTCGCCCGATACATCGCCTTGTCGGCCCACTTGAGAATGTCTTCCGCGCTTGCCTCTTTGCTGAACAACGCAATACCTGTACTGGCGCCAACATTCTGGTGCGTGATCGTCTGCCCTGTTCCCGTGGGATTGCGGTTCAACAAGTACGGAGCCATCAGGGCAACACGGATCTTCTCCGCCACGATGCGAGCCTCTGCCGCGCAGGCGGATTTATCCCCGGCCAATTCGCTGAGCACCACCACGAATTCATCCCCGCCAAAACGCGCCACGGTATCCACTTCGCGCACGCAACCGGCAAGGCGATGGGCAACCTCCACCAGAAACAGGTCTCCCGCTTTATGTCCGTACTTGTCGTTGAGCGGTTTGAAGTTATCCAGATCAAGGAACAGCACGGCACCGTAGCGACCGCCACGTTTACACGCTGCGATAGCGTGCTCCAGTCGGTCATCCAGCAGCCGGCGATTGGGCAGTTGCGTCAATGCATCGTAGAAAGCGAATTCCCTGATTTTCTGCTCCGCCATTCTGCGCTGGGTAACATCGTGGGAGACGACGACCACGCTCTTTGGCTCGCCCTGACTATTTTTGATCAGCCCGCTACTGGATTCCATATAGCAGATGCCATCGTTGGGAAGCTGAAACCGGTATTCTGAGCGCTGGCCGGTACCGCATTGCAAAGCGTCGTTGAAAACTTTCCTGACACGCTCGCGGTCATCCGGATGTATCTCGGCGAAGGAGTCTGTGCCTTTCAGTGCCTCCACATCGCCAAATAGTCTGGCGTAAGACGGACTGTTGTAAATCCGCCGGCCATCCAGATCCAGCACCGCTATAAAATCCTCGACATTCTCGGCGATCAGCCGAAAGAATACTTCTTGTTCCGTCAGTTCCTTGTCGGATTGCTTGCGCCTGGCAATTTGATTTTCCAGTTCCTCATTGAGCTTCTTCATCTGGCCCTCTGACTTCTTGGCTTCATCAAGCTGATCCTTGAATTTCAGACGGAACCGGTGCATTGCCTCGATTGAAAGGGAGACGATGACCCCATCCATCAGGAACACCATGTTTGACCAGAAGCTGAGATGAAACCCCTCAATCGAAAACGAGTAATACGGCGGTGTAAATATGACGGTAGCGAGAACCAAGCCGATTGCCGTGGCGAGCAGTCCGGATTTGTATCCGCCAAAAATTGCGGAAAGCGTGACGGACGGAAAAAAGGTCAGGTATTGCAACCCGGCACTGACGGGCGCAATTGCCAGCCGAATGAACAAAGCCACCCCCATCAACGCAGTTGTGAGCAAATAGGCGTAAGTGCCGTCGCGATTTTTTGGCACAAGGAAAGGAAACCGGAGACCCGGTTCCTGTCTCAGGCGATGAGCGATTGCTGTCAGGACTTTTTGCATGGGCAACCCCGGTTGTTGCTGAATGCATTTGGATGTCAGCCTACACCTATTTGAGACTGCAAATGTGAAAAGCGGGTGAAACCGTACTTCGCTATCATGGTTATGCAAACGAACCGCGACTCACAACATCGCCGCCCCGCGCACGCCACTCGAATCCCCGAACCGGTTCTTCACCAGCCTGGTATCCACCCTGTCCGAAAACACCCAATCGCCTAACAGCGCGGGCACGTTCTTGTATAAGCGTTCGATGTTGGACATGCCGCCGCCGAGCACGATGACATCCGGATCGAGGATGTTGATGACATGTGCGAGAGAACGTGCGAGGCGGCTTTCATAGGTTTTCAGAGTGTGCTCGCAGGCGATATCGCCCTGCCCCGCGTGCGCCACGATCTCTTCCGCGCTCAGCAATGCGCCTGATTCCATCTGGTGCAGCTTCGCCATGCCCGGCCCGGAGAGCCAGGTTTCGATGCAGCCGCGTTTGCCGCAGTAGCAGGGTGGCCCGACAAGTTCTTGCGGTTGCGGCCAGGGCAGCGGGTTGTGGCCCCACTCGCCGGCGATGCCGTTGGGGCCGGTGAGCACATGGCCGTTGATGACGATGCCCGCGCCGACGCCGGTGCCGAGGATCACGCCGAACACGACTTCCTCCCCTGCCGCCGCGCCGTCCATCGCTTCGGACAACGCGAAACAGTTGGCGTCGTTGCTGATGTTCACCTTGCGTTGCAGCAGCGATTCGAGGTCTTGCAGGATGGGCTGGCCATTGAGCACAACCGAGTTGGAATTTTTGAGGCGGCCGGTGGCGCGGGAGAGCGAACCGGGGGTGCCGATGCCGAGCGAGCCTTGCTGGCCGAGCCCGGATTCGGCGTCGTGAACCAGCGCAACGATGGTCTGCAATATCGCGGGGTAATTCCCGGCGGGGGTGGGCACGCGGCGGCGCAGAAGTTCGCGGCCATGATCGTCGAGCGCAATGATTTCAATCTTGGTGCCGCCGAGATCGATACCGAGTTTCATACCTTGTTCCCTCCCACCTGCAGCCAGAACGTTACAGGACCGTCGTTGACCAGACTCACTTTCATGTCCGCCCCGAACACGCCTGTCGCAACCTTGAGATGGCATTCACGCGCTGCGGCCGCGAAGTATTCGAACAGTGTTGCGCCCAGTTCCGGCGCAGCGGCTGACGAGAAGCTGGGGCGTGTTCCCTTATGGGTATCGGCAGCCAGCGTGAATTGCGGCACCAGCAGCAGCTCGCCGCCGATGTCGGTCAGCGCCAGGTTCATCTTGCCTTCCGCATCGGGAAACACGCGGTAAGTGAGGATGCGTTCGAGCAATCGTCGCGCGCTCGCTTCGTCGTCGTGTTTCTCGACGCCGACCAGCACCAGCAGACCGCGCCCGATCTGCCCGGCAATGCTGCCGTCCACCTTCACGCTGGCTTCGCTGACGCGTTGTATCAGTCCGATCATGCTCTTGAATCTTTCCGTGCCAAAGTGCAAATAGTATCAGGAGCAATCCATTCTCAGCCCGGGTTATCCACCGAGAACATGCTCCACGGGTAAGTAATGAACAACTGGCTTTGCGTTCCTTCATCCCCTTTGGCAAGGTCGAAACGGATAATCACTCCGGACAGAATCAGACGCGCCCCGACGCCATAACTCTCGTGCTTGTTTTTGAATAGCTGGCCGAATTCATTTGCTACCATGCCTCGTTCCCAGAAGGCAGCCAACTGGATGCCGGTGCGTATCCCCTTGGCCAGATAGATATTGAACGGAGTGCGTTCGTCTGTCAGATTCCAGCGATATTCGGTGCCGTAAAACAGAGCCTGCCCGGCATAGAAACGCCAGTTATCATAAGATCGTAATCGCTGTGTCCCCCCCAGCGCGGTGGCAGTTCCGTATTGGTTGTTTTCCAGTTTTCCCGCAAGCAGCGTGGCTTCGGCTGACAGGCAGGTATTTCGTTCAGGCCCGGCGGGATATTGATTGCAGTTCAGTCCCTGCTGCTGTTGCAACGTGGCGTAGTCGGTAGTCCCCTGGCGGGTAACATGGGCGCGTGAGTAGAACAGATTGAATACCAGGGTATCCCATTTGCGCATCGGCACATAACCGGTGAGATTGTAGTCGTTGACGTAATACTCGCTTTCATCAGCGCGGGTGCTATGAGGCAGACGACTGGAGAATTCGAAACGTGCTCCCTTGCGCGGATCAAGCCGGTCATCAGTCAAATCAAGGGAACCGCCCACGCTGTAGTAGATGCCGCTTTTCCAACTGGTATCCAGCCCGGGAAAAGCCTGCTTGTCCTTGTCCAGCACCTCGATCAGACGATTACGTCCGTTCAGCATGCGCGCAAACATTTCGTAGCGGCGTTCGTCGAAGGTCAGGGTCAGTTGCCCCAGAAGATATCTTCCTTCCACCTTCGGGTAGATCACATTGGCCGGGTCTGAATTGGCACCAACGCCGTAGGTTGTGGTCACAATCCTGTAGTCGTTATACCCCACGTCAAATATCAGGCGCTGCGGCAAGATGTGGTAATCAAGCAAAGCCAAACCGGTCGCCTTGATATCGCCACGCACATAGTAGCCGGTAACGTCGGTATCGCCATCGCCCATATTCGACACGCTGACACCGAGCCCGGTCGCTTTGCCCATGCCGGGTATTTCGCCAATGATCGGATAAATGTAGTAGGCAAAGTCGCGCCCGAACTGATCTTTGCGCCGCTCGACCACGCCGGCAAGACTCGCGTTGCTGAACAGGGTCAGCAGCATCCAACTCAGGAACAGTCCGACTGCAAGACGCATGATGAGCCGTTCCTTTCAATATTTTGTCGTTTTTTTCCGAGCAACTCTATTCTGCCATGCAAAGTAGCACACATTGTGTTTGCCAGTCTGGTTGCTGCGCTGTGAAAACCGGTGTAACCAGAAATCGAATGGCTGTGACTGCCGATTAAGCCGCCCAAGCCAAATCGCGGCACCCAGCACAACATCACGCCCAATTTTCCGTTTTTTTCCCGGTTGCCATTTTGCCTGCAATGATCCTTGTCGGCGATCTGCACCGTGCGCTCGACCACTGAGTGGATGACGCCGTCGCTGTCCTCCAGTTCGATCCTGCAGACCCGGCCAGCTTTACGTTTGCCTCGACGAAAAAAAGCGGGGCTCCGATTGAAGCCCCGCTCCGCCATGACACATGAAACTAGAAGCGGTAACCCAGCGACAGGCTGACCGCGAGCGGATCCAGACGCATATCCACCGTTTGTCCGGTCGAGAAATGCGCCGTGGTTTTCAGGAAGGTTTTGACCACGACCAGATCGGAGAACCATTTCTCGTCGAGGTTATAGATCAGGCCCGCCTGCGTGGACAGACCCCACGCCGAATCCACGGAGAAGGTCGTCGCCGTTGGGCTGCCGGTGTTGGTCAGCGCAGTGAGTGCCGCCGATCCGGTTTCATCATAAAAATAGGCGTAGGTCAGTCCCAGCCCGACATAGGGACGCAACCTGGCCTGTTCTTCCAGAAAGTGATATTGGCCAAAAATCGTGGGCGGCATTGACTTCACCGTCCCCGTCTTGCCCACACCGTCAATCGAGCCCGCGCCGTAAACATCATGCTTGTACGGCGTGCCCAATACCAGTTCGGCAGACAGGTTGCTGTCGTATGCGTAGGCAAAAGCAAATATCGGCTGCGTATTGCTGCCCACATCCACTTTCGTTCCCGGCAAACTCGGCGCCGTCATGTCACTGCTCTGAACCTTGGGCGTGATCTTGTTGACGCCCAGCTTGACTGACCAGTTTTGCAAATCCAGTGCCGCTGCCGATGTGGCCGCGCTCATGGCGATTGCGATTGTCGCGATTTTCAGCATGTATTTCATGTCTTCTCCTTAATCCCTGTGTTTATGCCTGGGGCGCGCTTAGAGCCAGCCCTTGATCAGCATCTCTTTGGACACCAGACGTGCCAACAGCAAGTAGCCGTATGGGGTCGGGTGGACGCCATCTGCAAACAGGTAGTGATCTACTGCTACACCTGTAATCACGTTTGAAGAATTGCACATCAACGATGAACCGATCGGATTGGTGGGCGCAGTCAGGTTACACGCAGGAGTGTCCACATTCGTCAATCCGTAAGCGGCCGGATTGTTTATCTGATCGCGGTTGACCGTGTAGGCATCCACCAGCAGCACGTTGGCATTGTTCGCCAGGCCGGCATGCAAGGTGCTGTTGTACGCGTTGACCAGTTGATCGAAAAATCCCTGGGCTGCGGCTCCCTGACTGATAGCCATGGGTGTATTGGCAATATCCGGCACATTGACGACCACCACATATTTCGCGCCTTGGTTGGCGGTGAGGTCGTTGATGCTCGTCACCAGGTCTGTTGCGGCGGCAACGACATTCGCGCCTGCCGTTGCGGGAGTGTTTGCTTCAATAAAGATATCGTTCGCCCCCGCCATCACAAAGACAATCTCGGTGCCGGTGAAGCTGCCGTGATAGCCAATCTGCGTCGTAATGGGTTCGGTCAACTGTCCCAACAAGGCGTTTGCCCCGCCAAGTGCCACGTTGCCGGGGCCGTAGGGATTGGTTATGCGCGCGCCACCTTGCGCATAGCCTGTGCATCCCGGATGAGTGGCTATGGTCACCCCCACCCCAAAGACCGAGCCGTTCAAGCCGGTTTTATACGCGCACGGCGCCGGCAGACCCAGTTGTGCAGCCATCAACTCGGTCCAGTTTTTTCCCGTGCCGTTGATGGTGTATTGACCGCCGCCGCCATAGGCCGTGATTGTACTGACTGCATACGAGCCAACATCGCTCAGGCTGTCCCCGAATGAAACCTGTGAAGTGAATTGGACCTTGGGCGCCTGGCTTCCTGCTCCGCCACCGCCACAACCAGACAAGACAGCTGCCAGCAGCATTGCCGCTGCCAAATGATATTGACGCATTGTTCTCCCCTCAAAAAAGTAATTGCCAGTCTCAAAAAAATGTTTCTTGCTTGCTTGGCCCGAACCATCCGCATGCAAGGTTCTGCGTTTTTTTCTTCATTAGTCCGGTCAAAGATTGTAATTTATTTTTGTTGCCGGTCGAACCAGTCACCGCAGCCTTGCAGTCAAGCCGATGCAGGGCGCAGTGAAACAATATTCATTGTGTACCTCCTTCCTTCTTCTGTTTGTAGTGATCCTTGTTGGCGATGTACACCGTACGTTCCACCACCGAATGGACGACACCGCTTTCGTCTTTCAGCTCGATGCGGTAGACGCGGTCAACTTCCTGCTGCCGGGTGAGGATGTCTTTCACTTCGGCGATTTCCTCGGCGGTGATGGTGCAGTCGCCATACAGCGTGGTTCGCCCCGGCCGCTTGTACTGGATGCTGGCGGCCTTGTCCCAGATGACGTAATCGCGGCCCAGCGCCCGGATCAGCAGGAACGGATGCGGGCCGTCGGTAACCGCGAACAGTGAGCCGCCGAAGATCGTGCCAACCAGGTTGCGCGTGCCGCGGTTGAGCGGCACCCGCACGCGGATGGTGGTCAGGTCGGGCGACACGTAGTCGACCCGGCCACCCGTCCTGCGATACGCCGGATGCAGGTTGAAGCCGTAGCGAATCAAAAACGGCTTCCACCTCTGCGGACACTTTTTCAGCAAGAACATCTGCCGCTTATCCTCACAGCGCTTCGAACAAACCTGCCGCGCCCATGCCGGTGCCGATACACATGGTCACCAGGCCGTACTTCTGCTTGTGACGGCGCATGCCGTGCAGCAGCGTGGCAGTGCGGATAGCACCGGTCGCGCCCAGCGGGTGACCCAGAGCGATCGCGCCGCCCAGCGGGTTGACCTTGGACGGATCCAGGCCGAGTTCACCGATCACCGCCAGCGACTGCGCGGCGAAGGCTTCGTTGAGTTCGATCCAGTCCATATCCTGCAGCGTCAACCCCGCCTGTTTCAGCACGCGTGGAATCGCTTCCTTGGGGCCGATACCCATGATCTCGGGCGGCACGCCCGCCACGCTGAAGCTGTGGAACTTGCCGATGGGTGTGAGGTTGTAACGCTTGAGCGCGGCCTCGCTGCACAGCAGCACCGCGCCTGCGCCGTCGGACATCTGCGAGCTGTTGCCTGCCGTCACCGAGCCCTTTTGCCCGAACACGGTTTTCAGCTTGGCCAGTCCTGCGAGCGAGGTGTCGGCGCGCGGGCCTTCGTCGTTGGTCACGATGCGCTTCTTCAGTTTGACTTCGCGCGATTGCAGGTCGGGCACATGCTCGACGATCTCGTAGGGCGTGGTCTCGTCCTTGAATTCACCGTTGGCAATGGCGGCCAGCGCGCGCTGGTGGCTTTGCAAAGCAAATGCGTCCTGCGCTTCGCGCGAGACCTTCCAGCGCTCCGCCACTTTCTCGGCGGTGAGGCCCATACCGTAGGCGATGCCGAAGCGCTCGTCCTTGTCGAAGACGACGGGGTTGAAGGCGATCTTGTTGCCCATCATGGGCACCATGCTCATGCTTTCCACGCCTGCAGCCAGCATGACATCGGCCTCGCCGACACGGATGCGGTCTGCTGCCTGCGCTACCGCCTGCACGCCGGAGGAACAGAAGCGGTTGACGGTGAGGCCGGGCACGGTGTCGGGCAGTCCGGCCAGCAGCAGGCTGATACGCGCCACGTTCATGCCCTGCTCCGCTTCCGGCATGGCGCAACCGACGATGACGTCGCCGATGCTGGCCGGGTCGAGCGATGGTGCCTGCGCCATCACGGCCCTGATCACATGCGCGAGCATGTCATCGGGACGGGTGTTACGGAACATGCCACGCGGCGCTTTGCCAACCGGGGTGCGCGTCGCGGCGACGATGTAGGCTTCTTGAATTTGTTTGCTCATGTTGTCGTTCTCCAATTAGTTGCGCAGTGGCTTGCCGTTTTTCAGCATATGTTCGATGCGGGCCTGGGTCTTGTCGGTCGCGAGCAACTCCATGAAGTTCTTGCGTTCCAGGTCGAGCAGCCAGGTCTCATCCACCAGGCTGCCCGGATCCACATCTCCGCCGCACATGGCTTCGGCCACGCGGCAGCCGATGTTGTAGTCGTGCTCGGAGATGAAGCCGCCTTCCAGCATATTGATCATCGAGGCCTTGAAGGTGGCGATGCCGGTGCGACCGGCCACCGCGATCTGGCGCTGGTGCAGCGGCGGACGATAGGCGGTGGCGTTGAGCGCCCTCGCCTCTTCCTTGGCAATACTCAGCACTTCGAAGCGGTTGAGCACGATGCGGTCTGACTGACGCAGATATCCCATGTCGCGTCCCATCTCGGCGCTCTTGCCGACTTCGCCCATGGCGATCTGTTGGAAGTAGCGTTTGAGGAAGGGGAAGATGTCGCCGCCGCGCGCTTCTGCCGCCGCGCGTTGCGCCATCTCCTTGCAGCCGCCGCCCGCTGGCAGCAGACCCACGCCGACTTCAACCAGACCGATGTAGCTTTCCAGCGAGGCGACGAGGCGCGTGCAGTGGATGGCGAATTCGCAGCCGCCGCCCAGTGCGAGACCGTCCACCGCCGCGATAGTTGGCACCAGCGAATATTTGAGGCGCATCGAGACTTGCTGGAACTTGGCAACCACGGCTTCGACCTGGGGCACGTTGCCCGCTGCCGCATTGAACAGGTCGCCGATGCCGCCGCCGCCCGCGGCGGTGTATTTGACGCGGGTCACCGCGCCCTTGAGTTTGCCCATCAAACCGCCGCCGCCTTCGGCAGGCGCTTCCTGCATGCCTTGCATCAGTTGCAGCAGGTTGGCACCCGCGCAGAACGGACCTTCGGTCTGCCACAGGATGAGCGCGGAGAAGCTCTTCTCGGCTTCATCCACGGCGCGCAGCACGCCATCCAGCACCTCGTTGCTGACGGTGTGCATCTTGGTCTTGAAGCTCAGGATGCCGATGTTGTCGCCGGTGTGCCACATGCGCACCGCCTCGTCCTCAAACACGGTCTCGCCGTATTTGCGTTCTTCCCCCAGCAGGCTGTCGGGATAGGCCTGACGTTGATAGACGGAGAGCGTGGAGCGCGGCTGGTAGCTTTTGCTTGCAGGGGAGAAAGAACCCTGCGCGCCGTGCATGACGACGCGCGCCGGGTCGGTCACCCAGGCAGGCAGCGGTGCGGCGGCCATGGTCTTGCCAGCGGCGATGTCGGCGGCGATCCAGCCCGCCACTTGTTGCCAGCCCGCGGCTTGCCAGATCTCGAACGGGCCGGTCTCCCAGCCGAAGCCCCAGCGCACGGCGAAGTCGAGTTCGCGCGCGCTGTCGGCGATGTCTTCGAGGTGCAACGAGCAATAGTGGAACACGTCGCGGAAAGCCGCCCACAGGAACTGGGCCTGCGGATGCTGGCTGGCGCGCAGACCGGCCAGCTTCTTCGCCCAGTCACGCTCGCGCAGGATCTCCTTCACGCCGTCGTCCACCTTGCCTTCGGAGAGGCGGTATTGTTTGCTGTGCAGGTCGAGTACGTGGATCTCCTTGCCAACCTTCTGGTAAATGCCCTTCTTCGTTTTCTGACCCAGCGCGCCCTGCTGCACCAGTTCATTGAACCAGTCCGGCAACTCGAAATGTTTGTGCCAGGGGTCGTCGGTGAGGTTGACGCGCATGGTGTTGACCACATGTGCGAACACGTCGAGGCCGACCACGTCCAGCGTGCGGAAGGTCGCACTCTTGGGGCGGCCGAGATAGCGACCCGTCAGCGCATCCACCACATCGAAGCCGATGTTGAAAGCGTGCGCGTGATGGCGGGTGGCCAGCAGCGAGAATGTGCCGATGCGGTTGGCGATGAAGTTCGGGGTGTCTTTCGCGCGCACCACACCTTTGCCCAGCGTGGAAACGAGGAACACTTCGAGCTGGTCGAGCAGGCCTGCCTCGGTGCCCTTGCAGGCGATGAGTTCCACCAGGTTCATGTAGCGCGGCGGGTTGAAAAAGTGCACGCCGCAGAAGCGGTGACGCAGCTGCTCGGGGAAGGCTTCGGCCAGCTTGTTGATGGAGAGGCCGGAGGTGTTGGTGGCGAAGATGGCATCGGCTTTCACGAACGGCGCCACCTTGCGGTACAGGTCGGACTTCCAGTCGATGCGTTCGGCGATGGCTTCGATGATGAGGTCGCAGTCGCATAGCTTGTCCAGGTGCTGCTCGTAGTTGGCCGCTTCGATGTAGGCGATGCGCGACGGCAGGGAAATCGGGGCCGGCTCGAGTTTCTTCAGCCCGTCCAGCGCCTTGTTCACGTTGCCGTTGGGGTCGCCCTCTTTTGCGGGCAGCTCGAACAGCAGCGTTTCGACATTGGCGTTGACCAGATGCGCGGCGATCTGCGCTCCCATCACGCCCGCTCCCAGCACGGCGACTTTCCTGATATTGAATCGTTTCACGACATACTCCTCCATGGTTTTTTCAATTGCGGCACTTGCGTGCCGCCCGACATCACTCACGCAGATTCGTTGCTGCGGAACCCGCACCTTCATTCACAACTTTTCGAACTGCCAATAAACCCAAACCGGACGGGCCGGAATCAAAATCGTAGGATGGGTGGAGCGTAGCGATACCCATCATTTTTCAACATTAGCGATGGGTATCGCTGTCGCTCCACCCATCCTACGAATTTGCTGCTGCCAATAAATCAATGCCCCTCATAAAGATGCGCAATTTGCTTGTGGTAATGCTCGAACACGCGCGTGCGCTTGAGCTTCAGGGTCGCGGTCTGCAAGCCGTTCTCGACCGTCCACGGGTCCAGCGACACCGATACGCGGCGCACCTTGGCGTAACCGGGGAATTCCTTGATCTGTTCCGCGATGCGCTGCAACACCAGCGCCTCGACACGCGGATCGTAAAGCGATTCCTTCTGATCGGGCCGCACCCCCACTTGCAGCGCAAGAACATGCCATTGCTCCGGTTTGAGCACGGCCAGCGCCACCAGGTAGGATCGTCCATCGCCATACAGCACCACTTGTTCAAACAACTGATCGCGCAGGATGGCGGCTTCCATATCGCCGGGTGGCAATTTCTCGCCGTTGGACATGACGATGATCTCTTTCAGGCGACCGGTGATCGTGACGCAGCCGTGGCTGTCGATGCTGGCGGTGTCGCCGGTGTTGAGCCAGCCTTCCTTGTCGACCACGGCGGCGGTGGCTTCCGGGTTGTTCCAGTAACCGAGCATGTTGGAAGGACCTCGCACCATCAGGGCGTTCTGTGGGCCGATCTTCACTTCGATACCTGCGATGGGCGGCCCCACCGTAACCGGATGGTTGTCGTCCACGCGATTGACGCTCACCACCGGGCTGGTCTCGGTCATGCCGTAGCCCTGGATGATGGGCAGGCCCAGCGCGAGGAACAATTCAGAAACCTTGGGTGGCAAGGCGGCGCCGCCGCTGACCGACAAACGCATGCGCCCGCCCAGCCGCGCCATTACCTTCCCGGCCACCAGCAGATTGAACAGCGGCCATGACAACAACTTCGGCGACCAGCCGCGCCGTCCTTGCTGATACTCGAAGCGCGCCCAGCCGACCTTCACCGCCGAGATGAACAGCCAGCGCTTGAGCGCCGAGGATTCTTCCATCTTGGCGTGCAGCGCGTTGTAGATGCGTTCGTAGATGCGCGGCACGGCAACCAGGATGGTGGGACGAATGATCTGCAAGTCATCCGCCAGCAGGGGAATGGAGCGCGCATAAGCCACTGTGCCACCGGCCACCATGGGCATGTAGTAACCCGCCATGCGCTCCAGCGCGTGCGACAAGGGCAGGAAGGACAGCATGCAGTCGTCGGGACGAACCGTGAACGTCTGCAAACTGGCGTGGGCGTTATAGACGATGTTGTGATGCGACAGCATCACGCCCTTGGGTTTTCCGGTCGTGCCGGAGGTGTACATGATAGTCGCCAGTTCGTTGCGGTCCCGTTTGCGCTCGGGCTGCAATTCCGCCCGTGCGGGCAGCCACGCGTCGACATGCGACAGGCGCGATTCGCCGTCTGCAGCGACTTCGTCCAGGCTGACGAAACGTTTGACGCATCCCAGATGCCCGATCACTGTCCACAAATCCTGCCATTGCTCGGCGGTCTCGAACAGGATCACTTTGACCTGCGCGTCGTTGACGATATAGGAAATGTTGTCCGGCCTGTCCTCGACGTAGAGCGGCACCAGCACCAGGCCGAGCGACATCGCGGCCTGCTCGAACATCACCCACTGCGGACAGTTGCGCAGCCTGACGGCGACACGGTCGCCCGCTGTGAGGTTCTCGCGCAACAGCGCAGCCTGCCAGCGCGCCACTTGATCGAGCATTTCGCGCCAGGTGAACGAAATCCACTTTTCCTGTTTGTTATCGAAATGGCGATAGGCACATGTATCCGGCGTGCGCTTCACCCGTTCAAGAAATATTCCATGCAGCGTGACAGCCTCTTCCGGGCTGATGTAACTCTTCTCCATGCCTCCTCCAGTTTCTGGTCCCCTGCTCATTGTTCTTATTGATCTCAAAAAACTGTCCGCAGATTTACGCCGATTAAAACAAACCACTACCTCGAAACTATTGAGCCATGTAGGGTGGGCACGTTTTGTGTGCCCACGCGGTGCGAAATCTGAAACAGCGTGGGCACCAAAAACGTGCCCACCCTACATAATCACGCTCACATCGCCGGATAGCCACGTAGGATGGGTGGAGCGTAGCGATACCCATCATTTTCAAACATCAGCGATGGGTATCGCTTCGCTCCACCCATCCTACGCACCTTTACATCGCCGGGTAGTTCGGCCCGCCTCCGCCTTCCGGCACTTGCCAGTTGATGTTCTGCGTCGGGTCCTTGATGTCGCAGGTTTTGCAATGCACGCAATTCTGGGCATTGATCTGCAACTTCGGCGCTCCCGATTCTTCGCCGACGATCTCGTACACACCCGCCGGGCAATAACGCGTTTCGGGCGATGCATAACGGGCGTAATTGATGTCAATGGCGACTGCCGCATCCTTCAATTGCAGATGGCAGCGCTGGTTCTCTTCATGGTTGGTGTTGGACAGGTAGACCGAAGACAGCCGGTCGAAAGTCAGTTTGCCATCGGGCTTCGGATAGTCGATTTTTTGCGCCTGGTCTTTTGTTTTCAGGCAGGCGTGGTCTTCATGGTGGCTCAGTGTCCACGGTGCGTAACCCATCAGCGCCGTATCCAGCGCGCTATAGGCAAAGCCGCCCCACAGGCCCCAGCGGAACGAAGGCCGCACGTTGCGTACACGGTACAGCTCGTTCCACATCCAGCTCTTCTTCAGCGACTCGGGATACTGCACGGCTTCGTTGGCGCCGCCTTGTTCCGAGAACAGCAACTGGTAAATCGCATCGGCCGCCACCAGACCCGATTGCATGGCCATGTGTGTACCCTTGATCTTCGGAACATTCAGGAATCCGGCAGTGTCGCCGATGAGCACGCCACCGGGGAAAGTCAGTTTGGGCAGCGACTGGAAGCCGCCTTCCGCCAGCGTGCGCGCGCCGTAGGAAATGCGGCGTCCGCCTTCCAGATGAGGGCGGATCGCGGGGTGCGTCTTGTAGCGCTGGAATTCCTCAAAGGGCGACAGCCACGGGTTCGAGTAATCCAGCCCGACCACGAAGCCGATCGCGACCAGATTGTTTTCGAGGTGGTAGAGGAAGGAGCCGCCGTAGGTATCTGTGGACAGCGGCCAGCCGATGGTGTGGATGACCAGCCCTTGCTGGTGTTGTGCGGGCGGGACTTCCCACAGCTCCTTGATGCCGATGCCGTAGGTTTGCGGCTGGGCATCCTTGCGCAAATTGAATTTCTCGAACAGCGTCTTGGTCAGCGAGCCGCGGCAGCCTTCGGCAAAAATGGTCTGCTTCGCATGCAGCTCCATGCCGGGCTGGAATTGTGCGGTCTGCTCGCCATCCTTGCCGATGCCCATGTCGCCCGTCGCCACGCCCTTGACCGATCCGTCTTCGTGGTAGAGCACTTCGGCGGCGGCAAAGCCGGGATAGATATCGACGCCCAGCGCTTCGGCCTGCTCGCCCAACCAGCGGCACAGTCTGCCGAGGCTGACGATGTAGTTGCCCTTGTTGTGCATTTGCGGCGGCGTCGGCATCCTGATGTGGTTCTTCTCGGTCAGGAACAACACGCGATCCTTGGTCGCCATGGTTTCCAGTGGCGCACCCTTGGCTTTCCAGTCGGGGATCAGTTCATCCAGCACGCGTGTTTCGATGACCGCGCCGGAGAGGATATGCGCGCCGACCTCGGAGCCTTTTTCGAGTACGCAAACGGAGAGCTCCTTGTTGTTTGCGAGCGCTTTCTGTTTGAGACGGATTGCTGCAGACAGACCCGATGGGCCTGCACCTACCACCACTACATCGAACTCCATCGATTCGCGATCGTTGCGCATGATCCGTCCTCCTCAGAACAAAGATTCGTCAAGTGACAGCACGGCATCGCTGCCTTCGGTTATCGCGCTGCAATAGCCCATGGTTTTGGGCAATTGATGCGCGGCAAAATATCGGGCGGTCGCCAGCTTGGCTTGCAGGAAAGTATCCTGCGATCCCGCATCGATCTGGCGCTGCGCAATTTGTGCTGCACGCGCCATCTGCCAGCCGCCGGTCACAATGCCGGTCAGCAGCAGGTATGAAACCGCGCCCGCATGGGCTGCTTGCGGGTTGCTGTCATAGTTTTCCAGCATCCATTCGGTTGCAGTTTCCATATCGGACAGCGCAACACCGAGTTGCTGCGCGATGATGGAAAGATTCTTGTCTTTGGATAATTCTTCGACACACACCCTGATCTGCTGCTGGAGTGCTTTTGCCGTCGCGCCTGCCCCGATCTTTTCTTTCGCCAGTTTGCGCCCGATCAAATCGTTGCCCTGAATGCCGGTCGTGCCTTCGTAGATGGTGGTGATGCGCGCATCGCGCAGGTACTGCGATGCGCCGGTTTCTTCGATGAAGCCGACGCCACCGTGAATCTGGATGCCGATGGAAGCGATCTCGATACTGCTTTCCGTGCACCAGCCCTTGACCACGGGAATCATGAAATCCACTGTGGCCTGTGCCGACTGGCGGATGGCTGCGTCGGGATTGTTGTTGGCGTGATCCATCTGCGCAGCCGTCCAGTACAGCAAGGCGCGCATGGCTTCGGTGCGCGATTTCATGTCCATCAGCATGCGCCGCACATCGGCATGATGAATGATGGTCTTGGCGACGCCGGACTTGTCACCGGCCGGGACACTTTGCACGCGCTCGCGCGCATAGGCCAGCGCATGCTGGTACGCCCGCTCCGCCAGCGCCACGCCTTCCAGGCCGACATTCAGGCGCGCGTGGTTCATCATGGTGAACATGTAGCCCAGGCCTTTGTTCGCCTCGCCCACCAGATAGCCGGTCGCCCCGACTTTTTCGCCGTACGCCATGACTGCCGTCGCGCTGCCATGTATGCCCATCTTGTGTTCGATGGAAGCGCAGATCAGATCGTTGCGCGCGCCCAAGGAGCCATCGGAATTCACCAGGAATTTCGGCACCACAAACAGCGAGATGCCTTTCACGCCAGCCGGTGCATCGGGCAGGCGCGCCAGCACGAGGTGGACAATGTTCTCCGCCATGTCGTGCTCGCCCCAGGTGATGAATATCTTGGTGCCGGTGATGAGATAGGTGCCGTCAGCCTGCGGCACAGCCTTGCTGCGAATCTGGCTCAGGTCGG
Source organism: Gammaproteobacteria bacterium (assembly GCA_018820925.1). Taxonomy (GTDB): domain Bacteria; phylum Pseudomonadota; class Gammaproteobacteria; order Burkholderiales; family Gallionellaceae; genus Sideroxyarcus. Next base: position 6,093 of record JAHJNJ010000027.1, on the reverse strand, counting down.
AACCGGCCTGCGGCTCGGTCAGATTCATGGTGCCTGTCCACTTGCCTTCGACCATGTTGGGCAGGTAAATGTTCTTGATTTCTTCCGAAGCATGATGGCGCAAAGCTTCGATCGCACCCAGGGTCAGCATGGGGCACAACATGAAAGCCAGATTGGCCGACTTCCACATTTCATGCACCGCCGCGGTCAGCACAGTGGGCTGTCCCTGCCCGCCATATGCCACGTCACAAGGCAGCGCATTCCAGCCGGTTTCTACAAACAATTGATAAGCATCGCGGAAACCGTCTGCTGTCGTCACCACCCCGTCCTTGCACTGACAGCCCTGCAGGTCGCCCTGCATATTGAGGGGAGCCAACACTTCGGCGGCGAACTTGCCCGCCTCGTCCATGATCGCCTCGACCAGATCCGGCGTGGATTCTTCGTAGCCGGGCAGTTGGGCAATCGACTGGAAACCGGCCAGTTCGTTGAGAACGAAGCGCATGTCCCGGATGGGTGGAATATAGGTGCTCATCTCTCGGTATTCCTTGCGTCGTAAATCAGAGTGCCTTGACCAATTCCGGAACCGCCTCAAACAGATCCCCCACCAACCCGTAATCCGCCACCTCAAAGATAGGTGCGTCGGGGTCCTTGTTGATCGCGACGATGACTTTGGAATCTTTCATCCCGGCGAGGTGCTGGATCGCACCCGAGATGCCCACCGCAATGTAGAGTTGCGGCGCGACGATCTTGCCGGTCTGGCCGACCTGGTAATCGTTGGTCACAAAACCCGCATCCACTGCGGCACGCGACGCGCCGATGGCGGCATTCAGTTTGTCGGCCAGCGGTTCGAGCACCTTTTTGAAATTCTCGCCGCTGCCCAAACCGCGACCGCCGGACACGATGATCTTGGCGGCGGTCAATTCGGGACGGTCCGACTTGGTCAGTTCGCGGCTCACGAAACGCGACTTGCCTGCGCCAGCTTGCGCATCCTGCTTCTCGACCGCGCCTGCACCGCCCGTGGCAGCGGCAGCATCGAAGCCGGTGGTGCGCACGGTGATGATCTTTTTGGCGTCCGCCGTTTGCACGGTGGCGATGGCGCTGCCCGCATAGATCGGGCGCTCAAAAGTGTCGGGCGCAACCACCTTGATGACGTCGGTGAGTTGCGCCACATCGAGCTTCGCCGCCACGCGCGGCATCACGTTTTTGCCGTGCGCCGTGGCGGGTGCCAGCACATGCTCGTAAGCCACGGCCAGGGCCACGATCTGCTCCGCCACCGGCTCTGCCATCTGGTCGGCCAGAAAATCCGCTTCGACCAGGATGACTTTGCGCACGCCCGCAATCTGGGCGGCCGCCTTGGCGACGGCTTCGGCGGCGTTGCCGACGACCAGCACATCCACTTCGGAGGAACATGCCAGCGCAGCGGTGACAGTGTTAAGGGTTGCTGCCTTGAGCGACAGGTTGTCGTGTTCTGCAATCACTAGAGCGGTCATTTAGATCACCTTTGCTTCGTTCTTGAGTTTTGCAACCAACGCGGCAACATCCGCGACCTTGATACCACCCGAGCGCTTGGGCGGCTCGGCAACCTTCAACGTCTTCAAACGGGGCGCGACATCAATGCCCATGCCTGCAACCGGCTGCACATCGAGCGGCTTCTTCTTCGCCTTCATGATGTTGGGCAGCGTGGCATAACGCGGCTCGTTCAGGCGCAGGTCGGTGGTGACCACGGCAGGCAGGGTCAGCGCGATGGTCTCGAGGCCGCCGTCCACTTCGCGGGTGACGCTGGCTTCGCCGTTGGCAATGACCACCTTCGAAGCGAAGGTCGCTTGCGGCCAACCCAGCAGGGCCGCAGCCATTTGCCCGGTCTGGTTGCTGTCGTCATCGATGGCCTGCTTGCCCATGATGAGCAGTTGCGGCTGTTCTTTCTCGCAGACTGCCTTCAGGATCTTCGCAACGGCCAGCGGTTGCAGCTCGGCATCGGTCTCGGCCAGGATGGCGCGGTCGGCGCCGATGGCCAGTGCCGTGCGCAGGGTTTCCTGGCATTGCGTGGGTCCGGCGGAAATCACCACCACTTCGGTCGCAATGCCGGCCTCCTTCAAACGCACCGCTTCTTCAATCGCGATCTCGTCGAACGGATTCATGGACATCTTGACGTTGGCAAGATCGACGCCGCTTTGATCGGCCTTGACCCGCACCTTGACGTTGAAATCCACAACTCGTTTTACCGCCACCAGAATTTTCATAATGAGCTCTCGCTATCGGTTGGACATCAATGAATCAGAACAGGGACGCATCCATTTCCATCAGGGAATCGACGCCGGAGCGTGCCGCCCTGATCTGGTAGGCCGTTTCGTGAAACAGCTTGGCGAAATAGAAACGCGCCGTGGACAGCTTGGCGGAATAGAACGGATCGCCACTGTTCTGTTTTTCCAGCGCGACCTTCGCCATGCGCGCAAACATGTACGAGTACACCAGATGACCGACCACGCGCAGGTACGGCACAGCAGCAGCGCCCACCACTTCCTTGTTGAGCAGCGCCTTCATGCCGACTTCCTTGGTGAGCTTGGAAACTTTTTCGGCGATATCCGCCAGCGGTTCGAGGAATTCGGACATGCCCTTGGTACGCTTCTCCTTGGCGATGAAATCCTCGACGATCTTGCCGAACTTCCTGAGCTTGGCCCCCTTGTCGCCCAGCACCTTGCGCCCCAACAGATCCAGCGACTGAATGGTGTTGGTGCCTTCGTACAGCATGTTAATGCGCGCATCGCGCACGAACTGTTCCATGCCCCACTCGGCGATGTAGCCGTGGCCGCCGAAGACTTGCATGCCTTCGTTGGTGGCGGTGAAAGCATTGTCGGTGATGAAGGCCTTGATGATGGGCGTCAGCAGCGTCACCAGTTCGCCTGCCGCTTCGCGTTCCTTGGCGTCGGGATGGTTGAGTTCGGTGTCGATCATGAACGCGACCCAGTAGGTGAAGGCTCGCGCGCCTTCGGCATAGGCACGCTGGGTAAGCAGCATGCGGCGCACATCGGGATGGACGATGATGGGGTCGGCGGCCTTGGTCGGTTCTTTCGGACCTTTCAGGCTGCGCATCTGCAGGCGCTCTTTGGCGTAGGCTGCGGAGTTCTGATAGGCCACTTCGGTCAGGCCCAGACTCTGCATGCCGACACCAAGGCGCGCCGCGTTCATCATCACGAACATGGCATTCAGGCCGCGATTCGGCTCGCCCACCAGCGTGCCGATGGAGCCGTCAAAATTCATGACGCAGGTGGAATTGCCGTGGATGCCCATCTTGTGTTCGAGCGCGCCGCAACTCACTGCATTGCCCTCGCCCACGCTGCCATCCGCGTTCGGCTTGAACTTGGGCACGGCAAACAAAGAAATGCCTTTGGTGCCTTGCGGCGCATCGGGCAGGCGCGCAAGCACCAGATGCACGATGTTTTCCGCCATGTCGTGATCGCCGCTGGAGATGAAAATCTTGGTGCCGGTGATGGAATACGTGCCGTCGCCCTTGGGTTCGGCCTTGCTCTTGAGCATGCCCAGATCGGTGCCGCAATGCGGTTCGGTCAGGCACATGGTGCCGGTCCATTCGCCGGAGACCAGCTTCTTCAGGTAAGTTTTCTTTTGTTCCGGTGTGCCGTGCTCATGCAGGCATTCATAGGCGCCGTGCGACAGGCCGGGATACATGGCCCAGGCCTGGTTGGTCGAGTTGAGCATTTCATACAGCACGGTATTGAGGAGCTGCGGCAGACCCTGACCGTCGTATTCGGGATCGCAGGCCAGCGCAGCCCAGCCCGACTCGCAATAGAGCTGATAGGCTTCCTTGAATCCCTTGGGCGTGGTGACCGAGCTGTCTTCATTGCGCGTGCAACCTTCCGTGTCGCCGATGCGATTCAGCGGAAGCACGACGCCGGCGGCAAACTTGCCCGCCTCTTCCATGATCTGGTTGATCGTGTCCACGTCAACCTCGGCGTAGGACGGCATCTTCTTGAATGCGTCTCCGGCATTGAGCACTTCGTGAATGACAAATTGCATTTCGCGCAAGGGGGGGGTGTAGGTGGCCATGTTTTTTTCCTATTGGTTGTTCAAGTGTTGCGAAAACATTTCTTCGATCAGTCGTTTTGCGGTCGCCAGGCTTTTTTCGACATGCAGGAAGCGCACGTCGTGGTGCACGCCCAGCACATAGCTGTATATCTGGAACAGGATGACGTCGGGATCGGCGGTGTCTTTCAGGTGCCCGAGCTGGATCGATTCGTTGATCGACCGCAGGAGTGCCTGGCGCCAGATTTCGACGCTCTGCACGAGCGCGTCCCGGATCACGCCGGGCTGGTCATCGAATTCGATCGGGCCGGTAATGAACACGCTGCCTGTGCTTTCGGCTGCGCTGGTGATCTCCAGCCAGGTCGCGATCATCTTCTTAAGTCGCGGCAGGCCTTTGGCTAGTTCCAATGCCGGCTCAAACACGATTTGTTCGAAGCGGCGGTGGTATTCGCGCACCACTTCAACCAGCAAATCTTCGCGCGCCCTGAAATGGGCAAATACGCCGCTTTTGCTCATGCTCGTCTTTTCCGCAAGCACGCCGATGGTGATGCCCTGCAGTCCGCTGACTTCAGCCACTTCCAGCGCCGCATCAAGAATAGCGGCTTTCGTCGCATCGCCTTTGAGCGGTTCGCTTGTCTGGGACTTGCGTTTGCTTGTTTCCTGCAACTTCATATTTGGTGCACTCCTTGAAGGCTTAAAAAAGCACGACCGTTCGTGAAATAAATAATAGCACGACCGTTCGTTTTGTCGTATCATTTTTTTCATTGTTGAGTGATCAATCATTAATCAATTACAAATCAGGCGGTTAATATGAACGACGTATTGGTGGTTGCGGCAAAACGAACAGCTGTCGGCAAGTTTGGCGGAGCTTTTAATGGCATTTCGGCGGTGGATTTGGGGGCGGCTGTCATGCAAAACCTGCTCGAAACCACCCGGGTCCCGCGCGAGCAGATCGACGAAGTCGTCCTCGGTCAGGTGCTGACCGCCGGTGCCGGACAGAATCCCGCCCGCCAGTCCGCCATCAAAGCGGGCTTGCCGGTCGAAGTGCCCGCGATGACCGTGAACATGGTCTGCGGCTCCAGCCTCAAGGCCATCATGCTGGGGGCACAAGCCATCAAGAGTGGCGATTCGGCTATCGTGATTGCAGGCGGACAGGAGAACATGAGCATGTCGCCGCATGTGTTGCAGGGATCGCGCAACGGCTTGCGCATGGGCGACGGCAAGCTGATCGACAGCATGATCGTGGACGGCCTGTGGGATGTGTATAACGATTACCACATGGGCATCACCGCCGAAAATGTGGCGAAGCAATACGGCATCAGCCGCCGCGAACAGGATGAATTCGCCCTCGCCTCGCAAGGCAAGGCCGAGGCCGCGCAGAAGGCCGGCAGGTTCGTCGACGAGATCGTGCCCTATTCCATCAAAACCAAAAAAAGCGAAACCGTCGTGGATGCCGACGAATATCTGCGCCACAGCACCACGCTGGAAATGCTGGCAGGCTTGCGTCCGGCGTTCGACAAGGAAGGCACCGTTACGGCGGGCAACGCTTCCGGCATCAACGACGGCGCGGCGATGGTGATGCTGATGTCCGGCGAAAGAGCGCGGCAGCTTGGCCTGTCGCCGCTCGCCCGCATCAAGGCTTACGCAGCGACCGGCGTCGACCCGAGTGTGATGGGACTTGGGCCGGTCTCGGCCAGCAAACGTTGCCTGCAACTCGCAGGCTGGAATGCAGACGATGTGGAGTTGATGGAGATCAACGAAGCCTTCGCCGCGCAGGCGATCGCCGTCAACCGCGAACTGGGCTGGGATACCGCACGAGTCAACGTGAATGGCGGCGCCATTGCCATTGGTCACCCCATCGGCGCCAGCGGCGCGCGCATACTTGTATCGTTGTTGCACGAAATGGTGCGCCGCGATGCGAAGAAAGGTTTGGCCTCGCTCTGCATCGGCGGCGGTATGGGTGTGGCGCTGGCGGTCGAGAGATAACGCAAAGTTTGTAGGGTGCGCTTGCGCACCAGAGTCCATTGGTGCGCAAGCGCACCCTACAACAGTGTGTAGGATGGGTGGAGCGAAGCG
>JAHJNJ010000026.1 GCA_018820925.1 Gammaproteobacteria bacterium | reverse complement strand
GTGGCGGGTACCGCCGTATTCGACGAAGCAGGCCTCGAGGCTGGGCTCGATGCGCGTGATGATCGCTTTGTAGATATTGCTCTTGCGTTGCTCTTTACCGGCGGTTTCAATGTCGAGGTCAACGAGTCTCTGACCGTCCACAATGGCGACGCGAAGTTCTTCCGGCTGCGTCGCATTAAATAACATGCGTTTCATATTTTTCTCCCGCGCTCTGACACGGGCAGAACAAAGCTACGCGCTGGTTAGCGCGCGAGAATTTGGGTCATGCAAACTGTCAGTAAGTTGTAATGACGAATATTATTCAAGTTCTTATTCTCGGTGTTTAGCTTGTCTGTAGCTGTATGCCGCCAGTGATTCCTATGGGGCAGCACACCAAAATCTATCTGCTTCGTGCTTAGAGCGCGCAAATCAATTACCATCACTGCTTGTCTCCGGTGAGTGAGATAACCGGGCGGGGCTGCTTCGTAGGCGGCTTGATTGCCTGCCTTAGGTTGGACGGGGAAAATGAACATCCCGTTTCACGAAGGCGCACACGCGAGGCGCGAAGTATATTCAAAATGAACGGTTTAAGCAAAGAATCTGTCAGTTGGCTGGAAATCGACGAGGGTAGTGAGGGTCAGCGCATCGACAATTTCCTGTTCCGCCACCTGAAAGGCGTGCCCAAAAGCCATGTCTACCGCATCCTGCGCGGCGAAGTGCGGGTCAACAAGAAGCGCGTGGACCAGACTTATCGCCTGCAATTGGGTGATGTGCTGCGTATTCCCCCTATCCGTATATCGGAAAAACCCGAAAGCGAGTACGTCCCGGCCACCGAATTCCCTGTTCTTTATGAGGACGATGCGATTCTGGCCATCAACAAGCCTTCCGGTACGGCGGTGCACGGCGGCAGCGGGGTGAGTTTCGGGGTCATCGAGCAATTGCGCAGTGCGCGGCCGCAGGCCAAATTCCTGGAACTGGTGCACCGGCTGGATCGCGAGACCTCAGGGGTATTGCTGGTGGCGAAGAAACGCTCCGCCCTGACCGGGATGCACGAAATCATGCGCGAGGGTAACAGCGACAAGCGTTATTTCGTCCTGGTGCTGGGGCAGTGGAAGAACGCCAAGCAGCATGTAAAGTTGCCGTTGCACAAATTCGACACACCGCAAGGCGAGAAGCGGGTGATGGTGCGCGAGGAGGGACAGGCCTCGCACACCATATTTACTCTGCAAAAGAGCTGGCCGGAATTTTCACTATTGGAGGCGCAGCTCAAGACCGGACGCACCCACCAGATCCGCGTGCATACCTCGCATCTGGGCTTCCCCATCGCGGGCGACGACAAATACGGGGACTTCGCGCGCAACAAGGAATTGATGAAGCGGGGGTTGAAGCGCATGTTCCTGCACGCCCATTCCATCTCTTTCAAACACCCGCTGACGGGCGAGCCGCTGAGCATCAGCGCGCCGTTACCGCCCGATTTGCAGAAATTCCTGAACAAACTGGATGCGACAACTGACTAAACCCTGGGAAATCCTTGCCGATATCAGGGTTACAGGCCACTTGGATGTGGTGAAGGAGGTTTGTAATGCGCATTGTGCCCAGTCTTCCGCCGGTGACGAAGAGTCCGAATACCCGTCAGGTAGGCGGTTTGACCGCCATCCATTCGGTCAAGGCGGTGCAACTCCAGGAACAGGCTGTCCCCGTTGTCGAAAAACAGCCGGCGCAGCAGGAAGCTGCGCGCCTTGTCGAACAGCAGCGTCATCACGAAGGCCCTTTTGAAGACCGGCGCAAGGTTTGTCGTCGTGTCGCCCAACAGGCAGTGCTGGTGGATTTGCGTTCGGGTCTGGATCGTCGTCGCCGCAACCAGCGCGGGGATGACCTGGTCGAGCACATCGACGAGACCGTTTGATCCCCCGCTAGCGCTTGCGCGCCAGATATACCGTTACTTCTTCCCGGTCGTGGTAGAGCTGCCTGGCTTCCAGCTGGTAGCGGATGCCCTTGTTGTTGAATGCGGTGCGCATCTTGTTTAGCGCATCGTGCAGGGCGGCGACGCGTCTTTTCATCGGCAGCTTGAGGTTGAAGATGGCACGCTGAGTCAAACCACCGATGAACCATTCGGTCATCAATGTCGCAACACGCTGCGGTTGTTCCACCATGTCGCACACCAGCCAATCCACGGGACGCTGCGGGCGGAAACGGAAGCCGTCCTCGCGCAGGTGCCGGATGGATGGATGTCCGGCCGCCGCGCCCTTGAGCGGGCCGTTGTCCACCGCGATGACTTTCAAACCGCGCTGCACCAGTTGCCAGGTCCAGCCGCCGGGAGCGGCGCCCAAGTCCACTGCCGTCATGCCCGGTTTCAACCACAGCGCTTGTTCCTTCTTGTCGAGAAACACTTCGAACGCTTCCGCGAGCTTGAGGTAGGAACGGCTGGGCGCATCGCTCACCATGCTCACGCGCTGGATACCGTTGAGCGCAGCGGCGCTGTTGTGCGGATCGCTGGTGGCGATCAGGGCGCGATGGTTGTCGGGAAAGAAGATATGCAGGCGCGGCAGGCTGGGGTCGTCAATCAGGCGCGAATCTTTGCGCAATTCCTCTTCCAGCAGGGGCTGAAAACGTTTGGTAAAGCCGGAGAGCATCTTGCCCTCGTTGGTGTCCGGCACTTCCAGATACAGGGCGCTAAACCGTTCGATTGATGCGGGTATCGCTGCCAATAGCGGCGTGAGGCGATCCCGTTCCGGTAATTCGTTCACTTCTGCATGCAAATTGAGCAATTGACGCGCAAAGGTCAATTGCTTGTAAGCCAGGCGCGGCTTGCCCTGCAAAACAACGAAGCCGCTGTTTTCGGTTGTTTCAACGGGTTTGGCCTGGGTCTCTTCCACGCAATCGCGTTCGAAGCCGGGGCGGCAGTAGATCAGCCAACTGGATAAGGTGTTCATGGCGCGGCATGGTAGGGATTGTCGCGGGCGCGGGCAAGCGAAATGGTAGAATCCGCGCCTGATATTTTTTGGCCGCATGAATGACAAAACGTTACGATTTGATCGTGTTTGACTGGGACGGCACGGTGATAGACTCCACGGCGATCATCGCCGGTTCAATCCAGGCGGCCTGCCGCGACCTTCAATTGCCTGTGCCGGACGATGAGACTGCGCGCCACGTGATCGGCCTCGGCCTGATGCAGGCCTTGCGCTATGCCGTGCCGGAAGCGCCGGAAGAGAAGTATGAACCGCTGGTGGCGCGGTACCGCCATCATTTCCTGGCACAACACGACTCCATCCCGTTATTCGAGCAGGCACGCGAGACCATCGTCGAATTGCGCGATGCGGGTTACCAGCTTGCGGTGGCGACCGGCAAGAACCGTATCGGCCTGGATCGTGCGCTGGAAACGACGCAGATGGGCGGGTATTTTCATGCCACGCGCACGGCCGACCGCACTTTTTCCAAGCCGCATCCGGCGATGCTGCTGGAGCTCATGGATGAGCTGGATGTGACGCCGGAGCGCACCCTGATGGTCGGCGATACCACGCACGATCTGCAGATGGCGATCAACGCCGGGGTGGATGCAGTGGGTTTGACACACGGCGCGCATCCTGAAGACCAGTTGCGCGAACTGAATCCGGTCGCCCTGCTGGATGATTTTGTCGAACTGAGGGCGTGGTTAAAGGCTAACGCATAGGTAGGTGAAAAGTGAAAGGTGAAACGAAGAGACGGTTTCACGTTTCACTTTTCACCCAATTCTAAGGAGTTTCAAAATGATTGAAGAAAACAACAAATGGGAACGCGGTGTGCTGGAAAAGCTAGCCATGTCCGCCATTCAGGAGCAGCGCCGTGCACGCCATTGGGGCATTTTTTTCAAGGTGCTCACTTTTGGCTACCTGTTTCTGCTGTTGTTCCTGGCCATGGGCTGGGTGGGCGACAAGGTTGACGGTTCGCTGAGCGGCAAACACACGGCGTTGATCGATCTGACGGGGATCATCTCCGCCGAGAGCAACACGAATGCCGACAATCTGATCGGCAGCCTGCAGGATGCATTTGAGGACAAGAATACGGCGGGCGTACTGCTGCGCTGCAACAGTCCCGGCGGCAGTCCGGTGCAGGCCGGGCTGGTGAACGACGAGATACGCCGTTTGCGCGGACTGCATCCCGGGATTCCGCTGTATGTCGTGGTCGAAGACATGTGCGCATCGGGCGGTTATTTCATCGCGGCAGCGGCAGACAAGATATACGTGAACAAGGCCAGCATTGTCGGTTCCATCGGCGTGTTGATGGATGGTTTCGGATTCACGGGTACCATGCAGAAACTTGGCGTGGAACGACGCCTGATGACGGCGGGCAAGAACAAGGGTTTCATGGATCCCTTCTCCCCGCTTAATCCCAAGCACAAAGAATTCACTGCAAATTTGCTGGAAGATATTCACCGGCAATTCATCGACGTTGTGAAACAAGGCCGCGGCAAGCGTCTGAAAGAAACGCCCGAAACATTCAGCGGCTTGTTCTGGACGGGTGACACGGCTATCCGGATGGGGCTTGCGGATGAGATCGGCAGCGTGGATGCCGTGGCGCGTGATGTGATCAAGGTGGATAACATCGTGGACTTCACCACGCGTGAAGGTTTCGCGGATCGCTTGGCGAAGAAATTGGGCGCGGGTGTGGCAAGCGCGTTCCCGGGCCTCGGGGCGCAAGTTGGCGGGGTGACCCTACGCTAGTTCATGGGGTGGGAGCGCCGACGTCCCGTCGGCATCATTAAAAACATGCCGGCGGGACGCCGGTGCTCCCGCTAAGCAAGCTCTTCCAGCAACGTAACCAGTTTGGTGATCGGCGGCAGGCATTGCGTGCCGCGACACAGCCAGGCTGTTGTTGTTGAGGTTCGTGGCTTATCCAGAGGTGCAGGCAAACCGGTTTCATTTCCAGTCAGTGTAACGATCATCAACCCTGGCCGATACTGCGCCGCCACAGCCGCCCGCCAGGCGGCTGTTTCATTATCTGCGCCGCACAACACCAGCAAGGAGGGGGGGCGCAGCGTTTCATCCAGTGCGGTGCATAAACTGCAGAACTGGCTGGAGGCTTTTTGCATTACCGGAAAGTACAACTTCAGGCATCGCTCTGCCGCATCCGAATAACGTGTATCTCCCGTCAGTTCCGCCAACCGCACCAAGGCTTGCGCCGCGATGCCGTTGCCGGACGGCGTGGCGTTGTCCTGTCCGGTCTTGTTGCGCTGGATGAGTGTTTCGTGGTCGTGGCTGGTAAAGAAAAAGCCGCCGTTCTCTTTGTCCTCGAAGCGTTCCAGCAGCGCATCGGCAAGTTGCGCGGCAAAAGCCATGTCGATGCTGCGGTACTCGGTTTGCAGCAATTGCAGCGCCGCATTGAGCAGGAATGCATGGTCGTCGAGATAGGCATTCAGGTGTGTTTTTCCGTCCTTGTGCGTGGCGAGGAGTTTGCCGTCCTGCCATAAAGTATTGCGCACGAAGTCCATCGCCTGCCGGGCCGATTGCAGCCAATCGGCGCGGTTGAAAGTGCGCGCGGCTTTGGCCATGCCCGCGATCATCAGGCCGTTCCAGCTGCCAAGGATCTTTTCGTCACGGCCCGGACGGACACGTTGTTCGCGGGCGGCAAACAACTTTGCCTTAATCGCCGAAAGCTGCATCAAGGCCTGCTCTTCGCTGAGTTTCAGCTGCTGTGCGATCTCGCTCAAAGGCTTTGATACGCGCAGGTTCCAGGCGTGGTTTTCGAAATTGGGCGTGCTGTCCAGACCGTAATGGGGTTTGATGAACTCGAATTCATCTGTGCCTAACAAATCGCGAATTTCGTTGCGCTGCCACACATAGAATTTGCCCTCCTCATGTTCCGAATCAGCATCCAGCGAGGCGTAGTAGCCACCTTGCGGTGATTGCATCTCGCGCATTACCCAAGCGGCGGTTTGTTCCACCACGCGAGCAAAAAATGAGTCGTTGCTGCTCAGCCAGGCGTCGCAATACACACCGAGCAGTAATCCGTTGTCGTAAAGCATCTTCTCGAAATGCGGGATGTCCCAGCTCGCATCCACGCTGTAGCGGCAGAAGCCACCGCCGAGCTGGTCGTACAGACCACCCAGCGCCATTTGCTGCAGGGTGAACAGGGCAATGAAGCGTGCCTGTTCATCATGTGCTGCCTCGGCATGGCGCAGCAGCAGATCAAGTTCCGCCGGGTGCAGAAACTTGGGTGCATCACCGAAGCCACCATTCACGCGGTCGAAAGTCTGGTTCAGTTGCAGAATGGCTGTCTTGATCGGTGATACATCGAGTTCAGAATCCTGTTCGCTTTTTTCAGGTTGCCAGGATGCGAGGGCGGAGATGAGTTGTTTTCCCTGGTCTGCAAGCTCTGCGCGTTTTTCTTTGTAGGCTTTGGCAATATTCAACAACAAACCCGGAAAACCGGGCAAGCCGTAGCGCGCCTGTTTGGGGAAATAGGTGCCGCTGTAGAACGGTGTGCCATCCGGGCTCAGGAACATGGTCAGCGGCCAGCCGCCGCTGCGCTGCGACAGCAGGTAATGCGCATTCTGGTAAATCTGGTCGAGGTCGGGCCGCTCTTCGCGGTCCACCTTGATGTTGATGAAGTGCTCGTTCATCACGGCGGCGACCGCTTCATCCTCGAACGATTCGTGCGCCATCACGTGGCACCAGTGGCAGGCGGAATAGCCGATGGAGAGCAGGATGGGTTTGTCCTGCTCGCGCGCCAGCTGCAAGGTCTCTGCATTCCATGGATGCCAGTCCACCGGATTGTCTGCATGTTGCAGCAGGTAGGGACTGGTTTCGTGTATTAAGTGATTGGGCATCAGCGTAATAGAGGCATCAATGAGTGCAGGACGTTGCGCATGATCAGCGGCTGCGCGGCGGCGATGGGATGCAGGTTGTCGGCCTGGAACTGCTCCGGCGGGATATCTTCGAGCATGAAAGGCAGCAAGGTGACGTTGTGTTTCTTTGCCAATTTTGGATAAAGCGCACGGAATTGTCTGGTGTAGACCGGTCCGTAGTTTGGTGGCAGTTGGATGCCCAATAGCAGTACCCTGGCATTCGCTTTCTGCGCCTGCGCAATGATCCTGTTCAAATTCTTTTCCATCTCGGAGATGGGGCCGCCGCGCAGCCCGTCGTTTGCGCCGAGTTCGATAATGACAATTGCAGGCGTATGTTGCTGCAGGGCTTTGCCGATGCGGCGCAGGCCACCGGAAGTTGTCTCGCCGCTGATGCTGGCATTCACCACTTTGAATTGGGGATGGCTTTTATTTAACTCCTGCTGCAATAAATTCACCCATGAATCGTCTCGTGCTATACCGTATCCGGCTGATAAACTGTCGCCGAACACCAGAATGTTCTTCGCGGCCTGAGAGGATTGGGGCAGCGCCAGGGCGGCGAACAGCAAAATAATTTTGAGAAAGGTCTTCATGGCGTCGATTGTGCAAGCAGTTGGGCTTACCAAGCAAGTATTAAGCGGCGATCAGCCGCTCACCATCCTGCACGACGTCACTTTCGCGGTTGAAGCAGGCGAAAGCCTCGCCATCGTTGGGGCATCCGGTTCCGGCAAATCCACGTTGCTTGGACTGCTGGCCGGTCTGGACGTGCCGAGCAGCGGCAGTGTGCTACTGCATGGTGCAGACCTGTTTGCGCTGGATGAAGACGGACGTGCCCGGCTGCGCGGCGAACTGGCGGGCTTCGTGTTCCAGTCTTTCCAGCTGCTGCCCGCGCTGAATGCGCTGGAAAACGTGATGCTGCCGCTGGAACTGGCCGGCGTGAAAGAGGCGCGCCAGCGTGCCGAGGCGTCGCTTGAGCAAGTAGGCTTGAGTGCGCGAGCCCACCACCTGCCCAAACACCTGTCCGGTGGCGAACAGCAGCGTGTGGCGCTCGCCCGTGCCTTCGTCACCCAACCCAAAATTCTCTTTGCCGACGAACCCACCGGCAACCTGGATGCCGCTACCGGAAGTCAGGTTATAGAGCTGATGCTGGAACTGAACCGGGCACAGGGTACGACGTTGATTCTGGTCACCCACGATGAAGCACTGGCGCGGCGTTGCGGCAAGCAATTGCGACTGGCGGCGGGAAAGGTGGAGTGAGGAGTACCCTTTAGTCCGATACCTTGCTGTTCCGGTTGATGATTAAATGCGCGCGTTTGCGGCGCAGTTAAGGGATGCGGCATAATGCGCCGGCTTGCAAAAATGTAATATTGGTGCAGGAAAATTTGTCTGTATTGTTGTCCGTGTTGCAGTTCAGCCTGGCTGTCTGCCTCTTTATTTGAAAATGAAAATATCATGAAAATCGCAATCGCCGGAACCGGCTACGTCGGCCTCTCCAACGCCATGCTGCTGGCTCAGCACAACGAGGTCGTGGCCATCGACATCGTCCCCGAAAAGGTGGAGATGCTCAACCGCAAGCAGTCACCCATCGAAGACGTGGAGATCGAGGACTACCTGGCGCACAAGAAGCTGAACTTCAAGGCCACGCTGGACAAGCGCGAAGCCTACACCGGCGCGGAATACGTCATCATCGCCACGCCCACCGATTACGATCCAGAGACCAACTACTTCAACACCAAGTCCATCGAGGCGGTGATCAGGGATGTGCAGAGCATCAACCCGCAGGCGGTGATGATCATCAAGTCGACCATCCCGGTCGGCTACACCAACAAGCTCCGGCAGCAGATGAATTGCGAAAACCTCATTTTTTCGCCCGAATTCCTGCGCGAGGGCAAGGCGCTATACGACAACCTGTACCCGTCGCGCATCGTGGTCGGCGAGCGTTCCAAACGCGCCGAGACCTTTGCCAACCTGCTCCAGCAGGGCGCGATCAAGCAGGATATCCAGGTCCTGTTCACCGACTCCACCGAAGCTGAAGCAATCAAGCTTTTCGCCAATACCTACCTGGCCATGCGCGTCGCCTACTTCAACGAGCTGGATACTTATGCCGCTACTCACGGTCTGGATACCAAACAGATCATCCAGGGCGTCAGCCTCGATCCGCGCATCGGCGACCACTACAACAATCCCTCGTTCGGCTACGGCGGCTATTGCCTGCCCAAGGACACCAAGCAACTGCTGGCGAACTACCAGGACGTACCGCAGAACCTTATCCATGCCATCGTCGAATCCAACACCACGCGCAAGGACTTCGTGGCGGCCAGCATCGTCAAGCGCAACCCTAAAGTGGTCGGCATCCACCGGCTGGTGATGAAGAGCGGCTCGGACAACTTCAGATCAAGCAGCATCCAGGGCATCATGAAGCGCATCAAGGCCAAGGGCATCGAGGTAATCGTGTACGAGCCCGCGCTGAAAGAAACCGAATTCTTTCATTCCAAAGTGGTGAATGACTTGGCCCAATTCAAGAAGCTGTCCGATGTCATCGTCGCCAACCGCATCACCGACGATATCCGCGATGTGGCGGACAAGGTGTATAGCCGCGATTTGTTTGGTAAAGACTGAATGGCTGCATGCCACCTTCGGCGGATATGAGAGTGGCGCCATGAATATCCTTCGTCTATCCCTCAATCTTCTGCGCCGCGACTGGCGCGCCGGGGAATGGCGCGTGCTGTTGCTGGCGCTGGTGCTGGCGGTGGGCAGCCTGGCCACCGTCGGTCTGTTCGCCGACCGTGTACGACAGGCCTTGCAGCAACAGGCGCAGAGCCTGATCGGTGCCGACCTGCGCATCACTTCCACCAGACCATTTTCCCCTGCCTATCGCAAAGCCGCGGAAGCGCGCGGCTTGCAGGTGGTGCAGAGCCGTACCTTCCCCAGCATGGTGAGCAAAGGAGAACAGGTGTCGCTGAGCGAGATACAGGCGGTGGAAGCTGGCTATCCCCTGCGCGGCAAGATCGAGATCGACGACGGCAGTGTGCATGTTGCGCAGGCCATTCCCGCTCGCGGCACGGTATGGGCGGACGAGCGACTGCTGCGCCGCCTCGATGTGCAGGCGGGGGACGAGGTTGGGATAGGGGCGCGGCGTTTCGTCGTGGCGGCGATCGTGGTGAAGGATATCGACCAGTCCATCGGTTTCTCCAGCTTTGCGCCGCGCGTGCAGATGAACGATGCCGATCTGGTGTCCACCGGTCTGTTGCAGCAAGGCAGCCGCCTCTCGTATCGCCTCATGATCGCTGGCGATGCCGTCCAGGTGAAGCTGTTGCGCACAGAACTGGAGCCCGGACTATCCGGCAACGAAAAGATGGAAGACGTGCGCGATGCGCGTCCCGAGATACGCACAGCGCTTGAACGCGCCGAACATTTTCTTGGGCTTGCCGCATTGACAGCGGCGATCCTGGCGGGCGCGGCGATGGCACTGGCAGCAAGGCGTTTCGTGTTGCGCCACCTGGATGGCTGTGCGGTGATGCGTTGTCTCGGCGCGCAGCAGGGGCAGGTGCTGTGGCTGTTCCTGTATCAATTCATTCTGCTGGGTGTGCTGGCAGTTCTGCTGGGCGGTTTGCTGGGTTATGCCACGCAGGCGGTTCTGGTCGAGAGCATCGCTGCCATGCGGAATGCGAGCTTGCCTCAGCCGAGTGTGTTGCCGTTGCTCAAGGCGGCGGCCAGCGGCTTTGCCTTGTTGCTTGGCTTCGCCTTCCTGCCTTTGCTGCAATTGCGCAGGGTGTCGCCGCTGCGCGTGCTGCGCCGCGAGATGGGTTCGCCCGAGGTCAGCGGCTGGTTGATCTACGGACTGGCCGTCGCCGTGCTGGCGCTGCTGTTCCTGTGGCATGCCGGTTCGCTCAAGCTGGGCCTCGCGGTTCTGGGCGGTTTGCTGGCCGGCCTGCTGGTGTTCGGCTGGCTGGCCTGGTTGCTGCTGCACGGGCTGGCACGCAATTCGTTTTACTTCCAGTCGCAGTGGCGGCATGCCTTCAACAACCTCGCGCGCCACGGGCGCAGCGCGGCGGTGCAGGTGGTGGCGCTGAGTCTGGGCGGAATGGCTTTGCTGGTGCTGACGCTGGTGCGCGCCGATCTGCTGGAAGCCTGGCAGGGCAAGCTGCCGCCGGATACGCCCAATCGCTTCGTGGTGAACATCCAGTCCGATCAGGTTCAGCCGGTGCGGGATTTCTTTCTGCGCCAGTCCTTGCCTGCGCCCGAATTGCAGCCCATGGTGCGCGGCAGGCTGGTCGCCATCAATGAACGAGCCATCAGCGGCGACAGCTATCCCGATCCGCGCGCGCGCGGGCTGGTGGAGCGCGAGTTCAATCTCTCTTACATGGAGCAGATGCCGGTATGGAATGAGTTGGTGAGCGGAAAGTGGTGGGGCAGTTGCGACACGTTACTGGCGAAGCCAGCCGATTGCGGGAGCGGCTGCCAGACCGCCTCACGAGTATTGGAAACATCTGCTTCCCTGTGCAGAGGCGGTCAGAATGGAGCAGGCGAGCTTTCGGTCGAGGAGGGCATCGCCAAGACGCTGGGTATCCATCTCGGCGACACGCTGACCTACGACGTGGCGGGCAGCAGCTTCACGGCCAAAGTCAGCAGTCTGCGCAAGGTGCAGTGGGATTCGATGCGGGTGAACTTCTTCGTTATCGCCACGCCGGAACTGCTACAGGATTTCCCGGCCAGCTATCTGAGCAGCTTCTATCTGCCGCAGGACAAGGTGCGCGCCGGGGACGAGCTGTCGCGTGCCTTTCCCAACATCCTGCTGATCGACACCGGCGCGGTGATCGCGCAGGTGCGCGGCATCATGGACCAGATCGCGCAGACCGTGAGCGCGGTGTTCCTGTTCACGCTGCTGACCGGGCTGGCCGTGCTGTACGCCGCGTTGCTGGCCACACAGGACGAGCGCAGCCACGAGGCGGCCATCCTGCGTACTTTGGGGGCGGACAGTCGCTATCTGCGCAGCCTGCACCTGTCCGAATTCGCCGTGCTGGGCGGGCTGAGCGGGTTGTTCGCTGCCGCTGGTGCGGTATTGTTGGGCTGGGTACTGGCGCGTTTTGTACTGGATATCCCTTACCGGTCAGATATTTCCATCTGGTTCATCGGTTGCGGCGGCGGCATGGCAGTAGTCATGCTGGCGGGATGGCTGGCGACCCGCCAATTGGTGTTGCGCCCCCCGTTGCGTATTCTCGCGGCGGATTAATGGCTTAGCGCTTGACGCTGGGCTGAATATCTCTATAATGCGCCCCTCCCTGAAAAGGGAGTTTTAACCCTTGCTCCACCGTCCGTTAATGTCGGGGGGCTTTAATCCACAAGGAGATGTAATGCGACACTACGAAATCGTATTTATCGTGCATCCCGATCAGAGCGAGCAAGTGCCCGCGATGGTTGAGCGTTATCGCACGTTGGTGACCAGCAAGAACGGTCACATCCACCGTCTGGAAGACTGGGGCCGCCGCCAGTTGGCTTACCCGATCCAGAAGATCCACAAGGCACATTACGTGCTGATGAATATTGAGGTTGACCAGCCCACGCTGGACGAACTCGAGCACGCATTCAAGTTCAACGACGCCGTATTGCGCCACCTGACCATCAAGACCAAGGCTGCAGTTGTAGTGCCTTCCGCCATGATGAAGGAAGAGAAGTCGCGTTCGTTCAACGATGCGGCGGATGCGGCACCTGTTGCAGCAGCGGCTCCCGCAGCAGCGCCTGCACCGGAAGCGGCAGCGTAAGCAAGGATTGAGCAGCAACCGTTGTGTGATTGAAGGGGAAGTGATCGAGCTGGAAGGCTTGCGTTACACCCCGGCAGGATTGGCGAGAGTGGCGTTCAAATTGCGCCACACCTCGATGCAGCAGGAAGCGGGGATGCAACGCCAGGTTCAGTGTGTGGTTACTGCACTGGCACTGGGCGAAGCGGCACAGCAAGTCAGCCGCCTGCAACCCGGCCAGATGGTGAGAGCCGAAGGATTCCTTGCGCAGCGCAGCCAGAAGATCGCGCAGTTGGTGTTGCACATTGATAACGTTACATTGAGATAGAGGAGCACAACATGGCTCGTGTATTTAAGAAAAAAGACGACAAGAAGAACAACGCTTCGCGTCAGCTGTTCAAGCGCCGCAAGTTCTGCCGTTTCACGGCTGAAAAGATCGCGGAAGTGGATTACAAGGACATCAACATCCTCAAGGAATTCGTTTCCGAGAATGGCAAGTTGATCCCGGCCCGCATTACCGGTACCAAGACGCGCTTCCAGCGTCAGTTGAGCGTGGCCGTGAAGCGCGCACGCTTCCTGGCTTTGCTGCCTTACACCGATTTGCACTAAGGAGCAGACCATGCAAGTTATCCTGATGGAAAAAGTGATCAACCTCGGCCAACTGGGCGATGTGGTCAAAGTGAAAAACGGCTTCGCGCGTAACTTCCTGATCCCGCAAGGCAAGGCCAAGCGTGCGACGGAAAGCAACGTGGCGGATTTCGCGGCACGCCGCGCCGAACTGGAAGCGGCTGAAGCTGCCAAGCTGGCCGATGCGCAAGCGCGCGGCGCCAAGTTGGAAGGCCTGACCGTGCAGATCGTGCAAAAGGCCGGTGTGGACGGCAAGCTGTTCGGTTCCGTGACCAATGCGGACATCGCTGCCGTTTTGGTGGCTCAGGGCCACCAGGTCGAGAAAAGCCAGGTGCGCATGGAAACCGGCCACCTGAAGCAGATCGGCGATCATGCGATCACCGTCGCGCTGCATCCGGATGTGGTTGCAAATGTGACAGTGACAGTGGTGGGCGAGCAGTAACCCTGCATTGTCATGCAGTTAAGAAAAAGGGCTGGCGACAGCCCTTTTTTGTTTTCCGAATTTGAACGTACATGCCGCCCGGCAGTGTAAAATCCCTGTCCCGAAATTTGCGGTTACATCATGCAAAATTTTTCTGCTCCCACTGTCGATTCCCAGCTTGAAGCCCTGAAGCTTCCTCCGCATTCCGTCGAGGCGGAACAGTCGGTGCTGGGCGGCATCCTGCTGGATACCAGCGCCTGGGACAAGATCACCGATCTGCTGAGCGAGCATGATTTTTACCGTCACGAACACCGCCTGATCTGGCGCCACATCGGGCGCCTGACCGAGCACGCCCGGCCCATCGATGTCATTACCGTGGCCGAATCGCTGGAGAGTCACAACGAACTGGAAAAAGCGGGCGGCCTGGTCTACCTGGGTACGCTGGCGCAGAACGTGCCGTCTGCGGCCAACATTCGCCGCTATGCGGAGATCGTGCGCGAACGCGCCATCATGCGCAAACTGGTGGAGGTGGGCAGCGAGATCGCGACCAGCGCCTACAATCCGGGCGGACGCGATGCCGGACAGTTGCTGGACGAAGCGGAAAGCCGCGTATTCGAAATCTCCGAACAGGGAGAGCGCGGCCGTCAGGGTTTTACCCCCATACCGCCCCTGCTGACGCAGGTGGTCGAGCGCATCGAGACCTTGTATGGTCGCGATAACGCCAGCGATGTGACCGGTATCGCCACCGGTTTTACCGATCTGGATCGAATGACTTCCGGCTTGCAGCCCGGCGACCTGGTCATCGTCGCGGGACGTCCGAGTATGGGCAAGACCGCGTTCTCCATCAATATCGCGGAGAACGTGGCGCTGGAATCTGCCAAGCCGGTGGCCATCTTCAGTATGGAAATGGGCGGTACGCAACTGGCCATGCGTATGATCGGCTCGGTTGGCCGGTTGAACCAGCACACGCTAAGAACCGGCAAGCTCGAAGACGACGATTGGTCGCGCATGACGCATGCGCTTGGTTTGCTCAACGATGCGCCGATCTTCATCGACGAAACGGCTGGTTTGAATGCGCTGGAACTGCGTTCGCGGGCACGCCGTTTGCATCGTCAGAACAACGGCCTGGGCTTGATCGTCATCGACTATATCCAGTTGATGTCTTCGCCGTCCGGCAAGGCCAGCGAAAACCGCGCTACGGAAATCTCGGAAATTTCGCGTTCCCTGAAATCGCTGGCGAAAGAACTGCAAGTGCCGGTGATCGCGCTGTCGCAACTGAACCGCAGCCTGGAACAGCGCCCCAACAAACGCCCCGTGATGTCCGACTTGCGCGAATCCGGCGCCATCGAGCAGGATGCCGACCTGATCCTGTTCATCTACCGCGACGAAGTCTACAACCCGGATACCCCGGACAAGGGCAAGGCCGAGATCATCATCGGCAAACAGCGTAACGGCCCCATCGGCAAAGTCGAACTCACGTTCCGCGGCGAATATACTCGTTTCGAGAACTACGCTTCGGCCCAGTATTAAGGAAATTCCGCAAAATTTCTTGGCTCTCCAGAGCTGTTCGGTTACAATGCGCGGCCTTTTACAGGCGCGTAGCTCAGCTGGTTAGAGCACCACCTTGACATGGTGGGGGTCGTTGGTTCGAGTCCAATCGCGCCTACCAATTTATCCTTCTTCTCCTTAACGAAGGTTCTTAGAGAAGCCCGTGAGAATCCCGTGTTTACACTGAGTCTGCATGGAGAAGAAGGCACCCAGGCCCTGCTGCAATCGGGCTATTCGTATTGCCTCGTTGTCCGTTCCGAATCCCAGCGTTCCGCCCTGCTCAAAAACCTCGGCGACCAGCCCGGCGTGGTGATTGTCCCGCATAACGGCGGGTTGATCAGCAACCTGCGGGTGTGGGAGAACATCGTCCTGCCGGTGCAGTATCATGGTATCGAGCTTGCCGGTAACCTCGAAGATAATGTGGGCAGGTTGCTTGGCCAATGCGGCCTGGAAGATGAAAAATCGGTCTCCGAACTGCTGTTTAAACTACCCGATCAATTGTCGCTGTACGAAAAACGACTGGCCGGTTTCGTGCGCGCCATGTTGATGAGTCCTGAACTCATCATTTACGATTCCATGAACGAAGGTTTGTCGCGCAAGGAGTTGGCGCGTGTGGTCAAATTCGACAAGGTATTCCGCTTATACTTCCCGTTCCGTACCTCGGTGCTGGTGAGTTTTGAGGAATACAAAGACAAGGACGATCCCAAACAACTGGTGATTCATCTATAACCATGAAACTGCCCATCTACAACCAGCGATTGCTCGCCATCGAGAAGCGTACCCAACGCTTCATGCTGGGCGCGGTTGTCGTCTTGTTGCTGGTGTTGTTGATGATTGCCGTCAAGCAGAATTATTTCCACCGTAGCACCACGATATTGTTTTTCACCCCCAATGCGCAGGGTCTGAGCAAGGGCATGGCGGTCAAGTTCATCGGCTTCAAGGTGGGCAGCGTGGAAGATGTAAGCATGCAGTCCAACGCGACGGTGCAGGTGCAAGTGTCGCTGGACAACGAGTATGTGCATCTCATCGGGCAGGATGCCAAAGCGCGGCTGGTCAAGGAAGCCCTGGTCGGCGAAAGCGTGGTGGAGATCATTCCCGGTTCGCAGCAGGTGCGGCAGGTCTCGCGCAACAGCGTGCTGGAATTCGAGCGCGGGCAGGATGCCAGCAATGTGGTCGAGAATCTGGCGGCGCAGTTGCAGCCTATCCTGAACGACGTTCACCAGATCACGTCCGGCATGAGCAATCCGAACGGCGATTTCCAGCAAGCTCTCAAGAATCTCAATCAGGCGACGGGCGGTTTCCGGGAGACGGCGAAAGAGTTTACGCAACTCGGCGTCAGCAGCAACAAAGCGATGGATCGTATCAATTCCAGTCTGGGTACGCTGGACCAGGCCATCCCGAAACTGGTGGACAAAGCCGATACGACCCTGAGCGACGTGCAATCCGCCGCTTCCGATATCAAGAAGATCACCAACGAATCCGCCGCCGAGATTCCCTCGCTGGTGCGCAACAGCAATGCGCTGGTGCAGGACGGGCAGGAGACCCTGGGCGGCGTCAAGAAATCCTGGTTGCTGAACGGCCTGTTTCCCGAGCCTGAAGAACAGGTGTTGCCGGTGGACGGGTACGTTCCGCCGAAGCAGCAGTGAGGGTGGGCGATATGTACTCACGGTTAATCATCCCGATTGTTTTGTTGCTGCTGACTGCCTGCGGTCATGTGGAAGAGACGCGCAGCGCAAGGCAACAGCAGGCCACCGAATTCAACCAGCGTGCGCAGCGCGCATTTCAGCGCGGCGAGTATCAGGTTGCTGCGGCTTTTTATGAGAACGCCCTGCAACTGGATGTTGCCGTCGAGAATGTGAATGGCATCGCCATCAATATGCTCAATCTGTCCAGGGTGAACCAGACGCTGGGCCGGCCGGCGCTGGCGCAGCGCTATCTGGACAGCCTGCTGGAAGACAAGGCACTCCACTATCCGCCGGTGCATCTGGCGGCTGCGGCAGCGCAAAAGTCTTTGCTGCTGTTGCAGGAGAATGATGCTGCCGGTGCACAGGTTTGGGTGGACAAGGCCGCTGCGTATTGCACAGCGGACTGCAACCTTTCCGGCGTGATCGACAACACACGTGCCAATATTGCCTTGCAAGCGAACGATGGCGACAAGGCGCTGTACTGGAGCGAACGTGCCGCTGCGGAGAACAAGGGTGCAGCGCCGCTCGAATATGCCAACGCTTTGCGCCTGATGGCTTCCGCCAGGTTGCTGAAGAACGAACCCGGTACCGTGCCGGATTTGCTGGAAGAGGCGCTGGATATCGACAAGTCGCTGGGTTTGCCGGAAAAGATTCGCCAGGACTTGCTGCTGTTGGCGCAGGCTCACGAAAAACTTGGCCATATTGAACTGGCGGCGCAATTCCGCGACCGGGCGTCACGCATCGCAGCGACTGAGCTGAAGTGAGGCCGCAATGGAAACGTTGAAGCGGCTGAAGAATCCGAAAATACAAATCCTGCTGGGTTTGGGTTTTTGTGTGCTGGTCGCGTTGTTGCTGCATCTGTTTCAGGTGGGCGCGCAATTGAGCCGCACGGTATTGGACAAGCAATTCATCCGGATGCAGCAAAATA
This sequence comes from Gammaproteobacteria bacterium, assembly GCA_018820925.1. Lineage (GTDB taxonomy): Bacteria > Pseudomonadota > Gammaproteobacteria > Burkholderiales > Gallionellaceae > Sideroxyarcus. Next base: position 99,505 of record JAHJNJ010000026.1, on the reverse strand, counting down.
GTGTGCACCGGCTGCAGAACGACGTGGTCATCGTCGGTATCGACGAAGATGCAACCAAAGCCTTGAAAGAACCCTTTGCCCTGTGGCATCCGCATCTGGGCAAGTTTCTGGACGCGATGGCAATCGCCAAACCCTCCGTGCTTGGTCTCGACATTGCGCTGCCGGAACGATCCTATCAATTCCTCATTCCGCAATACGACCAGAGCCTGGTGCAGGGCTTGCAGAAACTGAAATCGCAAACCCCGCTGGTATTGGCGCAGATGCTGGATGAGAGCGGCGCTTTCCGTCCCGTGCATCCTCCTTATGTTTCCGCTGCGGGCGCGGATGCCCTGGCTTCGGTCGTGGTTTGCCCCGACGACGACGGGGTGGTGCGTCGTTTTGATCCAAATCTGTGCACGGTGAATGCGCAGGGTTCGATGCTGGTCGAGAAGATGGCGGCGCATCTGGGCAAGACGAATCCCGGCACCGGGTTGATCGATTTCAGCGCGGGCGATAAATTCGATTACGTTCCCTTCCTCAAAGTACTGGAATGGCAGGCGCGGGGTGACGCAGTTCAATTGGCGGGCACTTTTGGCGGCAAGCCGGTGTTGTTGGGGGTGGTGTCGCGGTTCGGTGATCGTGCCCGGGCGCCTGTGCCCCTGGCGGCATGGGATCCGTTCAAGCTGCGCGTTCCCGGCGTGTTGATGCAGGCGCAGATATTGCGCTCGATGCTGAGCGACGGATTGATCCGTCAGGCGAACAGCTTTGTCGTGGGCGCGTTGACGTTGCTCGCGGCATTTTTCTGGCTGGGGCGTATCGGCTGGATCAAGCTCGCCGCACTGGTTGCATTTCCTGTTTTGCTTTGGCTGTTCTCTACCTGGCAACTGGAGCGGGGCATGTATTGGCCGATCGGCGGGATTGTACTTTCCGGTGTGTTCGCCTTTGTCTTGCGCTTGTTCCATGAAGGCGTGCAACAAGTAACAAAACGCCACTGGTTGCGCGACATCTTCGGCAGTTATGTCAGCCAGGAAGTGCTGCAGGAGATCATGGCGGGCAATATCCACTCCGGTCTGGAGGGGCAACGTGTCCGGTTGTGCATCCTGTACGCCGATATTCACAGTTTCAGCGAACGTTGCGAGAAGCGCCCGCCGCAAGAGGTGGTAGCCCTGCTCAATGATTATTTCGCCGAAATGACCGTGGCTATCCACCAGCACCGGGGCACACTGGATAAATTCATCGGCGACGGCATCATGGCCTTTTTCGGAGCGCCGCAAGCGCTGGAGTGTCCGGAGAAGAACGCGCTCGAAGCCGCACAGGAAATGTTGCTGCGTCTGCGTCTGGTCAATGCGCGATTGCAGGAACAAGGCATCGCACCCGTCGAGATCGGCATTGCGCTGCATGTGGGCGAACTGGTCACCGGATATATCGGTTCGAAGTCGCGGCATGAATACACCGTGATCGGCGATGTGGTGAATCTCACGGCCAAGCTTGAAGAACTGACGAAGACTTTGGGTTATCCGGTGGTGTGTTCGGCGGCCGTGGCAAAAGCGGTGGAGCAATCGGGTGGTCTGGTGGACTGCGGCGAACATGAAGTCAAAGATGTCGCGCTGCGGGTATACGGATGGAATCCACCACGGCTGGCGGTGAACTGATGCCCGCGATCTGGCTGAAATTTTTCGCCTGGCTGAAAATGGAGCGGATGCGCCAGACGATCCAGGGCTGTGGGCAATTACTGTGGTATACCTTTACCCACCTGCACGTTTTGCGCATCGCTCCGGTGAATGCGGTGTTTCATCGCCAAATCTTTTTTACCGGGGTCGAAGCATTGCGCATTGTCGCCGTGTTCGGTTTGCTGAGCGGTGCACTGGTCATTACTCAGATCACCTCGCTGGTCGGCGGCGATAGCGAACTGACGGTGAAAATATTGATCTGGACCGTTGTACGCGAGATCGGTCCGCTGTTTGCCGCCATCATCATCATTGCCCGTAGCAGCTCCGCCATTGCCTCGGAACTGGCGCTAATGAAATCCCACCGTGAAATGACCCACCTGTTGCGCATGGGCATCCCGCCTGAGGACTATCTGCTGGTGCCGCGCATCGCCGGCGTGACGCTGGCCGTTCTGGCGCTCACCATCTACTTCCAGGTCGTTGCCATCGGTGGTGGTCTGGCGATCAGCGCCATGTACCAGAACGTCTCTTACCTGGATCAGGTCGGGCGTTTCCTGCAAACCGTGAAACTGTCCGAATTCGCCGTGGTTGCTTTCAAGGGCTGCCTGTTCGGCCTCGCCATCTCTTCCATCTCCTGCTACAACGGCATGCAAGCCCAGCCCTCGATGACCGAAGTGCCCAAGGTGGCTATCAAGGCGGTGCTGCAAAGCCTGCTGTTCGTTTTTACCCTGGATGCGTTGATCGCCTATCTCGGCATGATGGAGTGACTTGCGCTATACTGCGCGCCCGTTTGGCGCAGGGTGCGCCTTTGAAATATGAAGTGCGGCGGTTGCCGCATTTGTTTTTAGCAGAGTGAATAAAATGCCTGTCATTACCTTACCGGATGGTTCGCAACGCAGTTATCCCAATCCCGTGACTGTAGCCGAAGTCGCGCAGAGCATCGGTGCCGGTCTGGCGCGTGCCGCGCTGGCGGGCAAGGTGGATGGGGTGCTGGTCGATACCTCGCACCTGATGTCCGCCGATGCCAAACTGGCCATCGTCACCGACAAGGACGAGGATGGCGTCGACCTGATCCGCCACTCCACCGCGCACTTGCTGGCCTATGCGGTGAAGGAATTGTTCCCCGAGGCGCAGGTGACCATAGGTCCCGTGATCGAGAACGGTTTCTATTACGACTTCGCCTATTCGCGTCCTTTCACGCCGGAAGATTTGATCGCCATCGAGAAGCGCATGGCCGAACTGTCCAAAAAAGACCTGCCGGTAACACGCAAGGTGTTGCCGCGCGACGAGGCGGCGGCCTATTTCAAATCCATCGGCGAGAAGTACAAGGCCGAGATCATTGAATCCATCCCGGCCGACCAGGACGTGTCGCTGTACAGCGAGGGCGAGTTCACCGACCTGTGCCGCGGCCCGCACGTGCCGTCGACCGGCAAGCTCAAGGCGTTCAAGCTGATGAAAGTGGCAGGCGCCTATTGGCGCGGCGACTCGAAGAACGAGATGCTGCAGCGTATCTACGGCACGGCCTGGGCGAAGAAGGAAGACCTCGAAGCCTACCTGACCCGTCTTGAAGAAGCAGAGAAACGCGACCACCGCAAACTCGGCAAACTGCTCGACCTGTTCCACATGCAGGACGAAGCGCCGGGCATGGTGTTCTGGCATCCGAAGGGTTGGGCGATTTGGCAGGTGGTCGAACAGTACATGCGCCGTGTTTATAGTGACAACGGCTATCAGGAAGTACGCTGCCCGCAGATCATCGACCGCGTGCTGTGGGAAAAATCCGGCCATTGGGAACACTTCAAGGCCAACATGTTCACCACCGAGTCGGAAAAGCACGAATACGCGATCAAGCCGATGAACTGCCCCGGCCACATTCAGGTATTCAATGCCGACTTGCGTTCCTATCGCGAACTGCCGTTGCGTTACGGCGAGTTTGGTTCCTGCCACCGCAACGAGCCGTCCGGCGGTTTGCATGGCCTGATGCGGGTGCGCGGCTTTGTGCAGGACGATGGACACATCTTCTGTACCGAAAGCCAGATCGAGTCCGAAGTGACAGCGTTCAACGCGCTGGTGCTCAAGGTCTACAAGGATTTCGGTTTCAACGACGTGGTGGTCAAACTGGCGCTACGGCCGGACAGCCGGGTCGGTTCCGACGAAATCTGGGATAAGTCCGAAGAAGCCCTGCGCGGCGCATTGCGTGCTTCCGGCCTGACTTGGGTGGAATTGCCGGGCGAGGGTGCCTTTTACGGTCCAAAAATCGAATTCCACATCAAGGACGCCATCGGCCGTTCCTGGCAGTGCGGCACCATCCAGGTGGACTTTTCCATGCCGGGCCGTCTCGGCGCCGAGTTCGTGGATGAGGACAACAGCCGCAAGGTGCCGGTGATGCTGCACCGCGCCATTCTGGGTTCGCTCGAGCGTTTCATCGGAATTCTGGTGGAAAACCATGCCGGCGCCCTGCCTTTATGGCTGGCGCCGGTGCAGATGGTAGTGATGAACATCTCGCAGGCGCAGGAGGAATATGCCGGGCAAGTGGTCGAAACTCTGCGTGCGTCCGGATTCAGGGTGCAATCAGATTTGCGCAACGAGAAGATTACCTATAAAATACGCGAACATAGCTTGCAGAAGTTGCCTTACCAGCTAATTATTGGCGATAAGGAAGTGGCTGCAAGTCTCGTTGCCGTGCGATCCCGAACAGGTGAAGACCTTGGGCAGATGTCGGTGGAGGCGCTGATTCAGCGCTTGCAAACCGAACTGCATGCGGAGAGTGCGGTTTAATTTTTTAATGGAGAATTTCCAATAGCACAAGATAAGTCGCAGCGTATCAATGAGCAGATAACAGCACCGCAGGTGCGGCTCATCGGCGCGGAGGGAGAGCAGGCGGGTGTCGTGGCAATTGCGGAAGCATTGCGCATGGCGGATGAAGCGGAACTGGATTTGGTGGAGATCGCGCCTTTGGCGGAACCGCCCGTATGCCGGATCATGGATATCGGCAAATTCAAGTACGCGGAAGCCAAAAAGCAGCACGAAGCCAAGCTTAAGCAGAAACAGGTTCAGATCAAGGAAATCAAGTTTCGGCCGGGTACGGACGAAGGCGATTACAACATCAAGTTGCGCAACCTGATCAAATTCCTGGCCGACGGCGACAAGACCAAGATTACCTTGCGTTTCCGCGGGCGCGAGATGGCGCACCAGGAGATCGGCATGAAGCTGATCGAGCGCATCAAGGTTGATCTGGACGAACATGGCGTGGTCGAGCAGTATCCGAAGATGGAAGGCCGTCAGATGGTGATGGTGCTCGGTCCCAAGAAGAAATAGTTTTTGCATCGCAGCGGAGCAAGGGACTCGCCGCTGCGGTTGTTGTGAAAAGAGTCCCATACAAGTGGTTCCGGGTTTTCAAGTGTTCCTGTCAGGGACCTCCCGGCGTCATCAAATAAATGGAGTCGTTATGCCAAAGATGAAAACCAAAAGCGGTGCGAAAAAGCGCTTCAGCGTCCGCGCCGGTGGCAGCATCAAGCGCGGTCAAGCGTTCAAGCGCCACATCCTTACCAAGAAAACCACCAAGAACAAGCGTCAACTGCGCGGGTCGACCGGTGTCCATGAAACCAACACGGCGTCTGTGCGCGCCATGTTGCCCTACGCATAAGGAGCGAACATGCCAAGAGTTAAACGTGGTGTAACGGCGCGCGCGCGCCATAAGAAGATTCTCGACAAGGCCAAGGGTTACCGCGGCCGTCGCAACAGTGTCTATCGCATCGCCAAAGAAGCGGTGATGAAGGCAGGTCAATATGCTTACCGCGACCGTCGTCAACGCAAGCGCCAGTTCCGCACCCTGTGGATCGCGCGTATCAATGCGGCTGCACGCGAGCAAGGTATGGCATACAGCGTTTTCATGAACGGCCTGAAGAAAGCCGCGATTGAGATCGATCGCAAGGTGCTGGCCGATCTTGCCGTGTTCGACAAGGCTGCGTTTGCGCAGATCGTCGCACAAGCCAAAGCCAGCCTCGGCGCGTAAGTATTGCGCTATATAAAAAAGGAGGCGTTATGCCTCCTTTTTTTGTTTTAAAACCAGAACAATGCAAGAACTACAAAAAATTCTCGATGACGCACTGCAAAGCTTCGCCGCGATAGAAGACGCGGCCGAGCTGGAAAATGCCAAGGCGCGTTATCTCGGCAAGGAAGGCAGCCTGACCGGCCTGTTGAAAGGCTTGGGCAAACTTTCCGCGGAAGAACGTCCGGCAGCCGGGGCGCGCATCAACCAGGTCAAACAACAGATCGAAGCCGCGCTGAATGCACAGCGCGACGCTATCCAGCAGCGCGCATTGAACGCCAAGCTGGCGGCGGAATCGCTGGACGTGACGCTGCCGGGACGCGGCACGGGTGTGGGCGGACTGCACCCGGTCACGCGCACGCTGGAACGCATCGAAACCCTGTTCCATTCCATCGGTTATGCTGTGGCGGAAGGTCCGGAAATCGAAAACGATTTCTACAACTTCACCGCGCTGAATATTCCCGCCGACCATCCGGCGCGCGCCATGCACGACACTTTCTACATCGACGAGCAGCATGTGCTGCGCACGCACACTTCGCCGATCCAGATTCGCTACATGCAGGCGCATATGGCGAAGCACAAACACTTGGAGACGATGCCGGACATCCGCATCATCGCACCCGGTCGCGTGTATCGCGTGGATTCCGATGCCACCCATTCGCCGATGTTCCACCAAGTCGAAGGCCTGTGGGTGGGCGAGAAGGTCAGCTTCGCCGACTTGAAAGGCGTGATTGCCGATTTCCTGCAGAACTATTTCGAGACCGAAGACATGCAGGTGCGCTTCCGTCCCTCGTTCTTCCCGTTCACCGAACCCTCGGCCGAGATGGATATGAGCTGGAAGGGCGGTTGGCTGGAGATCGGTGGGTGCGGCATGGTGCATCCGAATGTGCTCAAGCATGTCGGCATCGACAGCGAAAAATATATCGGTTTCGCCTTCGGCATGGGCGTGGAGCGTCTGGCCATGCTGCGCTACGGCGTGAACGACCTGCGTTTGTTTTTTGAGAACGACCTGCAATTCCTGAAACAATTTAACTGATATGCAATTCTCTGAATCCTGGTTGCGTAGCTTCGTGAACCCTTCGCTTTCGAGCGAGGAGTTGTCGCATCTGTTGACCATGGCCGGGCTGGAAGTGGAAGAGATGACTTCCGTCGCTCCCGCTTTCGAAAAGGTCGTCGTCGGACAAGTGTTGACCAAAGACAAACATCCCGATGCGGATCGACTGAACGTGCTGACAGTGAATGTTGGCCAAGCCGAGCCGCTGGCTATCGTGTGCGGCGCGGGGAATGTGACGGTGGGTATGAAAGCCCCTTGTGCGCTGGTCGGCGCGAAACTACCCGGCATAGAGATCAAGCAGGCCAAGGTTCGCGGTATCGCATCTTTCGGCATGATGTGTTCGGAGAAAGAACTCGGTCTGGCGGAAGAGAGCGCCGGATTGATGGTGTTGGCAGCCGATGCCGTCGTTGGACAAAGCATCCGCGAGCATCTCGATCTGGATGATCACCTGATCACACTCAAGCTCACGCCGAACCGCAGTGATTGCCTGTCCCTGAAGGGTATTGCGCGTGAAGTCGCAGCATTGACCGGGGCTCCGTTGCAGGATGTTTCTCGAGCATCCATCAAACAGACAGCTAGCCAGAACCGCAAGGTCAAATTGACTGCTTCCGCCGCCTGCCCGCGTTATAGCGGGCGAGTAATCTCCGGCGTGAATGCCAAGGCCACGACTCCGGCCTGGATGGTGCAGCGCCTGCAACGTTGCGGCCTGCGCAGTATCAGCGCGCTGGTCGATGTAACCAACTATGTGCTGCTGGAACTGGGGCAGCCGTTGCACGCATTTGACCTGAACAAGCTGAATGGTGACATCGAAGTGCGTTTTGCGCGTGCAGGCGAAAGCCTGAAGCTGCTGAACGAGCAAGTCGTGGACTTGAAAGACGACATGCTGGTGATCGCCGATGGCAAGAGCCCGGTCGCGCTGGCAGGCGTGATGGGCGGTGCAGACAGTGCAGTGGACGATGCGACCACCGACATTTTCCTGGAAAGCGCGTTCTTTGCACCCGGCGTTATCGTCGGCAAATCGCGCCTGCTTGGCTTCAGTTCCGATTCTTCCTATCGCTTCGAGCGCGGGGTGGATTTTGCGGCTACGCTGGATGCGTTGGATCGCGCCACGCAACTGATCCTGGATATTTGCGGCGGACAGGCGGGGGCGGTGACCGAAGAGCAGGGCGAATTGCCGGTCCGTCATCCGGTGAAGCTGCGTACCTCGCGCGTACTGCGCGTGCTGGGCGTGGCGCTGAAAACCGATGAAATTGCGCAAATCCTGTCCCGGCTTGGCATGGTGTTCCAGCAAAAGGGCGAAGAGTTTTCGGTAACGCCGCCCAGCTACCGCTTCGATATCGCCATCGAGGAAGACCTGATCGAAGAAGTTGCGCGTGTTTACGGCTATGAAAAGATTCAGCCGGCACCAATCCAGGCGCGCATGAGCATCTTGCCGCTGGTCGAGTCTCAGCGTCCTTTGGCAAAACTGCGCCGGAGCATGGTGCTGCGCGACTACCAGGAAACCATCAACTATGCATTCGTCGAAGCCGAATGGGAGCGCGACCTGTGTGCCAACACTGCACCGATTGCCCTGAAAAACCCCATCGCCAGCCAGATGAGCGTGATGCGCAGCAGCTTGCTGGGCGGATTGCTGGCGGCGTTGCGTACCAATCTGGCGCGCAAACAGCCGAGAGTGCGTCTATTCGAGATCGGCGGTTGTTTTGCAGCCGAATCCGGCAGCTATTCGCAAAGCGAGCGACTGGCCGGACTTGCTTATGGCGGAGCTATGTCCGAACAATGGGGAGCGCCTGCACGGGCTGTAGACTTCTTTGATGTAAAGGGTGACGTTGAAGCCCTGTTTGTGCCGCGCAATTTGAGTTTTCAGGCTGCCCCACACCCGGCTTCGCATCCGGGGCGTTCGGCGCGCATCCTGCTGGATGGTCGAGCCATCGGCTGGATCGGCGAACTGCACCCGCAACGGCAACAACAATACGACTTGCCGCAATCAGTAGTGTGGTTTGAGGTGGAACTGGCAGCGTTGACTCAAGACAGCGTTCCAAAAATGACGGACATCTCGCGTTTTCCGCCAGTAAGACGGGATATTGCTGTATTGGTTGATGAAAACGTTACAGTACAGTCGCTTCTGGATGCAATGCGGGCAGAAAATGCACCAAATGTGGTCGAGTTGGCACTGTTCGACGTTTATCGCGGCAAAGGTGTAGAGCAAGGCAAAAAAAGCCTTGCATTCCGTGTGTTATTGCAAGATACTCAAAAGACTCTGACTGAAAATGAGATTGAAGAAAATATGGCGCGTCTGGTTGCAGCATTGCAACGTCAAAGAGCGCAGTTGCGAGTGTAAGAGGGGATTATGACGACATTGACCAAGGCTGAACTGGCCGATTTGCTGTTTGAAAAAGTTGGTTTGAATAAACGCGAAGCTAAAGATATGGTGGAGGCGTTCTTTGAGGAGATACGCATGCAGTTGGAGCAGGGTGAAAGCGTCAAGCTTTCCGGCTTTGGCAATTTCCAGTTGCGCGACAAGCCGCAACGTCCCGGGCGTAATCCCAAGACCGGGGAAGAAATTCCGATCACCGCACGCCGTGTAGTAACTTTCCATCCCAGCCAGAAACTCAAAAGCATGGTAGAAAAGACCTATCATGGAACACCACGTAGCTAACGCCGATCTGCCGCCCATCCCGGCGAAACGCTACTTCACCATCGGCGAAGTCAGCGAATTGTGCGGGGTGAAGGCACATGTGCTGCGCTACTGGGAACAGGAATTTACCCAGCTAAAACCGGTAAAACGCGGTGGCAACCGCCGTTATTACCAGCATCACGAAGTATTACTCATCCGCCGCATCCGGCAATTGCTTTATGAAGAGGGCTTCACCATCAGCGGCGCCCGTAGCCGACTGGATCAACATGCCACTCGCCAGGAAGAAGCGCTACCTGCATCCAGTTTTGATATGACCGCATTTCGGAGAGAGCTGCGCGAGATCATCACGCTGCTGCATACATAAGCAGATGAAATTGCTTAATACCGCTTCAAGAAAAGCGCAGAGCTCTGCTATAATCCGCGCCCTCGGGGCGTAGCGCAGCCTGGTAGCGTACTTGCATGGGGTGCAAGGGGTCGGGAGTTCGAATCTCCCCGCCCCGACCAGTAGTAACAAAGACTTGCAGCAGAAATGCTGCAAGTCTTTTTTATTTTTTAGAGAATCTTCCCTTTTGCATTCTGTTGCCATCATGTTTGGCTGGCCATGACGAGTCCTGATATAGTCCTGCCAACCATCAGCTATCCATCTACCATGACCAAACGAACCACTCCCGATAATGCACGACTCGACCGCGTTGTCGCCGAAGCCCGCCAGCAGCGTGAATTACGTGAGAAAGGCTACCGCGAAAAGGCGCTCAAACTGTTCCCCTGGATTTGCGGGCGGTGCGGTCGTGAATTTTCCGGGGTGCGCCTGCGCGAATTGACGGTGCATCATAAAGACCATAACCACGACAATAATCCGGCGGATGGCAGCAACTGGGAGTTATTGTGTCTGTATTGTCACGATAACGAACACTCGCGCGAGATGGATGAGGCGGTGAGAGACAGGAAAGACGGGGAGCAGGCAGTGGCAACGCACAATCCCTTTGCCGATCTGAAAGAAATGCTGAAGAAGAAGTCCGGTTGATTGTCATGTGTTGATGAACCCGGAACACCTGGAACTGTTGGTCACACGCGTCATGCCCTACGGCAAGTACAAGGGACGGCTGATTGCCGACTTGCCGGGGAATTACCTGAACTGGTTTGCGCGTAAAGGCTTTCCGCCCGGCGAAATCGGCATGCTTTTGGCATTGATGCAGGAAATGGATCATAACGGCCTGTCATCTTTGTTGGACCCGCTCCGAAAGTGCTGATGAGAGCCCCGTCGATCTGAACCGTGTCACGCGCGAAATCGACGATACGCCAGGGAAGCAGCAGTTCCGCCTCGCGAATGCAATATGTTTGAGTCGGGAACGCGCTTGTCAGCAATGAAACGGATAGCCAAGGCGATTCGACTCGAGTACATTGCTGGCGGGAGCGCTGCCTGAACGGCGCTTGCCTTGAGTAATGGCAGTGCAATCCGCTGCTCAAATTCAATATTTCAAGGAGTCGACCATGGCTAAAGGACAGCAAAGAAAAAACAAGGAAGCAAAGAAACCGAAAAAGAAACCGACACCGGCAATCTGAAGTAATCACTTCTTGAACTGACCGGCGGACCGCAGCCGGTCGGAAATAAGATTGGGTGCCGGGCGCACCGGTTTCCACTCAAGACATTATTCGGTAGGGATCCATCGTTACCGATTCGATCTTGTGACCCAGCAGGATCACCCGGCCCTCAATTCTGGAATCGCCGGTCTCGCTGAATTCGAAACGATAAGTGCGACGCAATACCCTGCGTCCGGATTCGTCGCGCACAAGTTCAAGTGCAACGCGGGCGACCGTATCGTCCAGAAATTGCACATCCGCATCGTGACAGGCCCTTCTCCCCATATCTCGAGCATGTTCAAGGGCGCGCAGGCTGTCGAGCCAGTACCACACCAGGGCAGCCAGCAACAGCAGAAACAGCAAACTCAACGTATCCATTGGGTGGAAATTTCGAGATACAGGAAAAGATAGTTGGCCGATATTATCAGACTGATATTTTTATTCGTTACGTTGTGCAAACCGGGAATTGGTTACGAAAACGCGAGTGCCTGCTTGATAGATGCCGACGTCGATGCTTCCATAAGTAAGCAATCAACAGCCAATTGATTGTTATGTATATTTTAATATATGATTCTTTCACTATCCTACTATTACATCTAGCATGACATTGGAAAAACTTATGTCTGAATCGGAGAACGCCCCGCTAAATTGGGACATACAACTCAACTTTGATAACCTTGAAATTACAGAGGAGGCTCCCGCTCCAACTAAAAAGATTCCTCCCAGAAAAATACTTGGAGAGAAATTCCCCAAAATATTGGAGCGTGTCGATTTGCTTTGGGGGTCTTTGGAGCTGCACAAATATCTTGAACAAATCATATTTTCCGATCGTTCGAAACGGGAAGGTTTTCCAAATGATGTGTTGCAGGCATTGGGTGAAATTCATGTTGAGCACAAGCGGATATTGAAGCTCAAAAAATTAATCAATGATGATATCTGGGATTTATAAATATCATTAATCGTATCCCAGTGTTTCACCGGTTGCCTGCCCTTCGACATCGCCTTAGTCCGCAACGAAGTCCAAGGGGCTGGGCGGACTGACTTATTCGGTATTTCCCAGACCCTTTCAGCGTGAAGTCATCAAAAAATACAACATTGAATGTCTGAGTCCGAACGTAATCCGAAATCACTCCCGTATCTTGGCGGCTATCCGGCGCCACTGATAGAGCAAGTTCGGCAGTTGATCGGGCAAGATCGGCTGCCTGATTATTTGTGGCAGAAGTATCCGCAGACCCATGCTGTGCGCACTGACAAGGCGCTGTATGATTATGTGCTGGAAATGAAATATGAATATCTGCGCAATGTCGGACTATTGAGCAAGGTGGCATTCGACAGCAAGCTGCATGTCATCAGGAATGCGTTGGGTACGCATACCAGCATCTCGCGAGTGCAGGGCGTGAATCTCAAGAGCAAGCGCGAGATTCGGGTGGCAGCGATATTCAGGGAAATGCCGCCGGAGTTTTTGCGCATGATCGTGGTGCACGAACTGGCGCACATGAAAGAACGCGAGCACGACAAGGCGTTCTATCAATTGTGCCGGCACATGGAACCGGACTACCCGCAACTGGAGTTTGACTTGCGGGCTTACCTGACTTATCTCGATGCGGACGGGAAGCCAATCTGGGATTAAAAACGAAAAAAAGCCCCGGAATCCGGGGCTTTTTGGTTGCTGCAAGGCGAAAGCTTATTTCAACTTTTCAATACCCAGCATCTTGAGGATGCTGCCCTCGTAGAACGGTTCGGAAGTGCCTTTCTTCATCTTGCGGATGAAATACTTCTCGAATGCAACCTTGGCGAGGTGAACCCATTTGCCTTCCGAGAACCAGTTCACGTTGCGCGGCGGGATTTGCGGGATGGCCACGAAAGCTACACCGCTTTCGCCGAAGTCGGCCAGGCACACTGCGTTCCAGGTGGCCTCGGTGTCGGCAGGTGTTCCTTCCAGATCGGCATGGATGTTGTGCACGGTGGCAGTCACCATGGACTCGATCATATAGCCGGTCTTGGGCGTGCCGCACGGAACCGGAGTGGCTTCCACCGGCGGGATGGCAACGCACACACCGACAGCAAAGATGTTCTTGTATTTCGGGTTGCGCTGGTGCTTGTCCACGACGACGAAGCCGCGTGCCTGAACCAGGCCGTCGATGCCGAACACAGCGTCGACTCCTTTGAACGCGGGCAGCATCATGCTGTAGCCGAACGGCAGTTCATGCTTCTTCTTTTCCTGGCCCAGGTCGTCATGCTCGGTGACATACATCTTGCCGGCTTCGACCTTGGTGACCTTGGCGTTGCAGATCCACTTGATGTGTTTGTCGCGCATGGCCGATTCGAGAATGCCGTTGGAGTCCCCCACGCCACCCAGACCGAGGTGGCCGATGTAGGGCTCGGAAGTGACGAAGGTCATCGGCACTTTGTCGCGGATCTTGCGCTTGCGCAAGTCGGTTTCCATGATGAAGGCATACTCGTATGCAGGGCCGAAGCAGGATGCGCCCTGTACCGCGCCGACGATGATCGGAGCGGGCTTCTTGCAGAATTCGTCCCATACGTCGTGCGATTTCATCGCGTGATCGACATGGCATACGGAGTAGGTGTGCCCGCCGTGCGGGCCCAGACCTTCGACTTCTTCAAAGGCCAGTTTGGGGCCGGTGGCAATCACCAGGTAGTCGTAATCGACCATCTTTCCATCGTTCAATTCGAGCTGGTTCTGGTCGGGATGTACACGTTTTACACCGGTGGAGATAAAGTCGATGCCTTTGCGTTCCAGGTAGCTGCGAATCGGGAATTCGATCTGCTTGCGCTCGCGCCATTTCACGCCCACCCACGGGTTGGACGGAACGAAGTGGAAATTCTCGCTGTTCGAAACGACTGTAACTTTATGCTTGCCATCCAACTTCTCGCGCATTTCGTATGCTGCCGGCATGCCCCCAAGTCCTGCTCCCATAATGACGATGTGTGCCATGTTTTTCCTCTCTGCTGATTGATTAGTATGGTTATTGATATTATTGCTACTGCTCCCTGACTTACTTGCTGCTTTGCTGCCTTGATCCTGTCTGGTTACTCGATGAATCTTCGCTGTCGTCCGGCATTCCCTGTTCCTTGGCAAACAACACGGCAGCTTTGACGCGGGAAGACAGATTGAGTTTGTTCAATATATGCCGCACATGCTGCTTCACCGTGTCATAGCTGATCGACAGGGTCAGTGCGATCGCCTTGTTGCTTTCGCCGCGCGAGAGCAGTTGCAGAATCTCGCGCTCGCGTTCGGTTAACAGTTTGAGCGAGCTCTTCGGTTCTTCGGGCTGGTCGCCGCGCAGCATATCGATCATTTTTACGGTCATGGTGGGTGCGACCACCAGTTCGCCGGCCGCAACGCGGCGAATGGCATCCACCACCTCTTCCGGCGCCATATCCTTGAGCAGGTAGCCGCGCACCCCGGCGCGTATCGCATTACCCAGGTCCACTTCCGAATCACTCATGGTCAGCAACACAGCCGGGATGGTGCAGCCTTCCTTGCGTATCGCCTCCAGCATCGCCAGTCCGTCCATGGGTTTCATGCGCAAGTCCATGACCAAAATGTCGGGTTGTTCCTTGATCAGCAAGCGCAGCTCCTCGATGGTGCCGACCGCACCCAGCACATTGAAGCCGTAGCAGCGTGCGAGCAGCTCGCTCAGTCCGCGCCGGCACAGGCTTTGGTCATCCACCATTGCGATCTTCAATTCTTCAGCCATGCGATGTTCTCCAATTCGTCCCCGGTTCGGGAAAGAATAATTGTACGCATGTTCCCAGCCCTTTTGTGCTTTCTACCTTGATTTCGCCGTCGATTCGTTGCGCGCGTTCGCGCATGATGATGATTCCATAATGTCCTTCTACCGGTGAGAACGCCCCGTTGCCGTTGTCCTCGACGGTAAAGACGTAGTAGCCGCAAAGATGATCGACGATCAACCGGGCATGGCTGGCATTGGAATGTTTGACGATGTTGGACAGCGCCTCGCGCACGATGTGGTAGGTCTGTATTTCATATTCCAGAGGCAGATCGAGGTCGGCGATGCGGATGGAACAATCGAGCACGATGTTGTGCTGCCGGCTGAACTTTTCAACCAGCGTCTGCAGGGCCTGCAACAGGCCTGCCGGATCCATTTCGCTGCGGAACTCGGTGATCAGCGTGCGAACGGATTTTTGGCCGATCTCCAGCGCCTCGTCGATGTCGCGCGCATATTTCGTCGCCATCAATTCGTTGTTGCTGCGCACCGCGCCACTCAGCAGGGTTGTGCTCATGCGCGCATAGTTCAAAGTCTGGGCCAGCGAATCGTGGATATCGTTGGCGATGGATTGGCGCTCCCGCAGCAGTTCCTCGCGTTTTGCCTCGCGGGTGGTCTTGATATGTTCAATCAAAGTGGCCAACAGTTCGGCAAAATTGATCGCCACGTTGGACGCCTTGCCGGACGAAGATTGGGGGGTATCGAAGAAGAGGGTGAAAACGCCCAGCAGGGTTTCGGGTGAATTGCGGCTTTCCAGCGGAATGGAGATGACCGAGCGGAATTGCTGGTGCGGAATGTCGCCGTGCCTGGTTATGCAGGTGTTGATATCGGTGGAGCAGAGACCATGTTTGAAAGCATCTTTTCCGCAATCTTCACACACCAGTTCGACAATGCGTTCGGCTTCCAGCTCTTCCCCGGTTAGTCCGAATGCGCTGATAACCTGCATGGTCTGTTCATCGGGGAGCAGCACGCGTATCACGCCGGCTCTGGCCTTGATGAAGCCAATGGCGGTTTCCAGGAATGTATTCAGCAGGGTGCGGAGATCGCTGGTGCGGGATTCGGCGAATTCCTGTTCAACGCAGGTATCCAGCCCGCCATTTTTGCCGGGCAGCACGAATTCCGGATCGCGCGTCCAATAGAATTCTGCACTGACAGGTGAGTCCACTGATTTCAATTTTTTGGCCATGGTATTCTGCGAGAATGCCTGCGGCACCCCAACGGGTGCGCCTGAAAATAAATATGCATGCGGCAATGGCAATACAATACTGAATCTGCGCGTTAGGGTATGCTGCTTTCCCCCAAATATCAATAAAACGCAACCGGATTTTCCCCTGCTACCCCATCAGGGCTATAACGCCACCTACCCGATGTGGTTATATACATAATATGCGTGAATTATGCCTAATGTACCGCAGTTTCCGCGACACAAAAAAGTAATGAAGATTTGCATAGTTTCCGACAGTCATGACCGTTCCGCCCCTTTGGTGGAAGCGATAGTGGAAGCGCAAGCTGCCGGCGCCCAAGCTGTCATTCATTGCGGCGACCTGATCGGTGTGAATACCTTGCGCGCATCCTTGAAATTGGGCATACCCATCCACGCCGTGCATGGCAACAACATCGGAGATGTCGCTTCGCTATACCGCACGATGGCGAAGTCCAATGGCTTATTCACTTACTACGGTCATGAGGCCGTGCTGGAACTCGGCGGTCGCAGAATATTCGTGACACACATGCCACACCATGCCCAGGCTTTCGCCTGTACCGGTGATTATGATTTGGTCTGCCACGGTCATAGCCACAAAGCTCATGTTGATATTCAGCCTGATGTCAAAGGCGGGAAGTGCTGGTTGGTCAACCCTGGTTCAGTCGCGGGTATTGATGCGCCAGGCGTGAAAGCGATTCCGACCTGGATACTGGGTGATCTGGAGAAAATGAATTTTGAGATACGCACCCTGCAGCAATGGGGTGAGCAAGTTTCATAAGGAAATGAAGGCGGGCAATTCATGCCCGAACCCTCTCCCGCCCGGCGCGAGGGAGCTAACGGCAAGTAAGGTTTTCAACCGCCCCTTCACCATGATGTGCATGTGGTGAAGGGGCGGTGTTACATCATCCGAAACGAACTGAGCGCTATAATCCGACTGTCCCGAACAGATCAAGCAGGAGAGCGCAAATGAAACACCTCGAGCCCAAAGAAGCCTTCGACTTCCTGCAAGCCAATCCGGAAGCGGTATTCATCGACGTGCGCAGCGAAATGGAACATATGTTTGTCGGCCATCCGCGCGGTTCCATCCTGATTCCCTGGGTGGACGGTCCGGACTGGGAGATCGACCCGCAATTCGTCTCGCATGTGCGCAAGGCGGCCAGCGTCAATCGCCCCATCGTGCTCATCTGCCGCTCCGGGCGCCGCTCCGCCGATGCCGGGCTGGCATTGGAAAACGCCGGCTTGAAAGAGATATACAACGTTGCACATGGCTTCGAAGGCGACCTGGACGACAACCATCACCGCAATTCGCACAACGGCTGGCGCTTCGACGGCCTGCCGTGGGCACAGACCTGATATTAAATTCCGGATTTCACCGAAACGGTCCGCTGGTGGTACAGGTTTGGCTGCAAGTTACGGCCAAACCAGACCCCAAGGGGAGTGATCCTGAATAACGCAGTTGGAGTTTCTGTAGGTGCGAATTCATTCGCACACAACTCGATATTCGTGCGAATAAAATTCGCACCTACACCGGCAGTGCTTCACCATGAATTGGCAGAGTATTCAAGATCAACTACGTTTTTTGGGATGATATGGTCAACTTGAGTTTCTTTCGGCAAATTGCCTGTGCGGCAATTCTCCTCGCGCTTTCGCCACTGGCCTCGCGCGCGGCAGCATTGGACGATGTCGAGGCCGTCCCACATCTGGATAGAGCCGGGCAAGAAGGCTACCGCGATTTCCTCGCCTTCGACAAACACCGCGCCTTTGTCATTGCGCCCGGTGGTGTATGGTCCTGGAAAGGCGGAGAATCCTCGCCTGAAGCTGCGGAGCAAGAAGCCTTGCAGGCTTGCCGGGATGAAACTGGGCAAACTTGTGTCCTGTATGCCGTAGACGACAGGGTGGTGTTTGACAATCAAGCATGGCCCCGGCTTTGGGGCCCGTATCAGAATCGCGCAGAAGCGGCCAAGTCGCCTGTCGGCCAACAACGCGGCGCGCGATTCCATGATCTGGCTTTCCGGAACGCAGCGGGCAAGCGCATCACGCTGGCTGATTTCAAAGGCAAGGTCGTCCTGCTGCATTTCTGGGGTTCCTGGTGTTCGCCCTGTCGCAGCGAAATGCCCGAACTGCAGAAGCTGTATCGGGCACTGGGCGCCTCGTCAGATATCCAGATGGTATTGCTGCAGGTGCGCGAAGACCCCGCCGTGTCCCGCACATGGGCGCGGCAACAGCACTTGAAGTTGCCGTTTTACGATTCCGGCGTGAAGAACAAAACCATGGATTGGCTGGCTCAGGCAGACGGCAATAGAATTCCGGATCGGGATATTGCCGCTGTATTCCCCACCACTTATGTCTTGGACAAACACGGCATTGTGGTGTTTTCCCATTTTGGGCCGGTTGCGCGCTGGTCCCAATATCTGCCGTTTCTGCGCGATGTCGCGGCACGATCCGGAAAATAATCGGAATTGCACCCATGAAAAAGCCGCTACGAATAGCGGCTTTTTGTTTACGCCAATTACTTTATCAGTCCACTTCTTCCCAGCCGGTGACCATCGTCTTGATGTGCGCAGTCGGTGTGTGACCTGTCGTGGTCAGGTAGACGTGGGCGATGAAGAATATCAACATCATGAACGCACCGGCAGTGTGTATGAATGCCACCGCCTCCAGGCTCAGGTAGGCATCAACGCCCAGGCTCTTCCATGAGGAATAGAACAGGTAAAACAGTCCCGATCCCCAGATGATCGGCGAGACCATGGACAACAAAGCCAGGTACGCCAGACGCTGCAGAGGGTTGTGTTTCTTGGCCGCAGTCTTCTGGAACGGGTTGGGTGCATTGCGGAAAATGCCGAAGGCGTAATAACGCACCATGGCATCCACCTTTTTCAGGGTCGGAATGTATTGCCTCCATTCGTCGGTAGTGAATTGCCAGAAGATGGTGAAGGCCCAGAGCGTCAGCAGCGTCCATGCGGAAACGGTATGCAGGTTTACCGCATTTCCGAAGCCGAGCAGATTGTATGATCCATGCACTTCGAAGCCCGAGATCATCATGAGAATGACGAGCGCGGCCTGCGACCAGTGCCAGAAGCGCTCGTAGCGACTGTAGAGGTAGATGCGGCGGTTCGCTGTGTTCATTTTAATGTCCTTTATTCTTGCTGGTGTAGATGCGGAGGGTGCCGTGGACCAGTACACCGATCAGCGATAACAGAACCAGTGTCCAGCCTGCCATGTCGAGCCATTTGCTGCCGTCGCGGGAAGGCAGATACACGCCTTCGATACCCTCCAGGCGTCCGTGCTTGCTGTGGCATTGGGCACAGGATAAGGCGTCGTGTTTCGGCGCGACCATGTGGGTGATCGGCCAGGTCATCTCGGTGTCGACGAAGCCATACTCGCCGCTGAATTTCAGGCCGGCGGCTTTCATTCCGGTCCCGATCGCTTTCTTCCAGTCAAAGTTGTGCCACAGCGCGGTAGCATCTTCTCCGGCTGTATGTTGCACCGTGAGATAGTTGTTCACCTTGTCGTAAGGCTGTTTGCCGCGGTGTACTTTGGTTGGCCAGATGCGCGAATCCGGATCGTTGGGGCTGCCGCCAACTTCATTGATCTGCACGGTCTTGGTGGGATCGATCTTGTCGCCGATCACCTTGTAGGTGGATACGCCGTTATACCAGCGGTATTCCGGAATAACATAGGAGTCCCACTCCCAGGTACCTTTCTTGGTATCGAATTTACGGCGACCGGCACTGTCTTTGCTGGCAGTCGGCTTGCCATCCGGTCCCATGACGGTGGCTTGCGACCAGTCCCAACTCGCCTCGGTACCGATTCCGTCGCGGGCATATTGCGGGATGTGACAGGTCTGGCAGGCTAGCTTGTCGGTATGCTGGTTGAGCAGTGACTCATGGTGCGGCTTGTCGCTGTGGCAAGACTGGCAGGCGGCAGGCGATTCATCTTTTTTGCCGCGTATATGCGCCGGTCCCCTGACTGCTGCCGCCACGTTGTAACGGCTACCGGACACTACGTGGCCAGTGGTGGCGTGACAGGTGACGCAGGTGAAATTCAACCCCTTTTCGTTCATGTGCACGTCCAGATACTTGCCGGGATGCTGCAGTGAGCTATCCAGATCACCGTGCTTCGCGCCATTGGCACCCGCGCCGAAGAAATGGCAGGAACCGCAGTTGCTGCGGCTGGGTAGGCCGATGTTCTGCGCGACTTTCTTCAAGTCGGCAGGTTCGACGAACTTGCCCGATTTTGGCGGGAACTCCACACGTTTGTATACCGGGTGTCCGGCATAGCCCGGGAGTTTGCGGTAAGTGCCGGTGGTGTCGTGGCAGATCAAACAGTCCACATTCTTCTGCACGGTAAAGTCAAAACTATTGTCCTTCCATCCGTAGCCCGCATGGCAAGCCATGCAATCCTTCTCGTTGGAGATAGGGGAAGTGCAGTAGTTGTTGATGATGTTTTTCTTGCCGCGCATCTGTCCGGTCTTGGGGTCAAGCGACTCCCACGTCCAGTGCTTGGTATGTTGCACCTGTTTGGCGGCTTCCGTATGGCAAGTCAGACACGCTTGCGTGACTTCCGGCCCCGTCTTGAAGTTCCTTTGCAGTTCCTTGAACTTGCTGTGATCTGCAGTTGTGGCATCTTTTTGTTTGACGATGGTTTCCAGTTGCGGTGCGGTCACCGCATCGGGCTTGGCGGGCGCCGCAAATGCAGCCGGCGCAGCCATCAGCGCGCCTGCTGCCACTATTGGCAGAATATTTTTGAGTCTGAATAACATAATGTCACCTTGAATGAACTGGGCGTAGATACGGTATGGTTACACGCAAGAATGGTTGAATTAACAACCACCGTCTGCAGCGGCACCGGAACCGCCGCTGGCAGCGCCTGGCGTCCCCTTGATCATTGCAGGTGCGGGCTTGCTCGCATCGAACACAATGAACTTGGCCTGGTCAGCGGAGACTTTTTTCATGATGCCGCCAACCATGGAGCCGAACAGGCTGCCGATCAGTTCCGCATTCATCATGCCGATGTAGGTCTTGCCGTCGTTCTTCTTGTACACCGAAATCTTGCAGGGCATCAGGTTGGAGAGGAAACGCAGCGAATCTTCCTTGAGGATGGGGCCGGAATACCGGGTGCTGCAGGCCTCTATCATCAGCACGGGCAGCACGTTGCCCCCGTCCATCTCGATGGGCTTGGCCGCATTGCGCAGGCCGGACAGCGCCCAACCGTTTCCGGCATTCTGGATGTTCTGCTGGATGCGCGCGACCGTCTCTTCCACGCCGAATGGGCTTGGAATCTCCCTGAACATCAAACTGCCCGCAAAGTTGTAAACGAGCAGCATGACAACGACGATACCCGCGAAAAAACCGCCAACGACCTTTAACATTTTGTAAATCTCCCCAAATGAATATCTATAATATTTTTTACAACGAAAAATCCACTATACAACAAACTGCTTCTGCTTCAACTCCCGATGGGCCAATCGAAAATACTAACAACTGCAACAACAACTCCCGAAAGCCGATTCGAACCGCTCATGCTCTTTGAAATCATGCGGAGCGGCGGGCTTGACCTCACCCAAAAGATAATCCCGTACCGCCTTGCGCGGGTCGCTCTCGGCACAGGTAATGACCTGCACGCCGCGTTGTGCCAATTTTGCAATGAACTCCCGGCCGGCACTCGCCGTCAGAATCACATCCATGTCGTCCAGCGGGTGCTTGCCGCCGGAAAATTCATGGATAGACATTTCCATGGGAAGATCGAGCCACACCACCTCCGGAACATCACAAGGGGTGCCGACATCGTAAATAATGAAGCGGCGGCTTTTTCCGGCATGGCCGGTCACATTTTTGAAGTTCTGGCTGGTAACGGCGATTTTCATGATTTGGTTCCTTTGCGTCAGTTAACCTGGAAATACAACCATCAACTTGGACCGAAGAATCATGTGCTGCAGCTTCGATGTCAGATCGATCTGCAAACAAGGAATTTGAGGTCCTCCTAATTTCTTATTATTGTTCGAGCTCTTTGCGGCTCAATTAATCTGTATGTTGTGTGCTATCAGCCAGTTCCGATCGAGTTCCCATTTCACGCTGGTGATACCGGGCTGATCGAGAACAATCTTGCGTGCTTCGGACTGAATTTGTGCCAATTCTTTTTCTGCTGCGACGAAATCCGGATCGTTTGCAGCCTTGCCGGACAGGTTGGGATAGATGGCCCCAATCATGCGATATACCGGCACTTCAGGCGAACGCGGTGTGCCCATCACTGCCGTTTCACCCTCCTGTCGAACCACCCTGAATGAATATGGAAAATTGCGCAGGGCAGGGCTGCCGATGTTGTTGAGCGCCTGGTTTAAAACTTCAACCTTGGGATCGGTTCGAAGTCCGAACCAATAGACCGCCCCGAGTACAAGAATGACGGAAAGGATCCTGATAATCTGTTTATTCCTCACCGCTCAATACCTCCATGACCGTGTCGCAAGTTACGCTTTCACACCAATCAGATTTTCAAACTTGGCAAGCAATTGTTCTTTGCTTTCTACATGCGCGGGGTCTTGCATGATGCAATCGACCGGACACACTTCCATGCACATCGGCGAATCGAAGTGGCCAACACACTCGGTGCAATTGTCGGGATCAACGACGTAAACATTCTCACCTTGCGAAAGGGCGCCATTCGGGCATTCCGGTTCACATACATCGCAGTTGATGCATTCTTCAGTGATGAGTATTGCCATTTGCCCCCCTCAAATCCTGGTGTTTCTGTGAACCGTCAGGCATACAATATGCACGAACCATGCCTGGAGCACCAAAAAAAACCTGCGGCGCACTGCGCCACAGGCTGAGACTGACGGACGGGAGCGTCCAATCAGGGAGGTCAGCAACCGGTACAACTTCATGCCGGTTGATCAACGAGTGATATATAGCAATCACTGTGCCATCCGGCAAAATTTTTTTAAATATTTCCCCTTATCATATAGATACTATTAATTAGATGAGCATTTGTAAGTTATTTAGGTTGATTGGTCTGTCAAAAATGGCATAAAATGACTGCCATGAATGCCTCTGATGACATCGTGCATAACTTATCCCAAATACCGGAGGAAACACTTCGTTTGTTGGATAGCTTCACTGAACCCAAGATTTTGCTTGACGGCAAATACCGCATTATTGCCGCCAATGGCGCCTACCTTCGGGAGTTTGGCTCAAACCGGAAAATTCTTGGACACTACTGCTACGAGCTCTCGCATCACTATGACAAACCCTGCGATCAGGCCGGGGAGACTTGTCCTCTGCGCGACTCCATGAAGACTGGCGAACCCAATCGTGTACTGCATGTGCATCACACTTCGAAAGGAAGGGAGCATGTGGAGGTGGAGGTGGTGCCGGTCAAGGGTAATGACGGAAACACCGCCTATTTTATGGA
This sequence comes from Gammaproteobacteria bacterium, assembly GCA_018820925.1. Lineage (GTDB taxonomy): Bacteria > Pseudomonadota > Gammaproteobacteria > Burkholderiales > Gallionellaceae > Sideroxyarcus. The sequence continues at coordinate 76,175 of JAHJNJ010000026.1, read as the reverse complement.
GACGATGCACTTTCTGCGCCATGCACGTGGAAGCGCCCATGATCGAATAATGGTCGGGTATTCCCGACCATTCAACCGCATGCTGGAGCTTGCGAAACGTGTAGCCGCGCGTGAAAGTTCGGTGTTATTGCTTGGAGAATCAGGCACCGGCAAAGAGTTGGTCGCTCATGCCATTCATGACATGAGTCCGCGCGCTTCTGCGCCATTTGTGGCGGTGGAATGTTCGGGCCTGACTGAAACGCTGTTCGAGAGCGAAATGTTCGGTTACGAAAAAGGCTCCTTCACCGGTGCTGCTGCGCGCAAGATCGGGTTGGTTGAAGCGGTGCGCGGCGGTACGCTGTTTCTGGACGAGGTGGGCGACATTCCGCTGTCGCTCCAGGTAAAACTGTTGCGACTGATGGAAGCCGGTACCTACCGCCGCGTCGGCGGTCTGGAGCCGTTACGTGCCGATTTTCGGCTGGTTGCCGCAACTCACCGCGACCTGGCGCAAATGGTGCGTGACGGCACATTCCGTCAGGATCTGTATTTCCGCATCAACGTCTTTCCGATCCACCTGCCGCCGCTGCGTGAACGGATAGAAGATCTGCCGATGCTGGTAAATAGTCTGTTGACCAATCTGGAGCCGGTGCGAAAAATTACGCTCAGCGAAGAAGCCATGTCTGCCCTGATGGGACATGATTTTCCCGGCAATGTGCGGGAATTGCGCAACATTCTTGAACGCGCGTTGATCATGGCGGACGGCAACACCATCCAACCGCAGCATCTCTATCTGGATACCATGAAAAGCAGCGGGAACATGATTTTGGAAACCAGGCCGTTTGCAGAAATCGCTCCCCTGGAAAATCTGGAAAAGCGCTATCTTTCCTGGGCAACTGAAAATTTCCAGGGTGACCGCAAAGCGTTGGCGGAACATCTGGGAATCAGCGAGCGAACGCTGTATCGCAAGCTCAGAAACAACGAACCAAGTCCAGGCTGACGGCAGCTTGCGAAGCAGGGATCAGACTACTTTCACCTGTACCAATTCCTCGCCGTGCGGATCCGTTACATGCACCGCACAGGCAATGCACGGATCGAAGCTGTGCACCGTGCGCAGGATTTCAATGGGCTGTTTCACATCCTGCAGCCGGTGTCCCTTCAAAGCGGCTTCATACGGTCCCTGATTGCCCTGCGCATCGCGCGGACCGGCGTTCCAGGTACTCGGTACGATGGCCTGATAGTTGGAAATCTTCTGGTTGTCGATGACGATCCAGTGCGACAGTCCGCCGCGCGGGGCTTCCATGACGCCGACACCCTGCGCATGCGTCGGCCAGGTTGAAGGCTCCCACAACGTGTCGTTGACGGTCTTGACGTCGCCTGCCTTGATGTTGGCAACCAGTTGGTCGTACCAGCCTTGCATTTGATCGGCGACGAGTTTGGTTTCCAGCGTGCGCGCTGCGGTACGCCCCAGGGTGGAGTAGAGCGCCTGTACCGGCAGGTCGAGTTTCTTCAGTGTCATGCCGACCAGTTCCTTGGTTTGCTCATGTCCCGAGGCATACAGCATCAGCACGCGCGCCAGCGGACCGACTTCGACCGCTTTGCCTTTCCAGCGCGGCGACTTCATCCAGGAATATTCCTTATCCACATCCAGGTAGTCATACGGCGGTTTCGGGCCGGTGTAGTCGAGTTTTGTCTCGCCCTTGTACGGATGCAGGCCCTGTTCCTTGCCCACGGAATAGTCATACCAGGCGTGGCTCACGAATTCCTGGATTTCGCTTTCTGCATTCAAGTCGATGGGATGTATCTTGCCCAGGTCACGATCTAGGATCACGCCGGAAGGGATCATGTGCGAAGACGGATCGGACATACCCCCGGAAGGGAACTCGCCGAAGGTGAGGAAGTTGCCCACGCCTTCGCCCTGATTGAACCAGTCCTTGTAGAACCCGGCGATAACCAGCGTATCCGGTACATAGACCTGATCCACGAACTCGCGCATCTGGTTGATGGCGTTCTGCACTGTCTGCAGCCCGACCACGTTGAGTGCGGTGCCTGAATTAGCACCTTGCATAGGCGATCCGGGATTGTTCGGGTCGATACTGATCGCACAGGGTACGCCGCCCACCAGGAACATCGGATGCGGGTTCTTGCCGCCGAACACGGCATGCAGTTTAACCACATCGCGTTGCCATGCCAGCGCATCCAGATAATGCGCTACGGCCATGAGATTGGCTTCGGGTGGCAACCTGTAGGCAGGGTGTCCCCAATAGCCGTTGGCGAAGATTCCCAACTGGCCTGCGTCGACGAAACCCTTCAGCTTTTTCTGCACATCGCTGAAATAGCCGGGCGAGGATTTGGCATAGCCGGACAGGCTTTGTGCCAGCGCCGAGGTCGCCTTGGGGTCGGCCTTGAGTGCCGATACCACATCCACCCAGTCCAGCGCATGCAAGTGATAGAAGTGCATCACATGGTCGTGGATGTATTGTGCGCCAATCATCAGGTTGCGGATCAGTTGCGCATTGGCGGGAATCTCGATTTTCAGCGCGCTTTCAACGGAGCGCACCGAGGCCAGACCGTGCACCAGCGTGCACACGCCGCAGATGCGCTGTGCCAGCGCCCAGGCTTCGCGCGGATCGCGGCCGCGCATGATGATCTCGATACCGCGCACCATGGTGCCGGCGGATGAGGCGCGCGTGATGCGACCCGAGGCATCGGTTTCCGCTTCGATACGCAGATGGCCTTCGATGCGGGTGACCGGGTCGACGATGACGCGTTTGCTGGTTGTCTGGTTCATGATGCTTTTTCCTCGGCAAGATATTGGTCCAGAATGCGGTATTGCGCTGCGGTTTCCGCATTATCGGTGCCGATACCGGTGGCAATGCTCTCGCTGGTGCGCGCCAAACGCGCGTGCATCGCGGCATCCCACGCCGGGCTGTCTCCGGGCTCAAGGCTTGCCAGTACAGCTTGTGCTACGAAGTGCCCGGCCTGACTGTTCCAGTCGCACTCTTTTCCGCACTGGGTAAAACTGTCCACACTGGCTTTTTTCGCCGCCTTGTATGCACTATCAAGTTCGTCATCGGAAATGTTGGGGCGTTTGGCTACATCAATTGCATTTCTCACTCTGGCATCCTTGCATAGTACCAGCACGCTTTCTGCAAAACGTGCCGCGATTTGACGTTGTCCATCACTGGAAAGCTTGCTTAAAGCAGCCTTGAAATCCCTGTCGTTGTCGATAGCCATCGTCTATTCTCCTTCGGTCAGGTGTTCGGCGATCAGTTCGGTCAGTCCCATCACGGGAATATTCATGTGGTAGTGCTCCAACCCTTCTTCCAGCACGATGCGGCAATTGGCGCAGGCGGTAACCAGCGTCTTGGCGCCGGTTTCTTCCAGTTGCGCCTTCTTGACCTTGAAGGCCTGCAGGCGCAGCGGCTCGGCTTCCTCGATGGCGCTCACTCCGCCGCCTCCGCCGCAGCACCAGTTCATCTTGCCGCGGTCGGCGGTGTCCACAAAGTTCTTCGCCACCATATTCAACAGATTGCGCGGCTGCGCGAGCAGGCCGCCGCGACGCACGATCTGGCAGGGATCGTGGAAGGTAAGCCGTGCTTCTTCAAAGCCGGTGGTCTTGAGCAACCCAGCGCTGCGGAATTCATCCAGCACTTCCAGAATGTGCTGCACTTCGAAAGTATAGGCACGCCCGATCAGGTTGGGTCCTTCCCAGCGCAGAGCGGTGAAAGCATGGCCGCATTCCGGGCTGATCACGGTTTTGACCTTGAGTTTTTCCGCACCGTCGACGACGCGCTGCACAAGTACTTTGGCAATGTCGGATGCACCGATCTGGATGCCGCTGTTGGTGGCCTCGAAGGCTTCCGAACACAGCGTCCAGGTCTTGCCCGCCTGCTTCATGATTCTGGCGATGGCGGCCAGGTATTCTGGGAAATTGATGATCTCCATCGAAGACATCAGCACCATATATTCGGAACCCACCCTGTCCAGCGGGATATCGATACCGGTATCGTCCTGCACATGCTTCATCTGCGCTTTCACCGCTGGCAGGCGAATACCCATCGGACTGCCGATTTCTACCGAACGCGTGCTTGCACCGATCAAATCCTTCGGGGCATGGCCGGAGGCGGCCATGCCTTCTCGCATCTTGCGAATCATGTACGTCATGTCGTTACCCACCGGGCACACCATGGCGCAGCGCGAGCACATGGTGCAGCTGTCGTAAACCAGCGGCTTCCATTCCTCAAGTTCTGCATCGGTAACCGGCTTGGACAAACCGAGCAATTTTCCCAGCTTGCCGAGCAATGTGTATTCCTGCTGCCACACGCGGCGCAAGGGTTCCAGTTTGTGGATGGGGGTGTATTTCGGATCGCCGGTTTCGGTGTAGAACAGACAGGCTTCGGCGCACAATCCGCAATGCACGCAACTGGAGAAGAAACTGGCCACCGGTGCGTCGATCATTTCCTTGAAGGAATTGATGCCTTTGGATAGTGTCGCGCTCATGATGCGGCCTCCATTTCTTCTGCAGTTAACAACGGACTCAGGCTTCGGCCTCCCGCATCACTCGCGGACGCTCTCATCCCCGCTGTGCGGGGCCCCTGGGCGCTGCTCATGACTTGGCCTCTTTGTTGAACAGCGCGACTCATCCACTTGGCGTGTCGGCCTCCCGCATCACTCGCGGACGCTCTCATCCCCGCTGCGCGGGGCGCCTGATCGCTGCTCATGATGCGACACCTTTGCGTCCAAAGATGTCGCCGTTATACCAGCGCGAAATGAATACCGAGAACGTGTGGAATAGTTTGGTGAACGGCAACAGCACCAGCAGCAATTCCACCGAGAACAGGTGCAGCGCCAGCATCAGCGTGTATTCAACGAACAGGTGGTGGTAGGCCAGGTAGCCGGTGAGCAAGGGCAACAGCGTCACCGCCCAGGCCAGGTAATCGCCGAATCCGGACAGCATGCGCTTTACCCGGTTGTTGAGCCGGTGCGCCAGCAACACGCCCAAAGCAACGATGGCAGCGACTACCGAGGCGTCTACCAGCGCGTTCGGCAACCCGGCCCAGCTCAAGCCCGTCATGCTGCGGAAAAATTCGATATGCGGCGCGAAAAAAAACATCGCTATAAACAGGCCGAAGTGGAAAACATAGCCGCCAATGTAAGTCACCGGATCGCGTTTCAGCATGCCTTCCGGCGGTAGCGTGCGCGTGAAAATAGTGCGCCAGCCGCTGCCGGGACTGTTGAGGCGCGGTTTGGCCAGATCGGCCTTGCGGCCCAGTCCGAGGATTTCGAACAGGCGCAGCACCACACCTGCGGCAAATATGATCAGCGCCCAGTTCAATGCGCTGCCGCGTGCAAACGTCAGGAGATCAAGATGGTTCATTTTTCCTCCCGTGTCAGTTCCTGCACCGTGACTTTTTCGTGCGCCGCTTTCGCGGCTGCTTTGGTCGAGCGGTTGTGCCAGGTGATAGCCACTCCGGCGGCGGCACCCGCAATCGCTGCCGCACCCAGCAGGGAACCGGTCGCCGAGACTGGCATGGACAAGGCCTGATAGAGCGGCCCTGCATCCCAGAAATTCGGTTCGGAACAGCCGATGCAACCGTGACCGGACTGGATGGGGAAGCTGGTGCCGTCGTTCCATTTTGTGGTGGCACAGGCGTTGTAGGTTACCGGACCTTTGCAGCCGAGCTTGAACAGGCACCAGCCGTTGCGTGCGGCTTCGTCGTCGAATGTTTCCGCGAACTTGCCTTGGTCATAGAAGGGGCGACGGTAACAACGGTCGTGGATGGTATCGCCGAAGAAAGACTTGGGGCGACCGAGAGAATCCAGCTCCGGAATGCCGCCGAAGGTCAGGAAGTGCGCCAGCACGCCGGTCATCACCACCGGGATAGGCGGGCAGCCGGGCACATTGATAATGGGTTTGTCCTTGACGATGTCGGCGACGGAAACTGCACCCGTCGGGTTCGGGTCGGCCTTGGGAATGCCGCCGTAAGCCGCGCAGGTGCCGACGGCAACAATGGCCGCCGCGCCTTTGGCCGTTTCCACCAGCATGTCGTGGTTGCTGATACCGGCGATGCATGAGTAGCCGGGATTGCCCATCGGGATCGAGCCGTCGACGATGAGCAGATAATTGCCTTCGTTATCTTTCATCGCCTGCATGCGGGCCTGTTCGGCTGCTTCGCCCGAAGCGGCCTGTAGGGTATGGTGGTAATCGAGCGAAATGAGATCGAAGATCAGGTTTTCCAGCGTCGGCGAATGCGAACGTGTGATGGACTCGGTACAGCCGGTGCATTCCTGAAAGGAAAGCCAGATCACCGATTGGCGTCGCGCTTTGCTGATGGCTTCCGCCATCACGCTGGCCATTGCGGGCGGCAACGCCAGCATCACAGTCAGGGCAGAACAGAACTTGAGAAATTCGCGTCGGGTGACGCCGCGTTGCTTCAGACCTTCACCTACTGTGCCGGGCAAAACTTCCGGCTGCCGCGATTTTTTCATGTCGACTCCCTGTGTTCGGTGAACCATGGAATGCGGGACATTGTGCGCGGCGGTGTTGGCTCGGTCAACTCATGACAGGTGCATTGCCGACTCCGCAAAACGGTTAATGATGCCGCATGCCACAGTGCAAATCTCCGGCAAGGCTGCCGCTACCGCAGGCGTCAACGCTTCGCCCCAGTCAACCACTGCGGGTTGAACGCCGACGAGGGCGCGCTGTTTTGGCCAGTGTCCGGTCAGCAGCGAAATGGACATCAGATCCAGCAATCCCACTTCGTGCACGCTGCTTTTGCGATTTTCACCGAGGAACCGATCCATCTCTTCGCCTTCAAAACATCGCACGGTACCCGGTGTTGCGCCTAGTTCGGCAGCGTCAATCACCAGCAAGGCATCGCATTCGCTGATGGGCACCGCCAGGGTAAAGGACAGCGTACCGCCATCGACAAATTCCATATCCTCACGGGCGCCGAATTGGGATTCCAGTGCTTGCATGGCTACGATGCCCACACCTTCGTCAGCGAGCAGAGTGTTGCCGATGCCCAACACAAGAATCTTCATGTGAGCCTCTCCAATATTTCATGTACGGAGGGAAATTCCTCTTTCGGAAGTGTTGAGGTTGCGGGGAGAGAAGGGAAGTAAGAATCGAGATTTGTTTCGCCCTGCAATGCCGCTGTAAGTCCATTGAGCGCCAGATTGATTTCGTCGGCTCGTTGCGGGGTGAGCATTTCGCGCGCCTGTCCCAGCGTTGCATATACCCAGTCGCCGGGAGCGAGCTCTTCCAGCAACAGGGTGTTCAGCCGTTCACGCCGACCGCGACCTTCGCACCAGGCGAAAGCGCCATCGAGTTCGACAACTTGCATGGGTATGCCAATACACATGCTTGGCATCCTAGCACCAAAGCGTGCCAAAGAAATGTCCCGATAGTGTGGGACCAAAGTCGGGCGTTCATGCCTGATCAGGCAAACCGCCTTCAGTAAAAAGTAAAAGCCGCGCGACCATCCAGGCTCGCGCGGCAGAGTTATTCTTTGCTGATTACTTCAGGGCTTCTTGGGAGTGGTGTAGGGCACTTCTTTCTGGTGCGCCTCCCAGGTGGTTTCATAGCCCACAAAAAACTGTCCCGGTACGATTTCTTTCTGACGGGTAGTTACGCGGAATGCGTGGCCATCCGGAATCTTGGGGCGGCAAAAAGGCTTCTTGTCATCACTCATGCTGCTGTCTCCTTCGGTTAAAAAAAGTGGTGGTTGAAAACGGGAAAAGGCATATCGACCCCTCCCGTTTTGCGGGTGAAATTATACTATTTAGCGCGTGTAATGTGCCTTCTTTGGTATCACGTGCCGCACGCCCCCCTGGGGATTTTCAACGTCCCCTTTATAGCGGGGGATGATGTGAATATGGACATGGAAAATGCTTTGCCCGGCCGCCGGTCCGACATTGACGCCGATGTTGTAGCCATCCGGATTGAACTCCTTGTCGATGAGTATTTTTTCTTCTTTGATGAGGCCCATGCAGGCCGCCACTTCTTCCGGCGTCAGGTCGAAAAAGCTGGCGACATGCCGACGTGGCATGATCAGGGTGTGTCCCGGGCTCGTTGGGTAGGTATCCCGGGCGCTGAATGCAAGTTCATGCTGTATCGATACCCCGCGCGGATCTGTGCAAAACAGGCATGGATCATTGGGGTCTCTTTTCTTCTCTTGTGTGGCTTCAGACGACAACAGAACACCTCCGGTACAATCTATAATCTATACTTCGACACTGAATCATATTAACGAGGAAACTATCTTGGCATCGAATAAAGGACGGGCTTACTTTGCACTGCTTGGTTACCATTTCAACCCCGACGACATTACACGCCTGCTCGGGATAGAACCCACCACAGTCAATGCTGCGGGCGCACACAGCGGTCTGGATAAACCGGTGATCAGTTCCTGGGAGCTATCCACGGAGACCCTTTCCGGAGAACTGGACGTATTTGCCCTGACGGACACCATCGTCAAGCAGTTGGAACCCATTAAAGAAAAAATCGTTGAAGTCTGTAAAAGTCACAATCTGTCTCCAAGGTTGGGCGTGACACTGACTTTGTCTATCGACAAAGGCGAATCAAGCCCTGAAGTCGGGTTCGGCGCCAGAACGATCCGTTTCCTGGCGGATACCGGCTCCTTCATTGTGGTGGAAAATAAACTTTCCGAGCGGGTTTGACTTCAGTCCGCTCTTAACCCACCTGGCTGTTATTCATTTGTAGCTGAGCCTGCGCCTTTTTCTTCTGTTCCTCGCAATGCTTTAAACAGAGTGGCTGTAGCGCGTGCGGAAAACATTCCAGGATCACCTCGAATTCATCGGCTGTTTCTTCTGCAAGCACGGCATCATTGGTTAATTGAGCCAGTACATTTTGTGCTGTCGCCCTGTTCACCCTGCAGATGACTGCCACATGGATAGGCAACTGCTGTTCCATGCTGACCGTCAATGCCAATTCGTAGGAATTGATCGCCTCTTTCAAGCGAGCGGCGTTTTCTTCCGACTCCCCGAAATGATGCAAAACCACTGCCCGATTGTTGTGTGTGGCAGTCAGCTCCAATGCGTAATTGTCAGCATCGAGTGCGGCAAGGGCATTTTTATAGGCAACGACGGACTTTTGAAATTGGCGGTTTCCCTTTAGAAGTTTGCCCCACGTATGCAAGGTGGCCCCCAGCTGATGCAGGGTGGTCATCCAGTCTTCCGGAGAGTTATCTCGTGTCCAGACCAGCAACGCATTGGTGTAGGCGTCCACGGCGATCTTTAATGGCGCTGTGGCTTCCTGCAAGCGGCCAAGCGACTGGTTGGCCGTGCCCAGGTTATATTGAGTAGCCGCCCATTCCAGGGGAGAGTTTTCCTGATTGAAAACTTCCAATGCCTTGCCAAAACACAGGATGGCCCGTTCAAACAAGGTTGCATCTCTGCGCTGCTGCCCCAGTGCGGCAAGAATGTTGCCGAGATTGTTCTGCGTCTCTGCCCAGACCAAAGGCTCCCGGGCGCGACTGATCTTTGCTGTTGTTTCACCGGTATCGCCGGTATCCGCCAGCGCTGCTTCCAGCGCCTCGCGCAAGCTCTCATAGATCCTGGCGCTGTAACGGTGCTGCTCATAATTTCCCCGTGTGTAGCGGAAGTTATCCGCTACTGCGACCTGGGTGTCCGGAGCCGCCGCTGCGGCAGCCTCGGCACTCAGCAAGCCGATGGAATTCGCTATCGCGCGCTCCAGAGCCCGGTTCGGCGGGAAAATGATGTAAAGCGTTGAGAAATTCATTTTGCCCGGTCGAGTATCTCATTCAGCTCGGGATCGGCGCCGACTGCTCCGCCAAGGTCGATTTCTTCCTCGGTAGCGTCACGGATGGACAGCACTTCCAGCATGAAGGTGACCTCTCTGCCGCAGAGGGGGTTATTGCCGTCGATGGTCAGTGTCTTGTCGTCGAGTCGGGTGACGATGAAGTCTCTGGGCTCACCCTTGTCATTTGCCATGGTGATGGTCATGCCGATTTCCCGAAATTCTTCCGGGACATTTTCTATATGATCGGTAAACACCAGTGATTCATCCCGCTCGCCGTATAGCTTTGTGGTATCTACCGGCACTTCGATGATGTCGCCGACTTTCTTGCCATACAGTGCCTTGGTCACTTCTTCGGACATGACATCATTCACGCCGTGAACATAGCCCAGCGGATATTCCACGGTAACGAGTATGTCGCCGGTTTTGTTATCGATGACCCTGTAATTCAGTTCAACGAATTTTTCGTCTTGAATCGTATCTGACATGACTAGAGCGCCTTGATAAATGAAAAAGTTTTCCTAGAACAGCGTAGCGCCGAAGATTCTGACCTTGTCTTTTTCATAACCCAGCACCAGTCTTCCCAGCCATTCGCTGTTATTCTTTTTGTTTATCACTTTGTATAGAACAGTGACATATTCTCCACGGCGTATCATGCCAAGATAGGAATAGTCTTCCGACAGGTTTTTCGCAAGGTCGCTTCTCGCAAACTGCTTGCCCATTTCAACCTCATTGGCACCCGCAATAAAAGAGCTCGAAAAATTGCGCGTGAAGGCACCATAGTTTCCTTCATTGGAATACTTGATCAGATCAGCCCACATCGGGTGGGCCAACGCTAAAATCTCTTCATCTGTTTTTTCAATAATGTTCATAACTTACCTCACCTGCACTGTGTTGCATGATTTTATCTATGGCGATGTCACGCTACCAGCTGAATAGATAAAAAAAGGACCAACAAAATATGCCGGTCCTTTCTAACAGACTAACAAGTTATAGCAAATATATTTCTGCAGGCCTGATTCTACAAAACCGGTAAATCAGGCCTGCATTTGCTTAGTGGTGGTCTACCGGCGCCGCTTTTTCTACATCACCAACCAGGTGGTAGAGCGGTGCTTTTTCCATCGTGTACTCACCCGACTTCGGATCACGGCGGGAAACTGTCAGTACGTGCCAATCCTTGTCGTCCAGCTTCATGACATCGCCACGGTAGTAGTAACCCGGCCAACGTGTTTCCTTGCGGAACAGCGTATGGTGGAACACGCTTTCGGAAGTCAGGAAGCGATGCTTCAGTTCCCATGCACGCAGCAGTTCATGGATGTCGGACGCGGCAACCTTTTCCAGGTCTTCACCCAGGATCGACATCTTCTTCAGGCCGATGTTCAGCAGCTTGTCGTTGGTCATGTAGTTGACGCCAAAACCGCCGCAGTACTCATCCATCATCTTCTGCAGACGATCCAGACCCTGTCTCGGGTTGATGAAGTTGGGGTTGACGGTACCGGCAACCACTTCATTGCTGTAAACGCTGTAAGTTTCCAGGGGTTTGTAGACCTGTTCCCGGCGACGATTGATCTGGGCGTCGGAGACACGGATGCCTTCAGCTTTGCCGTCATCGATGTACTTGCAGGCAGCCTTGGCAGCCAGACGACCTTCGGTGAAGGAGCCGGACGAGAACGCGTGCGGTGTACCACCGACCGCGTCACCCGCACCGAACAGACCTTCGACAGTCGTCATGCGGTTATAGCCCCAGAAGTATTCCGGCGGAGACAGGTCTTCCGGACCGGAACACCATGCGCCGCAACCGGTAGCATGCGAACCCATCACATACGGCTCGGAGGTGGTCAACTCGGGATTCTCGTACTTGGGATCCACGTCGGTGGCAGCCCACAGCACGGCCTGACCAACGGTCATGCCCAGGAAGTTGTGCCAGCCGATCTCTTCCAGATGCGGATCCTGGAACGCTTCCATGGTCACCATGTGGATCGGGCCGCGACCGGCATTCACCTCGTTGATGATCGCGTGGTTGCGCAGGCAGGTCGGGATGGGGCGGTGAGTGCGGTGAGACACTTCCGGATCCAGGTATTCCTTGCCCACCATTTGCTGCAGTGCCGGGAACCACTTGGACTCGTACTCTTCACCGTAGCCATTCTGGGTATAGGTCTTGAGGTGCAGGAAGTAGGCGCCGACAGGGCCGTAACCGTCCTTGAAGCGAGCCAGCACGATACGGTTTTCCATCTGGGTCATCTTGGCACCGGCTTCGATCATCAGGCCATATGCAGAACCCGAAGACCACGGTGCGTACCAGACGCGGCCTGCACCTTCGCCAACGGAACGCGGCTTGAAGATGTTGGAAGCGCCACCGGCGCCGCAGATAACGGTCTTGGACTTGAACACGTGGTAGTTACCCGTGCGGACGTTGAAGCCCACAGCACCGGCAACACGGTTCTCCTTGGACTCGTCCATCAGCAGGTGAGTCACGCAGATGCGGTTGAACACCTTGTCGGACGACTTCTTGGCGGCATCAGCAACGATAGGCTTGTAGGATTCGCCGTGAATCATGATCTGCCAACGCCCTTCACGCAGGTACGAACCCTTCTTCTCGTTGCGCATGATGGGGAGACCCCATTCTTCAAAGTTATGCACAGCGGAGTCAACGTGGCGTGCCATGTCGAACAGCAGGTCTTCGCGCACCATGCCCATCAGGTCGATACGTGCATAGCGCACATGATCTTCGGGATTATTTTCGCCAAAGCGGGTTCCCATATAGCAGTTGATCGCATACAGGCCCTGGGCCACCGCGCCGGAACGCATGATGTTCGCCTTCTCGGCGATGACGATCTTCTTGTCCTGTCCCCAATATCTTGCCTCGAATGCCGCGCCCGTACCGCCCAGGCCCGCACCGACAACCAGGATGTCGATATTGTCTTCAATGATTGTCGAGTAACTCATCAGTACTGCACTCCCTTCTTGATTTCCAGGCCATTGGATTGCAGTGTGTGCAATCCACCATCATCCATGCGGATATATTTAGGCTCATTGAACAGCAGTTGGCTGTCGCGCATCTCCTTGCTGGGGGCGGGAACCTTTCCGAGGTCCGGTGTCGCCGAGCCCCAGGGCTTGGTCGTGATCGGTGCCAGCAGTTCCATGTCTTTCTTGCCATTGCGGAACTTGATGCGCCACGCAATGGTGCCTTTCTCTTCGTCGCGGATCACGCGAACGCTGTGTCCCAGCGGTGCAAAGTCGGCATAACCGCGTACATCAATTGCCTGGTGTGGACATGCTTTCACACAGGAATAGCATTCCCAGCACATGCTGGGTTCGATGTTGTAAGCACGACGCAGCGTCTTGTCGATGTGCATGATGTCGGATGGGCAGATGTCCACGCATTCTCCGCAACCATCACAACGTGTCATATATACAAAGGTTGGCATAATATATTCCTCTATTTCTTATCGATAATTGGTCAAGTCAGGATTAGTAGTGGTTGGCTCTTTCAGCCTTGATGCACAACCCCATGTTGGGCGGGTTCTTGCCCATATACGTAGGCACATCCGGAAACTTGCGCTGTACTTCAGGATCCGTCAGGTCATAGTCGGGAGGCAGGTTCTCGCGCCCACCGTCGGCCATGATGACACGCTTCTGGAAGGCTGCAGCGGGCTTGAAGAACATGTGGGCGAACTTGGACCAGTACACGCCGCCGAACAGCACGGTGCTGGACAGGATGAACAGGGCAAAGAACACGGTCACGCCACCGCCGGTGAACGACCAGATCAATGCGAAGGTCGAGGTGGCCATCAACGAGAGGATGAACAAATCCGCACGCTCCAACCGGAAAGCGGGCAGGCCTTCCGCAGCGACATCGGCGCGGATAAAGAACCAGAACCAGTACGCACCAACAGCCAGCATCAGCGCGCCGATGTGCCAGAGTTGTGGCAGCAGGGCGGATGTGGACTCCGGCGAGAAAATCATGATCGCGGTCGTCACGATGAAGATGATGGTTCCCCACATGGTCAACAGATGGGAGATCCTGCGGCGCGGATTGTCGAATTCGCCGGAAGTCAGCACTTCGTTTAACAGCACGGCAGTGGCCATCGCAACCTTTTCACCACCGCTCACAGAGCGTTTTGCGCTCTTCTGTGCTTTTTCCGCATTTGCGAAAAAGTACTTCGCACTTTTCTTGTGCAGCATGTCAAGTATCGTCCCGCCCATGACCAGCAGGATCATCACGATGATATATCCCTGCATGTAGGCGGTTGGAATCGTTGCCGAAAGATCGACAAAGGGATTGCTCGTGAACATCAGTTTCTCCTCAAAAATTGCAAACGAATGACTACCGTTAAACAGGTTGGCTGTCGAGTACGGGAAAAGTCACTTCCAACACCCGACAAACCTACCGCCATTACTTTTCACCTTCTTACAAACTCGCGTAATAGGCACGCAAAATCTCCAGCACCTCGGGGCGGCTGAACTCTGCGGGCACATTCTCGCCTTTGGAGAGGGCATTGCGCAACTGCGTGCCGGACACCTGCAGGCGGTCGGCATCGTCGTGCGGGCAGGTCTTGGCCGAGGCCATGCCGCCGCATTTATAACACCAAAACGAGATATCAATCTTCAAAGCTTCGGTTTCCAGCGCGCCCTTGGGCACCTGGTCGAAAATGTGATGCGCGTCGAAAGGACCGTAGTAGCTGCCAACACCGGCGTGGTCGCGACCGACGATCTGGTGCGAGCAGCCGTAGTTCTGGCGGAACACCGCGTGCAGCAGCGCCTCGCGCGGACCGGCATAACGCATGTCCAGCGGGTAACCGGCTTGCACCACGGTTTTCTTCACGAAATATTTTTCGGTCAGCGTACCGATGGCTTTGGCGCGCACTTCAGCGGGGATGTCGCCGGGTTTGAGGTTGCCCAGCAGCGAATGGATCAGCACGCCGTCGCACACTTCGATGGCGATCTTGGCCAGGTACTCGTGCGAGCGGTGCATCGGGTTGCGCGTCTGGAAGCAGGCGATCTTGGACCAGCCCATCTGGCTGAAGATCTCGCGCGTCTGTTTGGGGGTCTTGAACAGCTCGGGATATTTTTCCGGGAAACCGCCTTGCGACAGTACCTTGATGGAGCCGGCCAGGTTGACTTCGCCCTGTTCCATGACCATTTTGACGCCGGGGTGCTTCGGGTCGGTGGTTTTGAACACCATGGCGCATTCGTGCGCCTTGTCGATCACGTACTTCTCGGTGACCATCATGGTTGCCAGCATTTCGCCGTTTTCAGGATCGGCCAGCGTGATTTCCTGGCCGGTCTTGATCGTATCGGCGACAGACTGACTGACCGAAAGCGTAATGGGAATTGGCCAGAACAGACCGTTTGCCGTCTTCATGCCGTCGCAGACGCCTTGCCAGTCGGCATGGGTCATGAAGCCGTTCAACGGTGTAAACCCGCCGATACCCAGCATGATAATATCGCCCTTCTCGCGCGAACTTACCTTGACCTGGGGTAGCGTCTTCGCTTTATCCAGTTCCGTCTTCAGGGCTGCGCCCTCGAGCAACAACGGATTCAGATCGCCACCGCCATGCGGGTTAACCAATGCCATACACGTCTCCTTTAATCCAGTAATACAGTCAAGTACTTATAAATTCACAGGTTCGCCACACTAGTGCAAGCCCGGCAAGAGGGCGATACCCCTCATGGGTTGAGCGTCGTACCCCCCTAACGGGTTATGTCTTAATCCCTCATCACAGCTATGGCAGTGCTGGCGTGCGATACGCATACTTGCCGCCCTGAAAGTCTGAGTAATTTTGTAGGCTGCCGCGCCTCGATATATAAAATAAAACACACCAGCCTATGTCATCGATCCCATTGCACGACCCCTTAGCTCCCCCGGTTGCGGATGCGAAAACCGAAGTTCGCAACACCACTTGTTACATGTGCGCCTGCCGCTGCGGCATCCGCGTGCATCTGCGCAACGGTGAAGTGCGCTACATCGACGGCAACCCTGATCATCCGCTGAACAATGGCGTAATCTGCGCCAAAGGTTCGTCCGGCATCATGAAACAGTATTCGCCCGCGCGGTTGACCAAGCCGTTACGCCGCAAACAGGGTGCAGAACGCGGAACCGGCGACTTCGAGGAAATCAGCTGGGAAGAGACTTTCTCCATTCTGGGCGAGCGTCTGGGCAAGATACGCGCCACCGATCCGAAGAAATTCGCGCTGTTCACCGGCCGCGACCAGATGCAGGCGCTGACCGGCTTGTTCGCGCGCCAGTTCGGCACGCCCAACTATGCGGCGCACGGCGGCTTCTGCTCGGTGAATATGGCTGCGGGCATGATCTACACCATCGGCGGCTCGTTCTGGGAATTCGGCGGCCCCGACCTGGAGCGTTCCAAGTTGTTCATCATGATCGGCACGGCGGAAGACCATCACTCCAACCCGATGAAGATCTCGCTGTCGAAATTCAAGCGCGAGGGTGGCCGTTTCATTTCCATCAACCCGGTACGCACCGGTTACTCCGCCATCGCCGACGAATGGGTGCCCATCCGTCCCGGCACCGACGGCGCGCTGATGTTGGCGCTTATCCACGAGATCATCGCGCTCGGCTTGTTCGACCGCGAATTCCTGGTGCGCTATACCAATTCCGGACAACTGGTGAATCTGGATGCCGAACACGACGAGTTCGGCATGTTCGTGCGCACCGAAGTGGCCAAGGAAGAAGGTTGCTACGACCCGCAGAACAAATTGTGGTGGGATCGCAACACCAACAAGGCCGTGATCACCCATTCCGAAGGCGCCGATCCTTACCTGCTCGGTGAATTCAAATTGTCCGACGGCACGCCGGTCAAGCCTGCGTTCCAGATGCTTCAGGACCGCGTCAAGGATTACACACCGGAATGGGCGGAGCAGATCACCGGCATCCCGGCAGAGACCATTAAGCGCCTCGCGCACGAGATGGGCATCACCGCGCGCGACCAGAAGATTGAGTTACCCATCGCCTGGACCGACTCCTGGGGCAAGGAGCACGACACAGTCACCGGCAACCCGGTGTCTTTCCACGCCATGCGCGGCCTGGCTGCGCACTCCAACGGCTTTCATACCATTCGCGCGCTGTCCATCCTGATGACGTTGCTGGGCACCATCGACCGGCCGGGCGGTTTCCGCCACAAGACGCCGTTCCCGCGTCCGATCCCGCCTTGCGCGCGCACGCCGAACGACCCGCGCGCGGTGCAGCCGAATACACCGCTGGACGGCATGGCGCTGGGCTGGCCGGCCGATCCGGACGACCTGTTCGTCAATGCCGACGGCAGTCCGGTGCGTATCGACAAGGCCTTCTCCTGGGAATATCCGCTGTCGGTGCATGGCCTGATGCACAACGCCATCACCAATGCCTGGCGCGGCGACCCCTACAAGATCGACACACTGTTGCTGTTCATGGCGAACATGGCGTGGAACTCAAGCATGAACACCAGCGAAGTGCGCAAGATGCTGGTCGACAAGGAAGAAGACGGCGAATACAAGATACCGTTCATCGTGGTGTGCGATGCGTTCCATTCCGAAACGACCGCGTTCGCCGACCTGATCCTGCCGGACACGACCTACCTCGAACGGCATGACGTGATGTCCATGCTCGACCGTCCGATCTCCGAGTTCGACGGCCCGGTGGATTCGGTGCGCATCCCGGTGCTGCCGCCCACGGGCGAATGCAAACCATTCCAGGAGGTGCTCATCGAACTCGGCACACGCCTGAAACTGCCTGCTTTCGTCAACAAGGACGGTGAACGCAAATTCCGCGACTACCCGGACTTCATCGTCAACTGGGAGACCGCGCCGGGTTCCGGCATCGGCTTCCTGACCGGTTGGCGCGGCAAGGGTGGCGAAAAATCCATCAAGGGCGAACCGAATCCGAACCAGTGGGAAATGTATGCCAAGAACGATTGCGTGCATCATCATGTCTTGCCGCGCTCGTACCAGTTCATGCGCAACTGGAACAAGGGTTACCTGGAATGGTCGCAGCGTAGCGGCATCACGCGTTATGCGGAACCCATCCTGATCCATCTGTATTCGGAAGTGCTGCAGAAATTCCGTCTTGCCGCACAGGGCAAGAGCATCACGCGCAAGCCACCGGCGCATCTGGCAAAACGCGTCGAGACTTTTTTCGACCCGCTGCCGTTCTACTTCGAACCGCTGGAAACGCAGACCACCGACAAACTGAAGTATCCGCTGTCGGCGTTGACACAACGCCCGATGGCGATGTACCACTCGTGGGATTCGCAGAATGCATGGTTGCGCCAGATTCATGCGCATAACTATCTCTACGTCAATGCGCGCACCGCCAAAGAAACTGGCGTGGCGGACGGCGACTGGATCTGGGTCGAATCGCAATGGGGCAAAGTGCGCTGCATGGCGCGCTACAGCGAAGCGGTGGAGCCGGGCACGGTGTGGACCTGGAATGCCATTGGCAAGGCGGCCGGCGCATGGAATTTGTCACCCGACGCCAACGAATCGCAACAGGGCTTCCTGCTCAATCACGTGATCTCCGAAGAATTGCCGCAGCAAGCGGATGGCACGCGTTTTTCCAATTCCGATCCGGTCACCGGACAGGCGGCGTGGTACGACGTGCGCGTGCGCATCTACAAGGCGGAAGAGGGCGAGCCCGAACAGACCTCGCCGCAATTCAAACCCATGAAGAAATATCCCGGCATGAAAGTACATCCGCGCTGGCAAGCCTACTTCGGCGGCGGCAAGAAGAACGGCGGTGCAAAATGACCCAACTCGCGCTTGTTATCGACCTGAATGTTTGCGTCGGATGCCACGCCTGTGTGACCAGTTGCAAGGAGTGGAACACCTCCGGTTCCGCCGGGCCGCTGTGCGACGAAAATCCCTACGGTCTGAATCCGACCGGAACTTTCTTCAACCGCGTGCAGACTTTCGAGATCGGCAAGTATCCGAACAGCGAGACGCTGCATTTCCCCAAATCCTGTTTGCACTGCGAAGATCCACCCTGCGTGCCGGTGTGCCCGACAGGCGCTTCCTACAAGCGCAAGGAAGACGGTATCGTGCTGGTGGATTATGACAAGTGCATCGGTTGCAAGTATTGCACCTGGGCCTGCCCGTACGGCGCGCGCGAATTCGACGAGAAGCAGAAGGTGATGAAGAAATGCACCCTGTGCGTGGACCGCATCTACGACATGTCCATGCCGGAAGCGGATCGCAAGCCTTCCTGCGTGAAAGCTTGTCCGACCAGCGCGCGTCTGTTCGGCGACATTCACGATCCTGAATCGGCCGTGTCGCTGGCAATCCGCGAGGACGGCGGCTATGCGCTGATGCCGGAGTGGGGCACGCATCCCGCCAATCATTATCTGCCGCGACGCAAGATCAAACTCAAGATCCACAAGGACGAGCTGGAGCGCGCGGACAATCCGCTCAAAGTGGACGGTCAATTGCCCAAACCTGCCAAGGGCGCGCCGTCCATGGAAGACGTTTCTGCCTGGTAAAGACGACTATGAAACCTGCTTTTTCAGTTATTTTCCTGACAACCCTGCTCGGTGCCGGGCAGGGCCTGTTCCTTGCGTTGTTTACGCATCAATCCTATGCGCTGTTCGGATTGTTGCCGATGCAGTCCGATGCCTTCTATGGTTATGGCAGTGCGCTGGCAATGCTGTTCCTGGGCGGCGGTTTGATCGCATCGTTCTTTCACCTGGGCAGGCCGGAGCGTGCCTGGCGCTCCGCGACGCAATGGCGTACTTCATGGCTGTCGCGCGAAGTGATTGTGTTGCCCGCCTTCATGGGGGTGGTGTTCCTGTATGGCGTGTCCCATCTGGTCGGCTTCCGGCCCGAGATCGTGACACTGCCCAGCGGATTGCTCATTGACCTGTCCGCCGTGATCGGTACGGTCGGCACCCTGTTGGCATTCGCGCTGTTCATCTGCACCGGCATGATCTACGCCTGCCTGCGTTTCCTGCGCGAATGGCATTCGCCGCTGACGGTGATCAACTACATCCTGATGGGCGGCTCTTCCGGCTTCATCCTGGCGGCGTTCTTTTCCGCGACTTACGCGCCGACCGAGACGGACTTCTTCGTCGGCTGGGCCGTCATCATCACGCTGCTGGCTTTTGCCGGGCGCGTCGCCTCGCTGCTGCGCAATGCGCGCCTGAAACCGAAATCCACGATGCAGACCGCCATCGGCGTGAAGCACCCCTACATCGTGCAGCGCTCCATGGGATCCATGGGCGGTAATTTCAATACGCGCGAGTTTTTCCATGGCAAGAGCGCCGCGTTCCTGCGTGCGATCAAGCCCACATTCCTGGTCCTGGCCTTTGTGGTTCCGCTGGCGTTGCTGGCGCTGGGATTGTTTTCTCCCGCCCTGCTCGGCGTGGCGTTTATACTCCAGTACCTCGGCTTGATGGCGGAGCGCTGGTTCTTCTTCGCACAGGCCAACCATCCGCAGAATCTTTATTACCAGACCATAGGTTGATCACGACATCTTGAAAAGCACACACACGCGCAATTACTGGCTGAACCGCCTGTTCCCATTCTTGCAGTGGAAGCATCTGGTGGATCGCGATTCCACCCGCGCCGACCTGGTGGCGGGCATCACCGGGGCGCTGATCGTATTGCCG
Organism: Gammaproteobacteria bacterium; assembly: GCA_018820925.1. GTDB lineage: Bacteria > Pseudomonadota > Gammaproteobacteria > Burkholderiales > Gallionellaceae > Sideroxyarcus. Next base: position 55,817 of record JAHJNJ010000026.1, on the reverse strand, counting down.
CAGGGTGTGGCTTTCGCCACCATCGCCGGGATGCCGCCGGAATACGGCCTGTATGCGGCCATGGTGCCGGCCATCATCGCCGCGCTGTTCGGTTCGAGCTGGCACCTGGTGTCGGGGCCGACCACCGCCATCTCCATCGCTGTGTTCGCCGCCATGAGCCCGCTGGCCGATCCGGGTTCGCCCGAGTTCATTCGCATGGTGCTCACGCTGACCTTTCTGGTGGGCCTGTTCCAGTTGATCCTGGGGCTGGCGCGCATGGGGGTGCTGGTCAATTTCATCTCGCACACCGTGGTGATCGGTTTCACCGCGGGCGCGGCGCTGCTGATCGCGGCCAGCCAGGTAAAGAGCTTCTTCGGTATCGCCATCGAACGCGGCGCGCACTTCCATGTGGTGATCGAACGCTTCATCGAGCAGATCGACAGCATCAATCCCTGGGTCACCGTGGTCGGTGCGGTCACGCTGGCATCGGGCATCCTGGCCAAACGCTACTGGCCGAAGGTGCCCTACATGATCGTGGCCATGGTGGTCGGCAGCGTGGTCGCGGCCCTGATCAATCTGGAGGTCGGCGTGGAGACCACGCTGATCACGACCGTGGGCGCCTTGCCCGCGCATCTGCCGCCGCTGTCGCTGCCGGACTTCTCCTACGCGACCATCCACAAGGTGCTGTTCCCGGCACTGGTCGTCACCATGTTGGCACTGACCGAAGCGGTCTCCATCTCGCGTTCCATCGCGGTGAAGTCGGAACAGCGCATCGACGGCAACCAGGAGTTCATCGGCCAGGGCCTGTCCAACCTGGTCGGCAGTTTCTTTTCCAGTTATGCCTCGTGCGGCTCGTTCAACCGCAGCGGCGTGAACTATGCGGCGGGGGCCAGGACGCCAATGGCGACGGTGTATGCCTCGCTCTTCCTGGTGCTGGTGTTGCTGCTGGTCGCGCCGCTCGCGTCCTACCTGCCTACGGCGGCGATGGCGGGCATCCTGTTCCTGGTGGCCTGGGGGCTGATCGATTTCCACCACATCGCCAGCATCGGCAAGACCAGCCGTTCCGAAACGGTGGTGTTGTGGGTGACCTTGCTGGGTACGCTGGTCGATCTGGAGAAGGGCATCTTCTTCGGCATCCTGCTCTCGCTCGCCATCTACCTGTTCCGCGTCTCGCGTCCCGGCATCGTGCCGGTGGTGCCGGCGAAGGAAGAGGGCGCTTATCACTTCGTCGGCGCCGAAGATCATCCGCAATGTCCGCAACTGGCCATGGTGCGTTTGAACGGGGCGATATTCTTCGGCGCGGTCGATCACGTGCAGAGCAGCCTGCTGAAGATAGACGAGATCGAGCTGCTGAAGAAATCCGTACTAATCGTTGCAGGGGGAATCAGTTTCGTCGATGTGGCGGGGGCCGAGATGCTGGCGCAGGAGGCGCGCCGCCGCCGCAAGATGGGCGGCGGACTGTATTTCTATCGCTGCAAGGACGAAATCTACAGCTTCCTGCGCAAATCGGACAAGCTGGACGATATCGGCGAGGGCGGTTTCTTCCCGACCATGTCGAACTGGATCAAGCCGATCTATTCCACGCTGGACTCCGAGATATGCCGCAATTGCACGGCGCGCATATTCTCGGAATGTCACGAGAGACTGCCGGACGGCGAAGTGCGGACTGCATGATCCGGCCATGGTGAGGTAATCTCAGAATTTGCAGGCATCAGACAGAACTGAACGAAAGGGTTAAAGCAATGAGCAGCAAAGCCATCCAGACCAGAACCATCGTCGCCGCCGTGATCTTCGCGCTGGTCGGCGTGTCCGCATTCATGTTCGCGCCCAGCCGCGAGATCGCCGTCGTCCTCAACCTGTTGCTGCTCACGGTGTATCTGTTTGCCTTCGAGGTGGTCGGCGTCGATGTGGCGGCGGTCAGCATCATGGTGCTGCTGGGCCTGATCAGCCATTTCGGCGGCCTGATCGATCTGCCCAAGCCGCTGGTGAAGGGACGGGAGCTCTTCAGCGGCTTCTCCGGCAATGCCGTGATCTCCATCATCGCGGTGATGATCGTCGGTGCCGGTCTGGACAAGACCGGGCTGATGGGCAAGGTGGCGAGCTTTATCATCAGAGTGGCGGGGAAAACCGAGGCCCGCATCATTCCGGCGATCTCCAGCACGGTCGGCATCATTTCCAGCTTCATGCAGAACGTTGGCGCCGCTGCGCTGTTCCTGCCGGTGGTCGGCCGCATCTCGGCACGCACCGGCCTGCCGATGTCGCGTTTGCTGATGCCGATGGGCTTCTGCGCGATTCTCGGCGGCACCATGACCATGGTCGGTTCCAGTCCGTTGATCCTGTTGAACGACCTGATGCTGGCATCGAACAAGGTGTTGCCGCCGGAGCAGCAGATGGAGGCATGGTCATTGTTCTCCGTCACGCCGATCGGTCTGGCACTGCTGGCTTCCGGCATCGCCTACTTCGTCATCGCCGGGCGCTTTGTGCTGCCCGGAAAGGCGAGCGAGGATGTCACCAGCGGCGCCGATGCGATGGATTATTTCCAGCAGCTCTACGGTCTCGATTATGCGGTGCGCGAAGTGGTGGTGCCGCCCGAGAGCCGGCTGGTCGGCAAGACACTCGAAGACATCGAGCAGCCCTATCGCTTGCGCATAGTCGCCATCATGCGCGGCAGTGACGATCTGCGCATGGGTCCTTCGCGCGATGTCGCGATCGCTGCTGGCAGTGTACTGGGTTTGCTCGGCGCGCCGGAACGGTTGAACGAGTTTGTTGCGGCCAAGGGACTGCAACTGCGCGACGAACTGGAGACATTTGCCGATCAACTGTCGCCGGCCAAGGCGGGTATCGCCGAGATCGTCATCCCGCCAGGCTCCGAACTGATCGGCAAGAGCGCGCGCGATGTCTGGATGCGCAAGACCTACGGCATCTCGCTGACGGCCCTGCATCGCGGCGGCAAGACCTTGCGTGAGGGTGACGGCGTGCGCAACCTGCCACTGCAGTCCGGCGATGCGCTGGTGGTGCATACCGGCTGGGATGCGCTCGCGCGCCTGGAAAAGGACAAGAATTTCGTCGTCGTCACCACCGAGTTCCCGCACGAGGAGATGCGCCCGCACAAGGTGAACGCCGCGCTCGCCTGCTTTGCCGTCGCGTTGCTGCTGATCCTGTTCACCGACACCCTGCTGTCGATCTCGCTGATGGCTGGCGCCATCGGCATGATCCTGTTGCGCGTGCTCAGCATCGAGGAGGCCTACCGCGCGGTGAGCTGGAAGTCGGTGTTCCTGCTGGCCAGCCTGATCCCGCTCGGCCTCGCGGTCGAGACCAGCGGTACGGCAAAATGGATTGCGGAACAGACGCTGCTGTTGCTGGGCGGCACGCCGATCTGGGTGATCCAGTTGGCCATCGCCATCCTGGCGACCTTCTTCACGCTGGTGATGTCGAATGTGGGTGCGACGGTGCTGCTGGTGCCGCTGGCGGTGAACATCGCCATCGGCGCGGGGGCCGACCCGGCGGTGTTCGCACTGACCGTGGCGTTGGCGACCTCGAATTCCTTCTTCCTGCCGACCCACCAGGTCAATGCGCTGCTGATGGGGCCGGGCGGTTACCGCGTGGCCGACTACATGCGCGCCGGCGGGGTCATGACGATACTGTTCATCGCCGTGTTGATGATCATGCTGAACCTGATATTCTGAGCGGGGGCGTGAACTGCAAATCGCCCGTCCGATCAAGCGGGTGGGCGGGACAGGTGGTTGATCGCTGTAAATCTGCGTAATCTGCGGGAGTTTTGTGAACTTGGGGACTGCATGAACAACCTTCTCGCACGTTTCTTTCCTTTCCTGTCCTGGTGGCCGCTTAACGGCACGAACGTCAGAACCGACCTGATCGCGGGTGTCACCGTCGCACTGGTGCTGATCCCGCAATCCATGGCCTACGCGCAACTGGCCGGGTTGCCGGCTTATTACGGCCTGTATGCGGCATTCCTGCCGGGCATGATCGCGGCACTATGGGGTTCTTCAGCGCAACTGGCGACAGGTCCGGTCGCTGTGGTTTCGCTGTTGACTGCATCCGCACTGGCACCCTTGGCGGCTACCGGTTCTGACCAATTCATTGCGCTTGCCATACTTCTGGCACTGCTGGTCGGTGCGATCCAGATGACACTGGGCGCATTCAAGCTGGGCGTAATCGTCAGTTTCCTGTCGCATCCGGTCATCGCCGGTTTTACCAATGCCGCCGCGATCATCATCGGCCTGTCGCAAATGAATAAGTTGTTCGGCATTTCGATGGGACGCAGCGAGCATTTTCTGCAGGATGTGTGGGGTGCATTGCAGTTGCTTGGCGAGACGCATATACCGACATTGCTGATGGGCGTGGCTGCTTTCGTCATCATGTTCCTCATGAAGCGCCATACGCCGAAACTGCCCAATGTATTGGTTGCCGTTACGCTGACCACGCTGGTGAGCTGGTGGATCGGCTTCGAGCACAACAGCAACGGCAAGGTCGACGAAATCGCGGACGCGGCGGTGAAAAGCCTGGCCATCGATTTCTCCCGTGCAGAGCTCAAGATCGACGACCTGAACGCGCAGGTCAGCAGCAAATCGGCCGAGCTCAAGCAACTGCAAAAAGAACATGAAGGCGGCAGCCAGCATTCGGCAGCGCTCAGCTACGAAATCGAATTGATCAAGCTGGAACTCAAGGACCTGGAAGGCGAAAACCGCAAAGCCGCCCGTTCCCTGCGCAAATTCATCTTCGAGCGGATTCCGGCAACCGATACCCAACCTGCACGACTCTACCTGAGCGGGCTGGTGCCGCAGGGAGAAAAGTCCGACGGCTATCGCTGGCGCATCAAGAAAGTGAACAAGGGAGAATTGAAACTGGTCGGCGGCGGCGAAGTGGTCGGCAGCATTCCTTCCGGCTTGCCGGATTTGGCGCTGCCGATCCTGCGTTTGGGGGATATCGGCATGTTGTTTTCCAGTGCGCTGGTCATCTCGCTGGTCGGTTTCATGGAAGCCATTTCCATTGCCAAGGCGATGGCAGCCAAGACCAAACAGCGTATCAACCCGAATCAGGAATTGCTCGGGCAGGGCCTGGCCAACGTCGTGGGTAGTTTCAGTCATGCTTTCCCGGTCAGCGGCTCGTTCTCGCGTTCTGCCGTCAGCCTGAATGCGGGCGCGCGGACCGGTATGACGTCGGTTTTTGCCAGCCTCATCGTGCTGTTGACACTGCTGTTCCTGACGCCCTTGCTGTATCACCTGCCGCAGGCGGTGCTGGCCGCTGTCATCATCATGGCGGTGACCGGGCTGATCAATTTCTCCGCCATCAAGCATGCCTGGCAGGTGCATAAACACGACGGCATCGCGGCCGGGGTGACATTCGTCGCCACGCTTGCCTTCGCCCCGCATCTGGATAGCGGCATCCTGCTCGGTGCAGCGATCGCCATCATGCTCTACCTGTACCGCACCATGAAGCCGCGCGTGGCACGATTGGGCCGCTATAGCGACGGGACGCTACGCGATGTGAAAGTGCATCCGGATATACCTACCAGCGAACTGGTGGTGCCGGTACGCTTCGACGGCCAGCTCTATTTTGCCAACGTAACCTATTTTGAGGATGCCCTGCTGGAAGCAGTGGCGGAGAAGCCGAACGCCCAATATGTGCTGGTGGTGGGTAACGGGATCAATAATCTCGATGCCTCCGGCGAAGAGGTCATCAGGACGCTGTATGAGCGCTTGCATGCAAACGGCGTCACCCTGGTATTCTCGGGCCTGAAGAAACAGGTATTGGATGTGATGCGCCATACCGGGCTATTTGACGAGATCGGCCATAAGCGTATCTTTGCGAACGAAGACATGGCACTAGCCGCCATTTGCGAGTGGCTGGGCGAAGCCGGAACACACGATCCGTTCAATCCGGCTGCTAAACCTGTCTGAATCTGGACGGATATTTGTATAAATTATGGTGTTTGCATAACCCTAACGGGCTATCCTATAGCCCTTAGTGGCTATGGACTCTGATGGAGATAATAATCCTATAATGCGACTCAAGTTTTGTGCGGCAACGCATTTTTTTGTAGTACTTCTAAATTACTAATGGGAGAAGAAGCAATGAATTTCGATAAAGAGCTGAACGCGCGTGGTTTGTCCTGTCCTTTGCCTATCGTCAAAACCAAGAAGGCGCTTGCCGACATGACTTCCAACCAGGTTCTGAAGGTCATTTCGACCGATACCGGTTCCGTGAAGGATATGGCCGCTTTTGCCGAGCAGACCGGCAATCCGTTGCTGTCCACTGTTGAAGAGAACGGCGAATTCATCTTCTACATGAAGAAAAAATAATTCAACCAAATACAATTAGGGAGCAAGTATGGCTAACAAGAAAATGGCGATCATCGCCACCAAAGGTACGCTGGATATGGCGTATCCGCCGTTCATCCTGGCGTCGACCGCCGCAGCACTGGGTTACGACGTGCAAGTGTTCTTCACCTTCTACGGCCTGCAACTGCTGCGCAAGGATCTGTCCAACGTCATGATCAGCCCGCTGGCCAATCCGGCGATGCCGATGCCGATCCCGATGCCGGTAATGGTGCAGATGCTGCCCGGTATGGAATCCATGGCAACCATGATGATGAAGCAAAAACTCAAGAAGCACGGCGTTGCCTCGCTGACCGAGTTGCGCGACCTGTGCCTGGAAGCGGACGTGAAATTCATCGCCTGCCAGATGACCGTCGACCTGTTCGAGTTCGACAAGAGCGAGTTTATCGACAACGTCGAATACGGAGGTGCCGCGACCTTCATGGGGTTTGCAGGAGATACCGACATCTGTCTGTTCGTATAAAAGTTTTAAAAGTAATACCGCAGCAAACTGTAATTAATAGAAGTCCGTATCATTAATTTGTAACTGACCATTAATCGGGGAGAACACATGAACAAGCAAAAGATAGTTGCGTCGATGTTAGTTGTAGGCGGTTTGGTATCACCTTTGGCGTATGCAACCAACGGTGATGAAATGATGGCGGTGGGTTCGCAAAGCACAGCGCTGGGTGGTACGGGCGTGGCCCATTTCATCGGGGCAGAGAGCCTGTGGGCAAACCCAGCGATGCTGGGCAAGTCCAAGGGGTCAGAAGTGACTGGTGGTGTTAATCTGTTTAAGCCGAAAGTAACAAATACTGGCGTTCCTGCGCTTAGTGGGGTATCTGCGGATAGCACTGCGAATACAAGCTATATTCCGGACTTGTCCTACTCCAGCAGAATCGATGACAGTCTGACCTATGGTGTTGCATTGGCCGGAATTGCTGGCATGGGTGTTGATTATACCGACGCGCCAGCTACACACATTAGCGCTAAATCTGAACTTAGCATTTTGAGAGTGGTTGCGGACATTGCCTATAACACGGATAAATTCGGCGTAGGCTTCGCCCCCATTTTCCAGTCCGGTTCTTTGATGCTTTCTTATGATGCTTCTGGCATGGGCATGGGTAATGTTAATGCTGCGAAGAAGAAAGAATCCAGTACGGGCTTTGGCTTTGCTCTGGGTGGTTATTTCAACGCCGCACCAGCGGTAACTGTGGCAGCGGTATATCAGTCAAAAATCGCGGCTAAATATGGCACGCAAATATCTGATGCGGGAAATGGCTTTGGTCTTTGCCAACCAGCCGGTGGTGGCTGCACTGGAGCAGCTCCTTTTGGCGACAATCTGGATCAACCTGCGCAAATGAAATTGGGTGTTGCTTACGCTGTCGCGGACAGCCTTACCCTGACCGCCGATTACAAGTTGATTCAATGGGGTAGTGCTGCCGGATACAAGGACTTCGCTTGGAAGGATCAGACAATCATTGCTGTCGGTGCCAAGTATTCTGCTAATGGTTACTGGCTCGGTTTGGGCTACAACCATGCCAATGATCCGATCGGCACACTAACAGCCTCACCTGCGGGCGCTCCTGGTTCCGATGTGTATAGAAATGCAGCTGTTAACTTTTTCAACAATATGTTCTTCCCGGCCATCGTAACGAATTCCTATACCTTTGGCGGCGGCTATGACATCTCCAACGCCCTCGCTGTTGAAGGTGCAGTCGTGATTACTCCAGAGGTTAAGAAAACGGTTGATGTCGCTAACTTTGGTGGAACGAACACAACTACACACTCCCAGCAGGCCTACGAAGTTTCTTTGCGTTACAAGTTCTAAGATTAGTTTTGAAAGATCCACACGGCAGCAATATTGATTGCTGCCGTGTCGGCCGATCAAATGGCGATTGCTGAAATTTCAGCAGCCATTTTTGGGTTGAGTCTTTCCTAAAACTCGAGTAGTCTGGTCAAGCTTTATGATTTTTTGCGGTTAGTCGATGTGTCTGGAAATTAATCCCACCTTCTGGCGGGAAATCTGTGCAATCTGAATAAGGAGAACCATTGATGAATATGGAAACTAATCTGGAACGCCGCAAGGCACTCAAGACGGGAGCCAGCTTCGGGCTGCTGGCCGTATTGGGTGCATTTGGACTGTTGAAATCCGGCGCAGCGATGGCCGAATGGAATAAAGCAGCCTTCTCTTCCAAAACGATGGAAGATGCCTTGAGCGCGATGGGAATGTCGAGTCCCGAGGACGGCGCGGCATCCATTCAATTGACCGTGCCGGAAATCGCCGAGAACGGCGCCGTGGTTCCGGTCACCGTAGCCAGCACGCTCCCCAACGTCGAGCAAATATCCATCTTCGTGGACAAGAACCCCAACGTGATGGCCGCTAATTTTGTGTTACCGGCAGGAACCGAAGGCATGGTGACGACCCGCGTCAAGATGGGAAAAACGGCAAACATCGTTGCAGTGGTTAAAGCCGACGGCAAGTATTATCGCACCGCGAAAGAAGTCAAAGTCACTGCCGGCGGCTGCGGCGGTTAACGGTCTGCGAATACAACTCAATCGATCAGAGGTGAATAAATATGGGCAATCCAATGAAAATTCGCGCTGCTGTCAAAGAGGGCGTAACCGAAGTCAAAGTTCTGATGCAGCACAACATGGAGACGGGCCTGCGTAAAGGTGCCGACGGTAATCTGATACCGGCCTGGTTCATTACTGAAGTCAAGGCCCAGTATCAGGGTCGCACGGTACTGGAAGCGCAGTTCGGACAATCCGTTTCAAAAAATCCCTACTTGCTATTCCGTTTCAAGGGCGGTGCCGCGGGCGAAAAAGTCTCAATCAGCTGGGTGGATAACACAGGCGACAGCCGCACCGACGAGGTGGCGATTACTGCCTGACACCGGGTCAATCTAAACCGGCTGCGCAATTCTTGCGGCCATTCATTCCTCAGGGGGATTAGATGAACATCAGCAACGTAAGCAAGGTATTTCTGGTGCTGTCATTGTCGACAAGCTATGCGGCAATGGCGGCTGAAGGCGACGTTAGTGATTCGGACCGAATCGCGCAATATCGTGAAATGATCGCCGATGGCAATCCGGCCGAATTCGACGAGATGGCGGGAGAAGAGTTGTGGAAAACGCCAGCCGGTCCGAAAAAGGCAACGCTGGAAAAATGCAATTTGGGCAAAGGTCCCGGTGTGGTGAAGGGCGCTTATGCGGCGCTTCCGCGCTATTTCAAAGACACCAGGAAGGTGCAGGATCTTGAATCGCGCTTGCTGACTTGCATGACCACACTGCAAGGAATTCCGGAAGAGCAAATCACCGCCAAACCGTTCAGCTCGGATCAGAAGAAGTCGGATATTTCATCGCTGGCGACTTATGTGGTGGGGCAATCCAAGGGCATCAAGATGGCGGTCTCGCTCAAGCACCCCAAAGAAAAAGAAGCCTATGAAATCGGCCAGCGCATTTTCTACTATCGCGCCGGTCCGTATGACTTTGCCTGCTCGACCTGTCATGCCACCAGCGACGTGCGCATCCGCATGCAGGATCTGCCCAACTTCAACGTTCAAAAAGACGCACAAGCAGCCTACACTAGTTGGCCCGCCTATCGCGTGTCGCAGGGTTTGACACGTTCTTTCCAGTGGCGACTGAATGATTGCTTCCGCCAGCAACGTTTCCCCGAGCCCAAATTTGCATCCGAAGCGACCATCGCCCTGACCATGTTTCTCGCGGTCAATGCCAATGGTGCCGAGTATGCAGGTCCGGGTCTAAAACGCTAGGAGATGACGAACATGAACGCAAAACTGATATTGGGAATAACAGCGGCTCTGTCTTTGACAACCGCATTGCCTGTCCAGGCCGGTACGGATCTGGATGCCAAAACAGCAGCAATCATCAAGCGTGATTTTCGCGACAAAGGCATCGCCAAGGTCGAACGCTTGAATCAGGATGAGTTGCAGGCGGCCTGCAGCAAGTACAAGGACGACGTGCCGGTCGATATGAAGGTCAAGCTGGAAGATGAACAGTTAAAGCAGATCAAATGGCCTGCTGACGGAATTCTTGTGGGCGACTGGAAAGCCGGGGAAAAACTGGCGCAGAGCGGGAAGGGGTTGACCTGGAGCGACAAGGAAGGCGACCCGGCGGGTGGCAATTGCTACAACTGCCATCAATTGTCGTCGACGGAAATTGCCTACGGCACCATCGGGCCAAGCTTGCTGCATTACGCCAAGAAAAAAGGCGGTCTGGAAAAAGCCCAGCGCCGCGCTTATGGCCGGATCTACAACGCGAAAGCCTACAACGCATGCGCCAACATGCCGCGATTCGGACATATCGGCATTTTGACCGAAGCCCAGATCAAGGATCTGGTCGCGCTGCTGGTTGATCCGGAATCGCCCGTCAACAAATAGCCAAGCAATGAATTGCCTCTCACCGGCTGGTGAGAGGCAGCGCATCGTGCAATACCAAGCTCGGTAACACCGGGGCATGTTATTAGAGAAGGAAATTCCATGGACATGAATCGTCGCGAGTTCCTGCAATTGCTGGCTATCGCGTCGGCAGGCGGTTTTCTGCTGAAGAATGGCGAAAGCTACGCAGCCGGCGGCGCAACACATCTGTATGACTTGCCGAAGTTCGGCAACGTCAGTCTGCTGCACATTACCGACACCCACGCGCAACTGAACCCGATATTTTTCCGCGAACCGGAAATCAACCTGGGCGTGGGCGCAATGAGCGGCAAGCCGCCGCACCTGGTGGGCAACGCACTGCTCAAGCATTTCGGCGTCAAGCCGGGCACGGCGGAAGCGTATGCCTATAGCAGCCTCAACTACGTCGAAGCGGCACAAACCTTTGGCAAGGTGGGCGGCTTCGCGCATCTCGCCACATTGGTCAAACAGATCCGCGCCTCGCGTCCCGGCGCGTTGCTGCTGGACGGCGGCGACACCTGGCAGGGTACGGGTCAGGCAATGTGGGCCAACGGTCAGGACATGATCGACGCCTGCCTGGAGTTGGGCGTGGACGTAATGACCATGCACTGGGAATGCACCTACGGCGCCGAGCGCATCAAACAGGCGGAAGAGGGCGCGCTGCAGGGCAAGATGGATGTGGTGGCGCAGAACGTCAAGACCACCGATTTCGGCGACCCGGTGTTCAAGCCTTATGTCATCAAGGAAATGAACGGCGTGCTCGTCGCGATCATCGGCCAGGCCTTCCCCTACAGCACCATCGCCAATCCGCGCTATTTCGTGCCGGAATGGTCCTACGGCATTCAGGAAGAAAACCTGCAACTCGTCATCGACGAAGCGCGCAAGAAGGGCGCGCAAGTCGTGGTGCTGCTGTCGCACAACGGCATGGATGTCGATCTCAAGGTCGCATCACGCGTAAACGGACTGGATGCCATACTCGGCGGCCACACGCACGATGGTATTCCGGCACCCATCGCGGTGAAGAACAGCGGCGGCACCACGCTGGTGACCAATGCCGGCTCCAACGGCAAATTTCTCGGTGTGCTGGATTTCGAGGTCAAGGCTGGCAAGGTGGCAGACTTCCGCTACAAGCTGCTGCCGGTATTCTCCAATCTGCTCGCGGCCGACAAGAGCATGAGCGCGCTCATGCAAAAACACCGCGCGCCCTACGAGAGCAAGCTCTCGGAAAAACTCGCCACCACCGACGGCCTGCTGTATCGCCGAGGCAATTTCAACGGCAGCTTCGACCAGCTCATCCTCGACGCGCTGATGAAAGAGAAAGATGCGCCCATCGCATTCTCGCCCGGCTTCCGCTGGGGCACCTCCTTGCTGCCCGGTTCGGCCATCACCATGGAAGACGTGCTCAACCAGACGGCGATCACCTACCCATACACGACGCTCACTGAAATGAGCGGTGCGCAGATCAAAACCATCCTGGAAGACGTGTGCGACAACCTGTTCAACCCCGATCCTTATTACCAGCAGGGCGGTGACATGGTGCGCGTGGGCGGACTGGAATATACCTGCGAACCGAACGCCAAGATGGGCGGCCGTATCCAGGACATGCGCCTGGACGGCAAACTGCTGGATGCCGGCAAGACCTACAAAGTCGCAGGCTGGGCACCGGTGTCGGAAGCCGCGCGCGACAAGGGCGGCGAGCCGATCTGGGACCTGGTCGCCCGCCATTTGCGTGCCGAAAAAGTCGTCAAGGTCACCACGCCCAACGTGCCCAAGCTCAAAGGCGTCGCCGGCAATCCGGGCATGGTTTGAAATATCATCGATCCGGCCAAACGGAAATCTTCGTCCGTAACGATACAAAATTCCGTTCGCCCTGAACCTGTCGAAGGGTGAACGGACCACCAGAAAGGAATTGCCATGAACAAAATCCGTATCCTTTTCGCTTTGTTGTTCGCATCAATCATGCAAACCGCCGTGGCTGAAGATGCAGGCATCGGCTACACCAACGTCCAACTGCAGATCGCACGCATCCAGGTTCTGGACAGCGTGAGTTTCGACGACGCAGTCGAATCGCTCAAACTGCGCGCCAACCAGCACAACCTGAAGTTCGTCGGCGTCAATAAACTCTACAAGGAAATCGAATCGCTGACCGGCAAGCCGTCGAAGCGCATCGAAATATTCAACTTCTGCGACGGTCTGACTGCCAACAAAATGCTGGCCGCCGATCCCCTGATGATCGCCTTCATGCCTTGCCGCATCGCCGTGCTTGAAGACAAGGACGGCAAACGCTGGGTCATCTCCATGATGATGGACCTGAAATTGATCCAGGCCATGCCGGAAGACACCCGCAAAAGCGCCGAGCGCGTCATGGCTGCGATGAAAGACATGATGGTGGCGGCAAGTCAGGGTGATCTCTGAGAATACAAGCGGAGAACAGTATCTCGTGGTTCTAAGGGATGCGGCATTCGATAAAAGACGACTTCCGCTGTCGGCCAAAGCGGAAATTAGATGACCTGATCGCCAATGTCCGCTGTGTCTAGGTTAACCGACAGCAGTGTCTACTCAATCAGCTGCTACTCAAGATGGGGGGCGTCGCTATTGTGACAACTCAGGCAGAAGCGCCACCACCTTTACAGTGATGACGGATGCCAACCCATCAGTGTCATCATAACCATAAAGCCAACCACATAAGCCAGCACGACATGCCAGCCGTATCGCAGCCAGTTCGCCGCGGACTTGGCTTCCGGGTACATGTTTGAAATAGCCACGCCAGCTGAAGAGCCGAACCAGAGCATCGATCCGCCATAACCGACGGCGAACGCGAGCACGCCCCAGTCGTAACCTCCCTGCCGTATGGCGAGCGCGGTGAGCGGGATGTTGTCGAACACCGCCGAGATGAACCCCAGACCAAAGGCCGTCCGCCATGAGGCCTCCGGCAGGCTTTCGACCGGCATCATGGACGCCGACGTCACCAGAAACAACAGGAATGCGGTGCCGCTGAGCGAAGCCTTCAGAACTTCCCAATCGTGCCTGTATACCGGTGCCGTGATGAAGATGGCCGCCCACACCGCCAGTCCCACGAAAGGCAGGCGGGCGCTGTCTTCGGCAAAGAACTGATTGACCACGACATTGGCGGAGATGGCGAAGACCAGAATCATCAGCACGATGAAGATGCGCTTCCATTCGACTGACGTATGCGCGTGCACATGCCTCAGGATCGGGGAATAGGCATGCTGCTGCCGGGCGGCAACCAGCCCGGAGACCAGCAATGCGACAGCAGATGCGACGATGGCATGGAACACCTCGCCCGGGCTGACGCCGGCAATCCACATCATGGTCGTCGTGGTATCCCCGACGACCGAGAAGGCGCCGCCCGCGTTGGAAGCTGCGACAATCGCAGCCAGGTAGCCGATATGAACTTTTGCGCGGAACAGCTGGTGTGCCATGGCGCCGCCAATGAGCGCGGCGGCGATGTTGTCGAGGAAAGCGGAGATGCACCAGACGATGACCAGCACCCCGAAAGCGCCCAGCCAGCCAGCAGGCAGGAAGCGCGGCAGCAGTACGGGGACATGGCTCTTCTCGAAATGCCGCGCCAGGATGGCGAAACCCAGCAACAGGCAGAACAGGTTAGCTAGTGTCACCCACTCATGTCCAAGATGGGCGGCGAGTCCGGCCAATCCAGTTCCGGTCTTGAATCCGGCAAAGAACAGTTTGTACCCGGTGAGGACAAGCAGTCCGATGAGGGCGACCCGGAATGTATGGTGATGGAACAGCGCGACGCCCAGCAGCGTGAATGCGAACAGGATGAATTCAAGCGGAATACCGATGATTTGCATGATTATGTTAATTATCTACGCCAGAAGTGAGGGGAGAACAGGATCAGGACAGTGAATATTTCCAGCCGGCCGATGAGCATGGCGGCCGTGCAGACCCAGGTCTGGAAGTCGTTCAGGCCCTGATAGTTGCTGGCCGGACCGACGGAGCCCAATCCGGGGCCGCAATTGTTGATCGAAGCCAGGATCGCGGAGAAGGCCGTGATGAAATCCAGCCCGCTGATCAGCATCACGAAGGTCAGGATGGCGATGCTCATGAAATACAGGAAGATGAATCCGAGCACCGCGAACACGATGCGGTTCTCTATGATCTGTCCGTTGATCTTCATCGGATTGACGACGGCAGGGTGCAGCATCTTGCCGAACTCTCGCCCGGCCTGCTTGAACAGGATCATGGTGCGGATCATCTTGATGCCGCCTCCGGTCGAACCCGCGCTGGCCACCGTCGCAGTCAGCAGCATCATCCACAGCGGAGCGAAGATGGGCCACTGGGCATAATCGACGCTGGCATAACCTGAACTGGTGGCGATCGAGACCAGATTGAAACTGGCGTGGCGCAGTGATATCCAGAAGCTGGCATAGATATCGTTCCACCACAGGTAGAAAGCAATGGCGATACAGCTGCCCAGGATCAATCCCAGCGTGGCGAATGCCTCCATGTCCTTGCGATAGACCCGCAAGGAATGCTCGCGATAGGCCATGAAGTGGGTGGTGAAATTGACCACGGCGATCAGCATGAACACGATCAGTACGAACTCGATCAGGGGCGAGTTGTAGTAGCCGATACTGGCATCGTGGGTGGAGAAACCGCCCAGTCCCATCGCGGAAAAAGCGTGGCAGACGGCATCCAGCCAATTCATGCCGGCCGCTTTCAGAACGACGACGCAAATAAGCGTGATTGCGACATATGCGACCCACAGATTGCGCGCCGTATCCGCAATGCGGGGAGTGAGCGCGGAGTCTTTCATCGGCCCAGGCGTCTCGGCCTTGAATAGTTGCCGTCCGCCGATACCCAGCAGGGGCAGGATGGCGACGGCAAGTACGATGACCCCCAGTCCACCTAACCAGTTCAGCTCATGGCGCCAGACGTTCACTTCAGGTGGCAGGCCGTCGAGGCCGACCAGCACCGTGGCGCCTGTAGTGGTCAGACCGGACATAGTCTCGAAATACGCGTCAGTGAACGTGAGACCGGGAATGATGAACATCAAAGGAATTGCTGCAAAAGCGGGCATCGCCAACCAAGCGCTAGTCACCAGCAGGTAACCGTGGCGAACCGAGAGTTCTTTCTTGTAGGCACGGGTCAATAGTGCGACCAGTGCTCCTAGGCCGGCTGTGAGCGCCATGGCCAGAATGAAATCGAGCATCTCCGGCCGGTCGCCATCCAGTAAGGTCACCAGGATGGGCAAGAGGAAAGCAAAGCTAAACACGACCAGCAACAAGGCAAGCACATGCAAAACAGTAAAGACGCGTTTCATTTACGGACAATGCTGATATCTGTGCCGGGGCAATGAAAGGAATGGCGACAGGCAGCTTCTGCTATAAAGCGGCGGGATTGGAAAGTATCAAACTTGTCTGGAACCATTAAGCCCCCCTTTCCCGGCCAGTGCGGGAAGGAACGGGGCGGCACTCTACTCCTTGGGTCGGAAAAAGCAAATGCTGCTCATGCCAAACCGAACTGAAATCAGAAATCCCAGTTCTGCAAAGTGAGGCGCAAATCCTAAATCGAGATATTGCGTACGACGCTTCGATGTCGAAAATAGCAGATTTGCACTTGCAAACCGGTCATAACTCCAGACGATTCTGATGGCCTCTACGGCCGAACAGCGGTAGTTGGCAGCGCGCTATCGCTGTCGTTCCGAATCATTCCCATTCCAATGCGGGAAATACAAGCGCGACGTTGCGCCGGTTGACGACGTCAAACAGTACCCATTTCCCTTCTTCAGATTTCGCCGCGGTCGCAATCGTTTGTTCCATGCTGTCGCCGCGTTTGATGGCGGCGCGCACATCGGAGAGCAGGGTGGTCAGATAGCGCTTTTCATCGTTCAAGGCGGCGTCCAGGTTTGCGGATGCCGGGCCGTGGCCGGGAACGACGTGCGATACCGGATTCTTGCGCAGTTGTTCGATGACGTTGAGCCAGCCCGGCAGATCGCCGTCGATGGATGGGGTGCGCTCGATGAACAGCAAATCTCCGGTCCACAGGGTTTTGCTGGCAGTATCGAACACGCTTACATCGGCCGGGCTATGCGCTACCGGATAGGCCGTCAGGCGCAGGGTGCGTCCGCCAAGATCGATCGCGCGCGTGCCCGCTATGGTCAATGCGGGCGCAATCAGTTCGGTGCCCGCAGCATCGTCCGTACCTACCCATTGTGGTTCATTGCGCAGATAGGCTTCTCTGCGCTGCGCCATCACCTCTGCCAATCGGTCGTGTCCAACAAATACCGGGTTGTCTTGCTTGAAAGCGGCATTGCCCAGGCTGTGGTCGGGATGGACGTGGGTGTTGATCACGTAAAGGATGGGGAGTTGGGTGATGCTGCGTATTGCCTCGCGCAAGCGGGCGCCGATTTTGGGCGAGCCGCCGGTGTCGATCACTGCTACGACCTTGGTGCCGACGACGAAACTGATGTTGCATATATCGCCGCCGTAGCCGACGTTGATGTCCTTGTGCTCGCCGTGATGGACATACACGCCGGGGGCAACGTTTTCGACTTGCAGT
Organism: Gammaproteobacteria bacterium; assembly: GCA_018820925.1. Classification (GTDB taxonomy): domain Bacteria; phylum Pseudomonadota; class Gammaproteobacteria; order Burkholderiales; family Gallionellaceae; genus Sideroxyarcus. The sequence continues at coordinate 38,540 of JAHJNJ010000026.1, read as the reverse complement.
GGCGATGCAAATGCCAACGCGGGGAAGAGCGCGAGCAGCAGGATAAGTGGACTCGGAAATGGCATGGTTCCCCCATGAGAAATGTGAGCTGCGTGATCCGGAAGCGGGATACTTAATATTCAGTGTTCAGCGTGCCACCCACGAGCTCTTCGAAATGCTCAGGGCGAACGGACTTACCTAAATCCTTGAAATCCGGTCCAGATAACGCGCGCGGTACAGCAGGCGCGGTGGATGGATGGGGTCATCGGTAAAAGCCGTGCGGTCATGCAGTACATTGTTGCACAGCAAGCCCATGCCGGGCTCGAGCTGCGCCTTGAAAACATGCGGTGTATCGGATGCCAGCAGGAACTCCAATGCAGCAACCGCAGCTTTTGTAGCTGCATCCTGTTTCCATGCGATGCTGCGGGTGCGTGCGGTGTAGCGCATGTGCAGGTTGCCTTGGGCATCCAGCGAAAATACCGGACCGCTTTGCGCCGGGCGCACACCGTCGGCTTCATCCACGCGTTCCGGGATGGTCATCGCATCCGGCTGCATCAGGGCGCGGATGTGCTGCGGATTTTCGTCGCGCAACAACAGGTACGCCATCTCGTGATCCATCAGTTGATTCATGCCGCCCTGGCTGGCGTTGCGCACGCAATGCAGCACCATGGCCAGAATTTCGCGTTCCGGCGGGTTGTAGTAGCCGTCGGTGTGCCATTTGATGGGGCGGTCGGTGTAGGGGATGTAGTGCTGGCGCGTGCCGTTGTCGAACACGCGGATTTCCGAGATGCCGTCTTCGCCAGCCAGCCAGTTGGCATCGAGGCGTTCGAGTCCGAACTGCTTGCCCAGCAAGCGCGGGATGTCGGTATCGGCTTCGTGCATGGGGCTGGCGTAGATCGCCATATTGCAACGACCGATGCGTTCTGCCAGTGCGGCGTGTTCGTCTGGCGTCAGGGCGCGCGGGTCGTGCACTTCGACGATCAGTTCTGCGGTCGATTTCGGCGCGTTGGTCAGTTTGAGTTCGCGCCATTGCGCATAGCTTGCCGCGTCGTTCAGGTCGAATGGATTGTTCATTCAGTCTCCGCCTGCCGCAGCACGCCGGCGCGGTTTTTTCGGTTCTTCCTCGTACAGGCCGCGCAGGGTTTTTTCCACCATTTTGATTGCTTCGGGTGCTTCGAAGCTGATCATCGGGTCGATTACCCAGTTTGCGTCTTCCTCGCTCAGCACATTGCCGATGCAGAAGGCGAGATAACGGTAGAACCCGTAGTCCGGGCCGTTTTCGTCGTAGCCGAAATCGGCGTACTCACCAGCGCGCTGGTTGAGCAGGTCGATGAAGCGTTGCTTGCATTCCTTCAGGCCTTCTTCGAGCAGACGGCTGCGGTTTTCCGCATAGGTCTCACCTACACGGTTGGCCAGATTGCCGGTGAAAACCTGGCGATCTTCTGCGCTGAGTCTCAGGTAAGCGATGCGGTCGGCGGACAGGATGAGGAACAGCAGGAACTCGGCCAGGAAGTCGAAATACTGCGGGCCGAGTTCGATCTCGAACTTTGATTTGCGCGTGTTTTTCAGTGCGTTGTCGGCGATGCGCGAAACAACAAACGACAACGCATCCGAAATCACTTGCGGAGAATGCTCGCGACCTTCCTTGAACCAGCTGCTTTTGATGCGCAACGCTTAGCCTTTACGGATGTAAAACTCGTGCACGCCGGCACCCGCTTCGATGGTATCGAGCAAAGTCATGCCGGTGGCAGTGGCCCAGCCGCTGATGTCGGACTGCACGCCCGGACAGTCGCTGACCAGTTTCAGCACCTCGCCGTCCTGCATGCCGTTCAGCAGTTTTTTCGCTTCGACGATGGGGCCGGGACAGACAGCGCCGCGGATATCCAGCGAAACGTTTGCCTTATGCCCGCTGCCCTGGCCTTTCTGGATGTGGTAGCCGGTTCCGCCGCCGGGCATTTTCTCGGTTTTCAGAATCTGGTTGCCAGTCTGTTTCGCCCAGGCGAAAAGATCATCCGGAGTGCCCGGGCAATCCGATACCAGTAGCAGTACTTGCCCGGTGGATAGCTCGTCCACCATGCGTTTCGCCCCGATGAGCGGTCTCGGGCAAGAGAGCCCCTTCATATCCAGCACTACGTTGACCATGTCCATCCCTTTCTCCTTGTATCCAGCCTGCTTGAATGGCTGGCAATATTATTAGTAACCGCCTTTACCCAGGGGTTGCGGCAAACCGGCAACTTTTGCAGCCTGTTTTGCAGGCCCCATCGGGAACAGATCGTACAACGCTTTGCTGTCCGCTTCCGGCCAAAATTCGTTCACGCCTTTCAACATGTTGCGGAAATTCGGCGTATGGCCATTTTCCTTGTATTCTTCGCGCATGTAGTTGATGACTTCCCAGTGTTTCGGGGTCAGTTCAATGCCTTCGGCCGCAGCGATCACACCTACAACTTCTTCGCTGTAATCCGGCTCCAGCAAGTAGCCTTCATCATTGGTTTCGAGTTCGTTCCCTGCCACTGTGTATCCCATCGTTTTTTCCTTTCTTTTTTGAAATAACGTCATTCCATACTGGAGATGACTTTGTACGGCACAAAAATCCCGCAACCAAACCGTCTTTCCTTGCCTAACCCGGCGTATTGCACGCGCAATGAGCCTTCCGGGGTCAGGTCGTGCAGTACCAGACTGTATCCCCTGATCACGCGTTCGCCATCAGTAAGCTGGTGGCGACGGCCGCAGATCAAATTCGCTTTAACACCCATGGCGGCAAGGGTTGTTTCCAGTTCAGCCATGAATTCAACCTCATCTTCCGCACCTGTTACCAAATGGGCGTGCAGGGTAGGGTAGTGCTGTATCGGCCTGGTCTTGCATGACCCCAGATACAATTCGCTTCCTGCCACCTGTAACTGCTTGTTGGTCAAACTGGCCGCCACTTCTATGAAGTCAGGAGGCAGCCGCAACACCAGTTTTGCCCGCTTGTTCAGCAATAACCCTTCTTTGCTTTGTGCCATGCGCAAAGGAATAATGCCGACGTTTTCGTGTTCTCCGAGTTGCGGGATGAGCCTGGATATTTCGTCCCACAGTGAAAATGGATACGCGGCGGGCAATGTTTCGCCGCTTATCTCAAACACCACATCGATCATTTCAGTATGAGAGGCAGTCACTTCGCACCTTGAGTATTGGCCCACTGCTGCATGTCCGCAGCCCATTGCGCAGCGGTGGCAGGGTCGATATCGAAAATGGTGAAGCGTTTGCCCTCGCGGATGCGAACGCGCAACAGGCTCATACCTTCTTCCGCATGCTCAATCTGCTGTAATTCGATTTGCTGGCCCCCCAAAGGGACTTGTATTTTGCTCAGTTCGGTGATTTTCGCCATGTTCCCTCTGTTAATGTATGATAGCCGTTTAGCGAATCGGACGAACCTGCTGAAGAATGCGGTTAGTCTATCGCCAATATTGCCCGGTTTGAATACTACCGGGGAAGATAAAAACACCCCCCTTTAGGGTTACTTTGGATAGTCGCTACGGGTGATAGTTAGGCTTGCCGTAGCACCGTACCATGCATGACCATTAAGAAACCGGGTCGGCAGTTTGAGCCAGAACCCCTACGATACCGGAATTCCAGCCCTTCGCCGGGCAACATAGCGCAACGCGACTTGAAAGGAAAATATTATGGCGAAAAAGCTGCATAACACTCCCAATCTGGACGAGCTCGAAAAGGGCGAATGGCCAAGTTTTGTTACCGGCCTGAAACGTCTGGCCAAAGACAAGGACATCGCAGTCGACCTGCTCGGTCAGCTCGAAGCCTCCTACAAGACCCGCAAAGGCTACTGGAAGGGCGGTACGGTCGGTGTATTCGGTTATGGCGGCGGCGTGATTCCGCGCTTTACCGAGCTGAAAAACGCTGACGGTACCCCACAATTCAAGGATGCGGCCGAATTCCACACACTGCGCATCATGCCTCCGCCCGGTATGCACTACGATACCGACACGCTGCGCAAGTTCTGCGACATCTGGGAAAAGCACGGTTCCGGCCTGATCGCGTTGCACGGCCAGTCCGGCGACATCATGTTCCAGGGTTGCACTACTGATAATGTGCAAAAGGCCTTCGACGAATTCAACGAGATGGGTTTCGACCTCGGCGGCGCAGGCCCCGCAGTGCGTACCTCCATGTCTTGCGTGGGTGCGGCGCGTTGCGAGCAATCCTGCTACAACGAAGCCCAGGCACACCGTGCTGTGCTGAACACTTTCCTCGACGATCTGCACCGTCCTTCGCTGCCTTACAAGTTCAAGTTCAAGTTCTCCGGTTGCCCGAACGACTGCATGAACGCGATTCAGCGTGCCGACATGGCCGTCATCGGAACCTGGCGCGACAACATCCGCACCGACGAGGCTTTGGCGAAGAAGTGGTTTGCCAAGCACGGCATGGATGAGTTGGTAAACGACATCGTGGCGCGTTGCCCGACCAAGACCTTCCAGGTCAAGGAAATCGGCAAGATCAAGAAGGGCGAGCACACTACTTCCGTTGCCGTGAGCGACACGCACGCCATCGAGATCAACAACCAGGATTGCGTACGCTGCATGCACTGCATCAACGTGATGACCGGCGCATTGGCTCCCGGCAAGGACAAGGGCGCGAGCGTGCTGATCGGCGGCAAGAGCCACCTGAAGATCGGCGGCCTGATGGGCACCGTGGTGATCCCGTTCATGAAGCTGGATACCGAAGAAGAAGTTGAAGTGCTGGTCGATTTCGCCCAGCGCGCCATCGACTTCTTTGCCGAGAACGCGCTGGAGCACGAGCGTACCGGCGAAATGATCGAGCGTATCGGTCTGGCCAACTATCTCGACGCGATGGAAATCGATGCGGATCCGGCGATGATCAGTTCGCCGCGTATGAACCCCTACGTTCGTACCGACGGTTGGGACGACGAAGTCGCCAAGATCAAAGCCAAAAAACAAGCAGCCTGAGGAGATAGAAGATGAATGCACCCGTACAGATGCGCCGTCCGAAAGAGTCTGGCGTTCCGGATAACAAGAAATACCTGCACCCGGTTTTGGCCAAGAACTATGGCAACTGGAAATACCACGACCGTCCTCGTCCCGGTGTGCTGCACCATGTAGCCCACAGCGGCGACGAAGTGTGGTCCGTGCGTGCCGGTACACAGCGCCAGATGGATGTCTACACGATCCGCACGCTGTGCGATATCGCCGACAAGTTTGCCGAAGGCCGCGTGCGTTTCACCATCCGCTCCAACATCGAATTCATGGTGTCGGACGAGCAGAAAGTGGCTCCGCTGATCTCCGAACTGGAAAAGCATGGCTTCCCGGTTGGCGGAACCGGCAACTCCGTGACCATGATCGCCCACACCCAGGGCTGGTTGCATTGCGACATTCCGGGTACGGACGCTTCCGGCGTGGTCAAGGCGCTGATGGACGAGTTGATCGTCGAATTCAAGCGCGAAGAAATGCCGAACCGCGTGCACCTGTCCACTTCCTGCTGCGAAATCAACTGCGGCGGCCAGGCCGATATCGCCATCATCGTGCAGCACACCAAGCCGCCGGTCATCAATCATGACCTGGTTGCCAACGTGTGCGAGCGCCCGGCTGTGGTTGCGCGTTGCCCGGTTGCGGCGATCCGCCCCGCCATGGTGAACGGCAAGCCTTCGCTGGAAATCGACGAATCCAAATGTATGTGCTGCGGCGCCTGCTATCCCCCATGCCCGCCGATGCAGATCAACGACCCGGAATATTCCAAGCTGGCGATCTGGGTTGGCGGCAAGAACTCCAATGCACGCGGCAAACCCACTTTCATGAAGATGGTTGCCTCCGGTTTGCCCAACAACCCGCCGCGCTGGCCCGAAGTCGGCGCTGCCGTGAAGAACATCATCAACGTCTACAAGGCAGATGCCCGTCCCTGGGAACGTCTGGCCGACTGGATCGACCGTATCGGCTGGCCGCGCTTCTTCGAGAAGACCGGACTGCCGTTCACCAAGTACCTGATCGACGATTGGCGCGGTTCCCGTTCCAACCTGAATGCCTCGACGCATATCCGTTTCTGAGCGAGGTGTATTGATGAAATTCGGAATCGTTGTCAACGAGGGGCCTTATCAGCATCAGGCCAGCGACTCGGCATATATGTTTGCCAAGGCCGCCATCGAAAAGGGCCATGAAGTATGGCGCGTGTTCTTCTACCACGACGGCGTCCAGAATGCGTCCAAGCTCACCGAGCCGCCGCAGGATGACCGCCACATCGTGAACCGCTGGACCAAGCTGGCTGAAGAAAACAAGATCGACCTGGTGGTGTGCGTCGCTGCTGCATTGCGTCGCGGCATCAAGGAAGAAAACCTGGCTCAGGGTTTCCGCATCTCCGGTCTCGGACAGTTGGTGGAATCCGGCATCAAGTGTGACCGTCTGGTCACCTTCGGCGATTAAGGAGAGACGAGATGAGTGATGCAAAAAAATTCATGTTCGTCAACCGCAAGGCGCCGTACGGCACGATCTATGCACTGGAGTCGCTGGAAGTGGTGTTGATCACCGCCGCCTTCGATCAGGATGTGTCGCTGGCATTCCTGGATGACGGCGTATACCAGTTGAAGAAGGGGCAGCAAACGAAAGGGATCGAGATCAAGAATTTCTCGCCCGCTTACCGTGCCCTGGAAGACTACGATGTCGAAAAATTGTACGTCGAAAAAGAAGCCATGGATGCCCGCGGCCTGACTGAAGATGATTTTCTGGTGCCGGTCACCGTGCTCAGCCGTGCCGAGATGGGCAAGTTGATGGAAGAGCAAGACGTGGTCTTGAGTTTCTAAGGGGACGCAATGTTAAATATCATCAATAAATCACCCATGACCAGTGTCACGCTGGATACCTGCCTGAATACGGCGGCGGGCGGAGACATTCTGCTCATCGAAGATGCGGTATATGCGGCGACCAAGGGCAATGCGGCCGAAGCAAGACTGCGCCAGGCGATGGACCAGTTCAAGATATACGTGCTGATGCCGGATCTTGAGGCACGCGGCCTGGGCGACCGCCTTATCGACGGCATATCGCCGGTCGATTACGGCGGTTTCGTGGACCTGACCAGTAATAACAAAACCTGCCAATCCTGGCTTTAATTTAATCAGCAACACATTGAAGGAGAAACAGCATGCCTAACATCGAAGTCGCCGGTAAAAGCTACGAAACAGACGAAGAAGGTTACCTGGTCAATCTGGCCGATTGGAACACCGATGTCGCCAACTACATGGCACAGACCGAAAACATCACCATGACCGACTCGCACTGGGAAGTCGTCAACTTCCTGCGCGAATACTTCGAGGAATACCAGATCGCTCCGGCTGTTCGCGTTCTGACCAAGGCGATCGGCAAGAAGCTGGGCGCGGAAAAGGGCAACAGCGAATACCTGTACGGCCTGTTCCCGTACGGCCCCGGCAAGCAGGCGTGCAAGATCGCCGGTCTTCCCAAGCCCACCGGTTGTATTTAATTCAGGCTTAGCGATAGGGACAACCTCATGGCGAGTACCGTCTTTGCAATCCTGTTTTATTTCGCTACGCTGCTGCTTGTCGTAGGATTGCTCTATCGCATCAGCACTTATGCTCGTACCCCGGCTCCGCTGAAGATACCGACTACACCTGCCCCAACCACTGCGGGCGGAGTGGTGTTGCGCATGACGCGCGAAGTGGTTTTCTTCGAAAGTCTGTTCAAGTCCAACCTGTGGATATGGGGTTTTGGCATGATGTTCCATGCCAGTCTGGCGCTGGTGGTCATGCGCCATCTGCGTTATTTCACGGAGCCGGTCTGGGAATGGGTTGTGCTCATCCAGCCGTTCGGCATGTATGCAGGCATCACCATGCTATTGGGCTTGTTCGGTCTGTGGGGACGGCGCATATTCGTCGAACGCATCCGTTACATCTCCACACCGTCCGATCACCTGATGCTGGTTCTGCTCATCGGCATTGGCGCTTCCGGCCTGATGATGACCTTCGTCGCGCATACCGATGTGATCGCGGTGAAGGGATATTTCCTGGGCCTGATGCATTTCAATATCCAGGTGCTTCCCGCCGATCTGTTGCTGATGCTGCATTTGTCACTGGTTGCATTGCTTCTGATTGTGTTCCCCTTCAGCAAATTGTTGCATGCGCCGGGCGTATTTTTCTCGCCGACCCGCAACCAGACAGACAATTCACGCGAACAGCGCCATCTGAGTGCCTGGGCTGCCAAACTGGAATCGGAGAAAAATTGAAATGGCAGATATCGTAGCGCCAGCCTATCGCACTATCCCCATCATTCCCGCGTTGAAGCCGGGAGCGATGGAGGGGAAAGGCCCCTTTGTCGCCAACGACAAGATACAGGAAGCACTCGGTTTCCCCGGTCAACTGGTTGATGACTGGCACGACCGCGCCATTGCCAAGATGGGCGAGTTGCTGACCAAGTATCGTTCATTCAGGGTGTTTATGGACGCCTGCGTACACTGCGGCGCCTGCACCGATAAATGCCACTATTTCATCGGTACACAAGACCCGAAGAACATGCCTGTGGCACGTCAGGATCTGTTGCGCAGCGTATATCGCCGCTACTTTACTTTGCCTGGCAAACTGTTTCCCAAGCTCGTCGGTGCGCGCGATCTGACGCGCGAAGTACTGGACGAGTGGCACAATTATTATCACCAGTGTTCCGAATGCCGCCGCTGTTCGGTGTTCTGTCCTTACGGGATCGACACGGCCGAAATCACCATGGCGGCGCGCGATATTCTCGACGCCGTCGGATACGGCCAGAAGTATTCCAACGAGATCATCGGCAAGGTGCACAAGATCGGCAACAACCTCGGTCTGCCCGGTCCCGCGCTGCAGGATACGCTGGAAGGGCTGGAAGAGGATGTCAAGGAAGACACCGGCTTCGATGTGCGCTTCCCCCTGGATGTAAAGGGCGCGGAAGTGCTGCTCATCACACCGTCTGCCGACTTCTTCGCCGAACCGCATATCGACAGCCTGATCGGTTACGCCAAGGTGTTCCATGCCACAGGCACCAGCTGGACGATGTCCTCAGTGGCTTCCGAGGCGGGGAATTTTGGTTTGTTCATCGGCAACTACGAACAAATGCGCAAGGTCGCGCTACGTATTCGTGAAGCCGCGCTGGAACTCGGCGTAAAACGTATTGTGGTCGGCGAATGCGGTCACGCCTGGCGTGTGGCTTACAGTTTCTGGAACACGCTGAGCGGTGTGGGTAGTGGCGCGGACGAAGTTGACCGTTATGCACAGATGCTGCAAAAGCAGCTTGATCACCGCTACAGGCAGCCGACGCATATCTGCGAATTCACCTGGGATTTGATCCAGCGCAACGCGTTGACCTTCGACAAGTCGGCCAACGACAAGCACATCATTACTTTCCACGATTCCTGCAACGTGGCGCGCGGCTCACGCATGGGCGATTTGCCCGGCGGACAGTTTGAAATTCCGCGCAACGTCATCAAGGCGGTTGCCAACAATTTTGTGGAAATGGCACCGAATACCACGCGCGAACAGACGTTCTGCTGCGGCGGCGGTGGCGGCTTGCTGACCGACGATCTGATGGATCTTCGCGTCAAGGGCGCATTGCCGCGCATGGAAGTATTGCAGCAAGTGGTGGACGAACATGGCGTCAATTTCATGGCAGTGATTTGTGCCATTTGCAAGACGCAATTCAGCAAGGTCATGCCCATCTACGGATTCGACAGAAAGATGGTGGGCGGTGTACATCAACTGGTCAGCAATGCGATCCAGTTGGGTCAGAAATAACGAGGAGAAGGCGAAATGTCAGTAACTACCGAAACCCCGCAAAAGGTCACGTTCCGTCGCTACAAGGACGGCAATACCAAAGTCCGTCTGAACGAAAAGATTTTCCAGGCCGGCTACTCCTACAAGTGCCCGACCTATATCCAATCCACGCCGCCCTGCCAAGGCAGCTGCCCGGCAGGTGAGGATATCCGCGGCTATCTGGGTATCGTGCGTGGCACCGAAAAAGTGCCGAACGGCGCCGATGGCAAGCCGGTCATGCCGTGGCAGGAGTATGCGTGGCGCCGTCTGACCGAAGCCAATCCGTTTCCGTCCGTGATGGGGCGCGTGTGCCCGGCGCCGTGCGAAAGCGGTTGCAACCGCAACGAAGTGGAAGACCACGTCGGCATCAACTCGGTGGAACACTTCCTCGGCGAATACGCCATCGCCAACAAGCTCAAATTCAACAAACCGGATGTCAAACCGTCCGGCAAGAAGGTCGCCATTCTCGGCGGCGGTCCGGCCGGCCTGTCCTGCGCCTATCAACTGGTGAAGAAGGGCCACGAAGTCACCATATTCGACGAGCATGAATATCTCGGCGGCATGATGCGTTACGGCATTCCCGGTTTCCGTACACCGCGCGAAGTGCTGGATGCTGAAATCCAGCGCATCATCGATCTGGGCGTGAAGACTCGCATGAAGTGTCACGTGGGCAAAGACATCACCCTGGAGCAGATCCGCAAGGAATTCGACTCGGTGTTTCTTGGCATGGGCGCACAAGCCGGTCGTGCATTGCCGATCCCGGACAGTGAAGCCCCCAATGTGGTTACGGCAACAGCTTTCCTTAAAGCATTTAACGACGGCCGTTTGCAGCATGTTGGCAAACGCGTGGTTGTGGTCGGCGGCGGCGATACCTCCATCGACGTGGCGACAGTCGCACGCCGTCTGGGCCATATCTCGCATGCCAAACCGACTGATGCCGAGGCGGCAATCGCCGGACGCATGGCGCACGATGTCGCCGATATTTCCGCCAAACAGGGCGCGGAAGTGGCACTGACCTCGGTATTCGACATCGACCAGATGCAGGCCAACAAGCACGAGATCGAACAGGCTCAAGCCGAAGGCATTTACATCCTCGGTGGTATGGCCCCGGTGGCTGTCGTCAAGGACGCCAACGGTCGCGCCACAGCGCTGCGTGTGGCCAAGTGCGAGGCGAAATTTGTAGGCGGCAAACTGGAGATCAAGAACATCGAAGGCAGCGAGTACAACATCGAAGCCGACCTGATCGTTTCCGCGATCGGTCAGGCAGTCGATTTCACCGGTCTGGAAGCATTCAACAACGGCAAAGGTGCAGTTTCGACCGACCGGAACTACGTGGTCAGCGGACAGCCCGGCGTATTCGCGGGCGGCGACGTGATTCGTCCGCACCTGCTGACAACTGCAATCGGTCACGGCTCCATTGCCGCAGACGGCATCCACAATTTCATGATGGGTCGCGATCTGGAAAAACGTCCGAAGATCGACGCGCACCAGTTCGACCTGATGCGCAAACTGGCTGAAAAAGGGCTGGAGCCGACGCTGGCCGAAGAGCCGATGCGCGGCACTTGCGATTCCAAGGCTGCGGTACACAACTTCGACAACCGTTCCGACCGCTACATCATTCCGCACGACAAGCTGTTCCTCGGTCACTTCAACTATGTGCCGCGCAACATGCGTGCCGTGACCACGCTGGACAAGGACAGCGCGCTGGGCAACTTCCAGGATCGTCTGGGCGTGCTGGACGAGAAGGAAGCCGTCGCCGAAGCCAAGCGTTGCATGAGCTGCGGCATGTGCTTCGAGTGCGACAACTGTGTGGTGTATTGCCCGCAGACCGCCGTGTATCGCGTCAAGAAGACCGAAGCGACTACCGGACGTTATGTTGCCACCAACTACGACAAGTGCATCGGCTGCCACATCTGCGCGGATGTCTGCCCGACCGGTTACATTCAAATGGGTCTGGGTGAGTGATGAGACTGCTCGCTACTCTGTTGCTGTGCATGAGCTTTTCGGTGGCCTGGGCGACCGAAGCGAACACGCCCAAGCTGGATATTGGCAAGGGCGGCGAGTGTGTACGCGATACACAATGGATGCGCAAGAATCACATGCACTTGCTCAAGCACCAGCGTGACGAGACCGTTCGCAAAGGCGTGCGCGATGAACAGGTGAGCCTGAAGAACTGTGTGGAATGCCACGCCAGCAAGAGCGACAACAGCGTGGTCGCACGCGAAGACAGCTTTTGCGCCGGTTGCCACCGTTACGAAGCGGTGAAGATCGACTGCTTTGAATGCCACGCCAGCAAACGCAGGGCAGCGCTCGCCAAGAAGGATGAACAATGAGCGATATCAATACACAACGCAGACAGTTCATTAAGACCTCGGTGGGTGCAGCGGCAATCGCCATCGCCCCGGGCATGATGCTGTATGCAACGGCGCACGGTAAATCCGAAGGCGCCAGTTCCAAGGTGCGCTGGGGCATGCTGGTCGACACCACGCAATGCACGCCGGATTGCAACGATTGCGTGACTGCATGCAACAAAGAGAACGGTTTGTCGGGTGGTACCAAGGCAACCGATTCGCAGTGGATACGCAAGATCGAGATCAAGGATGTCCGTACCGGAGTCGCGCACTCGCTGCCCATGATGTGCCAGCACTGCGAACATCCTCCCTGTGTGGATGTGTGCCCGACCCAGGCTTCGTTCAAGCGCGCCGACGGCATCGTGCTGGTGGACCGCCACCTGTGCATCGGCTGCCGCTATTGCATGATGGCCTGCCCGTACAAGGCACGTTCCTTCGTGCATGAGACGCTGGAAGACCAGAATCCCGACGTGCCGCGCGGCAAGGGCACGGTTGAAGCTTGTTCCCTGTGCGTGCACCGCATCGACAAAGGCCAGATTCCCGCCTGCGCGGAAGCGTGCAAGAACAAGGCGATCCTGTTTGGCGACCTGAACGACGCAAACAGTGAAATCTACAAGAAGGTGCGCACAGTCGCTTCCGATCAAATACGCGCCGACCTGCAGTTGAATACCGGCATCCGTTACCAAGGGCTATAAATCATGGCAGATCTTTCCGCACTGCGTTCCATGAATCGTTTGTACTATGTGCTGCTCGGTGTCGCGGGCCTGGTTACGCTCGCCGGCCTGTATGCCGTGCACATGATGGAGTCGCACGGCCACATCATTACCGGCATGAACAACCAGATCGTTTGGGGACTGCCGCATGTGTTCGCCATCTTCCTGATCGTCGCCGCCTCCGGCGTGCTGAACGTCGCTTCCATCGGTTCGGTGTTCGGCAAGGCCATCTACAAGGCGCGTGCGCCGCTGGCCAGTCTACTGTCCATCGCCATGCTGTCGGGCGGCCTTGCCGTGCTGATGCTGGACCTGGGCAGGCCCGACCGCGTCATCGTCGCCGCCACCAACTACAACCTTACTTCGGTGTTTGCCTGGAACGTGGTGCTATATTCCGGCATGTTCTCGCTCGTCATCGTCTATCTGTGGACGATGATGGAACGCCGCATGAATATTTTTAACAAAACGGCTGGTCTGGCCGTGTTTGCCTGGCGCTTCATCCTCACCACCGGTACCGGCCTGATCTTCGCTTTCCTCACTGCACGTCAGGCCTATGGTTCGGCATTGCTGCCGCCGATGTTCATTGTCCTGTCGTTTGCCTGGGGACTGGCGGTATTCCATGTGGTGCAGACAGTGATTTATGCCTGGAACGAGAAGGCACTCAATCCCGACATTCTGCACCGCAAAAAGAACCTGCTCGGTGTGTTCATCATCGGTTCGTTGTACATGGTCGCGGCTTACCATCTGACCAACCTGTACTTTGCGCATAAGTCCGCGTTCGAGGCCTTCATCCTGCTTGATGGCGGCATCTTCCCGAGTCTGTTCTGGTGGGGCTATATCGTGGTCGGCAATCTGTTGCCGTTGGCATTGATTTATGTGCCTGGTTTGGGCAAGACCAAGTGCGTCATGGCTGCATCCCTGCTCGTGGTGGTGGGTGCGTTTGCACTGCTGTACGTATTCATCATCGGCGGACAGGCTTTCCCGCTCAACATTTTCCCCGGCTATGAAGTCAGCAGCAGTTTCGCCGACGGACAGATTGCTTCCTATCATCCTTCGGTCTACGAATACCTGCTGGGTTTCGGCGGTCTGGCGATTGCTTTCATCATCACCACCGTCAGCGTGCGTGTACTGAACTTCATGCCGCAGGACAAGCCGTATATCTCGGATTGACCGGGAAAAGTTATCGGACGTAGGATGGGTGGAGCGCAGCGATACCCATCGCCACTACGATTGATGATGGGTATCGCTGCGCTCCACCCATCCTACCAAGGTCCGCATGAACCGTTTTTTAATCTCCGCAGCGCATAAATCCTCCGGCAAGACCATGGTCAGCATCGGCCTGTGCGCTGCGCTGGCAGCGCGCGGCCATGTCGTGCAACCGTTCAAGAAAGGACCGGATTACATCGATCCGATGTGGCTGTCGCAAGCTGCCGGACATGCCTGCTTCAATCTTGATCTGTACCTGATGGAACGCGATGACATCGTCGCCACGTTTGCGCAGCACAGTGCCGAAGTGAACCTGGTCGAGGGCAACAAGGGCCTGTACGACGGACTCGCGCTGGACGGCAGCAACAGCAACGCCGCCCTGGCCAAGCTGCTCGACCTGCCGGTGATACTGGTGATCGACGCGCGCGGCATGACGCGCGGCATCGCGCCGCTGATCCTGGGCTACCAGGCCTTCGACCGCGACATCAACATCGCCGGTGTCATCCTCAACAACCTCGGCGGTCGCCGCCATGAATCCAAACTGCGCCAAGTCATCGAGCATTACACAGACGTGCCGGTGATCGGCGCCATCCAGCACGACGAGCGCCTTTCCATCGTCGAGCGCCATCTGGGTCTGATGCCCAGCAACGAATCGCATGTTGCCAACTTGAAGATCAAACAAATCGGCGAGGCCATCGCCGAACAGGTCGACCTGGACAAACTGCTGGCGCTGTCCCAAAAAGAGCCGCTGGCTATTCCGCACAAAGCTGAAGTGAGCCCTTTGCCTTGCGGCGAAAAAGTGAAGATCGGCATCGCACGCGACCGCTCCTTCGGTTTCTATTACGCCGATGATCTGGAAGCACTGGAAGCGGCGGGAGCGGAGTTGGTGCCGTTCGATACGTTGCGCGATGCGAACTTGCCGGAAGTGGATGCGCTATACATCGGCGGCGGTTTTCCCGAGACTTGCGCCACCGAATTGGAGGCGAATATCACGCTACGCACACAGATCAAACAGGCCATCGAAAACGGCATGCCCGCGTATGCCGAGTGCGGCGGCCTGATGTATTTGTCGCGCGGCATTGAGTTTGAGGGGCGCAACTACCAGATGGTCGGTGCCATTCCCGGCGACGTGAAGATGCACGCCAAACCCATCGGTCGCGGCTATGTGCATCTCAAGGAAGATGCCGCGCATCCCTGGCCGCGTCCGGATGCTTCGGCCAAACAGATCAAGGCGCACGAGTTCCACTATTCCAGTCTGGAAAATCTTCCGCCGGATGCCCGTTACGCTTACCGCGTCGAGCGCGGTTTCGGTATCGACGGCGAGCGCGACGGACTGATCCTGCACAACCTGCTGGCGTCCTATACCCACTTGCGTACGATCGGCAGTTGCTACTGGGCTACCCGCTTTGTTGCCTTCATCCGCCGCATGAAGGAGCAAGGTTCAAAATCAGTCTTGAAAAACGAGATATCGAAATGACACAGCAACACTATCAAGCCGCCATCGCCGCCTTCGACCAGGCCAACGCTGAGGATCCAAACAAGGAAATGGCCGACGGCAGGGAATACCCGAAAGAACTGCTCTACGCGCAACGCATGACCGACATGCAGGAACGCTATGCGCCCGAAGCTTCCGAGGCGGTGAAACTGGCCTGCCGCGCCCAGCACATCCAGCGCTGGAAAAGCCCGCGCAGCAGCTTCCCCATGGACAGGCAGGGCTACCTGCAATGGCGCACCGGGCTGTACAAGTTCCACGCCGAGACCGCAGGCAAACTCATGCAGCAGGCGGGTTATGACGACGGGATGATCGAAAAAGTCAGAACCATCATCAGCAAGAAAGGCCTCAAGGTCAATCCGGAGACACAGTTGATGGAAGACGTGGTGGATCTGGTGTTCATCGAGCATTACATGATCGGTTTTGCCGCCAGCCATCCGGAATACGACGAAGCGAAGTGGATCGAAATCATCAAGAAGACCTGGCAAAAGATGTCTTCCCGTGCACACGACTTTGCGCTGGCTGGCAAGATCAAGCTGCCGGAAGCGCTGGTGCCGTTGATTCTGAAAGCGGTCAAATAATATGGATTATCTGCCGATCTTTGCCAATGTCCGCAACAAGCTGTGCCTCGTGGTGGGCGGCGGCCAGGTCGCCACGCGCAAGGCGGGTGTGTTGCTGGACGCGGGTGCGAAGGTGCGCGTGGTCGCTCCCGAGATTGATCCTGAATTGGTAAAGCAAAAAGGTGTTGAACCTGTTGTTGCGCGATTTGAAGCAGTGCATCTCGAAGGTGTGACGTTGATCATTGCAGCGACCAACGACCGCAGCGTCAACAAGCAGGTTTCAGAACTGGCGCAGGCACGCAACATTCCGGTGAACGTAGTGGACGATCCCGAACTGTGCAGTTTCATCATGCCCGCCATCCTCGACCGCTCGCCGCTGATGATCGCGTTTTCCAGCGGCGGCGCTTCGCCGGTGCTCACGCGCCTGATGCGCGGCAAGCTGGAAACGCTCATCCCGCAAAATTACAGCCGACTAGCCGCGTTTGCCGAACGCTTCCGCGAAATGGTCAAGACACGCGTCACCAATCCGGCCAAACGCCGCATTTTCTGGGAGAACGCGCTGGAAGGCGTGGTTGCCGAGAAGGTGCTGACCGGCGACGAAGGCAGTGCCGAGGCGATGCTGCAACAGATGTTGCAGAGCGAAGACAACATCCAGCGCGGCGAGGTGTATCTGGTCGGCGCCGGTCCCGGCGATCCCGATCTGCTCACCTTCCGCGCCCTGCGCCTGATGCAGAAAGCGGACGTGGTGGTGTACGACGCACTCGTTTCCAAACCCATCGTCGAGATGACGCGCCGCGATGCCGAGCGCATCTATGTCGGCAAGAAACGCAACGACCATACACTGCAACAGGAAGAGATCAACGACCTGCTGGTGCGCCTGGCCAAGGAAGGCAAACGCGTGCTGCGCCTCAAGGGCGGCGACCCGTTCATCTTCGGGCGCGGCGGCGAGGAAATCGAAACGCTGGCGGCGGAGAACATCCCGTTCCAGGTGGTGCCCGGCATCACCGCTGCCTCCGGCGTGGCTTCCTATGCGGGCATCCCGCTGACACACCGCGATTACGCGCAATCCTGCATGTTCGTCACCGGCCATCTCAAGGACGGCACCATGAACCTGGACTGGGCTGCACTCGCACGGCCGAAACAGACCGTGGTGGTGTACATGGGGCTGCACGGACTGGATACGTTGTGTTCCGAACTTGTCAGGCACGGCATGCCGGACACCACCCCCATCGCCATCGTGCAGCAGGGCACCACGCAAAACCAGCGCGTCTTCACCGGCACACTGGCGACGTTGCCCGCTATTGCAGAACGTGAAAAGCCGCAGGCGCCCACGCTCATCATCGTCGGCGGCGTGGTTACGTTACGGGAAAAACTGGCATGGTTCCATCCGCAAAACTCTTGAAGCGTTGTTCCGTAGTCTAATAATAATCAGGGAGAGAAAAAATGGTACGACTGACACTAAAAAGTATTTTGCTTTTTGTATTGCTTCTGGCCGGTGGCGCCAATGCCATTGCTGCCGATGACGTAATGCTCAAACCTTTCGTCCTGGCTTCCAAGAGTGAAGGGACGCTGGCCGAGAAATCCGCACAGGTTAAAACGGCACTGACGACAGCCGGTTTCACCGTGGTTGGCGAATATGCGCCGTACGCCGGTGCCGACATCATCATCGTCACCAACGATGAGTTGAAAAAGAATGCCGCCGCATCCGACTTCGGCGGCTTCGGTGCAGTGCAGCGCGTAGCGGTCACCGAGGCCGGTAAAGAAGTGCAGGTGAGTTATACCAACCCGGTGTACATGGCAAACGTGTATCGCATGCAGGACGATCTGAGCGCCGTGGCGACCGCATTGACAGTTGCCTTGGGCAAGGTGGAAGAATTCGGCGCCAAGAAGGGTATGACGGCAAAGAAGGCGCGCAAATACCACTACATGATCGGCATGGAATATTTCACCGATCCCAGCGTGCTGGCTGAATACGACAGCTACGAAGAAGCCGTGCAGGCGGTCGATGCCAAGCTCGCGAATAACAAGAACGGCGTGTCCAAGGTCTATCGCGTCGATATTCCTGGCAAGCAGGAAAGCGTGTTCGGCGTTGGGTTGAAGGGCGGCGAAGAGAACAAGGCCATGGATGACCAGTTCATCATGTCCGAGATCGATTTCCAGGACCTGAAATCCACCGCACACCTGCCCTACGAAGTGCTGGTTTCGGGCAACAAGGTGTACGCGCTGTATGCGCGTTTCCGTATCGCCATCAACTTCCCCGATCTCAGCATGATGGGCAAGCATAGCTTCATGAATATCATGAAGGCACCGGAAGCGATTCGCAAAACGTTGCAAACGACCGTACAAAAATAGTTGAAGGAGAGTTCCCATGTCCACGGAATTGATTAATGCGGTAAATGCGGGAGAGATATCTGCAGTAAAGCGGATGTTGGCTGCCGGGGCGGAAGTCAATTCCCGCGACGCCGAAGGCGCTACCCTGCTGATGCTGGCAGCGCACGGAGGCGACATGGCCATGGTGAAGACGCTGATCAAGAGCGGTGCGGACGTCAATGCATGCGATGAACGCGGCTGGTCGGCGCTGGCCAAGGCGGTGTACAACCCGGAAATGAAGTGCGGGTTCGTCGATGTGGTCAATACGCTGGTCGAAGCCGGTGCGAATCTCGAGGCCGCCATCGGTTACGGCGTCCGCCCGCTCATGCTGGCTGCGGGATACGGCGAGACGGATGTGGTCGAAGCGCTCCTGAAGGCGGGTGCGGACGTGCTGGCGCGCAATGAAGGCGGGTTTACCGCACTGATGATGGTGAAACAGAAACATTATGTTGATGTCATCAACCTGTTGCACGAAGCGGAACAATTGGCCGGGATCGGGGAGGGCAGTTGCGCCAGCAAGAACGCGCCCGGCTCCAACGTCGTCACTTTCATGAAACGTCCCGGCACTTGATCAACGCGCAAACGGCGCGGAATACAACGAGGTAACCATGCCCTATTTTATCTACCGCGTGACCGAATTTCCCATCCGTAAACTGGAAAAACTGGAGCAGTACGACGTCTACCGCGAGGCATCGGCGCGAGTCAAACAAATGCGCAAAGAGCTGACCGAAGGCTCGCCCGCGCTACTCAAGATGATCCATGCCGAGTCGGAATTGCATGCCGAGGATCTGCTCAACCAGGTGCGGGAACCCGCTCCGGAACTGGGGGATGACTAACCCCCATGGATGAAACTGCCTTCCGGCAGAGAATATCCGAGATGGTCGAACGTCCCTGCACGTTCGAAAAAGCAGTACTGGCCGGCTGTGTCGAATGCAAACGCGCGGAACGCGTGCAAATCGCCGAACGCGAGTCGGTAGCTTGCCTGAATCAGGCCAGCCTTTCCCGTTGTACTTCATTGCATATTCACCTGCGTCACAGTTTTGCTTTTGCGCTGAAAAATGTGCATGAAGATGCGGCGTTATCGCACGCTCAGGAAATGCGCGTTCAATGCGGGGGTCTGCTGGGATTGCAGAATGTGTTGGATGGAAGCGCCGAAGTGGCTAACGTGGATGCGCTGCTGGACAGCGTCCTGCAACAATGGGGCGAATTGGCCGCGATACCCTATTCGGAAGTCGTGCATGCAGCAGCGCTCTGCTACAAGGGACGGCACGGTTAAGCTTCTGTAACTGTCGCAAGGAGATATCCATGAACCCGCAAAAAGTTCAGCGCGACCGACTCAACAATCTGGAAGACCTGCCCAACATCGGCAAGGCAATGGCGACCGATCTGCGCATCCTGGGAATGCGCACACCGCAGCAACTTATCGGCAAGGACCCAAACAAATTGTATGAAGCACTATGCGATAGAACTGGCGTGCGCCAGGATCCCTGCGTGATTGATGTGTTCATCTCGATTGTCCGCTTCATGGATGGTGGCGAAGCATTGCCGTGGTGGTCGTTCACCGAAGAGCGTAAACGTACATACAAGAAGAAATAATTATCTAGCAGTCGTTGCTCCCCCTTTGAACTGCCTCCGATACTGCGCCGGTGAAAGACCGGTAGAGCGCTTGAACAATCTCCTGAAAGAAGAAACATCCTCATACCCCACACTTGCGGTGATTTCCCCGAAATCGCTGTGCGATCCCTCCAGTAATTCCTTCGCCCTTTCGATCTTCAGTGCCTGCAAGTAGGCGAGGGGTGTCAATCCGGTGATATCGATGAAGCGGCGGTTGAGCGTGCGATAGCTGACGTGCATGGCAATGGCGAGATCGTCGATGGAAACCGGCTGCATCAGCCTGTCCGTCATCCATTCGATGGCGCGCTGGATCATCGGTTCGGAATAGTTTTTCTGCACCGACATGAACGGGCGCTGCGACGTGCGTGCGCCGTCCACCAGCATGATGCCGCTCACGCTGCGCGCCAGAGCCGCACCACCCAAACGGCGCAGCACATGCAGGGATAAATCGGTATGCGCCGTCATCGCCCCCGCAGTGATGGCGCGGCCGCTGTCGACAAGCGTCTTGTCGGCATCCAGCCGGATATTTGGATAGCGCTGCTGAAACTCATGGGCGAGCCACCAGGTCGTTGTGGCAGGCAAGCCATTCAACAATCCCGCCTCCGCCAGCACAAAAGTGCCATAGCAACTGGCGGCGACCAGCGTGGTTTCGGGCAGGTGTTGCAGCTTGGCGATAACGGTCTGCCAGGTCGTGTGCAACTGGCTGACGATGTGATCGATGGATTCTGCAAAGAACCCCGGCAGGATGATCGCATCGTATTCGCCGAGGTCGGCAGGCAACTGCTGTGTTTCTACAGCGACCGCATCGTTCAGACGCAAGAGACCGCCTGCGGTGGAATACAACTGCGGCTGCCAGCCCGCTTCAGGCTGGTAACGCTGGGCAAGGCGGAGCATGTCCAGCGTTGTCGTAACGCTGGAAGCCGTCGCACCTTGTTCAAGCAGCATTGCAATTTTCATGTTGGCATTTTTCGCATCAATTTGGGCAATTATGCCACTGCTGTGGCGATGTGCCGAGTGACATCATGCGTTCCATTCCAAACCACCCTGAGGAAACAAGCCATGTCCCGAACCGAGGAAATCACGGCAACACTTATCGCGATGGAACGTGCAGCACTGGATCGCTGGGGCGCAGGCGATCCCTCCGGCTACCTGGAAATCTCCGCCCCCGACGTGGTGTATTTCGACCCGTTCCTCGAACGCCGACTGGACGGACTGGACGCGCTCACCGCTTTATACGAATCGTTGCGCGGGACTATCCGCATCGACCGTTACGACCTGATCGAACCGAAAGTCCAGGTCTGCGGCGAAGCGGCGGTGCTGACCTTCAATCTGAATTCATACACCGGTGCGACCGTGATGCGCTGGAATTGCACCGAGGTATATCGCCTGGACAAGCAAGGCTGGCGCCTCATCCAGACGCACTGGTCGATTACGCAGCATTTGAAGAATTAACACTGCGTCATACCGGCGTAGGCCGGTATCCAGTAGGTGCGAATTCATTCGCACAAAACACTTAAACCGTGCGAATAAATTCGCACCTACACCCCCCTTAACTCAATGGAGAATACAATGAAATTATTCGGAACTATCCTGATCAGCATTCTGTGCTTCGCTTTCCCAGCTCAAGCCGCCGCATTACCCAAAACCCTGTTCGAAATGGCAGGCGCAAAGCCCGAGCCCGCCAGACTTTCAAATGCAGTGTTGATCATCATCGATGCACAACGCGAATATGTCGACGGTGCGTTGCCGCTGGTCGGCGTCGATGCTGCAATCGCCGAAACCGCGCAACTGCTGACCCGTGCCAGAAAGTCCGGCACGCCGGTCATCCACATCATGCACAAAGGCAAAGGTGGATTATTCAATCCGGACGGACCATATTTTGAAATTGTCGCGCCGCTTCAGCCGCTAACCGGCGAGACGGTGATCGAAAAAATGCGGGTGAGTGCTTTTGCGGATACCAAACTGGAAGAAGCGATCCAGCGCACGGGCCGAAAGAACCTCATCATCGTGGGCTTCATGACGCACAACTGCGTCAGCTCGACAGCACGTGCTGCGCGCGACCAGGGCTATGTGCCGATCATTGTTGCGGCTGCCACCGCCACACGTGATCTGCCTGACGGTAAAGGATGGGTGTTACCGGCTTCTGCGCTGCAAGCTGCCAGCCTGGCTGAGTTGGCCGACAGGACTGCGTGGGTGGTACAGAAAGAGTGGGAGATCCAGGAATGAGAAATGGCCGAGGAGAATCAGCCATTGTTTGTGCGAGGGACGCTTCGTATGGTGGTGCGAAATGGAATGTGATGCAGCCACCGTTTAGTTTTGGCTAATAATTACTCCGAAGAACCTTACCAAGTTGCTCCATAAATGTATTGAATTCAGAGAGGGCATCCAAAATTAATGCTTCTCCTTCTATTTCCGATTTTGCGAAAAGACATTTGGTGATTTTTCTACGGAGTAGCTCTAGCTTAGATCGTAAATCATCATCCGCTACACGCACACTAAGAACGGATAATTTCGTATTAGTTAAATGAATGTTTTGGTTTACCTCTTCACTAAGCTTCGACTCGCCCCAACCCCCGCTTTTTTTTGATGCTACTACGTCCTCATGGTGAGCTCGCCCGACGAGACGCATGGCATCTTGAATTGAAACTTGTAACTCTAAAAGATTGTCTCTCTGAAATGATCTTGCTCGTTCAGCACGTTCTAAGGAGTCGGCATTTTGTTGAAGTCGGGATGCATTCCAGTTTGTAATGAGAGTTGTGAATATACTGGCAGCAGCACCAATGACTGTACCAGCTAATGCTCCGACAAAACCCCATGTAGTTGCATCCATAATTTCTCCTTGATGTAGCCTTAAAATGGCTAACGTGACTGCCAATTATTAGGGGCGCTATCGGAGTGCATACGTAAGCATCATGGATTGTTTGCCCATACCGTTTCCACTCCGTGCAATCTATCAGCAAAATCACTTTACAGTATATGCAAAATAAACCGCAATCATCTGTTTTCATCATGCAAGCTGTATTTGCAAAGCCTTGCGCAGTTCGTCTACTTCCTGCGGTCTATCCAGTGCTTCTCCGCTGATCCAGAACGTGTCTTCGGCGCGGGCGCCCAGTGTGTTGATCTTGGCGCTGCGCAGTTCGATGTGGTGTTGCGCCAGCAGGTAGGCGATGCGCGCCGCTTTAGGCGCGTTCGCTGGAACGCTGGGTTGGGCTGCGACACGTCGTTTTATCACTACGCGCGAATGGAGAGTTAGAGCGCAGTTGTCCACATGCCGTAACCAAATATTGCAGTGAGGCCAGACAATACAAAGACAAGACCAACCAAGGCAACAAAGTTTTGGTACATGTAAGTCGCCGAGTTTTCATAATAAAAGATTTGCCCACCATTTGGTTTTGGCGGTGATTTCCCAATAACCCTCCGCTCTCCAGTTTTGATGCGCCCAGCCGAAAGAACCCAAACGATGAGGGAGCCAATGGCCAAGATGAAAGCATCGAAGGCGAATTGCATTACGATAATAAGTGTAATAACAGCAACCAGCGCTATCCACACGTTATTTGGCCACAATTCCATAAGCTTTAGCGTTTAAGGTCAGAGACGCTGCGCGACGCTTTATCGCGCAGCGTCCCCTGCACCGCCGGGTTAGCCATCTTTTCGCAACCTTGCGTTGAAGATGGCAAAAAGTGTCCCTTGGCTTTCGATGATGCTTCGGCATGTACGCTCGATATCTGAAACAGCTTGCTTGATGCGAGGCGATATCGGGTCATCGGCACCTCCAGTGCCATAGTAGATGTTATGAATTTCAAGGAATTCACGGTGATTTTTCGCCTCTGCTTCCGGCGAATGCGAAGCCCACTCACGGCGAGTATTGAGCCGTGACATCCGATGTGCGGAGACTATGAGTTCGTGAATAATCTCGTTCAGGGCGTCGAAAGGTTTGGCAGCCTCTAGCCCCAGTTGCGCCATTACGCGGTAGCGCAATGAGTGGATGCGAGAGAAGAGCTCAGAGTGGCTGTTGTACCGCTCAATTAGTACGTATGCCTGATCCAAACCGTCCTTATCTTCCGGTCGCTCATTTGGGCCAGGCTTTCGCGTCTTTCCCTCGCCCTCGTAGCCCAATGGACTGCGTATTGCAGCGATGGCATCGCGAGCTTGGTAGAACAGTGCAAGAACTTCCTCCGCAAGCTCTATGCGCCGTTTCCCGATGTGTTCACGCCGCCAAGCGTCGAACCCATAGATGGCAAAGAGAGATGCAAGGATTATCGAGGCACTTTGAGCGATTTGAGCGACGTCGGAAAGGGTCATGGTGACTTGAGATGGCTAATGCAAAAGTGAGGGGCTGTGCGCTTTTGCGCAGGATTGATGGATGGGTTAGGTGCCATGCGCCTTGAGGATGGACACTAGGTAGTCGCCAAAGCCGTTAAGAAACGTTCCTATGACGATGAGGTAAATCTCCCACTTCTTCAAGCGCGTTTTGTCTTCGGCGAAGATTTCTCCGAAATCCTTGTGAAGTTCCTCTTTGATGCTGGTACGAATACGAAGGTGATCGGCTTCATCAAAGGGTTTAGTTCTCTCCGCCTCTATGACAGTCAGCGCATCGTTTGCGATGGAATCGTAGTTTGCTTGAACGAAGTCAGCTATTTTTTGCTGAACCCATTCGTAAAATCTAGATGCTCCAAGCAGCACGCCAGCGATGATGATTAATGCACCTGCTCTATTTAACCAAGCTGGGTTGCATTGCCATGCCAGCCATGCGCCTGCGATTAATACGAAACTAGAGAAAACAAGTGCAATGACTACCGGGGCATGTCGACCGATGAATTTGTACATATTCTTGGCCCTACTGTTATTAAACGGACTTAACGGTCAGTATTATTAAAAATAGTGAGGCGCGCAGATTCTCGATAACCAGTTGATTCATTAGCAACCTCGCAATATTGAATATTCCGGGCACATTGAACCACACCTTGGCCGCTATGGGTATAAGCCGGAAATAATGATGTGTATTGATCAGGCCGGTGTGACGAACGACAGCTTTTGGCGATTCCGGACAGGTACTTCCAGTTCAGGATCGCATCAGGCGAGCTGTATCTGCAAAGCCTTGCGCAGTCCATCTACTTCCTGCGGTCTATCCAGTGCTTCGCCGCTGATCCAGAACGTGTCTTCGGCGCGGGAACCCAGGGTATTGATCTTGGCACTGCGCAGTTCGATGTGATGCTGCGCCAGCAGGTAGGCGATGCGTGCCAGCAGGCCGGTGCGGTCGCCGGCCACGATGGACAGGGTATGGCGGCCTTTTTCGTCCCGGGCGATGATGACTTGCGGGGCGATGGGGAAGTGTTTGAACTGGCGGCTGACCCTGCCGACGCCTGGTGTCGCCAGCGGTGCGTCGCTGGTCAGTTGCTGGGCCAGTTCGTATTCGATGAAATTCATCACGTCGCGATAGACGGTCTTTTCATTGTTCGCATCCATCACCAGGAAGCTGTCGAGCGCGTAGCCGTGATGGGTGGTGTGCACCTTGGCTTCCATGATGTTGTAGCTCATGTGGGCGAAGAAGCTGCAAATGCGCGCGAACAGGTAGGGTTTGTCCGGCGTATAGACGAGCACTTGCAGGCCTTCGCCGATACGGCTCAAGCGCGCCTTGACGACGGGTGTTGCGCTGTTTACGCGATGCGACAACAACCGGGTATGCCAGGCGATTTCATGCGGCTCGTGGCGCAGGAAATATTCAGCATCCAGTTGTGCCCACAGCAGTTCGTATGCTTCGGGATTGACAGCGTAGAGGTTCAGCGTTTCGGCGGCGAGACGGCGCACTTCGCCGACCAGGTTGGCGACCTTGCCGCCCACCATGAAACGCCGGGTTGACCAGAACAGGTCTTCCAGCAATTTGCCTTTCCACACATTCCAGATTTTCGGGCTGGTGCCGCGAATGTCGGCCACGGTGAGCAGATACAGTGCGACCAGATAGCGGTCGTTCGGAATGTTTTGTGCGAAGGCTGCGATGATGTCCTGGTCCGACAAATCCTTGGATTGTGCGGTGGAGGAAAGCAGCAGGTGGTGTTGAACCAGCCACACCACCAACTCGCTATCTTCCCTGGTCAGGCCATGTTGTTTGCAAAAACGCGCCGCGTCGACACGTCCCTTTGTTGCATGGTCGCCGCCGCGGCCTTTGGCGATGTCGTGGAACAGCGCGGCGATATACAGCACTTCGGGCCGCGCAAAATCCTTCATCAGCTTGTTGCACAGCGGGAATTCATGCGCGTGTTTTTCCAGCGCGAAACAGCGCACGTTGTGCACCACCATCAGGATGTGTTCGTCCACGGTATAGACGTGGAACAAGTCGTGCTGCATCTGGCCCACAATGCGGCCGAAGGCGGGCAGGTATCGTCCCAGGATGCCGTTGCGGCTCATGCGCCGCAGCACGTGGGTGATGCCCTGCGGCTGGCGCAGTATCTTCATGAACAGCTCGCGGTTATGCGGGTTGCGGCGGAATGCGGCGTCGATTCTCGGGCGCGCGCGCAGCAGCGCACGCGCGGTCGGCACGGAAAATCCGGTCAGGCTCGGGTGCTGTTCCATCAGCAGGAAACTTTCCAGAATGGCCGATGGGTCGTGTTCGAACAACGTGTCGTCGCGCACCTCAAGCAGGTTGTCGCGTGCCAGGAAGCGTTCGTTGAGCGGGCGAATTGTGGCGCCTTCCGGGAACAGATGGGTATGCAGATTCTCCAGCAGCACGGCATTGAGTTGCAGCACTGCGCGCTTGGTGCGGTAGTAGCGCTGCATCAGGTGTTCGCTGGCGCGGCGCGTTTCGGTCGCTTCGATATGCATCTGCTCGGCCAGTTCGGTCTGGAAATCGAACAGGATGCGGTCTTCGCGCCGGCCGGCCAGGTAGTGCAGGCGGATGCGCAAGGTTTGCAGCAGGTTTTCGTGGCGCGCGATGACTGTTGCTTCCTGCGCGGTGATCAGTTTTGCCTCGGCCAGCTTGCGCCAGGTATCGCCGAATCCGCTGGCGCGGGCGATCCACAATACGGTCTGCAGATCGCGCAAGCCGCCGGGACTTTCCTTGAGGTTCGGCTCCAGGTTGTAGTCGGTGTCGAGAAAACGCGTGTGGCGCTGTTCCTGTTCTTTCACCTTGGCCAGATAGAAGGCGCGCCGGTTCAGGTGTTCGGAAAGCGTTTCACGCATTTCGGCAAACAGGGGATAACTGCCGGTGATGTGGCGGGCTTCCAGCAGGTTGGTCTGCACGGTCACGTCCGAAGACTCGGCCATACAGTCGCCGATGGTACGTACGCTATGGCCGACTTCCAGTCCGATATCCCACAAATTGCCGACCAGTTCCTGCAGGCGTTGTTGCAACTGTTCATCGGGTTGCTGCGGCAGCAGGATGAGCAGGTCGATGTCGGATTTTGGAAAAAGCTCGGTGCGTCCATAACCGCCCACCGCAACCAAAGCGAGCTCGGGCGGCATGGCCAGCAATTGCCACACCATGCGCAGATGCTCGTCGACTATCCTGGTGTGGGCATGCAGGTGACGCGCAGGTTGGTGACGGGTTGTATAGCTTTCCTGCAGCTTGCGGCGCGCAAGGCGCAGACTGTCCCTGATTTCAGAGATGGTCTTCATTGTATTCGAGGTCACGCGGGTACAGGCGGGGAACCGGCGGACAGGGTCAGCACTTCAAAGCCGGTCGGGGCGACCAGGATGGTGTGTTCCCATTGCGCGGACAGGCTGTGGTCTTTGGTGACCACGGTCCAGCCGTCGCCCAGTTGCTTGATGCCGGCTTTGCCGGCATTGACCATCGGTTCGATGGTGAAGATCATGCCCGCTTCCAGTTTCACGCCTGTGCCGGCTTTGCCGTAATGCAGGACTTGCGGTTCTTCGTGAAACTTGCTGCCGATGCCGTGCCCGCAGAATTCACGGACCACGCTGTAGCCCTTGCCTTCGACAAAGGTCTGGATGGCCTGGCCGATATCACCCAGATAGGCGCCCGCTTTGACCACACGGATGCCGCGCCACATCGCCTCGTAGGTGACCTCGCACAAACGTTTGGCCTGAATGGACGGTTCGCCGACGTAATACATGCGGCTGGTATCGCCGTGCCAGCCATCCTTGATCGGCGTGACATCCAGGTTCACGATATCGCCGTTTTTCAGTTTCTTGTCACTGGGGATGCCGTGACAGACCTGATGGTTGATCGAAGTGCAGATGGACTTCGGATAGGGCATATGTCCGCCCGGCGCGTAGTTGAGCGGCGCGGGAATGCAGCCTTGTTCTTTCACCATGTAGTCATGGCACAGTTTGTCCAGCTCTTCGGTGGTGATACCCGCTTGTACAAAAGGGGTGATGTAATCCAGCACCTCTCCGGCCAAACGCCCGGCGATGCGCATTTTTTCGATTTCCTGCGGGGTCTTGATACTGATGGACATGATTTGTAATGGAATAGCGTACGGATGTGAGGATAGAGGATACAACGCACGAGCACAACATCAAGCGCATGGCCCGTCAATAAAAAAGGCACGCGTCGAGCGTGCCTTTCTCGTTGCGCCTTGCCGTCAGGCTTAGCGTTTATTGCCGTTGGTGCTGTTATGCCCGCGTCCCAGGGAGAAACTGGTGCCTTGCGGACGGCGCGGGGCACCGGCGGGGGCTGTCGTGCGATGCGCAGGCGCATGATGCGAAGGCGCGTGATGGGCAGGGGCGCGATTGCCGCTTACATTGCCATTCACGTTGCCGTTCGTATAGCCGCTGCGCGGTTGCGCATCGTTGCTGAAGCGGCTGTGCTTGTGGCCTTCGCGGCGCTGGTCTTGCGAATGCTCATGACGGCTGTCCGGTGCTGCATGTCGGTTGAATCCACTACGAGCCTGTCCTGAGCCTGTCGAAGGATTGCTGCGACCGGCATAACCGCCACCATTGTTGTTGCGGTTGCTGAAGCCGCCACCGTTGCCGCGAGGGGCGCCGCCGCGAGGTGCGTTCGATGCGGGACGCGGCTTGAACTTCGGCTCCATGCCTTCAACCGTATGCGCCTTGATGGGCTGGCCGGTGAAGCGCTCAATCTTTTTCAGGTGCATCGCATCACGGTTGGAAGCGAAGGAAACAGCGATTCCGGATGCGCCGGCACGGCCGGTACGGCCGATGCGGTGCACGTAGTCTTCGGCAAACTTTGGCAGGTCGAAGTTGATGACGTGCGTGATGCCGGCCACGTCGATGCCGCGCGCGGCAACGTCGGTAGCGACCAGTACGCGCACATTGCCGCGACGCAGGTTGAGCAGGGTGCGGTTGCGTTCGCGCTGGTTCATGTCGCCGTGCAGGGCAGCGGCAGCGTGACCGGCGGCGGAAAGTTCATCCGCCAGCGAGTCGGCATCGCGCTTGGTGGCGGTGAATACCAGTGCCTGGTTCAGGTCAACATCGCGCAGTAGGTGGTCGAGCAGGCGATTCTTGTGCGCCATGTCGTCCACGTACATCAAGCGTTGTTCGATATTTTCGTGACGCGCTTGCGCGGCAGCAACGCTGATGCGTTTCGGGCTCTTCAGCAGGCGCATTGCCAGGTTGCCGATCGCGCCTTCCAGTGTGGCCGAGAACAGCAGGGTTTGGCGCGTGGCCGGTGTGGCAGCGGCGATACGTTCCACGTCGTCGATGAAGCCCATATCCAGCATGCGGTCTGCTTCGTCCAGCACCAGCATCTCGAGGCGCGAGAAGTCGATGCGGCCGCGTTCGATGTGGTCGATCAGACGGCCCGGTGTCGCCACCAGGATGTCCACGAAACCGGACAGCAGTTTGTTTTGCAGCGGGTAGGGCATGCCGCCGAGGATGCTCACCACCTTGACGCGCATGTTCTTGCCGTACTTGTTGGCGGCGTCGGACACTTGTTGTGCCAGTTCGCGGGTCGGAGTCAACACCAGAACGCGCGGGCCTTTGCCTCGCACGGCGGATTCGACGGACAGTTTTTGCAGAGCGGGCAGGATGAAAGCGGCGGTCTTGCCGGTGCCGGTCTGGGCGGAGGCCATCAGGTCATGCCCGGCCATTGCCTGGGGAATCGCTTCGGCTTGAATGGGAGAAGGCACGGTGTAGCCCGCATCTTCCACGGCTTTCAGAATGGCCGGGGCCAGGCCCAGAGAGGCAAAAGTGATCGCGTTTTCGTCAATCGCGGGTACAGCAGTCGTTATGGTTTTATCAGACACAGTTGTTCCTTAATTTTTTTAAGATACAGCGCATGCGCGGCCTTGGGGCCACACAATGAAATTCAGTAGGGGGAAATACTAAATACCTCTACCGGCGCAAACAAAACATCGTCGCTAACCGGTGAAGCTTGGCGCATCCAGAATAAAACAGAGATGCCAGAGGGTCAGAAAACGATGAACTCAATGCCGCCCTTGGGGCGACAAGGCGCGCATTATACTCAGCAAGAAAATAAAAGCCAGCATTATGTTATGCGGGGCACAGGTTAAGTGATGAATTTTGCCGCCAAAAGTAATGCGAGTATATTTCGCTTACAGGTTAATGAGTTATACAGCTGATCCGCGTTCGGGGAGAACTTCAGATGAAATGGATCATGGCGGTACTTGCTGCATTGTTCATTGTCGGCTGCGGCAAACAACAGGAAGAAACCTACCACCCCACGTTCTCACCACGGGGTGCGGATGCGCCCAAAGAATACATCGTGGGTATCCATCCGCTGCATAACCCCAAGCGTCTGCTGGAGGTCTACGGCCCCGTCATCGACTACCTCAATGCCCGCATTCCCCAAGCGCACTTCCGGCTGGAAGCATCGCGCAATTATGAAGAATTCGACAAGAAGCTGTACGGCGGACACTTCGATTTTGCCATGCCCAATCCTTACCAGACCGTGCGTTCGCTCAAATACGGTTACCGCGTGTTCGGCAAAATGGGAAATGACGAGATGTTTCGCGGCATTATCCTGGTGCGCAAGGACAGCGGAATCCGCCAGGTGAGCGACCTGAAAGGCAAGAAGGTTTCCTATCCTGCGTTGACGGCACTCGCCGCGACCATGATGCCCCAATACTATTTGCAAACGCACGGCATTGACGTGAATCGCGACATAGAGAATCTTTATGTCGGCTCGCAGGAATCGTCCATCATGAATGTGCTGCGCGGCCATGTGGCGGCGGGGGCGACCTGGCCCGTGCCGTGGAAGACCTTTCAGCAGGAAAATCCGGAGATGGCGGCGCAGCTTGAGGTGAAGTGGCAGACCGGGACGCTGCCCAACAACGGCTGGGTGGTGCGGGATGATGTCCCGCCCACGTTGGTCGTGAAAGTGGGCCGGGCATTGGTCGAACTGGGCCGGACTGAAGAAGGCCGGGCCATGCTGGAAAGAATGGGAATCACCCGCTTCGAGTATGCGACCGATAATACATACAAACCGGTTCAGCAATATTTGAAGACGTTTTCCGAAACTGTGCGGCAAATCGAATACTGATGAATACCGGAAAATACATCAACAGGCTGTGGCGGGGCTCCATTCGAAGACAGCTGATTCTGGGCTTCGCGCTGGCATCGCTCGCGCTTATGCTGGGTTTCG
Organism: Gammaproteobacteria bacterium; assembly: GCA_018820925.1. Taxonomy (GTDB): domain Bacteria; phylum Pseudomonadota; class Gammaproteobacteria; order Burkholderiales; family Gallionellaceae; genus Sideroxyarcus. The sequence continues at coordinate 6,956 of JAHJNJ010000026.1, read as the reverse complement.
GCTACCTGATACTGGAACAACAACGGCAGGATCTCTATCAATCTTCTGAAGAGCGCGCGTCCTCGCTGGCGCATGCGCTTGCCATCAGCGGAACTTCATGGGCATTGGCAAACGACCTGGTGGGTCTGCAGGAGGTGGTGCAGGGCTTCGCCAGGACGCGGGATTTGCAGCGCGCCTACTTCCTGAATACGCACGGCGAAGTGCTGGCTTCAACCAATCCGGATGAGGTTGGATTTTTTGTGACCGACAAGGTGAGCCGCGACATGCTGGCTTCCGCCAACAGGGAACAGGTCGTGCTGGTGAATCAGGCGGGTCTGATCGTTATCGCTCATCCGGTGATGGCCGAAGGCCACCTGCTGGGCTGGGTGCGGGTCGAGATGACGCGGGATACAGTCAATGCGAACCTGGCCGCGCTTACCCGGATGTGGATCGAGTTCATGCTGGTTGCGGTATTTACGGTGTCGCTCATCGCGTTGTTTTTGGCGCGGCGATTGACAAGTGGCCTGAATCACCTCATGCATGTTGCGGCGGCAGTCGAACACGGCTGGGGCAGGCGGCGCTCGGATACCGGGCGCGCAGACGAAATCGGCGTGCTGGCGCGCCACCTGGATCGCATGCTGGATGTGCTCGATCAGCAAAAAATCATGGTTAATGAAAGTGAGGCCAGATACCGTTTCCTGGCCGATAACATTTCCGACGTGATCTGGATCGTGAATCTGGAAACGAACAAGTGGGTGTATATGAGCCCGTCGGTGGTGAAACTGCTCGGCTATACCGCCGAGGAGGTGATGGAGCAACCGGTCGAACAATTGCTGACACCCAAATCGCAAGCCGATGTTCGGGGCTGGACAGCAGAGCGAAAAAAATTGTTTTTGAGCGGTGCGGAGGGAGAACATACCTATACCGACGAGGTGGAGCAGTACTGCCGTAACGGCGAAAAAGTGTGGACGGAAGTAACGACCCGTTACACCCAGAACGATTCCGGCGAATTGATCATGTTGGGTGTGACGCGCAATATCACCGAGCGCAAGCTGGCCGAAGAGCAGATCCGCAATCTGGCTTTTTACGACGCACTGACGAAATTGCCCAACCGGCGCCTGCTGCAGGATCGCTTTGCCCAGGTGCTCTCCGCCTGCAGGCGCAACAACCGTTATGCAGCGTTGATGTTCATCGATCTGGACAATTTCAAACCGCTCAACGACGAGCATGGTCACGATGTGGGCGATATCCTGCTGGTGGAAGTGGCGCGCCGCATCAACAGTTGCGTGCGTGAAGTCGATACCGTCGCGCGCTTTGGCGGCGACGAGTTTGTGGTGATGCTGAGCGAATTGGACGCCGATAAAACAGCATCGATCAAACAGGCAGGCATGGTTGCCGAAAAGATACGCCAGACGGTGGGCGAGATTTACCGCTTGCCGGTGCTGAAAGAGGGCGGGCGGGAGACGCGCATCGTCGAACATCGCTGCACTGCCTGTATCGGCGTGGTGTTGTTCAATAATCACGGCGCTTCCCAGGAAAACCTGATCAGACTGGCCGATAGTGCCATGTACCAGGCCAAGTCTGCAGGGCGTAACCGGGTGCATTTCGCCGAAGTGGGCTTCCAGCCCCCTTGAAATTTTTTCCGCTGCCCCGGCGCGGCGCAGGCCCCCGTATTTCAATGGAGTGAGCGTGGCCGAGAACGCAACAAGCCAGCGCCAGATGCAGGTTTTCCGGATTTGGCGGACTGCGGGGCGAACTGCCTGCAGTCCGGCCAGTCTGATAATATCCGGCAAGAGAAACAGGAGGCTCCCTGTTCCGGATAACCAGCGAGAGATCCACCATGAATAGATCACGCCGCCGTTTGTTACAGCAATTATCGACACTGGGACTGCTGTCGGGCATGGGGATTCCCGGCCTGATCCGTTCTGCGCTTGCCGCCGGAAACTACGCCGGCGTGCAGGGCATGCACAAGATAAAGGGCGAAGTCCGCATCAACGGCATACTGGCGCGGAAGGGACAGCCCGTGCTACCGGGCGACAAGGTTACGACCGGTGCGGATGGCGAGGCCATTTATGTCATGGACAGGAATGCTTTCCTGCAACGCAGCGACAGCGTGGTGCAGTTTGGCAAGGAGGCGACGAAAGAGTTCTTCCGTGTCGTTAGCGGCAGGATACTGTCGGTGTTTGGACCAGGCAAGAAACGATTGGTGGTTCCCACCGCCGTCATCGGTATTCGCGGCACCGCGTGCTACATTGAGGCGGAGCCGGAAAATGTGTATTTCTGTCTCTGCTACGGCACTGCCGAGATCGAGCCGAACGCGGAACCCGGACGGGTTGTGCGTATCGAAACCCGGCACCACGATCACCCTGTCAATATCCATCGCGACAAGGGCATGCCGTCCATGGCGAACGCCAAGGTCATCAACCACACAGATGACGAGCTCATCATGCTGGAGTGGCTGAACCGGCGCAGACCACCGTTCTACGGGCAGGGATTGACCGGATACTATTGATCCGGCCAGGTGAAGTTTGAATTCGGCAGTTGTAGGGTGCGCTTGCGCACCAGAGCAAAATGGTGCGCAAGCGCACCCTGCTTGAAACTTGCGACATCCGTTTAGACCGATTGAGTCAAGACTTCACCGTGCCGGATCAATAACCTGTACGGCGAAGCCGCTGTAGCAGACCAAATCTGCGTGCCGCAACCGGGTGCATTTAGCCTGCTTACAGTTGTCATATTTGCTTTCGTCCTCTGTGCTAGAATGCGCGCCCTTTGAATCCTGCACAGGTAGTACAGACATGTCCCGCGCCCTCCGTAACATCGCCATCATTGCCCACGTTGACCACGGCAAAACCACACTGGTTGACCAGTTGCTGCGCCAGTCCGGCACCTTCCGCGCCAACCAGAAACTGGAAATCCGCGTGATGGACAACAACGATCTGGAAAAAGAGCGCGGCATCACCATTCTGGCCAAGAACACCGCCATCGAATACGAAGGCACCCACATCAATATCGTGGACACACCGGGACACGCCGATTTCGGTGGCGAGGTGGAGCGCGTGCTGGGTATGGTGAACGGCGTGCTGCTGCTGGTGGATGCGGTGGAAGGCCCGATGCCGCAAACCCGTTTCGTGACCAAGAAAGCGCTGGCGCTGGGTTTGAAGCCCATCGTCGTGATCAACAAGATCGACCGTCCCGGCTCGCGCCCGGACTGGGTGCTGAACCAGACTTTCGATCTGTTCGACAAACTTGGCGCAACCGACGAGCAACTCGACTTTCCGGTCATTTATGCTTCCGGCCTGAATGGCTGGGCCTGCATGGATTTGAAGGATGCCCCGTCCAGCGGCGGATCGGCTGCGGACATGAAGCCGTTGTTCGAGACCGTATTGACGCATGTGCCGACGCCGCCCGGCGATCCCGAAGCGCCGCTGCAACTGCAACTGGCCGCACTCGACTACTCTACTTTCACCGGACGTCTGGGCATTGGCCGTGTGTTGAACGGGCGAATCAAGCCCGGCCAGAACGTGGTGGTGATGAACCATGAGAAGCAGGTCAGCTCCGGCCGTATCAACCAGGTACTGGGTTTCCAGGGGCTGGAGCGCGTGGCGGTGGAGAGCGCCGAAGCGGGCGACATCATCATCATTTCCGGCCTGGACGAGATCGGCATCGGCGTCACCATTTGCGACAAGGACAATCCAGTCGGCCTGCCCATGCTGCTGGTGGACGAGCCGACGCTGACCATGGACTTCATGGTGAACAGCTCGCCGCTGGCGGGTACCGAAGGCAAGTTTGTTTCCAGCCGCCAGATCCGCGATCGCCTGACCAAGGAATTGCTGACCAACGTTGCGCTGAAGGTCGAAGACACGGCCGATGCCGACGTATTCCGCGTTTCCGGTCGTGGCGAATTGCACCTGACCATTTTGCTGGAAACCATGCGCCGCGAGGGCTTCGAGCTGGCCGTGGGCAAGCCGCGCGTGGTTTACAAGGAGATCAACGGCGAGAAATGCGAACCGTATGAGAACCTGAGCATCGACCTGGAAGACGGACATCAGGGTGCGGTGATGGAAGAGATCGGTCGCCGTCGCGGCGAATTGACCAACATGGAATCCGACGGCCAGGGCCGCACCCGTCTGGAATACCACATCCCGGCGCGTGGCCTGATCGGCTTCCAGTCCGACTTCATGACCATGACGCGCGGCACCGGGCTGATCAGCCACGTGTTCGACGACTACGGTCCGGTCAAGGCTGATTTGCCTGGACGCCACAACGGCGTGCTCATTTCGGCGGAAGACGGCGAAGCCGTGGCTTATGCCCTGTGGAACCTGGAAGATCGCGGCCGCATGTTCGTGGTGCCGGGCGACAAGCTGTACGAAGGCATGATCATTGGCATCCATACGCGCGATAACGATTTGAACGTCAACCCGATCAAGGGCAAGAAACTCACCAACGTGCGCGCTTCCGGCACGGACGAAGCGGTGCGTTTGACGACCGCGATCAAGCTGACGCTGGAATCGGCTGTCGAGTTCATCGACGACGACGAACTGGTGGAACTGACGCCGAAGTCCATCCGTATCCGCAAACGTTTCCTGAAAGAATTCGACCGCAAAAAGGCGATGCGCGCGGCGGAGTGATCTTCAAATGAACGCAACAACAAGGGACGCCTCGGCGTCCCTTGTCATTTCAACCTATATATCTATACTGATTCTCCATTCACAGCAGGAGAATAACCATGAAATCCTTGATATTTTTCATCGGACTCATGTTTGCTGCCGTGGCAGCCCAGGCCGCCGTGCAGGGAAAAGAAGTCAGCTATAACGCCAACGGCACCACACTCAAAGGCTACATCGCTTACGACGATGCCGTGAAAGGCAAACGTCCCGGCATCCTCGTGGTACACGAATGGTGGGGGCACAACGAATACGCGCGCAAGCGCGCCCGCATGCTGGCGGAGCAGGGCTATACGGCGCTGGCAGTGGATATGTACGGCGACGGCAAACAGGCGCACCACCCGGACGATGCGGGCAAATTCGCCAGTGAAGTGTCGAAGAACGCAGCGCTGGCCAAATCCAGATTCGATGCCGCATACACGCTGATCAGCAAGGAAGCCACGGTGGATGCGGGCAACATCGCCGCCATCGGCTACTGCTTCGGCGGTTCGGTAGTGCTCAACATGGCGCGCATCGGCGAGCCGCTCAAGGCAGTGGTGAGTTTTCACGGCAGCCTGAAGACCGCGACACCGGCCGAAGCCGGCAAAGTCCAGGCGCGCGTGGCCAGCTTCACCGGCGAAGCCGATCCGATGATCCCGGCGGAGCAGGTCGCTGCCTTCCGCCAGGAGATGGACAAGGCCGGCGTGAGCTACAAGGCCGTGACCTATCCGGGCGCCAAACACGCATTCACCAATCCGGAAGCGGACAAGTTCGGGCAGGAGTTCAAACTGCCTCTGGCCTATGATGCCGCTGCCGACAAGGCGTCGTGGGATGAAGGTCTGGCGTTCTTGAAGGGTGCGTTGAAAGTCAAATAGGCGTACAGCCGAAGCAGCGGAGTGGCTTGCGCAAGGATGGAGTGACAAGGGACGCTCGGCATCCCTTGTCGTTTCACCCGACTGGCGATGGTTTATACTGCGCCCTGATCCAATTTCCCCAAACAACCATGCTGGAAATCCTGTCCGTTGTTGCCGTTGTGCTGCTCATCGTGCTGTTGGCGCTGCAGTGGCGCCAGCCTGCGCGCGCCGCTCAAGTGCTGGAGCAGCAGCATCGCGCCATGCTTACCGACCTCAACGACGGCCTGAACAAGCAGGGCGACCGCCTGATCGCGGCGCAGGCGGCGGAGTCGGAACGGCTGCGTTCCGCCGTGGGCGAGGAACTGCGCGCAACGCGCGAGGCCATCGCTGCCTTGCGCACCGAAATGCTGGCGCAGATGCTGGAGAAACTGGCCGAGCAGGGCCGTGCCGATCAGAAACTCATCCAGGAATCGTTCAACAACGCCTCGCAGCATCTGCGCAACAGCATCGAAATGCTGAGCAAGACAGTGGATGGCCGCCTGGAGCAGATCGGCGGCAAGGTGAACGAGCGCCTGGACGAGGGCTTCAAGAAGACCAATGACACCTTTATCAGCGTGATGGCGCGGCTGGCGACCATCGACGAGGCGCAGAAGAAGATCGACGGCTTGACCACGAATGTGGTGAGCTTGCAGGAACTGCTGGGTGACAAGCGCTCGCGCGGGGCGTTCGGCGAAGTGCAACTGGAAGGGCTGGTACGCAACATCCTGTCACCGCAAGCCTACGAAATGCAATACACCCTGCCCAACGGCAGCCGCGCCGACTGCGTGCTGAAGTTGCCCGAGCCGACCGGCATGGTGGCGGTGGATTCCAAGTTTCCGCTGGAAAACTATCACCGCATGTTCGATGCGGCCAGCCCTGCCGAGAGACTGGTCGCTGAACGACAATTCAAGGCCGATGTCAAAAAGCATGTGGAAGATATCTCCAGCAAATACATTATCCCGGAGGTCACCTCGGACGGCGCGGTGATGTTCATCCCCGCCGAGGCGGTGTTTGCCGAAATCCATGCGCATCATTCCGACGTGGTGGACTACGCCATGCAGCGCCGCGTGTGGATCGTGTCGCCGACCACGCTGATGGCGGTGCTGAATACGGCACGCGCGGTGATGAAAGATGTGGAGACGCGCAAGCAGGTGCACATCATCAAGGATGAACTGGGCAAGCTGGGCAAGGAATTCGGCCGTTTCGACGAGCGCATGAAGAAGCTGGCGGATCACATCCGCCAGGCGCATGAAGACGCGCAGGACGTGCGCACCACCAGCCAGAAGATTTCGAAACGCTTTATCAGTATCGAGCAGGTGGAACTGGAACATCCGGCAGCGTTACCGGATGCGGAGTGATTTTTTGAAACCTTGAGTGGTTTGCGTAGGGTGGGCACGTCTTGTGTGCCCACGCGGAACCAATCTCAACCGACAGCGTGGGC
>JAHJNJ010000025.1 GCA_018820925.1 Gammaproteobacteria bacterium | reverse complement strand
CAGCTTCCGCCCATGCACAGCGCCATCAAATTTCAGGGCAAGCCGCTGTACGAGTACATTCGCAAGGGCGAAACCGTGGAGCGCGAATTGCGCACGGTATTTATCCGCGAACTGACGCTGGAGCGGCTGCAGGGCAATGAACTGGAGTTCAGCGTGCTGTGCAGCAAGGGAACCTATGTCCGCACGCTGGCCGAGGATATTGGCGAAAAACTGGGTTGCGGCGGCCATCTGATCGCCTTGCGCCGCACCGGAATAGGCGAATTCAGCCTGGACGATGCTTATACCCTGACGCAACTGGAGGCAATGGACGAGGTGCCGCGCGATGCCTGCCTGATGCCGCTGGACCGGCTGGTGCAGAACCTGCCCAGCCTGGAGCTGGATGAGGTTCAGGCCGGCCGGCTGGCCCAAGGCCAGAGATTGGGCCTGAGCGACAGCCACCCGGACGGGAAGCGGCGTTTGTATGCCGCAGGCTGCTTTATCGGGCTGGGCGAACTGGCGGGCGGGCGGCTGGCGCCGAGCCGCCTGCTTTCCAGCGTGGCCAAAGCGGCCGCAAAGCGCGAATCAACTTGAGCGGACACCCCATTCGGGGGTAGAATGCCGCACTTTTTATTGGAGAGAGAAGTCTAAATGTCTATTACCGCCGCACAAAAATCGCAGATCGTTACTGACTATCAGCGCGCCAAGGGCGATACAGGTTCGCCGGAAGTTCAAGTAGCCCTGATGACGGCACGTATCAACTATCTGACCGAGCATTTCAAGGAACATAACAAGGATCACCACTCGCGTCGTGGCCTGTTGCGCCTGGTGAGTCGCCGCCGCAAGCTGCTGGACTACCTGAAGAGCAAGAATGAAGCCGGTTACAAAGAACTGATCCAGCGTCTGGAACTGCGCAAGTAATATAAAGTACACAAGCGGGTCGCGTATGCGGCCCGCTTCGTTTTGGATGTCATTTCGCCACGCTGGTAACGACCACTCGGTCACGCAATTACATTGGAGAGAGCTATCTTGAGTCACTATAAAAAAACCCTGAGCTACGGCAAACATCAATTGACACTGGAAACCGGCGAGATCGCGCGCCAATCCAGCGGCGCCATCATTGTCAGCCTGGACGACACCGTGGTGCTGGTCACCGTGGTGGGCCGCAAGGATGCCAAACCCGATCAGGACTTTTTTCCGCTGACCGTCGATTACCAGGAACGCACTTATGCCGCAGGCAAAATCCCCGGCAGTTTCTTCAAGCGCGAAGGCCGTCCGAGCGAGAAGGAAATTCTGACCTCGCGCTTGATCGACCGTCCGCTGCGTCCGCTGTTTCCGGAAAGCTTCTACAACGAAGTGCAAATCGTGGCGACCGTGATGTCGTCCGATCCGCAAATTGATGCCGATATTCCGGCCATGATCGGCGCGTCCGCCGCGCTGGCGATCTCCGGCATTCCCTTCGATGGCCCCATCGGCGCTGCGCGCGTGGGCTATGCCAACGGTCAATACCTGTTGAATCCGACCAAGGATGAACTGGTGACCTCGCAGATGGATCTGGTTGTCGCGGGAACAGCAAAAGCCGTATTGATGGTCGAATCCGAAGCACATGAGTTGTCGGAAGAAATCATGCTGGGTGCCGTGGTGTTCGGCCACGAGCAAATGCAGGCCGTGATCAATGCGATCAATGAAATGGCGGATGAAGTCGGCCAGGACGACTGGGACTGGACGCCTGCCGCCAAGAACGAGGCGCTAATTGCCAAAATTTCCGCTTTGGCCGAGAACGACCTGAAGGCTGCTTATGCCGTGCGCCAAAAACAGGCGCGTACCCATCAAGTCGAAGCGATTCGCGCCAAGACCCTCGAAGCCCTGGCCACACCGGAATTCGAGAACGTCTCCAGCAACCAGATCGGCGAATTGTTTGGTGCCCTGGAAGCCAAGATCGTGCGCGGCCAGATCCTGAGCGGTGAACCGCGCATCGACGGTCGCGATACACGCACCGTGCGCCCGATCACCATCCGTACCGGCGTGTTGCCGCGTGCCCATGGCTCGGTGCTGTTCACGCGCGGTGAGACACAGGCGCTGGTGATTGCGACGCTGGGGTCCATGCGCGATTCACAGAAAATCGATGCACTGGAAGGCGAGTACACCGACCGCTTCATGCTGCACTACAACTTCCCCCCGTACGCCACCGGTGAAACCGGCCGTGTGGGTACGCCCAAGCGCCGCGAGATCGGCCACGGTCGTCTGGCCAAGCGTGCACTGGTTGCGGTGCTGCCGAGCGAAGAAGAATGCGGCTATGCAATTCGCGTGGTATCCGAGATCACCGAGTCCAATGGTTCCAGTTCCATGGCTTCCGTGTGCGGCGGTTGCCTGTCGCTGATGGATGCGGGCGTGCCGGTGAAAACACACGTGGCAGGTATCGCCATGGGCCTGATCAAGGACGGCGGTCGTTTTGCGGTGCTGACTGACATTCTGGGCGACGAAGATCACCTGGGCGACATGGACTTCAAGGTGGCCGGTTCCGACCAGGGTATTACTGCCCTGCAAATGGACATCAAGATCAACGGCATCACCAAGGAAATCATGCAGGTCGCGCTGAGCCAGGCCAAGGAAGGCCGTCTGCATATCCTTGGCATCATGAAAGAGGCGATGCCGGCCGTGCGTCCGGAAGTTTCCGATTTCGCGCCGCGCATGATCAAGATGAAGATCAATCCGGAGAAGATCCGCGACGTGATCGGCAAGGGCGGAGCGGTGATCCGCGCGCTGACCGAAGAAACCGGCACAACCATCGATATCGACGACGAGGGCAACATCACCATCGCCTGCGTGAACGGCGACGCCGGCGAACTGGCCAAGAAACGCATCGAGGACATCGTGGCCGAAGTCGAAGTCGGCAAGGTGTACGAAGGCCCGGTGGTCAAGCTGCTGGACTTCGGCGCGCTGATCAACATCCTGCCGGGCAAGGATGGTCTGTTGCACATCTCGCAAATCTCGCATGAGCGCATTGCCAACGTTGCGGATCACCTGAAAGAAGGCCAGGTGGTCAAGGTCAAGGTACTGGAACTGGATGACAAGGGCCGCATGCGTTTGAGCATGAAAGCGCTGGTGCCGGTTGCTGAAGCTTCGGCAACTGCACCTGCTGCTGAGCAATGAGGTAGCGCCCTTCAGCTTCTTCTGCACCTGTAAATGGGGTAGATGCAAAAGTTGATGAATAGTGAACAGCCCCGCTTTTGCGGGGCTGTTCATTTCGATGGGATATTTTTGTGCAGTGTGTACAGTTTTGAGTGAACTCGTAAATTGTCACTTTGGCGCGCGTTTAATGCGATGGAGAATTAAATATATGACAACATTTCAAACGATTGCACTGGTGCTGGTATTTTCGGCATTGGCAAATTATGTGAATCATCGATTTATCAAACTGCCTGCCACGATGGGGCTGATGGTTGTCGGGATTATCCTTTCTGCCATTTTCATCCTGCTGGGAAAAATTCATGTCATCGACCTGAGAGAGGCTTCGCAGATCGTCGCGTCCTTCGACTTCTCCAGTGTCTTGCTGCACGGCATGCTGGCATTCCTGCTGTTTGCAGGCGCCTTGCATGTCGACATCTCCGACCTGAAAAGCCAGAAATGGCCGGTCATCGTGCTATCCACCGCAGGGGTTGTGATATCCACATTCCTGGTCGGCGGCCTGTTCTGGCTTGCCGGACGCCTGATCGGTGTCGAAATATCGTTCATCTATGCGCTGCTCTTCGGGGCGCTCATTTCACCGACAGATCCCATTGCCGTAATGGGTCTGTTGAAGCAGGCGAATGCAGCCAAAAGTCTTGAAATCAAAATCGTCGGCGAGTCACTCTTTAACGACGGTGTCGGCGTGGTCATTTTCCTGACGATATTCGCGATCGCAGTGGAGGGTACGCAGCCGACCGTCTCGGGTGTGGCGATGTACCTGTTGCTGGAAGCCGGAGGCGGCATCCTGCTTGGACTGGCCATGGGATACACCACGTTTCTCTTGCTGCGCTCCGTGGATAACTATCAGGTCGAGGTCATGCTGACGCTTGCATTGGCGGCGGGCGGTTATGTACTTGCTGAGAATCTGCATGTGTCGGCGCCGATCGCCATTGTCATCGCCGGGCTGCTGATCGGAAATCACGGGCGTGAATTCGCGATGAGCGAGCGTACGCGCAACCATCTGGATTCTTTCTGGGAACTTCTGGATGAGATGCTGAATGCGGTGCTATTCGTATTCATCGGGGTCGAGATGATCATCCTCAGTTTCAAGTGGGGATATCTGGGAATGGGCGCTGCATCAATAGCAATTGTTTTGCTGGCAAGGTTCGTCAGTGTCGGCCTGCCTGTCATGGTGCTGAGAAGGTTTCGTACGTTCTCCAAGGGGGCCATTCGCATTCTGAGTTGGGGTGGGTTGAGAGGCGGTATCTCGATCGCGCTGGCCCTGTCGTTGCCACCCTCGCCTGAAAGAGACCTGATTTTGTTTGTGACCTATATCGTAGTGATCTGGTCGATCCTGGTGCAAGGGTTGACGTTGGGACGCGTCATCAAACGTGTTGCCAAATGAAGCCTGACCGGGCGTGTCACGGATATATCAGGATGATTTCTCTGCCCGTATTGTAAGAAATTGTATCAAAGCACCCATTTCGTAATTTTTGTTATAGGGTAGAGACTGTGAACAAACAATCTCTACAACAACTTGCCTGATAACGTGACTCGATACCGGTTTATTCTCCTGTTGTTACTGTACCCGGCACTACTGATGCCGTTGGCAGCCCGTGCCGCCAGCGATCCGCTGTCGGCCATGGAGTATGTCGAGCCGGGCGCCTTCCCGCAAACGGCAGACTCCGGTAGTTGCGAACGGGACAAGATCAATAAACCTTTGACCCTGGCCGACGTGGTCGACCTGACCTTGTGCAACAACCCGCAGACACGTTCGCTGTGGGCCAATGCGCGCGCGCAGGCGGCGAATGTCGGAGTCGGCATGGCGGCCTATTTACCGAGCTTGTCGGCGCATGCGGATGCGTCGCGCAGCACTGCAAATTCTGCGGGGACAACCACGCGTTCCAATACTCGAAGTGCCAGCCTGAGCGCGAGTTACCTGTTGTTTGATTTCGGCGGGCGGTCTGCCACGCTGGAAAACGCAAAACAATTGCTGGTGGCGGCGAATGCGACGCGCGATGCGACGCTGCAAAGCAACTTCCTGTCAGCGGTGCAATCCTATTACGCCTTGCTGTCGGCACGGGCCAGCGTGGAAGCGTTTATTGTAGCCGCAGCTTCTGCCCAGGAAAGCCTTGCTGCCGCCGATGCGCGTTACAAGGCCGGCGTGGCCACGCCGGCAGATAAATTGCAGGCCCAGACCGCCTTGTCCCAGGCCCGGCTCAATCTGATCACGGCACAGGGCAACGCGCGCAACGCGCAGGGAACTTTGGCCAATACCATGGGCTTCGATGCCAGCCAGCCGTTTTCCTTGCTGCCGTTGCCGGAATCGATGCCCGATCCTGCCGTTGAGCAAGACATCGGGAAATTGATCGCGGACGCGCGCCAGCAACGCCCCGACCTGCGTGCTGCCGAGGCGCAGATCAAGGCCGCGGAAGCGCAACTGACGGCAACCCGCTCGACCGGCTTGCCCACGGTCACTTTGGGCGCATCGACCGGGACCCGGAACATATCCGGGTCGCCCAATAGCAACAGCAGCAGTATCGGCGTGACGCTGACCGTCCCTTTGTTCACGGGAACCCGCAATACCTACCAGAACCGTGCTGCCGAGTATCAACTGGAAGGCAAGGTGGCGGCACGCGACCTGCTGGCCAACCAGATTGCGCTGGACGTGTGGAAGGCTTATCAGGCATTGCTGACCAACAGCCAGTCGCTGATCGCAGCCAGCGATCTGGTGGTATCGGCGGAACAATCCGAGCGCATGACGCTGGGGCGCTACAAGGCCGGGGTGGCGAACATGTCCATCGTGGATGTACTGAACGCGCAAAGCACGCTGGCCAGCGCACGGCAGCAGCGCGTGGCTGCGCTGTATAACTTCCAGGCCAGCCGGCTGGCGCTGGCGCAAGCCATCGGGCAGCTTGATCTGACGCGGCTGGAAGCCGGAAATTGAATCGGGAATAGCGGCGCCTTCATGCCGCAAACAGGAGTTTTGCAATGCACATAAACATGTCGAAGAAAAATATATGGATGGCGGCAGCAGCGCTGCTGGTTATCGGGACGCTGATCTGGTGGCTTGTTCCGAAGCAGGCCTCGACTGCGGGACGCTATACGACAGTCACGCTGGAGCACGGAGAGATCACGCAAAGCGTGGCGGCGAACGGTACGCTGAATCCGGTGGTGCTGGTGAGCGTGGGCAGCCAGGTTTCCGGTATCGTCAAAAAACTGTATGCCGACTTCAACGGCAAAGTCAAAGCGGGCCAGATATTGCTGGAACTGGATCCGACGCTGAATCGGGCACAGTTGCAGCAAAGCGAGGCAAACCTTGCCAGTGCCCAGGCGTCGCTGGATCTGGCCAAAGCCAACGAAGCGCGCGCGCGCGAATTGTTCGCGCAGGAATACGTGACGCGACAGGATCTGGACGTTGCGGTGCAGGCGCTGAAAGCAGCCGAGGCGCAATTTGCCGTTGCTCAGGCCCAGGTGGTGCGTGACAAGCGGAATCTGGACAACACCGTGATCCGTTCGCCGGTATCCGGCGTGGTGGCTTCGCGCGAGGTAGATGTGGGCCAGACCGTGGCCGCCTCCCTGCAATCGCCGGTCCTGTTCAAGATCGCGCAGGACTTGTCGCATATGCAAATCGACACCAGTTACGCCGAAGCGGACATTGGCAACATCCGCGTCGGACAGATGGCCACGTTCCGGGTGGATGCCTATCCCAACCGGACTTTTCACGGCAAGGTGTTTCAAGTGCGTCTGATCCCGACCACATCCCAGAACGTGGTGACCTACGACGTGGTGGTGTCGGTGGAAAACCAGGATAAGGCGCTGATGCCGGGCATGACAGCGTATGTCAACATCGTGGTCGCACAGCGCAAGGATGTATTGATGGTGCCCAATGCCGCGTTGCGTTTCCATCCTGCCGATACCGGCAAGGACAAGGCACGCAATGGTGGCAGCAAGCCCGGAAGTGAGGGGCGCACTAAAGGCGACTCAACCCCGATGGGCACCGTGTATGTATTAGAGAAGGGGCAACCCAAAGCGGTGCGCATTTCCGTCGGCATCACCGATAACCGCATGACCGAGGTGCTGGAGGGAGAGCTCAAGGATGGGGATGCGGTCATTACTGCAGATAGTCAGTCATCCGCGAAATCAGAACGCGGTCCCGGCATGAGGTTGTTCTAGGGCACATCCGATGAGCACCGATTCCGTCATCCATATCGAGCGGCTGTACAAGGAATACGTGACCGACGCCGGGAGGGTGCCGGTGCTCAAGGACGTGTCGGTCACGGTGATGCCGGGAGAATTCGTTGCCATCATGGGCCCGTCCGGTTCCGGCAAGTCCACCTTGATGAACATACTCGGTTGCCTTGATGTGGCGACCAGCGGCAACTATCTGCTCAACGGCCGCGATGTGAACAAGCAAAGCCGGGACGAGCTCGCGCTGTTGCGCAATCAGGTGATCGGCTTTGTGTTCCAGGGTTTTAATCTGTTGCCGCGCGCCAGTCTGGAAGACAATGTAGCCTTGCCGCTGATCTATCGCGGTTCTCCGCGTGCAGAGCGCCTGGTGCGTGCCAATGAAATGCTGCAGAAAGTCGGTCTCGGACAATACAGCCGCTCGCGTCCCAACCAGATATCCGGCGGACAGCAGCAGCGCGTGGCCATTGCGCGCGCGCTGGTCAACCAGCCCAAGCTGCTGTTGGCAGACGAGCCCACCGGCAATCTTGACACGCACACCAGCCGGGAAATCATGGAGTTGTTCAGCGAGTTGAACCGGCGCGACGGCATTACCGTCGTGCTCATCACGCATGAGCCGGACATCGCCGCGTATGCACAGCGCCTGATACGCCTGTCCGACGGCATCATCGTCTACGACGGTGCCGTCGAACATGCCGCAGCGCACCATCTGGAGGCGACATCGTGATCGGCCCCATGCTCAGCGAAGCCTGGATGGCGATGTGGGCGAACCGCTTGCGCACCATCCTGACCATGCTCGGCATGGTCATCGGGGTGGGTGCAGTGATCATGATGCTGGCCATCGGTCAGGGCGTGCAGCAGAAAGTGGCAAATTCCATCGAGTCGATGGGCAGCAACCTGTTCATCATCCTGTCCGGCTCCACCACTTCCGGCGGTGCGCGCATGGGCGGCGGCGCGGCACCGACACTGACCGTGGACGATGCCGATGCATTGCGGGAGTTGCCGGAGCTGAATGCGGTCGCGCCTGCCGTGCCGGGTACCGCACAACTGGTATACGGTCCCAACAACTGGAGTACGCGTGTGTACGGTACTACGCCGGGCTACCTGACCGTGCGCAACTGGGAAATTGCCAGCGGCTCCGGTTTCACCGATTCGGACGTACGTTCCGCCACGCGCGTGGCGCTGCTGGGACAGACGGTGGCCGAAAACCTGTTTGGCAACGATGACCCGGTGGGTAAAACCATACGCATTTCGAACAGCCCCTACCTGGTGCTCGGGCTGCTGGCAGTCAAGGGACAGAGCCTGGACGGGCGCGATCAGGATGACACCGTGCTGGTGCCGGTCACCACCGCACAGCGCAAATTGTTCGGCAGCCAGTTTGAAGGTACGGTACGTTTCATCATGGCTCAGGCGACATCGGCCGAAGCAATGCCGGCAGCGGAAAAAGCGATGAACGAACTGTTGCGTCAGCGCCACCATATTCGCGAGGGGAGCGACGACGATTTTTCCGTGCGCAACCTGACCGCGATGGCGAATACCGCGGCGGAAACCACCCAGGTGCTGTCGCTGATGCTGGGTGCCATCGCCTCGATCTCGCTGCTGGTGGGCGGAATCGGCATCATGAACATCATGCTGGTGTCGGTGACCGAACGCACCCGCGAGATCGGGATCAGGATGGCCATCGGTGCGCGCGGCCGGGATATCCTGCTGCAATTCCTGCTGGAGGCCATTATCATCTCGGTCATCGGTTGCCTGATCGGCGTGCTGGTCGGGATAGGTGGTGCTTTGATAGTGGGCAAGATCACAGGACTGGACGTGGTCGTTACCGTGATTTCCATCGTGATGGCTTTCGGAGTGGCGGCGGCAGTCGGCATCTTCTTCGGCTGGTATCCGGCGCGCAAAGCATCCATGCTCAAACCCATAGATGCGTTGCGCTTCCAGTAGCATCTGAAATTTGGGGAAAAACAAATTGCATCCTGATATTAACAAAATGCTGAAAAGCACCATGTTTTGGACAGTTCTGTTGCTTGCCGCATGCGGCGGCAATACCTTCTCCGTAGGCGGCACGATAACCGGGCTTGCCGGCACGGTGGTATTGCAGAATAACGGCAGCGCCAACCTGAGTGTCTCGGCAAACGGGGCATTTACTTTTGCCACCCAATACACCGCTGGCAGCGCCTACAAAGTCACCGTCCTCACCCAGCCAATCGGCCAGATCTGCACCGTTTCGGCAGGGAGCGGCACGGTAACAAGCGACATCAGCAGCGTGGTCGTCAGTTGCACCAACACCACCTTGCCGCGCTATGCCTATGTGGTGAATGCCGGCAGCAACAATGTCTCTCAATATTCTGTTGGGACGGGTGGTGCCTTGACACCGATGACAACCGCGACGGTAGCCGCGGGTACGACCCCATATGCGATCGCCGTTTCCCCTTCGGTCAAGTATGCCTATGTGGCGAATTCAGGCAGCAACGATGTCTCGCAATACACTATTGCGACTGACGGCGTGTTAACGGCGATGTCCACCGCGACGGTTGTTGCGGGCGCGAATCCGCGCGCTATCTGCATTGATCCAAAAAATGGCAGGTACCTCTATGTGGTGAACGCGGGCAGTAACAATATTTCCCAGTACACTGTCGGTGCGGGTGGCGAGTTGACACCGATGGCTGCGGCGACCGCCAATGCGGGCACGAATCCGTACTCTGTTGCTGTCGACCCATCGGGCAAGTACGCCTATGTGGCGAATGCGGGGAGCGGTGATATTTCGCAATACAACATCGGTAGCGGTGGCGAGTTGACTCCGATGAGCGCCGCGACGGTTGCTGCGGGCACGGCCCCTTATTCAATCACCGTCGACCCTTCCGGCAACTATGTCTATGTCGCGAACTCGGGCAGCAACCGGATCTCCCAGTATGCCATCGGCTCCGACGGCGTTCTGAGCGAACTGGCGACGGCGACAGTGTCTTCCGGTACTGCACCCTATGCCGTCACCGTCGACCCTTCGGGACAATTCGTTTACGCGGCGAATGCAGGGAGCAACAGTATTTCGCAATACACCATCGGCACAGACGGCGGGCTGGCTGCGTTGGTCCCGGCAACGGTTGCTGCGGGCACCAATCCGCGCGCGGTCACGGTCGATCAATCGGGACAGTATGTTTATGTGGCCAACTATGGCGGCCACACCATCTCGCAATATTCGATTGTCAGCGGTGGTGCACTCACGGCCAATACAACAGCGGCAACAGTTGCGGCAGGTACAAATCCGGTATTCGTTATCACCGCGCAGTAGCGGGGTGAGGGAGAAATTTGATCACTGTCCATTACACACATGTTATCTGGTGCTTGTGACAACTTGCGGCGGGCGCTACTCGTGGTTTTGCTGATGGCAAGCAATGCAGTGATGGCCCAAAGTTGTCATTATCAGGATTGGCGCTGGAACGTAGCCCAACAGCGGGCGGTACAACACACAACCGTTATCAAGGATACTTCGAATCTCCTGCCTGAAGAATTGGACGTACCAAGCGGTTGCAGTGTTTGTGCCGAGGATCAGCAGGCGATCAGGCTGGAGGGATTGCCGGAGTTTTCGGTATGCAAGCGGTACGCATCGCTGGTTCGCGACACGCTGTTGCAGCTTATTGGTCAGGGCGAAGAAATCAATTCAGTCATCGGCTATCGTGTCGGACGCACACGGGGAGATATCGATGCGCAGGGCAATCGAAGGGGATTCAGCAATCATTCGTTCGGGATCGCCATCGATATCAACACCGCGCACAACGGGTTGTACGGCAATTGTGTGCAATTCGGGCCGCGCTGCAAATTGTTGCGTGCGGGCCCGTGGCGTCCGGGAGACGATCCATTCAGTCTCCAACCGGACGGCCCGACCGTAAAAGCGTTCAAACAGGCCGGCTTCAAATGGGGCGGGGAGATCGAGGGGCGGCAAAAGGATTTCATGCATTTTTCACCAACCGGGTATTGAGTAAAGATGAAAGAGTTTTCGACTGATTGCCGTTTGTGTCCGCGTCTTGCCTCCTTTCTGGACGAGGTGAGGGCGGCGCAACCGGGTTATTTTGCCCAACCCGTTCCTTCTTTTGGTGAAGCGGGGACGTCGCTGCTGATCGTGGGACTCGCACCCGGCATGCATGGCGCCAATCGTACCGGACGGCCTTTTACCGGCGACTATGCGGGCGATCTGCTGTATTCGACCTTGCACAAGTATGGTCTGGCAACTGCCGCCGAGCCGTTGGGTGCCGACAAACAAGCTAATGCCGCGTTATCGCTAAACGGTTGTCGCATCACCAACGCGGTGCGCTGCCTGCCGCCGCAAAATAAGCCGGAACCGGCGGAGATCAAACAATGCAACGGCTTTCTTGTACAGGAACTGGCTGTGTTACCGCCAGGGGCGGCCGTCATGGCGCTGGGGACCATCGCCCATGAAGCGGTGTTGCGTGCCAGCAACCATAAGCCGAAGGACTTCAAGTTTGCCCATAACGCGCGGCACGAACTGGCAAACGGCCTGAAGCTGTATGACAGCTACCATTGCAGTCGCTACAATACCCAGACCAGACGTTTGACTGAAACGATGTTCCACCAGGTCTTTGAATCCATCCTTGAACACCACAGACTTCGATCCTAAAGAATTTCTCGCCTCGCTGCCCCTGCAGCCTGGCGTGTATCGCATGCTGGACGAGGCGGGGCAGGTGTTATACGTGGGCAAGGCCAACCAGCTCAAGAAGCGCGTAAGTTCATATTTCCAGCAGAGCAACCTGTCGCCGCGCATCCGCCTCATGGTGTCGCACATTGCGCGCATCGAGGTCACGGTGACGCGCTCCGAGGCGGAAGCGCTGCTGCTGGAAAACAACCTCATCAAGTCGCTCAAGCCGCGCTACAACATCCTGTTCCGCGACGACAAGTCCTATCCCTACATCGTGCTCACCGGCAGCCCGTCGCCGCGCCTGACCTATTATCGCGGGGCGACCGACAAGCGCCACCAATACTTCGGCCCGTACCCCAACGCGCAGGCGGCGAAAGAAAGTATCAACCTGCTGCAGAAAGTGTTCAAGCTGCGCACCTGCGAAGAGGGCGTATTCAACAACCGTACCCGCCCCTGTCTGCTGCACCAGATCCACCGTTGCAGCGCGCCCTGCGTCGGCCTCATCAGTCCGGAGGATTACGCCACCGATGTGCGCAATGCCGGACTGTTGTTGCAGGGCAAATTCGATGAAGTGGAGAAACGGCTGCGCAGCGCGATGGAGCGGGCGGCGGAAGCCCTGCAGTACGAACATGCCGCCGCGTTGCGCGACCAGTTGCAGGCATTGCATACCGTGCAGGAAAAACAATTCGTGGAAAGCGGGCGCGACACCGATGCCGACATCATTGCCGTGGTCGAGGCGGAGGGGGCGTTGTGCCTGAACTTTGCGCTCGTGCGCGGTGGGCGCCACTTGGGCGACAAGCAGTTTTTTCCGCAGAATGTGCAGGGACAGGACAGGTCTGAAGTGCTGGAAGCATTCCTGGCGCAGCATTATCTGGAAAGCAGCGTGCCGCCGCTGATTATCACCAGCGACGAGATTGCCGACGAGGCGCTGGAAGCATTGCTGAGCGAGCAAGCCGGACATAAGGTGCAGATACGCCATGCGGTGACGGGCGAGCGGCGGCAATGGCTGGAGATGGCTCAGGCCAACGCGTTGTTGGCATTGCGCCGCCAGGCCGGATTGCAAGCCGGGCAGGCGCTGCGTCTGGACGCGCTACGTGCAGCGCTGTCATTACCCGATCTGAAGCGCATCGAATGTTTCGACATCAGCCATACCATGGGCGAGGCGACCGTGGCGTCCTGCGTGGTGTACGACGATCTGGCGATTCGCCCGCAGGAATACCGGCGCTACAACATCCCTGTCCTGAGCGAAGACGAAGGGAGCGGGATTACGCCGGGTGACGATTATGCGGCGATGAAACAGGCCTTGCAACGGCGCTACCAGAAGCTGCAGACCGGCGAAGGCAAGCGCCCGGACTTGATTCTGATCGATGGGGGTGCCGGGCAGTTGGGTATGGCGGTAGAGGTGATGACAGAATTCGGGCTTTCCGATATTGCGCTGGTCGGCGTCGCCAAAGGCGTGGAACGCAAGCCGGGTATGGAGCAATTGTTACAACCCGATGCGGAAAAGCCGTTACAATTGCCGCCGGATAGTCCTGCCCTGCATCTGATCCAGCAAGTTCGCGATGAAGCGCATCGCTTCGCCATCAGCGGCCACCGTGCCCGGCGCGGCAAAGCGCGCACCGCTTCGTCGCTGGAAGATATCGAAGGGGTGGGCGAAAAACGGCGGCGCAATTTACTGACCCACTTCGGCGGTTTGAAGGGGGTACAGCAGGCCAGCGTAGAAGAATTGGAGCGCGTGGAAGGCATCAGCCCGGCACTCGCGGAGAAGATCTACCAGCAACTTCATTAATTTTATATTTGTTGCTGAAAAAATTTACCAGCACTTACATTGACGATGCCGCTCAACATACCGAATTTACTGACCTGGTTCAGGATACTGATGATTCCCGTGTTCGTTGCGGTATTTTATGTCTCCGACGAAACGCTCAGCCTGCATCAGAAACATTGGATCAGTACCTTTATCTTCTGGCTGGCGGCAGTCAGCGACTGGCTGGACGGTTACCTGGCGCGCGTCCTGAATCAGGGATCTGCCTTCGGCGCCTTTCTCGACCCGGTGGCGGACAAGCTGATGGTGGCGGCAGCATTGATTGTGCTGGTCAAACTGGGTCTGGTCGATGTCATCATCGCCTTTATCATTATCGGCCGCGAAATCACCATTTCCGCCTTGCGCGAGTGGATGGCACAGTTGGGCGACAGCAAAAGCGTGGCGGTTTCCATGCTGGGCAAACTCAAGACCGTGTTCCAGATGCTCGCCATATTATTCCTGCTGTATCAGGAGCCGCTGTTCGGTATGTCGACGTTGTGGTGGGGCACTTTGCTGATTTATCTGGCGGCCGTGCTGACATTGTGGTCGATGGTGTATTACCTGATGCTGGCGATGCCGCAGATCAGGAAAAAAACACTCGAGTAAAATTGATTTTTGGCGCTCTGCCTGTATAATGCCGCGCTCTCGGGGTGTAGCGTAGCCTGGTAGCGCGCCTGGTTTGGGACCAGGATGTCGGGAGTTCGAATCTCTCCACCCCGACCAGGTTCAAGTAGCATGTGTTTGTTGGATTACCGAAAGAATTGTGCCCGTAGCTCAACCGGATAGAGCACCAGCCTTCTAAGCTGGGGGTTACAGGTTCGATTCCTGTCGGGCACGCCAAACAAACTTGAAAGTTCAACGGTGGCTGTAGCTCAGTTGGTAGAGCCCTGGATTGTGATTCCAGTTGTCGTGGGTTCGAGCCCCATCAGCCACCCCATTTACTGCAATAACAAGAAATTCCAATCAGCTTGTGCGAGGTGTCATGCGTCACAGCTCTGCGTATTTGAGGGGATGTATTCTCGCGCTGATGTATGGCGTTATGATTCTCGACTCGAACGAAGTATTCGCTGAAACATTCCCTACTTCCGAACAAGCTTACCTGCAAGACCTCCCGATCGTCCTGAGCGCTTCGCGCCTGATGCAACCATTGTCCGAAGCCCCCAACGCCATGACGGTGATCGATCGCCAAATGATCAAGGCATCCGGTTTCCGGACGATTGCCGACCTGTTCCGTCTGGTTCCCGGAATGTATGTGGGGAACGCCGGGTCGAACACACCGATTGTTTCCCTGAATGGTGTTTCAGACCAGTACTCGCGGCGGATGCAGGTGCTGGTTGACGGCCGTAGCGTTTATCTTCCCCCTTTTGGCGGGGTCGATTGGCTGGATTTGCCCTTGTTGATCTCCGATATAGAGCGCATTGAAGTGGTACGCGGGCCTGCTGCGGCATCGCACGGCACCAACTCCTTTTATGGTGTTATCAATATCATTACCCGTGATGCGGGCAGTGTGAAAGCAGGGTCTGTTACGGCAAACAGGGGGGAGATGGGTATCGCTGATCTTTCTGCGCATATTGGCAAGGCAGGGGAAGATGTCGATTACCGTTTTTCCTTCGGCTACCGTGCGGATGGCGGTGACAATCCGCAACAATTGAACGATACCAGCAAAAATCATCTGTTCAATATTCGCACAACCTACCGCCCGCATATTGACGATAGTATTGAGTTTCAACTGGGGTTGAATCATGGTGTGTATGGTCAGGGAACTGCCGGTCGAGGTGAAGAGGCATTCAGGGATGTACAGACCCATAATGACTTTCAGCAACTGAGCTGGCTGCATACTTGGTCTGACGGCAATGAAAGCAAGCTGACTTACTATCGGATCAACCGCGATTACGTTGATCCATACAAATGTATAAACGTGATGCTATGCAGATCTACAACCCTCCCCGTTGAGCCGGGCTTCACGCAGGATTTGGCTAAAAGCCAGCGCCAGGAATTTGAACTTCAGAACACGACCCAACTGGGTACGCATAACCGTGTTGTGTGGGGTGGCGGGGTGCGCCATGACTATATGGATCAGGCCCTGTTGTTCATATCACCAAAATCGTTGCATCAGTCGCGACTCTTTGCGCATGACGAATGGCGTGTTACGGGGTCAACGCTGGTGAATGCGGGGGCCATGTATGAAGACGACGGGGCGGGACACAGGAATACCTCGCCCAGAATCGCAATAAATTACCACGTGCTTCCACGGCACACGCTGCGCGCTTCTGTTTCATCGGCCACGCGTAACCCGGTGATGGCGGAGATGTACCTGAATACTGCATATGGAGCATATTGGCTCAACGCGAACATACCGCCAGCCGAGGAACTCAGGCCGGAAAAGATTCTCTCCAGGGAGATCGGTTACGTAGGACAGTACGGGAACCTTAGTATTGATAGTCGCATCTACTATGATAAGGTGCGAGATATCATCATGCTGGATGGGTATGTCACCGGTACGCTGCCGCAAACCAACAGTTTCAAAAACTTGTTTGATGCCACTTTCAAAGGCCTGGATATCTCGGCGAGTTATCACTGGGCGGATGGCAAACTCACGGTGAACTATTCCCATCAACAAGCCAGTTGTGCGTTCAGTTCCTATCCGACACAATATTTTAATCCGGTCATCGGTCCGGCGCTTGCACAAACCTATCAAACAGATTACTTGAACCTGTGCAGTCAGTCGGTCCCTGAAAACAGCGGCAGCCTTTTGCTGGATCAGCAACTATCTGAAACGCTGCAGTTCAGCATGGGTTACTATTTAAGAAGCCCGATCAGGATCAACGATGTTTCTTCCGGTTATCCACCGGAGTCACAGATGCGCAGGGTGGATTTACGCATCGCAAGTGTGTTCGGAAAAAAAGAAAAAGCAGGAGGAGGGGAGATGGCAGTTGTAGTGCAAAATGCGTTCCAGGATAACTATACGGCATATGGCACTGTACCGCAGCGGGTTAATCTCTTGTTCAAACGGCGGACATATTTTACTGCGACCATTTATTTCTAGACGGACATATCCTCCCCGTCCGGTTTCACTCTACTCCATACGGATGTTGTCCGTGGTGTTGGTTTTCCTGTTCTTATGCATATCGCCACTGCAGGCAGAGCCGTTGCGCGTGACGGTGGTGTTGAGTGAAGAGGGGGGTGCATACCAGGAATTCAGTGACTTGCTGCGCGTCAAAATGCCGGTTGCCAGGTTTGCACTGAATACTGTCAACGTCGACCAGATATTATCCGACTCCGATCTGTACATCGCAGTCGGGATGAAAGCCGCAGATGAGCTGGCTTCCAGTGATCTTCCGGTATTGAGCGTGCTTGTCCCCAAGGCCGGATATGACAAGTTGCCGCATGGTTCAGTCCAGCGCACGCTTCCGCGTTCCGCAATTTTCCTTGATCAGCCGATGGAACGGCAAATTGCGTTTTTGTTGGCGGCTTTGCCTTCTACCAGCGATGTCGGGATACTTTACTCGATACCTCCCCCGGAACTTCCGAACGTCAGGCGCTTGCTGGCAGACAAGAAGGTACGTTTACACGATATCAGCGTTGGCGGGGCGCAATCGTTGAACGATGCGCTGGAAAGTGTTTTGAGCGAAAGCGAAGTGCTCTTTGTGCTGCCCGATACAGGTGTGTACAACGCCGCAACGATACGCAATATCCTGTTGACATCGTATCGCAAGCAGATTCCGCTGGTTGGCATCTCGCGGGCCTATGTCAGAGCGGGTGCGCTGTGCGCGATCTACAGCACCCCGGACCAGGTTGCCTCCCAGGCTGCTGCTGCAATTCGGCAGTTTTCAGAAACCGGGAGGTTGCCACCCAATCAGTACCCGAAAGAATTCGAAGTGTCGGTCAACAGGCAAGTGGCCAGATCACTCGATATCCCTATCAAAGACGCAGACAGACTGCGCGATGAAATCGGGAGGAATCCATGAAAAGACATGGAATCGAAAGGCAGACGCTGGCGGTCGCGGTCATTCCCATCCTGATCCTGGCACTGTTGCTGGAAAGCTATTTTACTTACACCCGTTTTGCGGATCTGGACCGGGCTCTGTTCGACAGGGCCAAGCTGATCGTTCACCAGCTCGCATCGTCCAGCGAATATCCGGTTTTCTCGGGCAACCAGGGGCTTCTGCAGCAACAAGTGGATGCCGCTTTCGCGCAACAGGATGTCAACTCAATCCTGGTGCTGGATGCGGATTTGAAATATCTCGCCGGGGCGGGCGGAACACGCAATACCTACGAGCGTGAGCTCTTCAAAAACAGTTTGTCCGAGGTGGACGATATTGTCACGATCCGGGAAGACCGCAATGTACTGTGGTTCCATCAACCCATCGTTGCGACGCAGATCAAGCTGGACGAATTGGCCAACGCGACTGCAGACAATCTGTCCAGCAAGGCGCTGGGCAGCGTGATCGTTGAAATCAGCAAAAGCAGGTTGAATATCGCCAAGCTGGAAATGCTGGGACTTAACCTGTTCTTGTTACTACTTGTGCTGTTGAGCACCATGCTGATCGCCATGCGAGTTTCGCGCCGCATTACGCTCCCGGTGTTGCAGATGAACAATGCCATTCGACGTATCGGGGAGGGGCATCTGGATACCCATATTGCCGGAAACCGGGTGCTGGAACTGGATGAGCTTGCTTCGGGCATCAACGATATGTCGCGGCTGTTGCAGCAGGACCGTAATACTTTGCAACAGCGTATCGATGAGGCAACCCAGGAGTTGCGCCGCAAAAAAGAGGAAGCGGAAAAGGCAAACTACGACAAAAGCCGTTTTCTTGCCGCAGCGAGCCATGATCTGAGACAACCCATGCATGCGCTCGGCTTGTTTGTCGGCGAGTTGCACAGCAGGCTCGATACCGCGGAGCAGCTCAAGATCGCCAGCAAAGTGGAAGAATCGGTTGAGGCACTGTCCAGTTTGCTGGATTCGTTGCTGGATATTTCCAAGCTGGATGCCGGAATCGTGATCCCGCAAATACAGGGCGTCGATGTCGAGTCAATGCTCAAGCGCATGGTCCAGGATTTCGTTGCAGTGGCCCAGCGCAAGAACATTACACTGCGCGTCCGTTGCTTTCATGCCAAGGTGCTAAGTGATCCGGTGTTGCTGGAAAGAATTCTGCTCAACCTCTTGAGCAATGCGATCCGCTACACGCCGCAGAATGGCACGGTTTTGCTTTGCTGCCGCAAGCGCGGAGATGATCTGCGCATTGAAGTGCGCGACAACGGTGTCGGCATCCCGCCAACTGAACAGCAGAATGTTTTTCACGAATTCGTGCAGTTGGCAAACAGCGCTCGCGACCGCAGCAAGGGACTTGGATTGGGCCTTGCCATCGTGGACCGCCTTGCCAGGTTGTTGCGCCATTCGCTGACTTTGCGTTCCTCACCGAATCGCGGTTCGACCTTTTCCGTTACTGTTCCCCGCGAATTCGGGGTGGAGGAGTTGCTGGCGGAGCAGGGAAATGTGCCGGTCGCAGCCCCGTCCAGGCACGACAGAATGGAGAATCTGCAAGCGTTGGTCGTCGATGACGATATGCTTGTGCGCATCAGTACCGCAGGTATCCTCGAATCCTGGGGATGTCATGTGATGGTTGCCGGCGATCTGCAGGAATCCAAAGAACTGTGCTCACAAATACACTTCGATCTGGTGATCTGCGACTATCGTCTTCCTGATGGAAACGGACTGATGCTTGCGGACTTTATTCAAGAGAATCGCGAGATTCAGCCCGCCATCATTCTCGTCAGCGGAGATACTGCGCCGGAAATTCAGCAGGCATCCATCGCACGCGGGCTGCACCTGATGTACAAGCCGGTGCGTCCTGCCAAGTTGCGTTCTTTGGTGATATTCCTGTTGAAGAAACGCGACGAATTGGACTGAGATTGGCTGTTAAGGCAAGTTCCCCTGCGACAAGGTTGCAGGGGAACACGCCCGGCCTGGGCACGGGCGTGTTGGGATGGAAGCAGGATTATTTCTTTTCCATCGGGCAGGTGCTCATGCCGAAGATGGCATAGGCCGGGCAGAATTTGAAAATGCCGGTTACCAGGGGAACGACACCAATCCAGCCCCATACCGGCAACATGCCGGCCAGCGTTGCGCCGATGAGCGCCAGACCGACAACAATACGCAGGATACGATCGATACCGCCAACGTTGATTTTCATTTTTGCTCCTTAGGTTGAGGTTAGAGGAGGTCGCAGGATAGGCGCAAAGAGCCCGGTTGTCTGTGACATAAATCACATATCCCGCAATCAGAGTTCTGAAAAGCTCCTAAGTCCAATGCTATCAACAACTTCTATCTGCTCGCGGGCCATTTTTATCCAGCCCTGATCGGCAAATCCCTTCAGCAAACGACTCACGATTTCACGTGCGCTGCCGAGTTCGTCGGCCAGCGCCTGATGCGTGGTACGTATGGGGCTGGATTTGGCGACCAGCAGCGCAGCCAGGCGCTGATCCAGTTTCTGGAAAGCAACTGCGGAAACCAGTTGCATCATGTCGGTGAGCCGGTCAGAGAAAAGGTGGAACACGTAATCGCGGAAAGCTTTGTGCTTGCCCATCAACACATGGAACGACGTTGCCGGCAGCAAAACCATCTCCAGAGCCTGTTCAGCGAAACCGCGTGCCTGGTAACGGGTATTGCCCAGCAGGCAGCTACTGGTGAGGATGCAGCTTTCACCGGGCAGCACACGGTAGAGTTGCAGTTCGCGTCCGTTCGGGGACGCTTTGACGACGCGGATACTGCCGGAAAGGAGCATGGGAAACCCCTGGCAGAGCTGGTTTTCGTCGAATACCACAGTGCCGACAGGAAGCGGCATTACCACCGCATCGGTCAGCATCATGCCCAGCTCTGCCGCTGGTAGTTCGGCCAGTGCGGGGTAATGCTGAAGCAGGCGAGCGCGGGTATTGTTGTCGAGCATCGTTATTCGGGGCGCATGTGCGGGAACAGGATGACGTCGCGGATGCTGGCGCTGTCGGTCAGCAGCATAACCAGCCGGTCGATGCCGATGCCTTCACCGGCGGTGGGTGGCAGGCCGTATTCCAGCGCGCGCACGAAATCGCTGTCTTTGAACATGGCTTCCTCGTCGCCGGCATCCTTTGCGGCGACCTGCGCATCGAAACGGCGTTCCTGGTCTTCCGCATCATTCAACTCGGAGAAGCCATTGGCGATCTCGCGGCCGACGATGAACAGTTCGAAACGTTCGGTGATCTCCGGTCGCGCATCGCTACTGCGCGCCAGAGGCGACACCTCAACCGGGTAGTCGATGATGAAGGTCGGCTCGAACAGGTGCGATTCGGCCAGTTCCTCGAACAGCGACAATTGCAGACCGCCGACGGCATCCTTCGGATTGTATTTTGCCTTCAAGTCCTGCAATTCGTTGATGAGGAACTCGCGCTCTTTCAACTGCGCGTCGGTGAATTGCGGGTGGAATTTCTGGATTGCCTGCACCATGGTCAGGCGGTGAAACGGCTTGCCCAGATCAAGCGCGTTGCCCTGATAGGTGATGACCGTCGTGCCCAGCACCTTGAGCGCCACTTCGGCAAACAGCTTCTCGGTGAAATCCATCAGGTATTTGTAGTCGCGATACGCCTCGTAGAATTCGATCATGGTGAATTCCGGATTGTGGCGCGTGGAAACCCCCTCGTTGCGGAAGTTGCGGTTGACCTCAAACACTTTCTCGAAGCCGCCCACCACCAGGCGTTTCAGGTACAACTCCGGCGCGATGCGCAGGTACATCTTCATATCCAGCGCATTGTGGTGCGTTTCGAACGGCTTGGCCGATGCGCCGCCGGGGATGGGGTGCATCATCGGCGTTTCCACTTCCAGATAGTCGTGGCGCACGAAGAAATCGCGGATCGCCTGGATGATCCTGGTGCGTGTGACAAATACCTTGCGCGAATCGTCGTTGGTGATGAGGTCGAGGTAACGCTGGCGGTATTTCTGTTCCTGGTCGGACAGGCCGTGGAACTTTTCCGGCAAGGGGCGCAGCGCCTTGGTCAGCAGGCGGATCTGCGTCACCCGCACGGAAAGCTCGCCGGTCTTGGTCTTGAACAGTACACCGACCGCGCCGAGGATATCGCCCAGGTCGTAATGCTTGAATTCGTTGTGCGCTTCCTCGCCGACTTCGTTGTTGCTGATGAATAGCTGGACGCGCCCGCTCATGTCCTGGATCGTGGCAAAGCTGGCCTTGCCCATCACGCGCTTCAGCATCATGCGGCCGGCCACCGCAACGGGGATTTGCGCGGCTTCAAGCTCGTCATGCGACTTTTCACCATACTCGGCATGCAGATCGGCAGCCAGGTTCTTGCGCTGGAAATCGTTGGGAAAGGCGACGCCTTTTTCGCGGATCGTTTTCAGTTTTGCGCGGCGTTCAGTAATGATCTGATTTTCGTCAACTTGGGGAATATTCTGTTCAGTGGTCATGATTGTTCTCTAAAGTTAAACGCCTTGTTTCAAACTGGCTGCAATGAAATCGTCGAGGTCGCCGTCCAGTACACCCTGAGTATTGCCGACTTCATAATTGGTACGCAAATCCTTGATGCGCGACTGGTCCAGCACGTAACTGCGGATCTGGTGGCCCCAGCCGATATCGGTCTTGGAATCTTCCAATGCCTGCTGCTCGGACTGGCGCTTGCGCAACTCAGCCTCATACAATTTCGATTTCAGCATTGCCATCGCCTCGGCGCGGTTGCGGTGCTGCGAGCGGTCGTTCTGGCACTGCACCACGATGTTGGTCGGGACGTGCGTGATGCGCACCGCCGAGTCGGTCTTGTTGATGTGCTGGCCGCCCGCACCGCTGGCGCGGTAGGTATCGATGCGCAGATCGGCCGGGTTGATGTCGACCTCGATGGAGTCGTCCACTTCGGGATACACGAAAACGCTGGAGAACGAGGTGTGGCGGCGGTTGCCGGAATCGAAAGGAGACTTGCGCACCAGGCGGTGTACGCCGCTTTCGGTACGCAGATGGCCATAGGCATATTCACCCGTTACCTTGATGGAAGCGCCCTTGATACCCGCCACTTCGCCGTCGGACTGTTCCAGGATTTCGACCTGGAAGCCCTTGCGCTCGCAGTAACGCAGGTACATGCGCAACAACATGGAACCCCAATCCTGCGCCTCGGTACCGCCGGAACCGGCCTGGATGTCGAGGAAGCAGTTGTTGGCGTCGAGTTGGCCCGAGAACATGCGGCGGAATTCCATGTCTGCCACCAGCTTTTCGGTTTGTTCGATGTCGGCGGCGATGCCGTGCAGACTTGCATCGTCGTTTTCCGCCAGCGCCATTTCCATGAGCTCGCCCGCGTCATTGAGTGCGCTTTCGACTTTTTGCAGATTGAGCACGACGCCTTCCAGCATCTTGCGTTCGCGTCCCAGTTCCTGGGAGCGTTTGTTGTCCTGCCATATGGCGGGATCTTCGGCTAATACGACGACTTCGGCGAGGCGTTCCTGCTTGCCATCGTAGTCAAAGATACCTCCGAAGTTCGGTGTTACGGATGCGCAGGTCCTGGATTTTGTTGGTGAGGGCGTTGAGTTGTTCGGCTTCCATTTTTCTGTCTTCTATCGCTGCTCTGAAAGGCCGCGATTATACACGTCCCGAGCGTTTCAATGGAGCCGAAGGCCCTGTTGATACTTACAGGAAGAGCAACAACCCCAGTGTGACGCCCGCCGCAATCGCGAGGAAGCCGGCGGCCAGATGTCTGGCCAGCGCCAAACCGCCGATGAAAGCGGCCATCCCGAATTTGAACAACATGTTGGAAAGAAAGGCGAGGGCTATGGAGGTGACGGTCTGGACGCTGCTCAATTTATCCAGGTGAAACAGCCGCAGGCTGGAAAGCGCAATGGCGTCCACGTCCGTCAGTCCGGAAACGAGGGCGACGATATACAAACCACCGCTGCCGGCCACATCGCTGAGCCACGCAGAACAGAACAATACGGCCACGAACAGCAGACCGAAGGTCAGCGCTGTGTGAAGTTCAGTCGGGTTTGCGGTCTCCGGCATGGGCAACTCCCCGGAATTTTTGAGACGTTTCCAGTTGAACAGGGTTGCGATCAGACCAAACAGCAACCCCAGTCCCATCACCGGGGCGAGTTGTTTGAGAATGGCCGGGGAGATAATGCCGCTGACGACCATGAGCCGGACCAGCACGACCTGACTGGCAATCAGGATGACCACGGCCGACAGGCGCAGCATGCCTTCGTTGAGTTTGCTGTGCCGGGCATATACCAGTGTCGTCGCCGTGCTGGACACCAGTCCGCCAAAAAAGCCCAGCAAGGGTGCGCCATAGCGCTGTCCCGTCCAGCGCAGGGCGACATAGCCGGCCAGACTCAGGCCCGAGATCAGCACCACCATCATCCATGCCTGGTACGGGTTGAACGCGCCATAGGGGCCGTAGTTCTGGTTGGGCAGGATGGGCAGGATGACGAAACTCAGTACCGAGAATTGCAGGATGGAGACCAGGTCGCGGCGCGTGAGGCGTTGGCTTATGCCTTGCAGTTCCGGCTTGAAATAGAGCAGGGTGGTGGTGGCGATGGCCAGCATGACGGAAAGCTTGGTGAAACCGAACCAGACCAACACGCCGAGCGCATAGCAGATGAGCAGGGCCATGACCGTGGTGGTACCGGGGTCTTTATTCTCGGTGGGGGTGTTGATGTAGGCCGCAACGATCATGCCCGCGACAGCAATCAAGCCTGCAATCAGCATCCATGGTGTGCCGCTTTTTTCTGCCAGTAGCGCAATGAGCGTACCGAACAGTGAAACCAGCGCAAAAGTGCGCAATCCGGCTTTGGCGGAAGGATTGCGCTCGCGCTCAAGACCGATGAGCAGGCCGATGGCCAGACTGGTCAGGAATTGCGGCAGTGCTTCGATGCCATTGCCCGGCAATAGAACAGTTTCCACGATTTCAATCTCCTGCCCAGTGACGCACGATAAGCTGCAGACTTTCGCTGCCATTGTATTCGTTGACGCCCAGACTATACACGGCGTGAATGTTATCCGGCGCAGGTTCGGCGGAAAAGAAGCGGATGGCGTCGAAGCTTCTGGCTGGCGACGAGAGTGCCTGTCCTGAGCACAGTCGAAGGGTCAGTTTGAGATGTTTCTCGCCGACGATGCGCTGCGTTTGCACCTTGAAGTCGCCTTCGAACAGCGGTTCGGGGAAGCCCTGTCCCCAAACCTGGCGTTGCAGATCGCGGGCAATGCTTAAAGTGAATTCTGGTGTTTCGAGTTGTCCGTCCGTAGCAATGGTCTTAACCAGAGATTCCGCATCAAGCAATTCTTGCGACGTTGATTCAAAGGCTTGGCGAAAGTCGTTCAAGTATTCTTCACGAATGCTCAAGCCTGCTGCCATGGCATGTCCGCCAAATTTCTGGATCAAATGCGGATGGCGCTTGGATACCAGATCGAGCGCATCACGCAGATGCAGTCCGGCGATGCTGCGCCCCGAACCTTTGAGTTCGCCTGTCTGCGAGCGTGCGAAGGCGATCACCGGACGGTGGAATCTGTCCTTGAGGCGCGAGGCAAGAATGCCGATCACGCCCTGATGCCAGTCTTCGTTGAACAGCGACAGCGAATAACTGTCTGCCGGATCGAAGTTGTCGAGTGTGGCCAGCGCGCTTTCCTGCATATCCGCTTCGATGCTGCGCCGTTCCCGGTTCAATGCGTCCAGCCTGGCGGCGATCTCGTTGGCCTCGGTTGCATCGTCAGTCAACAGGCAACGAATACCCAGGCCCATATCCTCCAGACGTCCTGCGGCATTCAAACGCGGTCCGACGATAAAACCCAGCTCGTAGGACGATGCCTGCGCCGCCTGTCGGCGCGCCACCCGCAGCAGGGCCTGGATTCCGGCGCAACTGCGCCCGGCGCGGATGCGCTGCAATCCCTGCTGGACGAGGATGCGGTTGTTGTCGTCCAGTCTGACCACGTCCGCCACCGTGCCGAGTGCAACGAGGTCGAGCAAATTGCCGAGATTGGGTTCGGTCTGTCCGGCGAAAGCGCCGCGTTTGCGCATTTCCGCGCGCAAAGCCATCAACACATAAAACATTACCCCCACGCCCGCCAGATGCTTGCTGGGGAA
This sequence comes from Gammaproteobacteria bacterium, assembly GCA_018820925.1. Lineage (GTDB taxonomy): Bacteria > Pseudomonadota > Gammaproteobacteria > Burkholderiales > Gallionellaceae > Sideroxyarcus. Next base: position 16,909 of record JAHJNJ010000025.1, on the reverse strand, counting down.
GGCGCAGCCGGGTTGGTTTGGATTGACAATACACAGCGCATCCGGCAGCGCATCGCCGGGCAGGTGGTGGTCGGTGACCAGTACTTGCATGCCCAATCGATTGGCCTCGGCCACGCCTTCCACACTGGCAATGCCGTTGTCCACGGTGAGCAGGATGTCAGGGGCTGACTTGGTTGCCAATTGCACAATTTCCGGTGTCAGGCCGTAGCCATACTCAAACCGGTTGGGCACGATGAAATCCACGCGCGCACCCAGCGCGCTCAGGCCGCGCACGGCTACGGCACAGGCTGTTGCACCGTCGGCGTCGTAGTCGGCCACGATCAGTATCTTCTTCTTGTCAGCAATAGCATCGGCCAGGAAGATAGCCATCTGTTCCGCATTCTTCAACAGAGCGAAAGGCAACAGGTGTTTGATGTCGGTGTCCAGTTGCGCCGCGTCCGCAATGCCGCGGGCCGCGTAGATGCGCGCCAGCAAAGGTGCGACGCCGGATTCGGCAAGCTGTTGGGCAGTCTCGATCGGGTAGGGGCGCTGGGTGATCTTGCTCATTGGGACGCTTGTATTGGTTTTGCCATGGTCGAGTATTGTTTTGTCACAGTGTAGCAGAGCGGCAATCGTCTTTTTACGCCAGTTAAGTTAGAATGCCGCCCTCACAAAAAACGGCACAGGCATATCGTGGCATTGATTGTTCAGAAATACGGCGGCACCTCCATGGGCAGCCCCGAGCGCATCAGGAACGTTGCGCAGCGCGTAGCAAAATACAAGGCACAGGGGCACCAGGTCGTGGTGGTGGTTTCTGCCATGAGCGGCGAGACCAACCGCCTGATTGCGCTGGCCAAGGAAATCCAGAAAAACCCCGATCCGCGCGAACTCGACGTGGTGATCTCCACCGGCGAACAGGTCACCATCGGCCTGCTGGCGATGGCGCTCAAGGATGCCGGTCTGAAAGCCAAGAGCTACACCGGCGCACAGGTCAAAATACTCACCGATAGTTCTTTCACCAAGGCGCGTATCGTCAGTATTGATGAGCAAAATATTCGTACCGATCTCGCCAACGATCATGTCGTTGTCGTGGCCGGATTTCAGGGTATGGATGCTGACGGCAATATCACCACACTGGGACGCGGCGGATCGGATACCACCGGCGTGGCCATCGCGGCCGCACTGCGTGCCGACGAATGCCAGATCTACACCGACGTGGACGGCGTTTACACCACCGACCCGCGTCTGGTTCCCGAAGCGCGCCGCCTGAAAAGCATCACGTTCGAAGAGATGCTGGAAATGGCGAGCCTGGGTTCCAAGGTGCTGCAGATCCGCTCGGTCGAGTTCGCCGGCAAATACAAAGTCAAACTGCGCGTGCTCTCCAGCTTCACGGATGAGGGCGAGGGGACGCTGATCACTTTCGAGGAAGGCAATAAAATGGAACAGGCAATCATTTCAGGGATCGCGTTCAACCGCGATGAAGCCAAGATCACCGTGCGCGGCGTGCCCGACAAGCCCGGCATTGCGTATCAAATTCTCGGTCCGGTGAGCGAAGCCCAGGTCGATGTGGACATGATCATCCAGAACGTCGGCGTGGACGGTACCACCGACTTTTCCTTCACCGTGCATCGCAACGAATTTGCCAAAGCGATGGACATCCTGAAAAACCAGGTGCAACCGCACATCGGTGCGCGTGAAGTCATTGGCGACAACAAGACCGCCAAGGTCTCCGTGGTCGGCGTCGGCATGCGTTCGCATGTGGGCATCGCCAGCAAGATGTTCCGCACCCTGGCGGAAGAGGGCATCAACATCCAGATGATTTCCACCTCCGAGATCAAGATATCCGTGGTCATCGACGAGAAATATCTGGAACTGGCCGTGCGCGTACTGCATAAAGCCTTCGATCTGGACCAAGAAAGCTAATAAATCGTTTGACCGGTTAGTCTCGAGTCAGTATTATTCGCGGCCTTCGGAGAAGTGGCCGAGTGGTCGAAGGCACGCCCCTGCTAAGGGCGCATACGAGCTTAAACTTGTATCGAGGGTTCGAATCCCTCCTTCTCCGCCACAGAAACATGCAATAACGCAACAAAATGCGCCGGTAGCTCAGCTGGATAGAGTACTTGGCTACGAACCAAGGGGTCAGGAGTTCGAATCTCTTCCGGCGCACCAATCCAATGGGTTAGATCAGAAATGGTCTGGCCCATTTTTCATTTTGTGGCCCTGATAGTCGGACTGATGTAAGCGCGCCGGATTTATCAAACGGACGGACACTTGATCCAAGTGCCCGTTTTTGAGTTCAATAGCCAACAATATCATTCAACTGTCCCGCAAAATTTTCTTTATTTTCAACGCTGCATAGTCTTTGGTCTAGGCTAAGGTCTATATCTTTTGGCATATGTTCTCAACGATACTTTGTTGTTAGGCTCCGCCGCCAAGAGTTCGTAACCATGTTGTCGAAATGGAAAAAAACGAAAGGGATAAAATGGCTTGGTATCTGGATGTGTTGAAAAACTATGCCGTGTTTGATGGAAGGGCGGGCAGGGAAGAATTCTGGCAATTCACCCTGATCAACATCTTCGTTACTATTATTCTTTATGCCTCCATGAATGATTTGTGGGCGGTCTATACGGTAGCCGTTCTCATTCCAAGTATCGCAGTATCAGTTCGCAGGCTGCATGACATTGATCGCAGCGGATGGTGGTTTCTGATCGCCATCGTTCCGGTCATTGATGTCGTATTGCTGTTCATGATGTTGCTGGAAGGCAAGCCCGGCGCAAACCAGTATGGTTTTAACCCCAAGGACGTGATTGCATAGCCGCTTCGGTGCGAGTTCAATCCACAATGCCATAGCGGACCTCTTCCATAACCACAATTCAACGTTGGGAAAGAATGTCGAGCATCGTCCCGACGTCCACAATCTTGTCGCGCGGTGCATCGCGCCGCTCTCCGCGTGCAACCTCCACCTCGTCAAGCTGTTTCCAGTCATCGAAAGAGACCGTTTGCAAACCGCGTTCGCGAAGTAAAGTAATGATTGCATCACGTTCCGGAAGCTCCCGTGCCGCGAGCTTGCCGCCATCGGCAATCATGTGCGCGACCACGTGGGCGGAGGCGGCCTTGTGCGAGCCGATGAGTCCCTGCGCGCCGGTTCGCGCCCAGCCGACAACGTATTCGTTGGCAATCACCGAGCGATTGACAGGGTCGACGACACGCCCGTCTTCGTTGGCAATGATCCGTGCTTTCTCGTCATAGGGGACACCGGCAATGTGCTCCAGGCTGAACCCGATTGCGGGCAACACCATGCCAACATCGAGTGTTTCAAATACGCCCGTTCCGCGTGCAGAAGCTGTTCCGTCGGGTTGCATCTCCAGGCGGTTCTTCTCCAGTTTGATTGCGGCAACATGGCCGTCGCCGTCTGCAAGAATCTCGGTCGGCGAAACGAGGAAGCGCAGATGAAGCTTCTTTGTCTTTGTACCGGGCGGCCGTTCGGCAAACGATTGGAGAATTTTCAGGTTCTTGTCCTGTTGTGAATTGCGCGCAGATTCCTGGCTGACGCAGCCCGCCAGTTCACCTGGATTGACGACCGGGTCGACATCCTCCATCTCGCCGAGTTCTTTCAGTTCAACCGGGGTAAACGCCGCTTGCTGCGGCCCGCGCCGTCCGAGAATGTATACCTCGCGTACCCGACTGTTGCGCAGAGCGTCCAGTGCATGTGCGGCAATGTCTGTTTTTTCAAGTTCGGCAGGGGTGCGCAGCAGAACACGGGCAGCATCAATGGCGACATTGCCGTTACCTACCACCGCGACGCGCGACACCGATAAATCGATTTTTGCATGTCGGTAGTCCGGATGTCCGTTATACCAGCCGATAAAAACTGTTGCCGGTGTGCAGCGCGATACCCCTTCTCCCGGAATACCGAGGCGACGGTCAGCCTCGTTCCCCACTGCATAGACAATCTGATGGTAGTGCCGACGCAATTCTTCCACTGAAATGTCGCTGCCGAGCCGCACATTGCCGATAAATCTGAAAGTGGGACGTGCCGCCGTCTTCTCGTAAACGCGGGTGACTGCCTTGATGTTCTGATGATCCGGCGCAACGCCGCCCCGTACAAGACCGTATGGAGTAGGCAAGCGGTCGAACATATCGACATGAACCACCTCATCCGTGCGTCTGAGCAGAGCTTCTGCGGCGTAGAACCCGGCAGGCCCTGAACCAATTATTGCAACACGCATGAGTTTCCTCCACGTCGAGTAATATGTGCGGCGTATGCTAACATTTTCAGAAAGTACCAATAATTTTGAGGTGGATATCAAGTCTCCACACATTCATTGGTGACGCTCATTTCACTACATAAAAAACATGTCTCCAATTATCACCGCCACCAATCTGATTAAACAATACCCCGGTGTCACCGCAGTTGACGGGATTGACCTTGCCATACCAAAGGGCATTTGCTTCGGCCTGCTCGGTCCCAACGGTGCGGGCAAAACCACCACCATCGAGATGCTGGAAGGCATACAGATGCAAACCAGCGGTACCGTGCTGTACAAAGGCGAGCCGCTGGGAACGCAATATCGCGAAGAGGTCGGCATACAATTTCAACACACGGCGCTGCAGGAATTCCTGACGGTGCGCGAAACGCTGGAATTGTTCGAGCACCTCTATCGCCGCACGCTGCCGATTCCGGAGTTGATCGAGTTGTGCTCGCTGGCGGACATTCTGGAACGCGATACCCGCAAAATTTCCGGCGGGCAGCGGCAGCGCCTGTTGCTTGCGTTGGCGCTGATCAACGATCCCGAGCTGATCTTTCTGGATGAACCGACCACCGGACTGGATCCGCAAGCCCGGCGCAATTTCTGGGACCTGGTCAAGCTGGTCAAGTCGCGTAACAAGACCATCGTGCTGACTACGCATTACATGGAGGAGGCGTACGCACTGTGCGACGAGATCGCCATCATGGACAAGGGACGCATCGTGTCACAGGGTACGCCTGCGCATTTGCTGTCCGAGCATTTCGGCGACGTGATATTGCAGATTCCCCAAACCGATGCCGGAGATAAGCTTGCCGGGTTAGAACTGAGTGCGGTGGAGGCGGGAGATATGCTGGAAATCAGAACCAATCGTCTGCATCACACCTTGCAGCAACTGATGGAGCATGGCGTCAATCTGGATCGTTTGCGCATCCGCGCCTGGACGCTGGAAGACCTGTTCATCAATGTAACCGGAAAGAAACTCATATCATGAAGAAATTCCTGGCCGTATTGCATGCCCGCAATATGGAATTCCTGCGCGACCGCTCGGCCCTGGCCTGGAATCTCGCCATGCCGTTCATGCTGGTGTTCGGGCTGGCATTTACCTTTTCCGGCAGCAACAAGGAAATCTACAAGATCGGCATCGTGGGCGGCATCGAAAAGCTGCACAGCGCCGCGCCCGCGCTGCAAGCGACGAAATATATTTCATTTGTCCCGTATGACGATCTGCACACAGCAATCGGCAAGGTGGAGCACCATCAGATGGACATGCTGATCGATGTGGACGGCGCGCCAAAATACTGGATCAATTCCAGTTCGCCCAACGGCTATCTGCTGGAGCGCATTCTCCTGGGCACGGAGGGCAACCGCTTCGAGCGGCAAACCGTGGAAGGGGCGGAGATACGCTACGTCGACTGGTTCCTGCCCGGCATCCTGGGCATGAACATGATGTTCGCCTGCCTGTTCGGCGTCGGCTTCGTGATCGTGCGTTATCGCAAGAACGGTTTCCTGAAACGCCTGAAGGCAACGCCGCTGGGCGCTTTCCAATTCCTGTTTGCGCAACTGGTTTCGCGTTTGCTGCTGATCATGGTGGTCACTACGGTGGTCTATGGCGGATGTAATTTCTTCATCAAGTTCAACATGCAGGGCTCGTATTGGCTATTGCTGCTGATTGCCACCCTGGGGGCGATGAGCATGATCTCCATCGGATTGCTCATTGCGGCGCGCACGGCCAGCGAGGAACTGGCCGGCGGCATACTCAATCTTGTAACCTGGCCGATGATGCTGCTCTCGGGCGCATGGTTTTCGCTGGAAGGCGCGCAGGTGTGGGTGCAAAAGCTGTCGCTGATCTTCCCGCTGACCCACATGATTACGGCTGCGCGTACCATCATGAACGAAGGCGCCACGCTGTCCCAGGTGATGCCGCAGATCTGGGTGCTTTCTGTCATGAGCATCGTTTTTCTTGCGATTGGCGCGTATGTGTTCAAGTGGGAATGAATTGAGAGCTGTAATGTTCTTCCAACCGGCAGGAGGTCATTGATACCATGTTCAGCAAAGCCACCTTCAAATTCCTCGACGAACTGGCCGCCAACAACAACCGGGCCTGGTTCGAGGAAAACAAGCCGCGCTATGAAGCGCTGGTGCGCGAACCCGCGCTGGATTTCATCGAAGCAATGGATTCTCCGCTCAAGGCTTTCGCCCCCAACTTCCGCGCCGAACCGCGCAAGATGGGCGGCTCGCTGATGCGCGTGTTTCGTGACACGCGCTTCTCGCGCGACAAGACCCCATACAAGACCAACATCGGCATTCAGTTCCGCCATGCACTGGGCAAGGATATTCACGCACCGGGTTTTTATGTACACATCGCTACGGACGAGTGTTTTTTTGCAGTCGGTTGCTGGCATCCGGAGGCCGATGCACTGGGCAAGATACGCGACCTCATTGTGCAGAAACCAGAGAAATGGTTTGCCGCGCGCGGCGACAGGAAATTCAGCGCGCAATGGGAGTTATGGGGCGACACGCTGACGCGCCCGCCGCGCGGCTACGCTGCCGATCATCCGGCGATTGCAGATTTGAAACGCAAGGACTTTGTCGCCCTTGCTCCCTTGTCTATTGCGGAAGTCACCGGAGCGGGGTTGGTCAAACTGGCGGGAAAGCGGTTTGCCGAAACAACGCCTTTCATGAAATTTTTGTGCGAGGCATTGCACGTACCGTATTAAAAGCGTTTCGTACCAAACGTCATGATCCGGAATCGTTGGCTATGCCGGACACAGTGCCAGTTCGCTCCACTCCGTCGTATAGCGTTTCGACCTGTGATCTCTGCGCATCGCCCAGGATGTATCTGTTCCTTCGCCCAGCAACTTGATGGTGCCGCTGCCCATGCTGCGGTTGATACGGTCCAGTGTGCGCATTAACGTGTGCGACTTCTCCTGTGCTACGGCATTGTCGAACAGAGTTCGCGGCCTGGTGGAAGCGGGGATGATCCCGCTCAGCATCACGCCCGCTTTTTGATAGGCGTAGCCCGCACGATAAATCCGGCGCAGCCCGTGCAATGCCGCATGGCACAGCAAGCGCGTGTCGTCGGTCGGTTCGGGCAAGGGCATCAACACCGACTGTTGGTATTGCGGGTCGCGCCCTTTGTGCGGATTGGTGCGGATATACACCTGAATGCCATCGGCTAACGAGTGCTGCTGCCGCAACTTCTCCGCCGCGCGCGTGGCATAGGCAACCACCGCCTGTTCCAGATCGGGCAGCAGGGAAGTCAAGGCACCGAACGAGCGCGAGCAAATGATCTGCTGCTTGTCCGGTACCACATCATCCAGTTCCAGGCAGGCGACGCCGTTCAGTTCGTTCACGATACGCTCCTGCACCACGCTGAATTTTTCGCGCAGACGTTTTGCCGAAGCGCGTTTCAGGTCGAGCACGGAATGAATACCCATCCCGTTCAGGCTGTCCGCGCTGCGCCTGCCCACACCCCACACTTCGCGCACATCGATGGCGGCGAACAGTTCGTTCAGCTCTTTTTCCGACAGTGCATTGAAATCGCAGACGCTGCCGAAGCGTGGATTCTTCTTGGCAATGTGATTGGCGAGTTTGGCTAATGTCTTGCTGGATGCGATACCCACGCATACCGGGATGCCGACACAGCGGCGGATGGTTTCGCGTATGCGCTGCGCATATTGCGTGTGGTTGTCCGGGATGCCGGTCAGGTCGAGGAATGATTCGTCGATGGAATACACCTCCTGGTCCGGACTGAATTGCGCCAGCAGCGACATCACCCGGTTGGAAAGATCGGCATACAGAGTGTAATTGGAAGAGAAAGCAATGATGCCGTGGCGCCTGGCCATATCCCTCATCTGATACCAGGGTACGGCCATCTTCATCCCCAGGTTTTTTACCTCTTGCGAACGCGACACCACGCAGCCGTCGTTATTGGAAAGCACCACCACGGGCTTGCCCTCCAGGTCGGGGCGGAAAACGCGTTCGCAGGAAACGAAGAAATTGTTGCAGTCGACCAGCGCGATGGCGCGTGTCATACCTTATGCACGTTCCACTGCACCACCCCCCAGATGGAAAAATCCTGCTCCGGCCTGATGGCCACTTCGGGATAATCGGGATGGGCGGCGCGTAGCACCTTGCCTCGCGGCGTATACAGCAATTGCTTCACCGTGAATTCGCCGTCCACCACTGCCACTACCACACTGCCGTGGGAGGCGGGCACGGAACGGTCCACAATCAGCAAATCGCCATCAAAGATACCCAGCTCGCGCATCGAATGTCCGGCCACACGCATGAAGAAGGTCGATTCCTTATGCTGGATCAGATGCTCGTCCAGGCTCAGGCGCCGCTCCACATAATCGTCGGCGGGCGAGGGGAAGCCTGCAGGCACGGCCTTGCGCAGCAAGGCGCGTTGCCGTTCGAACATCGATTTATTGGGATGCGTCAGCGACAGCAACGCAGAATGGGCGATGCGCTGGCCCGGGCTGGCAAGGCTAAGGTTAAGACTGGTCATGGCAACTTCCAACAGAACGAACGTTCTTGAATGGTAGAGAACGATCGTTCTGTTGTCAACGCATTTGTAAGCCGCCTGCCGGGACGCGCCTCAGGCCTTGCTTTCCGCGATATCAAGCAGCGCCACAATGCGTTTGGAAATGCCTTCCACATTGGCGTAGAGGCGCTCGGCACCGGCCTTGTCGCCGCTTTTCATCGCCTGGACGATCTCCTTGATGATCCGGTGCAGTTCGGCGTGAGGCTCCTCGACATCGCGCAACTCCTGTATATGGCCAAACTGCTTCAACCCTTCGCTGTAATACCATTTGCCGAAGGCGCATTGCTGATGAGAAACGGCTTCCGCTTCCGTCAGCGTTGCCTTGCCATCAAGAAAGGCGCGCAGGCGGGTCTTCCAGTTCAGGTGCGCCGACTTGGCACTCGACAGATCCAGCCTGCCGCCGCCGACCTTGAATTGCCCGACCGATGTTTTGAGTTGATCCACCAGTTTGGCGAGATTGGCCACGGCTTCTTCCGTGCTCTTCACGCCATCTGCCGTCACAATGGCCATCTGGTTGATTGCCGCAATGCTGGTGCTGATTCCCTCGGCGACATTAAGCTGGTCCTTGGCCGAGCTGGCGATCTCGCCGTTCATATCGCGAATGCTGGTCACTGCTTTGGTGATTTTCTCCAGAGATTCCCCGGCATTGCCGGCCTGGCCGACACTGGCGTCAACACGCTGCCGTCCTTCCTCCATCACCTTGACCGCCGCGAGCGCTTTGGCTTGCAGGCGTTCGATCAACTCCTGGATGCGCGCGGTTGCCTCCTGCGTGCTTTGTGACAGTTTGCGCACTTCGTCGGCGACCACGGCGAATCCGCGTCCCTGTTCGCCGGCGCGCGCCGCTTCGATGGCGGCGTTGAGCGCCAGCAGATTGGTCTGGTCGGCAATGCCTTTGATCGTTTCCAGAATCGTGCCGATATTGCGGCTGTCGTCTTCCAGCTCGGCAATCACCAGCGCCGCGCGTCCAACCTCGTCGGCCACAGAATGAACCGAAGCGATCGTATCGCGCACCACGGTCATGCCCAGCTTGGCTTCGGTATCGGCCTGCTGTGCTGCCGTGACGGCGCTTCCCGCACTCGTGGCCACATTCCGCACCTTATCCAGCATCCCCCGGACGGATTCGGCGACCATTGCGGTCTCCTTGTCCTGCCGTTTGATGCTGTCCCCGGTTTGCTGGGCCACCGTCGAGAGGCGGGCCGAGTCCGCATTGATCAGGTGCGTCGCTTCAACCACCCGCAGCATGGCCTGCTGGGTCTTGGCCGCGAACAGGTTAAAACCGGAGGTAAGCCGGATAATCTCCTTGCCACCATGCTCCGACAAACGCTTTGTCAGATCGCCATCCCCCTCCACAATCTCGCCCATCGCATCGGCGACCTCGGCCAGTGGCCGGGTGATGCTGCGCGTTAATATCCCCGCGATCAGCAGCAACACGATAACGGCACCCAGCATCATCCAGATGTTGTGCCAGACCTGGGCGCGCATTGCCGCATCCACATCATCCACATAGATGCCGGAGCCGATCATCCAGCCCCAGGGGCCGAACTTCTTTACATAGGACAGCTTGGGAAAAAGTTCTTCCGTCACGCCGCCGCCTTCCCTGGGCTTGGGCCAGTTATAGGTGACGTAACCCTTGCCGCTTTTGTCGACCACTTCGACAAAAGCCACGAACAGGTTCTTTTTACCGCCGGTCTCGACCGGTAGCGCTTTATCGCCAAAACTCTGGCTGGTAGCACAATTGAATTTCTCCGCATCCAGCACCTTGCCGTCGAGCGCGGGCACCGTCGGATGCATGATCATGGTCGGGAACGGCTTGCCGAGATCATTGATCCAGAAATATTCCGTTCCTTCGTAGCGCAACGCCTTGATGGTATTGGCAGCCTCTGCGCGGGCTGCGGCCTCGGTGAGTGTGCCGGCCTTTTGCAAGTCGTAATAGTGCTCAAGAACACTGTAAGCTGTCTCGACCAAGTGCCTGGTTTTCAGCTGTTTCTCCGCCCACAAGGTGCTGCGGATAGACGACACATCGACGATGCTGCCAACGATGATGGCACTGATGAAAAGCGACATCATCAGCCATATCTTGTTGCGGATACTCAGATTTTCGAGAAATTGAAACATGCTTCCCCCTGCAAGTTGGCCATGAGTCTGTTCCAGCATACGGCAGGACAAAAAATTATTGGCTACATCTGTCCTTCGGCAACATGGGATGAAACATTAGGTCTGATTTTGCGCCTAAATCTTTTTGCCATGTGGCATGCAAGCAGCTTTGCTGCTAGATTGCGGGCGGATGAATTTATAGTCCCCCGTGCCGGGTTGGGCGGCACATAATGGAAAATGTTGGAAAGGAACTCATGGAAATCTACATTTACTGGTTTTTGCTGGCGCTGATATTGCTCGGGCTGGAAATGGTCACGGGCACATTTTATCTGTTGGTGGTCGCCATTGCGATGGCAGTGGGTGGGCTGGCGGCATTGCTGGGTGCGGGCATTGCATGGCAACTGGTACTCTGCGCAGTGGTCGTCGTCGCGGGCACGATCATTTTGCGGCGCTGGAAAAGCACCCAGGCCGGTGAAACGCCCAACCCGAGTTTTGACATCGGCCAGCCGGTGCGTGTCATCAAGTGGCACGACAATGGAAGCGCCCGGGTTTTTTACCGTGGGGCAGAATGGGATGCGGAGCCGGAATCGGCCGATACGCCGCACGACGAAACGCTTTATATCAAAGCGGTGCAAGGTTCCGGCCTGATTCTGACGCATCGCAAATCGCAGCAATAAACAAGGAGAAAACATGGAAATCGCACTGTTTGTACTGGTTGCAGCCGTCATCTTCATCATCAAGGCACTCAAGGTCGTCCCGCAGCAGAACTCCTGGGTGGTCGAACGCCTTGGCAAATTCCACGCCGCCCTGTTGCCCGGCCTGAACGTGGTGATCCCGTTCATCGACAGCGTCGCCTACAAGCACCTGCTCAAGGAGATCCCGCTCGACGTGCCCAGCCAGGTCTGTATCACCAAGGACAACACCCAACTGCAGGTGGACGGCATCCTGTATTTCCAGGTGACCGATCCCAAGTTGGCTTCCTACGGCACCAGCAACTACATCATGGCCATCACCCAGCTCGCCCAGACCACCCTGCGTTCCGTCATCGGCAAGATGGAACTGGACAAGACCTTCGAGGAGCGCGATGACATCAACCGCGCCGTGGTGGCGGCACTGGACGAAGCCGCCACCAGTTGGGGTGTCAAGGTGCTGCGCTACGAGATCAAGGACCTGACCCCGCCGAAAGAAATTCTCCACGCCATGCAGGCGCAGATCACCGCCGAGCGCGAGAAGCGCGCCCTGATCGCCGCATCGGAAGGCCGCAAACAGGAACAGATCAACATCGCCACCGGCGAACGCGAAGCCTTCATCCAGCGTTCGGAAGGCGAGAAGCAAGCCGCGATCAATACCGCACAAGGTGAAGCGGCGGCGATCATCGCCGTTGCATCTGCCACGGCACAAGCCATCCAGCAGGTCGCCCAGGCCATCCAGTCGCCCGGCGGCATGGATGCGGTCAACCTCAAGGTCGCGGAAAAATACGTCGAAGCCTTCGGCAATGTCGCCAAGGAAGGTAATACGCTTATCCTGCCGGGCAACCTGGCGGATATGGGCGGGATGGTGGCTACAGCGATGAGTATCGTGAAGGCGCAGAAGTAGGGAGTTGGGTTCTTTGACGTATCCGAGTTGGATGGGAAAAGCGAAGTCTGATTATGAAAATCGCGATCGCCACAAACGACGACAGGAACAAAGTCTCCGGCCATGCCGGCCAAACCCGCGATTGGCTGGTATTCGACTGTGAGCCGGGCAAGCCTGTCCCGGAGCCGCAACGCATCCAGCTCAGCAAAGAGCAACTGCCGCATTATTTCAAGGACGACGGCCCGCATCCTTTGCATGGGGTGGAGATCGTTGTCGCCGCCAGTGCCGGTGACGGCTATGTCCGCCATATGGAAAAATGGGGCGCAAAAGTGCTGCTCACCGGAGAAACCGATCCGTTCGTGGCACTGGATAAAATACTCAAGGGCGAGGCCTTGCCCGAGACGCGTTTCGACATCACAACCACGCTGTGCAAATTGCGCGACCTGTTCTCCAGCCACTGATACTGGAAATGCTTCTGTAGCGTGCCCATGCAGTGTTCGTATCCCCTTGGAACGGTAGGGGTCTGAAACGCAATCCCCGCGCATTCCGTATGCGTCGCCACTACAATGGCCGCATGAATTCTCTCACCCGGAAAATCATCGAGAACATTGCGGATATTTCCGCAGCGGAATGGGATGTGCTGGCGGGGGACGATCCCATGTTGTCCCATGCCTTCTTCCTTGCGCTGCAGGAAAGCGGCTGTGCCATGCCGCAGTTCGGCTGGCAGGCGCAATTTCTGACCCTGTGGCGCGGTGATCATCTGGTTGCTGCGATGCCGCTCTATCAGAAAATGAATTCGTTTGGCGAGCATGTGTTCGATTTTGCATGGGCCGATGCCTATCAGCGCTACGGGCTGCGTTATTACCCTAAACTGGTGTGCACCGTACCTTTCACGCCGGTGACCGGCAGACGCTTTCTGGCAGCATCGGATGAAATGCGCGGATTACTGTTGAAGCATGCGTTGCAATATGCCAAAGACACAGGCGTCTCATCGCTGCATTGCCTGTTTCTGAACGAGGCCGATGCGCTGGAGGCACAGACCCAGGGCATGCTGTTGCGCCAGGATGTGCAGTTCCATTGGCAGAATCCTGGCTATCGCGACTTCGACGACTTTCTGGCTACGCTCAGCCGCGACAAGCGCAAACGTATCAAACAGGAACGGCGCCGGGTAAGAGAGGCGGGCATAGAAGTGCAATGTGTCACCGGGCATGATGCCACCGCGGAACAATGGTCGTTCTTTGCCGCATGTTATTTGCACACCCTGCGTCTGCACCATTCGCCGCACCAGTTGAATGAAGACTTCTTCCAGCGCATCGGTGCCGCGTTGCCGCAACACACGCTGCTGGTCATGGCGACACGCGCAGGCAAGCCGATTGCCAGCGCGCTGAATTATGTGACCAGGGAAGCCTTGCACGGGCGTTCATGGGGAACATTCGAATTCCATTCGGGTTTGCATTTCGAAACCTGCTACTACCAAGCCATCGAGTATTGCATTGCGCACAACATCAGGACATTCGAGGGGGGCGCGGGAGGAGAGCACAAATTGGCCCGCGGCTTCCTGCCGATGGCTACGCGCTCGGCACATTGGCTGGCCCAGCCCCAGTTTGCGCAAGCCGTGGAAGACTATTTAAACGAGGAAGCCGATGCCATTGCGGAATATGTGGACGACCTGAATGAAAGAAGCCCGTTCAAACACAAGTAAGGGGCCAAATTGTTTTTGCGAATCCATGAATCGGACACGATGAAATACACGTTCAATTGACACCAGAACGTTCGTTCTGTATCTTTGGCGAAATGTAGTTCACACATTATTAAAAGACTTATTTATTGAGGAGATTTGGATGTCAGAGGTAAAAAAAGTTAAATTGACCCCGGAAGAGATTCGCACTGCCCGGAATGCAGCGGCAGCAGAAAAAACTTTTAACCTCGCCAATAAATTGATGCTTGCAGCCAATCAGGCAGCGGCAGAAGCCCGACAGGCAGTGGAAGCAAAACAAATCATCGCCAACCAAAAAGAAGAAGCCGCAAGCAAGGCGCGGGCTGTTTACGATGCAGCCACTGAAAATAAAGCGCTTGCCGAACGGGAAATGATCGCGGCAAAAGAAGCCGGAGAACAGAACAGAGCGGCTGCAGAAGCGGCAAAGGCCGCGAAGATTCTTGCTGCACAAGAAGCTGCTGCGGCCAAACTGGCCCAGGCAGAAGCAAGGAAAATAGCTGTGGAAGAAGCGGCCGCGTTGAAAAAAGCACAAGCTGAAGCAAGGAAAAAAGCCGTCGAGGAGGCCGCTGCGCTGAAGAAGGCACAGGCAGAGGCAAAAATACTTGCCGCGCAACAAGCGGCGGCGGCAAGAAAGGCCGAAGCGGAAGCGCGTAAACAAGCTGCGCAGGAAGCAGCGGCAATGAAAAAGGAAGCAGCAGAAGCAAAGAAGAGGGCGGCAGCTGAAGCGGCAGCCCAAAGAAAAGCCGAAACTGAAGCAAAGAAACAAGCCGCAGCCGAAGCTGCCGCCTTGAAGAAAGCAGAAGCAGAAGCACGCAAACTGGCAGCACAGCAGGCGGCTGCAGCGAAAAAAGCAGAAGCGGAAGAAATAAAGAAGGCAGCAGCAGAAGCTGCGGCACAAAAGAAAGCTGATGCAGAATCCAGAAAGGCGGAGGCACAGGCCAGAAAACAAGCTGCAGCCGAAGCTGCCGCCCTGAAAAAAGCCGAAGCGGAAGCCGTAAAGCAAGCAGCCAAAGAAGCTGCTGCTGCCAAGAAAGCCGAAGCAGAAACCCGCAGGCTCGCAGCACAGCAAGCAGCCGCAGCAAAAAAGGCTGAGGCGGAAGCCAGAAAGCAGGCCGCACTGGAAGCAGCCTTAATAAGGAAAGCAGAAACCGAAGCTAAAAAAATTGCCGCACAGGAAGCAGCAGTGGCAAGAAAGGCGGCCGCTGAACAAGCCAGGCTGGCTGCGCAGGAACTGGCTGCCGCCAAGAAAGCGGAAGTCGAAGCACGCAAGGCAGCAGCAGCCCAGGCGAAACTGATCGCACAGGAAGAAGCGGCAGCCCGCAAAGCAGCGGCAGAGATGAAGAAAGCCGAAGCCGCCGCCAGGAAAGCCGCATTGGCTCCACCCGAACCAGTTTGGCCTTTCGCCGATGAGGAAGTAAACAAAGAGGTAAGTTCAGCCTGATTCTGGCGGTTCGTTCTGGTTTTGCATGACAAATATAGTCAAGCAAAACCAGCCTTGGTTATATAGTCTGTAAGTACTCTGGCTTTGCCTCTACTGATTGCAATCTTGCCAAACTGAAACAAAATCTAGTTGAACTTTCCTTGCGCAAATTAGTCCATGCTGTCGATATGGATTTTTTGGGTAATATGTTGTAAATAATCGCTGTGTATATGTTGCGGACATCGCTGGTTTGGATATATCCGGCTCAACCCATCCATTTCCCTAATACCGCCAAGTCCGGTTGGAGCCAAATCAATCCGCATTATTCAAAGGAGTCACTACATGAAGAAGTCAAATATTCAGGCAATATTGTGGGTATTGTTTTCCAGTGCTTTGTTTCTTTCAGGTTGTGGTGGTGGCACTGGGGCCGAGACCATTGGTTCCGTTACGCTGACATCCATTACTGTTACACCGACGACACCCAGCATAGTTCAAGGTAGTACTCAACAGTTCACGGCAACCGGAACGTACTCGGATAATTCGACCGATGATGTAACGTCGAACGCCACATGGACTTCCACAAATACATCCAGAGCAACCGTCACGAGCGCAGGGTTGGCAACAGGAACCGGGGTTGGCACGTCGACCATTGGCGCATCGTTAGGCGGAAAAACAAACTCCACCCAGCTCACAGTGACGGCAGTCGCGGTTGCACCCACCATCACCTCCCAGCCCGCAAACAAATCGGTTACGGTGGGGCAGACTGCGACATTCAATGTCATCGCGACCGGAACCGCGCCACTCTCCTATCAGTGGAGGAAGGGCGGGACAAACGTCGGAACCAACTCGGCGAGCTATACCACCCCCGCCACGGCATTGGGTGACAACGGAGCCAGCTACAGCGTGGTGGTGAGCAATGCTACGGGTAGTGTCACCAGTAACGCGGCAACCCTCACCGTGACGGCCTCGTCCTCATCCTCGTATGTTGCCGATTACCGCGTGGCGACCGATGCCGCCCTGAGAGCCATCCCCGACAGCCACATCAACACCGCACGCACCACGTTGCACGTGGCCTACTTCCACACCTCTCACGGTACGCACGTCAGCTACGGCGCCTTCGGCCTGCCCGGTTTCAAAACCGGCGATGACACGAAATTCGGCATCACTCACAATACAGTCGCGGATGCGACCAAGCTCGACTTCCACGACTTCGACGCGAACGGTAGCCCCTACCCGGATCTGTCGCAGGCTGATCTTGGCAGTTGGGCAACCTGGATGAATCAGGTTCGCAGTTATCTCGACAATCCTGCGAACGCCGCCATCAATGT
>JAHJNJ010000051.1 GCA_018820925.1 Gammaproteobacteria bacterium | reverse complement strand
GCTGATTGCCGACGGCGGTGTACGTTTCTCGGGCGATATCTCCAAAGCGATCGCCGCCGGTGCGAACTGCGTGATGCTTGGAGGCCTGTTCGCCGGTACCGAAGAAGCACCGGGCGAGATCGAGCTGTTCCAGGGCCGTTCCTACAAATCGTATCGCGGCATGGGTAGTCTGGGTGCGATGCAGCAAGGTTCCAAGGATCGCTATTTCCAGGATACGGAAGGCAACAACGACAAGCTGGTGCCGGAAGGCGTTGAAGGTCGCGTACCTTACAAGGGTAGCGTGCTGGCTGTGATCCACCAGTTGCTTGGTGGTTTGCGCGCCAGCATGGGTTACCTCGGCTGCAAGGACATTCCTACCGTGCATGCGAAGGCTGAATTCGTCGAGATCACCTCTGCCGGCATCCGCGAATCGCACGTCCACGACGTGCAGATCACCAAGGAAGCGCCGAACTACCACATCGATTAACAAAAGGCGGATTCGTCCGCCTTTTTTTGTTTCTATATCACTATGCACAAGAAAATCCTCATTCTCGACTTCGGTTCCCAATACACCCAACTCATTGCCAGGCGCGTGCGCGAGACACATGTCTACTGCGAACTTCATCCATGGGATATGAGCGAAGCCGATATCCGCGCCTTCGATCCGGCAGGCATCATCCTGTCCGGCGGTCCCAATTCGGTCTACGAAGACGAAACGCCCAAGGCTCCCCAAGTGGTGTTCGATCTGGGCGTGCCGGTATTCGGCATCTGTTACGGCATGCAGACCATGTCGGCGCAGCTGGGCGGGCAGGTGGAGAGCGGAGCGGTACGAGAGTTCGGTTATGCCGAGATCCGTGCGCAAGGTCATTCGAAGCTGTTCGACGGCATCCAGGACAAGACCAATGCTCAGGGACATGGCCTGCTCGACGTATGGATGAGCCATGGCGACAAGGTCACTGCGCTTCCGCCCGGCTTCTCGGTGATCGCTTCCAATGAGGCGACACCGTTCGCGGCGATGGCGGATGAGTCGCGCGGCTACTATGCAGTGCAGTTCCACCCGGAAGTGACGCATACCCATCAGGGCAAGGCTATCATCGGCCGTTTCGTGCACGACATCTGCGGTTGTGGTCAGGACTGGAACATGCCGGACTACATTTCAGAAGCTGTCGCCAGGATCAAGGAGCAGGTCGGTGAAGAAGAGGTCATCTTGGGACTGTCTGGCGGCGTCGATTCTTCCGTCGCAGCAGCTTTGATCCATCGCGCCATCGGCGACCAGCTCACTTGCGTATTCGTCGACAACGGCCTGCTGCGTCTGAACGAGGGAGCGCAGGTGATGGAGACCTTCGGCAAGAACATGCATATGAAGATCGTGCATGTGGATGCCAGCGGCGAATTCATGAAGCATCTGCAAGGCGTCACCGATCCGGAGCAGAAGCGCAAGATCATCGGACGCGAGTTCGTCGAAGTGTTCCAGCGCGAATCGGCCAAACTCAAGAGTGCGAAATGGCTGGCGCAAGGCACCATCTATCCCGATGTGATCGAGTCAGCCAGTTCCAAGACCAAGAAGGCGCACACCATCAAGAGCCACCACAACGTGGGTGGTCTGCCCGAATCGATGCACCTGAAACTGCTGGAACCGCTGCGCGAACTGTTCAAGGACGAAGTACGCGAACTGGGCGTTGCACTGGGTCTGCCCGCAGACATGGTGTATCGCCATCCGTTCCCTGGCCCCGGACTGGGGGTGCGCATCCTGGGTGAGGTCAAACCTGAATATGCGGAGTTGCTGCGTCGTGCCGATGCCATCTTCATCGAAGAGCTGCGTGCGACGCGTGATGAAGAAGGCAAGAGCTGGTATGACAAGACTTCGCAGGCGTTCACCGTCTTCCTGCCGGTCAAATCGGTTGGTGTGATGGGTGACGGACGCACCTATGAGTGGGTGGTATCGCTGCGAGCCGTGGTGACCAGCGATTTCATGACCGCGCACTGGGCACATCTGCCGTACGAGTTGCTGGGCAAGGTCTCGAATCGCATCATCAACGAAGTGCGCGGCATCAACCGCGTGGTGTACGACATCTCAGGCAAGCCGCCGGCCACCATCGAGTGGGAGTGATCAATTGCCAGATGCAGGTGGCTGAAACGGAATAGGGCGTACATCTGCAAGGAATGGAAAAGGCGGCTTGAGCCGCCTTTTCTTATATGCGCTTCAGAATCAGCGTATGAAGCGCATCATATCGCCACTCTTTGGCACTCGGCCCAACCGCAGTTCAAGCGTCTTCGTTATCCGGCTTCCAGCGTTTCAACAGCAGCGCATTGCTGACCACCGACACCGAACTCATCGCCATCGCTGCGCCCGCCACCACCGGATTGAGCATGCCCAGCATCGCCAGCGGGATGCCCAGCACGTTGTAGGCGAAGGCGAAGAACAGGTTCTGCCGGATCTTGCGCAGGGTGGCGCGCGACAGCGAGATGGCATCGGCCACAGACATCAGGTCGTTGCGCATCAGGGTGATGTCAGCGGCTTCCAGTGCGATGTCGCTGCCGCTCTTCATGGCGAAACTGACATCGGCCGCCGCCAATGCCGGCGCATCGTTGATGC
>JAHJNJ010000024.1 GCA_018820925.1 Gammaproteobacteria bacterium | reverse complement strand
GCGGCTCGTTGAGCGGGTTTACCTACACCACCGGCATCGTCACGGCGGATTGTCAGGTGACGGCGAGCTTTGACAGTATGGCGGTGACTCACCAGGTGACCGCGACGGCCGGGACCGGCGGCTCCATCACTCCGGCGAGCAGGACGGTGGATGACGGCGCGACCACTACATTCACGGTGACGCCCGATGCCGGTAACTTCATCGCCGGCGTCACCGGATGCGGCGGCTTGCTGAGCGGCTCCACCTACACCACCGGCGCCGTCACGGCGGACTGCCAGGTGTCTGCGAGCTTCGGAGCACCGAGCGTCTCCGATGGGCAGGCGGCTGCGATCGTGATTGGTCAGCCCGATTTCACCAGCAAAACCCCAGGGCTCACTCAGACCGGTTTCGGCAGCAGTGCGCTCTTCGGAAATGTCGCCGTGGACAACGGTATTCTTTACGTGCCGGATTTCGATAGCAATCGCGTGCTCGGCTACAACACCATTCCCTCGAGCAACGAAGCCGCTGCCGATTTTGTGCTGGGCGCAGCGAATTTTACGACCCCCGGTTCCCTTGGGGGACCGGGAAGCATGGTCGCTTACGACGGCAAGCTGTATGCATCCATGTACTACAGCAACCGCATCGACGTTTACAACCCGAGCCCCAGCGCGACCGGGGCGACGCCCGCCTTCAGTCTCACCGCCACAGGTGCCGGCGGATATGGCGGGATGCTGAATGTCGAGAGTGTGGGGGTCGGCGGCGGCAAGCTGGCGGTGGCCGACGCTGGTCATAACCGCGTGCTTGTCTGGAATAGCATTCCCGCCAGCAATACCGATCCGGACTTGGTCCTTGGCCAGACCACGGTGTCGGGTATTGCCGCGAACGCCGGCGGTCTGAGTGCGAGTTCGATGCGTTACCCGTCCGGCATCTGGACCGACGGCACGCGGCTGGTTGTGCTCGATAAAGACAACAATCGCGTCCTGGTCTGGAACACCTTCCCCACTACGAACGGGCAGGCGGCTGACCTTGTCCTTGGCCAGGCGGATTCGACGAGCGCTC
Organism: Gammaproteobacteria bacterium; assembly: GCA_018820925.1. Lineage (GTDB taxonomy): Bacteria > Pseudomonadota > Gammaproteobacteria > Burkholderiales > Gallionellaceae > Sideroxyarcus. The sequence goes on along the minus strand of JAHJNJ010000024.1, from coordinate 112,149 downwards.
AACTCAACCGCGGACTGGGCGCGCCCACGGCGGCGACCCTCAACGAGCCATACAACGGTGTCTATTCCGACGGTATCCGCTTGTTTGTCACGGACAGCAATAATAACCGAGTCCTTGTTTGGAACAGTTGGCCCACCCAGTCCGGCCAGGCGGCGGATGCGGTACTGGGGCAGCCGGACTTCGTCTCGTCCGCCCCTGCCACGACGGAGACCGGGATGGATGGGCCGACTGGCGTGATTCTCGTCGGGACGCAGCTCCTTGTGACGGACGGCCGGAACGTCCGTTGCATGATCTACAACCTCCCATAGCGGCGAGAACGGTGTACAGGAAAAGGTGGCGGCAAGCCGCCTTTTCCTTTTCTGCCATGACGCCTGCAGGGTTGCGCGCGGCTCAGGTAATGCATCGCCGGGCAACAAACGCACTTTCGAGCTGCATGAAAACATGCCCGGCTAGAACTTGCTGACCTTAAGGCAGGGCGTTCATTCCTGCAAGCAAACTGCCCTTGCAGCAAGGTTATTGCGCAATACGGCCAATATCTTTTGGGATGTAACGGGAATTACTTCGGATAAAACAGGAACAACCGGTATCCAGACGGTTTGAGATCGGTCGTATCCATTCTCAGTTTGATATCCAGATCGCGGTTGGCGGGAACGCCCAGTTTTCCGTCATCGCCCGTCTTCAGATAATCGGCCGGACTGAAAACGCGGCGGGCGATTGCCTGATCCTGCATGTTGGTGAGGGTCAGTTCCAGGCTGGGATGCGCCTGGGCGTAGGGTGCGCGATTGTGAACCAGGACATGCAGCGTAACCACATTGCTTTGATTGGGATCCGATTCAAGCTCGGACGAGTCGATGGCGATCAGTTCCGCTTTTTGCGGCAAGGCGACCGTGCAATCAAGTTTTGCGCAATATCCCGCCAGCAAGGGTTTTATTCCCGGCAGACGCGCGCCGAGTTCGACACGGAAGTAATAAGCGGACTGGCCAAGGAGTCCAAGCGCCAACAACAGTGCAAGCAGAATGCCAAACCAGCTTGGTTTGCGGACCGGTTTATCCGGCACCTCATCGGTCAATTCTTCGACAAATCGAACTTGTTGCGCCAGGGTAGTGCGCTCCGTTTCCAACTCGGGGATGTTGGGTATGGGCGTGAGATCGAATTCCCTGGTTTGAGGAACAGGTTCTATCGGCAGGCTGAGTTGGGGACTGGGCTCGTCGTCATGCAGGTATTTACGCGCATCGAAAACGTGATGACAACGCCCGCAACGCACCAGACCGTCATGCGCATTCAGCTGCGAATCGGTCACTTTGAAGCGGGTATGACATTTGGGGCATTTTGTAACTTCAGTCATCTCTTTGTGCCAGAAACACAACACCAGCCATCTTCCAACACGGCGGGCGCGAGGTCAAACCATTGCGTGTAAATACGCATGACTTCCTCCGCCTGTTCGGCGAGGATGCCGGAAAGCACGATACGACCTCCCGATTTCGTGGCAGCCGCCAGCAGCGGTGCCAGTGCGCACAGAGGATTCGTAAGAATATTTGCGACAACCACGTCATATTGGGAGAGGACGGCGCCATCCGGAAGATAGAAGTCAGCCCGCACCTGGTTGGCAAGTGCGTTGTCGCGGCTGGCAACCACGGCTTGCGCGTCCACATCCACGCCAACGGCGCTGGCTGCGCCCAGCTTCATTGCCGCGATGGCGAGAATGCCGGAACCGCATCCGTAATCGAGCACCGTTTCGCCACCTTTGATGTTTTCGTCCAGCCAGCGCAGACACAGGCGCGTGGTGGGATGGCTGCCAGTACCGAAGGCGAGGCCGGGATCAAGTGCGATATTAATCGCCGCAGGGTCGGTCGGGGTATGCCAGGTTGGGACGATCCACAGCCGTTGCGAGATGCGAATGGGGTCGAACTGCGCCTGGGTGAGACGTACCCAGTCGTTCTCTTCCAGTGTGTCAATGCTGTATTCGGGGAGGGGGTTTATGCCGAGTTCGGCGTAGCAGGCCTGCAGGATACCCGCAACATCGGCATCGTTCTCGAACAGGGCGTTAACCAGATTGTGTTGCCAGACGTAGATGTGCGGTTGCGACACGTTACTGGCGTAGCCAGCCGTTTGCGGGAGCAAGCGCTCTGCCGCCTCTCGCGCTCCAGAGGATCCCGCCGTAATGTGTTTGGGCGGCAGTTCGCCGGGTTCGCCGAAGATTGCCTGCTCGTCGGGTGTGTCGGCATCGGCATCCAGCATGTCGACGGACAGGGCGCCGCGAGCCAGCAGCGCCTCACTCAATGCTTCAGCGTAACCGGCCTCAGCGCGTACGGATAGCGTGAGCCAGGACACCGCCTACTTACCCTTTTTTTCTGCCAGCTTGTGTTCCAGATAATGGATGCTGGTGCCGCCGCTCAGGAATGCCGCGTCATTCATCAGTTCCTGGTGCAGCGGGATGTTGGTGTTGATGCCTTCCACCACCATCTCGGACAAGGCCGTGCGCATGCGGGCGATGGCCTGATCGCGCGTGTCGCCGTAAGCGATGATCTTGCCGATCATCGAGTCGTAATGCGGCGGGATGAAGTAGTTGTTATAGACGTGCGAGTCGACGCGGATGCCGGGGCCGCCGGGCACGTGCCAGTTGGTGATGCGGCCGGGCGACGGCACGAAGGTGTAGGGATGCTCGGCATTGATGCGGCATTCGACGGCATGGCCGCGCAGTTCGATATCCTTCTGGCGCAACGCCATCTTTTCGCCTGCGGCGATGCGGATCTGCATCTGCACGATGTCGACTCCGGTGATCATTTCGGTGACCGGGTGTTCGACCTGCACGCGCGTGTTCATTTCGATGAAATAGAACTCGTCGTTCTCGTACAGGAACTCGAAGGTGCCCGCGCCGCGGTAACCGATCTTGCGGCATGCCTCGGCGCAACGTTCGCCGATCTTGTCGCGCAGCTTGGTGTTCAGGTGCGGTGCCGGTGCTTCCTCGATGATCTTCTGGTGGCGGCGCTGCATGGAACAGTCGCGCTCGCCCAGGAACACGGCATTGCCATGCTGGTCGGCCAGCACCTGGATCTCGATATGGCGCGGGTTTTCCAGGAACTTCTCCATGTACACCATGGGATTGTTGAAGGCTGCCTGCGCTTCGGTCTTGGTCATGGTCACCGCATTGAGCAGCGCCGCTTCGGTATGCACCACGCGCATGCCGCGTCCACCGCCGCCGCCGGAGGCCTTGATGATGACCGGGTAGCCGATGTGTTTGGCGATCTTGATGATCTCGACCGGATCGTCCGGCAACGCTCCTTCCACGCCGGGAACGCAGGGTACGCCCGCCTTCTTCATGGCACTCTTGGCGGAAACCTTGTCGCCCATCAGGCGGATGGTTTCGGCACGCGGGCCGATGAAGACGAAACCGGATTTTTCGCAGCGCTCGGAGAAATCGGCATTCTCGGAAAGGAAGCCGTAGCCGGGATGGATGGCCTGCGCGTCGGTCACTTCCGCCGCACTGATGATGGCGGGGACATGCAGGTAACTCAGGCTGGACGGCGCTGGTCCGATGCATACGGACTCGTCCGCCAGCTTCACATATTTGGCTTCAGCATCCGCTTCTGAATGCACGGCAACGGTCTTGATGCCCATTTCGCGGCAGGCACGCTGGATACGCAGCGCGATCTCGCCCCGGTTGGCAATCAGGATTTTCTCAAACATGACGGGCTTGTCCGGCGGAGCGGGCTTTCTGGGTTTGCGTTCGAATACGGCCATGATGGTTCAACCGATGATGAACAGGGGTTGGCCGAATTCAACGGCTTGTCCATTCTCGACGAGGATGGCCTTGATCACACCTGTTTTGTCGGCCTCGATCTCGTTCAGCAGTTTCATCGCCTCGATAATGCACAGGGTGTCGCCTTCGTTTACGTTCTGGCCGATGTCAACAAAGGACTTGGCGCCGGGAGAAGGCGAGCGGTAGAAGCTACCGACCATGGGTGATTTGACGACGTGGCCTTCCGGCACGGCGGGTGCGGCGGGGGCAGCTGCGGCAACTGGTGCGGCGGCGGGTGCCGGTGCGGCCTGCGGAGCGGCAGCATAATATTGCTGCATGGGCGCGGCGACAGAACTGGAGCGGGAAATACGCACATGCTCTTCACCTTCGGTCAATTCCAGTTCGGCGATGCCCGAGTTTTCAACCAGCTCGATCAGTGTTTTCAGTTTGCGTAGATCCATTTTCAGCTCCTTACAGATTATTGTTGTAGTGCAAATTGCAATGCGAGTTCATAACCCGTCGCGCCCAGGCCGCTGATGACGCCAACGGCGATATCGGAAAAATAGGATTCCTTGCGGAAGGCTTCGCGGGCGTGCACGTTGGAAAGATGTACTTCGACAAAAGGGATGGCAACAGCAGCCAGTGCATCGCGCAACGCAACGCTGGTGTGGGTGAACGCGGCCGGATTGATGATGATGAAGTCCGTGCCGTCGGTGCGCGCCTGCTGCACGCGCTCAACCAGCGCTGCTTCTGCGTTGCTTTGCAGGTAAGCAAGCTTTGCGCCATTAGATTCCGCTAATGTTGCCAACTTGGCGTTAATTTCGTCCAACGTGACGCGACCATACACTTCCGGCTCGCGCGTACCGAGCAGGTTCAGGTTGGGGCCGTGCAGTACGAGGATGTTCTTCATGGGGGGCGGAGTTTGCCGAAAAAGGGTGAGATTGTCTACCTTTTCGACGAAATTAAGAAAAACAGCCGGTTAGCGGGGCTGGTCTGTGCATTTTTGAAGTTCACGCGATGGTCGCGCAGGATTTTGGATGTCTGGCGAATTTTTGTTTCGACAAAACTGAAGGTAAGTCAGCACTGGAACTTGAGTTTTTTAAGGCGCGGGCAGTTTTTCATACACCCGACGGGCCAATACTTTGCATGGCTGCCAAAGGACAGGTAAGTGCTGAACTTATGCAGCCTTCAGATCTGACGTCGCTATCTTCCGGAGACTTGCTACTTACAGGCCCGCGCTTTTGAGCGATTGGAGGAACTGGGGCGCATCCTGGTATCCGATCACGCGAAAGTCGGCTTGCTCTTTGCCCTGGTGATCGAAGAACAGGGTTGCGGGCGGACCGAAGAGTTGAAAGCGCTGCAACAGTGCCTTGTCATCCGCATTGTTGGCGGTGACATCGGCTTGCAGCAGTATTGTATTCTTCAATCGCGCCTGCACGGCTGCGTCGCTGAAGGTGAAACGCTCCATCTCCTTGCACGAGGTGCACCAATCAGCGTAAAAATCCAGCATCACGGGTTTGCCTTTGGCCTGGGCAATCCGGGCATCCAGTTCCGCCCCGCTCTTGATGCGCTCGAAACGCAAGGTTGCGGGCGCTTCGACGGAAGCTGGTACGACACTGCCGAGCGGTCGCAGGATGTCACGCGCGCCGGAAAGTGCACCGATGAGGTAGGCCACACCCAGCAGCAGGGCAAGGATGCCGACGCTCTTGCCCAGCTTGTTCAAACCATGCGCGTTGTGCGGCAAGGGGTCGAGCGCGCGCAGATAGATTGCGGTGAAGACCAGCAATGCCGCCCACAGCAGCATGTGTACGCTTATGGGAAGGACCGGGGAAACGATCCAGATCGCCATCGCCAGCATCAGCACGCCGAAGAAGCGTTTGACGGCTTCCATCCAGGCGCCGGCCTTGGGCAGTATTGCGCCGGCCGAGGTGCCGATGATGAGCAGCGGAACGCCCATGCCCAGCGCCAGCACGAACAGTGCGACACCGCCCAGCACTGCATCGTGCGTCTGGCTTATATATAGCAAGGCACCAGCCAGCGGAGCGGCGACGCACGGCCCCATGATGATGGCGGACAACGCGCCCATGGCGAAAACGCCGGACAGATGGCCGCCGTGCAGTTTATTGCTGGTGTCCGACAACTTGCTCTGCAATGCGGTGGGCAATTGCAATTCATACAGGCCGAACATGGCCAGCGCCAGCACCACGAACAATGCGGCAAAACTGCCCAGCACCCAGGGTGTTTGCAGCGCATTGGAAATCAGGTTTCCGGAATACCCGGCCGCCACCCCGGCGATGGCATACGTGATCGCCATGCCCAGCACGTAGGCCAGCGACAACACAAAAGCATGCATGTGGGTGATCTTGTGGCCGCGCCCGACGATGATGCCGGACAGGATGGGGATCATCGGAAACACGCAAGGCGTCAGGGAAAGCAACAAACCCGCGCCGAAGAAAAAGGAAATGATGAGCCAGAAATTGCCGTTCTGGAAAAGCTTCGCAATCTGCGTGTTGTCATTGTCGGGCGAACTTTGAGCATTAACGGCTGGCGTTGCAGTAGCGGGCGGCGCAGCGCTGATTGTCTGCACCAGGTCAATGTTGAAGGTTTTTTCGATGGGCGGGTAGCACAAACCCTTGTCGCTGCATCCCTGATAACTCGCGTTCAGAACCAGCGGCTTGGCCGCATTCACTTTTCCCAGTACGACTTCGGCCTGAAAGGATTGGTGATACACCTCGATCTCGCCGAAATTCGGGTCGTTCTTGGTTTCGCCCTTGGGCAGCGAAATGCGGGTAACCCTGGTCTTGCTGTTGGCAACGCTGAAAGTGATTTTGTCGCGATACAAATAGTAGCCCGGCGTGACTTTGAAACTGGCGATCAAGGTATGCTGGTCAACTGCATGTACGGTCAGTGCAAAAGCCTGGTCGGCAGGCAGGAAAGCCGGTTTCTTGCTGCCAAATGAGAGAAAGTCAGCCTGTGCCAAAGGCGCAAGGCATAGCAAAAGCAAAAAAACGAATAGTCGACGAATCATGATTCTTTCTTCGGAGCGGTCTCTTGCGCGACCCAGTTCAAATATTCCGGCAAACCGGCGTTGACGGGCAACGCAATGATCTCCGGCACTTCATACGGATGCAACTTGCGCAGGGCACTTTCCAGTTGTGGATAAGCCGCGCGCGTGGTCTTGATCAGAAGCGGCACTTCGCTGGCCTGTTCGATCTTGCCCTGCCAACGGTAGATTGATGTGCATTCGGCCATTATGTTCACACAGGCGGCGGCCCGTTCTGTGACCAGCGTTTCCGCAATGCGTTCCGCGGCAGCGCGATCCGGCAGGTTGGTGATGACCAGCAACACCTCGTTCATCTGGCACCAGCCCGCGCGCAACGTACACCCAGTTGCAACAGCTCATCCCACACATCGCCCTGGCGCAATCCTTTCACCAGCCGGTCGATCTGTCCCGCCTGACGCAATGCGCGCTCCGCGAATTTAGGTGTGAAGCGCCGTACCGCGCGTTCCACCAGTTTCTGCCGGACACCCCACACACGTGCATCGCGCAATGCGCCGGAGAGATTGCCGCTTTGCTGCATGGCACGCGAGACTTTTGCCAGCGTGCGGATATCTTCGGCAATTGCCCACAGGATCAGCACGGTTGCAGTGCCCTCGGCACGCAATCCGTCGAGGATGCGCACGTAACGTTCGGCATCGCCGGCCAGCATGGCTTCCGACAGTTTGAATACGTCATAGCGCGCGACATCCATCACCGAGTCCTTCACCTGATCGAAAGACAGCGGTCCGGCGGGGAACAACAAAGCGAGTTTCTGTATTTCTTGAAAGGCTGCCAGCAGATTGCCTTCCACGCGTTGTGCCAGAAATGCCAGCGTGTCCGCATCGGCGGACTGTTCCTGTCGTTTCATGCGTGCTGCGATCCAGGCGGGCAGTGCGCTGAGCGAGACTTCCTCGGCGCTGACAACTGTCGCGTGCTGTTCCAGTGCGGTAAACCATTTGCTTTTCATGGCCGTGCCATCGAGACGCGGCAGAGAAATCAACGTGAGTGTGTCCGGATCAAGGTGCGCGCAATGGTCTTGCAGCGCCTGCGCCCCCTCCACGCCGGGCTTGCCGGACGGGATGCGCAGGTCGATCACCTTGCGCGAGGAAAACAGCGACATGCTTTGCGCGCTGTTGCGCAACTCTGCCCATTTGAAACCCTGTTCGGCGATCAGCACTTCGCGCTCGCCAAATCCCGCTTCGCGCGCGGCGGAACGTATGGCATCCGCCGCCTCGATGGCGAGCAGCAACGCCTCGCCGTGAATGACATACAGCGACCCCAGCCCCTTGGACAAATGCTGCGGCAGGTCTTCGCTGGAAATTTTCATGTCAATATATTATTGCTGGGGTTTTGCCCGGTTCAGGCGGCGCACGGCCTGGCCCACGGCATCGGTGCGCATGTCTTTGTAAAGCGCCGCCTCTTCCTGCTCTTTGGCGAGCACTTGTGCATCGTCATAGGGAAGGATGCGCGACAAAGAAATCTCCTCGGCAGGCAGCCAGTCGTTTTGCTGGTTGTCGTAGGCGCGCAACAAGACACGGTAGAACAATTGATACTCCTGAACGCGACCGGCGCCGGACAGCGTAAGGATCTGTTTGCTGGCTTGTTCGGAGACCACATCCAGCACCAGGTCAGCCTGGTCGGCAGCGTTCGTCAACTCGATATTGTTGGCTTTCAGGATGCGCCGCAAATCAGCGACGAAAGGTGTTTCACCCGGCGCTTTCAGGTAGAGCGTTTTGAACGCGAACTGGATATCCTTGAGGTTGCTGCCGCGCAGGTGAAAGCCGCAAGCGGCAAGCGTCAGTGCCGTCAGCAATAAAAGGGCGCGCGTCGCTTTTGTCATCAGATCACCACATTGATCAAACGGCCCGGCACGACGATGACCTTCTTTGCCGTGCCACCCGCGAGTTGCTTTTGTACAGCCTCGTGCGCGAGCGCGAGCTGCTCCAGTGTTGCCTTGTCTGCATCCTTGGCAACGCGCAGGTTGCCGCGCAACTTGCCGTTCACCTGGATCACCAGTTCGATTTCGTCCTGCTCCAGTGCGGCCTCCAGAGGTTCCGGCCATTGCGCGGTCAGGATGTCGTCGCCGTAGCCGAGGTCCTTCCACAAAGCATGCGCGATGTGCGGCGTGATCGGCGACAGCACGCGCAGCAGGATGGACAGGGCTTCGCCCACCACTGCGCGGCAGCCAGCATCCTTGCCAGATTTCTCCAGTGCGTTGAGCATCTTCATCGCGGCCGAGACTACGGTGTTGAACTGGAAACGTCCGAGGTCGTAGTTGGCCTGACGCAAAGCCAGATGAATCTCGCGGCGCAGCGACTTGGCGTCATTGGAAAGACTCGCCAAATCGCCAGCCTGTTTGCCGACGCCGTCGAACTCGGCGGCGAACGCCCACAGCCGTTTGAGGAAGCGATGCGCACCTTCCACACCGGAGTCGGCCCATTCGAGTGTCTGTTCCGGTGGTGCGGCAAACATCATGAACAGGCGCGCGGTGTCTGCGCCGTACTGTTCGATCAGCGCTTGCGGATCCACGCCGTTGAGCTTGGATTTGGACATGGTGCCTATGCCCTGATAGTCCACTGCAGCGCCGTCTGCCAGGCATTTCGCGCCGGTGATGTGCCCTGTTTCATCTTTCACCGGTTCCACTTCGTCGGGCGCGAAATAGCGGATGCCGCCCTTGTCTGTCTTGCGCGAATAGATGTGGTTGAGCACCATGCCCTGCGTCAAAAGATTCGCAAAGGGCTCGTCGTAGTTCACCAGCTTGAGGTCGCGCATCACCTTGCTCCAGAAGCGCGAATACAGCAGGTGCAGGATGGCATGCTCGATGCCGCCGATGTACTGGTCCACGGGCATCCAGTGGTTGGTTTCGCTGTCCACCATCGCGTCTTTTTTGAAGCCGCTGGCGTAGCGTGCGTAGTACCAGCTCGAATCGACGAAGGTGTCCATCGTGTCGGTCTCGCGCTTCGCGGGCTTGCCGCATTTCGGGCAGGCGCAATTCAGGAAATCGGCGCGCTTGAGCAACGGATTGCCGCTGCCGTCCGGCACGCAATCCTCGGGCAGAACAACAGGCAGTTGATCGTCCGGTACCGGCACGTCGCCGCAACTGTCGCAGTGAATGATGGGGATCGGGCAGCCCCAGTAGCGCTGGCGCGAAACGCCCCAGTCGCGCAGACGCCATTGCACCTGTTTGTCGCCGAGGTTCTTCGCTTTCAGATCGGCGGCGATGGCATCCACGGCTTGCTCGTAATTCAGGCCGTCGTACTTGCCGGAGTTGACGCACACGCCCTGTTCCTTGTCGGCGTACCACTCCTGCCACGCATCGGTGGAGAAGTTCTTGCCGACGACGCTGATGCTCTGCTTGATGGTCAGTTTGTATTTTTTGGCAAACCCGAAATCCCGTTCGTCATGCGCCGGCACCGCCATCACCGCGCCTTCGCCATAACCCATCAGCACATAGTTGCCGACCCACACCGGCACCTGTTCGCCGGTGAGCGGATGGGTGACTTTGAGTCCGGTGTCCACGCCTTCTTTTTCCATGGTCGCCATATCTGCTTCCATCACCGAGACGTGCTTGCACTTCTTGACGAAAGCAGCGACCTGAGAATTAGTCTTGGCGGCATGCGCGGCCAGCGGATGTTCGGCGGCGACGGCGACGAAAGTCACGCCCATGATGGTGTCGGCGCGTGTCGTGTATACCCACAACTTGCCGTCATCAATGGCTTTGCCATCTTCCTTGATGTCATGCGGGAAGGCGAAGCGCACGCCGTGGCTCTTGCCGATCCAGTTGGCCTGCATGGTTCTCACGCGCTCGGGCCAGCCAGGCAGTTTGTCGAGGTCGGCCAGCAGTTCTTCTGCGTACTGGGTGATGCCGAAGTAGTAGCCGGGGATCTCACGCTTTTCCACCAGCGCGCCGGTGCGCCAGCCGCGGCCGTCGATCACTTGCTCGTTGGCCAGCACGGTCTGGTCCACCGGATCCCAGTTCACCACTTGCGTCTTTTTGTAGGCGACGCCCTTTTCCAGCATGCGCAGGAACAACCACTGGTTCCATTTGTAGTAGTCGGGTTGGCAGGTGGCGAGCTCGCGCGTCCAGTCGATGCCCAGCCCCAGCGACTGCAGCTGCTTCTTCATGTAGGCGATGTTGTCGTAAGTCCACTTCGCGGGCGGTACTTTGTTGGCAATGGCCGCGTTCTCGGCGGGCAGGCCGAAGGCGTCCCAACCCATTGGCTGCAGCACGCTGTAGCCGCGCATCTTGTGCCAGCGCGTGAGCACATCGCCGATGGTGTAGTTGCGCACATGGCCCATGTGCAGCTTGCCCGAGGGGTAGGGGAACATGGACAGGCAATAGTATTTGGGCTTGCCGGATTCCTGCACGGCGCGGAAGGTTTGCTGCTTGTCCCAATGCTGCTGGGCGGAGGCTTCAATGTCTTTGGGTGAATAGTGTTGTTGCATGATGAAAGTGGTTATTTGGGTGCCTGGCAAAAGAGGCAGACATTATATCGGTAATGGGCATTAACACGGCGACCTGTTAGCGGCATAGTGTGGCTTCTGCTAAAATCAGCCACCATAAAATTTATTCATATTGTTCAGGAGAGTGGCATATGTCCCTTAAACATCCCGTAATCGCCGTCACCGGTTCGTCCGGCGCCGGCACCACCACCGTCAAACTGGCGTTCGAGAATATTTTTCGCCGCGAAGGCATCACAGCGGCCGTTGTCGAAGGCGACAGCCTGCACAGCCTGAATCGCGCGGCATTCCGTGCCGCCGTCGCCGAAGCCGCCCTGGACTGCAACTATTCGTTCAGCCACTTCGGTCCCGAAGCCAATCACTTTTCGAAGATAGAGGAAATGTTCAAGACCTACGGCGATACCGGCATGTGCCAACGCCGCTACTACGTGCATAGCGAAGAAGAGGCGGAGTTGCACAACAAGCATTTCGGCAAGACCGACCTGGTTCCGGGCGTGTTTACGCCTTGGGAATCCATCGAAGAGAATTCCGACCTGCTGTTCTACGAGGGGCTGCACGGCCTGGTGGAAGATGAAGGTATCGATGCGGGCAAGTACGTGGACCTGGGCATCGGCGTGGTGCCGGTGGTCAACCTCGAATGGATCCAGAAGATCCATCGCGACAAGAAGGAACGCGGCTATTCCGCCGAAGCGACCGTGGACACCATCCTGCGCCGCATGCCGGACTACGTGAAATACATCACCCCGCAGTTCTCGCGCACCCACATCAACTTCCAGCGCGTGGCCACGGTGGACACCTCCAATCCTTTCATCGCGCGCGACATTCCGACGCCGGACGAAAGCTTTGTGGTCATCCGCTTCCGCGATCCCAAGGGCGTGGATTTCCCCTACTACCTGCAAATGATCCCCAATTCATTCATGTCACGCGCCAATACGCTGGTGACGCCCGGCGGCAAGATGAGCCATGCGATGGAAATCATCCTTGCGCCCATCATGCATGACATGATCGAGAACAAGAAGAAGCAAAAATAAACAACAAGAAGAAGTTGGCAACAGGCGGGGAAGCGGAAAAGTTTCCCCGTTTTTTTGTTGAAGAAATTGAGCAATGAAATTGATTTAGTCAGGGCACTCCGCCACAATGAAACGATTAACAGCGCATAGGGGAGCCACAATGGCTGAAACGGATTTTGATCGGATCAAGAAGAAAGTGCGCCAATTTGTCGTCGAGCGCGACTGGGATCAGTTCCATTCACCCAAGAACCTGTCGATGGCGCTCATCGTCGAGGCTGCCGAGATGGTGGAGCATTTCCAGTGGCTGACCGAAGAGCAAAGCAGCAACCTGTCCCCGGAAAAACTCGCCGAAGTCGAGCAGGAATTGGCGGATATTCAGGTCTATCTCATCAGCCTGGCGGAAAAGCTGAAACTGGATCTGGTTGCCGCCGTCGACAAGAAGCTGGTACTGAACGCTCAAAAATACCCGGCAGACCAAGTCCGTGGCAGTTCAAAAAAATATACGGAATACAAGAATCGGACCTGAGGGGATGTTGCTGTCGTGTGGGATAATCCGCACATGAATTCCACCCTGCTTGCCGGTCTCAATCCCGAACAACGTGCCGCCGTCGAACTTCCCGCCCAATCCGCGCTGATCCTGGCCGGCGCCGGTAGCGGCAAGACGCGCGTACTGACTACGCGCATCGCCTGGCTCATCAGCACCGGGCAAGCCAGCCCGCACAGCATTCTCGCGGTGACCTTCACCAACAAGGCGGCGAAGGAGATGGTGACGCGCCTGACCGCCATGCTGCCCATCAATACGCGCGGCATGTGGATAGGCACTTTTCACGGCTTGTGCAACCGCATGCTGCGCGCGCATCACCGCGAGGCCAACCTGCCGCAGACCTTCCAGATCCTCGACTCCGGCGACCAACTTTCCGCCATCAAGCGCCTGATGAAGGCGATGAACGTGGACGACGAGAAATACCCGCCGCGCGAAATGCAGAACTTCATCAGCGGCAGCAAGGAACAGGGGCTGCGCGCTTCGGAGGTGGAAGCCTATGATCCTTACACGCGGCGCAAGGTGGAAGTGTTCGCCGAATACGACGCGCAATGCCAGCGCGAAGGCGTGGTGGATTTCTCCGAGCTGTTGCTGCGCTGCTTTGAATTGCTGTCCAGAAACACAGCGTTGCGCGAACATTACCAGGAACGTTTCAAGCACATTCTGGTGGATGAGTTCCAGGATACCAATCCGCTGCAATACCGCTGGCTGAAGCTGTTGGCCGGGCAGAACAATGCACTCTTCGCCGTCGGGGACGACGACCAGTCCATCTACGCCTTCCGTGGTGCCAACGTCGGCAACATGCAGGAGCTGCTGCGCGATTTCCATGTCGAAAGCGTCATCAAGCTGGAGCAGAACTACCGCTCGCACGGCAACATCCTCGAAGCCGCCAACGCGCTCATCCAACACAACCGCAATCGCCTCGGCAAGAATCTGTGGACCGATGCGGACAAGGGCGAATCCATCCGCGTATATGAAGCGGGCACCGACGTGGACGAGGCCGCCTTCATCGTTGACGAGATCAGGCAGCTTAACCGCGAAGGCATCCGCCTTTCCGAGATCGCGTTGCTGTACCGTTCCAACGCGCAGTCGCGTGTGCTGGAACATGCGCTGGTATCGGCCGGGCTATCGTATCGTGTGTACGGCGGCCTGCGCTTCTACGAACGGCAGGAAATCAAGCATGCGCTGGCCTACCTGCGCCTGATGGAAAACACCGACGACGACAATGCGCTGCTGCGCATCATCAACTTCCCCACACGCGGCATCGGCGCGCGCAGCATCGAGCAGCTGCAGGAAGCGGCGCGTATCAATAACACGACACTATGGGATGCGGCGGCGCGGGCAGGCGGCAAGGTCACTGCCTTCGTCGGCCTCATCGAGTCGTTGCGCAGCGGGACGCAGAACCTGGCGCTGCCCGAGATCATGGAGCACGTGTTGCAACACAGCGGGCTGGTGGCGCATTACGAGGCCGAGAAGAGCAGCATCGCCAAGAAACGCGAAGCGGAAGAACGGCTGGAAAACCTGAACGAACTCATCAACGCAACGACGCTGTTCGTATATGAAAACGAGGACGACAGTCTTACCGCCTTCCTCACCCACGCTTCGCTGGAGTCGGGCGAGCACCAGGCGGGCGACAGCGAAGACGCGTTGCACCTCATGACGGTGCATGCCGCCAAGGGCCTGGAGTTCCACACCGTGTTCATCACCGGGCTGGAAGAAAGCCTGTTCCCGCACCAGAACAGCATAGACAATGGTGATCTCGACGAGGAACGCCGCCTTATGTACGTGGCGATCACGCGCGCGCGCCGCCGCCTCTACCTTACTTTCGCACAAAGCCGCATGCTGCACGGGCAGACGCATTACGGACGGGTGTCGAGTTTCCTGCGCGAATTGCCGGAAGAACTGCTGCACTGGATTACGCCCAAAGTGAGCGCGCGCAGGACATTCGCAACCGGCAGCTATGAAACGAACAGCTATGTGAATGCATTCGCGGCCAGCGCGGCAGCGCCGCCGCCGCATGTTTCGCCCGACTCGGTGTGGCGCATCGGCCAGCGCGTCTTTCACCAGAAATTCGGCGAAGGTGTGGTGACGGATACCGAGGGCGGCGGCAACGAAGGACGCGTGCAGGTCAACTTCAAACGCGCGGGCAGCAAATGGCTCGCACTCGAATATGCCAAGCTTTCTGCCATCTGATGCGGCGCTGGACGCGCGCCTGTGCATGCTCGTCGAGAGCTATCAAAGGGTGGTCGGGAAGGCGCTGATCGAAGACTGGCTCCTTCCCCCTTGCAGGGGGAAGGCTGCACCCGCAAGGGGTAGGCCGTGGTTGTACGGCGCTGAAGCGCCAACAACACACGCACGGGTGGGGGTAGAGTCGGCTGAATCCGATGTTTCTACCCCCACCCTAACCCTCCCCCTGCAAGGGGGAGGGGATGAAAGGATGGCCGCCTTGCGCGAGGTTCTCTGGAATGCACCCTTCGCCATCGTCGCGCACGGCACCGAAGCCGATCCCATCTTTTTCTACGGCAACGAGTATGCGTTGCGCTGTTTCGAGATGGATTTCGACGAGTTCACGTGCCTGCCCTCGCGGCTCTCGGCCGAACCCATGGCGCAGCAATCGCGCGAGAAGGCGCTGCGGAAAGTGGCGGAGCAGGGTTACATCGACGGCTATTCGGGCATGCGCATCGCCAAAAGCGGCAGGCGTTTCATGATCGCCGATTGCACGATATGGAATCTTGAAGATGCTGCCGGCACACAGGGCCAGGCGGCGGTGTTTGTCATCTCACCCTGAAATAATTGGAACGGCAAGTTTGATTGAACGATCGGAGGAAAGATTCATGAGCAAGTCATTCAAGGAACTCATCCAGCACCTGAACCCGCCGCTGGCGACCTTTCGCAAGGAAGCGGCAGCGACCATGACCGGCTTCGATGCGATGTCGAAGGCGGCGATGACTGCCGGGACAGTCTCGGCGCTGGACAAGGAATTGATCGCCACCGCCATCGCGGTGGCGACGCGTTGCGAGGGCTGCATCGCCTATCACGTGCGCACGCTGGTTCGTCTGGGCGTCACCCGCGAACAGCTCAACGAGGTGCTGGCTGTCGCGGTATACATGGGCGGCGGCCCGTCACTGATGTATGCGGGCGAGGTGATGCATGCCTTCGAGGAATTCAGGCAACAGTAACTAGGCGGCAAGCGGCGGGAACTTTGCCGCCAGTTTGTCCGGCACTTCGCGCTTGCCCGCCTGTGCGAAAGCGCCGAATTCCATCACGCAGGTGACCAGTACCATGATCACGGTCGGCATCAGCGCGACGCGCGTGAGTGCCGTCCAGATGATGTGACTCATGTTGTGGTCCTTGGTGGAGATGCTGATCAGCCAGGCCAGGAAGATCAGCGTCGCCGAGATGGTGTATCCCAGCATCAGCAACTTGCTGCGCGCGAAGGCAACCTTCCAGTGCATGTCCACGAACCAGGTGGTGGTTTTCCGGCTGCGCAGGTAGATGTAGGCGATGAGCAAGCCCGACAGCAGCAGCGGGATCAGCAGCCCGATCATGCCGATCTTCAGCGCCAGCACGGCGGGCGTCGCCAACAGGTTGAACAGGAATACACCGGAGATGAACAGGTTGTGCGGGGATTGCGCCAGTTTGACTTCGGCAACAGTGGCATTTTCATATTTCATGATTGAATCTCCTGATTATTTGGAACTGGTTCGATCGCGGCAAGTTCATGCGCGAACGGGAAAATGTTGCGGTAACTCACATACAGCGAGGTGAGACCGAGCGGCAGCAAGACAATCATCCCGATGTTGTAGGGCAAAATGCCGAGCGCCAGTGCGACGACCTGCAGGATGATGTTGTACACGGTGTACGGGACCAGGTTGCGCAGGGAGCCGGACAAGCTGGTGCGCATCGCGTCAATCGGCTGCATGTCGTTAAAGAACACCAGCATGGGTGCGTATTGAAATGCCAGCATCAGCAAGCAAACCAGCGCTATGCCGACGAGCAGGCTGAATGTCACTCCCGATCCGGGAGTCATCATGGCGGCGATCAGCAGCTGCGGATCGTTGGCGGTGTTGACGTTTTCCAGCAGGGTGCGCAGCGCTTCACCCCCGGCCATGACCATTGCCATCGAGGAGAACAGCATCCCCAGTATCAGGAAACCGCCGAGTGCAGCCAGACGCGCGGCGTATTTCTGGAAGCCCTCGAACAGATGCGTCAATTCGATCTCTTCCTCTTCTTCCAGCGCACGGCAGACACGCATGTAGCCGGCGATCACAATCGGTATCAGCAACACCGCAAGCAACGGACCGAGCACCGGCATCCGGAGCGCGGTGAACAGGGCCAACGCGCAGATCAGCGCCAGGGTGACGGACATCAGCGGGTTGCGCATGATGAGTTGATAACCTTGTTTTACCCAGGTCCAGCCGCGTGCGGCGTTCAGTTTCTGTATTTCCATTACTTTCTCAGTTCATTGGTCGACGATTTTTCGCGGCAGTGCAGTGCGCGGTCAAACATCTGTGCCGGTTTCATTACCCGTGGCGGCGGCAACTTCGGGTTGCGGCGGGAAAATATCGCAGTAGCAGGCATAGAGCGAAGTGAAAACGACGGGCAGCAATACCAGCCATCCGAGAAATACCGGGAGCGTGGCCAACACAGCCGACAGCATCATTACGACACCGTATACCAGCATCGGTCCGATGTTTGCAAGGAATGCGCGCAAGCTGAGCTTGAGTGCCTCGACCGGCGCAACCTTGTGGAAAAAGACCAGCATCGGCGCGAACTGCATTGCCATCATCAATATGCTGAACAGCACCAGCCCGAGCAGCACGGCGAATCCGCCGCCAACCATTGCCTGTATGAGTACTTGCGGATCCTGCGGTTGCTGTCCGCTGATCAGGATGCCGACCAGTGCGGAGCCGCCTGCAGCCATCATCGCACCCAGGATCAGCAATTGCGCGACGATCGAAATGCCGCCCAGGGAAACCAGTTGCGCGGTACGTTGTTTAAAACCGCTGAACAAGTGCGCCAGTTCCAGCGCGTCGTCCCGCTCCAGGGCACGGCAGCCCGTCATGAGTCCGACCACCACGGCGGGCGTCAGCAGGCTGGTGAGAATATCGCCGGCGATGGGGACGGCAGACAAGAGCGCGCCGGCGACGAAGCAGATCACGATCAAAACGATCCATAGCAGCGGCGCTTTCATGAACAGCGCGTAGCCCTGCTTGATCCATTGCCATCCCTGTCCTGCCTGCAAGTGTTGCGGTTCCATCATATCCTCCCGGGTCATAACCAGACCAACTGTTCCATTGTAATGTGATTTATGGCTATCCGCACAAAGTGGTGCCGGTTACGTGCGCAGTCGCGCGGCAGAAACCATAAAAGAAAGCATGCGGAACCGATTTGCGCTTGGCCGGGAATAATCGGGAGATGGTAGAATCCGCGCTTCGCGGCGCACCGCCCTACTGATGGAGTCTTTCCGTGCAACTTGTTTGTCTCGACCTTGAAGGTGTCCTCGTTCCGGAGATCTGGATCGAATTTTCACAACGCACCGGCATTCCCGAATTGCGCCGTACCACCCGCGATGAGCCGGATTATGACAAGCTGATGAAATACCGGCTGGACATCCTGGCACAGCACAAGCTTGGCCTGCCCGACATCCAGAAAGTGATTTCGGATATGGGACCAATGGTCGGCGCCAAGGATTTCCTCGACGACCTGCGCCAGCGTTTCCAGGTCATCATCCTTTCCGACACCTTCTATGAATTCGCCATGCCGCTGATGCGCCAACTGGGCATGCCGACGCTGTTCTGCCACAAGCTGGAAGCCGATGCCGGCGGCACGCTGGTCAATTACCACCTGCGCATGCCGAACCAGAAACGCGAAGCGGTGAAGCGCTTCCGGGAGCTCAATTTCAAAACCATCGCGGCCGGCGACTCATACAACGATACGGCGATGCTGGGCGAAGCGCATGCCGGTATCCTGTTCCATCCGCCGGAGAATGTGATACGGGAATTCCCGCAATATCCGGTCACCATGAACTATGCCGAACTCGACGCGGAAATCCGCAAGGCCAGCGCGAGAATCTGACGCAAACAACTCCGGACAGCCTTCAGATTACAGCCAGACGAACTCTGTCGTCGCGATGTGATTTTGCAGAATACGTTTGAAATGCTCGGGGTTGCGCGGGTTCACCAACTCACCACCGCGCGGCAGATGCTGGTCGTGCAGACGCGAGAGCCAGAAGCGCAGTGCCGCCGCGCGCAATGACTGCGGCCATGCCCCGGCTTCCCTGGTGGTGAACGGGCGCGCGGCATGGTAAGCCCTCAACATGGCGCGGGTGCGTTCCGCATCCAGCCTGCCTTCATCGTTCATGCACCAATCGTTCAAGGTGATGGCCACGTCGTACAGCAGGTTTCCGGTGCAGGCAAAATAGAAATCGACCAATCCGCCGACGCGGTCGCCGTCCATCAGCACGTTGTCGCGGAACAGGTCGGCATGGATCACGCCGCGCGGGATGCCGGTCAACGGCAGGGCGTGGACATCGACCTCATTTTCCAGCAGCGCCGCATCCTGTGGCGAAAGGAATTTCTTCACCTTCTGCGATGTTTCGGCACGCCATGCCGCGCCGCGCGGATTGAGCATCTGGTCGCCGAAGCTCAGGCCGGCGCTGTGCATCTGCCCCAGCATCGCACCCATGGCCGCACACTGCGCCACAGTCGGCTCGGTGATGGATTTGCCCGGCAGGCGGCTGACGATGCAGGCAGGTTTGCCGTTCAACTCCCCGAGAAAACGATTGTGCCGGTCCGCCACCGGGGACGGGCAGGGAATGCCGTGTCGGGCGAGGTGCGCCATCAGATTGAGGTAGAACGGCAGGTCGTCGGCGGTGAGCTTCTCGAACAGGGTCAGCACAAAACGGCCGTTGCCGGTGGTGACGAAATAGTTGGTGTTTTGGACACCTTCGGGGATTCCCTGCAGTTCGAGCAGCGTACCCAGCGAATAATTGGCCAGCCAGGCGGTGATGTCCGCCTCGGAGACAGTGGTAAATACAGCCATCGGTCTCGATTCAGAAGCGCTTGATGACCCAGCGCGGTACGCGCAATCCGGAGTCCAGTCTTTCCTGACGCGAGAATTTGCCGTCACCGAGATCGTCGACCAGATAGTAGGGCGGGCCGACCTTGGGAGTGATCTTGATCATGTACAGCTTGCCGCCCACGCGATATTCCTCGACGGTTTGTTCCGCATGTTTGGTAATGGTCACTTGCGGCTCGTCGATAGCGTCGTTTGCCGACATCGGCGGCGGCGGGGGTGCATCGGCTCTGGCCGGCGCCTCCGCCTGTGCGGCATAAGCACCCAGGCTCAGGCAGACGAGGGCAACAAAAGAAATTGGGCGCATGATATTTTCCAGTCGATAAAATGTGGGGGGATTCTATCCGATAAGCCTCAAAGGTTAAGCTGCATCTCGAGCTCGGCAATCGAGGGCTCAAATCCGCGCGTCTCGTAGTGTTTGAAAATGGCGGCGACCACTTGCGCCGGTTCGTCGATGACAGTGATCAGATCGAGGTCCTCGGCGCCGATCATGTTTTCTTCCAGCAGGCTGGTTTTGAACCACTCCACCATGCCGCCCCAATACTTGCTGCCGACCAGAATGATCGGCATGCGCCGCGTCTTGCCGGTCTGCACCAGCGTCAGCGCTTCCATCAATTCGTCCAGCGTGCCGAAGCCGCCCGGCATCACCACGTACGCGCTGGCAAATTTGACGAACATCACCTTGCGCGTGAAGAAGTGATGGAAAGTCTGGCTGATGTTCTGGTACGGGTTGTTGTGCTGCTCGTGCGGCAATTGAATGTTGAGACCCACACTGGACGACTTGCCGTAGAAGGCGCCCTTGTTCGCCGCCTCCATGATGCCGGGTCCGCCGCCGGAAATCACCGAGAACCCGGCATCCGACAGCAGGCGCGCGATTTCTTCGGTGAGCTTGTAATAGGGATGGTCGTGCGAAGTGCGCGCACTGCCGAAAATGCTGACTGCGGGATGGATATCGCGCAGGCGTTCGGTCGCCGACACGAATTCTGACATAATGCCGAACACCCGCCAGGACTCCTTCGACTGCATCAACTCGGGCGATTGCATGGGGGGAAGTTTCATATCGTTTTTCATCTCGGACCTCAAAGCATGAAGACATTGTTGTTGGTGGACGGCTCGTCCTATCTGTACCGCGCGTTTCACGCCATGCCGGACTTGCGCAGCCCGCAAGGCGAACCCACCGGCGCGATTTACGGCGTACTCAACATGCTGCGCCGCCTGCGTGCCGATTACCCGGCAGATTATAGCGCCTGCGTGTTCGATGCGAAGGGCAAAACGTTCCGCGACGACTGGTATCCCGAATACAAAGCCAACCGCCCGTCCATGCCGGACGATCTGCGCCTGCAAATCGAACCGCTGCACGAAGTGGTGGCCGCAGCCGGCTGGAATATCCTGATGGTCGACGGGGTGGAAGCCGACGACGTGATCGGCACCCTCACGCATCAAGCGTCGCAACATGGCGCACGCTGCATCGTCTCCACCGGCGACAAGGATCTCACGCAACTGGTCAACCCGCATGTCACGCTGGTCAACACCATGAGCAACGAAGTGCTGGACGAAGCGGGCGTGCTGGCCAAGTTCGGCGTACCGCCGGAGCGCATTGTGGATTACCTGGCGCTGGTCGGCGATACGGTGGATAACGTACCCGGCGTGACCAAATGCGGCCCCAAGACGGCGGTGAAATGGCTCAACGAATACGGCACGCTGGATAATTTGATCGCCAATGCCGACAAGGTCGGCGGTGTGGTCGGAGAGAACCTGCGCGCGGCGCTAGATTGGCTTCCGCAGGGTCGCAGGTTGGTCACGGTGAAATGCGATGTCCCGCTGGACAAGAAATTCGACGAGTTGGCCGCGCCAGCGGCGGACAACGAGAAGATGAAGGAGTTGTTCGAGCGCTTCGGGTTCAAGAGTTGGCTGCGCGAGGTTAGTCACCCCTCGCCCGCAAGCGGGAGAGGGGCCGGGGGAGAGGGGCGTTCCAGCGAGCGAGCATCTGTAACTGTTGACCAGCGCCAGTTCGAGCAAGCCACGCTGCCCTCCACCGTCAACGACACCTCCAACTACGAAGCCATCCTCACCGACGCCCAACTCGACGAATGGGTTGAAAAGTTAATGGCCGCGCCGCTGGTCAGTATAGACACCGAAACCACCAGCCTCGACGCAATGACCGCGCAACTGGTCGGCATCTCGTTCAGCATCGAAGTACACCAGGCCGCCTACCTGCCGCTGGCGCACCACTACCCCGGCGCACCAGACCAACTCAATCGCGAACATGCGCTGCAGAAACTCAAGCACTGGCTGGAAAGTCCCGCACACAAGAAGCTGGGCCAGAACCTCAAATACGACCAGCACATCTTCGCCAACCACGGCATTGCACTGCGCGGCATCGCCGAAGACACGCTGCTGCAATCCTACGTGCTGGAATCGCACAAGCCGCACGAAATGGGCAACCTCGCCTTGCGCCATCTGGGGTTGTCGACGGTGAGTTACATCGACGTGGTGGGCAAGGGCGCGAAGCAGATCGGCTTCGACCAGGTCGATCTGGAAACGGCCACCCGATATGCGGCGGAAGATGCGGACATTACATTGCAACTGCACCAGACGCTGTCACCCCAGCTGCAAGGGCGTCTGGATGCGGTGTACAGGGATATTGAGTTGCCCGTGCGCGAAGTGCTGTTCAAGATGGAACGCAACGGCGTACTCATCGACAGCACAAAATTATCCAGACAAAGCCACGAGCTGGGCGAAAAGATCATGGCCATCGAGACGCAGGCATACGAACTGGCCGGGCAGCCGTTCAACCTCGCCTCGCCCAAGCAATTGCAGGAAATCCTGTTCGACAAGCTCGGCATTCCCTCCAAGAAAAAAACCGCAACCGGCTCGCGCTCCACCGACGAAGAAGTGCTGCAGGAACTCGCACTCGATTACCCGCTGCCCAAAATCCTGCTTGAGCATCGCGGCATGTCCAAACTCAAATCCACCTACACCGACAAACTGCCGCAGATGGTGAACGCGAAAACAGGCCGCGTGCACACCAGTTATTCGCAAGCCGTGGCCGTCACCGGGCGTCTCGCCTCCAGCGACCCCAACCTGCAAAACATCCCGATCCGCACCCCCGAAGGCCGCCGCATCCGCGAAGCGTTCATCGCGCCGCCGGGTTCGCGGATTGTGTCGGCAGACTATTCGCAGATCGAACTGCGCATCATGGCTCACCTCTCCGGTGACGAAGGCCTGCTCAAAGCCTTCGCCGTCGGTGAAGACATCCACCGCGCCACCGCCGCCGAAGTGTTCAACGTCGCACTCGACGCCGTGAGCAGCGAACAGCGCCGCTATGCCAAAGTCATCAACTTCGGCCTCATCTACGGCATGTCCGCATACGGCCTCGCATCACAGCTCGGCATCGAAAACAGCGCCGCCAAGCAATACATCGACGTCTACTTCGCGCGTTACCCCGGCGTGAAGCGCTATATGGACAGTACGCGCGAACAGGCGAAGGCACAGGGTTTTGTGGAAACCTGGTTCGGGCGCAGGTTGTGGCTGCCGGAAATCAACGGTGCGAATGGCATGCGTCGACAGGCAGCCGAGCGTGCGGCGATCAATGCGCCGATGCAGGGCACGGCTGCCGACTTGATCAAGCTGGCAATGATTGCGGTACAGGATTGGCTGGAGAAGGAGAAGCTGCAAACCAAACTCATCATGCAGGTGCATGACGAACTGGTGCTGGAAGTGCCGCAGGGGGAATTGGCGCTGGTGAAGGAGAAGGTGCGGGAGTTGATGTGTAATGTTGCCGAACTCAAGGTGCCGCTGGAGGTGGGGTTGGGTGAGGGTGGGAATTGGGATGAGGCGCATTAGGTAATTTATTTAGCCGTTCGCCCTGAGCTTGTCGAAGGGTGAACGTTCGTCCGGTACCTCAGACCGTTCGTCCTGAGTAGGCGAAGCCGTATCGAAGGATGGGCGAAGCCCGCTGGTTCTTAAATTCAAATCCAACACCGTCGGGGGTAGCCCGACAGCTAGTCACTTTTTCTTGCTTCGCCAAAGAAAAAGTAACCAAAAAGAAGGCGACCCCAGCGCGCCGCCCCTTCGGGGTCCCCTGCGTTGCTCGACTGGTCAGGCGGCTGCGGAACTCGCGCTACGCGCTCAGACAGTCCTCGCCGACTACCCCTGACCAGCCTGCGCTACTCGGCGGCGCACAGGGGAAAAAAGTCAAAAGCAAAAACAGGCATGGCGGGCAATGCCCGCCATGCTAATACATGCGGCGCAATACGGATTGCGCCCTACGCTGGCTACAGGCTGGTGTGCAAAGCAGTTCAACTTCGGTACACTGGGAATGATTAGGAACATTGCATATTTCATTACATCGTTGAGGAAAAAATGAAACGAACTGTTGTGCTACTTTTGCTGGTGTCCATATTCTTTTCTGGTTGTGCGTCATTTGTTAATCAAAGGCAATTCATTAAGAGTTATGAGGGGGCTGCCTTGTCTTTTGATAAGAGTGCCCTCTTAAAACCATCAGTTGGGGTTGTAATTCTATCGATCGATGGAGATAAGTCGAAGTATTTCACAGCTATTCGGGCTGGGGTCTCAAACGTTGATGCAGATATTTCTTTTGTTCCAGGCGCGCATCAAATTCTCGTCAGATATTCTGTCGCCACGCCGAACGGGCAAATCACATCGAAGAACGAGCTTGCAGTGAATTTCGATGCGGTTGCAGGTCATCGATATATATTGAATGCATCAGAAAATACTACTCGCACTGCTTGGTCGGCTCAGATTATTGATGTTACAAACAAGCCGGAACTGTGGTGTTTGTGGGTGTACGGTGCGTGTATGCACGACCGCTTCAATCAAGGGCCATCGAAGCCAATTCCTCCAGAGCAAATTAAGTAGCCGCTAACATGCTGGTTGAATGGCAGGCAAGTCGCGTGGACACGCAGTGGTTTTGGGTTTTGAATTTGAAAACCAGCGGGCTTCGCCCATCCTTCGACAAGCTCAGGACGAACGGTCACAGGGAACTCGGCACGAACGGCTAATTAAGGCTTCACCTTTCGTATCAACAAATACAACTCCTCCACCTTCGCCCTCGCCCAAGGCGTTCTGCGCAAAAATTTTAAACTGGATTTGACACTCGGGTCATGCGTGAAGCAGCGCACGGGCACGGCTTCAGCCATCGCTTCCCAGCCGATGCTCTCGGAGAGTTGCGTGACGATCATTTCGAGCGTGATGCCCTCCAGCGGGGGTCGGTTGGAGGGTTTTTTGTCGGCGTCCATGTCCGGATTTTACAGGTGAACGCCGAGGCTGCGTATTTAGAAAACAGCGATTGAATCCGTTATGGTTCGACAGGCCTGTCCTGAGCCTGTCGAAGGGCTCACCACGAACGGATGATTTATGAGCGCATCCTTTACAATGCGCTCCTTGATTCCAGTCCCACTTTCCATGACCGACCCCGTCCGTCTCGCCAAACGTCTTGCCGAATTGCTCCACTGCTCGCGCCGCGAGGCGGAGTTGTATATCGCGGGCGGCTGGGTGAAGGTGGATGGGCAGGTGGTGGAAGAGCCGCAGTTCATGGTGTCTGAGCAAATGGTCGAACTGCATCCGGATGCCACGCTGGTTCCGGTGGCGCCGGTAACCATTTTGTTTCACCAGCCACCTGACACGGAAATGAATGCCGAGTCAATCAAGCAACTGGTCTGCGCCGATACGCGCGCTGCGGACGACCATTCCGGTATCCATCTGCTGAAGCAGCACTTTGTTCGTCTTGCGCAGAACCTGCCGCTGGAGATGCATGCCGGTGGCATGACGGTGTTCACCCAGGACTTTCGCGTGACGCGTAAGCTGACCGACGATGCGGCGACGATAGAGCAGGAATATGTTGTGGAGGTTGCGGGCGAACTGGCGCCGGACGGTCTCAAGTTGCTCAACCATGGTCTGAGCTATAACGGCAAGCCGCTGCCGCAGGTCAAGGTGAGCTGGCAGAACGAAACGCATCTGCGCTTTGCGCTCAAGGGTGTGAAGCCCGGGCAGGTCGCTCATATGTGCAAGGCCGTGGGTTTGCAGGTGCTGGCAATGAAACGGCTGCGTATCGGGCGCGTGTCGATGTCCAAATTGCCGCCGGGGCAGTGGCGTTATTTGATGCCGTATGAGAAATTTTGATCCAGGTAGGGTGGGCACGTTTCAGTGCCCACGCGGAAACCTCGGCCATTACAGCGTGGGCACAAAGAACGTGCCCACCCTACAGGGGTGATGATGTCCTCGTTCTGTCAGTGGGACGGCGCCACGCTGGTGCTGAACATCCTCGGTCGACCGCGCGCGAAGAAGACGAAGATCGGCAAGGTCATCGGCAAGCAACTGGAGATTCATGTCGCCGAGCATCCGGTGCGAGGACGCGCGACGGCGCATCTGGTGACGTTTCTGGCAGGGGAGTTCGATGTCCCTGAAAGCGCGATTACGGTGGTGTTCGGGGTGTACAACGTCAACAAGCAGGTGCGCATTACGGCGCCAAAGCGTTTGCCTTCCGTTATTGCAAAGCACATCGAGGGGAAATGAAATCAGGTCAGGAAGACGTTCCGGGTTCCGCCAAGGATGGAACGGGTTTTGCAGTATCAGCCGAAGAGTCTCTTTAATGCGCTGCCCAGCCAGCCGCCGGTTCTGTCCATGGTCGATTCGAGTCCCAGATTCTGTTTGACGCATTCCGCATAGTCCGCGTCGTCGCCCTTGATGTGGTTGACCAGCCAGATTTTCAGCATGGAGAGCAATTCCGGCGTGACGTTTTCCCCGGCCTCGGCGCGTTTCAGGAATTCTGCCACACGCTTGGTGAAAATTTCGTGCACGCGTTTGTGCGCTTTCAGGAAGGGATACGCCGCGCGTTCCTGCAATTCTTCCTCAAAGGCAAAATGCGTGAGGGTGTAGTCCACCAGTTCGTTCAGTACGTGACTCGTTACTTTATTGTCGCCAGCGTCATTTGCCGTGTTGAGTTCGTTCAGGTAGTCGACGATGCGCCGGTGCTGTTTGTCGATTACGTCGATCCCGGTATCCAAATCGCTGGACCAGTGCAGGTATGCCATAATTCCTCCGTATGAGGCCAAATTTATATATTGGTCTTCTTAAGAACAGGGACATTGTTTCTTACCCATACTCCCTAGTCAATGCTATTTAGACAGAACGATCCAATCAGGTTCCATGTATGAGCAGCCCCTTACCCGCAAACTCCCGCAGTCTGTTACGCCGCTATCTGGTGGCGGGGTATGCGATGCTTATTATATATGCCAGCTTGTCGCCGTTTGCCGGGTGGCAAGAACAGGGTTTGGAGTTCTGGGCCGTGCTGACCTCGCCGTTAAAGCTGACTTACACCGGCTTCGATGCCTTGAGCAATCTGTTGGCCTATTTGCCTTTTGGTTTGCTGTTGGCACTCACTTTGCGCACTTATTTCGGCAACAGGGGGAGCGTAATTCTGGCCGCACTTCTGGCAATGGCGCTGTCAACCTTGCTGGAATATCTGCAGATGTATTTGCCCTCGCGCGCCAGTTCCAATGCCGACATTCTGAGCAATAGCGCCGGCGCCCTGGGTGGCGCGCTGCTGGCGGTGTCCATTGTGCAGCGTGCCTGGTTCATCCGCATCACGGAATGGCGCATCGGGTTTTTCCAACAGGGGCCGGGTGTCGATTTCGGACTGGCACTGGTGCTGTTGTGGATGTTTGCGCAGATCAATCCCTCGCTGCCGATGCTGGGCAGTGTCTTCATCACCGAGCCGGTTTCGCGCATGTACACCGCGATACCGGAAGAACCGTTCAATGTATGGGAAAGCCTGGCGGTTGCGTTGAATCTGCTCATGCTGGGGGCGCTGCAGTTGATGCTGCTGCGCGAACGCCGCCATGTGGTGGCCGGGATCGTGCTTTTGCTGTGCGTGGTGGCCCTGGCAAAATTCATTGCGGCGGCGGTGCTGCTGAAGTCGTGGGCGCTGCTGCTGTGGCTCAACGGCGAGGCGCTGCTGGGCATTGTCATCGGCCTGCTGCTGATGGTGGCCTTCGGCCGTCTGTCCCGTCACTGGTTGTTCTGGTTGACGGCGCTGTCGGCGTTGAGTTATCTCGTGCTGGTGCATTGGGTGTTGGATAGCGGCACGGTCTCGAGTGCGATGCGTCTGTACTATTGGCGCTACGGCCATCTGCGCAACTATAACGGCCTGTCGCAAACCGTATCGTCGTTTTTTCCGCTGTTGCTGGGCGGATACCTGTGGTGGGCACGAGCCTCACGTTATTATGAGGAAGGGAAGAAATGAGTTATTACCATAAACATGTTTTCTTTTGCGAGAACCAGCGCCCGGCGGGCGAAGAGTGCTGCAACAACCACAAGGCGAAAGAAGCGCGCGATTACGTCAAGACCAGGGTCAAGCTGCTGGATATTTCGACGGAGCAGAATTTCATCCGCATCAATTCGGCAGGCTGTCTGGGCCGCTGCGACCTGGGGCCGGTGCTGGTGATCTATCCCGAGGCGGTCTGGTACACCTATGTCGATCAGGCCGATCTGGACGAGATCATTGAAGAGCATCTGACGCACGGGCGGATCGTGGAACGGTTAAAAGTCTGATGTCGGCCAAGCTGGAAAAATTTACAGTAACGGGCAGCGCGGGCAATCTCGAGGGCATTGTGCATATGCCGGAAGAAATTACCTGCGGCATCGCCGTGGTCGCACACCCGTTGCCCACCATGGGCGGCACCATGGACAACAAGGTGGCGGTGACGCTGGCCAAGGCCTTTGCCGAGCTGGGCTGTGTTGCGTTGCGCTTCAATTTTCGCGGCGTGGGCGCGAGCGAGGGCGAATTCACCGGCGGTGACGGCGAACAACAGGACATGGTCGACGTCGTGCATTTTGCCCGGGAGCAGTTCGGTGAGGAATTGCCGCTGATTCTTTCCGGCTTCTCTTTCGGCGGCTATGTTGCCGCGCGCACCGCGCAGCAAGTGCATCCCCAACACCTGATATTGGCCGCGCCGGCCGTGGGGCGTTTCGCCCCTTCGACTGGGCTCAGGACAGGCATGCCCGCAGTATCGCCCGATACGCTGGTCATCCACGGCGAGCATGACGATGTCGTACCGCTGGCCGATGCGCTGGAATGGGCGCGGCCGCAGCACCTGCCCATTGTCGTGCTGCCGCAGGCCGAGCATTTTTTCCACGGACGCCTGACACAATTGCGCGATATCGTGAAGAAGCATTTCACCGGGGTGGAATTTTGAAACAGGAAAAGGCCAATCAGCCACAGAGTTCACAGAGAACACAGAGAGGTCTGCGCAGGGGTTTCTCTGTGAGCTCTGTGTTCTCTGTGGCTAAAAAGGTTCTCCAATGAATGCAGTAATAAAAGCTACCGGCCTGCAAAAATCCTACGACGGCAATCGTGTGGTGGACGGCCTCGACCTCGCCATCCATCGCGGCGAGTGTTTCGGGCTGCTCGGCCCCAACGGTGCGGGCAAGACCACGACCCTGCGCATGCTGCTGGGCCTGATTGCGCCGGATGCAGGCACGGCTACGCTGCTCGATCTGCCCGTGCCGCAGGCCGCGCGCGAGGCGCGCATCCGCGTCGGCGTGGTGCCGCAGATGGACAATCTCGATCCCGATTTCAGCGTGGCGGAGAACCTGCTGGTGTACGGGCGTTACTTCGGCATGCATGACAGCGAAATCAAGGCGCGCATTCCGGACTTGCTGGAATTTGCCAGCCTGACCCACAAACGCGACGCGAAGGTGCCGACGTTGTCCGGCGGCATGAAGCGCCGCCTGACACTGGCACGCGCGCTGGTGAACGATCCCGATGTGATTTTCCTGGATGAACCGACCACCGGACTTGACCCGCAGGCGCGGCATCTTATCTGGCAGCGTCTGCGCGAACTCACGCAACAGGGCAAGACGCTATTGCTCACCACGCACTTCATGGACGAAGCCGAGCGCCTGTGCCACCGCCTGGCGGTGATGGACAACGGCAAACTGATCAGCGAAGGTTCGCCGCGCGAACTCATCGAAAGCAACATCGAGCCGCAGGTGGTGGAGGTGTACGGCGAAACGGCGGCGCAGTGGGCCGGCGCATGCGCGGCCGGATTCGCGCACCGTTTCGAAGTCAGCGGCGAATCGGCATTCTGTTACGTGAACGATGCGCAACCGCTGGTGGCGCATTTGCAGACGCAAAGCGCGCTGCGCTACCTGCATCGTCCGGCAAACCTGGAAGATGTGTTCCTGAAACTCACGGGCAGGGAGATGCGCGAATGAACCTGATCTTCCGCATGCTGTGGGTCATCATCCGTTCCTTCTTCATGGAACGGCTGGAGGGACGCTACACCAGTTCGCTCACGCTGCACGTGTTGCCCAACGACATCGACATCAATTTCCACATGAACAACGGTCGTTATCTCACCATTTGCGACCTCAATCGCGTCGACGTGTTTGCGCGCAGCGGCCTGCTGAAGGCGATGTTCAAGCGCGGCTGGATACCGGTCATTGCCGAGCACACCATGACCTACAAGAAGCCGCTGAATATATTCCAGCGCTACGAGGTGAAGCTGGAAGTGCAGCGCTGGGACGACAAGTACTTTTACATGACGCACACCTTCATGGTGGGTGACCGCGTAATGGCCGAAGGCACATCCAGAGGCTGCGTGTTCGAGCGCGGCGTCGGGGTGGTGGCGCCCGACCGCGCGTTTGCGGCAGTTGCGGAGGACAGAAAAAAATGAGCGGCCACTATTTCGCATTGCCCAGACTGAGTCTCCGTTTCTTCCCCATCTGGCGCCGCCACTGGCTGGTGTGGAAGAAGATCGCCGCACCCTCCATCCTCGGCCACTTGGCCGATCCGGTGATCTACATGCTGGGCCTGGGCTACGGCCTGGGCAGCCTGTTGCCGGAAATGGGCGGCATGTCGTACATGGCGTTCCTGGCCGCCGGGACGGTGTGCTACAGCACCATGAACAGTGCCAGTTTCGAGGCGCTGTATTCCGGCTTCGCGCGCATGCACGAGCAGCGCACCTGGGAGGCGATACTCAACACGCCCGTGTCGCTGGACGACGTGGTGCTGTCCGAGATCCTGTGGGCGGCCACCAAGAGCCTGATGTCCGGCGCGGCGGTACTCGCCGTTATCTGGATACTCGGCTTGTCGCATTCGCTCATGTCGCTGTGGATGATTCCGCTGGCATTGCTGATCGGTCTGGCCTTCGCCGCCCTGGGGCTGATCATGACCGCGCTCGCACCGGCCTATGATTTTTTCATGTATTACTTCACGCTGGTGATCACGCCGATGATGCTACTATGCGGCGTCTTTTTTCCGGTGGCGCAATTGCCGCATGGCTTCCAGGTGGTTGCCGGTGCATTGCCGCTGACGCATGCGGTAGACCTGGCGCGGCCGTTGATGAACGGCGTGATTCCGCCGCAGGCGGTGCTGCACATCGGGGTGCTGCTGGCCTATGCGCTGGCTGCTTTTTATATATCGCTGGTATTGTTCCGGCGCAGGTTGTCGAGGTAATTGTAATTAAGACCGTTCGTGGTGAGCTCGTCGAACCATGAATGGCACTTCGACAAGCCCTGTTCAGAGCGCCGTTCGTTCCTTCGACAAGCTCAGGACGAACGGACTTTTCAAGTATTGAGGAACTGTTATGTTGTGGCTAAAGGCTTTTCACATTTTTTTTGTGGTGAGTTGGTTCGCGGGGCTTTTTTACCTGCCGCGCATTTTCGTTAATCACGCGATGACTGAAGAACCGGCCGTGCGCGAACGCTTGAAATTGATGGAACGCAAACTGTACAAGTTCGTCACGCCCATTGGTGCGCTGGCCGTCATCACCGGCTTGTGGCTGTGGTTTGCCTATGCCGACCTGCTTGCAATCGGCGGCTGGATCTATGTCAAGACCGCGCTGGTCGCCGGACTCGTTGCCTACCATTTGTATTGCGGCCATCTGGTGAAAGTGTTCGCTGAGGATCGCAATATCAGGAACCATGTCTGGTTCCGCTTTTTCAACGAAGTGCCGGTGCTGGTCCTCATCGCCGTGACCATTCTCGTTGTGGTGAAACCTTTCTGAAAATGCCCGACTTCTTCGCCCCCTGTCCGCGCGGACTGGAAAAACTCCTGGCTTCCGAACTCATCGGGTTCGGTGCCGCCGAAGTGCGGGAAACCGACGGCGGCGTCGGCTTTGCAGGCGATTGGCCGCTGTGTTACCGCGCCAATCTGCAAAGCCGTCTCGCTTCGCGCATCCTGTGGCGCGTAAAAGAAGCCACACCGTTCCGCAACGAGGACGATGTGTACAAGACCGTGTTCGATCTGCCCTGGCCGCGCTGGTTCGACGTGAACGACACCATCCTGGTCAAGGTGACCGCCATCAAATGTCCGCTCAAGAGCCTGGAATTCATCACGCTCAAGATCAAGGATGCAGTGTGCGACAAATTCCGCGCCGAAAAGAACGCGCGGCCCAGTGTGGCCAAGCTCGATCCGGACATGCGCATCCACGCCTTTTTTGAGGGCAACAAATTCACCCTGTATCTGGATACCTCGGGCGACGCGCTGTACAAGCGCGGCGTGCGCATCCACACCAATATCGCGCCGCTGCGCGAGAACCTGGCCGCGGGCATTTTGCTGATGACCGGCTGGAAACCCGGCATCCCGCTGCTCGATCCGATGTGCGGCAGCGGCACCTTCCTGATCGAAGCGGCGCAAATGTCGCTCAACATCCAGCCCGGCATCGCGCGCGATTTCGCGTTCGAGAAGTTCAAGTACTTTGACGCTGCAAAATGGAGCGCCATGCGCGAAGCCGCCATTGCCGCGCAACTGCCGGTGAGCGAATTGCCCATCTATGGCAGCGATCTGTACGGCGATGCGCTCAGGGCCGCGCACCAGAATCTGGAAGAAGCCGGCATCCGCGAAACCGTGGATTTGAAACAATGCAATGCACTGGAAGCATCGCCGCCGGAAAAAGAAGGCATCCTGGTGGCAAACCTGCCCTACGGCGAACGCATGGGCGACGAGGATGAACTGGCGGAGTTGTACCCGCAACTGGGCGACGTGTTGAAAAAGAAATTCGGCGGCTGGAACGCCTACCTGTTCACCGCCGACCTGCGCATCGTCAAGCTGATGCGGCTGACCCCCTCCAGGCGCATCCCGCTTTACAACGGTGCAATCGAATGCCGCTTGCTCGAATACAAGATTGTGGCGGGAAGCAACCGGCCGAAAACGGGTGGTGGTTGAAACGCCAACCGTTCAGGGCCTTCGTCAAATTCCGGACCAAAGGTCGAAGTCGGGGCTTTCTAGAGTCGAACTTTTAGGTATGCTGTCGGTCAAGCTGCCTGTACGGTTTATCAATAACGAGGTCATTGTGAAAATACAGTTCAAAACCAGTGAAGTGATCATATTGCTGGTTGCTTCGGCGATGAGTCTTCTGGCCAACCTCCCGGATTCGGTGGTGGGCAATATCGTCGACAAAAAGATGCTTTTGGCCGCACTGACTGTCCTGATTGTTGTGGCAATGTTCCGTTATCTGCAGATGTTCCTGCTGGTCATGATCACGATTCTGGCCATTGGCGCGAATCTTCCGGCTGACCTGGCTGCCGCACTGGGTATCAGCCAGATGGCGTTGATGGTGTCGCTGGGTGCCTTGATTGCGGTTGCGCTGCTGAATCGGGCGGTCAAATTGTTGCCGGTGGGATCGGAAACGTCTTTTTCGGGGGCGGGCGACGCGCGCGAGGCCATCATGGCGGCAATCGCAAAAGGGGACCAGGTTACCCTGCACCGTATGTTGACCATGAATGTAAACGTCAACTTTTCGATGAATGGCACGACGCCATTGCATCTGGCAGCCGAGAAAGGCTATCCCGACATCGTGCGCTTGCTGATCAAATATGGCGCGGATTTTCGCAAGAAAAACGCTGAAGGCAAGACGGCGCTTGAAATTGCGCTGGCTAAAAAAAAGTTTATCCAGACGACAGAAATTCTGCATAACGTGAGCAAACCGTATTTCGCAAGTGCCACCCCGGGAGAAAGCCGGCGCGCGGACGCGGAAATATGGCAAAACATCCACAGGTGAAGATTCACATCTTTCCTGTCTGAAGCGCGCCGATACTCAATCTGCTGGCATATCTGGCTGCCAGGCCGCTGCTAGCCAGCCTTATGTTCTTTTGAAAATGCATTGTTGACTGTATTGCTCGGTTTAAGGATACTTCGTACATGCAGTTGATTTTCCTATCACGCAGTTAACGAAGTGCGTCACAAGAAACGGGTTGTGCCGGCTGAATACATTGGCCAAAAGAATCGACCCAATGAGCCCAAGCGCCGTTTAACAAGATCAAACAGGGAGAGAAACATGAAAACGATCAAACAAATCCTGGCCGAGAAAACAAAACCGCTTACCACCGTAGCGATCGACGCAACAGTCCAGAAGGCGTTGGAGTTGATGCGCGACCGCGATATTGGCGCCGTCATGGTTGTCGACGGTGACATGCTGAAGGGGATCTTTTCCGAACGCGACTGCCTGCACAAGGTGGCGTCTCTCGGTCTGAACCCGAAGGAAATCAAGGTGCGTGATGTGATGACTTCGAGAGTGCACTACGTGACGCTGGATACCGAGGTCGCGCAGGGCCTTGCACTGATGACCGAACGTTTCCTGCGTCATCTGCCGGTACTCGATGAACAGAAAAAAATCCTCGGCATCGTATCGATAGGGGATCTGGTCAAGGCCAAGATATCGGACCAAAGCTTCATCATCGAACAACTGGAGCATTACATTACTTCTTGAAGCGTCCCGCATCGCTCCTCAGCGGTGTAACGCCAGGGGAGGCGTGCCTTCCCTATTTGGGACGAGTCTTGCCGCGGAGTATTTGCAACTGGAGAATTTCCTGCCAGGCTTTTTCCGGAAAACCATCCCGGTCAAATCTGCCGCCGCCCCGGCCATTCGGCTGCAACAAGTCGACGAAATAGGCTTCTACCTCTGGCGCATCCCAGAGTTGGACGATTTTTTCCAGGACGTGGGGGAATTTCTCGCCGAGCATCTGTGGATATTGGTTCGGACTGCAGTGCAGAATTTGCAGGACTGTTTCCCTACTGATCATCGCCATTCCCCCCTCTTGATGAGATTTATCTTGGCAGCACCTGAATTGTGCGAACCACCATTCGGGACGAAGCCTAAGGCCGGACAAGCAGTCGCGTCAATCCCCTATTCGCAGATGGGAAATGCGGGAGCTTGATTCAAGCTGCACCGTTTTCAGGTTTTTAGTCTTTTTTTTCGGCGTTATAAAAATATATGCCGAAATTCATCCGCTGTTGCGCTTCCGGTTTGTCCGCATCGCGCGCCTCCAACACTATGGCGCGCTGGTTTATTTCATCCAGCAACTGCATGCCCAGCTTTTTGGTCAGTGCATCCAGTTCGGCAATCGATTCCGGTGTCAGCCTGTTGCAATGAATGCTGCTTTCCAGCAACGGCGGCTGTTGCCCAAAAAGATTGTGCGAGGCGGCGCATAAGTGGTCGTGAATGTTTTGACCGACATAATAGGCTTTCTCGTCGAACTCTTTTTTTGCTGACAAGGGTTCCGTGATCAGGCAGACGCGCCCCTCCTCGTCGATTCGGGCAATTCCGGTACGCAGCCATTCGTCCAGAATTACGCGTGAACGAATATCCTTGCTGACAGAATTAACCAAACCTTCAAAAGATTCGCCGCCACCCTCGCTCATCAGTCTGGGCAAGGGGCGGTGGCGGCCGGTTGCGTCAAGACGATGCGGATCGTTGGTCCACAGCTTGACCAGCTTGGCGCTCAGTGAAACCGAGGGGGGAATCGTTTGCTCCCGGGCTTTTTCCGGACGCAGGTTCTTCACATCCTTGCGATGAACTCCGCTCAGCAGGCTGATGCGGCTATCCGTTTGCGGCTTTCCTTGCAACTGGAATTCCTCGGTTGCCACTTCAACATAGATTGATTTCAGCAAGTTGGACATGTAGGGAAACGTAATCGAACGCGTTAATAGCAGCTTTACCAGCGGGCGCAGGATGTTGCGCACAGCCGAAATCAACGAAGAAGACGGTTTCTCAAGGTCGGTTGTCGCAGTATTGTTATTTGTTTCCATGGATAATTTTAGCACGCGCGGGAAAATATTACACAAATTGCTTGACATGGGAAATATTCCCACGCTAGCATTCAATTGCGCGGGAAATATTCCCGCGTCAATTAAGTGACAGTGCTGATTATTGCTTGATTAACCGGGCCAGATCAAAAATAACTCACTGATTTTTTTGATTTGATTGCTTCAGTTCAACAAATTGACAGGAGAATAGTCATGAAAAATCTGATCGTAAGGTTATTAATGCCGATTTTGGCAATTCTTGCTCTGGTGTCAGTCGTAATCATGGCGATGGGCAGCGGCGAACGCGCCACCATCCTGAGTATCCATTCCAAAGAAGTGACGGAAAAATTCAAAACCAAGCTTGGCCTTCCCGAGGGCCAGAGGGAAGGTGGGCGTTATGCAGTCGTCAGGATTGCCAACGGTGCCTACGGTGATGCCTCGTTCGCCCTTGTCTATGTTCCTCCGCAGATCTCTGTCAGCGACGACAGCCTGGTTGAACTCAATGTCAAAGGTCTCAGTGTGCTGGCTCATCCCGGCAGCGCGGCGGTATCCAGGGTCATCGACACAAAAAATAGCTTCGTTTCGACTTGATTGCCGAACTTCGGCAAATTGACGGGAGCATCATCATGGAAACACCAACCAGGAATTTACTCATCGCGACTTTGGCAATTCTGGCACTGATGCTGACAGCGACCCTGTATATGTGGCACGGCGATCGCGGCACCATTCTCGGTGTTCATTCCGAAGTGGCATCGGGAAAATTCAAAGCAAAACTGGGCTTGCCTGAGGGACAGGCGGAAGGAGGGCGTTACGCCGTCGTCAACATCGACGACGGCGCCTACGGCGATGCCTCGTTCGCCCTCGTCTATGTGCCGCCGCAGATCACCGTCCATGACGACAATGTGGTAGAGCTCAATACCAGCGGTGTCGGCGTGTTGAAGCATCCCGGCAGCGCGGCGGTATCCAGAGTCATCGACGGACGCGGGTGGTTCCACTTGTTCTGGCAGTAAAAAATTGCAAAGCTGAAGCTGCAAAGCGGCGGGCGGCTACGAACAAAGCATGCTGTTCCTGCTGCAGCATTGCATCAAACTGTTTCAAATGCTGGAGGCTTGCCGGTTGCAGGAAACTTGAACTTGGCGGCGTCGACTCACTCTACATGAACCACCTTCTGCAACACACATCCCCTAAGCAGCAATATCAGAATTACTGATTGTGAGCCCCGGTCAACCGCAGTACCGCCTACGGCGTTGAAGCATTATTGTTTGCATGCATGCGCAAGGTGTCCGATATTGCGAAGCCGAAATAAACTGCGTGCAATCAACAAGTCACTTGTTATCGAACTGGAGGTTACAACATGAAAAGAATTGGTTCAGTAATCATTGTGCTCTGGGCGTTGTGCTCGGCGGCGCCTGCCAATGCTGCCCAAGTCAGCATCGGCGTCTCGCTTCCGCATGTCAACATCGGCATCAATTTTCCGGTATTCCCCGATCTTGTTGTCGTGCCGGGCTATCCGGTCTATTACGCTCCGCAGGTGGAAGCGAATCTTTTCTTTTATGACGGTGATTACTGGGTCTATCAGGACGACAACTGGTACGAGAGCTCGTGGTACAACGGCCCCTGGGTGCTGGTAGAGCCGGACTTCGTGCCCGTGTTCATCCTGAGGATCCCGGTGCGCTTTTACCGTCGTCCGCCCGCATACTTCCATGGCTGGGTATTCGATGCGCCGCCGCGCTGGGGCGAACACTGGGGCCATGACTGGGAGCGTCGCAGAGGCGGCTGGGACAAATGGGATCGCAAGGTTCACCATAATCCTGCCCCGTTGCCCGTCTATCAGCGCAAGTATTCAGGGGAGGGCTATCCCCTGCGGGTTGAGCAGCAGCATGAACTTCAAGACAGGCATTACCGCTACCAGTCGCGCGACCCCATGGTGCGGAAACTCCGCCAGGAACGATCCGTGCAAAGAACTCCGGCTCAGCGGGGTAACCCATCCACCCCTCGCACCAGGTCACAGCAAAGGGATGGAAACACAGAACGGGAACGCGCAACCATTCAAAATCGCAACCTGCACTCCCGGTCTGGCACGGTACGACCCGAGCAACAGAGACAGAAAACAAAAAACGGGGAAACACAATCGCAAAGCAGGGATGGCGAGTACGAAAACAGACGTGGCAAGAATCAGGACAAGGAGCCCGGATGGGCCAGGTAGCAGCGTGAAGAGAGGGCAGTTCCAGTCGAAATCGGCGGTCTGGTATCAAAAGACCGCCGGTTTTGTCTTTTTGCAGGCATCCGTGACAACTTGTGTCCTTTGCGTTCATTGAAGTCGGCAACAGAGTTCAGCGGTGAATTCCGCTGCGCAGCGAGAATGGTCAGACGGGTAGATATGACTGGCCCAGTGCGTGGACGTGCGCGCGTCTGAAAAGAAAAACGGGAGCCCAGGCTCCCGTTCCGGATTACATGCGTACTCGAATCAAGCAGTGAAATCTCTCCTGCGACGCGCCGTAAAGCCCAGCAAACCCAAGCCAACCAGCAGCATGGCGTAGGTTTCGGGTTCGGGAACCGGAGATACGCTCACCTGGTAGTGCTTGTCCTCGCCCTGATACCGATTGATCCCGTACGACCACGCAGCCCAATCGGCTCCTGTCGCCACGCCGTCTGAGCCTTCTTTTCCGTCGTAGCGGACAAGCCCGGAGAGATCCGCGTTGCACATGACGCTTGCATAGAGATCAAGAGGGCCCGCTTGGGTGGCGGTGTAACTAAAAGAGAAAAACTGGTTGGGTTCGTCATAAGGTTTATAGCTATAGCTATCATTCAGCAGCGAAGCGGCTGTACTGAAATTCCATTGATCCGTGTAAACCTGATCGCCAATCCAGACCTTCAGTGCATCAAAGGCATGTCTACCCCAATTGAGTTTATCCATCTCGATAGTGAAGGTGAGTATCTCACCCGCATTGAGCTGGCCATCAAGGTTGGTATCGTCAAAGGTATATGAAGCACTGGCGATGTTCTGCCAGGACGTATTGTGCTGGATGCTATCGATGGCAGTCAGCGATGTCGCCTGCGCGGCTCCGATAACTGCCACGCACCCGGCGATGCCTACCCCTGCTTTAAGCAAAGGCTTGAATCTGTTTAACATTATTAATCTCCCTGTCGAGTTTGTATAACCAAACTATTAATATGTATTTTCGCTATCTTTCTTGGCAAATGACATTGGACTTTGGTACAGGTTACAGGCTGGAAAGCATCCCACACGCCTTCAGCATGGATGACCACGTACCCAAAAAGCGGGTTGCTGCAATAGCATCCCCTGCTGTCATTCAAACATTTGGCCAAATTTGTGTTTCGCGCCGGGCGCTGACCGATTTCATCCGGTTGTCGGCGACTTAAACTGCATACTCGCCCCCGTTGTCGCAGTCTGCTCACAGACGATTCCGGCCGAAACTTCAACACGAACGGATTTAGATCTGCCGCACCTTGATGTTCAAGGTCTGGATACG
This sequence comes from Gammaproteobacteria bacterium, assembly GCA_018820925.1. Classification (GTDB taxonomy): domain Bacteria; phylum Pseudomonadota; class Gammaproteobacteria; order Burkholderiales; family Gallionellaceae; genus Sideroxyarcus. The sequence goes on along the minus strand of JAHJNJ010000024.1, from coordinate 72,736 downwards.
GTAGGCGATCTGTCGCGGTGTCATGTCAAGCAGGCGTGCCGCCTTGGCTTGCACCCATCCCGCCTGTTCCAGCGCCGCGATGACTTTTTCCCGCTCGTCGAGGTTGGGGTCGTCCAGATCCAGTTCCTGGACTGCACCGCGGCTGCTGGAAATCTTCTCGTCGATGCCGGTGAGCAGGATGGCGTCGCGGTCTATGGTGTTGCCTTCGGTCATCACCGACGCGCGTTCCAGGCAGTTTTCCAGTTCGCGCACGTTGCCCGGCCAGTCGTGATGCATGAGGATGCGCAGCGCGGCGTCGGTCAGCGTGAGCGGTCTGCCCTGTTGCGCGCTGACTTTTTCCACCAGGAAGCGCGCAATCTCCGGGATGTCTTCCATGCGCTCGCGCAGCGGCGGCAGGTACAGCGGCATGACGTTGAGGCGGTAGTACAAGTCCTCGCGGAAGCGGCCTTTCTCGACTTCGGCTTCCAAGTCGCGGTGTGTTGCCGCGACCACGCGCACATCCACATGGATGGTTTTGGTGCCGCCGACTCTTTCCAGTTCGCCCTCCTGCAGCACGCGCAGCAGCTTGGCCTGAAACGAGGCGGAGATTTCGCCGATCTCGTCGAGGAAGACCGTGCCGCCCTCTGCCTGTTCAAAGCGTCCCTTGCGTTGCGCGACGGCGCCCGTGAACGCGCCTTTTTCATGGCCGAACAATTCGCTCTCCAGCAGTGTCTCCGGCAATGCCGCGCAATTGAGCTTGACGAAGGCGTTGCGCGCGCGCGGCGAGTTGTAGTGGATGGCATTGGCGATGAGTTCTTTGCCGGTGCCGGTCTCGCCGCGGATCAGCACGGTGGTGTTCCACTTCGCCACCAGCCGCACTTGTTCAAAAATGCGCCGCATCGGCTGGGTGTGGCCGATGATGTTGTCGAAACCGTATTTGCCGCGCACGGTACGGCGCAACACGTCGCGCTCCTCGGAAATTTCTTTCTTCTCCTCTGCCACTTCTTGCGACAGGCGCACGCTCTGGCCGATCAGGTTGGCAACCATTTCCAGGAAATGCTGGTATTCGTCGAGCTGCTTGGTGATGCTGGGCGCAGGTTGTGCGGCCAGCACGCCGACCACTTTTTGACCGATGCGGATCGGCACACCGACGAAAGCGCCCTGCGGGTTATAGATGCCCATGCGGCTCAGGAAACGCGGTTCGTTCATGATGCATTCGATCGCGATGCTGCTGCCGCTCTTCAGGATGGTGCCGACCACGCCTTCGCCGGGCAGGTAGCTGACTTCCTCGGTAACGGCGTCGGATACACCGTAAACCAGCGATACCTGCAATTCGCCGCTCGCTGCATCGATCAAACTGACCATGCCGCGTTCCAGTGCCACACCTTCGTGCAGCGCATTCAACACACCGTCCAGCGTCTCCTTGAAGTTGAGCGAACGCGACAACACTTTGCTTACCTGAAACAACGTCTCCAGTTCGGCGCGTAACAGGTCGAGTTCCAGTCCGGTATTTCCTTCCGCGCGATTATTGGGCATGGCTCACCCCCGCAGCGAAAGGCAGTTGCACACGCACGCGGCAACCCGCGTGATAAGCCGGATCGATGTCGATGGTGCCGTTATGACCGGTCACGATTTCCTGTGCCATGGCCAGGCCGAGACCGAGATGTTTTTTGGATGCGCCCTTGGTGGTGAAGAACGGCTGGAACACCTTGTAGCGCAACTCCTCGGCAATGCCCGGTCCGCTATCCTCCACGAATATCTCGATGTGGTCGGCGCGCGACGTGCAGGTGATGCGCAGTTCGCGCTGCGCGCCGCGCCGTTCATTCACCGCCTCGATGGCGTTCGAGATCAGTTGCTTGAACAGATTCGACAGTTCCGCCGGGTGGCCGGAAATTACGGCCGAACCGCTGGCCGGCGTCCAGTCCACCACGATGCCCGCGCCGAGCAGGTTGGCGGTGGTGAGCTTGAGCACATCGGCCAGCACTTCGTTGATATCCACCGACTGCATCGCTTCGTTGTTGTGGTCGGGGATGCAGGCGCGCAGCGTCTCCAACACCTCGCGGCTTTTTTGCATTGCTTCTTCCAGCGCGCTCGCGGCGGGCAAGTCGCTGCCCGCATCGCGGCGGCGCTCCATCATGTTGGCGACGGCGCTCAGCATGTTGAGCGGGCCTTCCAGTTGATATACCGCTCCCGCCAGCGTTTCGCGCAAGCCCTGGATGCGTTCCTGTTCGGACAGCAATGCGTGCAGGCTGTTGATGCGCAGCGCCTCCTGCTGGCGCTTGAGTTCGCTGATGTCCTGGATGGTGAGCAGCAGGTAATGGCGGTGCGCCGGTTCGTAGAATGCATCTGCGCCGACCGCGTGTTCCTCGAACCACGACACGGCGCAGGAGAACCAGCGCGTGCTGCGGTTGCGCGAATCGATGCTGACCTCGCGGGCGGCGATGTTGCGGTGCTTGTCGTAGGCTTTGGTGAAGGCATCGCCCATCTGCGCGCGCAGCGCGGCGAGCAGTTTCACCGCAGGTTCCTTGCCGAGGTCGCCGATCAGTTTCTTGTATTCCTGGTTGTCGAGCAGCACGCGCTCCTGCTCGTCAAGCAGCACGATGGCGACCTGCGCGGCGTCCACTACCGATTCGATCAGCGTCTTCTGGTTCTGCACCTGGCGTTCGAGGCGGTGCACCTCGGTCACATCGCGGTGCATGCCGAGGTAATGCGTGGTGTTGCCTTCTTCGCCCACCACCGGCGTGATGGTGACGTCGGCCAGGTAGCGGCTGCCGTCCTTGCGCTTGTTCACCAGCAGACCGTTCCACGGACGCTGGCGCTGGATCTGCGCCCACAGCGTTTCGTATACCAGCTTGGGCGTGACACGGTAGGACAGCACCGATTCGTTATGGCCGATCACCTCCTCCTGCCCGTAGCCGGTGATGCGCTGGAACGCGCCGTTGGCGTACAGGATGTTGGCGCGCGCGTCGGTAATGGAGATCGCCAGCGCGGCCTGCTCCACGGCCTTGCGGAACAGGTGCGAAGGCAAGGCTTCGCCCGTGTCGGTGGTGTTGTTCGGTGCGGCGGGGTGCTTGGACATGAATGCTCCGGTGGATAGATGACAAATGTAGTTCAGCAATAAGCATGCCTGCGGTTTTGCACTTTTCGTGCAGCGCTCCAAGACAGGCGGGTTGTCATGTTTGCTACATCAAGTGATGACGCGACCCGACAACGACAAAGGTTTTTTGCACCTGTCTGGTGCACGCTGGCACCAAGCGCCTGATTTTGTGCGCCTCCGCATGGGGCGTAGACGCTGGCACGAGGTTTGCGATAAGGAGCACAGGAGATTAAACGTGATGAGTGAATATCTGCTGCTGTTGTTGGGTACCGCGCTGGTCAACAACGTGGTGCTGGTGAAATTCCTCGGGCTGTGCCCGTTCATGGGTGTGTCCAAAAAAATGGACGGCGCGCTGGGCATGGGCATGGCGACGACCTTCGTGTTGACGCTGGCGACGGCCGCCACCTGGATGCTGGAACACTGGCTGTTGTTGCCGCTGGGCATCCAGTACCTGCGCATCCTCGCATTCATCCTGGTGATCGCCGCCACCGTGCAGTTCACCGAAATGGTCATCCGCAAAACCAGCCCCGGCCTGTACCAGGTGCTGGGCATCTACCTGCCGCTGATCACCACCAACTGCGCAGTGCTGGGTATCGCCTTGCTCAACGTGCAGGAAAAGAACGGCTTCATGCACAGCCTGATGTACGGCTTCGGCTCGGCGCTGGGTTTCACACTGGTGATGCTGCTGTTCACCGGATTGCGCGTGCGCCTGGCCTTGGCGCAAGTGCCGTCCGCGTTCAGCGGCGCGCCCATCGGTTTTGTGGTGGCGGGATTGCTGTCGCTGGCGTTCATGGGTTTTGCCGGTTTGGCCGGACATTGAAACATTTTTGCGGCTGTAGGGTGGGCACGTATTTTGTGCCCACGCGGTTAACAGGAAATATGTCAGCGTGGGCACAAAATACGTGCCCACCCTACCAGGTTGTATTTTCTGTGGCCATTTTGGGTTTGATTTGAGGAGTATTGAAATGCTGTTCTCGGCGATTGTCAGTCTGACCATGCTTGGCGCCATCCTCGGATTGCTGCTCGGGGTTGCCGCGCGATACCTTAAAGTCGAAGGCAATCCGCTGGTTGCCGAGATCGAACAATTGCTGCCGGGTTCGCAGTGCGGCCAATGCGGCTTTGCCGGTTGTACCGGTGCGGCGCAGGCACTGGCCGACGGCACTGCACCCGCCGGTTTGTGCCCGCCCGGCGGCCGTGCCGTGATGCAGGCGCTGGCGGCCAAGCTCGGTATCGAAGCCGATCTTTCCGGTGTTGAAGACAACGTGCCGATGATGGCCGAGATCAAGGAAGAAATCTGTATCGGCTGCACGCGCTGCTTCAAAGTGTGCCCCACCGACGCCATCATGGGTGCGGCACAGCAAATCCACGTGGTGTTCCGCGAAGCCTGCACCGCCTGCGGCAAGTGCGAGGAAGTGTGTCCGACCGAGTCGGTGAAGTTGCAGCCGATCCCGGCGACGCTGCAATCCTGGCATTGGCCCAAGCCGCAACAAGTGGCTGAAGGAGCGGCAGCATGAAGCTATTCGAGTTAAGAGGCGGTGTGCATCCCGAAGGCCGCAAGGATCTGTCGGCAGGACGCCACATCCGCGTGCTGCCGTTGCCGAAAAAATTATTCGTGCCGTTGCAGCAACATATCGGCGCACCTGCCACGCCATTGGTGAACGTCGGCGACAAAGTGCTGAAGGGCCAGCTCATCGCGTTGGCACAAGGTGCGGTCTCTTCGTCCATCCACGCGCCGACTTCCGGTGTGATCGCGGCGCTCGGCGATTTCCCGGCGCCGCATCCCTCCGGCCTGCCGGTGCCCACGATCACTATCGAGAGCGACGGCGAAGACAAGTGGATCGCCAGGGACGAGGCATACGATCCGTTCGCGCTGACACCGGAAGACATCGCCGCGCGCGTCGGTGCAGCCGGCATCGTCGGCTTGGGCGGCGCGACTTTCCCGGCGGCGCTCAAACTCAATCTCAGCCGCAACAGCGGCGTGCACACGCTGATCATGAATGGCGGCGAATGCGAACCCTATCTCACTTGCGACGACCGCATCATGCGCGAGCGCGCCGGACAGATCGTCGAGGGCATCCGCCTCATCGCGCATGCCGTCGCCGCCAAAGAAATCCTGGTCGGCATCGAGGACAACAAGCCGGACGCCATCGCCGCCATGCAGGCTGCGGCCGAAGGCACGCCGGTCAAGGTCGTGGTCATGCCCAGCATGTACCCCATGGGCTCGGAGAAACAGATCATCCAGGTGCTCACCGGCAAGGAGATTCCCGCCGGCGGGCGTCCCGCCGACATCGGCGTGCTGGTGCACAACGTCGCCACCGCGTATGCCGTGCAACAGGCGGTCTGCTACGGCAAACCGCTGATCTCGCGCATCGTCACGGTGAGCGGCGGCGCGATCATGACGCCGTGCAATGTGGAAGCCCTGATCGGCACGCCGGTGCAGGAGTTGATCGATTTCGCCGACGGTTACGAGCAGCCCGCCGCGCGTCTGGTGCTGGGCGGCCCGATGATGGGACAGCAATTTACCCATACCGGCGTGCCGGTCGTGAAGGGTACCAGCGGCGTGCTGGCGCTGATGCAGGATGAAATCGGCCAGGCCGAGCCGTCACCCTGTATCCGTTGCTCGACTTGCGTGCGCGCCTGTCCCATCGGGTTGGTGCCGCTGGAGATGGCGGCACATATCCGCGTGTCAGACCTGTCGGGCGCGGTCGATCTGGGCCTGAAGGATTGCATCGCCTGCGGATCCTGCTCCTATGTTTGTCCCGCACATATTCCGCTGGTGCATTACTTCAACTACGCCAAGGGCGACCTCGCCGCGCAGGAGCGCACCAAGCTGAAACAGGAAGCCACCAGGAAACTGGCGGAAGCGCGCAACGAACGTTTGGCGCGCATCGAACGCGAGCGCGCCGAAGCGGCGGCAAGACGCAAGGCGGCGCGCGAAGCGAAAGAGCGCGCCAAGCAGGAAGCAGCGGCGAAGGCTGCTGAGGAGGCGGCATGACCCCAGAATATTTTTTAGCACCTATGTTCCCTCCCCCTTGCAGGGCTAGGGTGGGGGTAGAAATGGCGAGTCCGCACAGAGTCAACCCCCATCCTAACCTTCCCCCTGCAAGGGGGAAGGAACTTGGTGCGCTACGCGATTTTGTGTTGAGGAATAGAACATGAACCCCATCACCCATTCTCCCCACGCTCACGCCCCCGTCTCCATCGGCAAAGTGATGGGCACCGTATTGCTGGCGCTCACTCCCGCCACGTTGTTCGGTTTCTGGCTCTACGGCTGGCCCGCAATCAACTTGTGGGCAGTGTCGCTGATCGCCGCCATCGTCGGCGAAGCTTTCGTGTTGCGCTGGCAGCAGCGCGCCGTGCGTCCGGCCTTGATGGACGGTTCAGGAATTTTGACCGCATGGCTGCTGGCCATGTCGCTGCCGCCGTTCGCGCCGTGGTGGATCGCGGTGCTCGGCAGCCTGTTCGCGGTTGTCGTCGGCAAACAGATTTTTGGCGGGCTGGGACAGAACGTGTTCAACCCGGCGATGGCGGCGCGCGTGATGCTGCTGATCTCGTTCCCGCTGGAAATGACTTCCTGGGTGGGGCCGCTGCCGCTGGGTTCCGCGCATGCGCCGGGCCTGCTGGATAGCCTGCGCGTGACCTTCCTCAGCCAGCCGTTGGACGGCATGGCCAGCGCGTCGTTGCTGGGCCATGTGAAAACAGAATTCACGCGCGGTGTCGGCCTGGATCAGGCGCTGGCCGGTTACTACGCGCCGCTGAGCGCGCTGTGGGGCAGCCGTGCAGGCAGCCTGGGTGAGTCGGCGGCGGTGTTCATTTTGCTGGGCGGAGTGTTTCTGATTGCGCGCCGCATCGTTACCTGGCATGCGCCGCTCGCCATGTTGCTGGGCGTGGCCGTGCCTGCACTGCTGTTCAATATGATCGATGCCAACCATTACGCCGGGCCGCTGGTGCATCTGCTGTCGGGCGGTGTGATGCTGGGCGCGTTCTTCATCATCACCGATCCGGTTACGTCACCGAATACGGCAACCGGACAATTCATTTTCGGCCTGGGCTGCGGACTGCTGACCTGGATCATCCGCACCTGGGGCGGTTATCCGGAAGGCGTGGCGTTTGCCGTGATGCTGATGAACGCGGCGACGCCGTTGATCGACCAGTATGTCAAACCGCGCATTTACGGGCGCGACCGCAAGGGCGCGGCACTGCCGGCGAATAAGGGATCGTGAGATGAAACTCGAAGAATTGCGTACCAAGCTGGTCTATCAGGGCATATTGCTCGGCGGCGTGGCGTTGCTGACTAGCGCGGCACTGTCGTTTGCGTCGCGTGCTACCGAGGCGGACATCAAGGCGGCGGAAGCGGCCGACCTCAAGCAATCGCTGACGCAGGTGTTGCCGGGCGAATACGAGAATGATTTGCTCAAGGACACCGTCACCCTGCCCGGCAAGGAAGGTGACGTGCTGGTGTATCGCGGGCGCCGCGCAGGCAAGGTTGAAGCGGTGGTGTACCGCGTGACCGGCCGCGGCTATGCGGGTGCCATCGTGTGCGTGATGGGCGTATCGCGCGAGGGGAAAATACTTGGCGTGCGGGTCATCAATCACAAGGAAACGCCGGGGCTGGGCGACAAGATCGAACCGGCCAAGAGCGACTGGATTCATTCGTTCGCCGGCAAATGGCTGGGCGAGCCGGCTGCAGACAAATGGGCGGTGAAAAAGGACGGCGGCGTGTTCGACCAGTTTGCCGGTGCGACCATCACGCCGCGCGGCGTGGTTGGGGCGGTAAAGGGTGGACTGGAGTTCTTTGAACAGAATCATGCCGTGCTACTGGACGAAGCAGGAGGCAAATCATGAACGAGAAATACGCGCGCATCACCCGCGACGGGCTGTGGAACAACAACGTCGTGTTCGCGCAAATGCTCGCGCTGTGCCCGACACTGGCGGTGACCAGCACGGCCACCAACGGTCTGGGCATGGGGTTGGCGAGCACGGCGGTGCTGCTGCTTTCCAACATCATCGTTTCCAGCGTGCGCCACCTGATCAGTCCCGAAGTGCGCATTCCCGTCTATATCGTATTGATCGCCACGCTGGTGACGCTGGTGGACATGAGCCTCAATGCCTGGGCACATGAACTGTACAAGGTACTCGGTTTGTTCATCGCGCTGATCGTGGTCAACTGCGCCATTCTCGGCCGCGCCGAAGCGTTTGCTTCCAAGAACACTGTTTTCGACGCCGCGCTGGACGGCCTGATGATGGGTGCCGGTTTCACGCTGTCGCTGGTGGTGATCGGCGGCGTGCGCGAGATATTGGGCAGCGGTACGTTGTTTGCCAATGCGCACCTGTTGCTGGGCCCGGCGTTTGCTTTCCTGGAAACGACCATCGTGCCGCAATACAAGGGTTTCCTGTTGATGATCCTGCCGCCGGGCGGTTTCATGGCAGTGGGTTTTTTGCTGGCCGCGAAGCGTGTGCTGGATCGGCGCAATGCGGCGCGCGCCGAACCGGTTGCTGCCGAAGCGGCAACAAGTTGAGGAGATAAGGAAATGCAAGTGGGTGTCGCTTATTCAGAACCCGCCGGCCAGACCTGGCTGCGCATCGAAGTGCCGGACGAGACCACGGTGCAGCAGGCCATCGAGGAGTCCGGCATCCTGCAGAAATACCCGCATATCGACCTGGCGCAATGCAAGGTCGGCATCTTCGGCAAGGGGGCGGAACTGGATGCGCTGCTCAAGCCCGGCGACCGCGTGGAGATCTACCGCGCCATCACCGCCGACCCGGCCACGGTACCGCGCCGGGTCATGGCCGGGGACGACGACGAGGATTGAGCAGTCTGTTGTTGAACGGGATGGAATGCCTGCTGTGCCGGAGCCATTGAATCTCCAGCTTCAGCAGGACATCAAGATGAGGGTCAGTACAGCGTCAGCCCGGCAACAATCGTCGTGACAATCGCATAAGGCAGGGCCATCCACAGCATGCGCCCATAGCCGAGGCGGATCAGCGGCGCGATCTGCGAGGTCAGCAGGTACAGGAAGGCCGCTTGCCCATTCGGCGTGGACATGCTCGGGATGCCCGTCCCCATCACCACCGCGACGGATTGTGCATCGAACAGTTCGCGCGTGGTGAGTCCGGAGTCGAATACCGCCTTGAGTTCCTTCATGTAGATGGCCGCCACGAACACGTTGTCACTGATGGCAGACAGCGCGCCGTTGGTGACGAAGATCATGAACACCTGCATGCGGTCCTCCATCGCCAGCACCCACTGGATGACGGGAACGAACATGTGCTGGCTGCTGATCATCGCCACGATCACGTAGAACACCACCAGCAAGGACGCGAACGGCAGGCCAGGCATGAAAGCTTCGGCGACATGGTGTTCGTCGGTGACGCCGGCGATGGACGAGACGATGACAATGACCGCCAGGCCGATCAGGCCGATCTCGGCGACGTGAAAGCCCAGCGCCAGCACCAGCAGCACCGCGACCACGCCCTGGGCGACCAGCATCAGGCGGTCATGCGCGGTGTGGCTGGCGCGCAGGCGGCGGTCTTCGTCCAGCAGGATCTGGCGCACGCCGGCGGGCAGTTCCGCGCCGAAGCCGAACAATTTATATTTTTCGATCACCACACAGGTGGCAAAACCGGCCAGCAGGGTGGGGATGGTGGACGGTGCCGCATGCATGAAGAACTCCATGAAGCTCCAGCCCGCTTCGGTGCCGATGACGATGTTTTCGGGTTCGCCGACCAGGGTACAGACCCCGCCGATGGCCGTGCCGATGGCGCCGTGCATCAGCATGCTGCGCAGCACGGCGCGAAACTGCTCGAGGTCGGCGCGATGCAGCTCATCCACGTAATCATCGGTCAGGTCGGGGTCCTCGTGATAACCCTTGCTGGATACAGCTTTGTGATAGACCTCGTAGAAGCCGATTGAGACGGCGACCAGTACCGCCAGCAGGGTGAGGGCATCGAGGAAGGCCGAAAAGACGGAGACCACCACGATGACGACCAGGTTGAGCAGGATGCGGGATCGGATGCCAAGCAGGATGTGGCTGATCATGCGGTACAGCATGCCGCGCAGGAAATGCACGCCAGCCACCATGAAGATCACCAGCAACAGCACGGGCAGGCCGTGCTCGACCTCGCGGTAGACGGTATGCGTGTCGGTCAGGCCGAGGATGACTGCCTCCAGCGCGAGCAGGCCGCCGGGTTGCAGCGGAAAGCATTTCAACGCCATGGCCAGCGTGAAGATGAACTCGCCGAGGATCAGCCAGCCGGTGATCAGCGGTCCGGCGGTGTAGAACACCGCCACGTTGAGGATGAGGCAGGCGACGATGGCCTGTTTGTACCAGCGCGGCGTATGGCCGAGGAAACTGCTGGCGAGGACGTTAAGGACGCCGGGTTGGGTTGCTGTAGTCATGGTTCTGCTCGATTCTTGTACGGTTCTGATTGTATAGACGTTCCTGCCGGATATATTTCGCCAGGATGATGACTTGCAAGGCTACCGTCTGTCAGGAGGCTTGGTCGGGATGGGCGTCGTCAAGGCGCTTGTGATTGATGATTTGTTCATGGTTTTGGAGTGTATCACCTGTAAACAAACCGAGGCTAGTTACCGGCGAGGGTTTTGTTTGCATGTGATCCGGACAGACATATTTAATATGAATGGCATGGCGGCAAAGCGCTTGCGCCTGTCAGGAAGAGCAGGGCCAAGGCGCGATACACCGTCTTTCACGGGTCAACGGCAGCATGCTCCTTCTTCCGCAGGTGCATCGCCAGCGCGCTGTCCATCATGGCCAGATGTGTGTCGAACCACTCCGGCAAACCTTCCTTCACATAGGCGCGCACCAGCGGCAGGTGGCCGCGCTTGAGGCTGCGGTTGAGCTGTTGCAACTCGCCCAGCACGCGGTGATGTTCGCTTTCGTGCTCGGGCAGGCCGCGGTATCCGGACTCGCGCATCAACAACCCTTCGGCCTTGAAGTGCGCGGCGGTGTGGTTGACCAGCGCCTGGAACAGGGCGGGGAACTCGGCATTGTCGGCCGCGATGAGCGCCGCCACCTGTGCGATGAACTCGCGGTGGGTGGCGTCCATCTCCGCCATGCCCAGCGTGTGGCGCACCTCGTCCCATACCGCCGGATGTTTGCTCATGCCGCCGCCAGGCTGCCGTTCCAGCTCTGCGCGGCAGTAAGGAAATCCGCTGCATCCGCATTCACGATCTCGATGCCCATTTTGCCCAGGTAACGCTTTTCCTTGTCGGTCGCGTGCGGGATGAGCGCCCAGCCTGCGGGCTTGTCCGCACCAAAGATGATGTCGGAGAACACCATGCGGTCGGTGTCGCGGTTCAGGCGCATGCCGAGCAGCAGGTAGCGTTTGTTCTGGCGCATGCGTTTGACGAAAGACGGAATGGCAAAGCCGCCCATCAGCTCGGTGATGTAATCGACAAAGTCGGCATCGGAGGCGATGTAGTTCGATTCCGGCAGCGGCGTGCCCAGCGGCTTGAACAGGATGGGCAGGCTGGTATCGACCGCTTCCTGCTCGATCGCGGTGTAGCTGGTGCCATCATAGTTGAACAGGCGGAAGCGATATGCGTTGCCCGACATGCGCGCGATGCCGACAATCAGCGTGTGCGGTGTGGCGGCGTATTGCTTCTGCAATTGTGTGTCGCGGTTGGCATCCACAATGTAAGGCAGCTTTTGCTGTGCCAGCCAGGCATGCAACGCGGACACACTCCACTGCGTATCGCGATAGGTCGCATCGAGGAATTTGTTCACCGCCGAGCGCCCGCGCTTCAGTTCCACGTTCATCGCCGCACGCGGAAATTCATACATCAGCTTGGGCGCCATCGGCTGCCCGTTGTTCATGGCGATGATCAGGCTGTCGCTGTCGGCGGGGATGGCACGGCCCGTGGCCGGGTCGATCACGCCGTTGAGCGCACCCGCGCCCAGGTAGGGGACGACATTGCCGTCGGACAGGCCGGTGAAGATTTGCTCGAATACTGTACTCATTGGGATAACTCCTCTTGTAATGACAAGGGAATCATTCGCAATAATCGGGCCAGAGTGCCGACCCAGCATTGGCGCGGGTTACGGCGGGGAGGGGATTGGAGTAAATGCGACAAAGCCGGAAATCTTGTCGGACAGGGTGCGGGGGTAGGGGCTGGGGGTTGGTTGTTGGGAGCGCCGACGTCCCGTCGGCAGTAGACCGTGCAGGATGGGTTGAGCGCAAGCGATACCTATCATTTTTGCAGATGGGCGATGGGTATCGCTTGCGCTCAACCCATCCTGCTTGCTCAGTGGATCTCAGGAACGGAACCCCATTTCATTCAACCCGGATAATCCATTGGAAGCCACAATATCCCCTCCCCCTTGCAGGGGGAGGGTTAGGGAGGGGGTAGAAGCGCGGGAGATCATCGACTCTACCCCCATTCTGGCCTTCCCCCTGTAAGGGTGGAAGGGGCTTCGGCTCTAATGGACAATCCGGGTTCAAAACAAATTGGGTGCATCCGGGCTAATGGAGGCTGGCTAGAGCCAGTGGTAAGATGTTTGGAAGGCTCACGCTGCGCAAGGGAAGGATGGAGAGTAATCACTCCCTCCACGACTAACCATTAATTAGAATAACTATCCTAATGAATAACGCTGAATCAAAAACCAAATTCTGGCTTGGCAATGCTGTCCTTGCTGTCGCAATGCTCATGCTGTTCTATATGGAAGATTTATGGAGTCTGCTCGGTTCCGCAGCCATGGTGGTCTGGATTGTGTTAGTCGGTGTTGGCGTCTATTTTCTGATGAATGACAGAAGTGAACCCCCCACCTTTTCTGGCTAGCAGCGATCCACACGATGCGGGCCGGGGTGGCGACTGCGAAGCTGCACCCGCGATTCGCCGGGCGTGGAGTCGCTGAAAAAAATGCAAAAGATGGCGGCGCAGTGGCTGGCAGGGCGCGCAAGGATATTGAACAGCAGACTGGCAAGCCTGCGATCTCAACCGGCAACTTCAAGTCTTTGACGGGTGGGAATTCGAAGAGTCTGAAGAAGGGGGATGACTGATATTTGTGTTCCGGTCTTGCAGGGTGGGCACGCGTCTGTGCCCACGCGGTAACCTGCTTGCAGCTTGGACACTAAATGCTTGCCCACCCTGTTTGGTTATTTGCTGTTTGATTTGTTATGCATTGCCCTTTTTGTCAGACAGCCAAATCGAGAAATAGGATACAGCCAAAAATAGCTCGGCGCTGGCAGCCATAAAAATCCCTCCTCCGGCATAGCCGCGAAGAAACTCGAGTATTCCCAGGATAGTCAGGCCAAGCATCGACATTGCGATTCCCAGTGATATGGCTTGCCTGGTTGCCGAAGGCTGTGCATTTCTTGATAACCAGGAAATCACACCAAACCCCAGAAAAAGCATCGCAGCTCTGCGGGAAATAAAATATGCCGAATCATTTCCTGCAACATTAAACAAATAAAAGATTGGTTCAGGGAAAATCAGCAAAAAGAAAAACAGCGCAATGGAAATCCCGGACGTTATTTTATTCAATGACCTGAAATCAACCATGTTCCATTCCTCATCATTACCACAATTGAAGTAGGGTGCGTTTACGCACCATCGAGAAAGGTGCGCAAGCGCAATTGAGAGTTGAGGCGCAAAATGATTGTGATGCTGCCACGCCTGAGGTTCACTGAGATTATTTCGATGGTAGCCCCCGAATTACTCTGCGAATTACTGGCCCCGAATCACTCAATAGAAGCTCCCTATTGCCGAACAGGTCGAGAAAAAGAACCCCATAAGCCAAGAAATCCGACAGGGAGGAACAGAATCCACTGCGGCATCTTGAACAGGAGACCTTCCCCCGGTTGAGTGAAAGCGACAACAAGAAAAACCGCGCCGAAACTTATCCAGAGTACGGAGACAAACAAAGCCAGATAACGCGTTGCCACTGCGTGATCAGGCAGTGCGCTGACGAAAAGCGCGGCGGCAGACTGCCGCCTCCTCATTCTGTAACAATCAGGTCGGTGTTTTGAATACTCAGCCAGCATCGATGCTGGTTCTTCCTTGCAGCATTACAATGTCCGCTCACGTAATACGCTAGCAAGGCAGCCATGACCACTACACTTACCAGCAAAGGCCAAGTCACCATTCCCAAACAGATTCGGGATGCGCTCAAGATGGAACCGGGCTGTTCTGTACAGTTCTGCGTCAATCAAGAAGGCGATGTTGTCATCCACAAAGTCAATGCATGCAATGGTCACAAGCTGGACTGTTTCGATTTGGCGCGTGGGATGGCAGATGTCAAATGGCGTACTGAAGAATTGATGGCGTTGCTACGCGTTTAGGAAGGATTGCAGTCTTGTAGGGTGGGCACGCTTCTGTGCCCACGCTGAAAGGTGGCTACCGCGTGGGCACAGAAGCGTGCCCACCCTACCCGGCTGAATATGTTGGTAAAGAGTGGCCAGGGATCTCGCTCATTGGGTGGTCGCAATACGGTTGTGGAGGAGTACTAATATGCTAGCACTGATGTTGACCCGTAAAACCAAAAACGCAGCCAGTGTATTAATACGCCGCAATACACACCTCATACAACCCGCCAATCACGGTGTACTCATCCTCTCCCTGCAGCATCCCCGGCAGCAACCTCGTATAACAGAACACCTTGGCCAGCGGTACTTGCGCGGTAAGCAGGTAGTCGCCGAATTCGTCGGCGCGTTCGCGGTTGGAGGTGAAGGAGCTCAGGCTGTTGAACAGCACGACGCGGCGTTTGTCGTCCAGCGTTGTCAGAGTTTCATAGTCGTCCACCCGGTTCACTCCGCGATACAGGGTGAGGTGGGTTTCGCCCGGATAGAGTCTGGCGAGTTCGTACTGGCAGTAGGTGTAGAGCAGGTCGAATTGCGATTCCAGCGCATTGGTTCCATATAAGGCAGTCGCGCGCATTTCCAGGTAGCGGCGGTAGGCGTCGCTGGAGAGGTTGCGGATCGGGGCGGCGTGATGGCGGGGGAGCAGGCCGAAGCGCGATTCCACCCAGCCTTTCAGTGCCGCGCCTTCTCTTCCATCAGCATCGAAGCTCCAGCCGCGCACCATGCGCAGGTAATCCGCTTTCTGTCTCTTTTGCTTCGACTTCGAGGTGTAGCCCGCCTGTTCCGGTTCGTCCAGATAGAACGCCGCGTTCATGTGCATGGTGAATGCGGCGGCGCGTTCCTTGGCATCCTCTATGCGGCTCAGCAGTTGGAACAGGCCGCGATGGAACTGGGCCACGCCGTCCAGTTCGAGTGCAACCGGCGCGCGCTGGAAAGTCAGGCCGCCCAGGATGTCGGCGGGCAGGTTGCAGCGGTTGATGGGCAGCCGCGCCGGGCGGGGCAGTACGAGTGTCGGCATTGTCGTCACTGCTACAAAGGGAACTTCTTTGTTGTGTTCCACATCCGCCAATGCTTGTAGGGTTGATTTAATTTTCTTATGCATTTCATGCGGTTGGGCGGTTTTATGGCGGGTGGCACGGAGCTTGCGATGGTAGGGGTGCGAGCGACAGTTTTCAATCGCATCTTAAATTCTGAAACTCTAAGGAGACTAACATGGCTCTGCGTCAATGCGCAATTTACGGGAAGGGTGGTATCGGCAAGTCCACTACAACCCAGAATCTGGTAGCGGCTCTTGCTGAAATGGGCAAGAAAGTGATGATCGTCGGTTGTGACCCCAAGGCCGACTCTACTCGTCTGATCTTGCACTCCAAGGCTCAGAACTCCGTGATGGAACTGGCTGCTGAAGCCGGTAGCGTCGAGGATCTGGAACTGGAAGACGTATTGTCGGTTGGTTACGGCGGTATCAAGTGCGTTGAATCCGGTGGTCCCGAGCCCGGCGTTGGCTGTGCCGGCCGCGGCGTGATTACCGCCATCAACTTCCTGGAAGAAGAAGGCGCATATGACGACGAACTCGACTTCGTGTTCTACGACGTGCTGGGTGACGTGGTGTGCGGCGGATTCGCGATGCCGATTCGTGAAAACAAGGCGCAGGAAATCTACATCGTTTGCTCCGGCGAAATGATGGCGATGTATGCCGCCAACAACATTGCCAAGGGCATCGTGAAGTACGCGAACTCCGGCAGCGTGCGTCTGGCTGGCCTGATCTGTAACAGCCGTCAAACCGACCGCGAAGATGAACTGATCATGGCACTGGCTTCGAAGCTGGGCACACAGATGATCCACTTTGTGCCGCGTGACAACGCCGTGCAGCACGCTGAAATTCGCCGTATGACCGTGATCGAATACGATCCGACAGCGAAACAGGCTGACGAATATCGTGCACTGGCAAAGAAGGTTGTGGACAACAAGAAGTTCGTTATCCCGACACCGATCACCATGGACGAGCTGGAAGAGCTGTTGATGGAATTCGGCATCATGGAAGTGGAAGACACCTCCATCATCGGCAAGAAAGCTGCCGAAGTAGCTGCCTAACAGATGTAGGTTGGGTTAGCCCGCAGGGCGTAACCCAACATCATTTGAAGAGTTGTTGGGTTACGCGGTGAATCCGCTAACCCAACCTACATAACCTCTGACGGACGCCACAGATTAGTGGGTCATTAAAGGAGAATGAAATGTCTGCATTAACACGCGAAGAAACCGAAGCCCTCATTCAGGAGGTGCTCGAGGTTTATCCAGAGAAAGCCAAGAAAGACCGCGCCAAGCACCTGGCGGTCAACGATCAATCCATCGAACAGTCCAAGAAGTGCATCACCTCCAACCGCAAATCTTTGCCGGGTGTGATGACCATTCGCGGTTGCGCCTACGCCGGTTCCAAAGGCGTGGTGTGGGGCCCGATCAAGGACATGATCCACATTTCTCACGGCCCGGTCGGCTGCGGTCAGTATTCCCGCGCCGGTCGCCGTAACTACTACGTCGGCACCACCGGCGTGAACACCTTCGGCACGATGAACTTCACTTCCGATTTTCAGGAAAAAGACATCGTGTTCGGCGGCGACAAGAAGCTCGCCAAGCTGATCGGCGAGATCGAGCAACTGTTCCCGCTGAACAAAGGTATCTCGGTGCAATCCGAGTGCCCGATCGGCCTGATCGGTGACGACATCGAAGCGGTTTCCAAGAAGGCTGCTGCCGAGACCGGCAAGCCGGTCGTGCCGGTGCGCTGCGAAGGTTTCCGCGGCGTGTCGCAATCGCTGGGCCACCACATCGCCAACGACGCGATCCGCGACTGGGTGCTGCCGCGCCGCGATGGCAAGGCGTTCGAAGGCACACCGTATGACGTGGCCGTGATCGGCGACTACAACATCGGCGGCGACGCATGGTCTTCACGCATCCTGCTGGAAGAGATGGGCCTGCGCGTGGTTGCGCAATGGTCCGGCGACGGCACCATCGCCGAGATGGAAAAGACGCCCTACGTCAAGATGAACCTCATCCACTGCTACCGTTCGATGAACTACATCGCGCGCCACATGGAAGAGAAGTACAGCATCCCCTGGATGGAATACAACTTCTTCGGTCCGACCAAGGTTGCCGAAAGCCTGCGTGCCATCGCAGCGAACTTCGACGACAAGATCAAGGAAGGTGCGGAGCGCGTCATCGCCAAGTACCAGCCGCTGATGCAAGCCATCATCGACAAGTACAAACCGCGTCTGCAGGGCAAGCGCGTCATGCTGTACGTGGGCGGTCTGCGTCCGCGTCACGTGATCGGCGCCTATGAAGACCTGGGCATGGAAGTGGTCGGTACCGGCTACGAGTTCGCGCACAACGACGACTACGACCGCACCATCAAGGATATGGGCAATGCCACTTTGTTGTACGACGACGTGACCGGCTTCGAGTTCGAAGAGTTCGTGAAGAAGGTCAAGCCTGACCTGGTCGGCTCCGGCATCAAGGAAAAGTTCATCTTCCAGAAAATGGGTGTGCCCTTCCGCCAGATGCACAGCTGGGACTACTCTGGCCCGTACCACGGCTACGACGGCTTCGCCATTTTCGCGCGCGACATGGACATGACCTTGAACAACCCGTGCTGGGGCAAGATGCAGGCACCGTGGTTGAAGAAGGATGAGTCGGTCGCAGAGAAGGCGGCAGCGTAAGTAACACCTCTGTTCCCTCCCCCTTGCAGGGGGAGGGCTAGGGAGGGGGTAGAAGTGAAGAGGTTCCGCGACTCTACCCCCATCCCAACCTTCCCCCTGCAAAGGGGGAAGGAGTGGAAGAAAGAAATTTAGTGACGCGCAAAACACCGCCGTCAATCTATCAATCTGTGCCGACATCTGCAAATTGGCAGTGCGGCTAAGGAGATAAACATGCAACAAGCTGATGACATCAAACCCTGTTATCCATTGTTCCGTCAGGACGAGTACAAGGAATCGCTGGGTAACAAACAGAATAGCTTTGAAGAGCGTCACGACGCCGACAAGGTTCAGGAAACCTTCAAGTGGACCACCACGATGGAGTACCGCGAACTGAACTTCAAACGCGAAGCGTTGACCGTGAACCCGGCCAAGGCCTGCCAACCCCTGGGCGCGGTGCTGTGCGCACTGGGCTTCGAAAAGACCATGCCGTACGTGCATGGTTCGCAAGGCTGCGTGGCTTACTTCCGCACCTACTTCAACCGTCACTTCCGCGAACCGGTCTCCTGTGTTTCCGACTCCATGACAGAAGACGCAGCCGTGTTCGGCGGCCAGAAGAACATGATCGACGGCCTGGAAAACGCAAAGGCGATCTACAAGCCGGACATGATTGCGGTTTCGACAACCTGCATGGCCGAAGTGATCGGTGACGACTTGAACGCCTTCATCCGCAACACCAAGAAGGCCGGCAACATCCCCGAGGACTATCCGGTACCGTTCGCGCACACCCCGTCGTTCGTGGGTTCGCACGTCACCGGCTGGGACAACATGTTCGAAGGCATCATCCGCTACTTCACGCTGAACACCATGGACGACAAGGTGCCCGGCAAGAACGGCAAGATCAACATCGTTCCCGGCTTCGAGACCTACCTCGGCAACTACCGCGTCATCCATCGCATGCTGGACGAGATGGGCGTTGCACACACCATGCTGAGCGACCCGACCGAAGTGCTGGATACCCCGGCTGACGGCCAGTTCCGCATGTATGCGGGCGGTACCACCCAGGATGAAGTGAAGGATTCGCCGAATGCCATCACCACGTTCCTGATGCAGCCGATGCAACTGGAAAAGACCAAGAAGTTCCTCGACACGACATGGAAACATGAAGTGCCGAAGCTGAACATCCCGATGGGTCTGGAGTGGACCGACGAATGGCTGATGAAAGTCGCCGAAGTCACCGGCAAGGAAATTCCCGCTTCGTTGTTGAAGGAACGCGGCCGCTTCGTCGACATGATGACCGACAGCCATACCTGGCTGCACGGCAAGAAGATCAGCCTGTACGGTGATCCTGACTTCACGCTGGGCATGACCAAGTTCCTGATGGAACTGGGCATCGAGCCGCTGCACGTGCTGTGCAACAACGGCAGCAAGAAGTGGACGAAGGCCATGAAGGCAATGCTGGAAGAGTCTCCTTACGGCAAGAACACGCAGCTGTTTGCGGGCGCCGACCTGTGGCACTTCCGTTCGCTGGTGCTGACCGAGAAGCCGGACTTCATGATCGGCAACTCCTACGCCAAGTTCATCCAGCGCGACACGCTGGCCCTGGGCAAGGAGTTCGAAGTGCCGCTGATCCGTATCGGCTTCCCGATCTTCGATCGTCATCACCTGCATCGTTCGACGACGCTGGGTTATGAAGGCGCGATGCAGATGCTCACCACACTGACCAATGCGGTGCTGGAGCGTCTGGACGAGGAAACCCGCGGGATGGGGACCACCGACTACAACCACGACTTGGTGCGCTAATTCCTGTGTAGGTTGGGTGGCAACAAAGTTACGCAATTCTCTACGAGGCAAGCCTCGTGAGAAATTGTCAGAGCGTAGCGATACCCAACATGGCAAGCGATGGGTATCGCGTTGCTCAACCCATCCTACAAGGGAACACATTAAAGCGAGTGGTTTAGAAAGGAAGTAGTTATGGCAAACATCATGATCCAGGGCAGCAAAGGCGCGTATGTGTTTTACCTGCCCAAGCGCGACCTCGAGGACAACATCGTTTCGATGGAATTCGACACCCCGGAGAAGTGGGGCGGCGAGATCAGACTGAACAACGGTGGCACATATTACATCGAGCCGCAGGCTGCACCGGCCAGGTTGCCGATTTCCCTGCGCGCCAAGCGTCTGGATGCGGCAGAGTGATTTTCTCCACATTCCCTCCCCCTTGCAGGGGGAGGGGTAGGGTGGGGGTAGAAATGAGCGCGGTCAGCAAGTCTACCCCCATCCCAACCTTTCCCCTGAAAGGGGGAAGGAGTGGTGGAGGATGGTTAATTGAAAGGAAAATATCATGGCAATGAAAATCGACATGGATCTGTGCACCGCCTGCGGTGACTGCGAACCGGAATGCCCGACGGCTTCCATCAGCGTCAAGAAGGGCATGTACAAGATCAACGCGGAAGAATGTACCGAATGCGAAGGAGAGTACGACAAGCCGCAATGCGTAAAAGTCTGCCCGATCAAGGGCTGTATTACACAAATCGCGGCATAGCAGCATTCCGTTCGCGGTGCGCCAATCGAGCCGCGAACGGACCCATTGAATAGCCCGGATGCAACGAATATCCGGGTTTGCGTAGCACCGGCACTCCGGCGTTCACCATGATCGAACACGGGCCGTGTGCTGAAGAACACAACTGAATACGATGAGGTGACCGTATGAGTAACGGAATCATCACTAAGACAGCCGCCCTGCGTATCGCCATGGCGACCCGTGTCCTCTCCGAGGTGAACACGGCCGCCCTGGTCGCAAAACTGGGCGAGCATCTCGGCCTCCCCGTCACCGAAGAAAAACTGGGCAAAGTGACCGTGGCCGATCTCAAACTGATCCTGTCCGGCGAAGAGACTGTCGAACCGGATGTGGACAATGCCACCATCAAACTGGCCGTGCGCCACCTGTGGGGACAATCCGGCGATGCGGACGATTTGCCGCCCATGGATCCCTATACCGACGGCGAAATGCCCGGCAGTTTGCGCGTGGCGGTCGCCTCCAATACCGAAGAAAACCTGGACGGGCACTTCGGTTCCTGTCCGCGCTTCCTCATCTACCAGGTTGGAACCGACAACATCCGCCTGATCGACGCGCGTTCCACGCTCATCACCGACGACGCGGAAGACAAAAACGTCGCGCGCACCGGGCTGATCAGCGACTGCCAGATCGTCTATGTGCAATCCATCGGCGGCCCGGCCGCCGCCAAGGCGGTGCGCGCCAACATCCATCCGGTGAAAGTGCCGGAAGGCGGCAAGGCGCGCGCCACCCTGCAACGCCTGCAGGACGTGCTCGGCGCGCCGCCGCCCTGGCTGGCCAAGATACTCGGCGTGGAAGCGAAATCGCTGAGCAAGTTTACCGAGACGGAAGAAGAGTGAGCCGATGATTGCCGCCGAGACACTGGAGCAGATCGCCGGCGCGGCCGCCTCTCTGGGCGAACTGAATGACGCGGCCATGGTTTCCCTGAAGCAGACCTGGCCGGACCTGCGCTTCACACTCTGCAACGACGACGACATGCCCGCCCGTATGCCGTCCGCCTTGCAGCGCGAAAAATTCAATCTGTACCTGGTGGGCGGCGGCGAGCACTGCCTCAGCCTCACGACCGATGCGGAGCAGGCCATCGGCGTTGTGCTGGCGTGTGTGGACGAAGAGGAATAATCTGCAAGCAGTTAACCTGTTTACATGCTGATTCGCGGAGACCCGCTTGAACAACCCAAAGTCAGTCGAAATAGACTTCGCAACCGCTGATGACCTGCCCCGGCTCGCCGATTTGCTGGCCGAATTGTTTGCGCTGGAAAACGATTTCCGCCCCGAACGTGACAAGCAGTTGCGCGGTCTGCGCCTGATTCTTGCCGATCCGGCACTGGGAAGATTGTTTGTGTTGCGCGTTGACGGGCAGGTGGCAGGCATGGCCAATGCGCTGATCACGGTCAGCACGGCCGAAGGCGGGCGCGTACTGCTGCTGGAAGACGTGATCGTGCGCAAGGAATACCGGGGGGGCGGGTTGGGGCGGAAACTGGTCGAACATGTGATGGCCTGGGCAAGCGAACAAGGCATGACGCGCATCACCCTGCTGGCCGACCGCGACAATCGGGCAGCGCTGGATTTCTACCGCAAGCTCGGTTTTGTTGCGTCGAGCATGACAGTTTTGCGCAAGCTGCCAAGTTGAATTGCATTGTTATATTGCAATCGCTACCAAGCCTTCCACCCGATGCGTAATGTGGCCGACCGTAACGCCGTGAGTTTGCGGGGTTTGCGCAATATTTCATAAAATGGCACAGTGGTTGCAGGGATTTGCGCTGAAGTATTGGCTGGGCGGGAATTGAAAGGTTTTGATATGCCGGAACATCATCCTGGTGCATCGCCGTTGACTGAAGTGGTACGTATTGACTGCAAGACGTGTTTGCACCGCGAGTTATTGGCGGAAGGCAAGTGCGAGCCGGGGGAAGTTTGCCTGTCTGCACAGAGCGGCCGGCAGATCGACCGCTTTTTCCGGCGCAATCCGCAGTTCGCGCAAAATTACCTGACAGATTCATTCTGGGAACGGCGCGCCATTGCGGTGCGCTACGCTCCCGTGGAAGCATTGCAAACGATGCCGCGCGATAAGGACGAAGTGGTACGCCGCGCGGTGGTGAGCCGGTTGCCAAATGACGAGTTGGGAGACTATCTGCGCGATCCGGATCGCGAGGTGCGCATGACAGTGGCCAACCGCCTGGACCCGGAAGGCCTGACCGACCTGCTGGGCGATGTGGATTATCTGGTGCGTTTGCAGGTGGCCAAGCGCCTGCCGCACGGGCAGTTGCGGCGCATGGCGGATGACGAAGATCGCGAAGTGCGCAAGGAAGTCGCCCGCCGCTTGCCAACATTTGCTTTGCGCCTGCTGACCAAAGACGAGGATGCCGAGGTACGTCGCATCGTTGCATCGCGGGCATTGTCTGACGATGCCGAACAGATGCTTCAGGACGAAGACTGGGTCGTTCGTCTTGAGGCAGCCAGGCATGCGCCGCTGGAGGCCATTACCGAACTGGTGGACGATGCCGAACCGGATGTGCGTGCCGTGGTGGAGCATCGTTTGAATGATTTTTTGCACGGAGACGATATATGAGCATCTACACGCCCGATGAAGCCACGCTGAAAAATCTGGAGAGCGAAATCGGGGCAACGCCGCCGCGTCCGCATCACAGCGCGCTGCTGGAAATCGCCAACCGTATTTGCACCGGCTGCAATTTTCGTTACGCGCTGAATCGCGGCGGCTGGTATCGCTCCGGCGGCGTCGTTGCGGCCGACGGCACGCGCATCGCCGACAGTCTCGCTACCTGGGCCAAAGCCGAGCTGGCCGCCTGTGGCGGCGACATGCACGAACTGGTCGAGCGTCATATCGACAGCGGTTTGCTGGTGACGCGCCATTCCGGACGCACCCACTACTTCGTCGCGGCCTACGGCCCGGCCCCGGCGGATTTTCTGCAACTGGAAGTGGAAGAATTGCAGGAAGTGCTGGATCGCGAACTGATCAATGCGGAAGCGCCGCCGGAAGATATGCAGGAACTGCTGGAGCCGTTGCTGTCCAGCGAGCTTGAAGCGCAGCCGGTTGCCGCACCGCGCTACCGCTTCCGTCGCTTGCTCGATATGCGCCAGACCGTGGCCAGGGCATCACCCGCCGATTCGCACAAAGCCGGATTCACACGGCTGCTGTCCGAATGGGCGCACAGCAGCGCCGCAGCGCGCGGCCACTTCAGCGACCACTGGATTGTTGCATTGCGCGAACACCAGGACCGTTACCGCAATCCGGTGATCTCCGCCTCGCTGGTCTCGCGCCACGCGCGCGAACTCAAACCGTTCCAGTGGAACAGCGAACTGACCGGAGTGGAAATGCTGAAACAGTTGCAGGCCTTCGACCGCGCCGCCGGATACACCTCAGCCTGGTACGCGCACCTGGTTGCGGGCACCATCACACCGCCCAAGGTTGCCTACGCCGTGGCGCGCGATCTGGATGCGGGGTTCAGTTACCTGCCGGAAACCGAAGCGGCTTTAATCAAGAACTGGGTGGCGGCGCCGTATTCGGTATAGGGATTCCGCAATTCTGCAGTTGAACACGACCGCAATTAAACCCCGCTACGCCAAATCTTCGTAATGGCGCTCCATGATTTCCAGCGCGGTGGCCAGACGTTTGGGCATCAACGTGCGTGCCTTGGCGAAATTGTGGGTGGTTTCGTTGTAAAACAGATTCACGAGATAGGAAATGCCGATTGCATCGTGCAAATCGGTCCCGGCGGTTTCCAGCACGTCGTCGACGAAGGCGAAGTGCGTGCGCACGGTTTCCCAGTCTTGCTTGAGTATCGCGTCATGCGTGGCCAGTTTAAGCGCGCTCACCTCGAGGTGCAGCATGCCCAGGTCTTCAGCGTCGATGGTCGCGGCCACTTCGGGAAAATGCAGGGCGAGGTAGTTCGCAAAACGGGATTCTCTGGCAAAGGGGATGGTTTTGGGGAAAGCAGGATTGTGCAGGTCAGCGGAAGAAACTTTGTCCAATGGTTTGGTCGCGCCGGGTCTGGTCTTGTCGTAGGCTTGCCATGTTCCGGTGCGATTTTCTTCAATTGCCATGATGACCTCCTGGAGAAACTACATTGTTGGCCGGGGGATTCTGGGACTGCGAGTACCCAGTGTCAATAGGCCGGAATCCCTGACTACCTTTAAAAAATGGAATGGCTGGACATGAGGTACATGGTTAGTTAGTTAGCTACGGATTTTGTTACATCCACGTGTCTTGTCGGGTTTGCTACAAGACATTACTTTATAAATCACATACAAATCAAACTGCTATCTTTGGCACGGCACTTGCGAGTACGAGGGCGTCAACTATTGTGAGCCATTGCCATGCAAGCCAAGGATATTGCCGAGTTACTCAACGAACCGGCATGCACCCATAACACCAAGTCGAAGTCGGGCTGCGCGCGCCCCAAGCCGGGGGCGACGGCGGGCGGCTGTTCGTTTGACGGCGCGCAGATCGCGTTGCTGCCGATCGCCGATGTGGCGCATATCGTGCATGGGCC
This sequence comes from Gammaproteobacteria bacterium, assembly GCA_018820925.1. Taxonomy (GTDB): domain Bacteria; phylum Pseudomonadota; class Gammaproteobacteria; order Burkholderiales; family Gallionellaceae; genus Sideroxyarcus. The sequence goes on along the minus strand of JAHJNJ010000024.1, from coordinate 47,575 downwards.
CATTGCCTGCGCGGGCAGTTCCTGGGAAGGGCGCGGCACGCGCTCTTCCGGCCCGACGCTGTATCGCATCGGCATGACCACCGACCTTACCGAGCAGGACGTGATCATGGGGCGCGGCGAGAAGCGGCTGTTCCATTCCATCAAGCAGGCCATCGACGGTTACGCGCCGAAGGCGGTGTTTGTCTACAACACCTGCGTGCCGGCGCTGACCGGCGACGACATCGGTGCGGTGTGCAAGACCGCTGCGGAAAAATTTGGTGTGCCGTGCATCCCGGTGGATTGCGCCGGTTTCTACGGCACCAAGAACCTGGGCAACCGCATCGCGGGCGACGCGATGTTCAAGTATGTGATCGGCACGGCCGAACCGCTGCCGGTGCCGCCCGAAGCGCAGCGCCCCGGCATCACCGTGCACGACGTGAACCTGATCGGCGAATACAACATCGCGGGCGAATTCTGGAATGTGGCGCCGCTGTTCGACGAACTCGGCCTGCGCATCCTGTGCACGCTTTCCGGCGACGGCCGTTTCCATGAAGTGCAGACCATGCATCGCGCCGAGGCCAGCATGGTGGTGTGCGCCAAGGCGCTGCTCAACGTGGCGCGCAAGCTGGAGACCAGCTACAAGGTGCCATTCTTCGAAGGCAGTTTCTATGGCGTGACCGATACCTCGATGGCGTTCCGCGATTTTGCGAAGCTGCTCAACGACCCGTCGCTGACCGAACGCACGGAAGCGCTGATCGCGAGGGAGGAAGCCAAGATCAATGCCGCACTTGATCCCTGGCGCGAAAAATTGCGCGGCAAGCGCGTGCTGCTCTATACCGGCGGCGTGAAGTCGTGGTCCATCGTTTCCGCTTTGCAGGACCTGGGCATGGAAGTGGTCGCCACCGGCACCAACAAATCCACTGAAGAAGATAAGGCGCGTATCCGCGAGATCATGGGCGAAAAGACCAAGATGATCACCGACGGCAGTCCCAAAGCGTTGCTCGGCGCAGTGAAAGAATACCGGGCGGATATCCTCATCGCGGGCGGACGCAATATGTACACCGCATTGAAGGCGCGCATCCCCTTCCTCGACATCAACCAGGAACGCGAATTCGGCTACGAAGGTTACAGCGGCATGATGGAACTGGCGCGCCAGCTCGCGCTGACCATACAAAGCCCGGTGTGGCAATCGGTGCGCAAGGCATCGCCGTGGGCGAAGTCGTCGGTGCCTGGAATTGAGTTGGGGGCGTGAGATGAGAATGAACACGCAAATGAAAAGTACTGCCCAACCGTCCCTTCCCCCATGCAGGGGGAAGGTTAGGATGGGGGTAGAAGAGTTGAGTGTCAGCGACTCTACCCCCTCCCTGGCCCTCCCCCTGCAAGGGGGAGGGGAGGTGTTGGCGAGGGGAGCACAACATGGCTGAAATCCTGAAACGCAATAAAGCACTCGCGGTGAATCCGCTCAAGGCCAGCCAGCCGGTCGGCGCGTCACTCGCCTTCCTCGGCATCAACCGCGCCATTCCGATGCTGCATGGTTCGCAGGGCTGCACCGCTTTCGGCAAGGTGTATTTCGTGCGCCACTTCCGCGAACCCATTCCGTTGCAGACCACCGCCATGGATCAGGTGTCCACGGTGATGAACGCGGACGAGAACGTGATCCTGGGATTGAAATCCATTTGCGAGAAAAGCAATCCCGCCCTGATCGGCCTGCCCACTACCAGCCTTGCCGAAACGCAGGGTACGGACATCAAACGGCTGGTGAAGGATTTTTATACCGCGCATCCGGAGTTCGCACACATTCCGGTGGTACCCGTGAACACGCCGGATTTCTCGGGCTGTCTGGAGAGCGGCTATGCACTCGCGGTGAAGGCGGTGCTGGAAACGATGTTGCCGAAAAAAACCGACAACGTCGGCAAACGCAAGAAACAAGTCAACGTATTGGCCGGTTCGTTCCTTACGCCGGGCGATGTCGAACATATCAAGGAACTCGTTGAGGCATTCGGCTTGCGTCCGCTGGTATTGCCGGACATCGGCGATTCGCTCGACGGCCATCTCACCGAAATGGAAAGCAGCCCGGTCACGGTGGGCGGAACGCCCGTCACCGACATCTCCAGCATGGGCGAGTCTATCGCCACGCTGGTGCTGGGCAACTCTTTATATGATGCGGCGGATTTTCTCAAGACGCAGACCGGTGTGCCGGACTATCGCTTCGACTGTCTGGTGGGTCTGGATGCGGTGGACAGTTTTGTCGCGGCACTCGCCGACATCAGCGCCAAGCCCGTCCCGGAAAAGATCGAGCGCCAGCGCGCGCAATTGCAGGATGCGATGGTCGATTGCCATTTCATGCTGGGCTTTGCACGCGTGGCCATTGCTGCCGATCCCGACCTGCTGTACGGGTTGTCGCGGCTGGTGACGGAAATGGGGTGCGAGGTGGTCGCCGCTGTCGCGCCCGCGCGCGCAAATATCCTCAAGGATGTGGAAGCAGCACAGGTCGGCATCGGCGATCTGGAAGACCTGGAAATTGCCGCCGGCAAGAACGGTGCGCAACTGGTGATCAGCAATTCGCATGCAGCGGAAACCTCGCGCCGTCTCGGCGTGCCGCTGCTGCGCGCGGGCTTTCCGCAATACGACCTGGTCGGCGGCTATCAGCGCCTGTGGGTCGGCTATCGCGGCACGCGCCAGGCGTTGTTCGATCTGGCCAACCTGCTGGTGGAACACGGACACCACGAGCCGGAGCCGTATGTATCCATCTATTCCCAGCGGACAGGAGAACGTCGTGCGACATCTGCGGCTGGTCGACACTAAGGAGCATGCCATGACGGTGAAGATCGCTTTTGCCACCAGCGACCGCCGTGCGGTCAACCAGCATTTCGGTGCGGCGGAATCGTTCGCCATTTACGAAGTGGGCGAGAACGAAACGCGCCTGATCGAGGTGGCGGAATTCATCGAGACCGCGATGGACGGCCACGAAGGCAAGCTGGCGGCCAAGGTCGATCTGCTGGGCGATTGCGCGGCGGTGTATTGCAATGCAGTGGGCGCGTCGGCGATCCAGCAATTGCTGGTGAAGAGCATCCAGCCCATGCGCGTGGACGAAGGCACGCTCATCGACGAATTGTTGTGCGGCTTGCAGAAAAACCTGGCGAACGATCCGCCGGTGTGGCTGGCAAAACATCTCAAGAAACAGGTCGGCGGCACCAACTTTGCGGAAGACGAGGAGTGGCAGGAATGATCTCCGCACCCGTCCGTGTGATCTCCGCCGCCAATGGCACCGCGCAGGTCGAATCCACCGGGCAATCGGGCTGCGGCGCCTGCCAGTCGCGCGAAAGCTGCGGCGTGTCGGGGTTGGGGAAATATTTTTCGGGCAAGCGCAAGGCGATCGAGGTGAGATGCGATGGGAGTGTGCGTGCCGGCGATGAATTGCAATTGAGCCTGAGCGAGGGCGATCTGCTCAAGGCGGGGCTGCTGGCCTACCTGTTGCCCAGCGCGCTCGCGCTGGCCGGTGCGGGAATTGCCACAGCGCTGGGCATGGGCGATGTCGGCGCCGCGCTGGGTGCCGCAAACGGCATGGCGGCGGGATTTCTGCTGGGACGAGTATCGGGCTGGGTGCCGCAGATGAACGTGAAAAGCAAAAAGCAATTTGCCACAGAGATTACAGGGACCACAGAGGCAACAGAGAGGTAAGCAGTTCTTTGTAGGGTGCGCTTGCGCACCAAGGCACCCGGTGCGCAAGCGCACCCTACGCGTTGAGCCGAACGAAATATTTTAACGAAGGAGACAGAGCATGAATCAAGCAGCAGCAGAGCAAGACCCGTTGTTGACCACCGACTTCATCAAGGAAATGGTCAAACAGATGCGTGCCATCGACAGCTACGGTACTTATGACGGCTGGCCGGTTGAGCGCATCCTGGCACCTTATGTGGTGACCAAGGAGCAGCGCCGCGCCATTCCCGTGATCGGCGATCCGGACGAGATCATGCTGTCGCGCATCAAGGCGTTTTACAACGCGGTGTCCTCGCTGATCGAAAAAGAATGCGGACTGATGGCGGTGCCCAGCATCAACATCACCCACGAAGGTTTCGGCCGTGCGCTGATCACCGTGGGCAAGCTGGTGGTGATGGACAAGACCCTGCGCGATGTGCACCGCTACGGTTATGAAAGCCTGTCCAAGATGAAGGACGAGGGTGACAAGCTGTTGTCCGTGGCGCTGGGGCTGATCGGCAAGTATTCGGAAGTGGCCGGGCTGTAAGGAGTTGGCGATGACCGAAGACGAACTGAAAGCGCTCGACAAGGAAGTGAAGAAGCTCAAACGCATCTCCAGCGAATGGGCTTCACAGTTGCACGATCTGGTCGAGGAAAGATTGCCGGCCGGATACAAGGATATTCCCGGCATCGCGCAATCCACGTATGACGCGTGCCAGGCCTGGGCGGAAGCCAACGCGAAATTGATTGCAGCACAGAAAGAGATGCAAGTTTAGATAGAGGAGCAGAGATGGCCAACATTACCGGAATCACCCGAGGCGGCAAGCCTTATGAACCCACCTTCATCACCGCCCTGAACGCGGCGAATTGCCTCGGCTGCGGCCGTTGTTTCAAGGTCTGCCCGCGCGAGGTATTCGAGCTGGTCGAGCGCAGCGAGGACGACGAGAACTACGATGAAGACGAAGACAACTGCATGGTGATGACCCTCGCCAATGCGCTGGATTGCATCGGCTGCGGCTCCTGTGCGCGCGTCTGTCCCAAGCAGTGCCAGACGCATTCAGCCATGCCGGTCGGAGTCTGAGCATGGCAAAACCAGCGCGACACGTATTCGTCTGTTCCCAGAATCGCCCTGCCGGTCACCCGCGCGGATCCTGCGGGAGCAAGGGCTGCAGCGAAGTGGTGGATGAATTCATGCAGCAGTGGATGCAGCGCCAGTGCTTTGCGCAGGTGCTGGTGACGACCAGCAGTTGTATCGGGCCGTGCAGCATGGGGCCCAACATCCTGGTGTATCCGGAAGGCGTGTTGTACAGCAATGTCACCAAGGCCGACGTGACCGAGATATTCGACGAGCATCTGCTGGGCGGGAATCCGGTGGAGCGCCTGAAAGCGCCTGCGGACATATGGTAGTGCTTGCTTCGCGCGTTCTTCCGGCCGAGCTTGAGGCGCTGGCCGAACGCATCGTGGCTGCCCTGCAGAAGACGGCGTACAACTACACCGCAACCGGCGCCACGCCGAAAATCGAGTTGTCCGCGTTGAAGTTTACCCGCGTCATCGACCCCGGCAACCAACTGCCCGGTTACGAGGGTGTGTGGCGCAATGCCCGCAACGACCGGTGCGGTACCCTGACCATCAACAGCGACAACAGCTTCTATGCCGAGTACGATTTGTTCTGTGCGCATCCGCGCGACACGCGCTGGTTTGTCGAGATGGTAACGGTGTGGGGAAACGAAACCTCCATGCGCAGCGAAGCGACGTTGATCCCCAGCCTGTAAAGGAGCAAACGATGAGCAGATTCCAGATGGGTGACATGGTCTTTGCGGCACAGGACCTGTACAACGAATCAATGGAAGAGACGGGCGAGAGCAGCATCCCCGGCGTGGAACCCGACGCCCTGCTGGCCGCTGCGGGAACGCGCGGCGTGGTGGTCAACGTCGGCCATGCGCAGGAAATGCCCGATGAAGAAATATATCTGGTGCGTTTTGAAATGGATGACGAGGGCACACTGGCCGAGCCCATCGGTTGCCTGGGCGACGAGCTGACCGGACTCAGTTAACGATGACCGATTCCCGTGTTGCGACCGTGCTGGCCTATCACGCACGCAGCAAACATGCGCTGGATCGTTATGCTGCCGGTCCGGGCACGCTGGACTGGGAAGCGCAGCCCAAAGCATTTCGCGATTGGGAAGGTGCAAAACAGAAGGCGCTGCCGCGCGATGTCGTTGTATCTGAAATTGCCTGGAGCGCACTTTATGCCACGCGTCCGTCCTTGCCCCTGAATACCGCGAACCTGGGTTCCTTGCTGCGTCTGTGCGCGGGCCTGACCGCGTGGAAGGAATATCGCGGTTCGCGCTGGTCGTTGCGCGCGCATCCTTCGTCCGGCAATTTGCATCCGACCGAAACCTGGCTGATCGCCGCGAATGTGGCGGGTCTGGAAGACGGTCTGTATCACTACCAGAATCTGCATCACGCGCTGGAGCGGCGCGCGTGGGGAAGTGCGCCGTCGGCAACCGGTGCATGGGTCGGTTTCAGTTCCATTCACTGGCGCGAGGCGTGGAAATACGGCGAACGCGCCTTTCGTTATTGCCAGCTCGATATGGGGCATGTGCTGGCCGCAGTGAGTTATGCGGCGGTGTTGCACGGCTGGAAGCCACACCTCGTGAAGCTGGATTCGGATGGCATTGCCAGATGTCTGGGACTGGATCGCGCCGCCGACTTTGCCGGTGTGGAAGGCGAAGAGGCCGAAGTAATTGTCTCCCTGGAGGCGGGTGATCAAGCCTTGCCGTCAAACTGGCAGCACTGGGCGGGCAAGCCGAGTTTGCTGGATGCGCGTCCTTTGTATCAATGGCCGGTGATCGCGGAAGTGGCTGCGGCAACGCGGGGTGTAATTCCTTGCGCCGAAACTGCGTTGCCCGCACCTGTACTCCCACAAATCGAAAACGACATCCGCGCCAGCCAGGTCATCCTGCAACGCCGTAGCGCCCAGGCCTTCGACGGCGAATCGGTGATGCCGCACGCCCTGTTCAGGCAACTGCTCGGCAGCCTGTTGCCCGGCGGTTCCCCGGTGTGGGAATTGTGGCCGTACGCAGCACGTGTGCATCCGGTGCTGCTGGTGCATCGCGTGGACGGAGTCGCACCCGGCCTGTATGTGATGCCGCGCTCGGCGGCGGCGAAATCGTCGTTGCAGGCAGCGTTCAGGGAATCATTTGCCTGGCAAGCGGCCGATGCGGAGTTGCCATTGTTTCAACTGATTGCCGCGCGTGCCGGCAAGACCGCGCGCACCTTGTCCTGTCACCAGGATATAGCCGAGCAATGCGCTGTGACATTCATGCTGGTGGCGGAATTCGCCGCACCGGTTGCCGCCGATCCGGCAGCCTACCGCCATCTGCATTGGGAGGCAGGCATGCTGGGGCATGTGCTCACACTGGAAGCGGAGGCCGCCGGATGGCGCGGTACCGGCATTGGTTGTTTTTTTGACAATGCCGGACACGAAGTGCTCGGATTGCAGGACAATGCGTTCCAGGTAATTTATCACTATGCAATCGGGATGGCGCTGCACGATGCGCGCATTTCCACGTTGCCTGCCTACACATAAAACAATAAAACGATTTAACCAGGAGGATGTAAATGAATGATGGACTTCTCAGGTGCTGGCTGGCGCAAGCCGGATTCAAGGTTTCCGATGTGCTGCGCGACGATGTCGACAGGGCCTTGCCCAACGGCACTACGCCGTTGATGCATGCGGCGCGCGTGGGCGACATCGATGCGTTAAACGGATTGCTGGCCCGCGCTGCCGACCCGGCGCGGATGAATTCGGATAACAATGGCGCATTATGGTTCGCCTGTTTTGCCGACAGCGAAGAATGCGTTACCGCGCTCATCAAAGCCGGTGCGCCGCTCGACAGCCAGAATGTCAATGGCGCCACCGCGCTGATTTACTGCGCATCCACCGGCAAAGCGCCGCTGGTACAACTGCTGCTGGATGCGGGTGCTAATCCCGATCTGCTGACGCTGGATGACTTCAGCGCACTGGAGCTGGCATCGAATACCGCATGCTTGTGGCTGCTCAAGGCGGCGGGGGGCCGGAAGCGTGCATGAGTTTCCGTTTGATGGGTGCGGCACGCAGCATCGTTTGTTGCGGAACAAACCCCGTGTCTGCGCATCGCCGACGAGCAAGGTCGAGAGCAGTGGTTGTACGAGTCCGGTGACATCATCAAATACTTGCAACAGCGTTTTTCCTGATCATTCTGGCGGCATCCGACATACGGTCAGCAAGGGCAGACAGTCGGCGTTTTATGTAATCCAATCGATCCGAAACGTTCTAAACTTCTTCCCGCCAACGCCGATACTCTACTTACAGGGGCACGTCGATGCTCCGGGATAAGGAGGTGTGAGATGACTATCGTGATGAACATGAGCGGATACGAAATCGAGTGCGAATCGGTTGCAGCCGAGGAGTATGGCGACGAAGTGATGTATGCGGAATTGATTCCGCAACTGGTATCGGTGGGCGATAGGCATATTACGGAAATGGACAAAATCTCATCCATTCCCGGCGATCTGGCGAACATGGATGTCGATGCCTTCCTTCGGAAGATGTACAGGGATTAACGCAAAAGAGGTGCCGTTCGGGGTGGCGCTGCCACGGACGCCGCCCTCTCCATAAGCCTTATCCAACGCCCCGTTCGGGGTGCCAGAACGACGTGCGGCAAGACGCTTGTGCTATTCTTGGCGCAGTCGATCCCGAGTCCTTCCATGAAATTCCTGTTGCTTTTGCTGCTGGTGCAGCCGCTATGTGCATTGGCCGACATTGAGAGTGATTTTCTCGCCGCCCGCGAAGCGTCGCGGGTCGGCAACATGGCGCGCCTGGACACCATGGCGGAACGACTCAAAGACACGCCGCTTGAGCCATACGCTACCTATTACCAGTTGCGCCTGCGCATGAGCACCAGGGCCACCGTGCCGATCAAGGCTTTCCTGCAACGCACCAGCGAGTCGCCGATCGTCGACCAGTTTCGCGGCGAGTGGCTCAAGTTTCTGGGCGAGCACGAGAGCTGGGAAGAATTTGCGGATGAATATTCGCGCCTGCTGAACACCGATGACGAACTGGTTTGTTACTCACTGCAATTGCGCCGGAAAAGCGATGAAGCAGGCGCGCTGGCCCAAGCGCGCAACATGTGGCTGCGCGGTGAAGAAATGCCGGACAGTTGCACGCCGTTGTTTGACGAGGCGATCAGGCAGGGTGTTATCGGCGAGGCCGATATCTGGCAGCGCATGCGTCTTGCGCTGGAAGTGAACAAGGTCACGCTGGCGAAACAAATTATCCCGAAGTTGCCCAAAGCGCAGATATTTCCGGCAGCGGAGTTGACCGTGGCGGAACGCAACCCAAGGCGTTATCTGGAGAAAACCAAGTTCCAGAATGCGGGCAAAGGGCGGCATCTGACGGCGCTATACGCTTTGCAGCGCCTGTCCAAACAATCCCCGCAGATTGCCTATGCGCACTGGGAGACAATTGCAAATAACTTTTCCGAGGAAGAACAGCGCTATTTTTTCGGCTGGCTGGGTCTTGCCGGGGCGCTGTCGCATGACGAGCGCGCGCTGACGTGGTTTGCGGCGGCGGGTGATGCGGTGTTGAATTCAAGGCAACTCGCATGGCGCACGCGCGCCGCACTGCGCGCACAGAATTGGCATGAGGTGTGGGCAAGCATTGAGGCGATGGCGCCGGAGCAACAGAGCGAAGGTGCGTGGCGTTACTGGAAGGGTCGCGCACTCAAGGTGCTGGGACGGTCAGTGGAAGCGGAAGCGTTGTTTGTCGAACTGAGCCGGGAGTTCAACTACTACGGACAACTTGCCTCCGAAGAACTGGGGTCGGCGCCGGGGGCGGGAATGAGCTCGGTGGGCTATCAACCGGGCGATGACGAAATTGAAGCGATACTGTCCATGCCTACGGTACAGCGCACACTGTTGCTGTACAGCATGAACCTTCGTAGCGAAGGGTCCAGGGAATGGGCATGGGGGATGCGCAACCTGAACGACAAACAGCTATTGGCCGCAGCCGAGGTGGCACAGCGCAACGAATTGTATGACCGTTCCATCAACGCCGCGGATCGCACGGTGCAATTGCATGACTTTAATCTGCGTTATCCTGCGCCGTATCGCGAGGCCATGCAGGAAAACCTGCACAAGCACGGACTGGAAGAGGCCTGGGTATACGGCCTGATGCGGCAGGAGAGCCGCTTTGCCACCAAGGTAAAATCAGAAGTCGGTGCCGCCGGCCTGATGCAGATCATGCCGGACACGGCGCGCTGGGTGGCCAGACAGATCGGCATGAAAGGCTACCGCAAAGGGCTTATCCACCAACTGGATGTGAATATCAAACTGGGCACGTATTACATGAAAACCGTCTCGCACCAGTTTGAAGATAACCCCGCCCTTGCATCTGCCGCCTATAACGCGGGCCCGACACGGGCTCGGCAATGGCGCAGTGCGAAACCGATGGAAGGGGCAATTTACGTCGAGACCATTCCGTTCGACGAGACACGCCACTATGTGAGGCACGTGTTGAGCAACACCGTCTACTATGCCAAGCTGTTTGGCGAAACTTCGCAAACGCTCAAACAGCGGCTGGGTACTATCGACGGTCGCGATGCGAAGAACAGGAAGATCAATCTTGATATCCCATGAGTTGATAATGAAAGCCCCGTTGAGTGCCTGGAGAATATGTGTTGAATAACGCTCCCCTGACCGTGTATTGCGTTGGCGGCGCCGTGCGCGACCGCCTGCTCGGCCTGCCGGTGCAGGATCACGACTGGGTCGTGGTGGGCAGCACGCCGGAGGAAATGGTCGCGCGCGGATTCAAACCCGTGGGCGCCGATTTTCCGGTATTCCTGCATCCCGACACGCACGAGGAATATGCGCTCGCGCGCACCGAGCGCAAGGTTGCGCAGGGCTACAAGGGCTTCACCGTCTACACCTCGCCCGATGTCACGCTGGAGCAGGACCTGCTGCGCCGCGACTTCACCATCAACGCCATCGCCGAGGACGCCGACGGCAAGCTCATCGACCCCTACAGCGGCCAGGCCGACCTCAAGGCGGGCATCCTGCGCCACGTGAGCGATGCCTTCGCCGAAGACCCGGTGCGCATCCTGCGCGGCGCGCGCTTCGCGGCACGTTTCGGTTTCACCTTTGCGCCGGAGACCCTGGCGCTGATGCGCAACATGGTGGACAACGGCGAAGTGGATGCGCTGGTCGCCGAGCGCGTGTGGCAGGAACTGGCGCGCGGACTCATGGAGAAACAACCCTCGCGTTTCTTTACCACCCTGCGCGAATGCGGCGCACTGAAAAAAATCTTGCCGGAAGTGGAAGACCTGTTCGGCGTGCCACAACCCGCGCACTACCACCCCGAGATCGACTGCGGCGTACATGTGCTGATGGTAGTGGACGACACGGCCAAACATGAGCGCGTGCTGGAAGTGCGCTTCGCCGCACTGGGTCACGACCTCGGTAAAGCCACCACGCCGGAAGACACCCTGCCGCGCCACATCGGCCACGAAATGCGCAGCGTCGGCCTGCTCAAGAAAGTGTGCGAACGCCTGCGCGTGCCGGGCGATTGCCGTGACCTCGCGCTGCTGGTGGCGCAATATCACAGCCACGTGCACCGCGCCCGCGAACTACGCGCCGACACCATCGTGAAACTGTTTGATAGTTGCGACCTGTGGCGCAAACCGGAACGCTTCGCCCAGATACTGCTCGCCTGCGAATCAGATGCGCACGGACGTACCGGGCATGAGAACGATGCCTATCCGCAATCGGCTTACCTGCTGAATTGCGCACGAGCAGCGCAGGCGGTGAATGCGGGGGAGATTGCACGGGCTTGTGCCGACAAGAACCTGATCGCCGACAAGGTGCGCGAAGCGCGTATTGTGGCGGTGGAAGCGGTCATCAAAGGTTAATAGCGATTGTGATTTAGTTGGCTGGTGATAGTCCAAATGGCAATTGTTCTGTATTTTGTAGTCATGTAAAGTGGCGTACAAATTTGCGGCTTGAGGTTATTTCATGCTGAATTTCAGCTCAGGAGTATTGTTGCTTCGTCACCAAACAAGGGGTGTATCTCGAATTATGGATACCAGATTTCAAGTTGCAAGGATTGTGCTTTCGCTCTGTGTGTTGACCTTGACTGGTTGTGCCATGGATCCGGCTCGAAATGCCTTAAACAAGAGCCCCATTGCAGTCCCAGAAGGAGTGATAACCAAGTCCATGCATTTAAGCAAAGTCGTTACCAATATCCCTTTGGGCGATAGAGTTCTGCATATCTATTACAGTTGGTGGCGCACGTCAGGAGTTTCTGTCGAATGGCGGGGTGGTCGCCTAAATCTTACCGATGAGGAAATGACAGACAGCTTTCGCCATGAATTAACGCAATTGAAATACTCGGTTGTGGATGATACCAAGGCTTTGTTTGATGCTCCAAGTGTACTCAAAGCTGATTTGCTGGTTGCGGCTGCAATTGAGAAGGTAGAAACCAGTATTTGGTTTCCTTTTTCGAGCAGTCCCAGCGCAAGCTATGGAATTACTAGCGAAGTTCAGGGGTCGACGTTCATGCAAGTGAGATGGCAAATCTACAGTAGAGCAGATGGGAAGGTTGTGTACGAGACAACCACTGAAGGCTCTTTCAAGAGTGATGGCATCATTACAAGTACGATAGCTACATTCTTGAGGCATTCCTTTTCTGCTAACGTTCGAAACCTGCTTGCAGATCCGGCAATCTTGGCGATATCAAAGTTCGATTCTCCCAAAGAGGCTGCTCACCCAATTTAGTTGGGGTGGCCAGATAGGGTAGGGTGGGCACGTTTCTGTGCCCACGCGGTCAATCAAGTCCTATCAGCGTAATCACCAAGGCGTGCACCAAGCCAATAAAAGAGCGATAAGGGGTCGGCATCGCATTTGTTTTTCGCATGTATCACTCGCGCGAATCAATAGTCTCGCCCTACGGCCCGTTCGAGGGGACTCGTTGGGCATACGTTCGACTTGAGGTGCGTTGCGCACTAGAATCGCACCAGGAGTTTTTAATGGAGTCCTGGTCATGAATACACAGCTCTTACAGCAGGCACGTGTGCTCAACACTGACGAGCAGATTGAACTGGTTGAGGCCATTTGGGATGGCATCGTTAGTCGCGGCGCCGCACCTTCGTTGACTGAGGCGCAGAAAACAGAGCTTGACCGCCGCCTCGCAGATCACCTTGCCAACCCTGATGATGTTGTACCCTGGAGTGAAGTAAAGGCTGCAGCTCTTGCCAAAATCAGGCAATGAGCCTCCACGTTTATTTTCATCACGCCGCGAGCGCAGAGTTCATCGAAGCAAGTGAGTGGTATTGAGTCAAAGCGGGTTGGACTTGCGCTTGAGTTCATGGCCGAAATTGATCGTTGCGTATCGCTGGCATCCGAACACCCTCTCCAGTATGCCGTTGTTCGCGAGGACGTTAGGCGCGTCGTCGCCAATCGTTTCCCGTACAGTGTTTATTTTCGCGCTGAGCTACATCGCCTTGTTGTCCTGGCGGTATTCCATGGAAGCAGAGACCCGGCTATTTGGCAGGCTAGATTCTAACCCTGAAGTTCCCTCCAGGTCGCGGGGGCGCGCCTTAAATTTCCACGCATCAGCCGCCTGAACCAATAGCCTCACCCCACACCCTCAACTTCTCCACATAACGCATCCCCGCATGTGCCGGACTGGTGGATGGCAGGCGCACGAATTCCAGGGGCGGCAATTTCTGTTTTCCCAGCACGAACCGTTTGAAACTCTGTTCGGCCTTTGCGCCGTTGAAGTACACGCGAGTGATGTGCGGGTGCTGGGCGTTGAAGGCGGCGAAGTCGTTGGCTTTCTCGTTGCGGATGTGGGAATCGAGGCTGCTCTTGCGCTCGCAGGTGGCCAGCACGTCCCACAGTGCGATGTGTGCTGATGTGAGTGCGTGTAGCCGTTGCGGGTAGGGCAAAGCTGGATGTGCACCGACGAGTTCGCCCATGATCTTCCAGAAGACGTTGTGCGGGTGGGCGTAGTACTGGTTTTGTTTGAGCGATGCTTTGCCGGGCATGCTGCCGAGGATGAGCAGGGTCGCGTGTTCATCGGCGACGGGTGGGAAGCTGTGGAGGCGGGGCATGTGATTACCAAACGATCACTTCGCCATCCAGTTCCCTCCCCCTTGCAGGGGAGAGGGGCAGGGTGGGGGTAGAAACGTTTTGCTGCCACAACTCTACCCCCATCCCAACCTTCCCCCTGCATGGGGGAAGGGGCTTGGTTTGCTGCGGTGCGCTGTCAGGCATCACAACAGCCTCGACAGATCGCCGTGCAGGAACCCCGCCAGCGGCTGGTCCAGCTTGATGCCGAGTGCGATGACCTTGAACAGTTCGCCCATCTCCGCCGGGCTGGTGAGTTTTTGCAGTTGGGCGGATAGAGGGGCGTAGGCTTTTACGTCGTCCGGCGAAACATCGCCGAGAAAATCCGCCATGCCGTTGTTGAGCAGGAAATTCGCCTGCGTGGTGTAACCGAGGAAGTGCGCGCCGCTGTCGATGGCGGCTTCCGCGACGGCGGTGAAATCCACGTGGCAGGTGATGTCCTGCAGGCCGGGCAGGTAGAAGGGGTCGTCGTGCGAATGGTGGCGGTAGTGGCACATCAGTGTGCCGCGCGAGCGCTGCGGATGGTAATACTCTTTTGCACCGAATCCGTAATCGACGAACAGCAGTGCTCCCTTGCTCATGCGCTCGCACAGGCTGGCAACCAGGCCGCGCGCGGTGAGCGACACTTCGCTGATGTAATCGTTGGGAACGCGGATTTTTTCGATGATGTCGTGCAGTGCCGGGGTTTCCAGCGGTTTGTCCTGCCACACGAAACGGTGGCTTTTGTTGGCCACACCAACTTCATGGACTTTGTCTTTGGTCCAGTGCAGCAGATGCACGGGCAGCGCGTCCAGCACTTCGTTGCCGATGACGGCACCGGAAATCTGTTCCGGCAGCGCATCCAGCCATGTCACGCGGTCGGCCAAGTGCGGCAGCTTGCCTTTGATCAACGCCTGCTGGCGTTGGCGCAAGTCGGCGCTGACTTCGAGGATCGAATAGCGTTTCGGCAGTGCGCCCAGACTTTCCAGTTCGGTCAGGATGTCCAAGGCCAGCTTGCCGCTGCCCGCGCCGAGCTCGAGGATGTGCGGTGTGCTGGCCTGCATGACTTCGACCAGTTGCCGGGCCAGGGTGCGGCCGAACAGGGATGAAAGCTCCGGAGCGGTGATGAAGTCGCCGTCTTCGCCGAATTTGTGCGCTCCCGCCGTGTAGTAGCCCAAGCCGGGCGCGTACAGTGCCAATTCCATGAAGCGCGAAAAGGGTATCCAGCCGCCCTGATTGGCAATGTCCTGGCGGATGAGTTCGCACAGCTTGGCGCTGTGGACCAAGGCATCGGGGCTGGGGGCAGGCAGGTTGATGGGCATGCTCGGGTATAATTCGACAAGGGTAGTGAGTTTAGTGGGGAATTCGATGCAAGGCAAAACGGTATTGGTGACAGGCGGTGCAAAGCGCGTCGGCGCGGCCATCGTGCGCCATTTGCATGCGGCGGGTGCCAATGTGGCGATTCATTGCCACGGTTCGCTGTACGACGCGATGGCGCTGCGTGCCGAATTGAACGGGAAGCGCGAAGGATCGGCGTTCATGGTCCAGGCCGATCTGCTGGATATCGCCACCATGCCGCGCGTGATCGAAGAAGTCCTGCAACATTTCGGCCACCTGGATGCCATTGTGAACAATGCTTCCAGCTTTTATCCCACGCCGCTGGAGGCGGTGAGCGAGCAGCAATGGAACGATTTGCTGGGCACCAATATGAAGGCGCCGCTGTTTTTGGCGCAGGCGGCCATGCCTGAATTGCGGCGGCGGCACGGTTGTATCGTCAACATCGTCGATATCCATGCCGACTTCCCGATGCCCGGACATCTGCTGTACAGCGTAGCCAAGTCCGGCCTGGCGGCGCTGACGCGGGCATTGGCGCAGGAGTTGGCGCCGCAGATACGCGTAAACGGCGTCGCACCCGGCGTCAACCTGTGGCCGGAAAACGAGGCGTGGCAGGACGAAGAACAGCGCCGCAAGATCATCGCGCATACGCTGCTCAAGCGCGAGGGCGAACCGGACGACATCGCTAAGACGGTGAAATTCCTGATCGCAGATGCGCCGTACATTACCGGGCAGGTGATTGCGGTGGATGGCGGACGGAGTATCAACCTTTAGTTTGGCGAAGTGAATTACTTGTCTACCCCCATCCTAACCTTCCCCCTCAAGGGGGAGGGCTGGGGTGGGGGTAGAGTACATATTTAACGAAACGAATATTTAATGAACGACATCACCCAACCCATCCATTTCGAGCACCACTCCACCAACTTCAACCGCCTCAAGGGCAGGCTGGAGAGTTCGGTCGGTAAAGCCATTGGCGACTTCAACATGATCGAGGAAGGCGATACCGTGATGGTATGTCTGTCCGGCGGCAAGGATTCCTTCACCCTGCTCGACATCCTGCGCACACTGCAGAAACGCGCACCCATCAATTTCAAGATCGTGGCGATGAACCTCGACCAGAAGCAGCCGGGCTTTCCTTCCGATGTGTTGCCGAATTACCTGGAAGGTCTCGGCGTGGATTTCCACATCGAGACGCAGGACACTTACTCCATTGTCAAAGCGAAAATTCCCGAGGGCAAGACCACTTGCTCGCTGTGCTCGCGCCTGCGGCGCGGCATCATTTACAAAGTGGCCGGCGAGCTGGGAGCGAACAAGATCGCGCTGGGTCACCATCGCGACGATATGGTGGAAACGCTGTTCCTGAACATGTTCTTCGGCGGCAAGCTCAAGGCCATGCCGCCCAAGCTGGTCACCGACAAGGGCGACCACATCGTCATCCGTCCGCTGGCCTATTGTGCCGAGAAAGACATCGCCCGCTACGCGCGCGGCATGCAATTTCCCATCATCCCGTGCAACCTGTGCGGTTCGCAGGAGAACCTGGAACGGCAAAACATCAAGGAAATGCTCACCAACTGGGAACGCCAGTATCCCGGGCGCAGTCAGACCATTTTTACCGCCATGCAAAATGTCAAATCTTCGCATCTGCTGGATGGAAACCTGTTCGACTTCAGGAATATGCACCTGGGTGTAGCGGTGGAAGAAGGAGATGTCGCGTTTGATTGAGATGGCAGACCAGTAGGCAGAATCGGAATCACTACCGGCCGATGCAATCATCGGTCGAGTTTTAAAAATATTGTTGGGGAGCAAGCAGATGAATTCATGGAAACTACCTATTGCAAATATCTTGATCGCCCTGTTCCTGGCGGGCTGTGTGATGCCGGTGAGTACCAATATCAAGCCGTCATCGGCAAATGTCGCCAAATACAACGGCCTTCCTGCCGTGGAGGTGGCGGCCACTTTGGAAAAGAATGTGAATGAGGCCGGAAAGGCCGGCATGTCATTCCTGGCGCCGAATTATTTTCGCGAGGCTTCGCAAGTGTTGAGCGAATGCCAAAGCGCGTTGGCGGGCATGTCCAGGGAGGTGGTGGTGAACACTGCGGCCAAGGGCGATGCCATTCTGGAAAAGGGGCGTTCCGTCATGGAGATCGTCAAATATCGCTTCTCCAAAGAGCTGGAGCTCAAAGAACAGTTGGAAGAAAAGAATGCACCAGAATTGTTGCCAGCTGAATATGCGGCAGTGATTGGAGAGCTGACCAGACTGATCACCAAGGTGGAACGCGAGCAACCGGACAACATCGACAAGGACAAGGACAACTTGATCAGGTCGATGTCGGCACTGGTGATCAAGACAGTTCAAGTCGATGTGTTGCAGGAAAGCGAAATCATCAACGAGGAAAGCCGGAAGAACAATGCCGAAAAACAGGCTCCGCTGACTTATGCCGAGGCACTGCGCGTTTACCAGGATTCCAGGAATGGAATTGCCGCCGCATATCACGACCAGGCGCTGGTTAAACGCCTGGGTGCAGCCGCATTATTTGCCGCGCGCCACGCAAAGTATGTCAATGAGCGGGTCGCTTTCCTGCAGTCCAGGCTGAAAATTAGCGCTTCTTTCAGTGCCCCGATGAGCAACAGCGGTACCCAGGCAGACAAAAAATCCCCGGACGCAGGGAAAGTCACTGTCGAAAAGATCGTCTTGCAGGAAGAAGATCGTCTGTTGGCTATTTCAACCGCATTGAGACTCCGGGATCCGCGAGATCAACCACTGGAAAAGCAGGTTGAAGTGATCAAGCGCGCTGCCGCAGAAGCCGCCCTTCAGACCAATGGTGCAATCTCCGCGCAGGATCTGGAAGCGCGTCTTGAAGATGCCAGCAAAGGGCTGAGTAATATGGCGTTGAAAGACAAATTGTTGGCCGAGAAGGACAGGCAACTGGCTGAAAAAGACCGACAAATCGCCGAGAAGGACAAACAACTGACGGAAAAAGACAAACAGATGTCAGAAAAAGACAAACAAGTGGCCGCGAAAGACAAACAGCTGGCTGGCAAGAATGCGCAGATCAAGACCCTCAAAGAAAAACTGCACGCGATGAAGTTGCTGTGAGGTTTGCGCAATGGCAGAACCGAAGGAGTTCTGCCGGAACGGTCAAGGCTGCGGTTTCACGGCAACCTTGAAGATCACCTTGCGGATATCCCCGCTGCCCACCAGCGGCGCATGCGCATCCTCCGGGAAAAAAATGCAGAAATGATCGGGCGGCACGGCGATCCACGAAGCAGGCGCATCGTGGAAAAAACGGATGTCTTTTTCCATGCTGTGCTCGCTAATCGGGTTGAGACAATCCACCAGCGGCTTCCATCCCATCGTCTCATCACCTTCCAGCACCAGTTGGATGTCGATGTACTTGCGATGCGCTTCCAGCTTCGCCATGTCTTTCTTTTTCGCAGGCACATGCTCCACGATGGCGATCAGGTCGTCCCCGACGATGTTGTAGCGACCGGGTGCGACGGCGAACAGGTCGGTGTCTCGGATGTAGTCGAAGGCGCGCTGGAACAGCGGATGCAGGGCGGCGTAGCGGTCGGATTGGGAAAGGGAGGAGAAGATCATGGTTTGGTTCAGTTAGCGGAGGATCGGATCGTCATTATGCCCTTGTTCAACCGCACATCCATCCGGTTCAGGAAGGACATGCCGAGCAGCATGTCTTCCCCGGGATCGTCGACGATGGTTGCGGCGACATCGTTTGCTTCAATACCGCCCAATTTTACGCTGTTCAGACGCGTCATATAGCCGACGGTTGCACCGTTTGCAGTTTGTGTGCGGATGGCGGCGATGCTTTGGATGCCCAGCTTGTCGGCAAACTGTCTGGAAATGGAAACATCCGTCGCGCCGGTATCGACCAGGACAGTGGTTTTTACGCCGTTGATATATGCCTCGGCGCGGTAATGCCCGCTCAGATCCCGTTCCAATCTCACTTCCGCTCCGCTGTTGCCCAGTTTGTCTGCCGTGTTCGGATGTACTTTCGAATTGAAAAAGTAAAACAACGCACCCGCCAACAAGAGCCAGATGAGGGATATGCCTATGGTTTTGAGTTTCATGTTGTCTCGAGAATACAGCCAGAACAAACCTTGCTGCAATCCGTTTGAGCAACGTGCGCTTGAATTTGGTTCGCCCGGATATCGCGGTCGATATCCGGGCATCCGGGATTTATGCGCGGCCGGGAAGTATCCGGGTCAGCGTGTTGTCGCGTTTGATGTAGTGATGATACAAGCCGGCCACTACATGCAGGCCGATGAGGAAATATCCCGTCGTGCCGACGAACTCATGCACTTCCTTGATCTGATGTGCAAGGTCTTTGTTCTCGCCGATCAGCGCCGGTAATTCCAGGCCGAAGAATGGAATTGGTTTGCCTGCGGCGCTGAGCAACAGCCAGCCCGTGATTGGCATGCCAATCATCAGCACATAGAGTGCCAGATGCAGCAGTTTGGCGGAGATTTCCTGGCTGCGCGGCAGTGTGGGCTGGATAAGCGGGGCGGGGCCGGAGAAGATGGCAGCCAAGCGCAGCCAGACCAATACGAAAGTCAGCATGCCGAGCATGAAGTGCCAGGTCTTTAACAATTCGCGCGGATCGCTGCCCTTGGGGTACAGCTCACGCAGGTTGATGGTGGCATATACCGCGATAAACAACAGCAGCATGAGCCAGTGGAGGCTGATGGAAAGCGAACCGTAGCGGATCGCGGAGTTTCTGAAGTTCATTGCAAATCTCCTTTAAAGTGAATTCGTAAGCGCCGCATCCAACTGCAGGCAGTCGCCAATGATGCAAGGCCGTAAAGCGGCGGATTGGAAGAAAGTGGAGCGAAGCATAGAAGGCATTTCTTAAGTAGGGCTTAATTCAAATGCCGCCACCCCGGAGCCGGGAAATCCGGGCTACAAAAACCTTGCCAGCATTCCCTTGGCGAACTCGCCCTGCAAGGGGATCCGCACGTGATGCCCGCTGCCGGGTGCAACGCTGAGCGCTTCGCCATCCAGGCTCTTCATCTCCTTCAGTTCGACAATGCTGTTGCCGGAGGGATGGATGATTTCGAGTTTGTCGCCCACGCTGAAGCGGTTCTTCACGTCGATCTCGGCCATGCCGTTGGCGCAGGCCACGATGTCGCCGACATATTGCTGGCGGAAACTTTCGGAGTGGCCGCGCATGTAGTTCTGTTGTTCGTGGGTGTGGTGGCGTTCGTAGAAACCGTCGGTATAGCCGCGGTTGGCCAGCGCGTCCAGCGCGCCCAGCAGTTCCAGGTTGAACGGACGGCCCTTGACGGCATCGTCGATGGCCTGGCGATACACCTGCGCGGTGCGCGCCACGTAGTAGATGGATTTGGTGCGGCCCTCGACCTTGAGCGAATCCACACCGATCTTTACCAGCCGCTCGACATGCTCGACCGCGCGCAAGTCTTTGGAGTTCATGATGTAGGTGCCGTGCTCGTCTTCCAGCACCGGCATGAGTTCGCCCGGGTGGTCCTTGCGCGAGATGACATAAACCTTGTCCGCCAGCGGGTGGCGCGGCTGGTTGCCGCATTCCGAGAGTTCGGATTCGCTGAGCGCCCTGTCGAAGTCGAAATCGATTTTCTGAATTTCCCCGGTGTCGCTTTCTTCGGCACTGTCCACCTTGTAATCCCAGCGGCAGGAGTTGGTGCAGGTGCCCTGGTTCGCATCGCGGTGGTTGAAATAGCCGGAGAGCAGGCAACGGCCGGAATAGGCGATGCACAGCGCGCCGTGGATGAATACTTCGAGTTCGATATCCGGACATTGCTGGCGGATTTCCTCGATCTCGTCCAGCGAAATTTCCCGCGACAGGATCACGCGCGACAGTCCCAGCGACTTCCAGAATTTCACGGCAGCGTAGTTGACGGTGTTGGCCTGCACCGAAAGGTGTATCTGCATTTCCGGCCAGCGTTCGCGCACCATGGCGATGAGGCCGGGGTCGGCCATGATCAGCGCGTCCGGCTGCATTTCGATGACCGGCTGCATATCCGCCATGTAGGTCTTCACCTTGGCGTTGTGCGGCATCAGGTTGCTGGCAACGAACAGTTTCTTGCCCAGCGCGTGCGCTTCCTGGATGCCGATACCCAACTCTTCCAGCTTGAATTCGTTGTTGCGCGCACGCAGCGAATAGCGCGGCTGCCCGGCGTACACCGCGTCCGCGCCGTAGGCGTAGGCAGTGCGCATTTTGTCGAGGGTGCCGGCGGGGAGGAGGAGTTCGGGAGTCTTCAAATCATAACCCTGTCCGCTGATTACGCAGATTTACACAGATTCAGTTTCAAAACCCAATCCGTGTAAATCTGCGTAATCTGCGGATAAATAATCATGCCCTGTAGCCCAGTCGCCGCAGTATCTCTACGGAAGCGGTCGCCTGGTTCAGCGTGTAGAAGTGCATTGCCGGTGCGCCGCCCGCGATGAGTTTTTCGCATAAACGCGTCACGACATCGAGGCCGAAGTTCTGAATCGACTCTGTGTCGTCGCCGTACCCTTCCATGGTCTTGCGCATCCAGCGCGGAATTTCAGCGCCGCAGTTGTCGGAGAAACGCGCGAGCTGCGAGAAACGCACGATGGGCATGATGCCCGGCACGATGGGTGCGGTGACGCCGAGCTTGCGCGTTTCTTCGACGAAGCGGAAGTAAGCATCCGCGTTGAAAAAGTATTGCGTGATGGCCGAGTTGGCGCCCGCGTTCATTTTGCGCTTGAAATTGAGCATGTCGTCGCGCGCGGACTTCGCTTGCGGGTGAAACTCCGGGTAGGCCGCGACGTCGATGTGGAAATGGTCGCCGGTCTGCGCGCGGATGAACGACACCAGTTCGTTGGCGTACTGGAACTCGCCGATGCTGTGCATGCCGGACGGAAGATCGCCGCGCAAAGCGACGAGGTGTTTGATGCCCATGTCCTTGTAGGTGAACAGCAGGGCGCGGACATTGTCGCGGGTGGAGCCGACGCAGGACAGATGCGGTGTCGCAGTGTGTCCCTCGGCGTGGATTTGTTTGATCGTCTCCAGTGTGCGGTCTTGTGTGGAGCCGCCCGCGCCGAAAGTGACGGAAAAATATTCCGGCTTGAGCGCGGCGAGACGCTGGCGTACGACGGCTAACCGTTCCGCGCCTTCCGGCGTTTGCGGCGGATAAAACTCAAAACTGATCGGTGTTTTCGTGATTGCCATGTTTTCTCGCAAGAAGTTGTGTGGCGGCTGAACTCAGCGCCCAGGTAAAGAGGCTGTACAGGACCGCGCCCAATACGCCGTGCCAGAAGCTGTCTACATAAAATCCGCGCAGGATGGAACCCGCGAACCAGAACATCAAGCCGTTGATGACGAAGATGAACAATCCCAGTGTAAGCACGGTGGCGGGCAGGGTCAGCACCAGAAAGATGGGGCGGACGAGCGTGTTGACGAGCCCAAGAATCAAAGCGGCAATGAACGCCGCCATGAATCCGTCCACATGAATGCCGGGGACGAAATTCGCCACCGCCACCAGGGCGAGTGCGTTCAAGGTCCAGATAAGTAGCAGTCGAAACAGCATCGTTTTCTTTTTCAATAAGTGAAGGGGCGGCAACCCCGCCCCCGCAATCATACCCGCATCAAGCTGCTTAGTAGCGGTAGTGGTCGGACTTGTACGGGCCTTGCTTGGGCACGCCGATATAAGCGGCCTGCTGGTCGGTCAAGGTGCTCAATTGCGCGTTCAGCGTGGTCAGTTGCAAGCGCGCAACTTTTTCGTCCAGATGCTTGGGCAAGGTGTACACGTTGACCGGGTAGTCCTTGGTACGGGTGAACAACTCGATCTGCGCGAGGGTCTGGTTCGCGAACGACGACGACATCACGTAGGACGGATGGCCGGTGGCGCAACCCAGATTCACCAAACGCCCCTTGGCCAGCAGGATGATGCGCTTGCCGTCCGGGAAAATGATGTGGTCGACCTGCGGCTTGATCTCTTCCCACTGGTATTTTTCCAGCGAGGCAACGTCGATCTCGTTGTCGAAGTGGCCGATGTTGCACACGATGGCCTGGTTTTTCATCTTCGCCATGTGGTCATGCGTGATGACGTGGAAGTTGCCGGTGCAGGTCACGAAAATGTCGGCCTTGTCGGCGGCGTATTCCATGGTGACCACGCGGAAGCCTTCCATCGCGGCTTGCAACGCGCAGATCGGGTCAACTTCGGTCACCCAGACTTGCGCCGACAATGCGCGCATGGCCTGGGCCGAACCTTTGCCCACGTCACCGTAGCCGGCGATGAGCGCGATCTTGCCCGCGATCATCACGTCGGTGGCGCGCTTGATGCCGTCCACCAGCGATTCGCGGCAGCCGTACAGGTTGTCGAACTTGGACTTGGTGACGGAGTCGTTGACGTTGATCGCCGGGAATTTCAGTTCGCCGCGTTCGTGCATCTGGTACAGGCGGTGCACGCCGGTGGTGGTTTCTTCGGTTACGCCCTTGATCGCCGCGAGACGCTTGGAGTACCAGGTCTTGTCGGTGGCCAGCTTGGCCTTGATCGAGGCGAACAGGCAAGTCTCTTCTTCCGAGGTCGGTTTGCTGATCAGCGATGCGTCTTGTTCCGCGCGCGCTCCCAGGTGCAACAGCAAGGTGGCGTCGCCGCCGTCGTCCAGGATCATGTTGGAAAAGCCGCCATCCGCCCATTCGAAAATGCGGTGGGTGTAGTCCCAGTAATCGGTCAGCGATTCGCCCTTGACCGCGAACACCGGAACGCCGTCGGCCGCGATGGCTGCGGCGGCGTGGTCTTGGGTCGAGAAGATGTTGCATGAGGCCCAGCGTACTTCCGCACCGAGCGCGGTGAGCGTCTCGATCAGCACGGCGGTCTGGATGGTCATGTGCAGCGAACCGGTGATGCGCGCGCCTTTGAGCGGTTGGGTCTTGGCGAATTCTTCGCGGATGGCCATCAGGCCGGGCATTTCGGTTTCGGCGATGGCGATTTCTTTGCGGCCCCACGAGGCCAGGTTGATGTCGGCGACGACGTAGTCTTTGGTCATAACGTTCTCCATTCACAATAAATAATGAATGGGCGCCGTTGCTACATGTTGAGCCATTCCTACCGAGCCTGACAGGTTCACCTGATGGTAACTGCTGCAGCGCCCCTCGGCGGGATGGGTGATACGTTTTTGCAGGGTGGGCACGTTTTTGGTGCCCACGCTGTGATTGGTAAAATTTCCGCGTGGGCACGAAAAACGTGCCCACCCTACGTCATTTCTTACAAGCCAGCATCGGCACGAAGTGCCGCAGCTTTATCCGTGGCTTCCCACTTGAATTCCGGCTCTTCACGACCGAAGTGGCCGTAAGCCGCCGTTTTCTGGTAGATCGGGCGCAGCAGGTCGAGCATCTGCACGATGCCCTTCGGGCGCAGGTCGAAATGTTTCTTCACCAGCGCGGTGATCTTGTCGTCGGAAACCTTGCCCGTGCCATAAGTGGTGACCATGATGCTGGTGGGATGCGCCACGCCGATGGCGTAACTGATCTGTACCAGGCATTTGTCGGCCAGTCCGGCAGCAACGATGTTCTTTGCCACATAACGTCCGGCGTAAGCCGCCGAGCGGTCAACCTTGGACGGATCCTTGCCGGAGAACGCGCCGCCGCCGTGCGGGGCTGCGCCGCCGTAGGTGTCGACAATGATCTTGCGTCCGGTCAGGCCGGCATCGCCGTGCGGGCCGCCGATGACGAAACGGCCGGTCGGATTCACCAGGTACTTGATATCGCCCTTGATGAGCTCCTTGGGCAATACGGGCTTGATGACTTCCTCGATGACGGCTTCACGGATCTGTTCCAGCGAAATGTCCGGCGAGTGCTGCGTGGAAAGCACCACGGTGTCGATGCTGAATGGTTTGTCGTCCACATACTTGATGGTGACTTGTGACTTCGCGTCCGGGCGCAGCCAGCTCAAGCGGCCGTCGCGGCGCAGTTGCGCCTGGCGTTCGACCAGGCGGTGCGAAAGATAAATAGGCAGCGGCATCAGCACGTCGGTTTCGCGGCAGGCATAACCGAACATCAGGCCCTGGTCGCCCGCGCCCTGGTCGAGTGTGTCGTCGTAGGCTTTGTCCACGCCTTGTGCAATATCGGGGCTCTGAGTTCCGTAGCACACATGTACCGAGCAACCGTCGGCATCGAAGCGCAGGCTGGGATCGTCGTAGCCGATCTTGCGGATGGTTTCGCGCGCCACTTTGGCGAAATTGACTTGGGCGTTGGTGGTGATTTCGCCGGCCAGTACCACCAGTCCAGTGGTGACCAGGGTTTCTGCGGCGATGCGTGAATGCTGGTCCTGCGCTAGAATCGCGTCAACGATCGCGTCGGAGATTTGGTCTGCAACCTTGTCCGGATGGCCCTCGGACACGGATTCGGATGTGAAATAGTATTCGCTCATGGCTCTCCGATTGTTGCTTCAGTAGTTAAATGGGCGCGCAGTATACCAAATCCCCGCCTTTTTGATTTAATGGGTTTTTCTGAATGGTTATTCTGTTTGATGTGTTAGCGCGGCTGCCTTTGTCGGCATTGCATCGGCTTGGCGCGCTATTCGGTTGGTTGACCTTTCTGTCCTCCGGTCGTTATGCCGCCCGTTTGCGAGAAAATCTGCAAAAGGCCGGGCTGGCACGGTCAGAATCCGCAACGCGTCGCTTGCTGCACACCAATATTCGCGAAATGGGCAAAGGGGTGATGGAATTGCCCTGGGTGTGGCGTCGACCTTTTGAGAAGGTGGTCGCCAGCGTACAACTGTGCCACGGTTGGGAGCACTTTGAAGCTGCGCATGCACGGGGCAAGGGCGTGATTGTGCTGACGCCGCATATCGGTTGTTTCGAAGTCATTGGTTTGTATATTGCCGCGCGCCAGCCGATGACGTGTATGTATCGTCGGCCGCGCTGGAAGTTTCTGGATACGCTCATGCATGAAGGTCGGGAGCGCGGGCAGATGAAGTTGGCCCCGACCGATCTGGGCGGAGTTCGCCAATTGCTCAAAGCGCTCAAAAAGGGGCAGGTCATCGGCGTGTTGCCGGATCAGGTACCGGGCAATGGCGAAGGCGAATGGGCGCCATTCTTTGGACGGCCTGCCTACACGATGACGCTGATCGGGCGGTTGATGGAATCCAGCGGGGCGGCGGTGGTGATGTGTCACAGCGAACGTCTGGCGCGCGGGAAAGGCTATGCTTTGCATTTCACTCAGCTGTCCTTCGCTGCGGCAGAATCCATCCCCAGACAGATGAACGCGGCACTGGAAACGGTGATACGCAACCACCCCGATCAGTACCTGTGGAGTTACAACCGTTATAAAGTCCCGCGCGGCGCGTTGCCGCCGGAGGCAAGCAAGGAGCATTGATGTTGGCACGACTCGGCGTTTTATTTTTCTGGCTGATCCATTTTTTGCCGTTTCGCGTCATTGTGGCTATTGGTAATGTGCTCGGTACGCTGGCTTACCCGTTTGCCGCCGAACGCCGTTTTGTGGGGGATACCAATCTCCGACTGTGCTTCCCCGACATGGACGAAAAGGCGCGCAAAAAACTGCTGCGCGGACATTTCAGGATGTTCATGCGCGGCCTCATCGAACGCAGCATCGTGTGGTGGTCGAGTGCGGAACGCATCAATTCGCTGATTCGCGTTGAAGGGGTCGAGCATTTCGAAGCGTGGAAAGGCCAGCCGATGATCCTGCTCACCCCGCATTTTGTCGGCATGGATACCGGCGGACAATGGATCGCGCAGCAGGTGGACACCGTGTGCATGTATGCGAACCAGAAGAACGTGTACCTGACCGAGTTGCTGCTGAAGAAGCGCGCCCGTTTCCGCAACCAGCATCTGTATTCGCGGCAGGAAGGTTTGCGTCCCATCCTCAAGGGGATGCGCAAAGGCTTGCCGTTCATCTATCCGCCGGATCAGGATCAGGGTGTCAAGGACGGCGCATTCATTCCCTTTTTTGGCGTGCCTGCCGCCACCATGACCTCGTTGCCGCGCATCGCGCAAATGACCGGCGCCAAGGTGGTGCCCAGCATCACGTGCGTGTTGCCGGGTGGGCAAGGATATGTGCTGACGTTCTATCCGGCATGGGAGAATTATCCCAGCGGCGACGACGTCGCCGATGCGCGGCGCATGAATGCATTTATCGAAGACCGCATCCGTGAAATGCCGGAACAGTATTTCTGGCTGCACAAGCGGTTCAAGACGCGGCCGGAGGGCGAGGCGAGATTTTATTAGGGCACATCCTCTCCCACTTGTGGGAGAGGGGCAGGGGAGAGGGTTCTGTGATTGAGAACGAAATCTTGGACAACGCCAAGGCCTTACGCTCAAACCAAACTGAAGCCGAACTGCGATTGTGGTATCACCTGCGGGCACACCGTTTCATGGATTTGAAATTCAAGCGGCAAAAACCAATCGGCAGCTATATCGTCGATTTTGTGTGCGTGGAGCGTATGTTGATTGTTGAGCTTGACGGTGGACAGCATTCCGAACAGATTGAATATGACCAACGGCGCGATGATTGGTTGAGAAGCCAAGGCTACACTGTGTTGCGTTTTTGGAACAATGATGTCATGCAACAGTTGGATGGAGTGTTGGAACAAATACGATTGACGGTTATACCAGAGCCCTCTCCCCCTGCCCCTCTCCCGCCAGCGGGAGAGGGGAGATAAACGTCTGAAGGGATGCTGAAATGAAATATAAAGACCTGCGCGACTTCATCTCCCAACTGGAGAAAATCGGCGAACTCAAGCGTGTGACTGCGCCTGTTTCAACGCATCTGGAAATGACCGAGATCTGCGACCGCGTGCTGCGCGCGCAAGGTCCGGCGCTGCTGTTCGAGAATGTGGTCGGGCATAAGATGCCGGTACTCGCCAACCTGTTCGGCACGCCGCGCCGCGTGGCGCTGGGCATGGGCGAAGAGTCCACTGCGGCATTGCGCGAAGTGGGCAAGCTGCTCGCTTACCTGAAAGAACCCGAACCACCCAAGGGTCTGAAAGATGCGTGGGAGAAATGGCCCATTCTCAAACAAGTTCTTACGATGTCGCCCAAAGTGCTGTCTTCCGCGCCGTGCCAAGAGGTGGTGTGGGAAGATAACGATGTTGATCTGGGCAAGTTGCCAATTCAGCATTGCTGGCCGGGCGATGTTGCACCGCTCATCACTTGGGGTCTTGTCGTCACGCGCGGGCCGAACAAGCCGCGCCAGAATCTTGGTATCTACCGCCAGCAGGTGATCGCGCCGAACAAAGTCATCATGCGCTGGCTGGCGCATCGCGGCGGCGCGCTGGATTTTCGTGACCACTGCGAAAAAAATCCGGGGCAACCATATCCGGTCGCGGTAGTGATCGGCGCCGATCCGGCCACCATCCTCGGCGCGGTCACTCCCGTGCCGGATTCGCTATCCGAATACCAGTTCGCCGGATTGCTGCGCGGCAGCAAGACCGAGTTGGTGAAGTGCATCGGCAGCGATCTGCAAGTACCTGCCTCCGCCGAGATCGTGCTGGAAGGCGTGATTCATCCGGGCGAGACCGCGCTCGAAGGCCCGTACGGCGATCACACCGGCTACTACAACGAGCAGGACAAGTTCCCTGTGTTTACCATCCAGCGAATAACCATGCGCCGCGATCCCATCTATCACTCCACCTACACCGGCAAGCCGCCCGACGAACCGGCCATGCTGGGCGTGGCGCTGAACGAAGTGTTCGTGCCGCTGCTGCAAAAACAATTTCCCGAGATCGCCGATTTCTACCTGCCGCCGGAAGGGTGTTCGTATCGCATGGCGGTAGTGAGCATCAAGAAGCAATACGCCGGGCATGCCAAGCGCGTGATGTTCGGCGTCTGGAGTTTCCTGCGCCAGTTCATGTACACCAAGTTCATCATCGTGGTGGACGACGATATCGACACGCGCGACTGGAAGGAAGTCATGTGGGCGATCACCACGCGCATGGACCCGGTGCGCGACACCTTGCTGGTGGAGAACACGCCCATCGACTATCTCGATTTTGCCAGTCCTGTTTCAGGGTTGGGTGGCAAGATGGGACTGGATGCGACCAATAAATGGCCGGGCGAGACGCAACGTGAATGGGGCACGCCCATCGTGATGGATGCGGAAGTGAAAGCGAAGGTGGATGCGATGTGGGGCGAATTGGGGTTGTAGGTTTATCGTTTTTGTACCCATTCGATTAAAGTGTCCTGCGCATCCTGTCCGCGCCTGGCGTAGGGGTGGTTGATGAAGAACACGACGATCCATTCTCGGCCACTCTTTGATTTCACATAACCCGCAATGGTCTTCACGCCTTCCAGGGTGCCAGTCTTGAAATGTGCATGACCGGCTGCCAGACTGTCCCGGAGACGTTTCCTTGCCGAGCCGTCCACGCCGAGGATGGGCAGGGATGCTTTCAGTTCGGCGCTCAGCGGATGATTGGACGCGTCCTGCAAGAGTTGCGCCATATGTGCGGCGCTGATGCGCTCCATGCGCGAGAGTCCGGCGCCGTTCTCCAGAACCAGTTCCGGGAAGTGCAGTCGACTACTGGCCAGCCAAGTTTGCATGGCGAGGATGCTGCGGGCTATGCTCATGCGGCCAGTGCGTTCCGAATTTGCAGGGGAGGGCGGTTGGGCAGACACGGCACTTTGGGGTTGTATGTTTTCGGGCGGGAGGTCTGCATCCGATGCGGCAGGCAGGGATTCTCCCAGCGTCAAAAATAACTGGCGCGCCATGACGTTATTGCTGAACTTGTTGATGTCGCGAATGATGTTGCTCAAGGGTTCGGAGCGATGCGTGGAGAACAATTGCGCAGTGTCGCCAACCGTGCCGACGATATCCCTGCCTTGCAGCGTGCCGCCCAGTTCTTTCCATATGGCACGGAATAATGCGCCCACATAACGCGTGTGCGGCATCACGCTGAGGTTCTGTTCGCGTTCGCCGCATCCCATCGGATAGTCGCCTTGCAACACGACGCTGTCGCCGTTGGGTTGCACGGAAAACTGGTCGTCCCAGTAGTCGCAGTTCACTTTCTCGCCATTGGGCAGCAATTGGTTGTCCAGCGTTACGCCGTCCAGCGGTGGTTCGCTGACGACCTTCAGGCCGACACCGTCCGGCAGATAACGCAGGCGCAGGGTGTTGAAGTTGAGCAGCAGCGCATCGGGGCCGACGTTGTAGGCGCGCATCGGGTCGTCGTCGAACTGCGCAGGATCGTATTCGGGCAGCTCGAAGTAACTGCGATCCAGGATGAGGTCGCCGCGTATTTCGCGCAGGCCGCGCGAACGCAGTTCGCTCAGCCACAGCCAGAATTGTTCGATGGTGAATTTCGGATCGCCATAACCCTTGAGGATCAGGTTGCCGTTCAGCACGCCGTCCTTCAATTCGCCGTCGGTCCAGGCTTCGGTCTTCCAGGAATAGGCCGGGCCGAGCAGGTCGAGTGCGGCGTAAGTGGTGAGCAGCTTCATGGTGGAAGCCGGGTTCATCGGTCGCTTTGCGCCGACGCTGATGAGCGGGGTGTGTTTTCCGGCTTCGACCACTTCGACCGCGACGGCGGATAGCGGAATGCCGGCGTCTTTCAGTTCATGGCGTACTGCGGCGGGCAGCGAGGCGGCCTGCGCGCCGGCGATAAAACAGAGTGCGAGTAGCAGGGTAAAAAATATTTTCATGTCAGCGCGTCGATGATGTTCAGCGTGCGGGTGACGAGCAGCTGCATCTCGTCTTTGCCAATGATATAGGGTGGCATGAAATAGACGGTGTTGCCCATGGGGCGCAGCAGCAATTCATGCTGCAGGCCGAAGCTGAAGCAGCGCTGGGCGAAATCGGTATGCGGCGTATCGGCTTCGAATGCCCAGATCATGCCGGTGTTGCGGAAGTTTTTCACTTTGGGGTGATCGCGCAACGGTTGCGCGATGCGGTTGAAGAATGCCGCCTTGTCGCGATTGGCGTTCAGCACATCGTCCTGCGCGAAAATATCCAGCGTGGCGAGCGCGGCGCGGCAGGCCAGCGGGTTGCCGGTGTAGGAGTGCGAATGCAGGAAGCCGCGCGCCGTTTCGTCGGCATAGAAGGCGCGGTAGATGTCGTCCGTGGTCATCACGATCGAAAGCGGCAGATAACCGCCGGTGATGCCCTTGGAGAGCAGCAGGAAGTCGGGCCTGATGTTTGCCTGCTCGCAGGCGAACAATGTGCCGGTCCGGCCCATGCCGACAGCAATCTCATCGGCGATCAAATGCACCTCATATTGCGAACACAACTCGCGTGCTCTCTTCAAATAAACGGGGTGGTACATCGCCATACCGGCCGCACCCTGCACCAGCGGCTCGACGATGAAAGCGGCAAGATCGGCGTGATGCTGTTGCAAATGGGCTTCGAGAGAATCGGCACAGCGCTGCGCGAAATTCTCCGCGCTTTCGCCCGTGTTTGCCTCGCGCCAATCCGGACTGGGCACGGTGGCATTCTGTTTGATCAGCGCGCCATACGCGTCGCGGAACAGCGCGACATCGGTCACCGACAGTGCACCCAGCGTCTCGCCGTGGTAGCTGTTCTGCAAACTGATAAATTGCGTCTTCTCCGGTTTGCCGCTGTTGCGCCAGTAGTGGGCGCTCATCTTCAGCGCGATTTCGGTGGCCGAGGCGCCGTCCGAGCCGTAGAAACAATGCCCGAGTCCGGTCGGGACGAGGTCGCGCAATCTTTCCGACAGTTGCACCACCGGTTCGTGAGTGAAGCCGGCCAGCATCACATGTTCCAGTTTGCCGAGCTGGTCGGTGAGGGCGGCGTTGATGCGCGGGTTGCAATGGCCGAACAGGTTTACCCACCAGGAACTCACCGTATCCAGATAGCGTTTGCCGTCCGCGTCGTACAGCCATGCCCCTTCGCCGCGCGCGATGGGAACCAGC
Organism: Gammaproteobacteria bacterium; assembly: GCA_018820925.1. Taxonomy (GTDB): domain Bacteria; phylum Pseudomonadota; class Gammaproteobacteria; order Burkholderiales; family Gallionellaceae; genus Sideroxyarcus. The sequence goes on along the minus strand of JAHJNJ010000024.1, from coordinate 15,577 downwards.
GGCAAGGTTTCATGTCGTTTCATCTGGGTACAGGGATGCCAGACTGCGGACAGGCTGCGCGCGAGAAGGTCGGAGTTGGTTGGCATACGCGGAATCATAACGGAGTTTGCGCGTGACGCGCGAGGCGTAAGATAGGTTCATGTCCATGAACGTCAAATTCCCACTCGGAGACCATCATGCGTATTTTGATCACAGGCGGGACAGGTTTGATCGGGCGGCATCTGTGCAAAGCCTTGCTGGGGAAAGGGCATCAGCTGACTGTACTGAGTCGCCGTCCGGACTCGGTTGCCGTCAACTGCGGGGCGACCGTGCAGGCGCTGGTGTCGCTGGATGAATGGCGCCCGGACCGGTCGTTCGATGCAGTCATCAATCTGGCGGGGGAGCCGATTGTGGATGCCTGGTGGTCGGCGAAGCGCAAGCAGGTGCTGCGCGATAGCCGCATCGCGCTGACCGAAAAGCTGGTGCAATGCATTGCTGCGGCCCAACAAAAGCCCGCCGTACTGCTGAGCGGTTCGGCTGTCGGCTATTACGGCAATCGCGGAGATACGGGGGTGGGGGAGTGGGCCGGGGCGGGCAATGACTTCGCCGCCGATCTTTGCCGGGATTGGGAGGGATCCGCGCTTGTTGTGGAGGATTATGGTGTGCGGGTCTGTCTGTTGCGTACCGGTTTGGTGCTCAGCGCAAGCGGCGGGTTACTGGGGCGCATGCTGTTGCCCTTCAAGTCGGGCCTGGGGACACGCCTGGGAAATGGCAAGCAATGGATGAGTTGGGTGCACATTGATGACTATGTGGCGATGCTGCTGCGCCTGCTGGAGGACGAGCAGATGCGCGGTCCGTTCAATATGACCGCGCCAAACCCGGTCACCAACGCTGAATTTACCCGGACATTGGCTCAGGCATTGCATCGGCCCGCGCTTCTTGTTGCTCCTGGCGCGGTTTTGAAGCTGGCGATGGGGGAGCGCGCCGCTTTGTTGCTGGAAGGACAGCGCGTGCTGCCGGGCAAACTGACGGCAGCCAGCTACCAGTTCAAATTCCCCGATCTGGCCAAGGCATTGAACGACATTCTGAGTCGCTAGCGCCCCGTTCTGCGGATAAATTTCCATGCCGCCCTTGAAATAGGGCGCGTCAGCCCCTATTATTAGCAGTCGCAGGCGGGGAGTGCTAACCGGCGATTTGGCTGGCATGGCCGAAAAGCCAATAACGCAAATATCCCGCTCTCGTATTTTTCAACCCAATGTTTTCAGGAGATAAAGCATGAAGATTCGTCCTTTGCACGACCGCGTCATCGTCAAGCGCATGGAAGAAGAGCGCAAGACAGCGTCCGGTATCGTTATTCCCGATGCGGCTACCGAGAAGCCTGACCAGGGCGAGATCGTCGCTGTGGGCAACGGCAAGATGGGTGACGACGGCAAGCTGCAGCCTATGAACGTTAAAGTCGGCGACCGTGTGTTGTTCGGAAAATATTCCGGTCAAGCTTTCAAGATGGATGGTCAGGAACTGCTGACCATGCGTGAAGACGACATCATCGGCGTGATCGAGAAGTAATTTTTCGCTTCGCGAAAAATTACTTTTGGTCCCAAATAAATTTCAGGAGATAAGAACATGGCAGCTAAAGACGTGAAATTCCATGACGCAGCACGTTCCAAGATGGTCGTGGGTGTCAACATTCTGGCCGATGCGGTCAAGGTAACCCTGGGTCCCAAGGGCCGCAACGTGGTGCTGGACCGTTCCTACGGCTCCCCCACCATCACCAAGGACGGCGTGTCCGTCGCCAAGGAAATCGAACTGAAGGACAAGTTCGAAAACATGGGCGCGCAAATGGTCAAGGAAGTTGCTTCCAAGACTTCCGACGTGGCCGGTGACGGAACCACCACCGCGACCGTGTTGGCGCAATCCATCGTGCAGGAAGGCATGAAGTTCGTCGCCGCCGGCATGAACCCGATGGACCTCAAGCGCGGTATTGATCAGGCTGTGATCGCCGCTGTTGCAGAACTGAAGAAGATCTCCAAGCCTTGCACCACCAGCAAGGAAATCGCGCAAGTGGGCAGCATCTCCGCCAACTCCGACACCGTGGTCGGCGAGAAGATCGCCGCCGCGATGGAGAAGGTCGGCAAGGAAGGCGTCATTACCATTGAAGACGGCCAAGGCCTGGAAGACGAACTGGACATCGTGGAAGGCATGCAGTTCGACCGCGGTTACCTGTCTCCCTACTTCATCAATAACGCCGACAAGCAAATCGCCGCGATGGAGAACCCCTTCATCCTGTTGCACGACAAGAAGATTTCCAACATTCGCGACCTGCTGCCGGTACTGGAACAAGTCGCCAAAGCCGGCAAGCCGCTGCTGATCATCGCCGAAGATGTGGACGGCGAAGCGCTGGCCACGCTGGTGGTGAACAACATCCGCGGCATCCTGAAGACCGTTGCGGTCAAGGCCCCCGGCTTCGGCGACCGCCGCAAGGCCATGCTGGAAGACATCGCCATCCTGACCGGCGGTACCGTGATCGCCGAAGAAGTCGGCCTCACGCTGGAAAAAGCAACCCTGAACGATCTGGGCCAGGCCAAACGCATCGAGGTGGGCAAGGAAAACACCACGATCATTGATGGCGCAGGCAAGGAAGATGCGATCAAATCGCGCATCGGCCAGATCAACAAGCAAGTCGAAGAGTCCACCAGCGACTACGACAAGGAAAAACTGCAGGAACGCAAGGCCAAGCTGGCTGGCGGTGTGGCAGTGATCAAGGTTGGCGCTGCGACCGAAGTCGAAATGAAGGAAAAGAAGGCGCGCGTGGAAGACGCATTGCACGCGACCCGTGCCGCCGTTGAAGAAGGTATCGTGCCCGGAGGCGGCGTTGCTCTGTTGCGTGCCAAGGCGGCGGTTGCCGGTCTCAAAGGTGCCAACCACGACCAGGATGCCGGCATCACCATCGTGCTGCGTTCGATGGAATCGCCGATCCGTGCCATTACCATGAACGCGGGCGACGAGCCTTCCGTAGTGGTGAACAAGGTGTTGGAAGGCAAGGGCAGCTTCGGCTACAACGCCGCATCCGGCGAGTATGGCGACATGCTGACCATGGGCGTGGTCGATCCGACCAAGGTGACGCGCGTCGCACTGCAAAATGCGGCCTCCATCGCCGGCCTGATGCTGACGACTGCCTGCATGGTGGCTGAGTTGCCGGAAGAAAAACCGGCCGGCGGTATGGGCGGTGGGGATATGGGCGGCATGGGTGGCATGGGCGGCATGATGTAGTTGACTTGGAATTTGCAGCGAAAAGCATCTCGCACTTGTTCTGTGTTGTAGTTAACGAACCCCGCCTTGCGCGGGGTTCGTTTTTTTTCTCGCTGAAAACGCCAGGTAACTCATTGCTATGTTGCGCTGATAAATACCCGGTTTCCTTATGATGGCGGAGAGCGACGATGATTGCCGACTGACCGCCTAAGCGGTATAGCGCGACATAACCACTACTGCTCCACATCCTGGCCTTGCTCCAACTTGTCAAGCCAGGCATCCGCCCCGTCACGCGTCATAGGTAGGCCAGTCGCCTGGTATTCATCACATGCGCGGATGCCTTCTTGCCTGAAAACTGCGCATTCAACGCGGCCAACCAGTGTGTCCCCTACGGGAGCAACGAGTACCACCATGCGATGAGCTGCCGCCCGCGGTTCACCGACTGCCCCGAATTCATGGCGGACGGCGTCACTCCTTGCTGGGGCAATCAGCAGTCATACAAGCGCCAACTCGATGACATCATCATCATGAAAAAGTAGCCGGTCGAAAAGCAGGAAATTCAACGGCACCTTCGGGAGTATCTCCGAGCCAGGCAGGCCCGAGCTACGCCACGACGAGCGAGATCGGTTCTTGCTTTCACCCCTACCAGGTAATGCGCTGATCGAAAAGGCAGCATTATTCGGATCGTCTCAGCCGGAAAAGCCACGCTCTCGCGCCTTGCCCTGCACCGAGATGAACGCACACTACACTTCGTCCAACTGCTGTTTCCAGGATAATGTCGATCGGGTTTCATGCCGAATTCCATCCTGGCGCAAACCTTACTTTCAGTTCTGGGCCGGTGCCGCGCTTGATCCCGGTCTAAAAGCCGCGCTGCAGGATGCGATTCCGTCCCCCGTTTTTCACTTCGTACATCAGCGAATCGGCTTGCGTCAGCGCTGCATCGAAATCCCGGGGCGTCACGTCATAGCTGGCGACTCCGATGCTGAATGTCACTGGCCAGCCATGTTCGCCCATCGCCGCCAGCATTCTTTGCCGAAGTTCCTCGACGTAGGACGCAGCAGATGATGCATCCATATTCGGCAGCAACAGCGCAAACTCGTCTCCGCCAAGTCGGCCGACGACATCGCTCGTACGCACATGCAAGCGCATCACTCCGGCGATTTTTGCCAGAAGTTGATCGCCCGCCCCATGGCCCAATTCGTCATTGACCTCCTTGAATCTGTCGAGGTCGATGAACACCACCGAGAACGGGGCCCCATGCCGTTGGGCCTGGGCAAAAACGGTGCGACCGCGCTCGTAAAATTCCCGGCGGTTTGGCAACTGCGTCAATGCATCTTCGCGCGCCAGCCGTGATTCACGCTGGAGCACGCGCCGTATCTCGTTCAGCAGCCAGACCCCGCCAACAAAAATCGCCAGCCGCATGCCGGTATTGAACAACAACGGAAACAAATAGGCCTGCTCACCGGCCAGCAGGCGGTCGGCGACAAACCATTCTGCGGCAGCCAGCAGGGCCAGACCATAGCCTGCACGAGCGCCGACGAACCACGCCGCGATCAATACCGGCAACACGAACACGACATGGAATTCGTAGGCCAGACCGGTCAGCGTGTGCAAATAGCCGATACCGAGCGCGAGCGCCAGCGTTGTCGCGACAATGCCTTCGCGCGCCCATGCTCCGGGCTTCCAGAGTAATGCCTCCCGTATCCGCATCACGCAACGCCCTTCCCGGAGCGGGACGAATAGCGCACCCGTTCCGGCGCATTCGCGCCGCCGGTCATCACGAAGCTCATCGCCTCTTCGATGGTCCAATCAGTCTGCACCACGTCTTCCAGCGGCACGATCTCGATGTAGCCCGAGGTCGGGTTGGGCGAGGTCGGCACATACACCGCCGCCAATTCCCGACCCGTATCGGTATCGCGCATGACCTTGGTGACGAAGCCTACGGCCTTCATCTCCGGCGTGGGAAAGCTGATCAGCACCACGCGCTGGCCGGTCATGGGTGGCTTGCGCAGCGTGGCGAGAAAACGCTTGGTGCCGCCGTAAATGGTCTGTACCAGCGGCAGGCGCTCCAACATCGTCTCGATCCAGTGCAGCAGCTTGCGCCCCAGCACCTGCGAGGCCAGCAATCCGATGGCATACAAGCTGCCCAGCGTGAGCAGGATGGCGATGAACCGCTGGAACAGTGAATCGAGCAGCCACCCGGCCAGCGTCTCGGATAGCGGGCGGATTAGTCCGGCGGCAGCGCGCAGCAACGGCGAACCCATGTCGGCGAGGATGCCGAGCAGGAAGTCGAACACCAGCCAGGTCACCCACAGCGGGGCGACGGTGAAGAAACCGATCAGCAGGTAGCGCACGATGTGCGCGATTCGACCTGACGGTTCGGGTATGTGGGCTTGTGTTTCAACTGGGTCATGCGGTTCCATCTCGTCTCTCCTCAAATGTTGCTGGAACGCTCGCCGCGCAACCTGCTTATCACCCACTTCTCCAGCTCGACCGCCACGAACAGCAGCACGCCGAAAGCGAGGATCAGCCCCCAGGACGGCGCATCCAGCGCGACCACGCCGAACAGCTTCTGCATGAAGGGCAGGTAGGTGAAAGCCAGCTGGATGACCACCAGCACTGCGATGCTGAGCAGCACATAGGGATTGCCGCCGAAGTCGCGCCAGTTGCGCACCGGCGCCAGCAGGTAGCGGCAATTGAACAGATAGGCCATCTCGCCCACTACCAGCGCGTTGATCGCCATGGTGCGCGCGGTGTCGAGTCCGTCGCCGCGCGCGGACTCCCACAGGAACAGCGCCACCACGCCCACGGCCAGCAAGACGGAGACGAAACTGATGCGCCAGATCATGAAACCGGTCAGCAGGGGTTCGGCGGCGGCGCGCGGCTTGCGCCGCATCACATCCGGCTCGGCCTTCTCGAACGACAGCGCCAGCGCCAGCGTGACCGCCGTCACCATGTTCACCCACAGGATCTGCACCGGCGTAAGCGGCAGCGCCATGCCGAACAGGATCGCGATCAGCACGATGGCGGCCTCGCCGCCGTTGGTTGGCATGATGAAGACGATGGCCTTCCTGATGTTGTCGTAGATGGTGCGGCCTTCCTCGACCGCGTGCGCGATGGTGGCGAAGTTGTCGTCGGCCAGCACCATCTCCGCCGCCTCCTTGGCGACCTCGGTGCCCTTCAAGCCCATCGCCACGCCGATGTCGGCGCGCTTGAGTGCGGGCGCGTCGTTCACGCCGTCGCCGGTCATGGCAACGATCTCGCCGTTGGCCTGCAGGGCCTCGACCAGCCGCAGTTTGTGCTCCGGGCTGGCGCGCGCGAACACGTCCACCTCGCGCACCGCGCTGCGCAAGGCGGCATCATCCAGGGTGTCCAGTTCCACGCCCGTAAACACCCGGCCGCTGCCGATGCCGAGCTGGAGGGCGATGGCGCGTGCGGTGTCGGCGTGATCGCCAGTGATCATCTTGACGCGAATGCCCGCCGCCTGGCAGTCGCGCACCGCGGCGATGGCTTCGTCGCGCGGCGGGTCGCTGATGCCGACCATGCCCAGCAGCGTGAAGCCGCCTTCCACGTCGGCGAAGGTCAGCTCGCGCTGGCCGTGGTCGACCGCTTTCATCGCCAGCGCCAGCACGCGCTGGCCGAGTGCGCCGGTCGCGGCCATCTGCGCATGCCAATACGGCAGTTCCAACGGCACATCCTCGCCCGCGCCGCGCTGGCGGTTGCACATCGCCAGCACCTGTTCCACCGCCCCCTTGGCGAAGACGAAGGCGTGCCCGGCATGGTCGTGGTGCAGCGTGGCCATGAAACGGTGTTCCGATTCGAACGGGATGAGGTCGGTGCGCGGCAGCTCGTCGTGCTCGAAGCGGGGATCCATGCCGGCCTTCAGCGCCAGCGGGATCAGCGCGCCCTCGGTGGGATCGCCCGCGATGCGCCACTGACCTTCAGCATCGTGCAACTGCGCATCGTTGCACAGCAGCCCGGCGCGCAGCAGGTCCAGCACATACGGATGGGCCGCAGTGTCGCATTCCAGGCCGACGCAAAAAAAACCACCCTGCGGCGCATAGCCGCTGCCGCTCACATCGAAAACCTGCGTGGCGGTGATCACGCGCTGCACGGTCATCTCGTTCTTTGTGAGCGTGCCGGTCTTGTCGGTGCAGATGGTGGTAACCGAGCCCAGCGCCTCCACTGCGGGCAGGCGGCGCACGATGGCGCTGCGCCCGGCCATGCGCTGCACGCCAAGCGCCAGCGTGATGGTAAGGACTGCGGGCAGGCCTTCCGGGATCGCCGCCACCGCCATACTCACTGCGGCGAGGAACATGTCGCCGAGCGCGAAATGGTGCACCAGCCAGCCGAACAGGAAGGTGAGTGCGGCCAGTACCATGATGGCAATGGTCAGCCAGCGCCCGAACGTCTCCATCTGCCGCAGCAGCGGCGTGGTCAGGCTCTGCACCTCCTGCAGCATTGCGCTGATGCGCCCGATCTCGGTATTGTCTGCGGTTGCCACCACCACGCCCGTGCCCTGGCCGTACACCACCAGTGTGCTGGAATAGGCCATGCAGGCACGGTCGCCCAGCGCGGCGCGACCGTTCACCGCAGCGACGTCCTTCTCCACGGCCGTCGATTCGCCGGTCAGCGCGGCTTCCTCGATGCGCAGGTTCTTTACGCTCAACAGGCGCAGATCGGCCGGCACCTTGTCGCCGGAAGCGAGCAGCACGATGTCGCCCGGCACCAGCGTCTCGGCCGCCACCACCATACGCCTGCCGCCGCGCAACACGGTGGCTTCGGGCGACAGCATGCGGCGGATCGCCTCCATCGCCTGCTCCGCCTTGCCTTCCTGGATAAAACCGATGATCGCGTTGATCACCACCACGCCGACGATCACGGCAGTGTCCACCCAGTGCGCGAGCAGCGCGGTGACGGCGGCCGCGGACAGCAGCACATAGATCAGCAGATTGTGGAATTGCAGCAGGAAGCGCATGAACGGCCCGCGCTTCTGCGGCGGCGTCAGCCGGTTGGGGCCATGCTGCGCGAGGCGGCGGGTTGCCTCGTCGGCACTCAGGCCGTGCTCGTTCGCCTGCTGGGCAGCGAGAGCCTCCGTGGCGGAGAGTTCATGCCAGATGTGCTGTGCCATGCTTGCCTCCTCTCAATGCGTTTCGTCTTCCTTGTCGGTCTGCCGGTGCAACGCCGCCTTGGCCAGCAGGTGCGCCGATACCGGCGCGGTGATGAACAGGAACAGCATCACCGCGATCTCGTGCAGGCTGACGCCGTCGCGCGTGGCGGTGAAATACAGCGCGGAAGCCAGCACCATCGCCCCCACGCCCAGCGTGGTCGCCTTGGTCGGCCCGTGCAGGCGGGTGAAGAAATCCGGCAACCGCGCCAGTCCCACCGAGCCCAGCAGCGCGAACAGTGCACCGAGCAGGATCAAAGCGGAGACAATAAATTCGACGGCGGAGTTCATTCGATGATATCCCCGCGCAGAAGGAATTTGCACAGTGCCACGGTGGCGACAAAGCCCATCGCGGCCAGCAGCAGCGCGGCCTCGAAATATGCGCTGCTGGCCGCGCGGATGCCGAACAGCACCAGCAACGCAATGGCGTTGATGTTGATGGTGTCGAGCGCGAGGATGCGGTCGGTGATGTCGGGACCCTTCACCAGCCGCCACAGGTTGAGCAGCATGGCAAGGCCGATGAAGACGAAACCCAGTTCGATGGCAAAGTTCAGCATGAGAATATCTCCCTGATCGGCGCTTCATAATGTTGCTTGATCTGGCGGATCAATGCATCCGGGTCTGGCGCATCCAGCGCGTGCACCTGCAGCACCCAGCGTTCGCGGTCCACGTCGATGGACACCGTGCCCGGCGTCAGCGACACAATGCTGCCCAGCACCGTCGCGGCGAACGGGTCGCGCAGATCCAGCGGCACCTCGATGAAGGCGGGATGCAGTTTCGCCAGCGGCCCGACCACACGTCGTGCCACCGCGACATTGGCGAGCAGCATGTCCCAGACGATGCGCGCCGCAAACCTGACCGCAACAAACGGGCGTGCGAGCCGCGGCGCATCCGGCCAGAACGGCGCCGCGATGTGCGGCAACAGCAGGGCCAGCAACGCACCGAGCAGCAGCGTGGCCGCCGATGCGGCATTGCTCAGCACTGCCCATAACAGGAAGAGTGCCGCAGATAGCCCGGGACGCGGGAGCAGGCGGCGCTTCATGGCTTGCGCTCCCGTTCGATATTTTGCGTGCCGAGCACGGCGGAAACATAGGCTTGTGGGTCATGCAACTGCGCTGCGGCGCGCGCTGCGTAATCCGCTACCGGTCGGGCGAACAGGGCGAGCAGCAGCGCGGGCGATACCAGCAGGACGATGGCCGTGCTGCGGCGCCAGCCGCTACGCGCGGTGCTGGCATGCGGATGGTGCGGGCTGCGTTCCCACAGCAAGCGTCCGCCGCCCTTGGCCAGTGCCAGCATCAACAGCAGTCCGGCGAACAGCAATACGGACCATATCGCCACCATATCGCCGCTGTCGCGCAGCGCGGTCAGCAGCATCAGCTTGCCGATGAAGCCTGCGAACGGCGGCAGCCCGACGACGCTGGCGGCGGACAACAGGAAAGCCAGTCCCAGCCATGGTGCGTGGATGCGCGGGCCGGGCTGGAAGGCATCGGCGACTTCGCCGCGGCGCACCGCGATCTGTTCCGCCAGCAGGAACAGCGCGGCGGCAACGAAACTGGATTGCACGAGGTAATACAGCGCGGCGGCGCTGACGTTCGCCTGCGGGAAGACGGGTGCGAGCAGCAAGGTGCCGGCGGAAGCCAGCACCAGCCAGGCGGTAAGGTCGCGCAGGCGCGGCGCGGCCAGTGCACCGACGGCGGCGAACAGCACAGTGGCCAGCGCAAGCGGCAGCAGCCAGCCGCTCAGCAGGTCGGCGGTAACCGTGGCCGGATCAAGTGCGATGGCCTGCACGCGCAGGATGGCAACGATGCCGACTTTGGTCATGATGACAAAGAGTGCAGCGACCGGCGCGCCTGCGGCGGCATAGGCATGCGGCAGCCAGAACGACAGCGGCAGCAAGGCCGCTTTCAAGGCGAACACGGCGACCAGCAGCATGCAGGCGAGTCGCGCCGTTGCGACATCTATCCCCGGTGTTTGCAGACGCAGCGCCACGTCGGCCAGATTCAGTGTGCCCAGCGAGCCGTACAGCATGCCGAGCGCGATCAGGAACAACGCCGATCCGGCCAGGTTCAGCGCCACGTAAGCGATGCCGGCGCGCGTGCGCGCCATGCCGCCGCCGTGCGCCAGCAGCACATAGGACGCGAGCAGCATCACCTCGAAGAACACGAACAGGTTGAACAGGTCGCCGGTGAGGAATGCGCCCTGCAGTCCGAACAACTGCAACTGGAACAACGGATGGAAATGACGTCCCTGGGTATCGAAACCGGCGCTGGCATACAGCAATGCGCCGAGCCCCAGCAGCGCGGTGAGCAACGCCATGGCGGCAGCCAGCCGGTCCACCGCGAGCACGATACCGAACGGCGCCGCCCAGTCGCCCAGCGCATACACCCGCACCATGCCGTCGTCGGCAAGCCACACCAGCCAGAGCGCGGCAACCGCGCCGAGCAATGTACCGGCGAGGCCGATGGCGCGCTGCACGCCGATGCCGTAGCCCTTCGCCGCCAGTTGCAGCAATGCCGCAACGAACGGGATCAGGATGGGCAGGATGGCGGCGTGCTGGGTCATCTTGCAAATGCCAAATAGAAAGGCCATGTAGGTGCGAATTCATTCGCACATGAACTTGTGCGACGTGCGAATGAATTCGCACCTACAGAGGCCAGGCAACAAAATCCGGCTTTCGTCCGAATTTTCTCGGTCATATTTTTTCCCTCGCATCCACATGGTCGTCGCCCGATTCATTCAGGGCGCGCAAGGCCAGCATCACCAGATAGGCGGTCATGCCGAAGCCGATGACGATGGCGGTGAGCACCAGCGCCTGCGGCAGCGGGTCGGTGTAGCTCGCGCCGTCGCGGATCAGCGGCGGCGCATCCATGCGCAACCGCCCGCTGGCGAACAGGAACAGGTTGACCGCGTAAGACAGCAACGTGAGTCCGAGGATCAGCGGGAAGGTGCGCGCGCGCAGCAGCAGGTACACGCCGCAGGCGGTGAGCAGGCCGATGGCGATGGAGATGATCGCTTCCATCAGTTTGTCCCCTCATGGCTCACGGATAACTTGCCCAGTTCCGCCAGCACCATCAGCACCACACTGACCACCACGAGATACACGCCGAGGTCGAACACCATGGCGGAGGCTAGTTCGATGTCGCCGAGCAGCGGCAGGGTGACATGCCCGTGCGCGCTGGTGAGGAAGGGGCGACCGAACAGCCAGCTCGCGGCGCCCGCGCCCAGGGCCGCGAACAATCCCGTCGCGAGGAACAGGGGCAGTCGCTGCGGCAAGCGGGCCGAGGCGAAACCGATGCCGCTGGCGAGGTATTGCAGGATCAAGGCGACGCCAGTCACCAGCCCCGCGACAAAGCCGCCGCCCGGCAGGTTGTGGCCGCGCAGGAAGATGTACACCGACACCATCAGCGCCAACGGCAGCAGCGGCCGCATCAGCATCTGCAGAAACAGCGGATGGCGCTCGGCAGCCCATGTCCTGCCTTCGTCGTCGCGCGGCGGCGCCTTGAGCACCAACTGGTCGAGCAGCGCATGCGCGGCCAGTCCCACCATCGCCAGCACGGTGATCTCGCCCAGCGTGTCGAAGCCGCGGAAGTCCACCAGGATCACGTTCACCACATTGCTGCCGCCCCCGCCCGGCAGCGACTCAGCCAGGTAGAAACCGGAGAGGGTGTCGAACGGCGAAGTCAGCATGGCATAGCTCGCCGCACCCAGCCCGACACCGGCGGCGACCGCCAGCAGTGCGTCGCGCAGGATGCGCGGCATGGCGTCCTCGGCGGGCGAAGCCGGCGGCAGGTAATACAGCGCCAGCAGCAGCAGCACGATGGTGACCACCTCGACCGAAAGCTGGGTGAGTGCCAGGTCGGGTGCGGAGAAGCGCACGAAGGTCAGCGCCACGATCAGGCCGATCATGCTGGTGAACACGATGGCGATGAGGCGGCGTCGGTGCAGCAGCAGCACACCGGTGGCGGCCGCGGCCAGCATCCCGAGCGCGACGAGGCTGGCCGCGTCGGGCGCCTGCGTGACGACAGGCAGCGCGGAGGCGGGTGCGGACCGCCAGGCCCAGCCGCCCAGCGCCAGCACGAAGGCGACGAACAGCGCGAGGTAACGCTGCAATGATCCGTTGTCCATCCAGGCGATCAGTAATCGCGCAGCAGCCACCATGTTCTCGTAAGCGCGCTCGAACACGATGCTGGCGTGGATGGTAGGCAGCCGGTCGTACAGTGCATAAAGGCGATGGCGCATGGCATACAGCGCGATGCCGCCCGCCAGTGCGACCAGGCTCATCATGAACGGCGCGTTCAAGCCGTGCCACACCGCCAGGTGGAACGGGGGCAGTTCCTGTTGCAGCACCGCACCGGCGGCGACATTGAGGATGGGGGCGATGCTCCACTGCGGGAAGATGCCGACCAGCAGGCACAGCGTCACCAGCACCTCCACGGGTGCGCGCATCCAGCGCGGCGGCTCGTGCGGTTTGCGCGGCAGGTCGACCGGATCGCCGTTGAAGAACACGTCGTGGATGAAGCGCGACGAATAGGCCACGGCGAGGATGCCGGCCAGTGTGGCAAAGGTGGGCAGCAACCATTTGATCTCGTCGAACACCGGATGGCCCACCGTCTCGGCGAAGAACATCTCCTTGCTGAGAAAGCCGTTGAGCAGCGGCACCCCCGCCATCGACCCGGCGGCGACGATGGCCAGGGTGGCGGTGATCGGCATGAACTTGAACAGGCCGTTGACGCGGCGCATGTCGCGCGTGCCGCACTCGTGGTCGACGATGCCGGCCGCCATGAACAGCGAGGCCTTGAAGATGGCGTGGTTGATGATGTGGAACACGCCGGCCACCACCGACAGCGGCGTGTCGAGCCCGAACAGCAGCGTGATCAGGCCAAGGTGGCTGATGGTGGAATAGGCCAGCAGGCCCTTGAAGTCGTAGCGGTAGAAGGCGAGAAAGGCGGCATACACCAGCGTGAGCGCGCCGGTGCCGCTGACCAGCCAGAACCACAGGTCGCTGCCGGCCAGCGCCGGATACAGACGCGCCAGCAGGAACACGCCCGCCTTCACCATGGTCGCCGAGTGCAGGTAGGCAGACACCGGTGTGGGCGCGGCCATGGCCTGCGGCAGCCAGAAATGGAAGGGGAACTGCGCCGATTTGGTGAATACGCCGAGCAGCACGAGGATCAGCATGGGCGCGTACAGCTCGTGCGCGCGGATATGTTCGCCCGCGGCCAGCACCGCCGACAGTTCGAAGCTGCCCGCGATATGACCCAGCAGCAGCACGCCCGCGAACAGCGCCAGTCCGCCGCCGCCGGTGACCGCCAGCGCGATGCGCCCGGACAGGCGCGATTCGTAGCTCTCATGTTTGTAGGAGATCAACAGGAAAGAGGCGAGGCTGGTGAGCTCCCAGAACACCACCAGTAACAGCAGGTTCTCGGACAGCACCACACCCAGCATCGCCGCCATGAACAGCAGCAGCAGCGTGTAGAAGCGCCCCAGTTTGTCGTGTCCGTCCAGATAGTAATAGGCGTACAGCGTGACCAGCAGACCGATGCCCATGATCAGCAGGCTGAACATCAGGCCGAGGCCGTCGAGGCGGAAGGACAGCGCAAGCCCCCAGTCAGGCAGCCAGACAACGCTTGCCAGCAGCACGACGCCATTCATCGCCTCGGGGATCAGCGGTGACAGCAGAGCGAGACAAACCGTGATCACCAGCGCACTGCACAGCGCCGCCGCGCCGCGTCCGTAACGTTGCGCCAGCAACGGCAACGGGCTGGCTAATAGTGCGGTGACAACGATAGCGATGAGCAATTGGGAGGATGCCATGTCCGTATCTTATCCAAGCCTTTAGCTCGGGGTGACGAAATCGGCTGCCGGAGCCGTCAGTTGTCCCTTGAGTTGCGTGGCGAAGTTTCGGGTAAAGGCCCGTTCCGGATGTTCCGTGCATTTCCGTCGTGCCGCAGGGATGGTGGGTAGTTCAATCAGTTCCAGCTTGTCCATATTATTAATATGGACAATATTGAGCTGGCGTGATAAAAATTTGCTGTAGCCTCTGGAAATACCCCAAGGATCTTAATCCGCTTTAATCCAGACAACTCCCCGGTATCCGCATTTCCAGTTTGCACCCATTCAGTCAGTCGTTTTCACAGGAGTATAGAACATGAGGAAGTCATGCTTTCAGGCAACATTGTGGATGTTGATTTTCATCCTTTCAGGTTGTGGTGGAGGTGTTGCTGATGAGCCGAAGAATGAGGCGCTGACCGCATCCCTCGCATCCATCAGCATTGCACCGGCGACCCCCGGAATTGTTCAAGGTGGTACCCAGCAGTTCGTCGCCACCGGAACACTCACGGATGATTCGACTGTTGATTTAACGTCAGATGCAACATGGAATTCCACGGACACAACCACAGCAACGGTCACGAGTGCTGGATTGGCAACGGCCACCGGACCAGGCGAGACGACCATAGAAGCTTCGTATGGCGGGAGAACAAATTCCACATTGCTTACGGTAACCGCCGTCCCGGTTGCACCCGCAATCACGACACAGCCTGCAAACAGATCTGTCACTGCGGGGCAGGCTGCGACATTCAATGTCGCCGTATCCGGAACCATGCCCATCACTTACCAGTGGAGGAGAAACGGGACAAACGTCGGAACCAACTCGGCGAGCTACACCACCCCCGCCACAGTATTGACCGATAGCGGAGCCAGCTATAGTGTGGTCGTGAGCAATTCTGCGGGTGACGTCACCAGTAACAATGCAACGCTCACAGTGACGGCCGTCCCAGCCATCACCACTCAACCGGCAAACGTGTCGATTATGGAGGGGCAGGCTGCGACATTCAATGTCATTGCGACCGGATCCGCGCCACTCTCTTACCAGTGGAGGAAGAATGGAACAAACATTGTTGGAGCCAATTCCGCGAGTTACACAACTCCCGCAACTTTATTGACAGATAGCGGAGCCAGCTACAGTGTGGTTGTGAGCAATTCTGCGGGTGACGTCACCAGTAACAATGCAACGCTCACAGTCACGGCCACGCCGGTCGCTCCTGCCATCACCACTCAACCGGCAAACAAATCGGTTACGGTGGGGCAGACTGCGACATTCAATGTCATCGCGACCGGAACCGCGCCACTCTCCTATCAGTGGAGGAAGGGCGGGACAAACGTCGGAACCAACTCGGCGAG
>JAHJNJ010000023.1 GCA_018820925.1 Gammaproteobacteria bacterium | reverse complement strand
GCCAGCTATTCAAGTCGCACATACCTGAAAGCAGTCTTGATGAAATACGGGATGCAACCAACAAGGCATGGGTGCTGGGGAATGATCGGTTCAAGCAACGTATACAGAAGCAACTGCAGCGACGGGTCGAGCCGAATGCCAAAGGTGGGGATCGGAAATCGGAAGAGTTTATGATCAATCGAGTCTGACCCTATTGATTTTGACCCTATTGATTTTGCTATTGATTTTGTATTGATTTTGCTATTGATTTTGCTCTATTGATTTTGCTATTGATTTTCCTCTATTGATTTTCCTACGCCATTCATAACTCCAAAATGTCACCCCCAACTTCGACCTTGATATTTGGTTTGGTTCACGGCACGATGCGCGCATGTTTAGACTTTTTCTACAACCTCGTTGAGGCTGTAGAAAAAACCAAAATGCTAAGTTGGCGCATTTACAAATCAACAGCCCGCAACTCGATTTTTTGCAAAAATCGGGTTTTTCAACAGCGCCGTTAGGGATTTGACTCATGCCTTCGTTTTCGCCCATTGCCAAGGTTCGGTTTTCGGAACTGCTTGAGGCATTCGAGTTTGCAAACTTTGGTGGGGACTTCGAGCACGGTGCTTACATCGATCCCGACTCGGGAAGGATTTATTACGTGTCCCCGGGTTATGAGATGGAAGAAGAAGTCCCGGAGGATATCGAGTCGTCAGATCGCTACATTGCAATTCCACACAAGAATGACTTGAACCTCGGCCGCAACCTGGTTTTGTCGTTCGCTGAAAAAGAACTTCCAGGCGACTACGGCACCATCGCGGGCTTCTTTCGGAAAAGAGGCGCCTACGCTCGGTTCAAGGATTTCCTGGCTTCCCATAGCCTGCTTGATCGCTGGTACGACTTCGAGGCAAGTGAGAAAGAGAAAGCATTGCGTGCATGGTGCAAAGATCATGACATTGCTATCATTGATGAGCAGCCTGTTGCCTGACGCGCACTCATCGATTCAAGCGTAAGGTGGTTCTGTTCACTTTTGCAAACTATTTTCATCAAAACCAGGAAGATTATGAAATATCAAATGTTGATTCTGTCGCTGGCGCTTTCCGGCTGCGTGAATTTGGAGTTCCCCGGCCTGATTGCCGATACCGCCAAGGTTAGCAAGGATGCCTACAGCTCCATTGTTGGCGACAAGGAAGAAAAAGAACCTGCGAAGCCCGCAGCGGAGCCGGATGAATACATCACGAATGCCTACATCGGCCAGGAGAACCAGTCGATCTCCGAAATCAGGCAGCTGTGCGTGAGAGAGGCGGAGGCGAAATTTGCTGCGGCGACCGGCAAGCAGGTTCGTTTCTCCGTGGTTGAGAATACGATTGCCACGGTTAACAATACTGTGGTGGCGAATTGCAGGCTGGCCGTGGACAAGGCGCCGGTTGATGTGCAGGCCAGGGAATAGCGGTTCTCGGTAGATAATTAAGAAGGCCGCCGCTTGGCGGCCTTATTTGTTTGAGCCGGATGTTTAAATCGCTTTTGCCACCAGCATGACGTTGCAGAACGGCGTTCCCTTGTGCATCGGCATCGCCTCGGCAACAAAGCCGGTGCGCTTCAATACCTCCAGCCATTCGTTTTGTGTGCGGCAGTAGATGCGATTGACGCGGTGGCCGCGTATGAAGAATACGGTGCGGTCCACCCAGTTGCTGAATTTGAACGGCAGTCCGCCCGCCGCATCGCCGATGCGGGTGATGAAGGTGCCGCCGGTTGGCAGTGCGGCGCGGATGCGGCGCAGTACGTCCTCCTGTGCTGCGTAGTCGATGTAGTGCAGCACGTCGAGGATGATTACGACGTCGGCTTTGCCGAAGTCGGCGGTGCAGATATTGCCGAGTTCAAACCGGGCGCGGTCGCCGAGCGCGGCGCGGGCGCGTGCCACGTCTTTCGGCATCAGTTCCAGTCCCCAGACGTTTTTCACTTTGGGCGCGGCGGGCCAGTGTGCGGGCCAGTGCCCGGACTCGTGCAATGCGCGCGCTTCCAGCAGCCACGCAGCGAGCAGTCCCTGTCCGCAGCCGAGGTCGATCAGCCGTTCCGCGTCGGGGATCAGGCCGTGCTCAAGCAGGCCGACAAATGCCGGATCGCCTTTCAGTTTGCCTTTGGCAAATTTCCAGGCAAAGAGCCCGGCGGAACGGTAGGGCTGTGTGGCCCGCTGGAGCAGGGTGCGGTGGAAGTTTGCGGTCATGGAATGGCGCTACGTAGGGTAACGGAATGAAGGTTGGCTTGCGCCAGATTATCCAGCAGGCGCGGCAGCACGTCGAGGATGACCGCTGTGCCGCGGGCGGTACGTGCCGAGCTGCCATCGTGCAACAGCAGGATGTCGCCGCCTTTGAGGTTTTGCACCAGACTCTTGAGTACGGCATCGGGATTGTTTTCACGCGTGTCAAAACCGCGTTTGCTCCAGCTGCACAGGCGCAGCCCGCAGTGGGCGAGCACGGGTTCCAGTTCGGGATTGCGCAACCCGGCGGTGGCGCGGAAGAAACGCGGGGCATGTCCGCTGATGCTGCTCAGCACTTGTTGCGCGTTGCTCACTTCGCGATGGATGCTCCACGGGTCGAGCAAGGAGAAATACCAGTTGTGCGACAGGCTGTGATTTTCGATGGCGTGGCCGCGCCGCACGATTTCGCGGCACAGTTCGGGGTGTTGTGCGGCGAGTTTGCCGATGCAGAAGAAGGTTGCTTGCGCCTGATATTGGTCAAGGATGTCCAGTACCCGGGGCGTAACCTCGGGGTCGGGGCCGTCGTCGATGGTGATCGCCACCTCGCCGCGTTGCGCCGCAGCCTGCGGCAGGCGCGTGATGTTCGGCCCCAACAGGGTGCTGCGCGGGATCAGTCCGGCCAGCGTGAGGATGCCGTGGTTGATGCACAAGACGGATAGCACCCATACCCATAGCGCGGGTTTGAGCAGCAAGACAATGACGCTGCCGGTGAGTACCAGCAGGGAAAGCTTGATGGCGAGAGTCGGTTTCCAGTTGCGGCAGGGAAAAAGCATCGATACGTTTTGTATTGGAATTTGCGCGGCATTATACAATGGCATTTCTCAACGAATGTTCTGTAACAAAGGAGTTGCTGTGCTGCTGCAAAGAATCGTTTTCGTCTTTTCAATTGCCGCCCTGAGCGCTTGCAGTACCCCGCCGCAAAAACCCGCCACTGCCGTACGCGGCGATTACACCTATACGAAGCAATACATCTCTTGGCTGATCGAGCATGGCATGTCGAGCGACGATGTCACCAGCTTGAGCATCGCGCTGGTGGACGATCAGCAAGTCGTGTGGGCGCAGGGGTTCGGTTTTGCCGACAAGCAGGCGAATGTGAAGGCCACGCCGGATACGCTGTACCACCTGGGTTCGATTGCCAAGGTGTTCACGGCGACAGCCGCAATGCAGCTTGCCGGGCAGGGCACATTGGACATCGACCAGCCTTTGCACAAATATTTGCCGGAATTTTCCATCAAAAGCCGTTTTGGCGACACGCAAGGCATTACGCCGCGCACCATCATGGATCATCATTCCGGTCTGCCCGGCAACTGGGTGCGCGGCATGAGCGAACGCCATCCGCAGCCTTTCACCGACCAGGTGACGGCAATCAGGGATGAATATGTTGCCTGGCCGCCGAACACGGTGTTTGACTATTCCAACCTCGGTGTGTCGCTGCTCGGCGCGGCCATCGGCGAGGTGGACGGCGAATGTTATGCCGGCTACATGAACCGTCATGTGTTGCATCCGCTGGGCATGGTGCATTCCGAGTTCGCGGCGCGCATTCCCGGCAAGGCGTACCGCAAGGGTGAGGAGGTCGAGGCGATCCCCTTGCGCGATCTGCCTTCCGGCGGGCTGATCTCCAGCGCGAACGACATGACGCATTTCATGCAGATGGTGTTTGCCGACGGCAAATACGCTGGCAGGCAGATCCTGCCAGCGGAATCATTGCGCGAAATGTTCAAGGTGCAGAACCCGGATGTGCCGCTGGATTTCGATTTCAAGATGGGCCTGGGCTGGATGCTGAGCGGCGTGGATGTGCCGCGCGCGGGCATGGTGGCCAGCCACGGCGGTACCACGCTCAACTCCCACACCATGATGGCGATCCTGCCCGAGCACAAGCTCGGCGTGGTGGTGCTGTCCAATTCCGCCACGGCGCAATCGCTGGTGGCCGAGGTGACTGAGGAGACACTGAAGCTGGCGCTGGAGGCCAAGCGCGGCATCACCCAGCCGGAGAAAAAGATCGTCGAGGCGAAGAACGTGCCGCTCAACGAGGCGGATATCCGCGCTTACAGCGGTTACTTCGAGACGTTGATCGGTCTGGTCAAAGTGGACGGTTCGTCCGGCGATCTCATCGCCGAACTCATGGGCTGGAAATTCCAGTTGGTGAAGCATGAGGATGGCAGCTTCGGCGTGCGTCTCCGGCTGCTGGGCTTCATCCCGGTGGCGAACAGCCAGATGAAGGAAATGCGCTTGTCGCTGCATCGCATCGGCGGACGCGATGTGCTGGCGCTCGACCGGGACGGGCAAGCCATGCTGATTGGCGAGAAGCTGCATCCGCAGCCGCTGCCGGAATATCTCAACGATTACGTCGGCGCATACGACATTGTCAACAAACACGACGGCCCCCTGCCGGAAAACATCCGCGTGGTGCGCGAAGGCGACCTGCTGGTCGGCGAGTTTACTTTTGCCGAGAAGCCCGGGTTTTTGTTCCGCACGTCATTCCTGCCGGTTGCGCAGAACGAGCTCGTCATGGGCGGCATAGGCAGCGGCAAGGGTGAAACCGTGCGCATTGCCAAGGTTGGCGGCGAGGAGCACTTGTATTACTCGGGCTTCGACCTGAAAAAGAAACCGGTCTCGAGCGAACGATGATGCAACTGCAAACGCAATTCATCCATGACATTGCGCCCGATGTCGCTGGCGAGCGCATCCTGCTGCTGATGTTGCCGGGTGCAAAAAACACACCGCAACAGCTGGTGGATTACGGCTTTATCCGCGAGTTGCGCGAGAGAAGGTTGCCGGTCGATGTGCTGGCGCTGGATGCGCATGTCGATTTGTATCTGGAACGCGCGGACATTGAGCGGGTATTGCACCACACGCTGGACGAAGCGCGCACGCACGGTTACCGCCGCATCTGGCTGCTCGGCATTTCTCTGGGCGGTTCGGGGGCGATGATCTGCGCCACGCAGCGCACGGCTGATATCGAGGGTATATTTTTGCTGGCGCCATTTTTGGGGACGCGCGGCATTATTGCCGAAGTCGAAGCGGCAGGCGGTCTGCAGCATTGGCGTGCGGGCGAAATCGGCATGCGCGATCACGAGCGCATGCTGTTGGAGCAGATTCAGTGCATTACGCCGGATGCGGGCGGCTTCCCGCCAATTTATCTGGGCTACGGCAGCGAAGATCGCTACCGCGGCGCGAGCATCATGCTGGCGGAGGGTGTGCCGCAAGCGCGGGTGAGCGTGGCGCCCGGGGGGCACGATTGGGAGACGTGGATCGTTCTCTGGCGCAGGTTGCTGGGTAAGCAACCGTTCGCCGTCTGACGGGAATGACCTTTCATCCAGGTTATGCTTTCGTGTAGAACGACTTAGGAGTAGGCTCACGCCAGTTGTTGCTTCAGGGGAGCTTCAGGCATGACCCGCTATTCCGTTCACCGCTTCAGGGCCGCAGTGCTGCATATGTATTTGCGCATTGCGGTGATCGTTTCCCTGCCCCTGTCCGTGATTTATATGCTGTTCATCCCGACACCCGACAACGGGCTGGTACTGTTTACCTTCGGCCTGCTTGCGCTGTGGCTGAAATGGCACACGCGGCACGATAACGAAGGATCGCTGCGCTTTGCCAGCTGGGTCGTGCTGGTGTTCATGTGCATGATGCTCTACGGCGCTTACACCAGCAACGAACGGTTGCACCAGGAAGTGTGGATGATGGTTTTCCCCGTTGTTTTCGCGCCTATCGTTGCGCAGCGCGAGCGTCTGGTCTGGATGGTGGCGGGTGTTGTGTGCATCGCTTTGGTTGTGTTGGTGCGTCCCGAGCCGCTCACTGCAACTTCCGCTTTCGTGCTGGTCACTGCCTATCTGGTTTTGGGTTATGTCACGCTGATGCTGGTGCGCCACAACGAGCAGAACATCGAACGTCTGGCCCATATGTCGATTATCGATCCGCTCACCAAGACCTATAACCGCAACTATCTGAAAGAAGTGATGGTGGGCGAGATCAATCGCTGCCGGCGCAGCAAATGCCCGCTGACGGTGATCATGCTGGATATCGACTATTTCAAGATGTTGAACGATAACTATGGGCACCTGTTCGGCGACAGCGTGCTGGAACAAGTGGCGGATGTGCTCAAACGCTCGGCGCAACGGGCGGGTGATTATGTGTTCCGCTATGGGGGCGAGGAGTTTTGCATCGTTACTTCCGGGCTGAACCGCGATGAATCAAGCCAGTTTGCGGAGATATTGCGCCTTGGCATTCGCGCCTTGGATATCGAGAACGGCCAATCTCCGCACCACCGTTTGACGGCGTCCGCCGGTTTCTGGTGCGTGCCCGATCTGGATGAAATTACCCCGAGTGCATTATTGCTGAATGCGGACAACGCGCTGTATCGGGCCAAGGCGGCCGGACGGGATACGGTGGTGGATTTCGACAGCGTACGTCCTGACAAAGAAGAATTTGTCGGCACGCAAAACGCCCCCGCGTGAGCGGGTGTTGCCTTATTTGATCTCGCGCAAGTCTTTCGGGGTGTCGTCATGGTCGCCGTGCGGGTGCAGCTCGTAGGCCTTGACGAAAATTTCCTGGGAGTTGTTCTTGGTGCGCGGCACGGGCGTTTTCAGGTTGTGGTATTGCACGTCTTCGCAGTAATGGATCAGGTGTTTCTTGATGTTTTTCAGAAGCGGGTATTTCAGGCGGAAGCCTTCGCGCGCGAGCGCTTTCTCCAGCGCCTCCAGCGAATAGTGCTGAATGCTGTAGCGGATCAACAGGGTGTTCGGGTACGGCCCCATTTCGACATGAAAATTCTCCAGCCCCACCAGCAGTATGTATGCCGGGAAGAGCTGGTTGGCCGGTTCCTCGCTGAAGAACAGCAGCCGTTCCTTTTGCAGTTCGAATGGGTTGATCACATTATTTCCCGCGCAAGATGCTCATTCCCTTGAGCAGGTTCAGAGCCTGGTTCAACTGGTAATCGTTTTTCGCGCCGAACTCGGCGATCTCGACTTTGCTGTTCTCTTCTTCCTTGGGTTTGGTTTGGCTCCTCGGTTTGGCCGTTTCGCTTGTGTCTTCGCCCTGGCCGTTGCTCAGGTGCTTGTCCAGATCGACCTCGCGCAAGCGGAAGGTGTTGTCAAAACTGGCGGTGGCGGGATCTTCCACCACGATGTCGGGCACGATGCCCTTGGCCTGGATGGAGCGTCCGCTGGGGGTGTAGTAGCGTGCAGTCGTGAGCTTGATGGCGGTGTTGTTGCCCAGCGGCAGAATGGTTTGCACCGAGCCCTTGCCGAACGATTGCGTACCCATGAGAACGGCGCGCTTGTGATCCTGCAGCGCGCCGGCCACGATCTCGGAAGCGGAGGCGGAGCCGCCGTTAATCAAAACCACCATCGGGATCTTCTTGAAAATTGACGGCAGGTTTTTGAGGTAATCGCTCTTGCTGCTGCCGCGCAGGTAGTTTTCCGCGCTGGCGGTGAGGTGCATCTTGGCATCTTCAGTGCGACCCTCGGTGTACACCACCAGCGCATCCTTGGGCAGGAAGGCGGCAGATACGCCGACTGCGCCCGTCAACAAACCGCCCGGATCGTTGCGCAGGTCGAGTACCAGCCCTTGCAGGTCGCCTTTGTTTTCTTTCTGCAATTTCTCCAAAGCGGTGGCGAGGTTCTCGCCCGTGTGTTCCTGGAACTGGGTGATACGCACAAAAGCATAGCCCGGTTCAACCAGTTTCGATTTCACACTCTGCACCTTGATGATGGCGCGCGTTACACTGATCTGCAGGGGTTTGGTTTCGCTTTTGCGCAAGATGGTGAGCACGATCGAGCTGCCCGGCTTGCCGCGCATGAGCTTCACCGCGTCGTTCAGGGTGAGTCCTTTCACCAGTTTATCGTCGAGCTTGATGATGAGGTCGCCGCTCTTGACGCCGGCCTTGAAGGCGGGGGTATCTTCAATCGGCGAGATGACCTTGACCAGTCCGTCTTCCATGCCGACCTCGATGCCCAGGCCGCCGAATTCGCCTTGCGTGCCGACCTGCAGCTCCTTGAAACCTTCCGCATCCAGGTAGGCGGAGTGCGGATCCAGCCCGCTCAGCATGCCATTGATTGCTGAGGTGATAAGGGTCTTGTCGCTGACCGGTTCGACGTAGTCGCTCTTGATGCGCCCGAATACCTCCGAGAAGGCGCGCAGTTCTTCGACCGGCAGGGGCAGTTCGGTGTTCTTGTCCGCATTCGCGGCAAAGTGCAGGCTGACCAGCAACCCCGCTATCAGGCCGATGCCGACCAATCCGATCTTTTCGATACGACTACGCATTGTGTAACCTTTCGTTCTAGTGCCGAACCCATTTACCGGGGTCAAATGGTTTTCCTTCAAATCGCAGTTCGAAGTATAAACCGGAATCCGCGTTGCCGCCGCTGCTACCCACAGCGGCAACAGTGTCTCCACTACGCAAAATATCGCCGACCTGCTTATACAACGTCTCGTTGTTGGCATACAAGCTCATAAAGCCCTGGCCGTGGTCGATGATGAGCAGGTTGCCGAAACCGCGCAGCCAGTCGGCATACACCACTTGCCCTGCCGCTACTGCCTTGACCGGCAGGTTGGGGGCGGCGCTCAGGAACCAGCCGGTCCACGCCATCGTGCTTTCAGGCCGCCGTGCGCCGAATTGGTTCCGTATTTTTCCCCTCACCGGTAATGTCAATTTGCCTTTGAGCGATCTGAAAGAAACGCTGGCCGACGGGCTGTCGGGCAATACTTGCGCCAGATTTTCAACCAACTGCGACAGGCGGTTTTCGTTGTACTGCAAACGGCCGATTTCGCGCCGTTGCTGTTTCAGTTGCAGCGCGATCTTGTTCAGTATCTGCCTGCGGGCACGCTTGTCCTGTTCCAGGTTTTTCCGCTGCGTTTGTTCCTCGGCGCGCAATGCGGCGACTTCGTCGCTTTTTTTGCGGGCCTGATCGGCAACGGTTTGCATTTTGACCAGGCTGCTGCGCAAGGACTTCAGCGTGGCGGCGCGGTCGCGCGCGATATATTCGTAATAGCGGAACTCGCGCGCAACCTGGTTGGGGTCGTCGTTGTTGAGCAGCAGTTTGAGGTATTCCTGTTCGCCGCCGTCCAGGTATTGCTGATAGAGCAAGCGTCCCAGCATGAGCTGCTGGCCCTGCAACTCCTTATCCATGGCGGCCGCGCGCTGCTGCAGTTGTGCCAGCTCGCGATTGGCCACTTTCTGTGCCTGCTCGAGTTCGCGCAGTCTGCGGTTGCTGTTGCTGATGGCGCGCTCGGATTCGCGCAAATCGTCTGCCGCCTCGGCTTTCGATTCGTTGGTCTTCTCGAAGTCCTGTTGCAGTGCGGCAATACGTTTGCGCAACTTTTCCAGATCGTCCTGCTTCGATGCGTGTGCTGCTCCCGCGAGCAAGAGTATCGCCAGCAGAAGCGTGCGCAGGGAAAACTTCACAGGAAACGTATGAGCGGCTTGCCGGTCATTTCCGGCGGTTGCGGCAATCCCATCATCGCGAGCAGCGTGGGGGCGACATCCTGCAGCGCACCGGTACCGGCTTCGGCGATGTCGGCCTTGCGCCCGATGTAGAGGAAGGGAACCAGGTTGAGGGTGTGCGCGGTGTGCGCCTGGTGCGTGACGCGGTCTATCATTTGTTCCGCGTTGCCGTGATCGGCGGTGATGAGCACTTCGCCGCCGCATTCCAGCATCGCCTGCACCACGCGTCCGATACAGGTGTCCAGGGTTTCCACCGCTTTCACCGCCGCTTCCATGATGCCGCTGTGGCCGACCATGTCGCCGTTGGCGTAGTTGCACAGGATGGCCTGGTATTGCTTGCTGCGGATGGCCGCTTCCAGTTTGTCGGTCACTTCGACCGCGCTCATCTCCGGTTGCAGATCGTAGGTGGCGACCTTGGGCGACGGTACCAGGATGCGGTCCTCGCCGGGAAAGGGCTGTTCCTTGCCGCCGTTCATGAAATAGGTGACGTGCGCGTATTTTTCGGTCTCGGCGATGCGCAATTGTTTCAGTCCGAGGCCGGACAGGTATTCGCCGATGCCGTTGTGGATGGCATCCGCCTTGTAAGCCGTGGGCAGATGGAAATCTTCGCCGTAACTGCTCAGGGTGGTGTAGTTGGACAGTCTGGGAATACTGGTGCGCACAAAACCGGTGAAATTGTCCTCGGTCAGGGCGCGCGTCAACTCGCGCGCGCGGTCGGCGCGGAAGTTCATGAATACAACCGCGTCGCCGGCGCGCATCGCCGCGGGTTCGCCGATCACCGTGGCCTGTACGAACTCGTCGTTTTCGCCGCGCGCATACGCGGCTTCCAGTCCCGTCTGCGCGTCGGGTGCGGCGAACGGCGCCTTGCCCAGTGTGAGCATGTCGTAGGCGATCTGCACGCGCTCCCAGCGGTTGTCGCGATCCATGGCGTAGAAGCGGCCCACGATGGAGGCGATGCGTCCGGCACCGAGCTGCGCGCATTTGTCCTGCAGTTCCTGTAGCGATAGCGCAGCACTGCGCGGCGGGGTGTCGCGCCCGTCGAGGAAGGCGTGAATGAATATCTTTTTCAGTCCGGCGCGCACGGCCAGTTCCAGCATGGCGTGGATATGTGCCTCGTGGCTGTGCACGCCGCCGGGGGAAAGCAGGCCCATGATGTGCAAAGCGCCACCGTGCTGTTTGGTGGATTCGACCGCCTGCACCAGCGCCGGGTTGCTGAAAAAACTGCCGTTTTCGATGGCGAGGTCGACCTTGGTCAGATCCTGGTACACCACGCGCCCGGCGCCGATGTTCAGATGCCCCACTTCGGAATTGCCCATCTGCTCCTTCGGCAGGCCCACGAACAATTCCGATGCGTTGATCAGGGTATGCGGATACTCGCTCCATAACCTGTCCCAGTTCGGCTTGTGCGCATGCGCCACGGCATTGAAGTCGGCATCCTCGCGGTAGCCGAAGCCATCGAGGATGAGCAGCAGAACCGGGGTGATCGCAGGAGAAGAACGGTTGGTCATGTTGGCTTTTTCTGGCTAAAACATCATAATATAAGCAGCTGCTAATTTAGTGCGCCGCAAACATGCTGTTCCGGCACGGTTGATTTTAGCTGATTTCGGGGCGTGCATGCCCCCGCTTCCAAAGATGGTGACAGAAATGGCGAACACACTGATCGATAAAGACGAAGATATCCTGCAAGCCTCGCTGGCCATGAAAGCCATCGCCCATCCGTTGCGCCTCAAGATATTGTGCGTGCTGGCGGACAACGAATTGAGCGTGCAGGACATTGTGGACAGCGTGGGCACATCGCAAAGCAATATCTCTCAGCATCTCGCCATCCTGCGCGACAAGGAAATCCTGGCCACGCGCAAGGATGCCAACCGCGTCTATTACCGCATCGGCGACCAGCGCACCCTCAAGCTGGTGGGGATGATGCGGGATGTGTTCTGTTCTATATAAATAGTAAATAGATTAAAGCTGGTAAGGTGGGCACGTTTTTGTCCCCGCCCTACGCATTCATATTAGAATATGCTAATATTCGATCTTATTGTCTTTCGAGGTGCAGCTATGAAACGAAATCCCGGTTTGTTGTTTGGCTTGTCGATGTTGTTTGGAGCGGCCGTGCAGGCGGCAGAGCCGCTGGCTACTGCGCCGGTGCAGATGCGCGAGGTCGAGCAGACTTACAGCATCGACGGCGTGGTTGAGGCAACGCGCCAGTCGACGGTGTCGGCGCAGATCTCCGGGCGGGTGAAGGGCATTTTCTTCGATGTGGGCGACCGCGTGAGCAAGGGGCAGGTGATCCTCAAGATTGACGAGCGCGAGGCGAACCAGGCCTTGGCGGGCAGCCGCGCGCAATTGTCGCAGGCCGAGGCGGCTTTGCAGAACGCGCGCCTGAACTACGAGCGCGCGAAACAATTGTTCGAGCAGAAATTCATCAGCCAGGCCGCACTGGACAAATCCAAGGCAGACTATGATGTGGCCAAGGCCCAGGCCGAGGCCAGCGAAGCCGGTGCGGAACAGTCGGCGCTGGCACAGAGCTATACCTCGGTGATTGCGCCGTATGCCGGGGTGGTGGCGGCGCGCATGGTGGAGATGGGCGAGATGGTGACGGTGGGCAAGCCGCTGATGACCGGCTTCGATCCCACGCAGTTGCGCGTGATCGCCAATGTGCCGCAGGATAAATTGAAAGACATCGGCAGCCGTCCTGTCGTCACCGTCGAAGTGCCGTCGTTGAGCCGCTGGATCAAGGCGGCCTCGGTCACGGTGCAGCCGTCGGCCGATATTCGCACGCACAGCACGCAAGTGCGCGTCGATCTTCCTGCCAACCAGGCCAGCGTCTATCCCGGCATGTTCGTGCGCACGCACTTCGTGGTGGGCAAGGTGAACAAGATGCTGATTCCGGTCAGCGCCGTGCTGCGCCGTAGCGAAGTGGTGGCGGTGTATGTGGTGGACGACAAGGGCATGCCGCGTTTGCGCCAAGTGCGTCTGGGCGAAGCGAACGAGCAGAACGAGATCGAGGTGCTGGCAGGGTTGAATGTGGGTGAGCGCGTTGCGCGTGAAGCGGTCAAGGCCGGCATGGTGGCAACGGAGAGCAAGCAATGAGCATGGGAATTTCGGGACGCGTCGCACGCGTATTCCTGCATTCGCAGATGACGCCGTTACTGGCGCTGGTTGCCGTGCTGCTCGGCCTGTTTGCGGTCATGGTCACGCCGCGCGAGGAAGAGCCGCAGATCAACGTGACCATGGCCAATGTATTGATCGCCTATCCGGGCGCGTCGGCGCAGGATGTGGCGAATACCGTGGCGACGCCGGCCGAACAGGTGTTGTCGCAGATCGCGGGTGTGGATCACGTCTATTCAGTATCGCAGCCGGGCATGGCGGTGATCAGTGTGCAGTTCAAGGTCGGCGAGCAGCATGTACCGTCGCTGGTCAAGCTTTACGATGTGATCAATTCGCATGCCGACTGGTTGCCGCCCACGCTGGGCGTGTTGCAACCTATCATCAAGGCCAAGGGTATCGACGATGTGCCGATGTGGGCGATTACGCTGTGGCGCGAACAGGATACGGGCGGCGTGGCGCTGACGCAGATTGCGCATGGCATCGAAGCCGAATTGAAGCGGGTGAAGGGCACGCGCGAAGTGATCACGCTGGGCGGGACGCCGCGCGTGGTGCGCGTATTGCTCGATCCGGAAGCGCTGAATGCGCACCAGCTCTCGGTGCAGGAAGTGCGCTCGGCATTGCAGGCATCGAACGTGTCGCAAAGCGCGGGCAGCCTGGTGCAGAACAACCGTGAAGTGCTGGTGCAGACCGGCAATTTCCTCGGCGATGCCAGGGAAGTCAGCCAATTGGTTGTTGGTGTCACCGACAGCAAGCCGGTATTCCTGCGCGATGTCGCCGTGGTGCAGGACGGCGCCGATCAACCTTCCAGTTACGAGTGGCTGGGTGCCGGGGTGGCGGCGGGCGACAAAAACATCAAGCTGAAAGGTGAGTTTGGTGCGGTGACCATTGCGGTCACCAAGAAGCCGGGCGAAAACGCGGTGGATGTCGCCGACAAGTTGCTCAAGCGCGTGGACGAGCTCAAAGGCAGCGTGATTCCCGACGATGTGCAAGTCACCATTACGCGCAATTACGGTGAAACCGCCAACGACAAGGCGATGAAGCTCATCAAGAAACTGTTCTTCGCCACGTTTGCGGTGGTCGCGCTGGTGTGGTTTGCACTGGGTCGGCGCGAGGCGGTGATCGTGGGTATCGCGGTGATACTGACGCTGGCGGTGACGCTGTTCGCTTCCTGGGCCTGGGGCTTCACGTTGAACCGCGTGTCGCTGTTCGCGCTGATTTTCTCCATCGGTATCCTGGTGGATGACGCGATTGTAGTGGTGGAGAACATTCACCGCCGGCGCGAACTGGCGCAGCATCAGCCGCTGTCCGAAATCATTCCGGAAGCAGTGGACGAGGTCGGCAGCCCGACCATCCTGGCCACGTTCACCGTCATCGCGGCCTTGCTGCCGATGGCTTTTGTCACTGGTTTGATGGGCCCGTACATGAGCCCGATCCCGATCAATGCCAGCATGGGCATGCTGATCTCGCTGGCGATTGCGTTCATTATCACGCCGTGGCTGGCGCACAAATTGGCCGACGCGCATCATGCATTCGTCAAGGACGAGCGGGATACCAAGATCGCCAAATTCTTCCGCATCCGACTGACGCCGTTCCTGAACAAGCATCACGGCAAACCGATGCGGCGCAAGCTGTGGCTGGGCATATTGGGCGCGCTGCTGTTTGCCGTGTCGCTGGCCGTGGTCAAGCTGGTCGTACTGAAGATGCTGCCGTTCGACAACAAGTCCGAGTTCCAGGTGGTGGTGGACATGCCGACCGGCACGGCGCTGGAGCAGACCGCCGGCGTGATGCATGAGATCGGCGCCTACCTTGCCACCGTGCCGGAAGTGACGGATTACGAGGCATATGCCGGAACATCCTCGCCCATCAATTTCAACGGTCTGGTGCGCCAGTACTATCTGCGCAGCCAGCCGGAACAAGGCGATATCCAGGTCAACCTGCAGGACAAGCACAAGCGTTCGCGCAGCAGCCACGAGATCGCCACGTCGGTGCGCGAGCCGATCGAAAAGATCGCCAAGGTATGGGGCGCGAAAGTGAAAGTCGTCGAAGTGCCGCCGGGGCCGCCGGTGATGTCGCCCATCGTGGCCGAGATCTACGGCCCGGATTACCAGGGTGCGCGCAAGGTGGCGGTCAAGGTGCACGAGCAGTTTGTCGCCACGCCCGACATCGTGGGGATTGACGACACGGTAAGCGAAGTTGCTCCCAAGCTGATATTGCGTGTCATGCAAAGCAAAGCCGCCTTGTTGGGGGTGGCGCAACGCGACATCGTGGATGTGATGCAGGTTGCGCTGGCCGGCCAGGATGTGACCGCGTTGCATGATGCCAATGCGAAATATGCCCCGCCGATTCGCCTCGGCTTGCCTGCCGAGAAGCGCAGCCGCATCGACGATGTGCTCAAGCTCAAGGTGCGTTCCCGCGACGGCGCGCTGGTTCCGCTGTCGGAAGTGGTGCAAGTGGTGCAGATGCAGCGCGATTATCCGATCCACCACAAGGACTTGTTGCCGGTGGTGTACGTGACCGGCGACATGGCGGGCAAGCTGGACAGTCCGCTGTATGGCATGTTCGATATCAACGGCAAAACCAGCGGCATGGCCCTGGAGCAGGGCGGCAAATTGGAGTCGTGGTTCTTCAAACAGCCGTCCGATCCCTACGCCAGCTATGCGCTGAAGTGGGACGGCGAATGGCAGGTGACGTTCGAGACCTTCCGCGACATGGGCATCGCCTACGGGGTGGGCCTGATCCTGATCTACCTGCTGGTGGTGGCGCAGTTCAAGAGTTACGTGGTGCCGCTGGTGATCATGGCGCCGATTCCGCTCACCATCATCGGTGTGATGCCGGGACATGCCCTGTTCGGCGCACAGTTCACCGCGACCTCGATGATCGGCATGATCGCGCTGGCGGGCATCATCGTGCGCAATTCCATCCTGCTGGTGGACTTTGTCAACCTGCAATTGCGCGATGAGGTGGACTTGCAGCATGCGGTGATCAACGCGGCGGCAGCACGTGCCAAACCCATCATCCTGACCGGGCTGGCTGCCATGCTGGGCGCGTTGTTCATCCTCGACGACCCGATCTTCAACGGTCTGGCACTGTCATTGATTTTCGGCATCCTGGCATCCACCATGCTGACGCTGATCGTGATCCCGGTGCTGTATTACGCAACCTTGTACAAGAAATTCGATTAAAATCTTTAACCGATAGGAGTATCAAACATGAATGCAGAACGTATTGTCCGTATTGTCGCAGGAGGTTTTGTCCTGTTGTCGCTGGCGCTGGGCGTAGAAGCCAGCCCGCTGTTTGTCAGCAAATACTTCCTGTTTTTTACCGCATTTGTGGGATTGAATCTGTTCCAGAGCGGGTTCACCCAGATATGCCCGTTGAATAACATCCTCGCCAAATTCGGCGTCAAAGGCAGTTGCTAAAAACCTCCAGCCCCTTTTCCTTCAAATTTGCCCACATCAGTCTGGCCTTCGTCGGCCTGATGTGGGTTTTGCCTTTTCTGTACTATCACCACGCTTATCCCATCACTACTTTTTATCAGGAATGGGGTGCGGGACTGCTGGGTATGTGCGCACTGCCCCTGCTGCTGACCGCGCGTTTCTGGCAAGCGCCCGAAGTGCCGCGCATCGTGATGTTGCCGATCGGATTGATGCTGTTGTTGATGATTCAGTTTTTCGTAGGGCGTATCGTCCACTTCGATCACCTCATGCTGTTGAGTCTGTATTTCCTGTTCGCGGCGCTGTTAATGATGCTGGGACTGGCGCTACGTGTTGAGCTTGGATTGCCAACCTTGGTGACAGCGCTCGCCGTGTTTTTGCTGATCGGTGCAGAGTTGAACACGCTGGCGGGCATTTTGCAGCACTACCGCTGGAATACGTTTCTGAACCCCGTCATTACCGCCAAGACTGCTTCTGCTGTATACGGCAATACCGCCCAACCCAACCACTATGTCAACTACCTCGCTTTGGGAATGATCTCTTTGGGGTTGTTGTATAGACAACTGCCGATGCGCGTTTGGCAGGTGGCTTTGCTGGCTGCGCCAATGCTGTTCGTCATGGTGTTGTCCGGTTCGCGCAGTTCCTGGCTTTACCTGTTGTTTGCCGCCGGGCTGGCATTTCTTTGGCAACGGCGAGACAAGGCGCTGCGACCGTTGTTGTATTACGGCCTGGCGTTGTTGCTGGGATTCGGTTTGATGCACTTCGTGGTCCAGATACCCTGGTTGGCAGGCGCAACCGGCAGCGTGACCTCGGCAGAGCGCTTGTTTGGCGACAATGCCAGCGGGGCTATCCGGGTGCAGCTGTGGCGAGAAGCGGTACTGATATTTACCCAGTTTCCATTGTTGGGCGCCGGTTTTGGACAGTTTGCCTTCCAGCACCAGCAACTGGCAGTAGAAATGCACTATCCGGCCATCACCGGTCTGTACAACAATGCACATAATCTGGTGATGCAGATCGCTGCAGAAGCGGGCTTGGCAGGCGTGGCGATTCTTCTGGGCACATTGGGAATGTGGTTCTGGCAATCAGTCGTTCGCAACGCGCAATTCACGCTCTATCACTGGTGGGGTTTTGCCATTCTGGCCGTGCTGGGCATTCATAGTCTGCTCGAATATCCGCTGTGGTACGCCTATTTCATCGGCGTGGCTGCTGTTATGCTGGGCATTTTCGATACCACGTCCTACCGCCTGGAGTTGCGTAACCTCGGGCGAGCGTCTGTTGCCATGATGTTGGTGCTGGGCGCGCTCTCTCTGCTGCAAGGCTTCCAGGGATATAAACGCCTTGAGAGCGCTTTGGCTTTGCGCGGAATGGCGGTCAAGGAGCGCAGTTTGATTCCGCGCGTGCAAGATGAATTGATGGCCGTGAGCCAGTCACCCTTGCTGAGCTCCTATGCCGAGATGTTCATTGCCAGCACGATGGAAATCAGCAGCGAACATCTGAAGGAAAAACTTGCGTTGAACGAACGTGCGTTGCATTTCATTCCGATAGGACCCGTCGTGTACCACGAGGCACTGTTGCGGGCATTGTCGGATGAGCCGGCACAGGCCAAAACGCAGATGGAACAGGCGGTCTGGGCTTATCCCATGGATTTTCCGAAGGCTCGGCTGGAACTGGAGGAATTGGCGCGCAAAGACCCCGCGCGCTTTTCTCCTCTGCTAGAATTCGCCACCCAAAAATACGAGGAGTATCAACGTGCTGCTGTACCTGCAAAATAACATATGGACGATCCTGATCGCGCTGACCAGCGGGGGAATGCTGTTCTGGTCGTTCTTTGGCAACAAGATTCGCGGTATCAAGGAGGTCGATCACATCGCGGCGATGCAGTTCATCAACCACAAGAACGCGCTGATGCTGGATGTGCGCGAGCAAAGCGAATACGCTGCCGGACATGTATTGAACAGCAAACTCATTCCGCTGGGCAAGCTCAAGGAACGCCTCGGCGAGCTGGAGAAATACCGCGAGCGCCCAATTGTCGTGATATGCCGCAGTGGTGATCGTTCTGCCTCCGCGTGCGCTTTTCTCGGCAAACAGGGTTTTACCCAGGCCTATAATCTGGATGGCGGCATCATCGCCTGGCAGAAAGCCAGTCTGCCGCTGGAGAAATGATGAACAAGGTCATCATGTATTGCACCGAGGTCTGCCCGTATTGCGTACGGGCCGAGCATTTGCTGCAGCGCAAGGGAATAAAGGAGATCGAGAAGATACGCATCGATCTGCATCCCGAAAAGCGCGAAGCCATGATCCAGCAAACGGGCCGCCGCACCGTGCCGCAGATATACATCAACGGCGAACATGTGGGCGGGTATGACGATATGGCCGCGCTTGATCGCGCGGGCAAACTGGATGTAATGTTGAATAAGTAACCATTTGAGGAAGATGCCATGACTGAAGCAGCACAAGCAAACGCGCAACCGAATACCCAGCCGGTCTTTAACATCGAGAAGCTGTATGTGAAGGATATGTCGCTGGAGGTGCCCAACGCCCCCGGCATTTTTCTGGAGCGCGAAAATCCCCAGATCGACCTGCAATTGCACACCCAGGCCGCACCGGTCGAGGAGGGTGTGTTCGATGTCACTGTCACCGTCACCGTGACGGCCAAGCTGCCGGAGAAGGATAAAGTGCTGTTCCTGATCGAGGCCAAGCAGGCCGGCATATTCCAGGTGCGCAACATTCCCGAACAGGAGTTGGAAACAGTGCTGGCCGTCGTTTGCCCCAATATTCTTTATCCCTATTTGCGTGAGGTTGTGTCGGATATGGCGATACGCGCCGGGTTTGCCCCGGTGTTGCTCAATCCGATCAACTTCGAGGCGATCTATCTGCAGCAAAAACAGCAAAATCAGGCGCAAGCACCGGCTGCCGAGGCGGTCAAGCACTGATGAAAGTGTGGGCGACACTGCTGTTGCTGATTATTACCAGCCCGGCAGTGCAGGCCTTCGAGTTCGTTTCGGTCGCGGAACCGGCCATCCTGTACGACGCCAATTCGCTCAAGGCAAAAAAATTGTTCGTTGCCACGCGCTATCTGCCGCTGGAACAAGTGGTGGAGTTGGCCAACTGGGTCAAGGTGCGCGATGTTTCGGGCAAGATGTTCTGGATAGAAAAACGCCAATTGAGCAGTCGGCGCTATGTCATCGTGACGGTACCGCTTGCGATTGTCCGGCGCAATCCGGAAGAAAATGCCGAAGTGGTGTTCAAGGCGACGCAGCAACTCGGTCTGGAATGGTTGAGCAATTCAGGCACTGGCTGGGTCAAAGTGCGTCACGTGGACGGAAGTACCGGCTATTTGCAATCCGGTGAAGTGTGGGGCGACTGATGAAAATTGCCATATTGGGTTCTGGTGCGTGGGGGACGGCCCTGGCCGTGAGTTTTGCTCCGCGCCATCAGGTCACGCTCTGGTCGCGTGAAGCTGACGAGATCGAGGCGATGGTGCGCGATCGGTCAAACGAGCGCTTCCTCCCGGATATCCCGCTTCCCGCCGAACTGAGACTGTCCACTTCGTTGAGCGAGGCATTGGCCGATGCCGAACTGGCCATCGTCGCCGTTCCGGTTGCCGGGCTGCGCAGCACATTGCAACAACTTGCCAAACTGTCCTCTCCCGTTTCGGTAGTCTGGGTGTGTAAAGGTTTCGAAAGCGGGACCTCGCAGTTTCCGCACCAGATTGCGGAAGAGATTTTGCCGGCAAGTTTTCCGCGCGGTGTCCTGTCCGGCCCCAGCTTCGCGCAGGAAGTGGCGCGCAGCCAGCCAACGGCAATGACGCTGGCCTCGAACGACGGCGAGTTCGCGCAGCGCGCGGCGAAAGCCCTGCATCACTCGCGCCTGCGCATTTACTCCAGCACCGACATGGTGGGGGTGGAGATCGGCGGCGCTGTCAAGAACGTGCTGGCCATCGCTGCAGGCATCTGCGACGGCATGAAAATGGGACTCAACGCGCGCGCCGCCCTGCTCACGCGCGGCCTGGCCGAGATGACCCGGCTCGGTTTGCAAATGGGCGGTCGTGCCGAGACGCTGGGCGGTTTGTCCGGCGTCGGCGATTTGATCCTGACCTGCACCGGCGACC
This sequence comes from Gammaproteobacteria bacterium, assembly GCA_018820925.1. Lineage (GTDB taxonomy): Bacteria > Pseudomonadota > Gammaproteobacteria > Burkholderiales > Gallionellaceae > Sideroxyarcus. The sequence goes on along the minus strand of JAHJNJ010000023.1, from coordinate 72,238 downwards.
TTTCGCGCAACCGTCAGGTCGGCATGCTGCTGGCGCAGCACAAGTCGCTGGAAAAGATTCTCAGCGAACTGGGCCATGTGGCCGAAGGCGTTTATACGGCACGCGAAGTGCACCGCATCGCGCAGCAGCATGGCGTCGAAATGCCCATCTGCGAAGCGGTATACCGCGTATTGTATGAAGATTTGCCTGCGGACAAGGCGGTCGAAGCGTTGCTCAGCCGTCAACCCGGCAGCGAATTCGAAGACTGACTTCCCGCAAAGTCGCACTGCCTCCACGCCTCGAACACCACCACCGCCACCGTATTCGACAGATTCAAACTGCGATTGTCCGGCAGCATGGGCAGACGCAGACGCCGTTCCGGCGAGATCGAATCCAGCACCTCCCGTGGCAGACCGCGACTCTCGGGACCGAACAGAAAGGCATCCCCAGCCTGATATTTTGCCTCGTGATAGGGATGCGATGCTTTTGTGGTGAAGGCGAACAGTCGTGCGTGCAGCAAACTTTCCAGACATTGGGCAAGGTTGTCATGCACCTGCATGGTCGCGTATTCGTGGTAATCCAGCCCGGCACGGCGCAGGTTCTTGTCGTCGAGAGAGAAACCCAATGGCCGAATCAGATGCAGTTGTGCGCCGGTATTGGCGCACAAACGGATGATATTGCCGGTATTGGGCGGAATTTCGGGTTCATAAAGGATAACGTTAAACATGAAGAAAGCGCTCAGAAGGCTTGTCAGTACAGGGAAAAACGGCTAACTTGCGTTCCTGACAGTATGGTTTGGAAAGTCTCACAGGGGGAATTATGGCGCGTCCGGAGAAAGTCCGCTTAGGCGATCTGCTGGTGCAGCAGAAACTCATTTCACTGGATCAACTCCAGTTCGCTTTGGAGCAGCAAAAACGCAGCGGCCGCAAGCTCGGCCGGGTGCTGGTGGATAATGGCTTCGTCTCGGAAGACATGATCTCCGAGGCCATCGCCAAGCAGCTCAACATCCCCTATATCAACCTCAAATATTACAACGTCAATCTCGAGATCGTGCGGCGCATGCCGGAGAACCAGGCACGGCGCTTCCGTGCGGTCGTGCTGGAAGAACGCGGCGCTACACTGCTGGTCGGTATGGCCGATCCCACCGACCTGTTCGCCTTCGACGAGATTTCCAAGTCACTCAAACGCGACATCGACGTTGCCGTGGTGACCGAAGGCCAGTTGCTGGAAACCATAGACCGCGTCTATCGCCGCACCGAGGAAATCAGCGGCCTGGCGCGCGAAGTCTCGGAAGATCTGGGCGATACCTATGTCGACTTCGGCGCGCTGAGCGACACGGTCGGCACCGAAGAAGCGCCGGTGGTCAAATTGCTGCAAAGCATGTTCGACGATGCCGCCCAGGTGAGGGCTTCCGACATCCACATCGAGCCGCAGGAAACGCGCCTGCAAATACGCTTCCGTATCGACGGCGTGCTGCATTTGCAAACGGAAGCCGACAGCAAGATTGCACCCTCGCTCGCGTTGCGCCTGAAGCTGATGTCCGGTCTGGATATTTCTGAAAAACGCTTGCCGCAGGACGGCCGCTTCAACATGCGTGTGCGCGAACAGGCGATCGACGTGCGTATCTCCACCATGCCCACGCAATACGGCGAATCGGTGGTCATGCGTCTGCTCAACCAGAGCGGCAGCTTCCTCACGCTGGACAAGCTCGGCATGCCGCCCGACATGCTCAAGCGTTTCCGTGAAATCATCCAGCGCAGCAACGGCATGGTATTGGTCACCGGCCCAACGGGCAGCGGCAAAACCACCACCCTGTACGCCGGGCTGGCCGAAATCAATACCATGGATCAGAAGATCATCACCGTGGAAGACCCGGTGGAATACCGCTTGCCCGGCATCAACCAGGTGCAGGTGAACGAGAAGATCGAACTGACTTTTTCGCGCGTGCTGCGTTCCGCTTTGCGCCAGGACCCGGACGTGATTCTCGTCGGCGAAATGCGCGATGCCGAAACCGCGCAGATCGGCATGCGCGCGGCGATGACCGGTCACCTCGTGTTCTCCACGTTGCACACGCGCGACACGGCCAGCACGCTGTTCCGCCTGGTCGACATGGGCGCGCCGAAATACATGGTGGCATCGTCAGTGCAGGCAGTGCTGGCGCAGCGCCTGCTGCGGCGCGTGTGCGAAAGCTGTGCCGAAAAACATATCCCCACGCCGCAGGAAGCCGAATGGCTGGAAGTCGAAGGCGTGTCCCGCGACGATTGGGGCGCGCTGCTGCACGGCCGCGGCTGTTCGCATTGCAACGGCACGGGTTACCACGGACGCCTTGGCGTGTACGAGATGCTGGAAATGGGGCAGGAACTGGTGGAAGCTGCCGCGCAGGAAGATAACCGGCATTTCATGCAGGCAGCCCGTGAACACCTCAAAGGCCGGACCTTGCTCGACGCCGCAATGCGCGAACTGAAGTTGGGACATACTTCGGTGCTGGAAGTCATGCGCATCAGTAACCAAGTGGAAGATTAATGCCGGTATTCGCCTACAAGGGAAGAAGCAACCGCGGCGACCTCGTGCAGGGCACACTGGAAGGGCTGGATAGCGGCGTCATCGCCGACCAGTTGCTCAACACCGGCATCACGCCCACCGAAATCAAGCAAACCTCACAAGCCGCCCGCAGCGGCAGCAATCCCGAGATCAGCCTGTGGAAACGGCTGACCATGGAGAATAAAGTCGACGTGATGGAGCTGATGCTGTTCAGCCGCCAGATGTACACCCTGCTCAAGGCTGGTGTGCCTATCATGCGCGCACTGGCCGGTTTGCAGGAATCCTCGCGGAATCCGGTGTTCACGGCGATGCTGCAGGACATGCGCGAGAGCCTGGACAGCGGGCGCGAGCTGTCCGTGGCCATGCGCCGCCATCCCAAAGTGTTCTCTCCGTTCTATCTGAGTATGGTGCAAGTCGGAGAGATGACCGGCATGCTGGATATCACCTTCCTGCGCTTGTACGAACATCTCGAATTCGAGAAAGACATGAAGGAGCGCATCAAGTCGGCTGTGCGCTACCCGATGTTCGTGTTGATCGCCATGGCGATTGCCATCGTCATCGTCAATATCTTTGTGATTCCCGCTTTTGCCAAAGTGTTCGCCGGGTTTCATGCGGAGCTGCCGTTGATGACCCGGATATTGATGGGTTTCTCCGATTTCATGGTGCAGTTCTGGCCGGTCTTGCTGGCGCTGCTGATCGGGGCGGGGCTCGCGTTCCGCGCGTGGATCAACACCGCAGAAGGGCGCTACAAATGGGATCGCTACAAATTCCATATTCCCATTGCGGGCAGGATCATCATGAAGGCGACGCTGGCACGCTTCGCGCGCAGTCTGGCGCTTTCCTTCAAAAGCGGCATTCCCATCGTGCAGGGCCTGAACTCGGTGGCGATGGTGGTGGACAACGAATTCATGCGCAGCCGCGTCGAACAGATGCGCGACGGCGTGGAACGCGGCGAGAGCATCCTGCGCACCGCGACGACAACCGGTGTATTCAACCCGACCGTATTGCAAATGATCGCCGTGGGTGAAGAAACGGGCGACATGGACGGTCTCATGTTCGAGATCGCCGGCATGTACGAGCGCGAGGTGGAATACGAGATCAAGACCCTGAGCGCCAACATCGAACCCATCATGATCGTGCTGCTGGGCGGCCTGGTGCTGGTGCTGGCGCTGGGCATCTTCCTGCCGATGTGGGATCTGGGCAAGGCGGCGTTGCACAGATGAAAGCGCACCGCGGCTTTACGCTTCTTGAACTTATCATTGTCATCAGCATCATCTCGGTGTTGGCCGGCTTGTTCCTGCAGCGAGTCCCACTCAATCAGGAATTGGCCGAGAAGGCTGCGATGGAGCAAGTGGCAGGTGCGGTGCAGAGCGCACTGGTGATGCGCTACGGTGTGCTGATGACGCGCGGCATGGTCAACGAAAAGGAACTGAAAGCACTGAAATCGGGCAATCCAATGGAATGGCTGCAGCGGAAACCGCCAAACTATGCAGGTGAATTCTTTGATCCTGCTCCGCAGGCAATTCCGCCCGGTCAGTGGTTTTACGACCTGAAGTCGCGCGACCTGGTGTATGCGGTCGATCACGCGGAATACTTCACGCCGGCAAAAGACGGGAGAAAATGGATTCGTTTTCACGTCAAGTTCGAGTACGAGCATGGCGCCGGGAACACGAAATCAGGCAAGGAAGTTGCTGCGACGCTGTTCCAGCCCGTTGATCCGTATCATTGGCTGGAATAATCGGAACCAAGGTAAATATCATGAACCCGCTGCTCCAATCCTGGCTGTTGCAATCTTTCGTCATATTTCTGATCGTCGGCAGCATCGCAGGCGCGATAGTCGGTGTGTTGCTGCTGTTGCGTCCGCAAAGCCTGCAACGCGCCGGGCAAACCCTGAACCGCTGGATATCCACCCGCCACTTGAACCAGTCGCTGGAGCGTAGTGTCGATTTCGATCCCTGGTTTTATCGCTATCGCCGTAGCAGCGGAATGCTCATCCTGCTCGGAGCCTGCTACATTCTCTACTACTTCACGGTAAGCATGGACAGGACAAACACCGTCAGCGGACTGGGCAGGTATTTCAAGCTGCCCCCGTTGCTGGTAGGAGGACTGCTGGACGCGCTGGTGCTGAGCGCCTTGCTGGGCGCCCTGCTGGCGGCATTCGTCGGCCTGTTCTTGCTATTGCGCCCGAGCATGCTGCGCGATTTTGAACAAGCGGCAAACCGCTGGGTGTCCATGCGCCGTGCCTTGAAACCGATGGAAACGTCGAATCGCAACCTGGATGACTATGTATTCAGGCACGAGCGCCAGGCAGGCATCCTGCTCGTGTTGGGGAGCCTTTACGTTCTGGTGTTCCTGCTGTCCTGGATTGGTCGCTAGTGTCGAGCGAGCGTCACTTGCTGCTTTAAAAAAGTGCGCTAAGCTGTTGCTGTGGCGTGAATTATTGCTTGCATTCTGGCGCGAATCTGGCTAAATTGGGCAAGGGTTGGCCCGACAGAGTGCTGCGGCATCATGAAGGCAAGGGCAGAAAACGGCCAAAACGGGGCTGCGGCCCCAAACTTTAGATAGGAGAGACTGCTATGCAAAAGCAACAAGGTTTTACACTGATCGAACTGATCGTGGTGATCGTGATTCTGGGTATTCTGGCGGCGACGGCGCTGCCGAGATTTGTTGGCTTGCAAAACGATGCACGATTGGCAACTGCCAGAGGTGCGGAAGGAGCCGTCCGGTCGGCAGCAGCCTTAGCGCATGCCGCATGGCTGGCAGCGGGAACATCCCCGGCTACTGTGAACATGGAAGGTGCCAATGTCACCATGTTAAACGGTTACCCTGATGGAACTGCCGCTGGCATTATTGCTGCAGCTCAGTTGGTAAACGGGCAGGGTTTTACAGTTGTTGCAGGTGCGGCTGGTGGGATGGCGACAGCAACGCCAGAAGGAGTGACAACTGCCGCTAATTGCCAAGTCCAATATACTGCTCCAGCGGTTCTTGGGAATGCACCTACAATCGCAATGACAGCAGCGAATGCAGCGGCATGCCAGTAATGGTCCTGCACCGGCAAATGGATGGCTACCTGTTGTATTAGGTTAAGTACGGGTAGGATGGGTTGAGCTTGCGATACCCATCAGTGCAAACAAACAGGGGGCGCGTCCCCCTGTTTGTCATTGAAGCACAGGGTATAAGGATTTAAATGCTCAATTTTGTATGGGCAACAAAATGCAGTTTGCCATGCCGAGAACCGGCGTGGATTTCCGGTTTGGGGATTGAACATGCTTAGATGCGCCTTACAAGGCGGAACATCAAAACGCGAGCTATGGCGTTTCTCGCGTGGTGAGTCTCGCGTTCGCGGGTTGCACGCGAACGGCCAGCGCGGTTTTTCGCTGGTGGAGTTGATCACCATCATAGTCATCCTCGGCATCATCTCGGTGGCCGCGATCCCGCGTTTCTTCGACAAGAATGTGTTCGATAGCCGCAGTTTTTACGATCAGGTTCTTTCCACTTTACGTTTTGCGCAGAAGACAGCGATTGCGCAACATACGACTGTATGCGTTGTTGATACGGCGAGGGAAATCGGACTGTATGCGGTCGATTGTGTAACGCCGCTTAATGTGCTTGTTTCGCAGAGATGTGCTATTGACGAGATAAGTTATCAATACAAGATATGTTCTCCCGCAGGCGTGCAAATCACTTCAGCCCATGGAGGCTTGAGTTTCACTCCACTGGGCAGTACACCTGCTCCGGCAAGGATATATACGGTGAGCGGCGTGGCTCAACCCATCACGGTGGAGGCAGAGACGGGTTATGTGCATTAACCCCGACTTTGAATTGATACTTGCCGAATTGAGGAAGTTGTCGTCATGAATATGTTCGATCTGCTCAAAATGCTGGACGAGGCAAAAGTCGAGTTTGTATTGGTGGGCGGGCTTGCGGTGGCGTTGCGCGGTTATCAGCGTGTCACGATGGATGTGGACGTGGTGTTGGCGATGGACGCGGGTAATTTGCAGCGGTTTTTTTCCGCGGCAAAGGCCTCCGGCTTGCGTCCGGCGATTCCAGTGGAAATCGAGTCGCTGGCCAATCCTGAATTGATCGAGCAGTGGTATCGCGAGAAGGGCATGTTGGCTTTCAGTTTGCGCGGAGTGCAGACGATGGCAACGGTGATCGATATTCTGGTCAAGCCGGTTGTCCCGTTTGCGGACTTGCGGCGTGCGGCTACGATGGTCGAAGTCGGTCCGATCAGCATACCGGTTGCCTCAATCGATCACCTGATCGAGATGAAAACGGGGACAGGACGCAGCAAGGATATGATCGATATCGAAGAGTTGCAAAAAATTCGGGCGGTCAAATGACGAAAGCTGAAGAAAACTATCTCTTGTTGCAGGAAATCGAGGCGAACCGCAAATTTATCCTGATGGCCTACCAACAAAACCCGAAACTGCTTGAAAGTGCCGAAGCTCGAATCAAACTGTTGTTCAATGATGTCATCCCGTCCGGGAAGGAAATGAAAACTGGTGAGGCAGTTATCAGGCAGCGCGGCATCAGCCTCATCGAGCTCATCATGTTCATCGTGATCATCAGCGTTTCGCTGGCAGGAATATTGCTGGTCATGAACCAGGTGACTGCGCACAGTGCCGATCCGCTGATACGCAAGCAGGCGTTGGCGGTGGCTGAGTCGTTGCTGGAAGAGATCCAGTTGCAGGATCTGGATCCGGCAGCGTGCACGGGCGCGCTGGGAGCGGATGCGCCGCGCGCCGGCGTGGGTTGTGTCAACGACTACAACGGTTACAGCAGCACGGGCATACACGATTTTTCCGATAACACGGTGCTGCCCGGATTGGGTGGCTACAACATCGCCGGTGTGGTCGTCACGCCGCTCGGCACATTGGGTGGGACTGCGATTGCCACGCCGGGAAGTGCGGTCCAGATTACCGTTACGGTTACCGATCCAACGCTGGTGACGGTGGATGCGACGGGGTACAGGGCGGGAAGATGATGGAAGCAAACAGGATTGGGGAGGGGATGAGATCGAGGATTGCGACCGTGCGATCCAGCGCTCTTACTTATTCCGCAACGCTCCTTCCCCGTTCTGGCAAAGGTTTCACGCTGGTCGAGATGATCATCGTGATCGTCATCACCGGCATCATCTCCGGCATGGTGGCGATGTTCATCCGTGCACCGGTGCAGGGCTATGTGGACAGTGCGCGCCGCGCCGAGATGTCCGACATTGCGGATACCGCCCTGCGGCGGCTGGCGCGCGATGTGCGCACGGCGGTGCCCAACAGCCTGCGTACGCCGAATCCCGCGAATTCGCAATTTATCGAGTTCCTGCCGACGCAGGATGGCGGGCGCTATCGCGTCACTCCGGGCGCGGGGGCGCTGTGCGGTGGTGCCGTGGCGGGCAATACCGACGGCGATGCGCTTTCATTCGACAATACGGACACCTGTTTCGAGATCATCGGCCCGCCGATGACTTTCGCTGTGGGCGATGCCATTGTGATCGGCAGCACCCAATCGGACGGGAGTTTGCCTTACCTGCCGGTGAATAACGCGCAAAGCGTGCGGCGCATGGTTGCGCTGGCAGGCGCGGGGCTGCAGATCGTGCGCATCACTGCCTCGGCTGTACCTTTTCCTGCCGCATCGCAGTTGAATGGCTATCGTTTCGCGGTCGTTCCCGCTGCTCAGGAGGCGGTGACTTATTCCTGCGGGAATCTGGGCGTCGATGCCAATGGCGATGGATCAGGCACGCTGACGCGTTACTGGAAATATAATTTTCTTGGCGCACCATCCGCCACGCCAGGCGGCACGAGCGCCCTCCTGGCAGACAAAGTGAGTGCCTGCCAATTCACGTACGACACCAGCAATGCGCGCAACAGCCTGCTGGCGGTCAGGCTCACCATCACGCGCGGTGGCGAGAGCGTGAACCTGTACCAGGAAATCCATGTGAACAACATCCCGTGAGTGCCGATATGCCAATTCGAACACAACAGGGTTTCAGCCTGGTTTCCGCCATCTTCCTGCTGGTGGTGCTGGCCGGGCTGGGCGCGGGCATGGTGACGTTTTCGACCGCGCAGAACCAGAGCCAAGCCATGGATACGATGGGCTCGCGCGCCTATCAGGCGGCCAATGCGGGTATTGAATGGGCGGCATACAATATTGCAGTGAATCCCGGCGTGCCGGGTGGAGTCACTTTCGGGCCGATCGCGGGAAATGCATTGGGTGGAAATCTGGCGCCGTTCGAGGTGACGGTCGTCTATGGCGTAACTGTGCAAATTGATGATACAGGCTATCCGCCGGGTGGAACTGTAGCCCCAGTCACGATATACAACATTACTTCGACAGCGGTATGGGGTACGCCCGGCACGCCGAACTATGTTGAGCGTGAGCTCACCGCGAAAATGTATTAGCAACGGCAGGCGTGCACAGGCCAGCCGGAAAATGGAGAAAGCCATGAAAAACTGCTCGAAGGCAATTTTCATCTTGTCGGGTTTGCTGGCAGGTTCGGCCTGGGCTGCAACGGATACCTTTGTGGTTTCCGGCAACTGGACGGCTCCGGCGGGCGTGACGTCGGCCACGGTCGAGGCATGGGGCGGCGGCGGCGGTGGCGGACGTGCGACGGGGAATCCTGCGCGTGGCGGCGGCGGTGCGGGCGGGCAGTATGCCAGCGGTGTCGTCACGGTCGTGCCGGGCAACACCTATGCGGTGGTTGTCGGGACGGGAGGTGCCGGTGCGACCGGCGGTACCGGCGATGGCACTGCCGGAGGCGATTCCGTCTTTGCGGTGAATTTTGTCGTTGCCGCAGGCGGGGCGGGTGGCGGGGTTGCGGCGACGAACAACAGTGCCGGTGCGGCCGGATTGGGCACAACGGTTGGCGGGACAGGCACGGTTATTTTTGCAGGCGGCAACGGCTCTTCCGGTTTGGCGACAGGTGGTGCCGGCGGCGGTGGCGCAGGTAGCACCGGTGCGGGGGGTAATGCGAGCGGCAACACAGCGGGGCTTGGTACCGCTACCGGCGGCGGCGATGGTGGTGCCGGTTTGACTACGCGCGGTACCGGCAACGCGGGAACGGCAGCGGGCGGCGGCGGCGGTGGCGGCTATGCCACCAACAACACCAACCGCAGCGGCGGCGACGGTGCGCCGGGGATGGTGACCATCACCTACAACTTGCTACCCACGGTTACCACCAATGCCGCTACAAGCGTAACCGCTTCCGGGGCAACGTTGAACGGTACCGTGAGCAGCAACGGCGCGTTGACCACCGTTACTTTCGAATACGGGACGACTGCAAGTTATGGCAGCAGTGCCACTGCGTCAGCCAGTCCCCTGGCAGCAGGGGCGACGAATACTGCCGTTACAGCCATTGTGTCGGGCTTGAGCTGCAACACGCTCTACCACTATCGAGTGAACGGCACGAACAGCGCAGGCACGGCCAATGGCAACGATGTCACTTTTACCACTCCGGCCTGCCCGACGGCGGTGACCCTGGGTAAAACGGCCAGTACTTCAGCGGCTGCGGTCGGCAGTTATGTTACGTACGAACTGACGGCCACCAATTCCACCGCTGCCGCCTTGAACAATGTCGAACTGACTGACGTTATCCCGGCCAGCATGACGTACGTCACCCACGCGGCCACGCTGGGCACGGCTTCGTTGGCCGGACAAACACTTACCTGGATCATTCCCTATCTCCCGGCGGGCGGCAGCAGTGCGCAATTGACGCTCGTGGTTCAGCCGACGCTGAAAGGCACATTTCCCAATACCGTCACTTCGCCGGGGGCAACGCCGGCCAGCGCGGATATCCTGATTTTGCCGGCTGCCATAACGCGCTATAGCATGGACGAGGCGGCGGGATCCTGGACCGGGGCTACCGGAGAGGTGATCGACAGCGGCGGCAACGGACTGAACGGACATCGCCGCACAACCGCCACGCCCACGACCACGAACGCGGTGGTGCCGAGCCCGACCATTGCTTCCCAGCATCCCTCGGTGATCGGCGGGTTCTGCAATTCTGGCAATTTCGACGGTAACGCCGTGGTGGAATCGGCGAGCAGTACCTATTTCCAGTTTACCAACCAGCTCTCCGCTTCTGCCTGGATCTATCCGACCGCGTATCCGGCCGGCGATCTGTATTCGATTCTGTCGAACGACGTCAATTACGAGTTCCACCTCAATACCACAGGACATCTTTTTTGGTGGTGGCAAGCCTCTACCCTGACCTCTGCCGCGACAATTCCCCTGAATCAATGGACGCATATTGCCATTACCCTCGATTCGACTGCGGCGAACAGGAGGCAACGCATCTATATCAACGGGGTACAGGATGCGAACACGAATAACTGGACGGGTACCCTGGCGACGAATGCCTGCCCGTTTTACATTGGCGGCGACATTGGCACCGGCAGCGGTTGCGCCCTGATACCGGGCCGCAATTTCCACGGCATGATCGACGAGGCCAAGATTTACAACTACGAATTGTCCGCCGCCGAAGTCAATGCGGACATGAATCTGGGCCGGTTTTGCGGAACGACCAGTTTCGATCATATTCAAATCGAGCACGACGGCACGGCATCGACTTGCGCGTCGAAGACCGTTACCGTGAAAGCCTGCATGAATGCCGCTTGCACCAGCCTGTATCCGGGCACAGTGACCGTGCATCTTTCCCCCACCGGCTGGACGCCCAGCGATATCCTGACCATAAACGGCGGCGTGGCCACGGCAACGCTGGGCAACACCAGCATCGTCCCGCCCAGCATTACCCTGGGCACGACCAGCGTGTCGCCCACCCCCGCCAACAGTACCCGCTGCTTTAACGGGGCGACGGAAACATGCATCGTGAATATCGCCACCACCGCGTGTACCTTCGATGCCGTGGAAGTCGGCGCCAATCCGCAAACGCATCTTTACACCAAGCTTGCCGGAACCGCTTTCAATGTCGATGTGCTGGCGCTGAGCAATCCCACTACCGTCAACAGCAACTATGTCGGCGCAGTAACCGTAGACCTGGTCGACACCTCCACCTTGGCGTGTCCGAACGGTGCGGCGCTGAACACGGCGCAGACATATACCTTTGTCACGGCGGATCAGGGGCGCAGAACTTTTGCCATGACCAGCGCGAATGCCGCACCGAATGCACAAGTGCGCATCCGGATCGGATCGACAAGTACCTACGCCTGTTCCACCGACAAGCTTGCGGTGCGCCCCTCGGCGGTGACTTTGACGCCGTCGAATGCGGCAGCGCCAAGTCCGATCGACGCGAACACCATCAGGGCCGGGGCGGCTTTCAACATGGGGGCCACGACGGCGCCCACCGGTTACACGGGAATACTTGCGCTGGATACCGGCAGGTTGACTGCGCAATTGCCAAGCAATGTATCGTCGCAACTGGTCGGCGGGGCAGTGGGAACGCTCACGCTCAGCCCTGCCCTGCGCGCGAACACGGTGCAAGGCAATAACGCCACTTACAACGAGGTGGGGTATTTATATGCCGAGCCGGGAGCCTTCCGTGATAGCAGTTTTACCAGTGTGGATCAACTCGGTCAGATTGCGGGTTGCGCTGCCACTGATACTTGCGATTGTTTGTTATCGGCGACGCACTTCACCAACGGCAGCGTGCCGGACAATCTTTCCGACGTACTCATCAATGGCCGTTATGGGTGTTATGTCGGCAACAAGACTCGCTTTCCTTTCGGGCGTTTCATTCCGGATCATTTCGAAACGGCGGTCTACGCCGTATCCGGTGTTCCCATGCCCTGTCCGGTGGGTCTGGTTTGCCCGGCTTCATACAATGGCTTTGTCTATTCCGGTCAGGCATTCACGACCCAGGTGACGGCCAGAAATCTGGCGGGCAGCTCAACGCAAAATTACTACAGCAATTTTGCCAAGGCCGTGACGCTGAGTGCATGGGATGCCATTGGCAGCACGACTACCCAGAATCCCGGGCCCGGCGCAGTGAATATTCCTGCCCCTCTCGTAGCGACCGATTTTGTGGGAGGTGTCGGGGTTAGAAAAGATGTGTTGGGCAATCCGATTCCTTATGTCGCCTACACATTCACTACCACGCCAACTGCACCAACGGATATCTATTTGCGGGCACAGGACTCGGATAACGTGTCGTCGCGCATTGCGGCGGCGCCTGCGACCTCGATCGAAGGCGGGGTCAAGGTATTGAACGGGCGCATCAGGGTCTCCAATGCCTACGGTTCGGATCTGCTGCCGTTGACGCTGACGGCAGTGGCACAGTACTACTCGGCAAACGGCTGGGTGAACAGTAGCACCGACAACGTCACCAACACCGTCACGACACTTGGGCTTGCCCCAACCTACAACGTGTTGGATGCACTGGGGGCGGTGACAGGAACGACGACGCCCTCCTGGGTCAACTGCACGCCGACGGCGACAGGCAAATTCTGCATCCGTCTCCTTGCGCCAACGGGAGGCGCCGGCACTGCAACGGTGGGTCCGACCGCCCCGGGCTATTTGCCGGTTTATCCCGGTACGGCTACCTTTGGCAGCTACAACAACAATAACAACTTCATTTATCGGCGCGAGAATTAATGCCAATTTTCGGTCAGGCCGGTCGCATCCAGGAAGACGCCAAACGGGCGGGATGGCGGTCGAGTGTCAGGATGTGGACAGAGGTGACGGCTGGCGGGCGAGTTGATAGAATAATATCCCTTGACAGCAATGAGTTAGTGAACTAAGTTCACGCTAATTATGGTGAGCTATCCGTTTTTCAAACTGTTCAAGAGAGACAGCCGTGTCAGCGGATGGGTCGCCGTCACTACCAGCAGACTGGGTGTCCACATCGCGCAGGCAAAGTATGTGGGCCCTCGCCCGCAAGTGACGCGGTGCGATTTCTATCCGCTGGCCGAGGTTTCCGCTTCCGCGCTGGAAAAATTGCGCAGAGATGCGCAACTCGACGAAGCCAGGTTCACCACACTGCTGTCCCCCGACGAATACCAACTAATGATGGTGGATGCGCCCAATGTGCCGGTCGATGAACTGAAGACCGCGATTCGCTGGAAGATCAAGGATTCGCTGAATTACCACATCGACGATGCCACCGTCGACGTGTTGCAGATACCGACCAACAAATACGGTGGCGACCGTCCGCAGTCCCTGTACGCAATTGCCGCTTCGAACGAGACTATACGCAAACGCATCGGTATGTTCGAGAAAGCCAAGGTCGACCTGAACGTGATCGACATTCCTGAAATGGCGCAACGCAATATCGCCGCCTTGTTCGAGGAAGAAGGCCGGGGGCTGGCGATGCTGACGCTGGGCGACGAGGGCTGCCTGCTCACCATCACCTGCGACGGCGAATTGTTTCTTGCGCGACGCATCGATATTTCGCTGGGGCAACTGCAGGATGCGGACGAGAATCTGCGCCAGCAATACCTGGATCGCGTGGAACTGGAGTTGCAGCGCTCGCTGGATTATTTCGACCGCCAATTCCACCATATCCCGGTCAGCCGCTTGCTGCTTGCCGCTCCGGAAGCGCTGCGCCTGGACAAGGTGTTGGCAAACAGCTTGGGCCTGCCGGTGCAAATGCTGGACTTGGCGCAGGGCATGGATATTGCGGGCGTGCCGGCCTTGTCCGACAGCGAATACGCTTGTCATGCGCTGCCGGCGCTGGGTGCGGCACTGCGCCAGGAAAAGAAGGCGCTATGAGCCAGCAGATCAACCTGTTCAACCCGATCTTCCTGAAGCAGAAGAAATATTTTTCTGTCTATACGATGTTGCAGGCGCTGGGCTTGATTGCGCTGGGTTCGGCGGCGTTCTATGGCTATGCGGTCTTTCAGGTTGTCCAGTTGTCGAAGCAGGCGGACGAGATGAGCAAACGTTATGCCGTGGAGCAACAGCGTCTGGTCAATTTCTCCAATGATCTTGCGCTGCAGCGTTCCGGGAAGATACGGGAGGACGAACTGAAACAGCTGGAAGTGCAGGCGAAATTGCAGGACGAAGTGCTGAATCTGTTGAAGAACGGTGCACTCGGCAACACGGACGGTTATTCGGAATATATGCGGGCTTTCGCGCGGCAATCGATCAACGGGTTGTGGCTCACCGGGTTCGATATCGTCGGGGACGGCTCGCAAATGAGTCTGAGCGGTGCGGTGGTGAGTCCGCAACTGGTGCCGTCGTACATCCGGCGCCTGGGCAGGGAGAAAGTGATGCGCGGCAAAACCTTCTCGACCTTGCAGATGCAGCAGCCAAAAAGCGACGGCGACCGGCCTGTGCCGCGTTATGTCGAATTCAGCCTGCGCACGAGCGAGATCGCTGCAGAGGCAAAGAAATGACGATACAGGAACAGTACGACAGACTCGTCGTCAAGGTGGATGGTTTTTCGTTGCGCGAGCGCGTGCTGGTCTTCGCTGCCGCTGCGTTCCTGCTGGTGGCGCTGGTCGATGCGCTGTTTCTCGAACCGCTGCTGGATAAACAGAAGGCGCTTTCCGCGCAAGTCGTCCAGCAACAGGAAAAGATGAAGGAAGTGCAGGCGCAAATCGCTGCGTTGCTGGAGGCGAAGCAGGCAGATGCCAATTCGCCGCAACGCGAACGCATCCGCCTCCTGCAGCAAAAGATCGATGAAGGCGCTGCCTACCTGAGGGAGCGGCGCGACAAGCTGGTGCCGCCGGAAAGAATGGCCGGGCTGCTGGAGCAGGTGCTCAACAGGAATGGCCGGCTGCAACTGGTCGCGCTGGATACCTTGCCGGCGAGCCTGCTTGTCGAGCCTGCGTCCGATCAGGCGGACGAAGCACAGCAGGTTGTCGATTCGGAAAAGCAGATATACAAGCATGGTGTGAAGATCACCGTGCGCGGCAGCTATTCCGACCTGCTGGGTTATTTGTCGGCTTTGGAGAGGCTGCGCACGCAGATGTACTGGAGCATCGCGAAGATGGAAGTGATCAAGTACCCGACAGTGGAGTTGACGTTGACGCTTTATACGTTGAGTCTGGATAAGACATGGCTGCAGCTATGAGAATGCTGATGGCGGCGTGGTTGCTGTGCGCGATACAGGTCGCGGCGGCAGAGCCGTTGCCGGACCCGACGCGTCCGGCCATCGATCTGGACGGCAGCGGTGCGGGCGGAGTGACGGGTGCGATGCCTGGCGATGAGGCGTCGCGCGGTTTGCAGTCCATCATCATTTCGGAACGCTATCGCGCGGCCATCATCAACGGCAGGACGGTGACGCTGGGTGAAAAAACGGGCGATTCCAGGCTGGTCGAGGTGCGCGATGACAGCGTGGTGCTGCAGAGCGCACGCGGACGGCGGGTGCTGGGATTGTTCCCCAAGGTAATTATCAGAAAATACGGGCCGGAGCAGCAGGAAAACGCCGTGCCAGAAAACACATCCGGACGAATGAATTTTCCGGAAAGCGCTGTGGGAGGAATCAAATGAAACGAGTGCCAGGAATGTTTGCGTTGTTGTTGTTGTCGGCCTGCGCCACAAGCGGCAACAATAACGAGGCGGCAGACAGGATCAACCGGGAGATGGATGCCGCCGTCGCCGCTCCCGAAGCGGCCAAACCGGAAGCGGTGGATCAGGCTTTGCTGCCGCCGCTGGCAGTGCCCAACGCCATATCCGGCAACAAGCCGCTGGAAACAAAATTCGACCTGTCGGTCAACAGTACGCCGGCAAAACAGGTGTTCATGGCCATCGTCTCCGGCACGCGCTACAGCGTATTGGTCAATCCGGATGTCAGCGGAAATATTTCGCTCGCCCTGAAAGATGTGACCGTATTCGACGCGCTGGAAGCGATACGCGAAATGTATGGTTACGACTACAAGGTGGACGGTACGCGCATCTATATCCAGCCGCTGACGCTGCAGACGCGCCTGTACCAGGTGAATTACCTGACCGGGCGGCGCGAAGGCAGGTCGTCGGTGCGCGTCGCATCGGGGTCGGTGGCGGATGTCGTCCAGGAAAGCTCGTCAAGCGGGCAACAGACCTCCGGCACCGAGACCAACCGCGACAGTGCCCGCATTACGACCACATCGAATTCCGATTTCTGGGACGACCTGACCAGGGCACTGACCGCCATCGTCGGCAACGAGAAAGGGCGCAGCGTAGTGATCAGTCCGATGACGGGGGTGATCGTGGTGCGCGCCATGCCGGACGAATTGCACAACGTTGCCGCCTACCTCAAGGCATCGCAGATTTCCGTCGACCGTCAAGTGATCCTGGAGGCCAAGATTGTCGAAGTGCAATTGAATGAATCGTTCCAGTCCGGCGTGAACTGGGCGGTATTCAGGAATGGCGCCAACAGCGGCCTGTCCGGCGGCCAGATTTCGAATGGTTCCAGTTTGAGCACGCTGGGCGGCACCGTCACCAACGGCATCCTGACTTCCACGCCCGGAACGAACATGAGCGCGGCAGTGGCAAGCGCCTTGCCGTCGGGTGCCGTCGCCGGAACCCTGTTCGGGTTGGCTTTCCAGACCAGCAATTTTGCCGCCCTGCTGAATTTCCTCGAGACGCAGGGGGACGTGCATGTGCTGTCCAGTCCGCGCATCGCGACACTGAATAACCAGAAGGCGGTATTGAAAGTGGGAACGGATGAATTCTTCGTGACCAAAATAACCGGCGGCAGCGTGACCGGCGCTTCGGGAAGCACCTCGGCCACATTTTCCGCGCCGACGGTCGAAACCACCGCGTTTTTCTCCGGCATCATGCTGGACGTGACGCCCAAGATCGACGAAAACAACGAGATCGTCCTGCATGTGCATCCCTCGGTCAGCAAGGTCGGAACGGTCAACAAGCAGATCAGTCTGGGCAGCACGTTCGGCAGCTACAATTTGCCGGTTCCGTCCAGCACGATTTCCGAGACCGACAGTGTGGTGCGCGCACGCGACGGGCAGATCGTCGCGATCGGCGGATTGATGCGCCAGGCAGAAGCCAGCGATGAATCCGGTCTGCCGATGTTGCCCAAGTCGATATTCGGTCAAACCAGCAAGATTACCGAGAAGCGCGAACTGATCATCCTGCTGAAGCCGACTGTGGTAAACAGCGACAGCGACTGGTCGGACGATATTGCGCGCAGCCGCGACCGCATGAAATCAATGTCCAGATAGCATCATGTATGAGGCGCATTTCGGTCTGCGCGAGATGCCGTTCTCGCTGACACCCGATACCAGTTTCTTCTTTGCCTGCACCAACTATCAGGAAGGCCTGAACACGCTGCTGGTTGCGGCGCGCACCGGCGAAGGTTTCATCAAGATCGTGGGCGAGGTTGGCAACGGCAAGACGTTGCTGTGCCGCAAATTCCTCGCCACGCTCAGTACCGATCGCTCGACGACCACCGACATCGGCACGCAGGATGGCGGCACCAGCGGACGCCATGCGGCAAAATTCATCACCGCCTATATTCCCAATCCTTACCTTGAGCCGCGCAGCCTGTTGTTGGCATTGGCTGACGAATTCCGCTTGGAAATCGACGGCTTTGCCGACCAGCACCAGTTGTTGAAGGAGCTGACCCGCACCCTGCTCAACTTCGCGCGCGAGGGGAAACGCGTGCTGGTGTGTCTGGACGAGGCGCAGGCAATGCCGCTGGAAAGCCTGGAAGTGTTGCGCCTGCTCACCAATCTGGAGACCGAGAAGCGCAAGTTGATGCAGGTGGTGCTGTTCGGACAGCCGGAGCTGGATGAACGCCTCAAACAGAATTCGGTACGGCAGTTGCGCCAGCGCATCAGCTTTCAATACCAGTTGAACGGCTTGCACCGGGACGAGATGGACCGCTATCTGCGCCATCGTCTGGCCGTGGCCGGCTTCCAGGGTGAAACACTTTTCAATGCCGGTGCAGTCGATCTGTTGCACCGGGTCACACACGGCACGCCCCGGCTCGCGAACATCATCGCGCACAAGGCAATGATGCTGGCCTTTGCGGAAGGGCGCCAGCAAATTCAGGCGCGCCATGTGCGCAAGGCGGCAGCCGATACGCCGGAATCGCACAAGGACTGGATGATCTGGGTGTGGTGGGCTGTTGCGGCGGTGTCGCTGGCGGCGTTGGCCGTGCTGGTCTACTGGCTGCGATGAGTATCGTCAATCAGGTATTGAATGAGCTGGAAAAGCGCGGGGTGAACGCGGCTCTGGGTGAAGCCCAGATACGTTCCGTCGCGCCACGCAGGCAATCGCATAAGGCGCTTTACGCGCTGCTTGGGGGAGGGCTGCTGATCGTGCTGGCTGTGGCGGCATGGTATGCGGGGCGTGCAAAAAGCGCTGTGCCGGACAAAGCGGTTGCCGGGATTGCGAGCAGTGCAGCGCGCGCGCCCTCCGGTCCGGCTGCCGCAATTGTTTCGGCGCCGGTTGAGGCGGAAACGGCGGGGGCGAGTGGCGTTCCGCTCGTACCGCCGTCTTTCGACAGTCTGCGCGGCAAGCCGTTGCTGGAAGTGCAGAGCGAAGAAGGGCCGGTTGCTGGGCCGGAAGTGAACAAGGCGGTGCGGCGCAAAGCGCAGCGCGCACCGGCGCCGGTTGCGGAAGATACTGAAAGCCTGCCGATAGAAAATCTGGAACAACTCAAAACAATCAGTCCGCAGCAACGTGCAGAGAATGAATTCGTCAAAGCCAACCGGGCGGTTCAGGAAGGTCGCACGAACGATGCGTTGGCCGGGTACAAAGAGGCGCTGCTTGCCGACCCGACCTATAAGCCCGCGCGCCGGGCATGGGTCGGCTTGCTGGTGAGTTTGAAACAAAACAATGAAGCCGAGCAGGTGTTGTACCGGGGATTGAGACACGACCCTCGCGATGCGGCGTTTGCCATGATGTTGGCGCGTTTGCAGGTCGAGCGCGACGATGTGCCACTGGCGCTGGAAACACTGCAGAAAACTTTGCCGTATGCCGAAGGGCAGGCCGACTTCCAGTCTTTCGTGGCGGCGCTGATGCAACGCCTGGGCAGACATGATGAAGCCGTTGCACATTACCAGATTGCGCTGAAACTGACGCCCGACAAAGGCCTGTGGCTGATGGGCATGGGAATTTCCCTGCAAGCCTTGCAACGCAGGGAAGAGGCGCGCGATGCCTATCAGCGCGCGCTGGCATCGAACACATTGAGTCCCCAGTTGCAAGCTTACGTGCAGCAGAAGCTCAACGAGCTATAGTTAATCGTGCCCACCCTACGATACTGCGTTACTAACTGTGGGGCAGGGTTCGCGCCGCAACCCAAGCACTGACCTCTTTCGCGCCGGCCTTTTTCAAAGCGCGCGCCAGTTCGCCGATCGAAGCGCCTGACGTCATCACATCGTCCACCACGGCGACATGTTTGCCGCGCACATCGGCGCCGGGTTTGCAGGCAAAAGCCTGGCGCATGTTCTTGTCGCGTTCTTTCCACGGCAGCGAGGATTGCGGCGGCGTGTTGCGGACCCGATTGCAGGCATCTGCCAGCAGCGGGATGCCCACGCGGCGCGAGACTTGATGGGCCAGCAGCAGGGATTGATTGAAGCCGCGTTCGCGCAAGCGGATGGCGTGTAATGGTAACGCTACGATGCAATCGGGTTGCGTGGTGATGCGCTGAACCAGCGCTTCGGCCAGAAAATTGACCAGAATCAGACGGTCGCGATACTTCAACGCCTGAATCAGCTTGTCCAGCGGGAATTTGTAGCCGAATGCAGCCACGGTATGGTCGAACGGCGGCGGCTGTTTCAGGCAGTGGCCGCAGAGGCTGCCCGCCAGGGTCGGCAATGCGCAAACCGGGCAATGTTCGGCGCTCAGGCGCGGCAAATCGGCGGCGCAGGCGGCACAACACAAGCCATCATGGCTGCTTGCACCACACAACAGACAGGGCTGCGCGGGCAGCATGCGCGCAAATTTTGCACCGATGTCAAGCGAGTGATGGGATAAAATAGACAAGTTGCCTCCAATCCTGTTGCCGTTTCGGGTTGGGGATACGCTTTTCATCATTCTACGTGCTTATACATTTATGCAAAACCAGACCGCCGAAACCAAAACAGCGCAACAACGCTGGACTGTTGCAGAAATTGAAAACCTGCTCAAACTGCCCTTTGCCGACCTGATGTACCGTGCCCAACAAGTGCATCGCGAACATTTCAATCCGAACGCAATACAACTCTCCACCCTGCTGTCGATCAAGACCGGCGGCTGTTCCGAGGATTGCGGCTACTGTACCCAGTCTTCCTTTCACGCGGGCGTGGAAAACAAGAAGATGCTGGACGTGGACGAAGTGGTAAAAGCCGCCAAAGCCGCCAAGGAAGCCGGCGCCGGCCGCTTCTGCATGGGTGCGGCCTGGCGCGAGCCTTCTGCGGAAGACATGACAGCCGTGCTGGAAATGGTCAAGGAGGTGCGCGCGCTGGGTATGGAAACCTGCGCCACACTGGGCATGCTCAACGACGAACAGACCGAACAGTTGAAGGATGCCGGGCTCGACTATTACAACCACAACCTGGATACCTCGCCCGAGTTCTACGGCAACATCATCAGCACCCGCGACTACCAGGACCGCCTCGACACGCTGGAGCGCGTGCGCAAAGCGGGCATGAACATCTGCAGCGGCGGCATTATCGGCATGGGGGAAAACCTCACGCAGCGCGCCGGGCTCATCGCGCAACTGGCCAACATGAACCCGTATCCCGAGAGCGTGCCGATCAACAATCTGGTCAAGGTCGAAGGCACGCCGCTGGCGGATACGGAAGACCTCGATCCGCTGGATTTCGTGCGCACCATTGCCGCCGCGCGCATCACCATGCCGACCGCATTTGTGCGTCTTTCCGCCGGACGCGGGGAAATGAGCGATGCGGTGCAAGCCTTGTGCTTCCTGGGCGGAGCCAACTCCATTTTCTACGGCGACCAGTTGCTGACTACGGGTAATCCGGACGTCGACCGGGATCGTGCGCTGATGGACAAGCTGGGCATGTATCCGCTGGTAGACAGTTGCTGCTGATGCCTTTTGCTTCACTGCAAGTCGAACTGAACGAGCGGGCAGCACAAGGCTTGCTGCGCAGTCGCCGCACACTGGACACGCCGCAGTCACCACATATCGAAGTGGACGGCAAACCTTACCTGGCCTTCTGCAGCAACGACTATCTCGGCCTTGCCAGCCATCCTGAACTCACTGCGGCATTGCAACACGGCGCACAGCAATGGGGTGTCGGCGCAGGCGCTGCGCATCTGGTGAGCGGGCATTTCGAACCGCATCACCAGCTCGAACAACAGCTCGCGGCATTCGTCGGCAAGCCCGGCGCGTTGCTGTTTTCCACCGGTTACATGGCCAACCTCGGCGTGGTGCAGGCGCTGGCCGGCAAGGGCGACACCGTGTTCGCCGACAAGCTCAACCACGCTTCGCTCAACGACGCGATGTTGCTGTCGCGTGCGCAAACCAAACGTTACCGGCACGGCGATGTTGCCCAACTGGCACAGTTGCTGTCGCAAACTCCAGACGGCAGGAAGCTGGTCATCACCGACGCGGTCTTCAGCATGGACGGCGACCTGGCCCCGCTGCGC
Source organism: Gammaproteobacteria bacterium (assembly GCA_018820925.1). Taxonomy (GTDB): domain Bacteria; phylum Pseudomonadota; class Gammaproteobacteria; order Burkholderiales; family Gallionellaceae; genus Sideroxyarcus. The sequence continues at coordinate 50,284 of JAHJNJ010000023.1, read as the reverse complement.
GAACTGTTGGCACTGTGCGAGCAGCATGATGCCTGGCTGTATGTGGACGATGCGCACGGATTCGGCGTGCTGGGAAAACAGGGGCGCGGTTCGCTGGCACATTTCGGCATTGCGTCGCCGCGCATCATTTACATGGCGACGCTGGGCAAGGCGGCTGGCGTTTCCGGCGCATTTGTCGCGGCGGAACAGATCGTCATCGACACGCTCGTCAATCATGCGCACAGCTACGTCTATACCACCGCGACACCGCCAGCCTTGTCCGTCGCTTTGCTGCAGAGTTTGCAATTGATCGAGCAAGGCGACGGTCTGCGCGCGCATTTGCACCGGCTTGTCACCCGGCTGCGCGAAGGGTTGGCCGATTTGTCCTGGCAATTGATGCCGTCAGAGACCGCCATCCAGCCGCTGCTGATCGGCGACAACCGGCAAGCGCTGCAACTGAGCGAAGGCCTGCGTGAGCGCGGCATCTGGGTCGCGGCGATCCGTCCGCCCACCGTACCGCCGGGCACGGCGCGGCTGCGCATCACCTTGTCGGCGGCGCACACCGAAGCGGACGTGGATCATCTGATCAAGGCGTTGCATGAACTTGCATGTTGAAGTGACGGGCCGCGGCGCGCCGCTGGTCATGCTGCACGGCTGGGGCATGCATGGCGGAATCTGGAGCGATACCGCCAGAATGCTCGCGGCGGATTTCCAGGTGCACAACGTCGATCTGCCGGGGCATGGGTATTCGAGAAATGTAGGATGGGTTGAGCGTAGCGATACCCATCGCCAGTCTACGGAAAATGATGGGTATCGCTACGCTCAACCCATCCTACTGGCAATCGTGGACGAACTGTCTTCATTCTTCCCTATGCCGATCAATGTCTGCGGCTGGTCACTGGGCGGCATCATTGCGCAGCATTGGGCAGTACGCGAGCCGGACAAAATTCGGCGTTTGATTTTGGTGAGCAGTACGCCGTGCTTTGCCTCGCGCGAGGATTGGGCATTCGGCATGCCACAGGAAACGCTGGCACAATTCGCTGCCGAGCTGGAAAAGAACCACGCGGCCACCCTGCGCCGCTTCCTGGCATTGCAAGTGCGCGGCAGCGAGGGCGAACGCGAATTGCTGGCTGCATTGCGCGAAAAATTGTTCAGCCGCGGTGAGCCCGATCTGGAAGCGCTGCGCGGCGGGCTGGCGATCCTGCGCGATGCCGACCTGCGCGGGACATTGCAGCAGATCACGCAGCCAGCGCTGGTGATCGCGGGCGAGCGCGACAAGCTGACGCCGCCGGAAGCATCGCACTATCTGGCACAATCGCTGCCGCAGGCGCGCGCGGTCGTGGTAGCGGGTGCGGCGCATGCACCGTTCCTGTCGCATCCAGAAATCTTTATCGAACAAGTAAAGAAATTCCTGCATGAATGAATTTGAAATAGCAGATTATGTAGGGTGCGTTTACGCACCATTGAGTTTCTGGTGCGCAAGCGCACCCTACGGGAAGTCCGGGTTTGAAGATGAACGAATTTGAAATAGACAAACGCGAAGTGCGCCGCGCCTTCAGCAAGGCCGCCACAAGCTACGATGCCGCCGCCGTGTTGCAGCGCGAGGTATGCAGCCGCATGCTGGAAAAGCTGGAAATCATCAAGCATCAGCCGCAGCAGTTGCTGGATGTCGGCAGCGGCACGGGCTGGGGCACACGGCAACTTGGCGGGCTCTATCCGCAAGCCGATATCGTGTCGCTCGACATTGCCATCGGCATGTTGCAGGCAGCGCGCGGCACGGCGGGCTGGTGGAAGAAACTGTTTGCCGGCAAGCGTGAAAACTATCTGTGCGCGGATGTCGAGGCATTGCCGCTGGCGGCCCAATCCCTGGACATGGTGTGGTCCAACCTGGCCGTGCAATGGTGCAACGACCTGCCCGCCACTTTCGTCGAACTGCATCGCGTCATGAAAACGGACGGGCTGCTGATGTTCTCCACGTTCGGCCCGGACACGCTGCAGGAAATGCGCGTCGCCTTCAACGGCGTGGATGGCTACAATCACGTGAACCGTTTTGTCGACATGCACGACATCGGCGATATGATGGTGGCGGCGGGTTTTGCCGATCCGGTGATGGAGATGGAAAAGATCACGCTAACCTACAACGACGTCAAGGCCGTGATGCAGGATCTGCGCAGCATCGGTGCGCACAATGCGACGGCGGGACGTTCTCCGGGCATGATGGGGAAAGCGCGCTGGAAGCACATCGTGCAGAACTACGAAACCCTGCGCCACGATGGCAAGCTGCCCGCGACGTTCGAGATCATCTACGGCCATGCGTGGAAGCCGGCACCGAAGACGACAACGGACGGGCGCGCGATCATCAGGACGAATTTCAAACTATGAGCTATTTTGTGACCGGCACCGACACCGGCGTCGGCAAGACGCTGGTGAGTTACGCGTTGTTGCGGGCGTTCGCGGCGCAAGGCAAGCGGGTGGCCGGTTTCAAGCCGGTGGCAGCCGGCTGCGATGACGACGACCGTAACGGGGATGCCAAACTCTTGCGTGCCGCCAGCAGCATCCAGGCCACTTACGGCCAGATCAATCCCTATTGTTTTCCCCATGCCATTGCGCCGCACCTGGCGGCGCGCCATGCCGGGGCGCGTATCGACTTCAAGCGCATTCTCGCTTCCTATCGGGAGCTGGCCGGGCAGACCGACGAAGTCATTGTGGAAGGCGCGGGCGGATTCTGTGTACCGCTGAACGAGAAACAGGACAGCGCCGATCTGGCCCGGGAACTTGATCTGCCGGTCATCCTGGTGGTGGGCATGCGCCTGGGTTGTCTCAACCATGCCTTGCTGACGCTGCGCGCTATTGCCGATTACCAATTAGAATGCGCGGGTTGGGTGGCCAACGTGCTGGATGCAGGAATGCCTGCGCTGCAGGAAAATATTGCAGCATTGCAGGAACGGATTGCCGCGCCGCTGCTGGGGGTGATACCGCACATGGCGGAGCCGGATCCGGAAGCAGTGGCGGGCTGCCTGGATTTGGGGTTGTTGAACAAGAAAAATATTGATCCGCAGATCACGCGGATTGACGCAGATTCATAACTGCAGATGTCGTAAATCTATGTGAATCTGCGTAATCTGCGGACAAGGCCTTTATGACTGATTTCAGCTTCATTGCAGTGTTTATTGTTGGTCTGCTGGGCGGCGTGCATTGCCTCGGTATGTGCGGCAGTATTGTCGGCGTCTTCACCTCGCAAGTGCAAAGGGATGCGGCACGCTGGCCTTTCCACCTGGCGTACAGCAGCGGACGCATCGTTAGTTACTCGATTGCGGGCGCGTTGGTGGGAGCCATCGGCCAAGCCGGAATGCTGATGCGCGATGTGGCACCGGTACAGCATTTGCTGTTTGCGTTGTCGAGCTTCATGCTGGTCGCGCTGGGTCTGTATCTTGCGGGCGCCTGGGGGGTGGTCAGGCGGCTGGAATTACTGGGAAACGGTTTGTGGAAACGCCTGCAACCCTACACCACCCGGTTGCTGCCGGTGAACACCGTGCCGCGCGCGCTGGGATTGGGGGCATTGTGGGGCTGGTTGCCGTGCGGTCTGGTATATAGTGTGCTCGTCGCCGCGCTGGCGAGCGGCAGTGCGGCCCGGGGCGCGCTCATCATGCTGGTTTTCGGTCTGGGCACGTTGCCGAATCTGCTGGCGATCGGTCTGTTCTGGGAAAGCATCAAGGGCTGGGTGCAGTCACCGAACGTACGGTTGACGGCCGGGCTGATGGTGATGGCGTTCGGCGTGTACGGTCTGACCAAAGTGGGCTATACATTCTATATAAACGGATGGAGCGGCAGCTGTCATGTTCCTGCGTAATCTTGTGTTGTTGTCCTTCTTCCTGCTCGCCGCATGCGGCGAGCAGAAATTGCCCTCCCCGTTTAAAGCCGGCGACGTCAGCGCGAAGTATGCGCAGGCCGACTTCAGACTCAACGATGCATCCGGCAAGCCGGTCAGCTTGGCTGATTTTCGCGGCAAGGTGGTGGTGCTGTTTTTCGGTTATACGCACTGCCCGCAAATATGCCCCACCACGCTGGCCGACCTGGCGCAGGTGATGCGCGAACTGGGCAAGGATGCGGACAAGGTGCAGGTGTTGTTCGTCACACTCGATCCGGAACGCGACACGCGCGACATGCTGGCGCAATATCCGCCCGCGTTCTATCCCACATTCAAGGGCTTGTCCGGCGACAGTATGGCGACGGCACAGGCGGCGCAGGCATTCGGCGTGATCTACCAGAAGCAACCGAACAAGAACGGCGGCTACGATCTGGACCATTCCGCCGGAACTTATCTCATCGCGCCCGGCGGCAAGCCGGTGCTGCTGTCGCCCTATGCGCAGCCCGCAGCGTTGCTGGCGCATGACATCAGGCTGTTACTGGCATTCAAATGAGTTCGTTGACCGATCTGTGGCGTTTCGAAATAAACGAAACCAATCTGCTTATACGCGTGGAGCAGATCCGGGCCCGTATCAACAGTTATCCGTTGATGCTCGTCTCGGAACTGGTTCTGGCGCCGCTATTGGTCATGCTGGTGTGGGACAAGATAGCGCATGGTGTACTGGAAGCCTGGCTGGCGGCAGTTTTCTGCGTAATCCTGATCGAGTTTTATTTCTGGCGTAGCCGTCGCCTGCGGACCAAGACCGTTGCGCAGAATCAGGACTGGAATCGGCTGTTTAAAGGACTGACCGCGCTGGCCGCCTTTACCTGGGGCAGTGCCGGGGTGCTCATGTTCGTGCCCGGCGATCTGGCCTACCAGGCCTTGCTGATTTGCGTGGTGATGGGTTTGTCGGCGGGCGCGGCAACCAGCAACCCTTTTCATCCCCCTTCCATGTTCATTTACCAGGCCGGCATTATTTTTCCCTTGCTGGGCCGGCTGGCGTGGGCGAACAATACGACGCACTGGATACTGTTTGTCATGTTGAGCATGTTTTGTGTGTACGTTCTCAAATCCGCCATGGAGCTGATCCGTACCTTCGAACAGTCGCAACGGCGCAGATTCGAGAACGAACTCCTGGTCGGCGCCCTGCTGGAACGCAAGCGGGAGGCTGAAGCTTCGCGTATCGAGGCGGTGCAGGCCAGTCAGGCCAAATCCAGATTCCTTGCCACAGCCAGCCACGACCTGCGCCAGCCGTTGCAGGCATTGCGCTTGTTCAGCGATGCTTTGCTGGATACAGCCAAGGAAAAAGATACGGTGCGTCTGGCCGGACAGATCGGCAAATCGGTCAATGCGTTGGTCGACATGTTCGACGACCTGCTGGACGTCTCGCGCCTGGACGCGGGTATTGTCGAGCCGCGCAAGCAGCATTTTCTGCTGGCAAACCTGTTCGACCGGTTATACGGCGATTTTGCACCGCTGGCCCAGGCCAAGGGACTGAGCTTTCAGTTGCCGATCTGCGAGGCAAGGGATGGCGACCCGGATCATGTTTGCAGGGTGGTGATCTATAGCGATCCGTTCCTGCTGGAGCGCCTGTTGCGCAACCTGATTTCCAATGCCATCCGCTATTGCGACAGCGGCGGCGTGGCGTTGCGCTGTACTTGCCAGGAGGGAAAAGTGGGTCTGGAAGTTGCCGATACCGGTATCGGCATCCGGGCCGAGACAATTCCGCATATCTTTGAGGAATATTATCAGGCGGACAATCCGCATCGGGACCGCCGCAAAGGGCTGGGGCTGGGGCTGGCCATCGTGCGCCGCATCGAAAGTCTGCTGGAATGCAAAGTGCATGTCAGATCGAAGCCGGGAGTCGGTTCCGCGTTCAGTTTCGAGGTGCCGACAGGCAATTCCCAGAATCTGGCGCAGCCGTTTGTCATCACCCATTCCCATTACGAACTGAACAACATCGTGGTGGCGCTGGTGGAAGACGATAGTGATATACGCGAACAATCGGCCGACCTCATGGAACAATGGGGGTGCAAGGTGGTGGCGGGCGAGTTTGCCGAAGACGTGATGCGCAAGCTGGATATTGCCGGACTCAGGCCGGATCTGCTGGTGTGCGATTACCGCCTGCCGCATGGCATGACCGCCATTCACGTCATCCAGCGCATGCGCGAACTCTGGGGCAACGGGATGCCGGCGGTGGTGTTGACCGGCGATACCGCCAGCGAAACACTGCACGAAATTCACGACAGCGGCGCAATTTTGCTGCACAAGCCCATTGCGCCAATGCGTTTGCGGGCGATGATGTATTTCGCCCTGCATGGTGAAAACGAGAAGGATATGTAGGGAGTGGTATGATTGCGGGTGCCAAGGGAAGAAGGGGTACAAGATGAAAATCAAGGTATTAATGGCGGACGATCACGCGCTGTTTCGCGATGGGATGCGCTATGTATTGCAGCAATTGGCCGATGAAGTCGAAATACTGGATTCGGGGAACTTTCAGGATGCACTGCAACTGGTGCACGACAATCCCGATGTCGATCTTGCTTTGCTCGACTTGAACATGCCCGGCAGCGAGGGCGTGCCGTCGATTCAGTTTTTCCATTTGCGCCATCCCGAGATTCCGCTGGTGGTGGTGTCGGGTTCCGACCATCGCGACGATATCGAAAGCGTGATGGAATCGGGCGCGATGGGATTCATCTCCAAGATGTCGTCGAGCAAGATCATGCTGTCGGCCCTGCGCATGGTGCTGGAGGGTGGAATCTACCTGCCGCCCCAGTTGCTGCAACAGGCGGTGAATAACGTCGACCAGGGTGTGACGCAAGTCAACAAGCGCTCGCAGCGAGCCGCCAAGTTTGGCCTCACCTCGCGCCAGCTCGAGGTGCTCACCTATCTTGCTTCCGGCATGGCGAACAAGGAAATCTCGAAGCAGATGAACCTGGCCGAGGGTACGGTCAAGATTCACACCGCAGCCGTGTATCAGGCTCTGCATGTCAACTCCAGGCTGGAAGCGGTCAGTGCCGCACGCCGTCTGGGATTCCTGCCGCCTGCGCCCAACGACGCCGAGGCCGGTTGATGGCGCCACCCGCCAGTCCCCGTCCGCCGCTGCCGGAAAGACTGCTCGGCCTGTTGCGCGAATCGCGCTGGGTGTTGCTGGTGGCGGTGGCGCTGTATCTTATCCTCATCCTGTTCGGCTTTGACCGCGCCGACCCTTCCTGGTCGCACAGCGCGAGCGGCGCAGCCGTGCTGCACAATCCCGGCGGCACACTGGGCGCATGGCTGTCCGATGTGCTGCTTTACATGTTCGGTTTTTCCGCCTGGTGGCTGGTGACGCTGCTGCTGCAACGCGTGTGGGCGGGTTACCACCGCATACGCTCCGACAGCCTGTTTGATCCGCGCGCCTTGTGGGTGTCGTTGCTGGGTTTTGCCGTACTGCTGTTTTCCAGCAGTGCGCTTGAGGCTCTGCGTCTCTATACGTGGAAAGTCACCTTGCCGCTGGCGCCGGGCGGCATGCTGGGTGCGGCGCTGGGTGATGCGCTGGCGCATACGCTGGGCTATATCGGGGCAACCCTGTTTCTGCTGGCGCTGATGGTGGCGAGTTTCAGTCTCTATACCGGCCTGTCCTGGCTGCGCCTCATAGACAAACTGGGCGGCGTGCTGGAAGACAGTTATCTGTGGGTGCGCAATGCCTGGCAAACGCGGCAGGACAAACGCATGGGTGCGCTTGCGATGCAGGAACGCAACGCGCTGGTGGAAGAAGAAAAGCGGCGCGTGGAAGAGCACCAGCCTATCCACATCGGGACGCCCGTATTCGAAGTGCCGCGTTCCAGGCGTGTGGACAAGGAAAAACAGGTTTCGCTGTTCGCCGACATGCCGGACTCGGACTTGCCGCCGTTGCACCTGCTGGATGAGGCAAAACAGCAACTCGAGGTGGTTTCCGCCGAGACGCTGGAATTCACGTCGCGCTTGATCGAACGCAAGCTCAAGGATTTCGGTGTGGAAGTCAAAGTGGTCGGCGCCTATCCGGGCCCGGTCATCACGCGTTACGAAATCGATCCCGCCGTGGGGGTGAAAGGCAGCCAGATCATGAATCTGGTGCGCGACCTGGCGCGCGCATTGTCGGTCGTGAGCATCCGCGTGGTCGAGACCATTCCCGGCAAGAGCTACATGGCATTGGAACTGCCCAACCCGAAACGGCAAATCGTGCACCTGTCGGAAATTCTGGGCTCGCAGGTGTATGCCGAAATGCATTCGCCGTTGACCATCGCGATGGGCAAGGACATCTCGGGCAAGCCGGTCGTTGCCGACCTCGGCAAAATGCCGCACGTGCTGGTGGCGGGCACTACGGGTTCCGGCAAATCGGTGGCGATCAACGCCATGATCCTGAGCCTGCTGTACAAATCCTCGCCGCAGCAAGTGCGCCTGCTGCTGGTCGACCCCAAGATGCTGGAACTGTCGGTGTACGAAGGCATTCCGCACCTGCTGGCGCCCGTAGTCACCGACATGCGCCAGGCTGCGTCCGCGCTTAACTGGGGCGTGCAGGAGATGGACAAGCGTTACAAGCTGATGTCGGCATTGGGCGTGCGCAACATTGCGGGTTACAACCAGCAAGTGCGCGATGCCATCAAGTCCGGCAAACCGCTGACCAACCCGTTCACCATTACGCCGGAGAATCCCGAACCTCTGGAAGAGTTGCCGTTCATCGTCATCTTCATCGATGAACTGGCCGACCTGATGATGGTGGTGGGCAAGAAGGTGGAAGAACTCATTGCACGCCTGGCGCAGAAGGCGCGTGCGTCCGGCATCCATCTGGTGCTGGCGACACAGCGTCCCTCGGTGGATGTGATCACCGGCCTGATCAAGGCCAACGTGCCGACGCGCGTGGCATTCCAGGTGTCGAGCAAGATCGACTCGCGCACCATCCTCGACCAGATGGGCGCGGAAGCCCTGTTGGGACAGGGCGACATGCTTTACCTGCCACCGGGCAGCGGCTATCCGCAACGCGTGCACGGTGCGTTCGTTTCCGACCAGGAAGTGCATCGCGTCACCGAGCACCTCAAGGCGCAGGGCGAACCGAACTACATCGAAGGCATACTGAACTCGCTGGACGAACAGAACGGGGAAAACGGCGAACTGGACGGCGGTGCCAATGCCGAAGCCGACCCGCTGTACGACCAGGCCGTGGAAATCGTATTGAAGACGCGCCGTCCGTCGATTTCGCTGGTGCAGCGTCATCTGCGCATCGGTTACAACCGCGCCGCACGCCTGATCGAGGCGATGGAAAAAGCCGGGCTGGTGTCGACGATGCAGAGCAACGGCAACCGTGAAGTGCTGGCCCCCTCCCGATCGGAATAATCATGCTGAAAAAACTATTCCTTGCTGCCTTGTGTTTTGCAGCGTTCGCTGCGCACGCGGCGGCCACGGACAGATTGAAAACATTTATCGCCGCAACACATTCCGCACAGGCGAACTTCACCCAGGAAGTGCAGGACAAGAACGGCAAGCGCATCCAGAGCGCGTCCGGCACCATGCAATTCCAACGTCCGGGAAAATTCCGCTGGGTCTACGAGAAGCCGTATGAGCAGATCATCGTCGGCGACGGCAAAAAGTTCTGGATGTACGACGTTGACCTGAACCAGGTCACGGTCAAAAAACTGGATGCCGCGCTGGGCAGCAGTCCGGCGGCTTTGCTCTCCGGCAACAACGAGATCGAACGTGACTTTGCGCTCAGGAACATCGAAAACAGCGACGGTCTGGAATGGCTGCAAGCCACGCCCAAGTCGGCAGAATCGACTTTTGAAAAAATACTCATGGGTTTCAACGGCCAGTCGGAACTGGTGGTGATGGAATTGCACGACGCCTTCGGCCATCGCACTGAATTGCGCTTTACCGGGTTGAAAAACAATCCGTCCTTGCCATCGCAACTATTCAAATTCGTGCCGCCCAAGGGGGCGGATGTGCTGGGTGAGTGAGTTGTGCGAATGAATTCGCACCTACATTTAGTCAGGGATCACAAGCTTGTAGGGTCGAATTTATTCGACCGCATTGCATGATCATGTCCTACGACGATTTACTTAAAGGCCGTTATAGCGAATCCCAACGCGCCTATCATGTAACCACAGTATTGCGAGAGCGGGAGAAGCGTTATTTTGCCGACTTTCACTGTGCGCGCTGTGTGGTGGAAGAGATGCGAATCCTGCATGACGATGAAGCGGTGAGTTCATTTGCATGGGTTGTCATGCCAGATCATGTTCATTGGTTGTTTCAGTTGGGCGCAGATGCAGACTTGTCCGCGACGATCAAACGCTTCAAAGCGCGTTCCGCACACTGGGTAAATCGCTATCTGCATCGGCAAGGCGCATTATGGCAAAGGGCGTTCTACGATCACGCGTTGCGCCAGGATGAAGATGTGCAGGGCGTTGCCCGCTATATTGTGGCCAATCCGCTTCGAGCCGGGTTGGTGGAACACATTGGAGACTACCCGTTATGGGATGCAATATGGCTGTAGGTGCGAATTTATTCGCACAAAGCATGTTATGAGTGCGAATGAATTCGCACCTACAGGTATTGATGGACTTGAGTGATGACTGACCTTTTCGCCCCCAACAAACCCGCCGCCCCGCTCGCCGAGCGTTTGCGTCCGAAACACATCGACGAAGTCATCGGGCAATCCCATCTGCTGGGCGAAGGCAAGCCGCTGCGCCTCGCGTTCCAGTCCGGCAAGCTGCATTCCATGATCCTGTGGGGGCCACCGGGGGTGGGCAAGACCACGTTGGCGCGGCTGATGGCATCCGCTTTTGACGCGGATTTTGTACCCCTGTCGGCAGTGCTGTCCGGGGTGAAGGACATCCGCGACGCCATCGCCCAGGCCGAGCAGACCCTGCAGCAGAACGGCCGCCACACCATCCTGTTCGTGGATGAAGTCCACCGTTTCAACAAGTCGCAGCAGGATGCGTTCCTGCCCTTCGTCGAGCAGGGGCTGGTGACCTTCATCGGCGCGACCACCGAGAATCCCTCATTTGAATTGAACAACGCGCTGCTGTCGCGTGCGCAGGTGTATGTGCTGCAATCGCTGTCCGATGCCGAGATGGGGCTATTGTTCGAGCGCGCGCAGCAAACGGCATTGCCGGACATTACATTTGATGCGGCGGCGCGCGAGCGCATTGTCGGTTATGCCGACGGCGATGCGCGGCGCCTGCTCAACGTGCTGGAGCAATTGCAGACAGCGGCGCAGGCGGCCAAGGTGAGCAAAATCGATGCGAAATTCCTTGATGCCACGCTGGCGCAAAAACTGCGCCGTTTCGACAAGGGCGGCGAAGCGTTCTACGACCAGATCTCCGCGCTGCACAAATCGGTACGCGGCTCCAGCCCCGATGCAGCGCTGTACTGGCTGGTGCGCATGCTGGACGGTGGCGCCGACCCGCGCTACCTGGCGCGGCGCATCGTGCGCATGGCCTGGGAAGACATCGGCCTGGCCGATCCGCGCGCCATCCAGCTGTGCAACGAGGCTGCTGCCACTTATGAACGCCTCGGCTCGCCGGAAGGCGAGCTCGCGCTGGCGCAGGCCGTGCTGTACCTCGCCGTCGCAGCAAAATCGAACGCGGGCTATGTCGCGTATAATGCCGCCCGCGCCTTCGTCGGCCAGGACAGTTCGCGCGAAGTGCCGCTGCACTTGCGCAACGCGCCGACCAAATTGATGAAGCAACTGGATTACGGCAAGGGCTACCGTTACGCGCAGGATGAAGCCGAAGGGTATGCGGCGGGCGAGAATTATTTTCCTGACGGGATGCCTGAAGTGAGTTTCTACGAGCCCACCGACCGCGGGCTGGAAGCGAAGATCGCGGAGAAGCTGGCGCATTTACGGCAGTTGGATGCGAAGGCGAAACAGAAATAAATAATGTAGGGTGGGTTAGCGCAGCGTAACCCACCGTTTTGTTCGATGGGTATCGTTTCACTCAACCCATCCTACGTTGATGACACAGAGTGATTTGAGGTTCTCATGTTAGACATACAAACATTGCGCAACGAACTGGCTGCTACAGCCGCCCGCCTGGCGACACGCGGTTACCCGCTGGACACCGCGAAGTTCGAGCAACTCGAAGCCGAACGCAAGACCATCCAGACCCGCACACAGGAACTGCAGGCCAAACGCAACGCTTCTTCCAAACTGATCGGTCAAGCCAAAGCCAAGGGCGAGGACACTACGGCGATCATGGCCGAGGTGGGTGCGCTGGGCGAAGAGCTGAAGCAGCTCGAAGCCAAGCTGCCTGTGCTGCTGCAGGAAATGGATGCATTTCTTGCGGTCATTCCCAACACACCGCATGCGAGCGTGCCGGTCGGAAAATCGGAAACCGAAAACGTCGAAGTGCGCAAAGTTGGCGAGATACCCAAGTTCGCGTTCGAAGTGCAGGATCACGTCAGTATTGGCGAAGGTCTGGGCGGGCTGGATTTCGAGACGGCCACCAAGATTGCCGGTGCGCGCTTCTCGCTGCTGAAAGGCCCGCTGGCACGGCTGCATCGCGCACTCGCGCAGTTCATGCTCGACACGCATACCGAGAAGCACGGCTACACCGAGACCTATGTTCCTTACTTGGTAAATGCGGAGTCGATGCGCGGCACCGGGCAGTTGCCCAAGTTCGAGGAAGACCTATTTTCAGCTACAAAAGGTGGAACGGGACAGTTGAAGGATTTGCTCGATCCTGAAAAGATGGCAGAGCTTTCAACAAAACTCTACCTCATCCCCACCGCCGAAGTCCCCGTCACCAACATGGTGCGCGATGAGATCGTGGCCCTGGAAAAGCTGCCCATGAAATTCGTGGCGCACACGCCGTGCTTCCGCAGCGAAGCCGGTTCCTATGGCCGCGACACGCGCGGCATGATCCGCCAGCACCAGTTCGACAAGGTGGAGTTGGTGCAGATCGTGCATCCGGAAAAATCCTACGAAGCGCTGGAAGGTTTGCTCGGCCATGCCGAGACCATCCTCAAGCAACTCGGCCTGCCGTACCGCGTGGTGAAGTTATGCACGGGCGACATGGGCTTCTCCGCTGCTACCACCTACGACATCGAAGTATGGTTGCCGGCGCAAAACACCTACCGCGAGATTTCCTCCTGTTCCAACTTCGAAGCCTTCCAGGCGCGCCGCATGCAGGCACGTTTCCGCAATGCGGCGGGCAAGCCGGAGTTGGTGCATACCCTCAACGGCTCCGGCCTGGCCGTGGGGCGTACGCTGGTGGCGGTGCTGGAGAACTACCAGCAAGCCGACGGCAGCGTGAAGGTTCCCGAAGTGCTGCGTCCTTACATGGGTGGCCTGACTGCCATCAACGCGATCTGAACCGGACAGGGAGCACTTCGCGCTCAGTTCTTGAGCGCGCCCGGAGAATGAGTTCAATGCAGCCGTCTTGAATTCAATTATTTTCATACGTAAATATTGGTTGGCGATACTGGCTACCGTTTCGCACATCCAACCGCTCGTCGGAACGAGCAAAAAAGAACGGAAAATCGGGCGGCGTTGGAATTGTTTTGTTGAAGTAAATAAAATGGGAATAGACTCCTTGCAGTCCCCTTTTATTCAGGCATTATCAGGCGAAAGAAAATTTTGAATGAAGCTCGATGTTGTCTCTCGCGACCAACCGCTCGTCGGAGTACCCGCCTCTCGCCAAGCGGGCAGCCGGTGCTCAATTCGAATACGTTTAGCATTCAGAGGATGTCCCATGCCGGCACCAATTGAACCAATCGTCGTAAAATCACCTCCTATGCCAATATCAGGATCCTTTTGATGGATCGGTTGCGGCGGCAAATGAAGCTGCAAAAATCAAACCCGGTTCAATTTGTTGGCGACTTGGCAATTGTCCCGGATGATGTCTGTCTCTGTTTACGCAAAGCGCAATGAAGATTTGTATCCTGTCCTGGGTAAATACATTATTCTTAAGAAAGGTTTCAGCCAATGGATCATGGTCTGATGAAGCCGGTTGTCAAAAAGTGCGAGGTTTTGCTATGTCACGAGTGATATACGGTTTGTTATGGATGGCACTTCAATTTTCCGTCCCTGCGCAAGCGGAAGAAGTGTCCCGCGAGCAGATCAAAGGCATCGACGAGCAGGTGCAGGAGATCAAGAAGGATGTGCTTTCGATCTCCAGCGAACTGAAGCTGCTCGAAGAGAAACTGCTCTATCCCTCCAACACCCAGGTCTCTCTGTTCGTCTCCCTCACCGGCAAGGACAAGTTCCGCCTTGATTCGGTGGAGGTCATGCTCGACGGCAAACCTGTCGCCACCTATATTTACTCCTTCAAGGAACTGGAGGCGCTACGGGCCGGTGGCATGCAGCGCATCTACACCGGCAATGTGCAGACCGGCGAACATCTGCTCAAGGTGGGTTCCCTCGGCAAGAGCGCTGACGGCAAGGAGCAGCGCCAGACCGCCGAATACCGTTTCAAGAAAGGGATAGGCCCGGGCCTGGTCGAGATCAATCTGGCCGGCCCCGGTGTGCGCAGCAACGGAATCGAATTCAAAGACTGGTGACCATGGCCGGCAAAACCCTCCGTCTGGTTGCCCTGTTGCTGGTATCCGGTTCAACGCTGGCGAGCGCGGCTGCGTCCACCGCACTGAAGGATCCTTACTTTGGCGAGGCGCTCTATTACGCCTACCAGCAGCGCCATTTCGATGCCATTTCCCGTCTTGATGCCGAACTGACCCAGTATTACGGCGTCGACGAACCGTTGCTCGACTCGCTGCACTATCACATCAACCAGGCGGAGTTTTCGGTCGGTGATTTCGAACTGGGTTACCGCATGCACCAGCGCGCGGGCCGGGCGATCAGTGCGGTGATCGAGGGCAACGTTCCCGCGCCGGTGCGCAACGAGGCGATCTACCGCCTGTCGCGGCTGTTCTTCCAGACCCAGGATTACGGCAACGCCCTGCACGCCATCGAGCGCATCAAGGGCGAACTGCCGGCGGGAATGGAAAACAACATCGCCTTCCTCAGGGGCCAGGTCTATCTGGCGAACGGCCGCTTTGGCGATGCGGAAAAGATATTTTCCGCCCTGGAAGGAAAGAGCGGTTACCAGGGGTTTGCCGCCTACAACCGTGGTGTCTCCCTGTTTGCCCAGCAACGGTATGCACAGGGTGTCGCCGCGATGGACAGGGCGGGCAGCGTTTCCGGCAGCGAACGCGCAACGGAAGCGATTCGCGACAAGGCCAACCTGGTGCTGGGCAGCCGTCTGCTGGAGAAGGGCGAGGCGCAATTGGCCGGCACATACCTGGAGCGGGTGCGCCTCGAAGGACCATTCTCCAACCGCGCCCTGCTGGGGGCGGGCTGGGCCGACATCAAGCGCGAAGATTTCAAACACGCGCTGGTGCCGTGGAGCATTCTGTTCAAACGTAACGTGACCGACCCTGCGGTGCAGGAAGCGTTGCTCGGTGTACCCTACGCCTATGCGCAACTCGGTTACTACGGCAAATCCGCGCTGCTCTATGGCAGTGCGCTGGAAAAGATCGGCGGCGAGCTGGACAAGCTGGACGCTTCCATCGACAGCATCAAACAGGGCCGCTTCCTGCAGGCGCTGGTGCGCGAAGAGGGACGCACGGACAAGGACTGGGTGATCCGTTTGCGCGAATTGCCGCAGACTCCGGAGACCTTCTACCTGATGGAGCTGATGGCTTCCAATGATTTTCAGGCGATGCTGCAGAACTATCTCGACCTGGAAGATTTGCGCCAGCGCCTTGAATCATGGGGCACCAACTACACAGCCTATAACGACATCATCGAATTGCGCCGCCGCTACTACGAACCGCTGCTACCCTCCATCGACGCGCAATTCCGCAAACTCGACTCGGTGATCCGCCTGCGCATGGAGCAGCGTGAACGGCTGGACAAAAAACTGAAGAAAATGCTGGTGGCGCCGCAGCCCGAATTCCTGGCAACCGCCCGCGAGCGGATTGCCAACGAGGATATCGCCGCGATGGAAAAGCGCCTCAAGGGCAAGCCTGTCGACGCCGCTACCCGCCACCGCATCGAGCGTCTCAAGGGCGCCATTCAGTGGAATATCACGACCAACTACCACGCGCGTCTTACCGAGGCCTTCGACCACCTGGCGGCGCTGGACAAGGATATCGCCGCCTTGCAGGAAAACTACGCCTCCTTTGTGCGCACCCGCCAGGCGGCCACCCAGAGTTATCAGGGCTATGACGAGCAGATTCGCCGTCTCGGCATCAAGACCGGCAACGCCCTTACCACGGTGAACACACTGATGGCGCGGCAGGGTAACCTGCTGGAGGTCATGGCGGTCAACGAACTGGTGCGCCGCCGCCAGAAGCTGGAGGAATACCAGGTGCAGGCCCGCTTCGCCATGGCGGAGAACTACGACCGCGCCACCAAAGCCAAGTCCGAAGAGGAGACGGTGCGGCTCGAAGCGGAGCAGAAGAAGCCGGCCACGGATGCACCCAAGGCAGAACAACCGGCGGTGCAACAAGCGCCGGCCGCAGGGCAGGGTGGACAATGATGCGTCTCCTCTTTGCCCTCCTTTTTCCCCTCTTCCTCGCTTCCTGCGCCCTGGTCAATCGCGGCACGCTGGCTGACTTGCGCAACGTGGAACCTGAACTCAAGGATGAAACGGTGGAGGACGGACTGGAGAAAGCGATGCAGAGTTACCGCCACTTTCTCGAACAGACGCCGGAGTCGGCGATGACGCCGGAAGCGCTGCGCCGACTGGCCGACCTCAAGCTCGAGCAGGAATACGGCTATGTACAGGAGGGCGCAAAAACAGCACCGGCCACCGCGCCCGCAACAGCCGTGGCAAGGCCGCCGCTGGACAAACCACAATCCGTCACCCCGCCTGCCGTGAGTGGTGCGGAAACAGCGCGCATCCCCGCCGCCGGCAAGAAAAGCAAGGAATCGGAAAAGAGCTTCGAGAAACGTGTCGCCAAGGGCGAAAAACTGCCGCCACAAAATGAAACCGGAATTGCCGCGCCGACGGCGGAGGCTGCCGCCGATCTGGAAAATGCCAATGCGCGCGAAGCGGTGGAGCTGTACAAGAAATTGCTGGCAAAGTATCCGCTTTACGAACGCAACGACCAGGTGCTCTACCAGTTGTCCCGCGCCTACCAGGAGCTGGGCGAGGTGGAGCAGGCGATGGACGTGATGAACCGCTTTGTCAAAGTCTATCCCAACTCGCGCTATCTGGATGAGGTGCAGTTCCGCCGCGCCGAATACTATTTCACGCGCAAGAAATTCCTTGACGCCGAGGAAGCCTACAAGGCCGTCGTCGCCATGGGCAAAGGATCATCCTATTACGAACTGGCGCTCTACAAACTGGGCTGGTCGCTTTACAAGCAGGAGCTCTATGACGAAGGCGTGGAGAAATTTGTCGCCCTGCTCGACTACAAAGTCTCCGTCGGCTACGACTTCGACCAGCAGCATGACCAGGGCGAAAGCCAGCGCATTGACGACACCTTCCGCGTCATCAGTCTCAGTTTTTCCAACCTGGGCGGCGCCAGCTCAGTGGTCGAATTCTTCGGCAGTCACGGCAAGCGCGACTACGAGCAGAAGGTCTACAGCCATTTGGCCGATTTCTATCTGGACAAGCGGCGCTACAGCGACGCGGCGACGGCCTATAAAACCTTCGTGGACCTTTACCCCTTCCACGAGGTTTCGCCGCAGTTCCATATGCGCATGATCGAAATCTACCAGAAGGGCCAATTCGGCCAACTGGTGGTGGAACAGAAGAAGGAGTTCGCCAAGACCTATGCGCTGAATGCCGAGTACTGGCGCTACTTCGACATCAAGAAGCGTCCCGACGTGGTCGGCTTCCTCAAACAGAACCTCAAGGACCTGGCGAACCACTACCATGCCGGTTACCAGAAATCCCGGAGTGCCGATGAGAAGCGCGACAATTACCGCGAGGCGCAACTCTGGTATCGCAATTACCTTGCTTCCTTCCCCAGCGAGCCCGAATCTCCCGCGCTCAACTACCAGATGGCCGACCTGATGCTGGAAAACAAGGACTACGGCGAAGCGGCTGCAGCCTACGAGCATACGGCCTACGACTACCCGGCCCACGAGAAGTCGTCCGCCGCCGCCTATGCGGCGGTCTACGCCTGGCGCGAACTGATCAAGGCGACGCCGGAAGGCAAGCGCGGCGAGGTGACACAGCGCTCGATCCAGAGCTCGCTCAAGTTTGCCGACACCTTCCCGCAGCACGAGAAGGTGCCTGCCGTACTCAGCGCCACGGCAGACGAACTTTATGAGATGCGCAACTACGAACTGGCGAGCAAGACCGCGCACAAATTGATCGACAACTTCCCCAAGGCGGACAAGGATCTGATTCGCTCCGCCTGGCTGGTGGTCGCTCACGCAGCACTGGATCAGTCCCGCTATGCCGAAGCGGAAGACGGCTATAACCACGCACTGGCGCTGATGGCGCCCGAGGATAAATTGCGCGCCAAGGTGCTGGATAACATGGCGGCGGCGATCTACAAGCAGGGCGAACAGGCCAACCAGGCGGGGGATTACAAGACCGCAGCAGATCATTTCCTGCGCATCGGCGAACGGGCACCCGCGTCGTCCATCCGGGTCACTGCCGAATACGATGCCGCCGCCGCGCTGATCAAGCTGGAAGACTGGCAGCGTGCTGCCACCGTACTGGAGAACTTCCGCAAGAATTTCCCCGGCAACAAGTTGCAGCCCGACGTCACCAAGAAGATCGCCTTCGTCTACCGTTCCGACGGCCGTCTGGAAATGGCCGCCGCCGAGTACGAACGCATCGAGCGTGAAGCAAAGGAGGAAGACATCCGCCGCGGCTCACTGGACATCGCCGCCGAACTTTATCGCCAGAGCGGCGTGGCGGAAAAAGAACTGTCGATCTACAAGCGCTACGTGAAACTGTTCCCCAAACCGCTGGATCAGGCGATGGATATCTACTATCGCATGGCCGGGGTATACAAGAAGTCGGGTAACGACTCGATGTACAAGGATGTCCTGAAGCAGCTCATCAAGATGGATGCCTCCGCCGGCAGCGCGCGTAACGAGCGCACCAAATACCTGGCGGCGCAGGCCTCGCTGGTGTTCACCGGGGACGCCTACGATAAAGTGGTGGCGGTGAAACTGAGCAAACCGTTCAAGGACAACCTGAAAAAGAAGAAGCAGTACATGCAGGAGGCGATCAAGGCCTACACCAAACTTGTCGATTTCCAGGTGGGCGACGTTACTGCGGCGGCGACTTATTACATAGCCGAGATTTACTATGATTTCAGCCGTGCCTTGGCCGAATCGGAGCGTCCGACCAATCTTAACGCCGAAGAACTTGAACAGTATGAACTGGCGCTGGAGGAACAAATCTATCCCTTCGAGGAAAAAGCCATCGCCACCCACAAGAAGAACCTGGAGTTGATGCAACTGGGTGTGTTCAGCACATGGATCGACAAGAGTATCGCCAAATTGGCAGCACTCGTCCCTGCGGCCTATGCGCGCAAGGAGCAGAGCACCGGATTCATAGCCAGCATCGACGGCTATCGCTACGTTCCGGGACAGAGCGCCGACAAGACATTGGCGGTTGATGGCAACAGCCAAAGCAAAATGGAAACAGATGATGGCGGAAATGTCGCCGCCCAGGCCAACCAAGCAGCAGGGGTACGCTGAGATGAAAACGCCGAACCCGGTCAAGAATGTTGTTCTCTTCCGCGCGCTGCCCGGCAGCGCTGTATTGCTGTGCGTACTTGCGCTCCTGACAGGATGCGCCGGATCCGGCGAAGTGCGCGACGCTGGAGCCAACGAAGCACATCAAGGCGAAGGCGCGAGCGAAGCGCGGCGTAGTGACGGTGCCAGCGATGTCATTTCTTTTTATGAAAATCGCAGCGTCGACCGTGCGGTGCGCGAGGATTTCGATGCGGCACTTGTGCTGTTGCGCACAAGAAAGTATGCGGAAGCAATCAAATTGTTGCAAAAAGTTGCACAAAAATCACAAAACAATTCAGCACCATACGTTAATATTGCATTGGCCTACGAAATGACGGGTGAAATGGGGCTTGCGGAAGACAACCTGAAACGGGCGCTTGCGATCAATCCCGATCACCCGGTCACGATGAACGAATATGCGCTGCTCTACAGGAGAACCGGACGATTTGCCGAGGCAAGGAAACTATATGAAAGTCTACTGGTCAGATACCCGTCCTTTTTGCCCGCGCGCAAGAATCTCGGTGTTCTTTGCGAACTCTATCTCAACGACCTGCGCTGCGCTCTTGATCAATATGAAGCCTACAATAGAGCACTTCCCGATGACGAAGAGGTCAAGTTATGGATAATCGGCGCGAAACAAAAATCGGGCGGTTAATTGCCGTGCTGGCGGGAATGGTGTTGCCGGTACTGGTTTTCTTCCCGTTGCAGGCGCTTGCCGCAGAAACGCCCGGCAAGCCGGGTGCGGCAAAAACCCTTTCCGGGATTTCCATCGTCGGAAACAATGAGGCGCCCAAGTCGCTGGTCATCGTGCCCTGGAAGAGTTCCGAGATCGGTTCCGACTCCGGTCTGCATTCGGGTTTGATGGACGACTCGATGAAGCCGGTAGACAGGGAGGTGTTCATGCGCGAGCTCGATTTTTACGAAATCAGAAAAGGGAAGTAGGCCATGTGTTCAACGCGAATAGTGACGAGGACTAAATAATGGGATTCATCGACAGTATTGTTAGTTTTTTTATCAGCGGCGGTTTCTGGATGTATCCGATTTTGCTGGCCGGTTCCATCGGTCTTTCCATCGGCATCGAGCGCTTTTTTAAACTCAGCAAGGAAGAACGCTCCAATCGCAAGATTTGGGAGCAGTTGCATCCGGCGATGGTTGCTGGCGACTTCGACGCCGCACGGGAGATGCTCGCCAACAACAAAACGTCAGTCAGCCGCCTGCTGGAAGCGGGACTGGAACGCCAGGGCACGGTACGCCGCCGCGACGATATCGAGATCGCGATGGAAGAGGGGATGATGGAGATCATCCCGCAACTGGAAAAGCGCATCAACTACATCGCGCTGTATGCCAACCTTTCCACCCTGCTCGGGCTGCTCGGTACCATTATCGGCCTGATTGCCGCGTTCAACGCGGTGGCCAACGCCAATCCGGCGGAGAAGGCCGACCTGCTCTCCGCCAGCATCTCGGTGGCGATGAACACCACGGCCTTCGGCCTGATCACCGCGATTCCGCTGCTGATCATCCACTCCTTTCTCAACTCCAAGGCAGGCAGCATCGTCGACAGTCTGGAAATGATTTCGGTGAAGACCCTCAACATCATTTCCGCCAGCGCAAGGAAGGGTTCGCAGCCTCAATAGGCGGACAGACAGCCCATGGCCAGAAAGTCACGACACCACTATCGCCGCGAGGAACAGCAGGCAGAGTTGGACATCACCACCTTTCTTAACCTGATGGTGGTGTTGATCCCATTCCTGCTGGTCACCGCAGTGTTCTCCCGCATCACCATTCAGGAGTTGCACCTGCCCACCGAGGCGGCCGGCGGCGCCAAACTGGAGAGGCCGCAGATATCCGTTGAAGTGATTGTGCGCAAGGGCCTGATCCAGCTCAGCGATGGCGACAAGATCACCTCCACCATCAGGAACGTGGAAAACCATTACAACATCAAGGAGCTTTCCAGGCAGTTGCAGAGCCTCAAGGACAAGAACCAGGAAGTCAAAGAGGCGACCCTGCTGGTTGAACCGGATATCGAATACGAGACCCTGATCCATATCATGGATGCGGTGAAGGTCGCGGAAGTGAAGAAGCAGGATGGTGATGAGGGTATCGATCGCGTGGTGTTGTTCCCGCAGATATCCGTGGGGGACGCGCCATGAAGAATACCCGCCGCCTGAAACGCATGGCGCGGGCCAAGCGCAACCGCATGGGTGCGCTGAACCTCACCTCGCTCATGGACGTGTTCACCATCCTGGTGCTCTACCTGCTGGTCAACCAGTCCTCGGTGGAGGTGGCCGAACCCCCCAAGGACATCAAACTGCCCGACTCGGTGGTGGAAGCCAAACCGCGGCAGACGGTGATCATGATGGTCAGCGAGCGGCAGATACTGATCCAGGGCGAACCGGTCGCCACTTACGACGAAGTGCTGAATAGCCAGGGTGGCATTGTCGAGCCGATACGTGCCTCCCTGCAAAAACTGAGGGGGAATGTCATCGGCCTGAACACAGCGGCGATCGCCAAGGGCAACGAGATCACCATCATGGCGCACCGCACGGTACCGTTCAAAGTCCTGAAGACCCTGATGTCCTCCTGTACCAGCGCGGGCTATGCCAGCATATCGCTTGCGGTTAACCAGAAATCGACCCAGAACTAGCGTGATCCCGTGACCCGATTCATCTCACCAGAACAACAAGTACTGCTGGACGATATCGCCAAGGCGAAAGAATCGCTGCAGGTGCTGCAGGACAAACTGGATGCTGTCGACCAGCAGTTCCACAACCTGGCGGATCAGCGCCAGCAATTCCAGTTGCTGGAAAACATCAGCCAGGCACTGGCGGAACTGGAAGAGTTGGGCGGCGGCAACCTGTTCTGGGGCATGCTGGCGGACAAAATGGCGCGCAGCCAGCAACTGCAACATGTACAGGGCGCGATCGGCGACTTCCGGCAACAGCTCGCCGAGATCGAGAAGCAAAAGGAACCGCTCTATCGCGAGTTCCGTGAACAGGAAGGCATCATCGGCGACCTCTACGAGGACCTCGCCGAACTGCGGGAAAAAGAGGAGTCGGCCAAGCACGACTATCCGATTACCCGCCAAGCGCGCCAGCTGCCCTACCGGCCGATGGTCATGCCCTGGTCGCGCAACGGCGAGGACGACTGGCGTTTCCGCAAGACCCTGGCCCTGGTATTCCTGTTCGTGCTCTGCTTCAACGCATTGATCACCTTCTGGAAGCTGCCGGCTCCGGATGAAAACAAAGTGGTGGAGATCCCGGAAAACCTGGTCAGGCTGGTAAAACAGGAGACGCCGCAGCCGAAACCGCCGGAGAAACGTCCCGAGGAGAAACCGCGCGAAATCGATGAAAGCAAAGCTTCCAGCAGCGAGCCGAAAACGTCGGAAACCGCCAACGCACGCAAGAAGGCAGAGGGCAGCGGCGTGTTGGCCTTCAAGGAGAGTTTCAGCGACCTGCTGGGCGGCAGTGCCGACGCAAAACTGGGCAGTGCGGCGCGCATCAGCACCCAGGGCGCCAAGGCCGCAGGCAATGCTGGCCGCAACCTGGTCATGGCCCAGGCGACCAGTGGCAGCGGCGGCATCAACACCTCCGGACTCAGCCGTCAGGTCGGCACCGGCGGCGGCGGCGGCAACGGGCTGGGTGGCGTCGGCTTCTCGCGCGTAACCAGCAACATTGGCGGTGGTGGCGGTGGCGGCGACGGCAGGCCGCTGAGTGATGGTGTTGGTCCGTCGCGCACCGATGAGGAAATCCAGATCGTTTTCGACCGCTACAAGGCGGCGCTTTACCGGATATACAACCGCGAACTGCGCAAGAACCCGCTGCTCAGGGGAAAAATGATGCTGCGACTCAGCATCAAGCCGGATGGCACGGTCTCCCTGTGCAAGCTGGAATCGACCGATATGGATGCGCCGGAACTGGTGAAAGAGGTTCTTGAGCGGGTACAACGCTTCAATTTTGGCGCCAAGGCGGGCGTGCCAACCACGACCATTCTTTATCCGATCGACTTCCTGCCCGCCAGTTGATCGCCCCTGCGTGAAGGGGCGGCGCGGCCGGAAAATGGTTCCGAACGGTCGGTGATTACCGACAACTGGTCTGTAACCGGGCGGGAAAGGGTGCTATATGTAACATTATGATCCGATGGGGTTTCATCCCCTATGCCTTGGTCGATTTTGGTCACATTAATTTATACATCCCTGAGTTGGGTGTTTGATCGTAAAGGGCGCGCCCTGATCCGGACTTATTGGTTGTTGGCAAATTTATGATGGTGTCCAAAGTAGTGTCGGGAATTGCTGGAGGTGCCGTGCGATATATGAATATCGCACTGCTGGCCTTTTTGGCGCTGATTTTCCCGGTTCCCGCGCTCGCCGCGCCGGTGACCACCACCTGTGGCGACGCGCCTTTTAGCAACGTCATCAGTCACAACAATCTCACTACTTTCAGCTACTGCGAATTGTGCGGTATTGGCCAGGTGAGCATCCTGATCACCAACCCCTCCAACGTTACGCTCGATGACCTGACTATCACCGAAAACCTCGGCGCTTCCGGTCTGACTTATTACAACAACGGCGGCGCCGGTACCACAACCTATTCGATCAACGGCGGGGCATTCAATCCCACCGGCGACCCGACGGTCAGCGGTGCCAACGGCGAGGTGCTGACCTGGACTCAGGCGCAGATCCCGGCGCTGGCCAGCATGGCCGCCTCGGTTGATGACAACTCACCTCCTGCTCCTGACCTGGAAACCATCGAGATCCGCTTCCAGGTACGCCGCAATACTCCAACGGTCAACGAAGAGGGATTGCTGGCTGCCAGCCGCCTGATCAGCGCCACGGTCGACTACAGCCTGAACAGTTGTGTTCCCCCGCTGGGCCCCTTCAGTGACAGCACCGGCGCGGGCACGCTGCCGCTGCGCGAGCCCAACCCGGTGCTCAGCAAACTGGGACGCAACGTCGATGCCGCCCAGGGGAGTGGCAGCTACACCGGCACCGTCTACGGCAACATCAACGACGACGTGATCTGGCGCGTGCGGATACAGAACACCGGCCTTGCCGCCCTGCAGGATCTCCATTTCGACGACCTGATGAGCGCCGGCAACTTCACCATCAGCTACGCCTGCCCCTCGGAAACCCAGGCCACCAATCTGGCAAACAACGACGGTGTGTTGCCGGGCGGTTCGACCTGTGTTGCCGCCAGCAACACGATCAGCAGCTTCGACGTGGACGACCCGTTTGGCAACCCAAACAACGATGAACCGGGCGCCTTCGTCGATGTGGTCAACGGCGGCAGCGCCTACATCTATCTGGTGGGCAAGATCACCAATTCCTGCAACGCCAACACCACCAACACCGCCTCCAACGTCACGTGGGGGTGTGAAGGGGACCCGACGGTTAACACCACCACAACTTCCACCGGCGCCACGCCGGGCAGCGCCGTCACCACGCTCAGCTCACTGGTGGTCAACAACGGCCTGACCATCACCCGCGCCCTGACCGGTACCAACCTGGCCCAGCCGGTCGGCAGCAAGGGCACCATGACCATCACCATCTTCAACAACACCGGCGGCACGGTGAAGAACATCAATTTGCGCGACGTATTGCCTGCGCAGTACGTGGTCGATCCCACCTTCACCCCGACGCTGGCCGTGACCACCGCGTACGGCGCCTACCCGGGGGTGATCAACACCATCACCTGGACCAACCCGGTGGCAGGCACTTTCCCGCTGACCAGCAGCAACCCGGCCGATCCGCTGGGCAACACCGCGCCGGAGTTCTCCCTCACCAGTACCACCACCCATCCGGATCATCCCGACCAGTTCAACCTGTTGCGCCGGGGCGACAGGGCGGTGATCCGCTTCCGCGTGGTGATGATCGAGCCGTCCTACTACGACCTGGTGGCGGACCTGGACGTGCGTACCGAGAATACCGGCGACGGCACCGACCCGACCAACGCCACCACCCTGAGCAACCAGCTCTACGTCGACTTCGAGCAATTCTGCAATCCGGGGGTCATCCAGCACCCGGCCAGTTATCCCTACAACGACAACTTCACCTCCAATCCGGAAGACCTGGATGTGGACATCACCGGTC
Source organism: Gammaproteobacteria bacterium (assembly GCA_018820925.1). Taxonomy (GTDB): domain Bacteria; phylum Pseudomonadota; class Gammaproteobacteria; order Burkholderiales; family Gallionellaceae; genus Sideroxyarcus. The sequence goes on along the minus strand of JAHJNJ010000023.1, from coordinate 24,649 downwards.
CCGAACTGATCTTCATCCTCACCAACGACCCGGCCCAACGTTTGCCGTTGCAGGTCACGGTGACCAACCATGGCGGCCACGACGCCGCCGACTACGTCACCTACGTCACCTTCGGCGCCACCATGGACGTGTGGAGCTCGCCCGGCGGGTGTGTCGTCACCACCAACCCGCCGCCACTGGCGGTGTGGCATACCCCGGCGGCCATCCCGCTCAACGCGACCATCTATGCCTGTACCGGTAGCGCCATCGCCCCCGGCGCTACCCGCACCCTCGATTTCGAAGTGATCAAGAGCTCCGACGCGGCGGATCTCCTGGCCGACGACCTCACCTTTCGCGCCGACCTGGTGGGACAGATCACCCTCAGCAACGGCACGCCGCTGTGGTTCCCGACCCCGAACACCACTACCCCGCCCGCCGATCCCGTCATCAACACCTCCAACAACTACTCACTCGATGCCATCCGCGCGCGCGTGGTTGGCTTCAACCTGACCAAGACGCAACTGGGAAACTGTACCGAGAACAACCCGCCGCCGGGCAGTCCGGACAACCTGATCCAGATCGGCGAGGAGTGCAGCTTCCGCATCCGTTCCGGCGGCTGGTTCGGCTTCGAGACCCCGGGCTTCACCTACATCGCGGTGCAGAACATCCAGGTGGTGGACGAACTTCCAGTCTCCCCCCCCGGGGGCCAGGGCTACATCTCTTCCACCGATCCGGTGCTGAGCAGCAGCCCGGCCATTCTCGGCATTACCCTCAACCCGCCCCCGGCACCGCTGGACCAGGGCTGGTTCAACTGGACCTTCAACACGGTGGTACCGGCCCAGCGCATCACGGTCATGGATCAATGGTTCCAGGCCGACGCTACCACGCGGCTGATGAACAACCCGCTGAACGCCAGCGCTGCGCCCAATGTCCATGCCGCCCTCAGCACCAACACCCTCAACTCCACCTTCGATGCGGTATTCGAAAGCGGCGGGGTGGAGCAGGTGTTCAACCTGGGGCCGGGCACCGTCGGTTACCCGCAGGCCCTGGTTCGCCACGTCGACCTCACCGTCACCGAACCCAACATCACGGTGCAGAAACGCGTCTGTAACGAAACCCTTCACGGCATCGGCACCGCCTGCGACACCTTTGTCGCCCTGGCCAATGACGGCGACACCTACGACAGCTACATCTATCGCGTCACGCTGACCAATGGCGCGAGCAGCGGCGGCGTGGCGCGCGCGCCGGCCTACGACATCAGCACCACCGACATCCTCGACGCCAGCGACCTGGCCTACGTTGTGCCCTTCGCCGGCGACGGCCTCGACAATGACGGCGACGGCCTCATCGACGCCGCCGACCTCGATGGCGAGGGCACGATCACCGACAACGTGGTGAACAACGGTACCCCGGCGCAGATCGACAACTCCTGGACCCACAGCAGCGCCATGCTGCGCCTCAATCCCGGCAGCAGCATCACCTTCTACTACCGCGTCGATCCCGACCAGCGCATGGCGCCGTTGCAAACCCTGGTCAACAACGTTACCGCCAGCTATGACAGTCTGGAAGGCGGCCTGAACGAATCCGGCAACCAGACCGTGGTGTTGAGCGCCAACGGCACTGCCGGCGGGGCGCGCCTCTACACCTCGGCCCCGGCCACCGCCACGATGCAGATCAAACCGCTGGCCACCCAGCCCAAGGTTGTCCTCGCCACATCGAATACACCGCTCAGTGCCAGCCAACCGCAGCCGGTGTCGATAGGTGAAGAAGTGGAATACGAGTTGCGCGCCTTCCTGCCGATCGCCAACCTGCGCAACTTCACCATCCAGGACAACCTGCCGCCGGGCATCAGTTGTACCGAGGCGCCGGTAATCGACCTCACCAACGATTCAACATACAACGTGGCGGGTTTCTCGCCCGGCGGTCAGATCACTCCCACTTGTACGGCCACCACCGTGACGTGGAGCTTCGGCGATCAGGCACTCACCATCAACCCCAATCCCCCCGGCAGCCTGTTCGAGTTCCCGGTCAGCTTCATTGCGCGCGTCAACAACAGCGCGGCCAACAATAATGCCGGACTGATCAGCAACGGCGATCCGGCCACCGTCGCCACCGCTAGCTACCGCAATGAAAGTGGCACCCTGGTGACGCTCAACTTCGGCCAGAACGACCTCATCGTGCGCGAGCCGGTGATCGCGCTGACCAAGACCATGGAAGTCGCCAACGCCGACGCCACCGACATCCTCACCGTCACCGTCACCGCCACCAACACCGGCACCGCCACCGCCTACAACCTGCGCGTGTTCGACGACCTCGCGGCGGTGGCGCACCTGACCTATTTGGGCAATATCGGCGGCACCGACCCGCCGGACACGGTCGACACCACCACCTTCGGCGCCAACCGCCCGCTATTCATCTGGAACAACAGCCACTCCATCGCGCCCGGCGCCACGCGCAGTTTCACCTTCGAGATCCGGGTCGACCCGCCGGTGCAACCCCTCGAAGTGCTGAACAACACCATCCAGGCCGACTGGACTTCGTTGCCGGGCAGCAGCACCGCGCTGAACAGCACCGGCTCCATCGGTGTTAACGGCGCCGCCGACGGCATGCGCAACGGCGCCATTCCCAACGCAGGCGATACGCTCAACGACTACGAAGCCCAGGCAAGCGCAGCGGCGACCGTGCCCGCCATCGCCGTCACCAAGACCGACCTCACCCCGGCACTGGCCCCGGAGATCGGCGCGCACAAACATTTCCAACTGGTGCTGACCTTGCCGGAAGGCGTGAGCAACGGCGTGCTGGTGAACGATAACCTGTCTACCACCGGCCTCAGTTACCTGCTGGCGCGCGACGCCAACTTCGACGTCAGCTACAGCTTCAGCGGCATCACCAGCATCAACGGTGCGGCGCCCGCAGAAGCGGCATTCACTGCGGTACCCGCGAACAATGCCTCGGGCACCATCGTCTGGAACATCGGCACCGTGGTCACGCAGAGCGAGGACGACACCACCGGCACCCCGGCGATTACGCCGACCATCACCATCGATTACTACGCGCGCATCAACAACGACACGCTGACCGACGTTGGCGGCACGCTGCAGAACGGCGTCATCGTCAACTACACCAACGGCGAGAGCGGCGCGACCGAGGCGGTCATCGCCAGCACCCCGCTGATCACGGTGACCGAACCTGACCTGGCGATCAGCAAGTCCGTTGCGCTGATCACCCCGGCACCGATCACCGGCGGCGACATTCTTGAATACACCATCACCGTGGTGAACAACGGCAATGCCACGGCCTACGACAGCAATATCGTCGACACCCTGCCGGCGGAAGTGACCCTCGATAGCGGCTTCACCCCGACCGCCACCATTGGCGGCGTCGCGGTGGCGGGCTTTGTCGCCACGCCCGCAGGCGCGCCCAACGGCCCGCTGCATTGGGGCAGCAGCAACGGCGACAACAGCCTCGACATCCCCGCAGGCAGCACGCTGCTGCTCACTTACCGCGTGCTGATCGTGACCGCGCAGCCCGGCGCCGTGCTCGCCAACCAGGCCTGGATCGACTGGACCTCGCTGAATGACGCCAGCGGCTACGAGCGCACCGGCGCCGGCTGCCCGACCGTCACCGCGCCCAACGACTACTGCGCCGGTCCGGCCACAGCCAGCGTCACAATTGCCGACACCACCACGCTGGTGAAAAGCATCACCTCCGACACCTGGAACGTCGCCCCGCTCAGCACCGCGACCGACGCCATCGTGCGCGTGGGCGACACCGTCACCTACCAACTCGCGCTCAACATCCAGGAAGGCGTGACACGCCAGGTCGCGGTGCAGGACGTGCTGCCCGCAGGGATGCAATTCGTCGACGTGGTCAGCATCAACGGCGACACCAGCGCCAGCTACACACCACCGGCCAGCGGCGCGGGTTCCAACTTCTCCTATGCGCCGATCTCCGTGGTACCGGCGGCGGGGGCGACCGGCACCCTGACCTGGACCATCGGCGACGTGAGCAACGATCCGCAGGGCGACGCGACCACCGACACGCTGGTCATCGTCTACCGCGCGCGGGTAGTGGAGGACAGCGGGCTGGCGCATACGCCGACGCTGACCCTGACCAACACCGCCACGCTCGGCTACGTCGACGTCAACGGCGTTCCGGTGACCGCCCCGGCGCGGCTGGTGAGCAGCGCCGTGCTCACCGTGCGCCAACCGGTGATGGACTTGCTGAGCAAGATCGACCGCTCCGGACGCGTCAGCATCACCCCGGTCAACCCCGCTTTCGAGGAGATGAATTTCCGCCTCAGCGCCTGCAACACCACCGGCCTCGCCCCGTCCTACAGCGCGCAGTTCACCGACGTGCTGGCGACCCAGTTCGACGAGACCAGCATCGCCGGGCCGCTTAACGGCGCAGGACAGCCCGACGTCTACATCGGCGGCGTGTTGCAGACGGCGGGCGTCGATTACACCTACACCCCGCCCGCAGCGCGCGGCGGCAACATGGTGTTCCGCCTGATCGCGCCGGTGAACCCCGGCCAGTGCGTCAACATCGACTACGACATCGGCTTCCATACCGACTTCCCGCTCAACGAGATCTGGTACAACAGCGCCAGCCTCAACGAATACTGGTCGCTGCCGCTGCTCTCCGGCCAGCGTTATGCGGGACTCGGCCCGGTTGCCTTCGGCATGACCAACGCCATCCCGCAGGAACCGCCGGTCAAGACCCTGGTTTCGCCGCTCAGCGGCGAGGCCACCATCGGCGATGAGATCGTCTACCGCATCGCGGTGCCCGGCGTGGCCACCACCGCCGCGCTGTACAACGTCGTCGTCACCGACAACCTCGACCCGGCGCTGGTCTACGTCAGCGCCGCCGAGGTCAGCGGCAACGGCCTGACGCTGACCGACAACACCACGCTGCCGGGCAATGTGAGCCTCACCATCGCCGCCATCCCGGCGGGGCAACAGGCGCTGATCGAACTGCGCGTGCGCGTAGCCAACAACGCCTCCGCCAACGCCGGGACAGCCTTCGACAACACCGCCAGTTACGGCTACCCGCTGACCGTGGGCGGCCCGCTGATCAATGGGGGCAGCAGCACCGTCGGTTCGCCGATCAACATCGTCGAGCCGCTGGGCACGCTGGGCAAGGCGGTGAGCAACCTCACCCACCCGGGCCTGCAGCCCGACGCCGGTGACGTGCTGCACTACACGCTGACCTTCACCACACAAGGCGGCACGCCGGGAGACAACTTCTCCAACGCCTACGATCTGGCGCTGGAAGATTCCCTGAGTCTCGGCCTGCTCTACAACGGCAACCCCACCGTGAACGGGGCGGGCAACACCATCGCCGCGCCGGTGACTGCGGGTGACGGCGTGACCGTGCCGCAGACCCTGAACTGGAACGCCACTGCCGGCAATGCCGCGATCAACGCGCCGGAAGGAAGCGTCGTCACCATCGGTTACGATGTGCTGGTGCTCGACGGCGTGCAGGCCAACCAGGCCCTGAGCAACTCTGCGCTGGTGCGCTGGACCGGCCAGGCGGGCGTGAATGCCAACGAGCGCAACGGCAGCGCCACCCCGGCAGTCAACGACTACTTCACTGCCCCGGCCACCACCACCCAGACCGTACCCAATGCCAACACTGTCACCAAGACCCGCCTCACCGACACTTACGGCGCGGGCGACGCCAACGTGCGCATCGGCGATATCGTCGAATACGAACTGCGCTTGCACATCCAGGAGGGCACCAGCCCCAACGCGGTGATCAGCGATGTCCTGCCGGAAGGCTTGGCGTTTACCGAAGTGGTCAGCATCAACGGTGACACTGCGGTGCCTTACACGGCAGTGGCTCCGTTCACCCACGCCGCCATCGCCGCACCGACCGTGACCGGCGACCCGCTCACCGGCCCGAGCACCGTCACCTGGACGGTGGGTGACCTGCTCAACGCGGGCGACAACAATGCGGCCAACGACGATTTCGTCATCGTTTATCGTGCCGTGGTGCGCAACCTTGCGTTGCCGCAAGTCGCCAGCATGACGCTCACCAACAGCGCCACCTTGAGCTACGACACCGCCATCGGGCCCGGCAGCCAGACCGGCAACCTGGGCGTGACGCTGCAACAGCCGGTACTCGGCGTGACCAAGACTGCGGTCACCGGCGGCGGCGACACGGTGCTGGTGGGCAATGAACTGGTCACCTATACGGTGAACATCGCCAACACCGGCGCCGCTCCCGCCTACGACCCGTTGCTCATCGACACCATCCCGGCCGGACTGCGCAACGGCGGGATCACCGTGCTCGACACCCGCCTGGTGGTGGCGGGCACGGTGCTGCCAAACCTGGCGCCGGTCTATGTCCCGGCCACCGGCGTCGCCACCTGGAATTTCGATACCGGTGTGCCAAACCAGTACACCATCCCGGCGGGCGACACGCTGCGCGTGGTCTATCAGGTACAGGCCGATGCGGGACTGGGCGCGGGCCTGACCATGACCAACTCGGCCTACGTTTCTCTCTACTACTCTTTCGACAACGACGCGGCGCCGAGCCTCGGCATCACCACCGGCGTGCGCGAAATTTATGGCCCGACCACGCCCGCGTCGGTCACGCTGACCACGGCTGCACCGGGCGCGCTGGCCAAGGCCAACCCGGCCACCACCACCGTTGCAGTGGGCGAGACGTTCACCTACCGCATCACCGTCCCGGCGACACCGGCGGCCACCGCCCTCTACGACGTGCGCATTCTCGACGACCTGGCCGCTTCGGCGGCGGATATCAGCTTCGTCAGTGTCAGTGCAGTCGGTGTGCAACCCTGGACGCCGGTCAACACCGGCACCGCCACCAACCTGGTGATCGAGGACATTACCAACGGCATCGACATCCCCGCAGGGGGGCAGATTGCGGTCGACGTCACGGTGCAGGTGCTGGATACGCCGGTCAATGTCAGCGGCCTGACCTTCACCAACACTGCGAGCTACACCTACGATACTTTCGATAACACCCCGGCCAGCCAACTGCCGGGAGCAGGCGCCACCACACCGCCCATGACCATCATCGGCCCCGATTCGGTCACGCTGCAGAAGAGCGGCCCGGCCACGCTGGCGGCGGCTACTCCCGGCACTTTCACCCTCAACGCGCACAACACCGGCACTGGCAGCGCCTGGGACCTGACTGTTACCGACCTGCTGCCCAACACCGCCAACGGCGGCATGTGCAGCGCCGCGCCGATAGTCACCTCGGCGCGGATATTCCAGGCCGACGGCGTCACCCCGGTCTCGCCGGTGCTGACCGCCGGGGTGGATTACGTCACAGCCTTTGCACCAGCACCGAGTTGCACCCTGACCGTCACCATGCAGTCGGCTGCGGCGGCCATCGGTGCCGACCAGCGGCTGATCATCACCTATACCGCCCAGCTCGATGCCGCCACCGCCTACGCCACCGCGTTGAGCAACATCGCGGGCGCCACCCAATGGTTCAGTGCCGACACGGCGGGCGCGGGCGCCACGGCCGGACAGCGCACCTATACGCGCACCCTGAGCGACGGCACGCCTGCCGTACTCGATCACCAGGACATCTGGACGCTGAACAGCGAAGGGCCGACCCTGATCTTCCGCGAGACGGTGATGAACGTGACCACCGCAACCGACCCGGCGGCAACCGCCACGCCCGGCGACCTGCTGCGCTACACCATCACAGTGCAGAACGGCGCCGGTCTGCCGATCACCGACTTCAACCTGGTCAGCGACCTCGACGCGCTGAACGGCGCGGCCCGCTTCCAGCCGGGCACGCTGAGCCTGGTCACCGTCCCCACAGGCGCCAACGTCACCAACACCAATCCGGCCGGCGGCGCCAACGGCAGCGGGCTGCTCGATGTGCGCGCACTCAACCTTGATGCGGCGGGCGGCGCCAACGACAGCCTGACGCTGGTGTTCGAAGCAAGGCTGGCAGCGGTAATCACCAACGCCACCACCGTGCTGACCCAGACCCATCTGGTGGATAACGGCGCCACCATCGGCTACAGCGACGACCCCAACGTCAACGGCATCGATAATCCGGCAGTCATCGGCGACGAAGACCCGACGCGCATCGTGATCACCTCGGCCCCGGCCTTCGAGGTGTGGAAGACTTCCACCGATCTCACCGGCGATCCGACGGTACTCGCGCCGGGCGACACGCTGCACTACACCATCACGGTGAAGAACATCGGTACCGAGAACGCAATCAACGCCACGCTGCGTGACCTCGTCCCGGCCAACACGACTTACGTCGCCAACAGCACCACGCTCAATGGTGCGGCAGTGGCCGATCCGGGCGTGGGCATCTCGCCGCTGGAAGCGGGCATGCCTCTCCATGCACCGGAAGACCCGACACCGGGCGCGTTGCGCGCCGACGCCAATGCGGCGGTGACGAGCAACGTCGCCACCGTCACTTTCAACGTGGTCGTCAGCGGCAGCGCGGTCAACGGCACGGTGATTTCCAACCAGGGCTTCGTCAACGGCGACGGCACGGCCAGCGGCGCTTTCCCCGAGGAGCCTTCCGACGATCCGGGCACTGCGGTGATCAACGACCCGACGCGCGACGTGGTCGGCGCCCTGCCGCTGGTGGATGCGACCAAGACCGTGGCCATCGCGGTGGACGGCGGCACAGTGGGCATCGTCGATCCGGGCGACACCCTGCGCTACACCATCACCGTCACCAACTTCGGCGCCGTTACCGCCACCGCCGCCAGCTTCAGCGATGCGGTTCCGGCCGACACCACTTATGTCGCCAACAGCACCCGCCTCAACGGCATCGCGGTGGCCGACGCGGGTGTCGGCGTGTCGCCGCTGATCGGCGGGATCGCCATCAGCTCTTCCAACCTCACGCCGCCGCTGCCCGCACCCGGCGCGGGCACGCTCACGGCGGGACAAAGCGCAACGATTGTCTTCGACGTGACGGTGAATGCTCTGACACCTGCCGGAACCGTGATCAGCAACCAGGGCACGGTGAACAGCACCGAGCAGGCGCCGGAACCGACCGACGCCGACGGCAACGACGCCAACGGCGACCAGCCGACGCAGATCGTGGTCGGCAGTGCGCAGCAGGTTGCCATCAGCAAGAGCGTCACCGTGGTCGGCGGCGGCGCGGCGCTGGCCGGGGCCGAGCTGGAATACGTGGTGGTGGTGACCAACATCGGCAGCCTGCCCGCCGCCGACGTGCTGATCACTGACAATCTCGATCTGCCGGTGGCCGGGCAACTGACCTATGTTGCCGGTTCCGGCACCCTGAACGGCGCTCCCGCCGGGGTCAGTTTCGCCGCACCCGTCGTCACCGCCGATTACGGCACCACCTATGGCAACCTGGCGGTGGGCGCGAGCGCCACATTGCGCTTCCGCGCCACCATCAACCCGGCGCTGGCGATCGGCACCACCATCACCAATACCGGTAACGTGAGCTGGAACGCGGGCACCCGCACCGCCTCCGCCAGCGTCTCGATTGATGTTGGTGGTATTCCCGGAGTGGCAAGCCTCAGCGGTCAGGCGTGGCATGACGCCAACTTCGATCTCGCGGCGGGCGGCACCGAGTTGCCGCTGGCGGGCTGGAGCGTGGAGACCTGGCGCAACGGCACGCAGATCGGCACGGTGCTCACCGACGCCAACGGCCTGTACCAGATCAGCGGCCTGGCACCCAACAACCTCACCACCGATCAATACGAATTGCGCTTCCGCGCGCCGGGCCACGCCGCCACCACGGCGCTGCTGGGCAATGCCGACTCGGTATTTACCAACGGTCTGCAAAGCATCAGCGCCATCGTGGTCGGTTCCGGCAGCATCACCCAGAACATGAACCTACCCGCCGCCCCCGACGGCGTGGTCTACGACTCAATGCAGCGCCTGCCTATCGTCGGCGCGACCCTGACCCTGCTCGACGCCACCAGCCAGACGGCGCTGCCCGCAAGCTGTTTCGACGATACGGCGCAACAAGGCCAGGTGACTCTCGCCTCCGGTTACTATCGCTTCGACATCAACTTCAGCAACGGTGCCTGCCCGGCGGGCGGCACCTATCTGATCAACGTCGCGCCCCCGGCCAGCGGCTACGTGGCCAATGCCTCGGTGGTCATCCCGCCGCAGAGCAGCGCAACCACTGCCGCTTTCTCCGTACCGGGTTGTCTCGGCACGGCCAACGATGCGGTGCCCGGCACGCCCAACCACTGCGAGGCGGTCAACTTCGAAACTGCGCCGCCCACCAGCATTGCTGCGGGCAGCGCCGGTACCCGCTACCACCTGCACCTGCTGCTCAGCAACACCCAGGTGCCGGGCGAGAGCCAGTTGTTCAACAACCACATTCCGATCGATCCCGATCTGAGCGATTCGGTGGCGATCACCAAGACTGCGGCGCGCGTCACCGTGTCGCGCGGCGAGATGGTTCCCTACACCATCACCGTCAACAACAACTACGTGCTGATGCTGAACAACCAGAGCATCGCCGACACCTTCCCGCCGGGCTTCAAGTACGTGGCGGGTTCCGCACGTTACGACGGCGTGCCGCTGGAGCCGGTACTGACCGGCCCGACTCTGCGCTGGAACAACATCGATCTCGCCAGCGCTACGCGCCATACCTTGAAGCTGCTGTTCATCGTCGGTTCCGGTGTTTCCGAGGGCGACTACGTCAACCGCGCGCAGATCATCAATAACGTCACCGGCGGTGTTTCCTCCGGCGTGGCGACCGCCACCGTGCGCGTGGTGCCCGATCCGACCTTCGATTGCAGCGACGTGATCGGCAAGGTGTTCGACGACAAGAACCTCAACGGCTACCAGGACGAGGGCGAGCCGGGCGTGCCCAACGCGCGCGTGGTCAGCGCGCGCGGCCTGATCGTGAAGAGCGACGAACACGGCCGCTTCCACATCACCTGCGCCGCGACACCGAACGAGTCGCGCGGCGCCAACTACATCCTCAAGCTCGACGAGCACAGTCTGCCGGTCGGCTACCGCGTGACCACCGAGAACCCGCGCGTGCAGCGCCTCACGCGCGGCAAGATGATGAAGTTCAACTTCGGCGCGGCGATCCACCACGTGGTGCGCCTCGACGTGGCCGACGGCGTGTTCAAACCCGGCAGCACGGAAATGCGCGACCAGTGGAAGCCGCGCGTCGACCTGCTGCTCAACGAATTGAAGAAAGCGCCTTCGCTGCTGCGCATCACCTACCTGGGCGACGCCGAGGATGCGGGCCTGGTGGACAAGCGGCTGGCCGCGCTCAAGGCGATGATCAAAGAGAAATGGGACGGTTATCCCCTGACCATTGAGAGCGAAATCCACTGGCGGCGCGGCGGTCCCGCGACCGGCCCGAACCTGCTCGACTGACGAAATGAACCATAAAAACTCAGTTAGCCACAGAGAACACAGAGGAGAAACAAATGGATATCACGAATTTACGACTCACTGAATTAAGGATTTTAGGATTAACCCAAATAGTCCATTAGAACCAAACCTCTTGTAGGAGCGCAATTCATTGCGCGATTGCTCTCAAAAATCGCTCGATAAATCGAGCTCCTACAGGCTAATGAACAATCCGGGATTAAGATTTTTAGGATGAATATGCTGAAGAAGTTATTGCCACTGTTGCTTTTCCTCACCGCACCGGATGCGGCGCTTGCCGCCGACCTGTTCGGCGATGAGCGCGTGCGCGACACCGGCAGCGTCGGTGCGGCCAGCGAGCAGTATCCGGTCGAGGACGGCGTATTTGTACCGCAAGTGAAGAGCGAACCGCAGCAGCCGGCGGGTGACAAACTGGAAACGACGCAGGTGCTGGAGAAGGAGGCGAAGACGGTCAAGCTGCAGAACGTGGTGCCGCCGATCCGCTTCGATTCCGGCAAGGCCGACATCCCGCCCGAATACATCGGCCTGCTGCGCAACATACTCGACAAGATGAAAGACCGCGCCAACGTGCGCCTGCACTTTGTCGGTTACAGCGACAACGTGCAACTCAGCAATGAACTGGCGAACAAGTACGGCGACAACGCCGGCCTGTCGCGCGAGCGCGCGGGCGTCACTGCCGAATATTTCCAGAACGCACTGGGCCTGCCGCCGGAGTCGATCTCCTACGAAGGACTGGGCGAGGCCAACCCGGTGGCCAGCAACGCCACCGAAGCGGGCAAGGCGAAGAACCGCCGCGTCGAGGTGGAGGTGTGGTACGACCGCATCAGCGACAAGCTGGTGGAAAAGGAAGTGGTGATCGCCAACCCGGTCAACCGCATCAAGGTGTGCCGCATCGAGACCGTGTGCAAACTGCGCTACAAGGAGGGTATGGCGCACCGCGCGCGCATCAAGAACCTGGTCGAGCCGCTGCGCTTCGACGAAGAGAACACGCAAATCCCCGCCGAATTCCTGCAGCAGTTGCAGCGCGCGCAGCAGAACCTGGTCGGCAAAACCGGCGTGGTGATCAAGTTCGTCGGCCACACCGACAACATGCCGCTGGAGGGCCGCGACCTGCGCATCTACGGCACCCATCTTGCACTTTCCAAGGCGCGCGCACGGCGCGTGGCGCTGGCGGTGCAGGACGCGTTGCGCCTGCCGAGCCAGGCGGTGGACAGCGACGGCAAGGGCGACAAATATATGCTCGCCGCCAACGATACGCCCAAGGGACGCAGCCTCAACCGCCGCATCGAGGTGGAGTACTGGTACGACGATCCGTTGCAGGAGTTGCCGGACGAGCCGCAGATATGTCCCGAGTCCGCCGCCGCCGAGACCGTGATCCGCGTTTACGATCCGCCTTCCGGCGCGATTGATCCGATTTTCTACGGCGAGACGCAGCCGGTCATGCCGCCCGGTTACGCCAACCGTTTGCTGCGCCTGATGGAAGAACTCAAGGACAAGGCCAACGTGCGCCTGCGCTTCGTCGGCTACACCAGCAACGAACGCCTCAGCCGCCGCGTCGCGGATGTCTACGGCGACGACATCGGCCTCTCCACCGCGCGTGCGCGCCGCGTGATGGATATGATAGGCGATGAGCTCAAGCTGAAACCGGAACAGATGGAGCACGAAGGTCACGGCTATGTGCAGAGCAACGACGTAGTCAACGCCGGGTTCGCCGGGGCGGAGCGCTCGCGCGTGGACGTGCAGATCGTCTACGACGAACTAGCGCAACTCGACGACAGCGAAGGATTGGACATCACGCGCATCACGCGCGAGGTGACGACGCAGAATCCCTACGCCCTCAACCTGATGCGCATCACCGTCGACGGCGCACCGGTCGACGATCCGGGCAAGAGCGTGCCCGACGTGCAGCGTTGTACCGACGTGGCGCTGGACAAGGCGGACATCCGTTTCAGGTTCGACAACCTCGAATTGAAACCGCGCCTCAACGTCAGCGCCTGGCCCACCACGCTGCGTTATCAGGACGACTTCGATACCGCCGCGCTGGAGAATCGCGTCAGCTTCAAGCTGTACAGCAACTATCCCGCCTTCTTCGAGCGCGCCGAGATCCGCATTTTCGACGAGACGCAATCGCTGCGCGACACGCCGCTGGCGGTGGTGGCGGTGAACGCCGACGGCGATGCCGAGTGGCGCGCCGAGTTCGACGCCTACCGCGCGCCGGGCCGCACCCTCAAATACGTGCTGCGCGTCTACGACAAGGAAGGACATTTCGACGAGACCGCCGAACAGAACCTGTGGCTGGTGGACAAGGTGAGCGACGAGACGCTGAATGCGGATGCGGAACAGGAACTGCTGGTCGGCTACGGTGAGAATCGCATGGCGCTGGAAAACATCCCGCTCAACGGCGGCGCGGTCAGCGTCATGGGCAGCAAGATTCCGGCCGGACATAAAGTCTGGCTGGCGGGCCGTCCGGTGCCCGTGGGCCGGGACGGCAAATTCGTCGCCGAGCAACTGCTGCCGTCCGGCTTGCACAGCGTCGAGGTGGCGGTGCTCGATGCGCAGGGCAACGGCGAGTTGTTCCTGCGCGATCTGGAACTGAGGAGTAACGACTGGTTCTACGTCGGCATCGCCGACATCACCGCCGCCCGCGACAAAACCAGCGGCCCGGCGGCGCTGGTGACGCAGGACCAGACCCACTACGACAACAACCTGAACGTGGACGGCCGTCTCGCCTACTACACCAAGGGCAAGTTCGGCGAAGACTGGCAATTGACTTCCAGCGCCGACACGCGCGAAGGGCCGCTCAAGGACCTCTTCAGCAACTTCATGAACAAGGCGCCCGACGCCATGTTCCGCCGCATCGATCCCGACTATTACTACCCGAGCTACGGCGACGACAGCACGGTGGAAGAGGGCGCGCCGACCCTGGGCAAGCTCTATGTCAAACTGAAGAAGAAAGAAAACTACGGCCTGTGGGGTAACTTCAAGATCGGCTACAACGGCAGTTCGCTGGCGCACGTGGATCGCAGCCTGTACGGTCTGAACCTGCACGGGCAATCCGCCGCCACTACCAGCTTCGGTGAACAGCGCCTGTACGCCGACGGCTTCGCCGCCGAACCGGGCACGGTCGCCAGCCGCGACGAATTGCGCGGCACCGGCGGCTCGCTCTACTACCTGCGCCACCAGGACATCCTCACCGGGTCCGAGCACATCTACATCGAAATCCGCGACAAGGACTCGGGCCTGGTGGTCGGCGCCAAGGCGCTCACCGCCGGACTCGACTACGACATTGACTACCTGCAGGGACGCATCCTGCTCAGCGAACCGCTCTCCGCCACGGTCAGCGACAGCATGCTGGTGAGCGCCGGCGGCAGCAGCGGCGACCAGGCTTATCTGGTGGTGCGCTACGAATACACGCCGGGCTTCGACGATATCGACACGCTGGCCACCGGCGGCCGCGTCCACTACTGGTTCGGCGACAGCGTGAAGCTCGGCCTGACCAGCAACAAAAACAACGAGGCGGGCGCCAGCAGCAGCCTCAACGGCATCGACGTCACCCTGCGCAAGAGCGCTGCCACCTGGCTGAAACTGGAAAGTTCGCAGAGTGAAGGGCAGGGCATCACCACCCTCAACTCCGCCGACGGCGGCTACACCTTTGACCAGAACGGCACGCTGATCACCAACGACAGCAAGGCGGGCGCGCGGCGCATCGACACCAGCATCGCGCTGGCCGAGCTGTTCGACGGCACGCAGGGCAATCTGACCCTTTACAACCAGAAGCTGGATGCCGGATTCTCCGGGCCGGGCCTGCTCACCGAATACGACACCAGCCAGTACGGCGGCAGCCTCAGCCTGCCGCTCAACGCGCAGTTCAAGCTGCGCGCCAAGTCCGACACCAGCAAGCGCAAGCACAGCCTGAGCACGGCCGCCCACGAAGTCGACGTGGATTATCTGTGGACCGAGCGGTGGACGCTCAGCGGCGGCGTGCGCAAGGATAATCGCACGGACGACTCGGCCATCGTTCCGCTGACGCAGAAGCAGGGCGAGCGCACCGACCTGCGCGTGCAGGCGGGCTACGATTCGAAAACAGACTGGAGCGCCTACACCTTCGCCCAGAGTACGGTGAGCCGCAGCGGCAACCGTGAAAAGAACGGCCGGTTCGGCGCGGGCGGCGGCTATCGCGTCAGCGAACGCTTCAAGGTCAACGGCGAAGCTTCCGGCGGCGACCTGGGCACGGGCGGCAAACTCGGCAGCGAATATTTATATTCGGATCGCACCAGCCTCTACACCAATTACGCCATGGAGAACGAGACCAGCGACAACGGTGTGCGCGCCAACAAGGGCAACCTCACCAGCGGCGTGCGCAGCCACTACTCCGACACCGCGAGTGTTTATGTCGAGGAGCGCTACACCCACGGCGACGTGCCCACCGGCCTGACCCACACCGCCGGTGTCGACGTCGCGCCGGATGACCGCTGGAACTACGGCGGCAACATCGACCTCGGCACGCTCACCGACAACACCACCGGCGCAAAAACCGAACGCAAGGCAGCCGCCGTCAAGGTCGGTTACCACTTCGACGAACTGACCTTCGCCAGCGCCCTCGAATACCGTGTCGACAAGACCGAAGACAGCAACGCGGTCACCTCGCAACGCACCACCTGGCTGACCAAGAACAGCCTGAAGTACCAGCTCAATCCGAACTGGCGCCTCATCGGCAAATTCAACCACTCGGACAGCAAGAGCACGCTCGGCGATTTCTACAACGGCAACTTCACCGAAGCGGTGCTCGGCTATGCCTACCGTCCGGTGGAGAGCGATTATCTCAACGCGCTGTTCAAGTACACCTACTTCTACAACATGCCCGCAGTGGATCAACTGACCATCGCCAACACTGCCGCCGAATATATCCAGAAGAGCCACATCGTCTCCGCCGACGCCACCTATGATGTTACGCAACGCTGGAGCGTCGGCGGCAAACTCGCCTACCGCCGCGGCCAGCTCAGCATGGACCGCACCAACCCGGTGTTCTACGACAGCCGCGCGCAACTCGCCATCGTCCGCGTCGACTGGCACTTCGTCCACCGCTGGGATGCGCTGATCGAAGGGCGCATGCTCAACCTGCCGGATGCACAGGACAGACGCAGCGGCGCACTGTTCGCGGTCTACCGCCACATGGGCGACAACGTCAAACTCGGCGCAGGCTACAACTTCACCAACTTCTCCGACGACCTCACCGACCTGAGCTACAAGAGCCAGGGCGTGTTCATCAACCTGATCGGCAAGATGTAAAGAGACTCGTCGTGAAGATGCAAAGTAATTCCATTTCTCGATCAAAAGTGAATTAATCCTGCTGTGTCACAAACACTGAGCAGCGCGGTAGGATGGGTTGAGCGTAGCGATACCCATCATCGTTGACCATTCAGTGCGTTGAACCTGAACGCTTGAGGATTCGCGGTGGGGAGTAATTAAGGAATGGCTGGGGTGGTAAATAAATCTGTCCCCTTTTCTCGTCCTCCCCTTTTCTCGTCCCCTTTTCTCGTGGAGGTGTTTGTAGGTGCGAATTCATTCGCACGAACATCGAGTTATGTGCGAACACCCACAGGGTGCAAGAACCTCTGCGAGGTGAATTCGCACCTACAAAAGCATCTGGGAGCGCCGACGTCTCGTCGGCAGTGATTGGGAAATTCCGACGAGGCATGTTCATCAGTTGTAGAGTGCTCAGGCGCTACTTGAGACCAGGATGCCGGAATTCTTCAGCTTCGTAGCTTTGCCAAAGCGAGCGAATTCAGTTATCTTGAGTTCCATGAATTGCCAGGAGAGCCCCATGAACGCAATCGCCCCCACTTTGATACAGAAATTACAACAGTTGCCTCAGCAACGCCTTGCTGAGGTGGAGGATTTTGTTGAATTTTTGGCGGCGCGTGAAACACGTACTGTTGCCGGCGCCAGTCTGGGCGAATCATTCGCCAAACTCGACAAATTGAATTTCCCCCAATTGACTGACGAGGAAATCGACGCCGAAATTCAGGCGGCACGCAAAGAACGAGTAAGTCCGCGCGGCTAAAGTGCGCGTCGTACTCGATACAAACACGCTGATTTCAGGCGTGATCTCCCCGAGCGGTGCCCCGCGTCAGTTGCTCAGCGGCGCAAGAACTCAAACGTTTGACCTGTGCAGCAGTGTCGTGTTGATGGCGGAATTGTTGGATGTACTTTCCCGCGAGAAATTTGCGAAGCGACTCTCTCAAGCCGGTCTAACCCCGCTAGATATCGTTCGTGAATTGCGGAGACTGGCTTATATGTGCGAACCGGAAATTGTGCCGCACGTCATTGCCAACGACCCTGACGATGATCATGTGTTAGCTTGCGCGGTGGCTGCGAAGGCGGAGTGATCGTCTCGGGTGATAAACACCTGCATAGCCTCGGTAGGCAATACCAAGGTATCCGAATCGCAAGTGCTGCCGAGGCGCTGGAGATCATCGCTGGTCGGCAATCCTGAAAGCTTTCCTGAGTTTTTGAGAGCAAGATTTCTACAGTCTTCATTCGCCCATCGAGATTACACAAGCCGCCTCACCTGTCCAACGGACTCACCACACCCCGTCCGCCTTTGATAAGCACATGGGCGTAAATCATTGTTGTGGACACATCGGAATGGCCGAGCAACTCCTGCACTGTGCGAATATCGTAGCCACCTTCCAGCAAATGCGTGGCAAAGGGAGGGCCAGGGTGGGGGTAGACACTGTGCTGATCCAGAACTCTGCCCCCATCCTAACCTCCCCCCCGCAAGCGGGATAACCAGCCTGCGTGTGCTGTTGGGGCTGTGTCAATTCCGTCCAGCCTTTGGCTGGTTGCGGATTGCCTGACTTTGTTATCAGCCCCTTACAACCACGGCGTACCCCTTGCGGGTGTACTTGGCTGCGGTCTCTTGCAGCATGGTCGACTGCAACGTCCTCATCACCGGCGAATCCGGCACGGGCAAGGAACTGTTCGCGCGCTATCTGCACTACAACAGCGGCCGCGCGGAAAGCCCCTTCCTGGCGCTGAACTGCGGCGCATTCGGCGAGGAGCTGCTGTCCAACGAAATGTTCGGCCACGAGAAGGGCGCTTTCACCGGCGCACTGACGCTGAAAAAAGGACTCATCGAATCGGCCCAGGGCGGCACACTATTCCTCGACGAGATCACCGAGATGTCGCCGGCGATGCAGGTTAAATTGCTGCGCGTGATTCAGGAACACGAAGTGCTGCGCCTGGGCGGTACCGTGCCGGTCAAGACCGACGCGCGCTATATCGCCGCCACCAACCGCGACGTTGCGGCCTTCACCAAGGACGGCTCGTTGCGCCAGGACTTGTTCTTCCGCCTCAACGTCGTGAACCTGCACATTCCGCCCCTGTGCGAGCGCAAAGGGGATGTGGCCCTGCTCAGCTACTATTTCCTGAACAAGTTCGCCCTGCTGATGAAGAAGGAAGTCGCCAGTATTTCGCCGGAAGCAATCTCTCTTCTGGAAAACCACGACTTTCCCGGCAACGTGCGCGAACTGGAAAACATCATCGAACGCGGGGTGGCGATCAATACCGGCCACTCCATCGAGGTCGCGCACTTGCCGGAGAAACTGCGCGAATCCGTCCCGCGCCTGTTCAGGAAAAAAGAAGGGCGCGTTCCCTCCCTCGAAGGGCAGGAAAAAGCCTATATCCGCTGGGTGCTCAACGAGGCGGGCGGCAACCAGACCGTTGCCGCGCAAATGCTGGGGATCAGCCGCGTTTCGCTGTGGCGCAAGCTGAAGAGCTACGACATTGATGACGGAACGATTCTTGATGAAGCATCGTGATTACCTTGAAGACCCACAAACTTGCTCCATCAATGTAGGTGCGAATTCATTCGCACATAACTCATTACTCATTTAGCGTGCGAATCAATTCGCACCTGCAAATCCATTAATTGCGGTTTCCAGCCAGGTAGGGTGGGCACGATCTTTGTGCCCACGCTGTAACCCCTCATCAACGCTTCAACCGCGTGGGCAGTGCGAACGGGTAACGGCGCTGCCGTCAGCCCCGTTGGCCTACCCCTTGCGGGTGCAGGACTAAAGGCCTTGTCGAACCATGATCGGAGGACTTAATCGGTGTTTCCCCAAGAAGGGGCAGAAACATAACGACGATACCCCCTTCAGTACAATTGACATAACCCGCCCCATACCCATACAGTTCGTCCCACTTGCACTGCGGAAGGGTGGCGGCGCAGCCGCCGGGCACCCACCGGCGTACCCCTTGCGGGTGAATCCGCCCCACGCACATCGCACCGCACGCACGGTGCAAGGCTCACAGCGGACTCCCCCACTGCGGAAGGGTGGCGGCAAAGCCGCCGGGTACCCGCCGGCGTACCCCTTGCGGGTGAGATAGGAGCTGGCGCAAGAATAGATTCCCGCACAGTCGGGAAGCATCGCCAGCAGCACACTTGTTCGACAAAGGGGTAGCACTTGATTGCGAGTCTCACCGAACATTCTTTACACAGACCAGATCAATTGTGGGTTGCCCCAAATTGTTCTGGGCCTCTATATGACTGATGTTCAGTGGTTGAAGAAAAGCCTGCCAATCCCGCAAATCGTTGGGGTCGCGCTGCTCGCTTGGGCGCTAGTCCCAACGAATCCGTATGACTACTACATCTTTTTACGCATCGTGCTCTGCGGCATTTTTGTATTTCTAGCCATAAAAGCTCATGAGCTGAAGCAGGCAGGTTGGGTGTGGGCTCTGGCCATTACCGCTGTTGTTTATAACCCAATCGTTCGGATTCACCTGAATCGTGAAATTTGGTCGGTCGTTAACTTCGCAACAATTGGTCTGTTAATCGCAACAGTTTTTGTTTTGAGAGGTAAGTCGATATGACTGAAAAACTTAAACAGCTCAGCACAACTGCGCTAGGCATCGTCTTTTTCCTTGCACTCCTGTGCATGCCGTTTCTTTTTATACGTGGTAGTGCGTGGGCTGCCGAGCACCTTCTACAACCGCTATTTGTTATTGGGTGGGTGCTACTCGCACTAGACCTTCTGGTTCTTTTGCCTTTGTCCTTATTTAGAAGGCTTCGTGGCTTCACAGGCACCGTCATCTTCCTTTCGTCTTTTGTCTTCGGTCTCGTCACTTGGCTCCTGGGCTTCATTCTCACCTATGCACTATGGGGGCTCTGGGCAGTCATCATTGGCGTCCTCTTTTTCGGCGGTGCCGTCGTGCCATTCGCTCTGCTTGCCACAATGTTCAAGGGCATGTGGGTCCCATTCTTTACAGTGCTCATTCTTTTCGTGATCACGTTTGCCTCACGCATCGCAGGTGCCTGGATCGCGGAGAAGCAGTGAGGTTTAACCAGCCCAACCAGTTTTATGGGCTCAGCTTCGCAATATTATTCATAGCTGGAATTACAAGGTAGTTCAGACTTAATTTCGATGCTGACCCGTTTAATTGCAAGGATAGATTCCCGCACCATCGGGAAGCATCGCCAGCGGCACACTTGTTCTACGAAGGGGACGCACTTGATTGCGAGACACACCGAACATTCATTGCACAGGCCAAGTAACCCGTGGTCCCCTATTGTTCACTATTGTTCAGGTAGGATCGTGGTTTATACGACCCTGTTGCGTAAGACCGAGGAGAAGACTTGACTTACACAATCGACGACATTCGGCGAGCGCTAGACGCAGCACCACCGATAATCAGCCCAATCGGGATCATTTCGCAGGGTACGCTAGCCGGGCGGGCAGGTGCAGTTGATTACACGATTCACTTGGGGTGGGATCTCTTGATCGCAAATTTATGTGATCGCACATGGGGCGCATTCAATGTTGCGCTCCTGCGTCATATCCGAAAGCTTGAAGCTCAAGGCGTAGATATCGCTCCGATTCTGGAGTCGGCGCAACTCGAAGACAATCATTGGCGCTGGCTCGAGAAGACCTTGCACTATCGTGGTGACTGCTACAAGTGGTTTTTTCTGATTGCGGAAAATTACCCCCAGGCAGCTTGTCTCGTCTATCACCCGAAAGCTAGTGTCGTCGGTGCAGGAGATATTTTCTATGTTGAATATATTGCTGCCGCCCCTTGGAATCGCGAAAATGTATTAGCTGAGCGCGTTTTTAAGGGCGTAGGTCCGAAGCTTCTGGCGCGCGTCATTAGCTATGCAAAAGATGACTTGAAGCTCCAGCCAGGATTTTCGCTGCACTCACTTCCCAAGGCTGTGCAGTTCTATGAAAAGATTGGTATGAAGGCTTTCCCCCAATATGACAAAGGGGAGTTGAAGTTCTTCGAGTGGGTAGCCACTGAATCGCAAGCGAAAGGATAATTCAATGCAAATCCTTACTACACTTGAAGAAGATTTTCCGTGCCCTGCCTCTTCAGCGGTTGAAGCGCGTAAGTATTACGACGCGTTCCTAAAAGCTGAGGCAATCTTGTCTGCGGCACCTAAGCAGTATCAAAGCACTGGTGAAGAGCGCCTCCCGGAGTTGATGAGTTTTATATACCGCGGCGGCGATGCTGCAGCGGCGCTGTACCGAAAACGCGATGATGCCTCAGAAGTACTGTCCAACCTTTGGTTGTCTGCGGTTCGTCAAACGGCTGGGTGGTACGTAGCAGCTAATTCCACCCCAGTCTTTCAGGGCTTAGAGAAGTCCATCCTCGCCGAATTGCCTAGGCGATTTCAGAACCCGGCAAATCTGACGCAAATCGGTCCGTACTTAGCATTTCACGGCATCGTTTTCCTTTGGGTAGATTCAATTCCCTCAATGAAGTTAGACGGTGCCGTGTTTTCTCTTTCGTCTGGACAAATAGTTATTGCGCTGAGTCTGAGATATGCCCGCCTAGATCATTTCTGGTTTACTTTGATGCATGAGCTCGCGCACGTCGTGCTGCACGCTGACCAGTTGGATAAGCCAATACTGGATGATTTTGATGCCGTTTCCGAGAGTCTTATAGAGCAGCAAGCCGATCGCCTAGCGTTGGATAGCTTGATTCCGAGAAACGAGTGGCGCAGTTGCCCAGCTCGATATACCAATTCAGCAGACGATATCGTTAGCTTTGCGGAGCGACTAGGCATTCCCTCTCAATGTGTTGCAGGACGCCTGCAGAGGGAACTGGGGCGATACGATTTGTTCTCCGAGATTATTAACAAATACAACGTCAGGGAGATTTTGAATGGCCATCAAGCATAACTACACGCCGTTCTTTAAATTTAAGGCCAACGAGGTGGCCGGCCTCTCTGTACTTAGCTCAAAGTTGAAGGCTGAAATAACCCCTTTTTTTGATTTACCAAGAAAAAACGGGATGACTAGGGCCGATTTTGAGAAATCGGTAGATTCCTGCTGCAAAAAAGCGGAGAAGTACCTAACTGCGTTCCCTTATATCTTCATCGATTCATTTGACATCCCGGACGCAATCGCGAAAGGTGGGTCGCCAAATTGCAGAGTTGTTATTGAAGCATTCGAAGATTTTGAATACGTTCCCGTACTGGGGTTGGATCGCGCCGCAGATCATAATCAGGCGATTTTTGATGCGAAGGCTGCTGGTGAAATAATCTCTGACACAGTGGTGGTGCGGTTTCAGCCCGATGAGTTCGCCTCCTTTGATTTGATCGAAGGTGAGTTGAACGAGCTGATTGCAGCAGGGGCGGAATTATTTTCCAACTGGATCTTCGTATTTGATTGCCGAGTCTGCTTGACAAGCAATCGAATGAAGCTCGCGACGGATGTTGCAAATTTTGTCTTAGCAACAAATGAGGCTATTGAGGTTGAAAAGTACATTGTCGTTGGTTCCTCCATACCCGCCACAATCACGGAGATTGCTAGGCCAAGTGATGAGTCGGTTATAGCCAGGGCCGAACTCGAGATTTTCCATGCCGCGCAGGCAATGGTTGGAGCCATACCCCTGACACTGGGCGACTACACCATCGTGAGCCCGACGTACTCCGAGCTTACGATTGCACCAGAGTTGATGCTCAGCGTAACGGCTCCAAAGGTGTTTTATGCATTTGAGAATTACCACTACATTGCCAGAGGGGGGCGCATAAAGACCAATGGGTACGGTCAATACGATGATATTTGTGAGGAGATCGTGAATAAAAGTTTCTACCGAGAGGCAACTTACTCGTGGGGAGACAAATTCATTCAACAGCGAGCGGATGGTGATCGCGAGAAAAACGTTACGCCTTCAACGATTCTGAAGCCAACAATCTGCGCTCATATTGCGTACATGGCAAAGGATTACCCGGCGTAGTATTGCTTGTGTTGCGTGTTGCAAGTGCCCGCCCCACACTCTCATTGATTACGCTTGTTGGGGCGCTCGAAGCGATGAGTGCCGCAATCTTTTGCTTATTCATTTTTTCTAAAGATGCATTGGTGGCGCTAGGGAATTTGATCAATTCTGAACGCCATAAGCTCAGCAACGCAATCTCAGGGAGATACAACGGATTTCGTGTAGCACCACGCACATGCCTGAAGATCACAGAACCGTTGTGGGAAGAATTAGCTAGCACGATCCCCCAATGCTTTGGCGCAATGGTCTCGGCCCTTCTTAAGTGATTTTCAGTCGTGACCAGTGATATGCGAGGGAAGGCTTGGTCATAAAACTGAGATTGACGGACGATCCGGTTTATTGAGTCGGTTTCACCTTTAATTTCATAGCAATGCATTGTTTTGTACACCGCAACAACATCTGCAATTGCATTGCCGTTGCACACGTGAACCTCCTCCAAAGTTGCACGCGGTGGATTAGCTCTTCGACCTAGATTGACTAGGAGCGCAAGTCTGATTTCTTTGTCTGTTAGTTTTTGCATGGTGAGACGAATTCTTCGCTCCTCCAAGTGGTGTTCAATGGCTCAAGCTAAGCTCGCCGCCCAAGAGGTTACCTCACATTCTCCCAGATAACCGTTCGTGATGCTTCCACATTGATTAACCGCATCATCAAAGGGGCCACGCATCATCAAAGGGGCCTGGCTCGCATTGTTTCCATGCCGCCTACCGATCAAGTCCCTCTGCTTCATATGCCCCGTATTTACAGGCTTGGACAAAACCGCGAGGGTCAGGTCTAGATTTGTAGCGCAGTCGATCTACCATCAATCCCGCCGGGTCACGCTTTCCTTTGCCGAGCCAACTTGAAAGGCTCTGTGGCAAAACTGCGAACCTCAGCAACCACTTCATGTAGCGTCGGCGCATCAAGCCGGTTTTTTCCAAGGAATGCGTTCCACTGTGCTTGCTTGGTCGCATCGTGCGCAAACTCATCGCTCTGGCCGAGCGGCATTTCTTCCAGTAGCAATGTTTTACGGCGCTGAAACGTAGCCGCAAGCGCATCGCCCAATTGTC
>JAHJNJ010000022.1 GCA_018820925.1 Gammaproteobacteria bacterium | reverse complement strand
TTAGATATTTATTGTGAGTCTATAGCTTAATGAAAATAGCCATCGCACAAATCAATTGCACCGTGGGCGACCTTGCGGGGAATGCCGCAAAGATCGCCGATTATGCGCAACGCGCCAAACAGCAGGGCGCTGAAATCCTGCTCACACCGGAGCTAAGCCTGTGCGGCTATCCCCCGGAAGACTTGTTGCTGCGTGACGGCTTCTACCATGCGTGCGATATGGAGCTGTTCAATCTGGCGCAGCACGCGCAAGGCATCACGCTGATCGTCGGCCATCCGCACAAGGTCGGAAAATCCTGTTACAACGCGGCATCGGTATTGCGCGATGGCGAGATTGTCGCGACGTACCACAAGCATTCGCTGCCCAATCACAGCGTGTTCGACGAAGAGCGTTACTTCGAGCATGGTGACGAACCCTATGTGATGGAGATGGACGGCATCAAGTTCGGCATCGTCATCTGCGCCGACGTGTGGCACGAACATGCACCGTTCCGTGCCAGGGAGGCGGGGGCACAGGCGTTACTGGTACTCAATGCGTCGCCGTACCACTTCGACAAGCAGGCCACGCGCTACGAGACCATCCGTGAACGCATCGACGAGATCGGCCTGCCTGTCGTCTACACCAATCTGGTGGGCGGGCAGGATGAACTGGTGTTTGACGGCGCGTCTTTTGTGATGGATGCCGAAGGCGTGTTGACGCACCAGTTCCCGGCTTTCGACGAAGTGCTTGGCTTTGTCGAGTTCCAGGACGGCAATCTGGTACCGGGCGTGCAGGAAAACGTGGTGAAGGATGAGGCCAGCATCTATCGTGCGTTATGTCTCGGCGTGCGCGACTACATCCAGAAGAACCATTTTCCTGGTGTGCTGCTGGGTCTGTCCGGCGGTATCGATTCCGCTTTGACGCTGGCGGTGGCGGTGGATGCATTGGGTGCGGACAAGGTGCTCGCGGTAATGATGCCGTCGCCTTACACCGCGCAGATCAGCAAGGACGACTCGCGCGAGATGGTGAAGCTGCTCGGTGTACGCTATGAAGAACTGGACATCCAGCCGACGTTTGCCGTGCTGCAGGAGACGCTGGCGCCGCTATTCAAGGGCTTGCCTGCCGACACGACGGAAGAGAACCTGCAGGCGCGCATACGCGGCAATCTGCTGATGGCGATCTCCAACAAGAGCGGCTCGCTGGTGCTGACCACCGGCAACAAGTCGGAGATGACGGTCGGCTACTGCACGCTGTACGGCGACATGGCGGGCGGTTTTGCCGTGCTCAAGGATGTGAGCAAGACCTGGGTGTATCGCCTGTCGAATTACCGCAATACGCTCGGGCGAGTCATACCGGAACGTATCATCACCCGGCCGCCCAGCGCCGAATTGAAGCCGGACCAGACGGACCAGGACAGCTTGCCGCCGTACGATGTGCTGGATGCAATCATGGCCTGTTACGTCGAGAAGAATAAGAGCATCGGCGAGATCGTGAAGCTCGGCTACGCCGAAGCCGATGTGCGGCGTGTGGTGAAATTGATCCGCATTGCCGAATACAAGCGCCGCCAGGCGCCGGTCGGTGTGCGTATCACGGATCGCGGCTTCGGCAAGGATTGGCGCTATCCGATCACGGTGCGTTACCGGGACGAGTTCTGATCATGCAATTTTCCTGCGTGATCAATTCCTGGCGCGCGCATGAAAGCGAGTTGCGCAACTACCTGCAACATCGTGTCGGTGACCCTCATCTGGCCGAAGACCTGCTGCAGGATGTGTTCGTCAAGGCAATGCGGCAGGGCAGCGGTTTCTGCAATCTGGACAACCCGCGTGCCTGGCTGTATCTGGTGGCGCGTAATGCCCTGGTTGACTATCGGCGCCTGCACCACGAAACCATCGAGCTGCCGGACGATATTCCGCAACCCGTCGAGCCAACCGATCCGGTGGTGGCCCTCAGCGCTTGCGTCGGTCGCGTGCTGACTGAGCTATCCCAAGAAGACCGCGACATCATCGAGCAGTGCGACTTGAACGGAATGAAGCAGCAGGACTACGCCAAAGCGCACAACCTTACTCTCCCCGCAGTCAAGTCCCGTCTGCTGCGCGCCAGGCAGCGCATGCGCCACACCCTGTCTGCCAACTGCAAGGTCCAGTTCGACGCCCGGGGCAAAGTGGAAGGTTACGTCCCGCGCAAATAGAAGCATCCTTTTCCAGGTTCATTCGTCTTCAGGTTACGACGGGCAACAACGCCCGGTTTGGAGTCCCTGAATATGCATGCAACTGTCCTGAACCTGCCGCGCAACTATCCGCGGATTTTTCTGGCTTCCGCCGCCGTCGTGTGGCTGGGTCTTTACCAGACGCTGGAACCGCTTTCGCACGCGCTGGTGAAAATGCTGGCGGTCGAGCCAGCTACCCATTTGTACGACGCGCTGCAGTTTTTCCTGTACGACACGCCCAAAGTGCTGCTTCTGTTGACCGGTGTCGTCATGGTGATGGGGATGATCAATTCCTGGTTCACGCCGGAACGCACCCGCGCGCTGCTCTCCGGGCGGCATGAAGGCGTGGGCAACGTGATGGCCGCCACGCTGGGTATTGTTACGCCATTCTGTTCCTGCTCGGCCGTGCCGCTGTTCATCGGTTTTGTGCAGGCGGGCGTGCCACTGGGGGTGACGTTCTCGTTTTTGATCTCGGCTCCGATGGTGAACGAAATCGCGCTGGCCTTGCTGTTCGCCCTGTTCGGCTGGAAGATCGCCGCGCTGTATCTGGTGCTGGGGCTGTCCATTGCCATTGTTGCCGGCTACATCATCGGTCGCCTGAAAATGGAGGCGCATCTGGAAGACTGGGTGCGCAACATGCCGCATATCAGCGTCACCGTGGAGGGCGATACGCTTACCCTGACCGACCGCATTCATGCCGGATTTGCCGCAGTGCGCGAGATCGTGGGCAAGGTGTGGCTGTACGTGCTGGCCGGTATCGCCATCGGCGCGGGCATTCACGGTTACGTGCCGCAGGATTTCATGGCCAGCTTCATGGGCAAGGATGTGTGGTGGGCGGTGCCGGCTTCAATCCTGATCGGCGTGCCCATGTATACCAATGCCGCCGGTATCATTCCCATCGTGGAAGCATTGCTGGCCAAGGGGGCCGCGCTGGGAACCGTGCTGGCGTTCATGATGAGCGTGATCGCGCTGTCGCTGCCGGAAATGGTCATTCTGCGCAAGGTGCTCAAGCCCAGACTGATTGCGACGTTTATCGGCGTCGTGGCAGCGGGTATCATGCTTGTCGGTTATGTGTTCAATGTGCTTGTTTGATGGAGGGGTTCAGCATGAACAGATTTTTGCTTGCGATGGTAGTGTTTGTCGGAACAACGGTTCTCAATGCGGCCTCGGCTGAGGATGCGATGATGCAGATGGGGAATCATCGTCACGACATGAGCGTGCTGGATACGCGCACATCGCTCGGCGTAACCGGGCCCATGCAGCAACACCAGCTATCCAATATGCGCGAGCACGTCGAGGCGATAAAGTCGATTGTGGGTTTGCTGGCCGAACAGAAATTCGAGGAAGCGTCCAAAGTGGCGCATGCCAGGCTTGGCTTGACGCCGGATATGCAAGCGATGTGCGGCATGTTCGGGAACGACGATTTCAACAAACTGGGTTTGGCTTTCCACCGCAGCGGGGATGATCTGGGCGATGCATTGCAGACAAAGGACATGAATGCCTCGTTGCGCGCCTTGAACAAAACGATGCAATATTGCGTGGAATGCCACGCCAGGTTTCGCCAGTAGTTCTGATTCGGAGATGAAAATGAAAAACATCAAAGTCCTCGGCACAGGCTGTGCCAACTGCAAGAACACGATGAAACTGATTGAGGATATCGCCAGGGAGAAGGGGGTTGAAATCCAACTGGAAAAAGTCGAGCAACTGCAGGACATCATGGCCTACGGCGTCATGTCCACGCCCGGCGTGGTGGTGGACGGCAAGGTGGTGCATGCGGGTGGCGTGCCGAGCCGCGACAAGATTGGCGGCTGGCTGTAATGGGCATGGAGAGCGCCGATGCGGCGGCATTTCATGCGCGTCTGAGGGGGACTTTCTACGGCATCCTGCAGTGGCAACAACTGGATGAGCTGTGGGATCGTGTCAAACGCGGGCAGTGGTTCTGCTATCAGTTGGGAGAGGAAGCGCCGGGAAATTCCCTGCAAGGTGAAGAGCTTGCCATGCGTATCGAGGCGCTGGATGCCTTGCTGCGCAAAGAGCACGAATACGATTACTGCGGCATTGTTTATGCCGACGATGTGGAAGAACCCACGCTGATCAAAGTCTACGACCCCAATAATCTTGGTTCGGCCTGCAGCCGCAGCACCACGCCCACGCCGCCTCTCTGGATACTCAGCACGGTGCAACCGCCGTTCATCGAAAGCCAGGTTCCCGTTCCCCATAACCGCAAACGCTGGTGGCAGCTCTTTTCCCGCTGATCCGGGAATATATCGGGCTACTACCCGTAGTGCCTGTAGAAATATGAGTTACATCGCTAGGCTGTTTATTTTCTCTTAGGCTATACTTCCCGTACTTATTCACGCGGAGCCATCATGAAAAAGATCGAAGCCATCATCAAACCGTTCAAACTCGACGAAGTGCGCGAAGCATTGTCCGGGCTGGGCGTCAGCGGACTGACTGTCACCGAGGTCAAGGGCTTCGGGCGCCAGAAGGGGCATACCGAACTGTATCGCGGTGCTGAATACGTGGTCGATTTCCTGCCCAAGATCAAGGTGGAAGTGGTGGTCAGTTCGGCCATTCTGGACACGGCAGTCGAGGCCATCGTCAAGGCAGCCAACACCGGCAAGATCGGCGACGGCAAGATTTTCATCACTTCGGTGGAACAGGTCGTTCGCATCCGCACCGGCGAAACCAACGAATCGGCGCTGTAAATCCCTCTTTATCGGGCTTCCGGGCAATGCCAATCGGCATTGTGCCGGCGAGTTTCCACCTTTTTAGAGCAATTCGCCCATTTATTCCCCGCTGAGCGCCATTCTGCCCGCGCTTTCTGCCAATCCAGCCGTTGAGTCCTTGCGCCGCTTCGGTTACAATGCGCGCCCTGTTTATCCGGCAACCGCCGAATAAACAGTAATTCACACACTCGTTCATGTTGGGGTGTCCTTTGAACTGAAGGATCAGGCTGACGGGTGGAAGACTTAACCCTTAACGATTGGAGCAATCAATGCAAGTAACCATGCGTCAAATGCTGGAAGCGGGCGTCCATTTCGGACACCAGACCCGTTTCTGGAATCCCAAGATGGCCCCGTATATCTTCGGTCATCGCAACAAGATACATATCGTCAACCTGGAAAAGACCGTCGTGATGTTCAACGACGCGCTGAAGGAAGTGCGCAAGATTGCAGCGAAGAAGGGCAACATCCTGTTTGTGGCAACCAAGCGTCAGGCGCGCGAGATCATTCGCGAAGAAGCGATTCGTTCCGGTTCCCCCTTTGTTGACCACCGCTGGTTGGGCGGCATGCTGACCAACTTCAAGACCGTACAATTGTCGATCAAGCGCCTGCGCGAGCTGGAAGCCATGGTCGAAGACGGCAGCATCGACAAGGTTTCCAAGAAAGAAGGCCTGATGTTCCGCCGCGAACTGGAAAAACTGGATCGCAGTCTGGGCGGTATCAAGGACCTGCAAGGCCTGCCTTCCGCCATTTTCGTGATCGACGTCGGCTACCAGAAGGGTACCGTCACCGAAGCGCAGAAGCTGGGCATCCCGGTCATCGGCGTGGTCGATACCAACCATAGCCCGCTGGGCGTGGATTTCGTGATCCCCGGCAACGACGACTCCAGCCAGGCGATCCGCCTGTATGCGCGCGGCGTGGCCGATGCAATTCTGGAAGGTCGCGAGCAGGCGCTGAACGATCTGACAGCGCAAGTTGCTGAAGCTGAAAGCGCCGCGTAAGCAGCCTTCCCGCAACCAGGGGGCGCAAGCCCCCTTTTTTGTAACCTGAATTTTAGTTGAGTTTATTAGGAGTGTGACATGGCAGAAATCACCGCAAGCATGGTGAAAGAACTGCGCGAGGCCACCGGCCTCGGCATGATGGAATGCAAAAAGGCGCTGGTCGAGACCAACGGCGACTTCAAGGCGGCCGAAGAGTTGATGCGTATCAAGAGCGGTGCGAAGGCCAGCAAGGCTGCCGCCCGCGTGACAGCGGAAGGCGTAATCGGTTCGTTCCTGGCGGCTGACGGCAAGACCGGCGCGGTGGTGGAAGTGAACTGCGAAACCGACTTCGTGGCCAAGAACGACGACTTCAAGGCTTTTGCCGGGAATGTTGCCGAGACCGTGGTCAAGAACGACCCGGCCGATATTGAGGCGCTGCTGGCGATGAAGCTGGTGAATGGTGCCGGCACGGTCGAGGAAGATCGCAAGGCGCTGGTGATGAAGCTGGGTGAAAACCTCACTGTGCGTCGTTTCGAGCGCTATGCGACGACCACCGGCAAGCTGGCGACCTATCTGCACGGCAACAAAATCGGCGTGATGGTGAATTACACCGGCGGCGATGAGACTCTGGGCAAGGACTTGGCGATGCACATCGCCGCAAGCAAACCAAAGTCGGTCGATGCCTCCGGCGTAAATCCGGAAGACATCGCCACCGAACGCCGTATCGCGATCGAGAAAGCCAAGGAATCCGGCAAGCCGGAAGCGATGCTGGAAAAGATCGCCGAAGGTACGGTGCAGAAGTTCCTCAAGGAAGTGACGCTGCTGGGCCAGGTATTCGTCAAGGCCGAAGACGGCAAGCAGACCATCGAGCAATTGCTGAAGAGCAAGAGTGCTTCGGT
Organism: Gammaproteobacteria bacterium; assembly: GCA_018820925.1. Lineage (GTDB taxonomy): Bacteria > Pseudomonadota > Gammaproteobacteria > Burkholderiales > Gallionellaceae > Sideroxyarcus. The sequence goes on along the minus strand of JAHJNJ010000022.1, from coordinate 14,899 downwards.
GAGTGCTTTCCAGATGTTTATCGTCGGCGAAGGCATCGAGAAGAAAGTGGAAGACTACGCGGCTGAAGTTGCCGCTGCATCCGCTGCTGCGAAGAAAGACTGATCCATGACCGCTCCCGCCTACAAACGCATCCTGCTCAAACTTTCCGGCGAAGCCCTGATGGGCGACGACAGCTACGGTATCAACCGGGCGGTCATCGAACGCATCGTGGCGGAAATCAAGGAAGTCACCGAGCTGGGTGTGGAGGTGGCGATGGTGGTCGGCGGCGGCAATATCTTCCGCGGCGTGGCACCTGCCGCAGCCGGGATGGACAGGGCCACCGCCGATTACATGGGCATGCTGGCCACGGTGATGAATTCGATGGCCTTGCAGGATGCAATGACGCGTGCGGGCATGGATTGCCGCGTGCAGTCGGCATTGAGCCTGGAGCAGGTGGCCGAACCATTCATCCGCGGCAAGGCGATGCGTTATCTGGAAGACGGCAAAGTGGTGGTCTTCGCGGCAGGGATCGGCAGTCCGTTCTTTACCACCGACACGGCTGCGGCCCTGCGCGGGGTGGAAATGTCGGCCAACGTGGTGATCAAGGCCACCAAGGTGGATGGCGTTTACACAGCCGATCCAAAGAAAGATCCCAAGGCGACGCGCTACCAGAAGGTGAGCTTCGACGAAGCTATCAATAAAAACCTGAAAGTGATGGATGCGACGGCGTTGACGCTGTGCCGCGACCAGAAGCTGCCCATCATTGTGTTCAGCATCTTCAAGGCGGGGGCGCTGAAACGTGTGGTGATGGGGCAGGATGAAGGAACTCTCGTACACTGTGATTGATTTCGGAGAACGAAGATGATTGCTGACATCAAAAAGAACGTCGAACAAAAAATGAGCAAGTCGCTGGAGGCGCTTAAGGCCGACCTGGGCAAGATTCGCACCGGACGCGCGCATACCGGCATACTGGATCACGTGATGGTGGACTATTACGGTAATCCGACGCCGGTAAATCAGGTGGCAAACGTCACCCTGACCGATGCGCGCACCATCGGCGTGCAGCCCTACGAAAAGAACATGGTCGGCCCCATCGAAAAGGCGATTCGCGATTCCGATCTGGGTTTGAATCCTGCCACCAACGGCGAACTGATCCGCGTGCCGATGCCGATGCTGACCGAAGAGCGTCGCCGCGACCTGATCAAGGTGGTCAAGAGCGAGGGCGAGGATGCCAAGATTGCCGTGCGCAATATCCGTCGCGATGCCAACGAACAGCTGAAGAAGTTGCTTAAAGACAAAGCAGTGGGTGAGGACGAAGAACGCCGCGCACAGGATGACGTGCAGAAACTTACCGACCGCTTTGTCGCCGAGATCGACAAAGCATTGCAAGCCAAAGAAATCGATCTGATGGCAGTCTAGGCGAGCCATAAAAATGGCGCTGCCTTTCTTCAGTTCCACCCGCACCATCCCCGACATCACTGCTGTCCCGCGTCACATCGCCATCATCATGGATGGCAATGGGCGTTGGGCCAAGCAGCGCCTCATGCCGCGCGTGATGGGACACCAGCGCGGCGTGGAAACGGTGCGCGAAGTGGTCAAGGCGTGCCGCCAGATGGGGGTGGAATACCTGACGCTGTTCGCCTTCAGCAGCGAGAACTGGCGCCGCCCGGCCGATGAAGTATCGTTCCTGATGCAGCTGTTCATGAAGATGCTGGAACGCGAGGTCGAAAAACTGCACAAGAACAATATCCGCCTCAAGGTCATCGGTGATCGCAGCCGGTTCGAGGCGGAATTGGTGCGCCGTATCGAGGAAGCCGAACAGCTCACCGCCGGCAACACCAGCCTGACACTGACCATTGCCGCCAATTACGGCGGGCGCTGGGACATCATGCAGGCGATGCATGCGCTGAGCCAGGCGCATCCGGAGCGGGCCAGCGCATTCGGCGAAGAAGAACTGACGCCCTATCTGTCCATGCCGTACGCACCGGAGCCCGATTTGTTCATCCGCACCGGCGGCGAAAAGCGCATCAGCAACTTCCTGCTGTGGCAACTGGCCTACACCGAACTTTATTTCACCGACACCCTGTGGCCCGCGTTCGACCGGGCGGCGTTGGAGGAGGCAATCCAGTCCTATCAAAAACGCGAGCGCCGCTTCGGACGGACCAGCGAACAACTGCGCGGCGAACAAACCACTGAGGGCAAGCAAAATGCTTAAGCAACGCATCATTACCGCCAGCATTCTGTTCGTATTATTCCTTGCCGCTTTGTTCGGCCTGCCGGCACTGGGGTGGCAGGTGCTGGTGCTGGTGGTGGTATGGCAGGGGGCCGTGGAATGGGCGCGCTTGTCCGGGTTGATCGGGCGCGCTGCCATGGCTTACTGGTTGCTGACGCTGGCGATGATGGTCGGTATGGTGTGGTTCGATAACAGCGTTACCCTGCAACAACAGGCCCAGGTGCATCTGGTGTGGTACATGCTGGCGGTTTTGCTTTGGGTGTTTGTGGTCCCGGCCTGGCTGATCGCGGGTTGGCGTCCGCAGGGTGCCTGGTTGATGGGGGTGGTCGGCTGGCTCGTGCTGTTGCCGACCGGATTGGCGATGCTGGATTTGCGCGCCTTCAATCCCTGGATGCTGCTGTTCGTGATGACCGTGGTGATGGTGGCGGACATTTCGGCCTACTTTGTCGGCAAACGCTTCGGCAAGAACAAACTGGCGCCCGCCATCAGTCCCGGCAAAACCTGGGAAGGCGTCATCGGCGCGATGATCGGCGTGAGTGTGTATGTGATCGTCGTCGCCTGGGCGAGCGGAATATACAAACAGTATCCGGTGTTTCCCGCGCTCATCATCGCCGGATGGTGGTGGGTGGCGCTGGCGGTGATCGGCGACCTGTTTGAATCGGCAATCAAACGCCAGGCCGGGGTCAAGGACAGCGGCGCATTGCTGCCCGGACACGGTGGCTTGCTGGATCGTATTGATGCGCTGACTTCCACTTTGCCCTTTGCGGGCATCGCGCTCATTTTGCAAAGGCTGGAATGAGCAAACTCACCCGTCTTACCGTACTTGGCTCCACCGGCAGTATCGGCAAAAGCACGCTGGACGTGGTTGCACGTCATCCCGGCAAATACCGGATCATTGCGCTCAGCGCGCAGCAGCAGGATGAACTGTTATTCGAACAATGCCGGCGTTTTCAGCCGCGCTATGCGGTGTTGCTGGACGAGGCCGCCGCCGAGCGCCTGGTCAAACGCGTCGCCGCAGCCGGGTTGGATGTTGAAGTGTTGTGCGGTGCGGCGGCACTGGAGCGTGTAGCGACGTTGCCCGAAGTGGATGCGGTCATGGCGGCCATCGTCGGTGCGGCAGGCATGCCGCCCACCCTGGCTGCAGCGCAGGCGGGCAAGAAAATTTTGCTGGCGAACAAGGAGACATTGGTGCTGGCCGGCCATCTGTTCATGGAGGCGGTGCATCATAGCGGTTCAGCATTGCTGCCCATCGACAGCGAACACAACGCGATTTTCCAGGCGTTGCCCAACGGCTATGCGGGCGATATGCAGCGGAGCGGGATAAGCAAAATCCTGCTCACCGCATCCGGCGGTCCGTTCCGCAAAACGCCGCTGGAACAGCTGCAGCACGTCACGCCGGAACAGGCTTGCGCGCATCCGAACTGGAGCATGGGGCGCAAGATATCCGTCGATTCGGCCAGCATGATGAACAAAGGTCTGGAAGTGATCGAGGCGCACTGGCTGTTCAATGCCTCTGCGGACGATATCCAGGTGGTGGTGCATCCGCAAAGCGTGATTCACTCCATGGTGCAGTATGTGGACGGTTCCGTGCTGGCCCAACTCGGCAATCCCGACATGCGTACGCCCATTGCCTATGCGCTGGCTTACCCGGAGCGCATCGAAGCGGGTGTTGCACCGCTGGATCTGTTTCAGGTGGCGACGCTCGATTTCAGCGCGCCCGATTTCACCCGCTTTCCTTGCTTGTCCCTGGCCTACCAGGCCTTGCGCGCGGGCGGTACGACGCCGGCCTTGCTCAATGCCGCGAATGAAGTGGCGGTGGCCGCATTCCTCGACCGGCGCATTGCTTTCCTCGATATTCCGCGTTTGATCGAGACGGTGCTGGGCAAAGTGGCGCGTGCTGAAGTGCATTTGCTGCAGGATGTGCTGGATGCGGATGCTGCGGCACGCGCTGCCGCGCAGGAATGGATTTCACGATGACTACTTTGCTTGCATTTATTTTTGCGATTGCCCTGCTGGTGGTGTTCCATGAGTTGGGGCACTACTTCGTTGCGCGCCTGTTCGATGTCAAGGTTTTGCGCTTTTCCGTCGGCTTCGGCAAGGTGCTCTATACCCGGCACTTCGGCAACGGCGAAACGGAATGGGTGATCTCGGCAATTCCGTTGGGCGGTTACGTCAAGATGCTGGATGAGCGTGAAGGCGAAGTGGAAGAACGCGAGTTGCCGCGTGCTTTTAACCGCAAGCCGGTGCTGCAGCGCATGGCCATTGTGGTGTCGGGACCGATCGCCAACCTGTTGCTGGCAGTGATGCTGTATTTTTTTCTGTTCACTTACGGCGTGCCAGGTATCAAACCGGTGTTGGGCGAGGTTGCGCCAAATACACCTGCGGCGGCAGCGGGCCTGCACAGCAAACAGACTATCGTCAGCATCGACGGACAGGTCGTGCCGAATTGGCAGGAAATACGCTGGGTGTTGCTGGATCTCGTGCTGCAAAAGAAGGCCGCCAAACTGGAACTCAGCACGCCTGAGGGGGAGCATCGGTTCACCGTGCTGGAGGTGGACAGTCTGACACCAGCCGATCTGGATGGCGATTTCCTGCAAAAGCTCGGCCTGCAACCGTATCAGCCTCCGGTTTATCCCGTTATCGGCAAATTGGTGGAAGGCGGTGTTGCACAACAGGCCGGGTTGCAGGTGAACGACCGGATTTTGCGCATCGATGGCCGGGATATCGCGCTGTGGGAAGATTTGGTGAATATGGTGCGCAGTCATCCGGGCAAGATTCTGAATATCGAGCTCGAACGCAATGGCGTGTTATTGAAACTTAGTTTGACCCCCGAGGTCAGTGACGAGGGCGGCAAGACTACAGGCCGCATCGGTGCTGCAGTTCATATCGACAAGGCAGCATTTGAAGCCATGCTGACCGATGTGCGTTATCCGCCCGGCGCTGCCATGCAGGAAGCGTTGCGCAAGACCTGGGAAACCGGCTGGGTGAGCCTGAAAATGATGGGCAAGATGGTGCTGGGGGAAATTTCGCTGAAGAACCTTTCCGGCCCGATTACCATCGCCGATTACGCGGGACAATCTGCGCATATGGGTTTGGGCGCATATGTCGGTTTTCTTGCGCTCATCAGTATCAGCCTCGGGGTGTTGAATCTGCTGCCCATCCCTTTATTGGATGGCGGGCATTTGCTGTATTATTCGGTGGAGTTGGTCAAAGGCAGTCCGGTCTCGGAAGGTCTGTGGGAGGCGGGGCAGAAAGTCGGTATCGCGCTCTTGGTTACCATGATGGCTTTTGCGTTGTATAACGACATCAGTCGTCTGATTTTGGGTTGAACACAATAATGAAATTAAAAAAATGGGCGGTTTTGCTTCCGCTGCTGAGTGCTACTTCTGCCTGGTCAATGGAACCGTTCGTCATCAAGGACATTCGCGTCGAAGGTATACAGCGTACCGAGCCGGGCACCGTGTTCAGCTACCTGCCGGTCAAGGTCGGGGACACGCTGAATGAGGAACGTGCCACAGCGGCAATGCACGCGCTTTTTGCCACCGGTTTCTTCAGGGATGTGAAGCTGAATGTCGACCGGGGCGTACTGGTCGTCGTGGTCAAAGAGCGCCCGACCGTGGCCAGCGTTGAAATCAACGGCGTGAAGGATTTTCCCAAGGACCAATTGCGCGACAATCTCAAAATCGTGGGATTGGCGGAAGGGCGCATCCTGGACAAATCGGTTCTGGAAAAAGCCGTGCAGGAACTGAAGCGGCAATATGTCGCGCGCGGAAAATACGCCGTGGAAGTGAAGGCGACCGTCAAGGATCTGGAACGCAACCGTGTTGCGGTGAGTTTCGATGTCGTGGAAGGCAATGCTTCCAAGATTCTCCGCATCAATATTGTCGGCAATCATGTCTATACGGAAAGCGAACTGCTGGATGTCATGCAACTCACCACGCCCGGCTGGTTCACCTGGTATTCCAAGAACGATCAGTATTCCAAACCCAAGCTGTCCGCCGATCTGGAAAGTCTGCGCACTTTCTACATGAATTCCGGCTACATGGATTTTTCCATCGATTCGACCCAGGTATCCATTTCTCCCGACAAGAAAGATATTTTCATCACGCTGAATCTCTCCGAAGGTCCAAAATACACCGTGTCGGCAATCAAGCTGGCGGGGCCGCAGGCGGTGATTTCGCACGACGAGATGCGCAAGATGATCGACATCAAGCCCGGCGACACCCTGTCGCGCGATGCGCTGACCGAATCCACGCGCAAGATCAGCGAGCGGCTGGGCGAGGACGGCTACGCTTTTGCCAATGTGAATGCGGTGCCGGAAGTGGACAAGGAAAAACACCAGGTGGCTTTCACTTTCGTGGTTGACCCGATGCAGCGCGCGTATATCCGGCGCATCAATATTTCGGGCAACGACAAGACCAGGGATGAAGTGATCCGCCGTGAATTCAGACAAATGGAGAGCGGCTGGTTTGCCACTTCCAAGATCAAGAAGTCGAAACAGCGTGTCGACAGATTGAATTTCTTTGACGAAGTGAATCTGGATACCTCCCCGGTACAGGGCACCAGCGATCAGATGGATGTGAACCTGTCGGTGAAGGAAAAATCCACGGGCAGCATCCAGGCGGGGGTGGGCTATGGCAGTTCCGATGGCTTGACGTTGTCGGGTTCGGTGAGCCAGGCCAATCTGTTCGGCACCGGAAATTATCTGTCCACCCAGATAAATACAAGCAAAATCAACACAATATATTCTGTCTCCTACACCAATCCGTATTACACCGATGACGGTATCAGCCGCGGTTTTGATATTTTCAAGCGCAATACCAACGCCTCTTCCACCTATACAACGCAATACAATTCAGATACTTACGGTGGCGGCGTAAGATTCGGGGTGCCACTCAACGACGATGAGAGCTTTCAGTTTGGTGTGTCGGCAGAAGTTACTTCCATCTATCTGTCCAGCCTCAGCGCGCAACGTACCATCGATTACGTCAACACTTTCGGTCAAACTACCCGCAATCTGGTCAGTAACCTTGCGTGGATTCGGGATACGCGCGACAGCGCCATACAAACCACGGAGGGTACCGTGCAGCGCGCTTCGCTTGAATTCGGATTGCCAGTTTCAGATCAGCGCTATTATCGATTGAACTATATGCACCAGTACTTTTATCCGCTCAGCAACAATTTGACGTTGATGATGAACGGGAATCTGGGTGTGGCCAAGGGTTATGATGGCATGCCGCTGCCCATCTTCAAGGTATTCTACGGTGGCGGTGTCGGTTCGGTGCGCGGCTACGACAGCAGTTCCCTGGGGCCCAGGGACATCAATGGCCTGTTCCTGGGGGGGGACAGGAGTGTGGCGGGCAGTGTCGAGCTATTATTCCCTATACCCGGCATGGAAAAGGAGAAATCGGTGCGTTGGAGCGCTTTTCTGGACGGCGGTGCGATATATGGCGACGGTGCACAGGTTCCGAGTTCCATGGGAATGCGCTATTCTGCGGGTCTGAGCGTGAGCTGGTTTTCGCCGGCAGGGCCGCTGAAGCTGAGTTGGGCCAAACCGCTGAACAAGCAAGCGCAGGATAAAACGCAGAACATCCAGTTTACGCTGGGTTCGATGTTCTGACCGCGACGAGGAGCTTGAAATGAAGAAGTTGCTTAGTGTAGGTCTGATTTCGCTCGCATGCTTTTCCCAGGCCAATGCCGGGGATTTCCGCATCGGCGTGGTGGATACCGAACGCATCCTGCGTGAATCCAGGCAAGCGGTTCTCGCGGAAAAGAAAATTGAAAAAGAGTTTGCGGCGCGCGATCAGGAAATCAAGAAGTTGATCACGCAGAGCAAGGAGCAACAGACCGCGCTGGAAAAAGACGGCTCCACTTTGTCGGATTCGGTGCGCCGCAACAAGGAACGCGAACTTGCCAATCTGAACCTGAGCCTGCAGACCCTGCAACGCGAGTTTCGTGAAGACCTGAACTTGCGCAAGAACGAGGAATTGGCGCTGGTGTTGGCCCAGGCGGACAAAGCGATACGCGCGATTGCCGAAAGCGAGGGATATGATGTCATTCTGCAGGAAGCGGTCTATCGCAATCCCAAAGTGGACATCACCGACAAGGTGCTGAAATACCTCTCCAACGAAGCGACGGACATATCCCCCAAGTAAGCCTGAGAGTCGTCATTGATGGAACGAAAAGTCTACCGGTTGGCAGACATTGCAGCGCGCTTCGGCGGGCTGGTGATGGGAGATGCGGACACTCGCGTGCAGCAGATAGGCACACTCGAGAAAGCGACTGCAGGGCAGATCGCCTTCCTCGCCAACGCCAAATATCACCATCAGTTGCAAGGCAGCAAAGCTTCCGCCGTGATTCTGTCCAAAGCAGATGCCGAGGCAACCGCAATACCACGCATTGTTTGCGACAATCCCTATTCGTATTTCGCCAAACTCTCGGCTTTCCTGAACCCGTTGCCCGAGTGCGTTCCCGGCATCCATCCTTCAGCCGTCATCGGCAAGGGGACGCAGATTTCGCCGCAAGCGCACATCGGCCCGCACGTAACGATTGCCGACGGGGCGGTGATCGGCGCCGGAACGGTCGTGATGGCCGGCTGCAGCATCGGCGAGGGCACGGTGCTGGGCGAGAACGTCCGGCTCTATCCGAACGTCACGGTGTATCACGATTGCATCATAGGCAGTCACTTCGTTGCGCATTCCGGCGCGGTGATCGGATCGGACGGCTTCGGCTACGCCATGGAAGAAGGCAGATGGCTGAAGATTCCGCAGATCGGTCGCGTGGTCATCGGCGACCATGTCGAGATCGGTGCCAACACGACCATAGACCGTGGCGCGCTGGACGATACCGTGATCGAAGAGGGCGTGATAATGGACAACCAGATACAGGTCGCGCATAACGTGCACATCGGCGCGCATACCGTGATCGCGGGTTGTGTGGGGATCGCAGGGAGCGCCATCATCGGCAAATATTGCCGCATCGGGGGAAGCGCGGGCATTCTGGGACATTTGCAGATCGCCGACAATGTCGAGATCGCATCCTTTACCCTGATCGGGAAATCCATCACGGAGGAGGGCAGATATGCCGGGATTTATCCGTTCAGCAAGAATGACGAATGGCGCAACAATGCGGTGCATCTGCGCCACCTCGGCGATCTGGTAAAACGCGTCAAGGCACTAGAAAAAGAAATCAAATCATTGAAAGGGGAGTGAGCATGAGTACCGCAATGGACATTCATGAAGTATTGGAGCATTTGCCGCACCGTTATCCGTTCCTGTTGATAGACCGCGTGCTCGAAGTCGTGCCGAACGAAACTATTGTGGCGCTGAAAAATGTCACCATCAACGAACCGTTCTTCCCCGGTCACTACCCGCATCATCCGGTGATGCCGGGCGTGCTGGTGATCGAGGCCATGGCGCAGGCTTCCGGTATCCTGTCTTTCAAAACGATGGGCAAATTGCCCAGCGACGATTCGGTGTATTACTTTGTCGGTATCGAGAACGCGCGCTTCAAGCGCCCGGTCGGTCCCGGCGACCAGTTGATTTTGAAAGCAACGGTCACGATGAACAAACGCGGCATGTGGAAATTCGCCTGCAAGGCCGAAGTGGACGGCCAGATTGCCGCGGAAGCGGATTTGATTTGCACCCTGAAGACGAAATAATGGATAAGCTGCGCCACCCGACCGCGATCATTCACCCCAATGCCAAACTGGCCGACGATGTTTCGGTCGGTGCCTATTCCATTATCGGCGAACATGTCGAGATCGGAGCGGGGTCGGTAGTTGGCCCGCATGTCGTTATCGACGGCCATACCACCATCGGCAAAGGCAATCGCATATTCCAGTTCAGCTCCATCGGCGAAATACCGCAGGACAAGAAATACAAGGGCGAGCCCACGCAACTGACCATCGGCGACAACAACACCATCCGCGAAAGCTGCACCCTGAACCTGGGCACGGTGCAGGACGGCGGCGTGACTTCAATTGGCAGCGACAACTGGATCATGGCCTATGTGCATGTGGCGCACGATTGCCACATCGGCAGCCACAATGTCATCGCCAATTCGGTGCAATTCGCCGGGCATGTGACGGTCGGCGAACATACCCTGATCGGCGGCATGAGCGGCATCCACCAATTCGTGCGCATCGGCGACTTTGCCATGGTTGGCTTCCAGACACGACTGTCGCAGGATTTGCCGCCATTCGTGACGGCTGTCGGCAACCCGGCTGAAGTCAAGGGTCCGCATCAGGAAGGACCGCGTCGTGCTGGCTATTCGGCGCCACGCCTCGACATGATCAAGCAGATGTACCGCACCCTGTACCGTACGGGCAGCAGCTTCGATGCGGCGAAAAAAGAAATTGAAGGCATGCGCGGCCAGGTTGCGGAAGCCGATGCTGATATCGACAACATGCTCGCCTTTTTGAGCCACGCCAGCCGTGGCATCGTTCGCTAATTCACCATGAACCAACCAGCAAAAACCATTGCCATCGTCGCCGGTGAAGCCTCCGGCGACCTGCTGGGCAGTCTGTTGATGGGTGCCATCAAGCAAGCTGTGCCCAACGTGCGTTTCATCGGCATCGGCGGGCCCAAAATGCAAGGCGAGGGCATGGACGTGTTGTTCCCGCTGGAAAAACTGGCCGTGAACGGCTATCTGGAGGTGCTGCGCCATTACCGCGAACTGGTGGGTATCCGCCGCTCGCTGCGCAAACGTTTCATTGCCAATCCGCCCGACCTGTTCATTGGTATTGATGCGCCCGACTTCAATCTCGATCTGGAATCAGCGCTCAAGCAACGCGGCATCAAAACCGTGCATTATGTCAGTCCATCCATCTGGGCGTGGCGCGGCGAACGCATCCACAAGATCAAACAGGCGGTGTCGCACATCCTGGCGCTGTTCCCGTTTGAGGCGCCGCTGTATCAGCAAGCCGGCGTACCGGTCACTTACGTCGGACATCCGCTGGCCGACTTGTTGCCGGAAACCCCCAAGCGGACCGAGATGCGGGAGCAGATGCGCATCCTGCCCAAGCATGCCAAGGTATTTGCCCTGCTGCCCGGCAGCCGCCAAAGCGAAGTGCGCCGCCTGGCCAACACCTATATCGAGACGGCAAAACTGATCTTTGAGAAACTGCCCGAAGCACAATTCCTGGTGCCGCTCGCCAGCCGTGAGACGCGCACCATCTTCGAAAACGAAATCTGGAAACTGGAAGCGCAACACCTGCCGATCACATTGCTGTTCGGGCATGCACACGATGCCATGATCGCCGCTGACGGCGCGCTGGTTGCCTCCGGCACGGCCACGCTTGAAGCCGCGCTGCTCAAGTGCCCCATGGTCATCACCTACAAGATGTCCGGATTTTCCTACTGGCTGGCCAAACGCAAGCAATATCTGCCCTATGTCGGCCTGCCCAACATCCTCGCCGGAAAATTCGTCGTGCCGGAGATATTGCAGGACGACGCCACCCCGGAAAATCTCGCGCAGGCGCTGCTCAATCTGGTGAACAACAAACATGCCATAGCGGACCTGGAGCAAACCTTCAGCACTATCCACCAGACCTTGCGCCAAGACACCGCGCAGAAAGCGGCTGCGGCCATCCTGCCATTTCTGGCATGAATCAAATCATCCTCATCTGCGGCGTGGATGAAGCAGGGCGCGGACCGCTGGCCGGCCCGGTAAGCGCGGCCGCCGTCATTCTCGATCCGGCCAATCCCATCGAAGGACTGGCCGATTCCAAGAAGCTCTCCGAAAAACAACGCGATCTTCTGGCGCCCATCATTCGCGAACGCGCGCTCGCCTGGGCGGTGGCTTATGCCGAAGTTGACGAAATCGACCAGATCAACATTCTGCAGGCAACGCTGCTGGCCATGAAACGCGCCGTGCTGGCGCTGCGTATACAACCGCAGCAAGTGCTGGTGGACGGCCTGTATTGCCCGCAAACCGGCATTCCCAGCCAGGCGATCGTCAAGGGTGACAGCAAGGTTGCCGCCATCTCCGCAGCCTCCATTCTCGCCAAGACAGCGCGCGACGAGCTCATGCTGAAGCTGCACGAGCAATATCCGCAATACGGTTTCAACGGACACAAAGGCTATCCCACCGCCGCGCATCTCGCCGCCTTGCGCGAGCATGGCGTATCCGACGTGCACCGCCGCAGTTTCAGACCCGTGCGTGAGCTTTTATCCCCAGCAGGCCAGGGGATATGAAAGAGGAATTTTGGGTTATCCTCGTGCTTTACAAATTAACAACCAAAACCACATCATGATCCTGTTCAAACTCATCCACCTGCTCGCCGTGCTCATCTGGGTAGGTGGCATGTTTTTCGCCTACATGGTGCTGCGTCCTGCCGCCGTCGATGTGCTGCAACCGCCGGAACGCCTGCGCCTGTGGGGCAACGCGTTCCGGCGCTTTTTCAACTGGGTATGGGGCGCGATCGGTATTATTCTGGTCAGCGGCTTCTACATGATTTACCTGTTCGGCGGCATGGCACACGTACAGATGTATGTTCATGTCATGATGCTATTGGGCCTGGTGATGGTGGTGGTCTACTGCTATGTATTCTTCGCGTGCTACGTGCCGTTTACCCTGCATGTTGCCAAGGAGCACTGGAAAGAAGCGGGAGCAATATTGGGCAAAATACGCAAGCTGGTGGCGCTGAACCTTACGCTGGGACTGATCACCGCCAGCATCGCGGTCATCGGCGTGGCCGGTGGTTTTGCACGGTAAAATATTTTTCAGAAACAAAATGAAAAGGAAAATTTCGGATGAGCAAAAATAACGCAATCAGTATTGCCGCCTTCGCTGCACTTGGCTTGATCATTGGCTACGCAATCTTCGGCAAATTGGGCGGAGAGTATGTCAACCTGAATACGCTATTCTCGTTCGGCGGCAACGCGATCCATCGCGCATTCCAGTCCGTATCCGGCATCGCGGATATGCGCACCAAGATATTGCTGTGCGGTGCAGCAGGTGCGGTGGTGGGTATTTTGGCCGGTAATAAATTCAGGAAATAAGCCGGATTCAGGACGAGGCTGGGCACTTACAGAATATCAAGTTGTGTGGGAGCGCCGACGTCCTCGTCGGCAAAGAAGTTTGAAAGAGCCGACGAGGACGTCGGCGCTCCCAGATACAGCGAAACACTTCACAAACGGCTTCACACTTTATTGATTGATGCCGGATCAATAGCTGAGTAGGGTGGGCACGAATTTGTGCCCACGCGGAAGCCAACCTGCAAACGCGTGGGCACATGAAACGTGCCCACCCTACATATGTATTTCACTCGCCCAACTGCATCCGCCTCACATAGTGGCAGGTATAACCGCCCGGATTCTTGTACAGATATCGCTGGTGGTATTCCTCGGCGCGCCAAAATTCCTTGAACGGCACCACCTCCGTGACAACTTTGGCTTTCCAGTCGCCTGATGCATCCACGGTCTTGATCACTTCCTCCGCTGTTTGCTTCTGTTCGTCATTGAGATAAAAGACCGCCGAGCGGTATTGCGAACCGACATCATTGCCCTGCTGGTTGCGCGTGGTCGGGTTGTGCATGCGGAAGAATTCGAACAGCAGGTGACGATAGGTGAGTCGTTTGGGATCGAACACGATCTTCAACGATTCGGCGTGGCCGCTGCGACCCACGCTCACGATCTCGTAAGTCGCATCAGGCACATCGCCGCCGGTGTAACCGACTTCGGTATCCACCACGCCGGGAATCTCGCGCACCAGGTCTTCCATCCCCCAGAAACAGCCGCCGGAGAGGTATGCAGTTTGATTGGTGTCAGTCATGGTGGCTCCTTTCAGTTCGGCTTGGGCGCTGGTTGCGAAAAGCGGCAGCAGGATAAGCAATATGAGGCGAATCATTCTATCTGCAATGTGTCCGGATTTATAACAAAGCCACGCCTGAGAGTAGGATCAGGCTTTGGTCTCAAGGGCTTCAGTCAACTTTGCCGATACGAATTCGGCCCTTGAAGTGGAGTTGTTTTCCTGATTGTTCTGCGCGCACCACTCAAAGAACTCCTCGGGGATGATCTGGCATTCAATCGCGCGGACGCCGGAACGCTGGAACTCCCTGCGGGCTTTGATTGCCATTGCTTCCCATTTCTGAAACGAATCCTCGAAACGTTCCGGGTCAGTTGCAGCGGCCTTCACCTGCGCCCAGGTTTCTGCGTTGTACCAAGTGACACCTATCAGCAACGACTGGCTGCGGTTTTTGGCTCTCAGGCGTTGCTGGAGGGTGGGTTTTTTCATGGTTTAAAAGGTATCCTGTAATACGGCGCAATGCCCGCTGGTTATTGCGCCTTTGCGGGTTGGAAGACGGTACGCCGCATCCAGTTGAAAACATAATCAACTGCTTGTCACTTTCTTCACTACAAGATATTTGGACATATCCATAGTGTCCTCACTCCACTTTCCGTTCCAAGATATTTCAACGCAAAGTGGGTTTGATTCAGTTTCATCAGACACTGCAATTGCTTCAATGACAATACGTTGGTTTTCTCCAACTTCGATGTTTAAATTGTTTGGGACGAACATTGTGGTAAGAAAGAATGCTCTGTCTGAATCGCCCCCGATTCACTAGACACTTTCCAGTCTCTCGAAATACCGTCTCTCGAACTCTACGGGAGACAGGCGGTTATTGTACCCATGACGCCGTTTCGGGTTGTAGAACATCTCGATGTAATCGAACACGTCCGACC
>JAHJNJ010000021.1 GCA_018820925.1 Gammaproteobacteria bacterium | reverse complement strand
GGTCGGACGTGTTCGATTACATCGAGATGTTCTACAACCCGAAACGGCGTCATGGGTACAATAACCGCCTGTCTCCCGTAGAGTTCGAGAGACGGTATTTCGAGAGACTGGAAAGTGTCTAGTGAATCGGGGGCGATTCACACGTTGAATGTTGGGCATCCTCCATTCATGGTTCGACAAGCTCACCACGAACGGAAGATTTAATCGACGCTTACCTCACTGAATTAAGGCCGGCATTTGTACATTGCAAAAGTTCGCTTGCCGAATTCAGGCGATTCGCCCTTCACGACCGTATCTGCACCCACATCTGCCGCCTTGTTGCGCGCCATCTGATACATGTTTGCTTCAACGTCTTTTTCAATTCTGAATTTGGCATAGACGCTAATAATGACCGACCCCTTGGACTCGCAGTTGGCAACCTGGCCGGCTTCCGCCAAGGACACTCGATCCGCGCCTTCGTGAACCCCGATGAAGATGTTGTTTGCACAACCACTCAACCCGGCAAACAGCGACACAATGGCAACGATTGCTAATAATCCTTTTGAAAATTGCATGGCAAACTCCTTGTCTCTTCAAAACTATTCCGTCCGTTATGCATGCTGGATGGCAATGCCGTTAATCTGCGTTGCACTTTATAGCAAATCGGGTGGCGGTATTGGAGAAAAATCGAACGACTGGAATGAAACAAAACAATTGATTTCTTCCTATTGGGGCACCCCATCCTTTGGGAGGGGCTGGAATTGATTGCTTGTAATTGAAACTGTTCGTGCTTTTTCGTGAATTTGCGAGCATCCGCTACGCGGTGTGCCTGCTTACTCCACTTCGTGGACAATTGCTTTTTCAGCTTCAATCCGGGCCAAAATGGTTAAAAATTATACTGTCTCCACTGCGGAATACATGAAGTTTGGCGATGAAAACGCCATGCAACTTCACTGCAACAATGAAAGAATGTAAGGTAAGCTAGTTCCTCGACCGCAAAAACGAATGGCTATTTCAGCCAGGCAGTCTGGATGTACGGAATAACTTGTGCATAAGCTTGAACGATTGAATCATCAGGAATGCAAAAAACAACGAATTTCATGCTGCTGTTCGCAACCCTCCTCTTTTTTTGGGTATGGATGAACGGGTCTGTTACCGGGGATGTGATCATCGTCGGCGTGCTTGCGTCATTCATCATCGCGCTGATATTCAGGAACGGAATCGCGATTTTTTCCGATTTCAAGCCCACTCCGCGCGCCTTCGGCTATTCGCTGCTGTACCTCCTGTTCTTCCTGAAGGAACTGGTCAAATCCAACCTCAATCTCGCCGCCATCGTGCTTTCACCCGGCTTGCCGCTCAATCCGGGCATCGTCAAAGTGCGCACCCGGCTGAAGAGTCGCATGGGGCGCATCCTGCTGGCCAACTCGATCACGCTGACGCCCGGCACACTCACGGTCGAAATGACGGGCGAATGGCTATATATCCACTGCGTCACCGTGAAGTCCACCGACACCGATGCCGCAACCGCCGCTATCGTCGTGGGTTTCGAGCACTATCTTGAGGTCATGTATGGTTGAACTGCTGATCTATGCGGCCGCAACGCTGGTCGGCATGGCATTCCTGCTGGCGCTTTTCCGCTTTTTCAAAGGGCCGGCGGCGGCCGACCGGGTGGTGGCATTCGATGTGCTGACCATCATTGCGATCTCCGGCATCGTATTCGTTGCGCTGTCCGAGGGACGCGGCATTTACCTTGATGTGGCGCTGGTCTACGGGCTGCTGTCCTTTCTCGGCGTGATCGTGGTCGCACGCTATCTGGAGCGGGGACTATGACGGATACGCCACTGGGCATTCTCGGCGGATTGCTGCTTGTGGCCGGTGCGGCCTTCCTGCTGCTGGGCAGCCTGGGCTTGGTGCGCATGCCCGATCTGTACAATCGCATCCAGGCGGGTACCAAGGCGACCACGCTGGGTACCCTGCTGACGCTGGCGGGCGCAGCCTGCCTGCAACCCGCATGGGGAACGAAGCTGTTGCTGATCGGCATGTTCATCCTGCTCACCAATCCGGTCTCCTCGCAGGTGCTGGCGCGCGCGGCGCACCGCATGGGTATCGCAAAATCGCCGCTGACCGCAGTAGACCGGCTGGCCGAAGACACCGGGGAGAAATCATGAGCGGCTTGATGACGGCGATGACCGCCGTGCTTTGCATCGCCATGCTCGTTGCAGCGCTTGTCGCGATCCGGGTATTGGGCGACAAAAGCCTGCCCATCGCCATTCTCGCAGCCGGACTGGTCAGCCTCCTCGCATCGGTGCTGTTCCTGATCCTGGCCTCGCCCGACGTGGCAATGACCGAAGCTGCCATCGGCGGCGGACTCACCACCTTCCTTTTCTTCTTCGTCCTGGCCCGCATCCGCAGCTGGGAAAAAGGCGAGAGCGAATATGACGGGGAAAAGCATGATTAAACGTTTCCTCGCCCTGTTGCTCCTGGCCGGTATCGGCGCAATGTTCGCCAGCCTGCTGCTTGCCTATGTTCCCGACACCGACCTGAATTTCACCGCCCGCTACTATGCGGAAAATACCGCCAGCGACATCGGCGCGGCCAATATCGTCACTGCCATCATCGTCACCTATCGCGGCCTCGACACCCTGGGCGAAGTCACCGTGCTTTTCCTTGCCTCCGGCATCGTGGGGCTGGTGCTGTCGTTCGGCCGGAAACGGGATTCAACGCCGCGCAACCTGGTTCCCGTCGGCGAGCTGCTGACCACCGCCAGCCAGCATCTCGCCCCCGTCATCATGTTGCTGGGGGTCTATGTGTTCGTGAATGGACACCTGACGCCAGGCGGCGGTTTCCAGGGCGGCGCGATCATCGCTTCGGGCATGCTGTTGCTGCTGCTTTCCGACCCGCTCAAACGCTTCAGCCATACGTTGATCGCCACCGTAGAATCGTTCTCGGGAATCGCCTATATCGCGCTCGGCCTCATTGGCCTGGTGTTGGCGGGCGGTTTTCTGGACAGCCGCATCTTGCCCAACGGTATCCTCGGCGAACTTATCTCGGCCGGTGCGATTCCGCTGATTTATTCGCTGATCGGACTCAAGGTCGGTGCCGAGTTCTCCTCGATGCTGACCAGCCTGTCCGAAACGGAGGATCTGTGATGATCTATATTGCGATGGCGACAGGCTTTCTGCTGATCCTGATCGGTTTTTACGGCGCGCTGACCAACCGCAACCTGCTGCGCATGATCGTCGCTTTCAGCATTGCCGATACGGGCGTCAACCTTGTCATCATCTCTGTCGGCTACCTGCCCGGCCGCACGGCGCCGATTCTGGACACCACCGTCACTGCCGCTGCGGCGGCCACACGCATCATCGACCCGGTGCCACAGGCGCTGGTGCTTACCGCCATCGTCATCGGCGTCGGCATCACAGCACTGATGCTCGCCTACGCCCTCAAGCTTTACGAAAAGAAACGCACGCTCGATATCGCAAAATTCACGGAGCTTAAATGGTAAGCGCCATTTACATCCTGATCGCGGCGCTGGGCGCGGCATTCTTTCTCGGGTTCCTGAAAGACGGGATGCGCGCCACCGCCTTCGCGGTGACGCTTGCCGCGCTCGTCTTCATGAATTTCGTATCGGCCGGATGGCTGTGGTCCTTCGCGGTTGACGCTGCCGCCCCGGTCGAGATTCTCACTGCGGGCTTCTCGCCGCCCTTTGCCATCAATTTGCGCATGGGACTGACCGAGGCGTCACTGACGCTGCTGGTCAGCCTGAGCGGACTGCTCTCCGCGCTCTATCTGAAAGATGTCCTGCTGGCGCTGGGACGGCGTTCGATGGCGGTGCTGCTGATCGCCGTGATGGCGCTGTGCGGGATCATCCTCACCCGCGACACTTTCAACCTGTTCGTCTTTTTCGAGCTCGCTTCCATCGCCACTGCGGGGCTGGTGCTGCTGTCCGAAGATGAGCGCGCCCTGTCCGCCGGTTTCAAATACATGATCGTGGCGCAAGCGATTTCGGTCTTCCTGCTGATCGGCATCATCTTTTCCTACCACGCGACCGGCACACTGAATATCGACGGCATGGCCGATGCTTCCACGGAACTGAAAACGGGCGCTTCAATCGCGTTCTTTCTGATGTTTATCGCCGTCGTTGCCGAGCTGAAACCGTTTCCGGCGAACGGCTGGGCACTCGACATCTACGAGTCGGCGCACCCCGCCTTCTCGGCCATTTTCTCGGCGGCATCGGGCGCGGCATTCCTGTATGCCGCCGACAAACTGCTGCACATCGGCGGCGCGGCCTGGTTCCCGCTGGCGACCGGCATCGGCATCATCACCTTCGTCGCCGCCAATCTGCTGGCCTTGCCGCAGAGCAACGACCGGCGCCTGCTCGGCTATTCCTCGATTGCTCAAACCGGCCTGGTGCTGGCGGTGCTCGGCCAGCAGGACATTCTCGGCGACCGCTATCTGTTCGTCGCGGGCGGCTTGTTGTTAGCCCATTCCATCGCCAAGGCCGGACTGTACTGGCTTTCGGGCCTGATCGCCGGACGCGCACTGCCGGACTGGGCCGCGCTGCGCAGCCGCCCGCTGCTCATCTTTGCTTTCATCGTTTTCATCGCCATGCTCAGCGGCCTGCCGCCGTTCCCGGGCTTTTACGCCAAATGGGAACTGGCGCGCCTGCTCGCGGGCGATGGGCGCATCGCACTGCTGGCGCTGATCCTGTTCGGTGCGCTGCTTGAAGCGGGCTATCTGTTCCGCTGGTTCGGCTACATCCTCAAACGCGAACAACCGGCGCAGCCAGTTGTCTGCACGCCGCACAAACTGGCGCCCGTCATCGCCGCCGTGGCCGCAGGCTGGGCGCTCGGCTACCTGTGGGGCGACCTGTCCGGGCACGCCAATCTGCTGCTCACCGTGCCGCTGCTGTTCGCGCTGTCGTTCCTGTTGCTGGAATGGCTGCCCGCGTGGATAAAAAACACCCTCGCCATTGCCGGGATGCTCGCCTTTTTTGTGCTCACCTATGCCGAATACGATCCCTTGCGGCTGATATTTGCCGTCATCATCCTCATCGGTGGGCCGGTCATTTTTCTCGCGAGTTACCATGAGCACGGACGGCGTCTCGGCTTTTATCCCGCAGCGATGCTGATGTTTGCCGGGCTGGCGCTGCTGATCCGCACCGGCGACAGCTTCGGTTTCTTTGCCGCCTGGGAGTTGCTCACGGTCGGCTCCTATTTCCTCATCCTGCGCGGCAAACACTCGGAGCCGCATGCACTCTCCTACATCGTCTTCTCGCTGGGCGGCGCCTTCCTGATCCTGGCCGGTTTTGCGCTGGCGGCACAGGGTGCTGCGCAGTACGACCTCGCCTCGCTCGGCCTGTTGACCCAGCCGCTTGCGCCCTGGGTGTTCATGCTGCTCGCAATCGGCTTCATGACCAAGACCGCCGCGATCGGTTTGCACATCTGGCTGCCGGGCGCGCACGGCGAGGCCGAAACCGACGTTTCGCCGATGGTGTCCGGCATTTTGCTCAAAGCCGGATTGTTCGGCCTGTTCGTGTTGCTGATGAGCATGGGCAAGCAACAGCTCTACGGCATCGAACTCACCCACGTCTTGCTGTGGATAGGCGCACTGTCTGCGCTGCTCGGCAATCTCATGGCGATTTTCGAGGAAGATGCCAAGCGTCTGCTGGCCTATTCCTCCATCGGCCAGATGGGCTATGCCGTGTTCGGCCTGGCGCTGATGAACCATCTGGGCTGGCTGATGGCGCTGATGTTCGTCATCAACCACTACATCTACAAGTCGATGCTGTTCCTGTCGGCGGGTGGCGTCGCCAAGCGCACCGGCACGCGCGACATGTACCGCATGGGCGGCCTGATCACGCTAATGCCGCTTTCGTTCATCGCCACCCTGATCGGCATCATCGCCGTCTCCGGCGTGCCGCCGCTGTCGGGCTTCGGCGGGCGCTGGATCTTCTACAACGCCATTCTCACTTCCGATGCGCGCCTGCCGATGGTTGTCCTGTTCTTCGCGGGGCCGATTGCCTTCCTTTATCTGTTCCGTTTGATCCATACGGTTTTCCTCGGCCAGCTGAAGGACGAACACCGCAAACTGAAGGAGGCGCCGTTCTGGATCATCCTGCCGCAGATGATTTTTGTCGTCCTGCTGCTGGTATTTGCCGTGGTTCCCGGTCTCGCGTTGCGCCGTGTGGATATCTATCTCAACCAGTTCTTCCCCGAAGGCGGCTTGAACTGGGCGGGCACCACCATTTCCAGTAATTATGGCTACTGGAATCCGGTTGCGATCATGATAGCCGTGGCCGTAATTTTCGGCTCGCTGTTTGCCTGGCTGCTGTTCGTCAACCGCAAGGCGCAGAAGGTCAAACAGTTCAACATCGTGTTCGCGGGCGAACGCCCCTATCGGCCGGAGACCACCCACTTCGCCTGGAATTTTTTCGCGCCCTACCGCAAGGCGCTGGGATTCATGGTGCAGCCCTTTGTCACGCGCTTCTGGGAGGGACTGACCAATCTTCTGCACGTTGCGGCAGACCTGTCGCGGCGCCTGTATAACGGCAATGGACAAAGCTACGCCTTCCACTTCATCGCCTTCGTGGTTGTCGTACATTTCCTGTGGACGGGAGTCTGATCATGGAGTTTGACTGGATGAAAATCCCCTACGCCCTGCTGACGCTGTTCATCGTCGTCAACTACGGCTTCCTGCTCAACGCCCTGATCCAGAAAATCGCCGCGCGCGTGGGGCGCCGGCACGGCATCCCGATCTGGCAAAACTACGTGGACATACTCAAAAACTACGGGCTGCGCTCGTCGATCACCCACGGCGCGATGTTCTATCTCGGCCCGGTGTTCCGCCTGTCGGGTGGTGTCGGCCTGCTGCTGTTCGTACCCGCCATCTATGGCTCGTATATGTTCTCGAACCTGTCGTTCGCGGGCGACCTGATTCTGGCGCTGTATTTTATTTTCTTCGGCACGCTCGGCATGGCGCTCGGGGCGGGAGAAAGCGGGCATCCCTATGCCGCCATCGGTGTCTCGCGCGGACTGTCTCAGGTCACCACCTCCGAGCTGCCATTGGCACTCGCCGTATTTTCGGTCGCGCTCCAGTATCAAACTTTGTCGGTCACCGAGATCGTCGCGGCGCAACAGGGCGGGATTCTGAACTGGACGCTGTTCACCAACCCGGTCGCGGTTGCGGCGGCGATGCTGTCCTTCCTCGGTTCGATGATGCGCCCGCCGTTCGATGTCGTGCTCGCGCCGCAGGAAATCCCCATCGGGCCGCCGACCGAGTATCACTCCTCCTACCTTGCCCTGATGCAGACCAATCGCGCGCTCTTTCCGGTCGCCAAGATTGTGATCTACATGAACCTGTTTTTCGGCGGGGCAAGCGATTGGCCCACCTTCTTCCTCAAGGTATTCCTGATCTATCTGTGGTCGGCCTTCGTCGGTGTGGTGTTCCCGCGTTTCCGCGTCGAGCAGTCGATCCGCTGGTTCTTGATCTGGGCCGTGCCGCTGGGCATTCTTTCAATCATATTGGTGTGACGGAGCTCCCATGACCATGAATTTCTCAATTGCGATTGAACCTTCATTCCATTCCAATGATTACGGCTCTTCTGTAGGTGCGAATTTATTCGCACGAGGTTTGTTGGGTGTGCGAATGAATTCGCACCTACAAAACCACACGAGGTTTGCAAGATGAAAGAAGAGTTGAAAATTCGCGTAATCAAAGGCCCGGATGGCGTCGAATTCGAGGTCGAGCCGCTGCGCGACTATTACTGCGAAGCGGCTCCCACGGTGATGCCGGGCGCCTACATCCAGATCGTCGAAGACCTGTTCAACTGGGCGCGCGCGGAATCGATCTGGATTCTCGGCTTCGGCACCGGCTGCGGCGCGATCGAGATGCGCCCGCTGATGACACCGCGTTTCGATGCCTACCGCTTCGGCGTGCAATGGCGCCCCACGCCGCGCCAGGCCAACCTGCTGATCATCTCCGGCTACCTGTCGGTCAAGACGCTCAAGCGCGCGATCCGTTCCTACGAGCAGATGCAGAGCCCCAAATACGTTATCGGACTCGGCTCCTGCACCATCAACGGCGGCATGTACTGGGACTCCTACAACACCATCAAGCGGCTCGACGATTATCTGCCGGTCGACCTGTATATCGCCGGTTGCATGCCGCGCCCGGAGGCGCTGCTGGCGGGATTCCAGGACATGAAAAAACTCATCCGCGCGGGCAAGGGCGAAGGCGCCAACCGCTACGCCGAAAATTTCGACTGGTACAAGGCAAACCAGAAACGGGTGATCCACGACTGGGATATGCCGGATTACAGCTGGTAAGGAAAACAATGCGCGAACTCCACAGCAAACTCAAGAATCTGTTCCCGCTCGGCGAGTTGACCGAGCAGCGGCAGGATCTGGCCTTTATTACCGTGCCGCAGGAACACCTGCGTTCTTTGCTGCTGCACCTGCGCGACCGGGAAGGCTTCACCCACCTCGTCCTGCTGACCGCAGTCGACTGGATCGAGGACAATATTTTCCAGCTCACCTATCTGCTCACGCGGTGCAAGGAACAGCGCACGCTCGGGCTGCGGGTCATGCTGCCGCGCGACGCGGCGACCATGCAAAGCATCCATGACATCTGGCCGACTGCGGCGACTTATCAGCGCGAATTGCGCGAAATGTTCGGCATCGCATTTCCCGACAGCCCGCGCGTGAACGAGGAATTCATCCTGGAAGGCTGGAACGACATTCCGCCCTACCGCCGCGATTTCGACACATTGAAATACGCCGAGGAAAACTACAGTCAGCGACCGGGCCGGGTAACCCACGATCCGGCCGAACATATGAAGCAAAAACTCTATCCGGGCGGTAATTGAAATGACAGATCACTCGCCCCTGTTTACGCCCGACCGCAGCCAGTACCCGGCTCAAAAAGCCGACGGCACGCTCGACATCGACCTCGCCTCGGGCAAATACCTGAAGCTGTGGCAGGGACCCAACCATCCCGGCATCACCGGCAATATGTCGGTGGAACTCACCGTGTGCGGCGACGAAGTGGTGGAAGGCAAAGTCCACGTCGGGTATCTGCACCGGGGTTTCGAAAAGCTGATGGAACGGCGCACGTTCATCCAGTGCTTCCCCATCGTCTGCCGCATCTGCGTGCCCGAGCCGGATTTCAACGAATATTGCTACGCCGCCGCCGTCGAGGAACTGGCCGGGATCAAGTCGCCCGAGCGTTCCGACTGGATACGCACGCTGATTCTCGAAATGGGGCGCATCAACAGTTACATGATGTACCTCGGCGGACAGGCCGGCGCACTCGGCCTGGGAGTGATCGCGCAGTGGACCACCTATGTACGCGACCTGATGCTCGACCGCTTCGAGGAGCTCACCGGCGCGCGCATCTACCATATGTTCATCCTGCCCGGCGGTGTGCGCGACGGCCTGCCGGAAGGCTTCGACAAGCGCATGGAAGAAACGCTGTGCGAAATGGAAAGCACGCTGAAGGATGTGTACGAGGTGATGTTCTGCAACGCCGTGTTCAAGAAGCGCACGGTCGGCGTCGGCATCATCGACCCGGCGCTGCTGGATGCTTATGGGGTTACCGGGCCGAACGCCCGCGCGGCCGGAGTGCCCAAAGATGTACGCAGGGATCATCCCTACCTGGTTTATCCCGAGCTCGATTTCGAGCCGGTGATCGGGCACGACTCCGACATCTACACCCGCGCCGACGTGCGCCGCCGCGATGTGCTGATGTCGATTGATCTGGTGCGCCAGATTCTCGCCAAAATGCCGCGCAGCGGCCCGCTGATGGCCAGCGTGCCGAACGTGCTGCACTGGAAAATTCCGCGCGGCGAAACCTATGTGCGCGGCGAGTGCTCGCGCGGCGAATACGGCTACTACCTGGTTGCCGACGGCAGCGGTTATCCGCGCCGCGTCAATGTGCGCGGCCCTTCGTACACCCACGCCATGACGCTGCTGGAACGATTGATCGTGAACATCAACATTTCCGATGTAGCCTCGCTGATGGTGTCGCTGCATACCTATCCGCCCGAGATCGAGAGATAGCCATGAGCGTACGCGACCTCCTCTCCCCCTTTACCGCGTGGAAGAACCTGTTCCGCGACCCGGTGACCATTCGCGATCCGCTCAACGACCGTCCGGGTGCGCCCCGCTATCGCGGCTTCCACCAGAACGACATCGAGAAATGCATCGGTTGCGGCACGTGCGAAGCGATCTGCCAGAACAAAGCCATCGACATGGTGCCGGTCGAAGGCATCCCGACCAAACAGGGCGATTCCGGCCTGCGTCCCAACATCGACTACGGCCGCTGCTGCTGGTGCGCGCTGTGCGTCGATGTGTGCATGACCCAGTCGCTCACGATGTCGAACGCCTACACCTGGGTGGAAAGCGATCCCGATGCATTCCGCTTCACGCCGGGCGTGGACAAGAAACACTGGGACAACGCCGAGCTCGGCTACCGGCGCCCCGACGGACACCGGCTCACGGAGCAATTCCGCATTGCAATGGGCGAGATGGAAGCGGAGACGCGCATCGAATCGTTTGCCGAAATCGTCGACGGCTATGGCATCGAACAGGCGCGTCTGGAGGCCGACCGTTGCGTCGCCTGCGGCCTGTGCGTCGCCACCTGTCCGACCCACATGGCGGTTCCCGAATACATCGCCGCCGTGCGCGACGGAGATTACCTGCGCGGGGTCAAGCTGCTCTACGACAGCAATCCGTTCTCCGGCATCTGCGGCCGCGTCTGCACGCACAAATGCGAAACCACCTGCGCCGCCCGCCACGAGGGCGACCCCATTGCCATCCGCTGGCTCAAGCGCCACATCATGGACCAGGTGTCGTTCGAACAATGCCGCGACATTGTCGGCGGCCCCGGTCCGGCCACGGGCAGGAAAGTGGCCATCATCGGCGCGGGTCCGGCCGGGCTCACTGCGGCCTTCGATCTCGCCAAACTGGGACACAGCGTCACCGTGTACGAAGCGCTGGACAAACCCGGCGGCATGACGCGCTGGGGCATTCCGGAATATCGCCTGCCTTATGAAAGCATAGACCGCGACATCGACGTGATCCGCTCGGTCGGCGTCGATATCCGCTGCAATGTGCGTATCGGCAAGGATATTGCGCTGGAGCAACTGCGCGACAGCCACGATGCCGTGCTGCTGGCGCTCGGCCTGCAACTCGGCCGCGCCACGCGCATCCCCGGCAGCGACCATGCCGACGTGCGCAAAGCGGTCGATCTGTTGCGTCAAGCCACGGCCAACGAGGATTTCGGCACACCGCGTCAGGCGGTGGTGATAGGCGGCGGCAACGTGGCCATGGACATTGCGCGCACGCTTGCCCGCCTGCAGAAGCAGAAATTCGGCGCGGTGCAGGTGACGCTGACTGCGCTGGAAGACCGCGCCCACTTCCTCGCCGATCCCGAAGAAATCAAGGAGGCAGGCGAAGAAGGCATCGTCATCCTCGATTCGCGCGGCCCGCAGCAAGTGGTCGTCGAAAACGGCAAGGTGACAGGGCTGAGAACGTGGCGCGTGAAGGCCATTTTCGACGAGCAAGGCCGCTTTGCGCCAAGCTACGACGAGAGTGACGAACAGTTCCACGCGGGCAGCATGGTGGTCGAGGCCATCGGCCAGATGACCGATAGCAGCCTGCTGGGCGATGCGCTGACGGAAAAACTGACGTGGAACCGCGGCCGCCTGCAAGTCGACGCGGGCGGGCGCAGCAGCGAATCCTGGTTGTGGGCCGCCGGAGATATGGTGCGCGGCCCGGATGTGGTGACTGCGGTGGCCGACGGACATCGCGTCGCGGCCAGCATTCACGAAGCGATAGCCGCAAAGGAGCAGACAAAATGACGCAAAACGGAGATGCAAGCCGGGGCATGGAAAGTTTGCGCGGCAAGACGACATTGCGCGAGGTCCTGGAAGTGGCGACCGGATTTGAGGCCAGTGCGCGTGATTTCTATACCGCGCTGATTCCCAGGGTGAGCAAACGCATTCGCTATCTGGTCGAAGACCTGGCGGCGGAAGAACAGACTCACTTCGACTTGTTCAGCGCCATGTCCCAACGCGCCGACATCGCCGAACAGGTCAAACTGGAAATCCAGCGTACTGCCAGCGACAGCAAGTTTTCAGATTGCCTGCAAGTGCACGATCTGGGCGAACAGCCGGACGACCAGGCGGTGCTGCAATATGCCATGGGCCGCGAACAAGCCGCCATGCAGCACTACGGCGAACTCGCACAAACCGCGCCGCCCGGCCCGATCCGCGACCTGTTTCAATATCTCACCAGCGAAGAAACCCGGCACAAACTGGAACTGGAAAAACTCTATTACGCCATCATTCACCGGGGCGGCGGCGTATAGCACCTTGAAGGCTGCCAGTCGCCACCGCCTGTTTCAGGGTGATCCAATTTCATATCGCGCGAGAATCAGGCTGGCTGAAGCAATTGCGGCAGCCTGACAATTCCGGTCGTCGCCCGTTTGGAGTGATTCGGTTTAACCTGCGTATGCCGGTTTTCACTCTGCCGACAACTCCGCCCACTCGGCATCGGTAAACACCCGCGAACGCGTGAGAAACGCCTTGCCTTCCGGTCCTTCCAGCGAGAACGTGCCGCCGCGCCCTTCGGTGACGTCGATGATGAGTTGCGTGTGTTTCCAGTATTCGTATTGCGATTTGCTGATGTAGAAAGGACAACCACCGATCTCGCCCAGGTATTCGTCGCCCGCGCCGATGGTGAGTTCGCCCGGCAGATAGCAGTTGGCGGCGCTGTTGTCGCAGCAGCCACCGGACTGGTGGAACATCAGTTCGCCGTGTTTCTGTTTCAGGAATTCGATGAGTTCGAGTGCTGCGTCGGTGGCGATCACTTTTTCGACCATGATGGTTACCTCCAAAGAAACGCGGGGCGGTTGCCCGCCCCGTGAAGGCCGCCGGGAGGCGGCAAGGGTGAAAATGAATAGCCACCGTAGGATGGGTTGAGCAACGCGATACCCATCATCGGCATCTGTCAAAACGATGGGTATCGCTGCACTGTGTCAATTCTGCATCGAGCTTGCTCGATAGCAGATTGCCTGACTTTGTTGCAACCCATCCTACGAACTGCATCCCCTCCCCCTTGCAGGGGGAGGGCTAGGGTGGGGGTAGAGACGCTACCGTTTCGCTACTCTACCCCCATCCGTGCGTGTGTTGTTGGGGCACAAGCCCCTTACAACCACGGCCTACCCCTTGCGGGTGCAACCTTCCCCCTGCAAGGGGGAAGGAGCAGGTCTGCTTCCAAGTTTAGAAGAACCCCAGCTTCTGCTCGCTGTAGCTCACCAGCAGGTTCTTGGTTTGCTGGTAGTGGTCGAGCATCATCTTGTGCGTCTCGCGACCGATGCCGGATTCCTTGTAGCCGCCGAAGGCCGCACCGGCTGCGTAGTCGTGGTAGCAGTTGGTCCACACGCGACCGGCCTTGATGGCGCGGCCCATGCGGTAGGCGACGTTGCCGTTGCGGCTCCACACGCCGGCGCCGAGCCCGTACAGGGTGTCGTTGGCGATCGCGAGCGCGTCTGCTTCGTCCTTGAAGGTGGTCACGGCCAGCACGGGGCCGAATATCTCTTCCTGGAAGATGCGCATCTTGTTGTGGCCCTTGAACAGCGTGGGCTGCACATAATAGCCGCCATCCAGATCGGCACCCAGCTTGGCCTGTGCGCCGCCCGCCAGCACCGTGGCGCCTTCCTGTTTGCCGAGGTCGAGGTAGGACAGGATCTTGGTCAGTTGTTCCTTCGACGCTTGCGCGCCCATCATGGTGTCGGTGTCGAGCGGGTTGCCCTGCTTGATGGCGGCCACGCGCTTGAGCACGCGCTCCATGAATTTGTCGTAGATGGATTCATGGATGATCGCGCGCGACGGGCAGGTGCACACTTCGCCCTGGTTGAAGGCAAACAGCACCAGACCTTCGATGGCCTTGTCGAGGAAGCCGTCGTCCTTGTCCATCACGTCGGCGAAGAAGATGTTGGGCGACTTGCCGCCGAGTTCCAGCGTGGCCGGGATCAGATTATTCGCTGCGGCCTGCGCGATGACGCGGCCCGTGGTGGTGGAACCGGTGAACGCGATCTTGGCGATGCGCTTGCTGGTCGCCAGCGGCATGCCGGCTTCGCGGCCGAAACCGTTGACGATATTCAGCACGCCCGGCGGCAGCAGGTCGGCGATGAGGTCGGCCAGAATGAGAATACTGATCGGGGTGGACTCGGCGGGCTTCAGTACCACGCAGTTGCCGGCGCCGAGCGCGGGGGCGAGTTTCCACGCTGCCATCAAAATCGGGAAGTTCCACGGAATGATCTGGCCGACCACGCCCAGCGGTTCGTGAAAGTGATAGGCCACCGTGTTCTCGTTGATCTCGGACATGTTGCCTTCCTGCGCGCGCAGGCAGCCGGCGAAATAGCGGAAGTGGTCGACGGACAAGGGGATGTCGGCGTTCAGCGTCTCGCGGATCGCCTTGCCGTTGTCGACGGTCTCGGCGTAGGCCAGCACTTCGAGATTCTGTTCGATGCGGTCGGCGATCTTGAGCAGGATGTTGGAACGCTCGGTGATCGAGGTCTTGCCCCATGCATCGGCTGCGGCATGCGCGGCATCGAGTGCCAGTTCAATGTCTTCCGCACCGGAGCGCGCGGCCTTGGTGTAGACCTTGCCGCTGATGGGCGTGACGACTTCGAAATACTGGCCTTTCACCGGGGCGACCCACTTGCCGTTGATGAAGTTGTCGTATTGTTTCTTGTAGGCGATCTTCGCGCCAGACGCGCCGGGGGCTGCATAAATCATTTTGTTTTCTCCTCTGTGTAATTGTTTATCCCCGATCGTCCATTGGGCAGAGCCAGTTCCTTCCCCCTGCAAGGGGGAGGGGATATTTCTGCTAATGGTCAATCCGGGTTTGTTAACGATCAAACGGATCGCTCCCACTTCAATGCTGCACGCTTGCTTACTCAAGTAACGTGCCAAGGTCCGTGGGTAAGATGAAACATTGATTCAATGAGGTAATTCAATCGATATGCGAAAGCGGGTATTTGCGCTGCAACGTTCCATCCCGTAACACCTGTCGCAAAACGAGACAGTCGGACAGTTTTTCAGGGCGCAGGTATTGCACTGCATTCCCATCGTCCTATACTTGACCAAAAAAGCAGCAACAGAAAGTGCAACACACCGCCGGGAGAGAGACACACATGAACATGACATCGTCCGCATTGGCATTGCGTCAGGCAAGATCACACCTGCTGGAATACGGCGACTGCCTGCCCGGCATGATCGACGAACGCATCGCGCGTTCCTGGCGGCGCAGCCTGGCTTCCGGCCTGCTGCCCACCGGCCGCCTTTCCGATACCGAGCACTCCAGCGGCAACAACCTGCGCCAGGCGCTCGCCTGCAATCACGACCTGATCGCGCATTCGCGCCCGGTGATGGAATACCTGTACGAGCAGGTGCGCCACAGCCACAGCATGGTGATCCTCGCCGACAAGCGCGCCACGCTGATGCACACCCTGGGCGATGTGGACTTCCTCACCAAGGCCGAACGGGTGGCGCTGTCTTCCGGCTCTTCCTGGCAGGAGCAGCATCGCGGCACCAATGCCATCGGCACGTCGCTGGCCGAAGCCTCTCCCGTCGAAGTTCACGGTTCGGAGCATTTCCTCGAACGCAACGGCTTCCTCACCTGCTCCGCCGCGCCCATCATGGCGGCGGACGGCACGCTGATGGGCGTCATCGATATTTCCGGCGACCAGCGCAGCCGCCATCCGCACACGCTGGGCTTGGTCAGCATGGCCGCGCGCATGATCGAGAACCGTCTGGTCGTGGCGAGCTGCCGCCGCCACATCCGCCTGCACCTGCATGCTCACCCCGAAGGTATTGGATCTGTAGCGGAAGGCATCATCGCGCTATCCGAGGATGGCTGGATCGTCGGCGCCAACCGCACGGGGTTGTCCATGCTGCGCCTGACTCCGGCCGACCTGGGGGCTACTCCGCTCAGTCGTGCGCTGGACATGCGCCTCGACGATCTTCTGGCGCGCAACAAGCGCCAGTCCGGCCAGCCGGTACAGGTGCATCTGCACGACGGCTCCATGCTGTTTGCGTTGGTGCATGCCGACGAGGCGTCGCTGACCATCAGCTCGTCGCCCTCCGCACAGAACTCGCCCGACGACGCGCTGGCCAAACTCGATATCGGCGATCCGCTGTGGCACAGCGCCACCGACAAGGCGCGGCGCGTGGCGGGCAAACCGATCCCGCTGCTGATCCACGGCGAATCCGGCGTGGGCAAGGAATTGTTTGCGCGCGCGGTGCACGAGAGCGGCCCGCGCAGCAAAGCCCCGTTCGTCGCCATCAACTGTGCCGCGCTGCCGGAGAACCTGATCGAAGCGGAATTGTTCGGTTATTCAGCGGGCGCCTTCACCGGTGCCAAACGCGAAGGCTGCATCGGCCGTTTGCGCGAAGCTCACGGCGGCACGTTGTTTCTGGATGAAATCGGCGACATGCCGCTTTCCATGCAGACCCGTTTGCTGCGCGTGCTGCAGGAACGCCAGGTCACACCGCTGGGCGGCGGCAAACCGGTCGATGTCGATTTCGCGCTGATCTGCGCCACGCACCGCAAACTGCGCGACGAAGCCGACAAGGGCGTGTTCCGCAGCGACCTGTATTACCGCATCAACGGCCTCACGGTGAACCTGCCCGCCTTGCGCGAACGCAACGATTTCCAGGCGCTCACCGAAAGCATACTGGCCTGCCTCAACCCGGAACGCCATATTTTCCTCGCACCCGAACTGCTGGCGCAACTGAGCCAACATCCGTGGCCCGGCAACATCCGCCAGTATTCCAGCATGCTGCGCACCGCGAGTGCGATGCTCAACCCGCACGAGAACTGTATCGACTGGGCGCACCTGCCCGACGATCTGGCCGAGGAACTTACCGCGATACAACAACCCGCCTTGCAGGAAATCACCGCCGCAATTCCGCAAAACCTCAAGGAACTGTCGCGCACCGCCATCCAGCACGCGCTGGAAAGCAGCCACGGCAATATCTCGGCCGCGGCGCGCCGCCTCGGCATCAGCCGCCAGACCTTGTATCGCAAGCTGGGACAATAGTCCGGCGTACGTGCTGCGCAACTTGCGGTTTGCGCCGGAACACATACACGACCGATTCCAGTTCCGGCGGCAATACCAGTGCACTGAGCGCCTTGTCCTCCTCCAGAACAAAAGCGGATTGCCCTGTGTAATCCTTCCAGTTGCCAAAGGCGAACTGGTGACGGCTGCCGATGACGATATACAGCTGCACACTGGGCGTGTCGAACACTGCACGTTCGAAATCATTCTGCGCCGGAGGCCAGGAGCAGATGACCACTTCCGGCGCATAAGTCCTCAACGCCACGCGCGCGTCCAGTTTGAGCACCCAATCGGGATACACCACGGACTTTTCCCAGCCGTGATTATCCGTGGCGGTCAGCTGCACGCCCTGCGCTTTCAGGAAGCGCGCCAGCGTACCGTCGCCCGCGCCGATCTCCAGGCAGCTTCTCCCCGCGATCATCCCGGCCAGCGCCTCGATCAACGCGCGCGAATAGAAACAATAAATCCCTTTGGGTTGCACCAGCGGCATCAGCCGCTTCTTCTGCCACACCAGCGGCCATAGCAAGCGGAACCAGAACAGCGAAACCGGCTTGCGTACCAGCCCCCCGGAAAACAGCAGGCGCTGCGCAACAAAGCCGTTGAACAGATTGAAACGCAGCTTGCCCTGCTTCACCCCCGTATCCGCGGCCAGCACGGAAAGGCAAAGCTTCCTGACCGATTCATGCGCCATGCGGCTGCGCACGAACTGCGACAGTGCGGCATCCCGGTGTTGTTGTTGATTCCCAGCAACCGGCTGCACCGGTTTGGAGATACGCTCCAGATAGGCCTTCAGTTCCTCCGCGACCCCGCGCCCGACGATTCCGGAAATATCCTGTTGCACAGCCGCCCAATCGTCGGGGAATTTTGCACACAGTTCGTCCATGGATGGATTCGTCTTCAACCACTCCAGCGTATTTGCGTATTTGTCCCGATTCATGAAATTTTTCCCGAAAAGAAAAACTGCTCCAATTTTATGGTCCCGTAAATCGCGCATTAAGCGTAGATTCTCACAACCCGACGGCGATTTATACACATTCGCGTATCGTAATTTATTCCGCAAGCCCGAGATGGAAGATAATCTGCTGTAATTGCCGATCAGGTTATCATCGGATGCGTGGCTGGAAACTGGATTCAAAAAGACAACCGTCGGCCGATAACGAATGTGCCGAATGACGGCCCCCAAAATTTCATCGAGGATATTCCATGAAAATTACCTTTCGCATACCGCTGGCAGCCTTGGCATTCAGCCTGATGGTGAGCAATGCCAACGCAAGCACCGTCCTGGGCGCAATTTCTTGCGAACAATGGCAAGCCAGCCAGAACAAACCCGACGACAGGGCAGCCTACACAACCTGGCTCAACGGATATCTATCCGGCGCCAACTTCATGTATGGCGACATGGTCGACAGAGACTTCATTAAGAACTCGGACAAAATCTCAATCGTGGATTGGACAGGCGTGTACTGCGACAAACATCCAGAATCAATGTTGCAAGACAGCGCCAATGCTTTAATAAAACGCTTGAAGAGAGACCTGCCATTTTAAGCAACAGGTAACATGAATTCAGGAAGCGTTTGGGTAACCAGCAAGATTTCGGCCCGCAGAAGATGTTCGAGGTCCGTGCTGTGAGCTACCGTTTCTCGGCCATAGCAACCATCCAAATCACACTGGTTAGATGTCTGCAACCGATCCTTACCGGTCGTTGCTCAAGACTATTGCGATGCCATATCGCTACGGTCATGTGGTCGCTCCCGAAATTTCACCCGAGTAATGTACAGCGCTTTCGCCGTTTCAAACGTTCTTGCCATTGATCAGGTTGATGATCACCTTGACCATCATCTCCCGCTCATCCGGCTTGCTTTCGGCGATCAGCAATGTGAAGGCGACCAGCGCATTATCGGCGATGCGTTTTTCGCCCTCGGCGTTATACAAGAAGTCGTGACGCTGCAAAAACCAGACGAAGATCGCGGCGGCGATCCGCTTGTTGCCATCGGTGAACGAATGGTTCTTGACGATAAAATACAGCAGGTTCGCGGCCTTCTCTCGATACTGGGATAAAGCTCCTTGCCGTCGAAGGTTTGATAGATGGTCTCCAGCGAGCTCTTGAACGACTCGTCTTTCTCATTGCCGAACAAGCCGCCGAGATTCTCCTGTTGGCGCCACAGCAATATCTGCTGCATCGCCTCTGCGTAAGCGATCTTGGGCAGTGCCCGCGTGCGCGTCCCCACCACCTGCAAACGTTGATGGTCGTAATCGTCCAGCACCGTCAGCGCATGGCTGTATTTTTCCAGTATCGCCAGGATGCCTTGCGACTCGGTATTTGATAGCTCTTTGTTGTGGATCAACCGGGCAGACAACGCGATAGCCTGTTTAAGCTCGGCCATCTTTTCCTGCTGCGCCTCCAGCCGCTGTTGGTTCAGCGCATAGCCCTGCACCAGATAGTCCTTCAGCACCCGGTTGGCCCAGATGCGGAATTGCGTGCCCTGTTTGGACTTCACTCGATAGCCGACCGAGATAATCACGTCCAAGGTGTAATGCTCGATCTCGCGCTCAACCTGCCGCTGGCCTTCCTGGCGAACTATCCGGAAATACCGGATAGTTGCCTCTCGCACCAGTTCTCCCTCTTCGAACGCATTGATAATGTGCTCGTTAATGGTTCTGACATCTTTATCGAACAGCTCGGCCATTTGCTTCTGCGACAGCCAGACAGTCTCCCCCTCCAGCCGAACCTCGGTTGCAATCGAACCATCGGCTGATTGGTAAATGGCAATAGGTGTTTGAGGATTGGTATGGGATTGCATGGTCAGGGCTCCTTAATCCAAGGATGACATGCCATCGGATGCTACAGAACGAACGTTCTGCTGTCAATCAAGTATCGCGAGCGGTCGCTGGCGGAGGCGGGGAATGACGGCAAGTCAGCGGTGAATGAGAGGCCGCCGCATTATTGATGTGTGGCTATGCGAGGAATTCTGGCACTTGATTTAAGGGGCCAATTTGGCACCTCATATTTAAGGTCACAGTTTGCAACCTTAAAGAATAGACACGCACCACAACGAACTTGAAATACGAACTCGACCTTGAATCACCCCGATGTGTTTTACAAATTCGAAGCTGACCCGTTTTGCCTCGTCTGCGGCAGTTATTCGAAAATTTCGAATAACTGCTTCTTCTTCCAGCTCACTATCGGCAAACACCTTTTTCAGATGGTAGTTGATGGTGTGGGTTTCAACGTCATACAGCACCCCCATCATCTTCTGCGTAAGCCAAACGTTTTCATCGGCGTAAATCGCTTCAACGCCACCTTTACCGGTGGATGCAACAAAGGTCAGGTACTCGGCAGCCGAAGAACGGACCAGGGAGACTTCTTTTATCTGGGTAACTTGCGGTTGTTTATTCTTGCTCATTTCAGCCCCTCTTTCGGCGTGTTCAACCTGCCTGACAAAATAGCGCGCATGTACTTGAGATTGCGCGGTGAAAATCCCTTCATCTCAGGGGAAGCTGTGCACAGTTCGTGCGCCAGCTGCTCCTTCAACTTGTTCCAGTATTTGCGCGCGATCTGGCAAACCGGCTGCTTGGTCAATACCTGCAGGATATCCACCAACGAAAACCACCAAGTTTCCGTTTCCTCGTCATACACGCGGCGGATTTCGTGATCTGCAAAGATGGCTGGCTGCATGGTCGGGTTTCCTTGCTTAAGGATGGGGAAAGTCCAACGCATCATAGAGAACGATTGTTCTGTCGTCAATCTCGCAGCCCATGGCAATGGCGCGATTCAGCAGTGGATGCACGCTTGTAGCTTTTGCAGCTACGATCATAGCCAAAGATGCGACTTCACTTGAGCAATGCCTAGTAGGGTGAACACCTCAAGAAGGACTGCACCTCGGCAATAGCAACCATCCAAATCACACTGGTTAGATGTCTGCAACCGATCCGTACCGGTCGTTGCTCAATACTATTGCGATGCTGACCCCATATCGCCCGTTGACCCCATATCGCCCGTTCATCAGCAGGTTCAGACCATCGCTCTTTGGGCTGCGATCATAGCCAATAGAGCAACATACGCACACGCGCTAACCCAACCCGCTATTTTCATTCTGCCCACTGCGAATTGCAGTTACTTAAGATAAGCCAGCGCCCGCCTCACCATGTTAGAAACCTCGGCAGTCTGGTTGATCGGCAACAGCGTCGTCCCCGGATGAGCTTGCTGGAACACGCGAAACACTTCATCGGCAAAGGCCTGCCCGATTTCTTCCACACCGGCGAAGTCCAGAACCACCGTCTGGAAACGCTCGAAGCGCATGGTCAGCCGCTTGGCTTGCGAACGGGAAACCAGCTTCTCGCCTTCATGCTGCGCCAGCTTCACCGGCACGATGGTTTTGGAAAAGGTGTATTCCTCCGGTGCGGCAAACTGGAAGAACACCTCCTGCAGGGTGCGCTTGCTGTCGTTCGCCAACCGCATCAACACCACCGTGCCGGGCGCATCGGCAGCCCGTTCCAGCAACACATCCGTGCCCCAGTCGTCATGCACGAAATGCAGCTTCCCCGAACGGATATCAAAAGCATCCATCACCTTGGACGAAAAGAAGATCCCCTCGCCCGTATGGTTCACCGGATCGGTAGTCAGCTTGCCCTTGGCCAGCTCCAGGATCGCCTCGCGCGGATCGTACAGATTCAGCGCGCGCTGAATCTTGAGAAAGATACCTTCCCCCTCGTCGGCGATATACACCGATGTATTCAAGGCATCGCGCACCAAGCCCACCTTGACCTTTTCCGAACCGGAATGGTCAATGGCATTGTTCACCATCTCCGTCACGGCGTAATGCCAGACATCGCGAACGTTGGGCGACAGGTCAGCCAGATGCGGCGCGACCTGCTCGCGCCACACCCGGTCCTCGTTCAGCCCGGCGCGCTCATAGACCTGACGCACATCGGCCAACACCGCCAACCGGTAACGCACGCCGCGCCCCACGCCGGAAGAAGTGACCACACCTTCCCGCTTCAACTTCGCCAACCATGCACTGGCAGACTGACGCGACACACCCTGCCGCACCGCCAAACGAACGGCGACATTGCCCCCGTCCTGGGCAATCAATTCTAGAATGGAATGGTGCAAATCGTCAGTCATGAATAATGGTGGCGCGCAGAAACGTAAAGCAGGATTGGATTAATTGTAAAGCAAAAGCAACGGAAACGTAAAGCTGCAATGCTTATGGGCAATTGCGGTCGCTGGCCGAGGCGGGCGAATGAGAGGCCGCCGCGTTATTGAGCGATATCAGGGATGTATGGTGTGAGCCATAACAACCCCTTTAGTTTGTGGATTGACAGCCTCCTGCAGGAAGTCCATCTTTCAACCCTGACGGGTAAGTCCTGTAGTGTTCCTGGGGTGTTTCCTTCCATCGGTTGGCGTTAAGCCTCGGGACATAGAGCATTACAGGGTCCGTCATTTTTATTGCCCGTTTTCCGGCAAGTAGATCGTCGTGAAGTTCACCTTATCCTGAAACACAGCGTACCACTCTGCATCACCAAGCCCGTCTTTGCGGGCAATACCCCAACAGAACAAATCCACCACCTGTAGCCCCGCGTTCTCGTCCAACATTCACGCCAACCGCCTAAGCACAAACTCCCTCGGAAACTCCAGCTTCCCGTTAATGCCAACGATATGGTCCGCGAGTTGCGCATTGGTTTCTGCCAACGAAGCGCCGCGTTCCATCAATTCGATCTCCGCCGTCAAACCGTAATCTTTCAAATTGGCTTGCAGACTCAGGCGATTGGAAAAATGCGTCGTTGCAGTGATGGTCAATGGCTGCATCGCATCACGCTCGCGTCGTGCCGCATCGGGCGGCACGCCGATAGCGAGCAACTGTACAAACACGGCATCGACGAATCGCTGTGGCAAGGTCGCAAACGGTGCGGCCTCAAGCACCAAGCCCAGTCTGTCATGCTCGCTGACAGCCACAACCACCTTCTTGCGAAGCGGCAACAGATGCAACGACCAGTCACCAAGCAGGTTTGCGCCGGGAGCAGGCGGCGCGCCAGGCGAAACCTTCATCGCCTTCAGCAGCTTTTGTGTGCAGCGCAGTGCCGTCATACCGAATTCCGTTTCATTTATTCACCGAACTTGAGTCTGCTTTTATGAAAGAACTGACGGGTGAACGAACTGGCAATCCGAACTGCTTAATGCCCCAACAACTTGAGCAGCGCATCGATAGTAAGTTCCTTGCCTCTCCCCGCCTGCAAACATCCAGAACCGAAATTCGCCGCATAGTGATCGCGTTGCGTCGCATCGTTATTCACATACGGTGCGAATTGCGTTTTAAGTGCATGGGCATTGCCCGCTGGTGTTTTGCCAATCAACCGCAACATCATCGCCTCAAAGCATGGCTCTGACTTGAGCACCAGAATCTTCTTCGATCTCGCCAGCTTTTCCGTCTTGGCGTCCCAATCGGTGTCCGTATCCAGCAATGCAGCCACTACATCGTATTTCGCTATGGCAGCCTGACCTGCTGTCCATTTGACTACATGCAGCGCACCTTTACCCCGTGCATTCTTGATCGTCACTGAAAGCCCGCAACCACGCGGCACATAAAGCTGCTTGAGATGGTTCAGGAATGCCTCTTCATGACGCCCTTCCCCGACAATGAGCAATGTACGTTGCGCTTTCCAGATCGTCATGGCCGGTACCGATCAGAAAATGGGCACAGCGCCGTAAGCGCCCGCCATGTACTTGGCATAGTAATTGTCGTCGTTGCGAATACCCTCCACCGCATCCATCCTGCTGGCGGAGCTCTCGCACTCTTCATTTTTCTGTACCAGCATCACCTGCGACTTGTGCACCAAATTCAACACCTCGACCGCATGGCAGGTGAACAGTAACTGCGCCTGACGCGGGTTGGTTGATGGATTGGCGAACAAATCGAGGATCGGCTCCAGCATGTGCGGATGCAGGTCATTTTCGAATTCGTCGATAACCGCCAGACCGCCAATCTCCAACGTCTGCAGCAAGCGCGACAACAGCACGAATGCACCCTGCGTGCCGCTTGATTCAAGCGCAAAAGGCAATTGAAATTCCGCCACCCTGTTCTTGTGCTTGCCAAACGGCACCCAGACTTTCTGGTCGGGCTGCTGCGGATTGTTCACCGCGACTTCCATCAACTCCACGCCGGACAGGCCCAGGTCCCATGCCGACAACAGTTGTTCCATGAGCTTGCGTTGCTCGGGATGAGTTGAAAAATGCTGCGCCGCACTCTGCAAATCCTGTTGCACACGACCCAGTACATTCACATTGCTGTTCACATTGGGCGACGCCATACGCGCCGCCAGCGGCACGCCAAATTGTGCGGCCCACGCGATAAGCGAAACATTAGGACGCACCTTGCGCGCCTCCTGGGGTGCCAGGCCGAAATCCTGCTGCTTGACCATGTATGAGTTGGTCGCCGCATCCCAATCACGTATGAACACATAACCGAACCGTTCGCGTTTCAAATACAGCGCCTCATGCAGCACCCGCTCCGGCGTGCAACGCAACACATAACGCCACAGCTTGCCGTCGAAATCCAGCTCGCACTCCAGCTCGGAGGGTTCAGCGCCCGCAGCCAGATGTGGCGTGATCGGAATAGCCGCATTCGGCGGCAACTGAAATGAATTGGCGATGAACCAGCTCATGAAAACAATCGGCTTCAACAACGCCGTCTTGCCGCTGCCGTTGGGGCCGATCACCGCCATCAGTTTGGATACACGCTCGCCCGTCGCGGACTCGGTCATCCACTCGGTCATGGCGACCTTGCGGCTGATGGTCAGATCGACCTCGACTCGCTCACGGAAGGACTGGAAGTTGGTAAACGCATAGCTATGCAGCACTTTTATCACCTTTAATTTATGTTTTCGACATTATTTCGTCGTTAATGCAAATTAACATGAAAAAAGGCTACAAGCAAGCCTGACGCCGACCAACCTGGCGAGTTATCCAGAAGTTCCGGATAGGTGTTTGATTCCGAGAATTCAGCCAGCAGAATATTGCGAAGCTGGCCCGCTTAGTTAAGGCGAAGGGAACAACAGCTAGTGAGTATTAGACTTGATGTACTGATCGCAACGATCAGCCACGACAAACTCGATGATCGCCCGCACGTCGTCCGAGCAACCTTTGAAAATAATGCGAGACAAAATATCCGGGCCGTGACGCAGCACTAGCACCCCAACTAACTCGTCGACAAAAGATTGTGTCGCGCTGATGCCGGTGAAATCCAAAACCACCTCAGCCCCCACCTGCGCCAAGGTTATTTCAAGATCTTCGCGTACGGGGGCCGCAGCCATGCGGGAACCCACCATATGGCCGTGTGCGTGTTGATTTAGGTGTATTTGTCTATTCATGATTTAACTAACCCCATACAGATTTAGCAGGCCAGTGGCTGAACAATAGCCAGATTTCATTGAAAACGCAACTTGACACGGGGCTGCGGCTCGAGCGGCGGGAGCAGATCGCGCAGATGCACCTCTGGCAGTCGCTGACGCTTACACACCAAAGCAATCGCAACGCCCTGCCAGCATGCCCCGCCTGCCAAATGTCGATAGGCGGCAGCGCTATGGATAGCATCGCCACTCACAATATATAAACGACCGCCCGCGCTCGCGGCAATTCGTTGAGTGGTCGTAAGCCCCACCCCTTGATTGACCGAATCCGCGCGCAACCCCAAGTCACGGTTGCAGCTTACTCGCGGCTGCAAGGCCGCGAGAATTGCGGCCAAGTGCGTTTCCTGATGCAACGCAGGATGCCCGCGCAAGGTAGCCAGGAAGCCACAGCCATTATCTACAACTCCCAAGCGAACTAGATCACTCGATGGATAGTATTGGCAGGCAACCCATACGCAAGCATCTCCATATCCGGCTCGTCTGGCATGCGTCAAAGCATTTTCCAGCAACTCGTTAAACGCATATTGAATCGGCTCAGCCAAACGGTCTGCCTCCGTATAGCCTGTCATTTCGTCCGGTTGCTCGTTGGGGTTAGCCACAGGCATCCTGCCCACCAATGCCCTGGTCAACCGCAAAGCAGCCGAATCAACATCCCTGCGCTGCTCAAGGCGTGTCACTTCAACCAGCGCATCGGCCCGGGTTTTGTTTCTATCAATTGGAGGTGCCGCTTGTGGGGCCGTTCATCGAAATTATCGAGAGGGTCAGAACTGCCCTATCAATAATCCCATTCCTCATGCCCCAGCGGCATCTGGTTCAACATATCCCGATATTGCCGCCACAACGGAATGTGCTTCTCCATCAACTCAGTGAAGCGTTCGTTGTGATGCCGTTCCAGCAGATGCACCAGTTCATGCACCACGATGTATTCCAGGCATTGCACCGGCTTTTTGGCCAACTCCAGATTGAACCAGATGCGGTGGGCGGCGGCGTTGCAGCTACCCCACTTGGTTTTCATCTTCTTGATGCCCCAGTCAGCGACTTGCACACCCAGGATAGGTTGCCATTTTTCCAGCAGGGGCGGAATCAGCGCCTTGAGTTGCTCGCGATGCCAGCGAAACAAGATGGCCTCGCGCTGCTCGATGCTAGTGCCGGAGCGCACAAACAGATCGAGGGAGGCAATGCCACGGATAGACACTTGGGGCTGCGCGTTGTGCTCATGCACGCGCAGGCGATAGCGGCGACCCAGAAAATAGTGGCTCTCGCCGTTCACCATTTCGCGTTGTGACTGGCGCGGCTGCTCGGCGAACTTGGCTTTCTGCCGTTTGATCCAGCCCAGCTTGTCGATCACCGCAAGGCGCACCGCCTCA
The DNA here is from genome assembly GCA_018820925.1 of Gammaproteobacteria bacterium. Lineage (GTDB taxonomy): Bacteria > Pseudomonadota > Gammaproteobacteria > Burkholderiales > Gallionellaceae > Sideroxyarcus. The sequence continues at coordinate 26,325 of JAHJNJ010000021.1, read as the reverse complement.
TCGCTCACCACCAGCGGCGCGGCGATGCGCACGCGGCCATGGGGAGGGTAAACACCCAGATGCAGGTTCTTGATGTCCTTGCGCACCACCTCGACCTTGATGCTGCCGACGTTGATGTGGCGGGTCTCAGTAATCATTTTGATTCTTCGCCAGATCGAGTATGCGATCAGTTTCTTTTTCCAAATCCAGCGGCGCTGGCCTGACCAGGTCATCGCTCTCCTGTGCAGCCAAACCCCGATCAGCGGGAATCACTGTCGCCAAAACATGCCTGATCGCGATCCGCACACGTTGCGTCTTGATCTGGTTGCTGCGCCAACCATTCTGTCGGCTTTCATGCACGGCATTATCTACGCGCAAAGCCAATGCTTCATTCTTGCCCAGATTGTTGTAAAGCGCCCGCTGCGCCGACGTCTTCACGCTTGGTGGATAACCGCCACCACCGCCCGGCATCGTGGCCTGCTTGGTCAGCGCGGCGATTTTGTCGAGATACTCCTTGTAGCTCACCACCCCCTTGCGACGTTGCTCTATCAGGGCATCCAGCAGCTTGGACATCTTCTCGTAGTAAGCAGGATCAACCGGCGACTCGTTGATGATGAGTTTGCGCACGTTGTTCGCGATGGTTTCGGCGACAGCTTCCTCGCTCTTCCGAATACCCTTGGGCAGTGCATTCACCGCGTCGGGGCCGCGCTCGACGATCAACTGAATCAGGCTGATGTCGTCGAAGGAGGAAATCTTCTCGCTCTCCTCGGCGCGGATGTAGGTGTCGATCAGGTGGCGCATGGCTGGCTCGTATGCCTTGAGGTCAATATAGTCGCCGCTTGCGAGCCGCACTTCGTCGCGCACCTTGGCGTAGTGATCAACCTCGGCCTTGATCTTCTCGATCTCGTCGGGCTTGAATTTCGCCTCGGCCAGTTCGCCAGCAATGCCGGCATAGGCGCGCAACAGCGCGGCGGTGAATTTGTAGAGCTTCAGCCGCTTCGGCTCGTTGTCCTTGAGTTGCTCGGCGTTGCCGGAATCCCTGGCGCAGAAGTAATGCAAATAGGCCGCCGAATCCTTCGGCAAATCCACCGTCTCGCACAGCGCCTTGATCGCCTCGCGCGCCTCCTCCAAATCTTCCCGTGCCTTGTCCAGCCTGTTCTCCAACAGGCCTGCCACATCTTCCTTGTCATAGCCGTCCAGCGCGCCGCTGGTGTAATCCTCCACCGCACCTTCCAGACTCTTGAACAAATCCTTGTAGTCGATGATGTAGCCGTATTCCTTGTCGTCGCCATCCAGCCGGTTGACGCGGCAGATCGCCTGGAACAAGCCGTGGTCGCGCATCTGCTTGTCTATGTAAAGATAGGTGGCCGAGGGCGCATCGAAGCCAGTGAGCAGCTTATCCACCACGATCAGCAGCTTCATCTGCCCCGGCTCATCAATGAATTTCTTCTTGACCTCCAGATCGAATTTCTCGGCCTTGTTGATCGCGGACTCGGGGGCTTCATTAAACCAGTCGGCCAGCATCTGGCGATAAACGCCGTACTTGAAGAGATTGTCGGTATCCCCCTCGCCGGTCGTCTCGCCCTTGGCATTCGCCACGCTCGGCGCGTAACTGGTGACAATCGCGCACTTGCCTTTCAGCTCCCCTTTGGCGAACAGCTCGTAGAACTTGCACGCCTCGTAGATGCTGCCCGCCACCAGCATCGCGTTGCCGTGGCCATCCATCAGGCGCGGCTTGGTGCTCATGTCCATCAGGATGTCGGCGACGATCTTCTCCAGCCTGTCCTGGCTGGAAAGCACCCGCTGCATCGTGCCCCATTTCTGCTTCAGTTGCGCGCGCGCCAGATCGTTCAGCCCCTTGGTCTTGGCCTCGAACCACTGATCTATCTTGTCCTTGTTGGTCAGCGTCTGGTCGATGTCGCGCGCCTCGTAACGCAAATCCAGCACCACACCCTCGCGCACCGCCTGATCGAACTTGTAGGTGTGGATGTAACGACCAAACACCTCGATGCTCTTCTGCTTGTCCGCCTTCAACAGCGGCGTACCGGTGAAACCGATGAACAGCGCATTGGGCAACAGCTTCTTCATGGCCTTGTGCAAATCGCCCGACTGGGTGCGGTGGCACTCATCCACGAACACATGAATATCGCCCTTGGCCTTGAAGTCCGCAGGCAGCTTCTGGATAGATTCGATGAAGGCTTTTGTTCCTTCATCACCTTCCGCATCACCATTTCCCTGACGGCCAAACTTGTGCACCAGCGAGCACAGCAGCGATTCGGTGGCGCCGTTCAGCTTGTCGATCAGGTCGTCGCTGTTCTTGGTGCGGTAAATCTTCTGGTTGACGCCCAGAAACACCTTCTCGATCTGCTCATCCAGTTCGGTGCGGTCGGTAATGATCAGCACCCGCGCACCTTCGCGGTTTTCGCGTATCCACTTCGCCAGCCACACCATGGTCAGCGATTTGCCGCTGCCCTGCGTATGCCAGATGATGCCGCCCTCGCGGCGGCGGATATATTCCTGTGCCGCCTTCACGCCGAAATACTGGTTCTGGCGGCAAACTTTTTTGGTGCCCGCATCAAACACCACGAAATCGTGGATCAGCTCCAGTAGTCGCGCCTTCTCGCACACCTGCAACAGATGGCGTTCGAGCAGGTTCGCTTCCCCCGCATGCAGGCCGCTTTCTTCCACCCACTTCAGATAATATTTTTCCGGCGTCGCTATGGTGGCGTAGCGCAGCCCCTCGCTGTCGTTACCCGCCATCAGCCACTGCATGGTCGAAAAAAATGGCTGGATGAATTCCTTCTTCTGGTTGTCCAGATTCTGGCGGATGCCCTCGGCCACCGACACGGTGGAGCGTTTCAGCTCCAGCACACCCAGCGCGATGCCGTTGACGTAGATCACCACATCCGGGCGCTTGGTGCTGGCCTTCGCATCCGCCCCCTTCACCGTCACCTCCTCGGCGACGGCAAAGTGGTTGTTCTCCGGGCGCTTCCAGTCGATCAGCCACACCGTGACATGGTTCTCGCCCGCCTCGGGCTGCACCTTCACGCCGTAGCGCAGCAGGTCATAAACTTCCTTGTTGCGGTCATAGAGATGTTTGCCGGTGTCGGTCGCGGCGTTGTTCAGCTTGTGTAGCGCGCGCTTGATCAGTGTCTCGCTCACGCCCTGCTTTTGCAGCCAGGCGGCGAGCAACTCAGGCTCGATGTTGAGGTTGTCGAGTTCGGTCTTGTCGCCCAGATAGTCGTAGTGCAGGCGGTCGCGGAACAGTGCGACGACACGGTTCTGTGTTGCGCGCTCCGGCTGGCCGATGAGGCTCATTTCGTTATCTCCCAGTAACCGCCTTTTTGCGGGCCAATGTGTTTCAACCGTCCCTCTTTTACCAACTTTGAACTGGCGAGTTCTACAGCGCGCAGTGTCTTGCCTATGTTGGCAGCGACCTCGGCAAGCGTCATGTGGGGATTGGCTTCCAGCAGCTCAAGAATTCTCATCGGCGTTTTCACCGAAGTTTTCACCGAAGTTTTCACCGAAGTTTTCACCGAAGTTTTTTCAGAATCACTCCCCACTAAATGCTTAGGATTGGCCTGAAAAGTCATCATCAAACCTGACATCCCGTAGTCGTAAAGGGGCGGCGCAATGTCATGCTCCCTGCACTCGCGATTGATTTTCTCGATGCCTCGCCCCCACGACTCAATATAACCTGCACGAAAGAAAGCATTGGCGATAAGCGGGTTGTAGGGGGCCGAAGGATGTTTGCCCAGGAGTCGCTCCAGCGTCCAGTCCTGCGGCAATTGCCCGGAACTCCAGAGCACAATCCTATCGTCATAAACACTGATTTGAACCGGGATGCCGCTGCTGTAGTCCTTGTGTACCACCGCATTGAGCAAGGCCTCGCGGAGAGCTGGATAGGGGAACAGGAACGCCTCTACTCGTTGAAGCCCCTCGTAGTTGATGTAGGCTTTCAGATATTTTGTAAACAAAAGCTCCAGCGCCTTTTCGACCTGCTCGAACAAGTTGCCGTGGATTTCGTCCTGATAACGCAAATCGTCGTCGGTCACAAAGAAACCGATTTTTATGTAAGCGCCGCTGGCGAATTTTTCCGGCTGGTCACAGAACAACAAAGCCGCCGCGCGTTTAAGATAGCTGCCTTCCTTGAGCTGCAAATTTTCGAGCAACGCATCGTCGCCATCATGCAACACCTCCGCGCTCAAACGTCCGCTCTTGATCGCCCTGGCCTTGAATAGCCCGAAAGCCGACGGGCTGCAATCCCCCGCGTGGAATCCCGGCACCGGCACACCATCCCAGCGCCTGCCCCGCTTTTGCAGCAAAAACTTATCCAGCGCCGCGCCCTTCAACTCCTGTTTGGTGCTGCCGCTACGGTAGTGATACTCGCCCTTGTAACTGATCGGGCTGGGGTAAGCATCCACCACAATTTCCAGCCAGTCTTTGCTGCCCTCGCTGTGCAGGTTCACCGGCACCACCATGCCCAGAACATCCCGCACCTTGTTGGGAATATCCTCCAGCAACTTCGCCGCATTGGCGATGCCCAGCACCTCGCCCTTGTCATTCTTGCCGATCACCAGCGTGCCGCCCTGCGCATTGGCAAAACCGCATATCCATTTCAGATATTCATCGCGCCAAGATTGCTTCCATTCGACGATCTGATTTTCTTTCATGGCAGCTTAGCCTTTCTGGCAAACGTTTTGTCCATCAGCCGCGCTCCCCGCACAACTGCTTGATGATCTGAAAAATCCAGCCTGTCGATGAGCGCGCATCCTTCAGCATGCGCTCGCAAGCCTTGGCATCCAATTGCTGCCGGATCGTTGCAATCACGGCATCATCCACCCGATCCTTGCCCAGCGCCTTGAGCGCCAGCACCACCAGCCCGCTCTCGCGGTATTTGAAGCCCACATCCTTCAACGGCGACTTGCGAAATACCAGCGTGTGTTTGCCAATCTCATACTCGCGGCTGGGACCGTCGGAAAGATAAATCCACTTGCCCGGTACCTGCGTGGAGAGCCCCAGCAGATTCAGCGCCGCATCGCCCGATGGCAGAATGCGCCAGTTGAACTTGCGCGCCAGCGCCTGTGCCACCTGATCCATATCCGGGCTCAACACCTGCTTCAACAATTCACTGTAGCGGGGATAGTCATACACCCCCCGGCAGGTGCGACGTATCGTCCCCGCCTTCGCCAGCGAAGAAAGCGCCTGGTGGATGTTCACCTCCCCGAACTCAGCCACAAAATCGGTCTTGGTGAACGCCCAACCCCTCCCGCGCCCGTAAATTCTTGAAATTATCGATTGTTCAATCGCTTGCATTTCATTTCCATGAAATCTTTTTCAGGAAAACCACATCGTTTTGCTGAAAATAGCACGGCTCGGGATAAAAGGAAACTGCCAAGAAACCAGCCCCGCAAAGCGCAGGATCGTCATGAACAGAAAAATCGCTTATTTCAGGTTTTCGCAAAAAACTAAAACAAGCTTCGTGCTTATTCTCAAAAACACGCGAAATCTAAAATAGCGCACCGCCTTATTCTCAGAAACGTAAAGCGCGCCCCGGCAATTATTTGCAGAAGCGCAAAAGATTATCTCGAATTCAGGCAGAATTTATTCGCCGAATCATTGAATTGCAAAATTTCGACTGGGAAATTATCTCGAAAACGCAGCCCGCACATGCCGAAACCACCCAGCACCGGTCGCCCCCTCACCCCTTCACCATCCTGAAGCTCGTCGACGGCACCGCCGCCTCCGATCCATTCCCCACCATTAATCGGCTTCACGCTTTGAGTTTGTCTCGTAAAGCGTTTCCGTGATTGGCCCGCGATAAAGTTCTTCATTCAGGAACTGGAGCAGGCGCTTGGCGGCGGGTTTGTCAGCCGGAAACACGATCTTGTTGTTCCTGACCTTGATGTCAATTTCATAGCCATTTGCATGCGCCTTGATCTGCCTCGCACTGTAGTTATCCAGGATTCCGGAATCCCTGAGCATGGCAAACCGCTTCCGGAACCACTGATTGCTTTCCGTTACCAGTGCATCTGCGTCCTCCGGCTCCAACAAGTCATGGCTTAGCACCTCGCGGATTTCATTCTCGGTCGCTTCCTCATAGAACTCCGAAAGCGGCAGGAAGGTATTGGTCGTGCGGAAATTCTGGAACAGCAACTTCCGTGTTGTCATTGAATACACCGCACTCAGCTTCCCATCCAGCGCAAGACCCGGACGTTGCGCTGTCTCGTAAGTATTGTTTTGCAGAAACAAGAAGCGTCCTGGGCGGATTACATGGGTACGGCTGAAGTTCTGGAACAACATCAACTCTTCACCATCGTCGTCCCGCGCAAACGCCACGATGCCCTTGATGGACTCGATAACGTCCTCATGCTGGCTGATGGGATCGAGCATCGCCACTGTTTGACTGTTTTCATTTTCGAGCCAGACAGGCAGTTCATAGCCATGCAGCGCAAAACGTTCGTGATCTTCCGGGTTGTACCCGGCGTCAAAATCGACCTCCTGCACATTGCCTGCGAAGCTCTGATATTGCTCGCCCCAGCTTTCGGCAAGCATCACCTGCAAATCCTGGTGTAGCGGTATCTGGAAGAGACGTATCTGTCCGCTCCGTTTCGCAATGACTGCAAGCTGAAAATTCTCAAGCATCTGCCTCTCCCGTGTTCAAGTAAATGTTATGCGCAAGCCGAACGGTTTCCACGTCTATGCCGGGGCGGCGCAGTTCCGGTCTGCTGATGACCAGCACAGCCACACCATCGCTGTTCTTGACCCCGTAGAAGTGGTACCCCAACAACCCCATGACCGGATTGAAATGGAAAATGCCGGCATGCACGATGACCAGAAAAATGACGGCAATAACGTAGGCGCCAGTCATCCATTGGCCGTCAAACGCCATGTCCTTTGACGAAAGGACCGGCAGCAGATAGGCCAGCAGAAAGGAAAGTACCTCCTTGTCATTGTTCTCGAACTCCGCAACGCGCACAGTCTGCTTTTGCGCACTCTTGGCTGAATAGTGAAGCAGCCCCCAGCAGATAAACACCAGCAGAAGGGCAACGACAAGCCACGGCAGCCACATAGCCATCGGCTTGCCAAGCGAATATTGATTGACGGCAACAGCCCCCAGGATCGGGGATAGCGAAGTGGCAACAAGCAGGAACTTGGCAAACCGATTCAGCATAGTTTCGTAGCCTCCATTATGTTTTTCCTAAATCAGCCGGATGCGTCCCGTCAGCAACTCCTGCATCATGCCCTGCTTGAGGTCGCGGATCTTGGCGCGGCGGGCTTCGAGGGCGGCGAGTTCGGTGTCCATGTCGGAAAGGATGGCGGCGATGGCGGTTTGTTCTTCCAAGTCTGGAATAAAAACTGAATAGGCTTTCCGAATTACGCTTGGGTGCGCCTTATCCTGATAATCAAAATTCAGATTGCTGTGCAAAAGCTGGAGTTGTGCCGCTAAAAATCGATAACCGAGTTTTGATGTATCCACCCGCATAAAGCCACAAACATTGGTCACTGAAAACTTGTGCTTGGCTCTATGAAAAAAATGCCCCCCGCCATCGACTGACCAAGTAATCAATTCCTCATCAAACATGTGTTCGCCATAACAACCAAATAAGCCATCATTCTTCACTGATGAGGAATAAATCGGACAGTCACCGGGATGACGCTCAATATCCTTCTTTGAAATGACTTTTCCACGCGAAAGCTTAACGAAACCCATCTTCTCAAGTTCTTCGATGGTTTTTACCTCCCACTCCCCGCTAAACCCCGGCAGGCGGGTCGAGCCGGTGAGGAGTTGCTGCATGGCGGCCTGTTTGAGGTCGCGCTTCTTGGCGATGAGTTGGTCGAGCTTGGCGAGCAGCGCATCCACATCCGACAGCGCGGCAGCGATGGCTCGCTGTTCGGGGAGTGGAGGAACTGGTGTAACAACAAGACTCAGATTTTTCTGACCAATGTTGGCGCGAATCGCGCCTTGCCCCATTGGAATGATCTGTGATCGGATAATGGGCGCTCTCAGTGCGTAGCCCGAGTAAATGGGGTCGAACCGTTGGTCGGTTGGGCGACCGCGAATAACGAACCCACCAAACACGACTAGCTCAGTTCCAAGATAGGTTGCTGCCAAACCAACCTCATCCTGCGTCTCAGACGTGCGATTGAAGAGAACATCCCCTCGCCGGACTGCGTAAGAAGTAGCAACGGCCACTGGCAACGTAACCTGACCCGTAATTTCTGGGCCGTAGATATGCGAATAGGTTATCGGTTCCAAGACATTAATAAAGCGCACCCCTTGGCCATATGACGCTTTGTCAGCGTTGACGCCGTTTCTAAATTCAAAAAGCTCAGCAAAGGGCAGCGCATCCCAATCTTCCGGAATCACCCCAACCTCGGTCTGTTTATACCCCGGCCTGACACGCTGAACATCCAGCATGACCTGATAACGGGCCGGTGCCTCGCGCGCTTTCAGTTCCATGGTCATGCCGCGAAACCCATCTTCTTCAGGTGTTCTTCCACGCGGGCAGACAGCGTTTCCAGTTCGCTGACCAGTTCTGGCAACGGCGTGGCGTAGCGTTCGGCCAGTTGCTTGATGCGCCCGGTGAGCGTCTGGCTGACGCGATCCAGTTCGCCCTGCACGCTGATCGCGAGCGCGGCCAGCCATTTGTCGTCCACCACCAGCGTCTTGATCTCGGCCTCGGTGAGTTGGGCGTATTGGGCGGCGACCTGGGTAGCCAGCGCCTGTTGCGCATCCTTCACTTGCCTGCTGGCGGCGGCTTCCTGCTCGACCAGATCGGCATAGGCTTCCAGCACTTTGCGTTCATCTGCGGCAGCCTTGTCGCCCTTGATGGTTTTCAGTCTGTCCTTCACCGCAGCCTTGCTGATCTTGCCGTCTTCCATCACTTCAAACAGCAAGCCGTCATCGCCGCCGTGTTCCTCGCGCATTTCTTCCATTTGCTGCTCAAGGGCTGCGGCCGCTGCCTCCATTTTCTCGATGGCAGCCTGTTCGGCGGCGAAATAGCGCGCGATGATCAGGGCGGGCGGAATGAGGTCGGCTTTGTAGCGCTTCTTGTCGAACACGAAATCATGCTCTTCGCGATAGACGGGCTTGCCGTTTTTGTCTTTGGTCGGCAAGAGTTGCCGGACGACTCTGGCCGCTTCCCAGCCATCGCTGGCGATGACCCAGACATCGTCCTGCATGGTGGCCGCCCAGTAGTCCATCAGGTGCTGGTAAACATCGTAGGGGTCGATCAACGGCGCGCTGCGGAAAGTATCCAGCAGATTTTCCGAGAGGGTTTCGATCAGCATCTTGGGGCGGTCGCCCTGTTTGATGCCGCTGAGCAGCGGGGCGTTGGCCGCTATCCATTGCGCAAACAATTGGGTCACCCGCTGGTTGAAGGCGGTGAATTCCGGGTGGCTGAAGATGGTGGCTTTGACCTGGCTGGGTTCGACTTTGGGTTGGCAGTAGCCGACGACCCTCTCCCCCTGCCCCTCTCCCGCTTGCGGGAGAGGGGAGAAGAGTTCGCCGCGCACCTTGGGGAACACTTGCCAGTAGGGGGCGAGGCCGTCTATGTCGCGATTGGGTATGCCGCCCTTGAGATGTGCTTCGATGTCCTGCAAATCTTCTGCTTCGCTGCTGTCGATGTAGCGCGGCAGGTTGAGGTTGAAGCCGTTTTTGGGATCGGCGATTTCATCCAGCGGCACCATGCGCGCATATTTGGGCATTTCCACCTGACGGGTGAAGGTGTCCACGATCTTGTGGATGTCCTGGGCGCGCAGGCGGTTCTTGTTGCCGTCCTTGATGTAGCCCTTGCTGGCGTCGATCATGAAGATGCCCTTGCGCCCCGCCGCACCTGCCTTGTCCAGCACGATGATGCAGGCGGGGATGCCGGTGCCGTAGAACAGGTTGGGCGGCAGGCCGATGATGCCTTTGATGTAACCGTGTTTGATGATGCGGGTGCGAATGTCGGATTCCGCGCCACCCCGGAACAGCACGCCGTGGGGCAAAATCACCGCCGCCTTGCCGGTGCTCTTGAGGCTCTTGAGCATGTGCAGCAGGAAGGCATAGTCGCCGTTTTTGTCGGGCGGGATGCCGTACTCGAAGCGACCATACAGGTCGTTGACCGCGTCGAGGCCGCTGGTCCAGTTTTTGTTGGAGAACGGCGGATTGGCCACCACGTAGTCGAAGGTCTTGAGGCCGCCGTCGGCGTTCTTGAAGTACGGATGCGATAAGGTGTTGTCCTGCCAGATTTCCGCCGTGGGGCAATCGTGCAGCACCATGTTCATGCGCGCCAGGGCGGAAGTGGCGTTGTCCATCTCTTGCCCGTACAGCGCCAGGTCCAGCCCGGTGCGGCTCTTGGCTTCATCGTGCGCCTTGAGCAGCAGCGAGCCGGAGCCGCAGGTCGGGTCGTAAATGCTCTGATCAGGATCGCTGGCCGAACCCAGATCAATGACCATGGACATGATGCGCGACACTTCCGCCGGGGTGTAAAACTGCCCCTTGCTCTTGCCGGACTCGGTGGCGAAATGCCGCATCAGAAATTCGTAGGCATCTCCCAGCAGATCGTCGCCCTCGGCGCGGTTGCGCCCGAAGTCCATGCTCTCGAATATGGCGACCAGTTTGGTGAGGCGGTCCACCATGGCTTCCGCCTTGCCCAGCTTGTCCTCCGCGTTGAAGTCCGGAAAGTCTTTCGCGCTGGGTAAAGCGGGGTTGGCGGTCGCCAGCTTGCCGATGATCTTGTTGAGCTTGTCGCCGATCTCCTTGTCTTCCTTTGCCGCCACCATGTCGGCAAAGCTGCCACCGGCTGGCACATTGATCAGCGCGTTGGGATCACCCGCGTATTTATCGGAAACGTATTTGACGAACAGCAGGACGAGGACGTAATCCTTGTACTGCGAGGCATCCATACCGCCGCGCAGCTCGTCGCAGCTTGACCAGAGTGAGGAATAAAGTTCGGATTTCTTGATGGCCATGTGTTTTTGTTGTTAGTTCGTCGTGGCGGAAGGTTATAAAAATCCAGGCCGCGTTTTGGGCTGCAATTGTAATGCGAATGAGGGGAATGTGCCGTAGTGCCCGGCTCTATCTTGAACCAGGCGGCTCTGAATCAAAAAAGCAGACGCTCAGACATCAATTGCTGGATTAGTTACCACTGTCCGCTTCGGCCGAAGAGCACTCTCTCAAAACAATCACGCCGACCATCTGATCATAGCAGCCATCCCCAGCCAACTTCAGCAACCACTCCCCTCACCCCCGCACCGGTTCAAACGTCGCGTCCAGATTGAGGTCGTCGCAATAATCGAGGAAGTCTCCGCGCAGGGTGGGTATGTGCACTTTGGCGGGTATGCCCACGGTCATGACGACGGAGGACAGGGGCGTGCCGGTGTGCGGGGCGGGATAGGTGTTGGTTTGCAGCTCTTCGATGTTGATGCCGTTGCGCGAGAAGAAAGCGGCGAGGCTGCGCACGATGCCGGGTTGGTCCATGGCCACGACTTCGATGGTGTAGGGGATGGCGGGTTCGGCCCGTTCGCGCTTGCGGGTACGCTCGTGGGTGATGGTGAGGCCGAGTTGTTCGCCGAGCGGGGTCAGCAGTCCTTCCAGTTTGGAGAGCGCATGCCACGAGCCGGAGACCAGCATGATGAAGGCGAATTTCCCTTCCAGTACGGCCATGCGGCTTTCTTCGATGTTGCAGCCGCTGTCGGCAATGCGGCCCGCCAGCCGGTCGACGAGGCCAATCTTGTCTTCGCCGCAGGCGGTGATCACCAGGTAGTTGTTGTCGGTTTCTGTGTTCATGGTTGTCCGTGTCATTCCATTTGTAAGTATCCCCCGCCAGAGCCGGGGGTTTTAATTTGTGAGCCCCTCAAAGGGGGCCGATAAAACCATGGATCAACTCAAGGCGGCGGAACTCCAACTCCTTCCCCCCTGCAAGTGGGAAGATTGCACCCGCAAGGAGTCGGCCGTGGTTGTACTGGGCATTCGCCCCAACAACACACGCTCGGATGGGGGTAGAAACTACGGACATAATCCGCTCCTGCTTTCTACCCCCACCCTACCCCTCCCCCTGCAAGGGGGGAGGGAACATTGCGGTGTAACCCTATCGTTTGTTGATGTCTGCCGCACAGGTCAAACCCTTTTGAATCCCCCGGCGCGGTTTACCTCTCAGTAATTGTGTCAGGCAGGGTGCGCTTGCGCCCCCTGCAGGATGGTTGATATTGATGTGCCGTATTGTAGTGACTATACGGCAAGAGGAGGAACAACTACTTCTTCTGTTTGATCGCCAGCACCGCCTGGTTGCGCAGGGTGCGCAGCAGCGACAGTTGTTGCTCGGAGAGTTTCAGGCTATTGGCCTGTTGCTTGTCGGCGTAGAAAAGGCCGACGGTCTTATGGTGGATGACGATGGGCAATATTATGAAGCTCTGTGCATCGATCAATTTTCGGTGCCAGACGGGAATCTTGCCGGCGATGCTCGGCGCGTCCCGGTCTCCGATTACGATGTCGACGCCCTTCTCGATGGCATGGTGGAATACGTCCGCCTCGGGTGTCATCTGGAAGCGGAAGCGCGGGATCACCTCTTCCACACCTGCCCCCAGGCCCATGCGCGCCACCATTGCGTTGATTTTGGGGTCGCGGATGCAGATGATCGCGCGCCTGAATCCGAACCCGCGGTAGATGGTCTCCAGCACCATCAGCAACACGTCGTTGAGTTTGAAGTCTTCGACCAGCGTGTTGGTGACATCCTGGATGCCCGCACCCAGGATGGTGGCGGAATCGGGCGGGATATGCCGCTCTTCCTTTTCCTCGGCATTCAGCGCCGATTCGATGCCTTGTACCCCGCCGTTCTGCACATCCTGCTTCGCTATGCCTTTCGGCAGGGTGTTGATTGCCAGTCCGCTCCATTTTTGTATTCTCTTCACCAGCGGACTGTGCGTTGTGTTGATATCCAGCGTCATGGCACGGTTCGCGAGCTCCTGCAAGCCGGTCGCCAGTGCGGCGTTGAGTTTGTGTTCCGAGATGTCGAGTGCCTGCTGGTAGCGCAAGCGCACCTTGTTCAGCGCCTGCGATTTTTCGTTCGGTGCAGACCCCATCGCAATCGTGCACAGGTCGTTCGCCATGTTGACTATCACCTGCACGAGTTCGATTTCGTTTTTCGGTTTCTTCACGGGTTCCCCGGCAGGCAGCCGTCCCATGCCGTCGAGCAGTCGTTTGGGAAAGTTCCAGCTTCTGGCGACGCCGATGCCGATCTGGTTGCAGGTCAGCCCCAACACGTGGATTGCGGCATTGTCTTCGCTCTGCCCCTGCTCGATGAGGCGGGCGATCTCCTGCTTCTCGTCAAAGAAATAATAGGTCACCAGCATGCGCCCGAGATTCTGGAACATGGCGCAGATCATCAGTTCCTCGGCATCGCGTATGTTGCGCCCCACCGCCAGCTGGATTGCCAGCACGCCGGAGAAAAACGCGGCGATCACTTCATCCTTGAACTGGTGGGCAAGCGTCTTGTTTTGCATGAATTCAAGCATGATCAGCGACATCGCGATATTGCGCACGGTCTCGAAACCCATGATCACCACGGCCTTGGAGATGGTGCTGATGGTGCCGCCGAACTGGCCGTAGGAGACGGTGTTGACCATCCTGAGCAGTTTGTAAGTCAGGGCAAAGTCCTGCAGGATGACGCTCGCCAGTTTGTTGGCGCTGTCCGATTCCGAGGCGACAATCTGGTTGATCTCGGTGATGATGTTGGACAGTGCGGGGAAATCGCTCTTGCTGTGCATGCGCCGCAGCAGGAAATCCAGGGTGCTGTGGGTGTCTGTGGCGACCGTTTCACCGTTCGCGCCCAGATAATCCCTGAGCGCATTGCGCATGCTCTTCGCATCGGGATAGCGCTCGTCCTTGCGCTTGGCGATGGATTTCATGATGATCGCTTCCAGCCCTTCGTCCAGTTCCGGGTTGTGTGCGGAAGGCGCGACGGCAGCTTCATGCACGACACGGTTCATCACATTGAATGCGTTGTCGCCGGTGAAGGCGGGCACGCCCGCCACCATCTCGTACAGCACCATGCCGACCGAATACAGATCCGAGCTGGCATCCACGCCGCCGTTGGCGATGCATTCCGGCGCCATGTATTGCGGCGTGCCGATCACTTCCTGGCTGTCGTCGCATTGCTCCTTCATCAGCCGGGCGATGCCGAAATCCATCAGCATCGGCTGTCCGCGTTGTCCGATCATGATGTTGCCGGGCTTGATATCGAGGTGCAGCACGCCCTGCTGGTGCGCGTATTCGAGTGCATCCAGCAGCAGGCTGGTAATTTCGGCGGACTTTACGGCCGGCAGGGCGCCCTCGCGCAGCATTCGTTGCAGGGTGCCGCCCTCGACGTAGGCACAGACCAGGTAGGGTTCGCCCTCGTGTGCGCCCGCGTCGTACAGCGGCACGATGCAGGCATGCTGCAGTTTGCTGACGATGCGCGCCTCGCGCAGCAGCGATTCGGTATGCGCGGCGCCCGGACGCAGCATCTTGATGGCCACCTGGCGGTCCAGTTGCGGATCATAGGCGAGATGGACCGAGCCTTGCGTCCCTTTGCCCAGCACATGCAGAAGATTGAAACGCCCGATTCTTTTGGCAGCCATGAGAGATATTCACCCTGTTCAAGAATTGTTCACGCCCGGTACATCCCGGATGTTATGGCTCTAATCCTCGATATTGAAGTGGATATTCAATGAACGGCTGTTTTCGCCGGATGTGCGGCTGGATACACCGATCAAATAGCCGGAGCAAGGCGATTACGGCAGGCAATACCTGAGAGATTTGAACCGACATTTGCGGACACCCTTTATGGAAAGTTACATCTTCTGCTTGATCGCCAGCACCGCCTGGTTGCGCAGGGTGCGCAGCAGCGACAATTGCTGTTCGGAGAGTTTCAGGCTGTTGGCGACCTGCATGTCCGCATAAAACAGGCCGATGGATTTTTTGTTGATGACGACGGGCAGCAGGATAAAGCTCTGTGCGTCGACCAGTTGCCGGTACCAGACGGGAATTTTGTCGGCGATGCTCTTTGCGCGAAGATCTTCGATGACGATGTCCACGCCTTTTTCAATCGCCAGGTGGAACACGTCCGGTTCGAACGCCAGTTTGAAGCGGAAATGTGGAGTCACGTCGTCGACGCCTTCGCCCAGCCCCATGCGCGCCACCATGGCATTGATCTTGTTGTCCCGGATGCAGATGATGGCGCGCTTGAACCCGAGCCCGCGGTACATCGTCTCCAGCACCATCAGCAGCACGTCGTTGAGATTGAAGTCTTCCACCAGCGTATTGGTCACATCCTGAATACCGGCCCCCATGACGGTGACCGGATCGGGCCTGGCGTTTGCTTCGTTCGGGTCTTTTGCATTCAGCGCAGATTCGATACCGTGTACGCCGTTCATCACATCGGCTTTTTTCGTGCCCTCCGGAATGGTGTCGATGGCAGACCCGGTCCATTGGCGTACCTTGCTCACGATCGAGCTGCGTGTGGTGTTGATCTCCAGCGTCATGGCCCTGCTCGTCAATTCCTGCAGGCCGCTTTCCAGCACCACGTTCAATTTGTGCTCGGGCACGTCGAGTGCTTCCTGGTAGCGGAGACGCAATTTGTTCAGCTCCCTGGATTTCTCGCGCGGGTCGGTCGTGGATGCGATCTCGCACAATTCATTGGCCATCCCCACCGTCGCCCGCACGTGATCGATCGGCAGCCTGGGTTTTTTCACCGGCTCGCCGGCGGGTAACTTTTCCATGCCTTCGAGCAGACTTTTCGGGAAGTTCCAGCTCTTTGCCACGCCGATGCCAATCTGGTTGTAGGTCAGCCCCAGCACCATGATGGCGGCCTGGTCCTCGCTCTGCCCCTGCTCGATGAGGCGGGATATTTCCTGACTCTCTTCGAAAAAATAGTAAGTCACCAGCATGCGCCCGAGATTCTGGAACATGGAGCAGATCATCAGTTCTTCGGCTGCGCGAATATTGGGCCCCTCCACCAGCTGTATCGCCAGCACGCCGGAGAAAAACGACGCGACCACTTCGTCCTTGAGCTTGTAAGCCAGGGCTTTGTTGTGCATGAATTCGAGCATGATCAGCGACATCGCGATATTGCGCACCGTCTCGAAGCCCATAATGACGACGGCCTTGGAAATGGTGCTGATCTTGCCGCCGAACTGGCCGTAGGAAACGGTGTTGACCAGTCTGAGCAGTTTGTTGGTCAGGGCAAAATCCTGCAGGATCACGCGTGCCAGCTTGTTGGCGCTGTCCGACTCCGACGAGACGATCTTGTTGATTTCGGTGATGATGCTGGACAGTGCGGGAAAGTCGCTTTTGCTGCGCATGCGCCGCAGCAGGAAATCCAGCGTGCTGTGCGCGTCCTTGGCTACCGCTTCGCCGAGCGTGCCCAGATATTCCCGGAGCGCGTTGCGCATGGTTGCCGCATCCGGGTAGCGATCTTCTTTTCTTTTTGACACCGACTTCAGAATGATCGCTTCCAGCTTCTCGTTCAATTCGGGAACATGTGCGGAAGGCGGGACGACAGGTTCGTGCACGACTCGATTCATGACATTGAAAGCATTGTCTCCCGCGAACGCGGGAACGCCGGTGACCATTTCATACAGCACCATGCCGACCGAATACAGGTCGGCGCCGGCATCAATCGTTCCGTTGGCAATGCATTCCGGCGCCATGTATTGCGGCGAGCCGATCACTTCCTGGCTGTCTTCGCTCTGTTCTTTCATCAGGCGGGCAATGCCGAAATCCATCAGCATCGGCTGGCCGCGCCGGCCGATCATGATGTTGCCGGGCTTGATGTCGAGGTGCATCACGCCCTGCTGGTGGGCGTATTCGAGCGCATCCAGTATCAGGCACGCGATCTCGGCGGACTTGACCGGCGACAACGCGCCATCCTTGAGCATCTTCGCCAGCGTGCCGCCCTCGACATAGGCACAAACCAGATACGGGCCGTCCTGATACTCGCCCGCGTCATAGAGGGGAACGATGTTGGCATGCTGCAATTTGCTGACGATCCGCGCTTCGCGCAGCAGACTTTCGGTATGCGTCGAGCCCGGGCGCAGCGTTTTGATCGCCACTTCGCGTTCCAGTTGCGGATCATGGGCAAGATAGACGGTGCCCTGCGCGCCTTTGCCCAGTTCGCGGATGATCGAGAAACGCCCGATATTTTTAGCGGCCATGAAAACATTCATCCTGTTTGAAAGGGGTTCCCGCCGGGTGCATCAGGGATGATAACGGCCCGAAACGAAAATGCTGAAGGAAAATTTTCCAAAACAGGCGGCCTTGCGCATTTTCAATCCACCTCTCCATCCACATAGAACCACCGTCCCGCTTCGCGCACGAAGCGGCTGACTTCATGCATACGGTGCGCGCGGCCATTCACTTTGTAACGCGCGACGAACTCGACGATGGCGTGGTCGGCGTCTTGTAGTTCGTGGCGTTTCACCTCGAGTGCGATCCATTTTGCATGTGTGTCATCCGCCAAATCCAGTGCCGGCGGGCGCGTGGAAGCATGCCAGGTCGCCAGCAGATAGTCTTCGCGCGACAGCGCATAGGCGGTATAGCGGGAACGCATGAGGGCTTCGGCGGTGGGGGCGGGTTCGTTGCCTTCCAAATACAGAGCGCAGCAGTCGGTGTAGGGTTTAGTGCTGCCACAGGGGCAGAGTGTGGAAAAGGGTTTCATGTTCGTAATGCCAAATGAAATTTAATCCGTTCGGGCTTAAGTAGTGACTTAGCACAGGGGTATCGTGCTTAGTTCAATACTTAGCAGTTACATCAGAGCCTGTCGAAGCCTTTGTTGAGAACAGCATATTTTGACATTCCCCCTTGGACAAAACCTTTATTCCTGAGCGTCGTCGAAGGCCCAGCTTCGAACGTCCGTACAATTATTCACAATCAGTTCTGCCACAACGGCGGCTCATCCATCAACGCGATCTGCTCGCGCAATTCGAGTATGCGGTTCTGCCAATAGATTTGCGTGTTGAACCACGGAAAGGCGTGCTTGAAAGCGGCATCGTCCCAGCGTTTTGCCAACCATGCAGCGTAATGAATCAAGCGCAGGGTGCGCAGCGCTTCGATGAGGTGCAGTTCGCGCGCATCAAATTCGCAGAAATCCTCGTAGCCCGCCAGCACGTCGCCCATCTGTTTCACGCGATCTTCGCGCTCGCCGGAGAGCAGCATCCACAGATCCTGCACCGCCGGTCCCATGCGGCTGTCGTCGAAGTCGACGAAGTGCGGACCGTCGTCGGTCCACAGCACGTTGCCCGCGTGGCAGTCGCCGTGCAGGCGCAGATGCTTCACCTCGCCCGCGCGGTCGAAACAATGGCGCACGCCGTCCAGCGCCTGCTGCGCCACGCTGCGGTAAGCCGCGTCGATGTCGGCGGGAATGAAGCCGTTGGCCAAAAGAAAATCGCGCGGTTCGATACCGAAGGAAGCAATGTCGAGTGTGGGACGATGTTGGTAATCCTTGATCGCGCCGACGGCATGGATGCGGCCGAGAAAACGCCCCAGCCATTCCAGCGTGTCGCGGTTTTCCAGTTCGGGGGCGCGGCCGCCGTGCCTGGCGAATACCGAGAAACGAAAGCCGTCGAACAGATGCAGCGTCTTGCCATCGATAATCATGGCGGGCACCACGGGGATCTCGCGTTCGACCAGTTCCTGCACAAAGGCGTGTTCTTCGAGGATGGCTTCGTCGCTCCAGCGCAGCGGGCGATAGAACTTGGCGACCAGCGGAGCGCCGTCTTCGATGCCGATCTGGTACACGCGGTTCTCATAGCTGTTGAGCGCGAGCAGTCGTCCGTCACAGCGCAGGCCGATGCTTTCCAGCGCGTTGAGTACGCAATCGGGAGTGAGCGAAGAAAAAGAGTGGTCCTGGTTGGTATCCATGGGAAGCAAGGATACCGTCATTTCAACCTGGTAGGGTGCGCTTGCGCACCATTGGCGATGGTGCGTAAACGCACCCTACATAAGCTTAGCTCTTGTGCTTCTGAACGTCGGCCAGTCCCAACGCATTCCAGCCCTCGTGCCCCAGCTTGCGCATGGTCTCCATGTTCTTCTCGAAGATGGTCTCCGCTTCCGGAAACGATGCGACCGCCTCGTCGATGCTGTCTTCGCGGATCAGGTGCAGCGTCGGATAAGGAGAACGGTTGGTGAAGTTGGTGATGTCGTCGAATTCGGTATCGGCAAATTGATATCGCGGATGCATGCTGGCAACTTGCAGTTCGCCCGCCAGATCAAGTTCCTCCAGCGCCCCATCCACCACTTCCAGAAAGTCGTTGTAGTCGAGGAAGTCGGTCAGCACATGCGGATGGATCAGCAGAATGGTGTCGATCTTGTCGCGGCTGGCTTCGGCCAGCACTTCCAGCTCGCGCATCACATCCTTCAGCAATTCTTCCGGTGTTTGCGCGGCGCTCACGAAGTAGCGTATCTGACCTTTGACGTGCACGCCCTTGGCGAACGGGCACAGGTTGAGGCCGATCACGGCCTTCTCCAGCCAGAGTTGCGTGGCGGCGATGGCGTCTTCGTTGGTTACGTCAGTATTCATTCTGTCCTCCCAGTAGGGTGGGCACGTTTCATGTGCCCACGCTGTCTGCAACATTAACTCCGCGTGGGCACAAAAACGTGCCCACCCTACTTGAATTACCGGCCGCGACCGCCGGAGCGGTGTTGTGCCGAAGCGGGAACACCGCCGCGACTCGCTCCGCCTGCCGGTTTGCCGCCTCCACTGCGCGGACCGCCGCCTGTGCGCGCTTGTCCGCCGCCGCTGCGCGGTTGTCCGCGTCCCTGCCCGCGTCCGCCTTGGCCTCGATTCTGTCCGTTCAAGATCGGCTCAGCCTTGATGCGCGGGTCCGGTTCAAATCCGGGAATTTGCACCACGGTGATCTCGCGCTTGATCAGGCGCTCGATGTCGTGCAGCAGTTTCTTTTCGTCGATGCACACCAGCGAGCTGGCTTCGCCCTCGGAGCCCGCGCGGCCGGTGCGACCGATGCGGTGCACGTAATCTTCCGGCACGTTGGGCAACTCGTAGTTCACCACATGCGGCAGTTCGATGATGTCGATACCGCGCGCGGCGATGTCGGTGGCGACCAGCACCTGCAGCTTGGCGGTCTTGAACTCGGCCAGCGCGCGCGTGCGCGCCGCCTGGCTCTTGTTGCCGTGAATCGCCATGGCGGGGATGTCTTCCTTGTTCAGGTGGTCGGCCAGGTTGTTGGCGCCGTGTTTGGTGCGCGTGAACACCAGCACCTGGAACCAGTTGTTGTCCTTGATGAGTTGCGTGAGCAGTGCGCGCTTGCGTTCGCGGTCCACCGGATACACGCGCTGTTCGATCAGCTCGGCGGTCTGGTTGCGGCGCGCCACTTCGATCAGCGCCGGATTGTTGAGCAGGCCGTCGGCCAGCAGCTTGATCTCGTCGGAGAAGGTGGCGGAGAACAGCAGGTTCTGGCGTTGCTTGGGCAGCACGGCGAGCACGCGCTTGATGTCGCGAATGAAGCCCATGTCCAGCATGCGATCGGCTTCGTCCAGCACCAGGATCTCGACATGCGACAAGTCGACAGTCTTTTGCTGCAGGTGGTCGAGCAAACGCCCCGGCGTGGCGACGAGGATATCCACGCGGCCGTGCAGTTGCTTGATCTGCGGATTGATGTTGACGCCGCCGAACATCATCATGGATTTGAGCGGCAGGTGTTTGCCGTAGATGCGCACGCTTTCTTCCACCTGGGCGGCGAGTTCGCGGGTGGGGGTGAGCACCAGTGCGCGGATGAAATGTTTTCCGGTGACGGGTTTGGCCATCAGGCGCTGCAACAGCGGTAATGTGAATCCGGCAGTCTTGCCGGTGCCGGTCTGCGCGCCGCCCATGAGGTCGCCGCCCTTGAGGATGACGGGAATGGCCTGCGCCTGGATGGGGGTGGGTTCGGTATAACCGCGCTCGGTGACGGCGCGAACGAGTTCTTCGGACAGGCCGAGGGATGCAAATGACATTGTTTATTTTCTTTCTTGTTACAAACGGCCTGTCGCCCTGTATGAGCGCCAGTCTGAGGCTGAATGAGGTGGGTGCTGCGAACCGGAATCGGCGGCGACAACTAGACTGAAACGATATCGCGGCGCGCATTGTAGCACTTATCCTGCCGATTAATTGCGGTTGCTCACCGCCCGCATTATGATGGCGCCGTTGCCGATATCGCACGATTGTCAAAACGACAACTTCAAACCTGTTTTTCCACTCCAGGAGAACGTCATGAAAATATCACTTGCTGTTGCAAAATTGTTAACCATTGCCGCCTTGGCCGGCGTCATTGCGGCCTGTTCCAGCACCACCAAAGTCGAAAGCGACTTGGGAATCAAAGGTGCGCCCGACTGGGTCAACGAGGGCACCAACATCCTGAACAACAAGGATGGGCGCCTGTTCCACGGCGTGGGCCTCGCCCCGCCGGTCGGCGATATGTCGCTGCAGAAATCCATGGCCGACGACCGGGCACGGGCCGAAGTGGCGCGCGTGCTGTCGTCCTACATGGATGTGGTGACCAACGACTACATGGCCGCCGCCAAATCAGGCGAAACCGGCGTAACCGAAGAGTCGGTATCGCGCCAGATCAAGAGCCTGAGCAAGGTCAACCTGACCGGCGCCAAGATCATCGGCTCCTGGCGCGACCCCAGAACCAATACCATCTATTCCATCGCCGAACTGGACATGAAGCACGTCAAGGAAACGCTGAGTGGCGTGCAGGACATGAACGCCGATTTGAAACTTTATATCGAAACCCAGGCGGACAATATTTTTGACCGCGTTGCCAAGGAGAACAAATAATGAGCCGTTCGCTAATTTCAACAGGTACGTCCGCCGCGCTGCTGGCCCTGGCATTGCTGATGGGCGGCTGCGCCACGTCGGTGGAGCGTGTGGAAGTGGACAAAACGATAGACCTGAGCGGCGCATGGAACGACACGGATTCGCAGCTGGTGTCGGCGGAGATGATCAAGGATGTGCTGGCCCGCGCCTGGCTGGAAGATTTCACCCGCACCCGGAAACGCCAGCCGGCGGTGATCGTGGGCGAGGTGCGCAACCTGAGCCACGAGCATATCAACGTCAACACCTTCGTCAGCGATCTCGAGCGCGAGATGATCAATTCCAACCGTGTGGAGTTTGTCGCATCGTCCACCGAGCGCCAGGAAATCCGCGACGAGCGCAAGGACCAGGACTTGAACGCCACAGAAGCCACGCGCAAGCCGATGGGCGCGGAGAAAGGCGCCGACTTCATGCTGAAGGGCACCATCAACACCATCATCGACGCTTCCGGCAAAACCCAATTGCGTTTCTATCAGGTGGACCTGACCCTGATCAGCCTGGCGGACAACCGCAAGGTCTGGGTAGGACAGAAGAAGATCAAGAAACTGGTGGAGCGCAGCAAGCTGAACTACTAGCCTGCAGATGACGCGACTCCCGCTTTCCACCCTGCTCCTGTGTGGCGGGATGGAAAGTCTGCCGGTGCGCATCGGCAGACTTTCTGTCCGGCTGGCAACGCTGGCCTGCGTCATGGCCCTGACCGGTTGCGCAACCTACAGCAGTTCCTTCGGCATCGTCGAGCAGCAGTTGGCGGAACAGCAATACGACGCGGCGCTGCAGACCATCGAAGAACACTCCAAAAACCAGAAAGACCGCGTGCTGTATCTGCTCAACAAGGGCATGGTGCAGCGCATGAAGCGCGATTTCAAAGCCTCCAACGAGTCGCTGGAAGCCGCCAAGCAGGAGATGGAACGGCTGTATGCCGAGAGCGTCAGCGAGAACGCGCTGTCCTTCGTGGTCAACGACGCCACCGTCAGTTACGCCGGTGACGACTATGAGCAGGTGCTGGTGCATCTTTACATGGCGCTCAATTACCTGGAACTCGGCGAGCGCGACGAGGCCCGGGTCGAAGCCCTGCAGGTGGACGTCAAGCTGCGCGAGATCGGCGAGGACATCCCGGCCAGCAAGTTCACGGAAGATGCGCTGTCGCGCTACCTCTCCGGCCTGATCTACGAGGAACTGGGCGAATGGAGCGATGCCATGATCTCCTACCGCAAGGCCTATGAGGCCTACAAGAAATACCGGGAGAATTTTTCCGTCGACATACCGGCCATGCTCAAGCAAGACCTGGTGCGACTCGCACAGAGGCAAGGCCTGAGCGGGGAACTGGCGAAGTACCGCAAGGAATTCGACATTGTGCCGCCGAAAAAAAACGCCACGCGGGCAGAGCCGGAAGGCGAACTGGTCTTCATCCTGAACAGCGGCCTCGCGCCCATCAAGCGCGAGCATGTCATCGGAACCTGGGCACCGGGCCCTTCGGTCGTGATCGATAAATCCAAACGCCCCCCTCGCCCATTGCCGCCCAGGCGCGCGGCACAGGCCGTATCCGAATCGACCGCACCGCCGGTGCTGGTCAATATCGCCCTGCCCTATTACGAATCGCGCCCCAACCGCATCGCGGGCGCGCGCATCAGCGTCTCCGGCAGGCAGGCCGACACCCAACTGATGGAAGACATCGACGCCATTGCCCGCGCCAGCCTCAGCGCGCGCATGCCCGCCATCACCGCCCGCGCCGTGGCCCGCGCGATATCCAAGGGCGTGATACAGGAGGCCGTGGATAAATCCGGCAGACAGGGGGATGATGCAGGCGCAAGGCTGCTCGGTTCGCTGCTCGTGCGGGTGGCCGCCATCGCCACCGAACGCGCCGACACGCGCAGTTGGCTGACACTGCCCGCCAACGTGCAACTGGCCCGGCTCCCGTTGCCGCCGGGCAGCTATGATGTAACCGTGGAGTTGCTGGGAATTGACGGACAGGCGATTTCAACCGAAGTGCTGCCGCAAATCGTCATCCGCAAGGAACGCAAGACCTACCTGACCCGGCATACGTTGCCCTAATGATCACGTCACCAGGAGATGAAAAATGAAATTCTCTGCCTATTCCGCAATCGCACTGGCGCTCTCCCTGCTCTCCGGCTGTGCCAGCCAGCCAACCGTACCCGACTGGGTCGCCGGTAACAGTGCCAAATATAAAAGCGAGCAATACCTGACCGGTCGCGGACAGGCCGCCACGCAGGAAGAAGCAAAAGACCGCGCGCGCGCCGATGTAGCCAAAGTGTTCCAGGTGGCAGTGGTCGTGAGCAGCGACGACATACAGCGCTCCAAATCCGATGCCTCCGGCGCGCTGCAGTATGAACAACAGGCATCGCGCCAGATCAGCACCCGCACCGACAAGATCATCAGCGGCATCCAAATCGCCGAACTGTGGCAAGACCCCGCCGGCGGCAGCCACCACGCGCTGGCCGTCCTGCCGCGCCTGCAGACCGCAGCCAGCCTGCGCCAACAGATCGGCGACCTCGACGCCACCACCCGCACCCACATCGAACAATCACGCAAGGCCGACGACCTGTTCATGAAGATCGCCGCTGCCAGCCGCGCCTTCGAAGTGCAACAGGAACGCGAAGCGCTGCAAAAGAATTTGCAGGTCGTGGATATCACCGGCCGCGGCATGGAAGCGCAATGGAGCAGCGCCAAACTCAAATCGGATATGGGCGAGTTGCTGAAACGGGTAAGCATCGCGCCGCGCGTGACGGCAGACTCCCCCGCAGGATTAAAGGAAATGGTAGCCGGTGCATTGGCTCAAAGCGGGTTCGTGCTGGATACCGGCGATCAACCGAAATTCGTCGTGCAGGCGAACATGAATCTGGTCGATCTGGGTTTGAAAGATGGCTGGTACTGGCAACGCGGCAACCTGGAAATCACATTGATCGAAACCGCCGGCAACCGGATACGCGGCACCCGGCAATGGACGATCAAGGGCAACGCCCAGAACAAGGAAGGCTCCGCCCGGCGCGCCATGGATCAGGCGGATGCGATCCTTAAGCAGGAACTGGGGGCGGCTATCATCGGTATGGCAATCGCCCGGTAGAAACCAACGAGTAGCTATCCCGGCAACATTGGATCGCTGCGGCCGATGATCGGCCATTGCTGCCAAGTCAACATGGATTGAAATCTGGCAGATTAGTTGAGCAAAGCAGCAAGCTCACGGCGCGAGCCGAACAAAACCGAGACCGGGGACTGAACCAGTCTTGCTAAAAGTAGCTACTTTAGCTATTCTTACCCCATGCAAACTGTAACCGCAAAAGAAGCAAAGAACCGACTTGGACAGGTGATTGATTTGGCCCTGGCCGAGAAGGCTGTCGCCATCTCGAAAAACGGGCGTGAGGCGGTCGTATTGGTTTCGGCCGAATATTTCCGTGAGCTGTCCGGAGTGCAGGGGTTCATTCAGGATACGTATGCCGCAGAAAAGAACAAGAGCCGTACAAAGTTCGCCAATGCAGTCAGTCAGGGACAGGCAAAATCGTCCGATGCATCCATGTTCAAGGGAATGAAGTCGGCGGTAAAGTTCAAGAATGAAGAGTTCTGAACCTGTCGGCCTGACCGAAGTCCCGATCAGTAAAGAAGTTGTCCTTCAGCTTCTCTCCCATATTCCCGGCGACCTCATTCTGGTCGGCGGCCAAGCCTTGGCATTCTGGGTCGAGCATTACTCGATAGATGCAACACCGCCCACTGACGAGGATGAAGCCTATGTTAGCCGGGATGCAGATTTCCTTGGCAAGCGCGACCATGTGAAAGTCTTGGCAGGCATCATCGCCGGAAAGGCCTCGTATCCTCCGCGCAAAGCCATAACCATTCTGTGCGGGCAGGTCTTCGTCATAGACGATGCGGCCAAGACCTTCATGAACATCGATGTCATCCACCGGATAGGCAACCTTGATTCTGAAGCGGTGCGCACCCGCGCCGTAGAGGCATCTATCAAAGGCAACACATTTCTTGTGATGCACCCACTGGATGTTCTGGTAAGCCGCGTTGAGAACTATCGCGGAATTCAAGAAAAGCAAAACAGGAATGGGCTGCGGCAGATCGAACTTTCGATCGAAGTGGCAAAACGATATATCCTTGAAGCGATCAAGCGCAATGAGGGAATCGCAATCAAGGCAATCGAAAAGATTGCCGAAACCGCCCGCAGCCCTGCCGGTATCTTTGCCAGGAAGCATGGGGCAGAAATCTATGAGGCGATTTCTCCAGAGACTCTGCAAGTCAACATCAAGAACAAAAGTTTCCTGTCGAAGCGCTTGCCCATATTGATCTCGGAGATCGATAAATACGCCAAGTGAGTACAGTGAACCATGCCCGATACACATCAGGCCGGAGTTCGGCCTTATCGGAAATCAGCAGCTGCGTCTTGGAACTTCCGCTTCGCGCGGGACAGCGGACATGGGTAGGTTGGGTGGAGCGGAGCGATACCCAACAGATGACAGAAGAATATGATGGGTATCGCTCCGCTCCACCCATC
>JAHJNJ010000020.1 GCA_018820925.1 Gammaproteobacteria bacterium | reverse complement strand
AGAATATTTCGACGCGGTTGTTGCCGCGTACGATTACATGTTGCGGCTGATCTGGGAGTACGAATCTGGGCAGGCGGGCCATTGCTCATCTCCTCTCAATGCGAGTGCCTGGAGTATAGCGACCGATTCAGCGATGATCAATCGAGTCTGACCCCATTGATTCCAAGTCTGACCCCATTGATTCCATTGATTTGCAGGCCACCAACAAAGCCGAAAAGAACAATGCGTATTTCATGTAGCCTCCTGCCTCAATGACAGGATGCACTCTAATCAAGCGGAATGAAAACCTGTAGCGCCATGCGACGAAATGCGGAAATCGGGGAGCGAATGGACAACGTTGGACGGGAAAAACCAGCGCGGTTACTCAGCCGCGGAATTTCGGCCTTATCGGAAATCAGCAACTGCGTCTTGAAACTTCCGCCTCGCGCGGGACATCTGACATGGGTGGGTTGGGTGGAGCGGAGCGATACCCAACAGCAGACAGAAGAATATGATGGGTATCGCTCCGCTCCACCCATCCTACGCTTGCTCTTTTAAGGGCCGCCGCCCCCATTGAACAACACAAAAAGAGGACAGATTTATTTCCACTCCCGGCATCAGTAAATAAATCCGTCCCCTTTCTTTCGCGGTGAAGCAAGCTGTGCGGGATGCGGAGCTCACCAAACCCGCCACGCCACACTCGCTGCGTCATTCATTTGCCACGCATTTATTGCAGTCCGGTTACGACATCCGCACCGTGCAGGAGTTGCTCGGCCATTCCGATGTTTCCACCACGATGATCTACACCCATGTGCTGAACAAGGGCGGCCGGGGTGTGGTGAGTCCGCTGGACAGGTAAGTAAAAAGCAAGCATCAATCATCCCCCGTTCGTAGCGAACTAGCGAACCATGAATGGAGGACGGCCACATTCGAGCAATTGCGGAACCTGCCCTTCGACAAACTCAGGGCGAACGGACTTGATCAATATTTCCCGAGCGGCAGGGCGGTTCTCTGCCGGTGAACCCTACTCCTCCTCCGCCATCTCCGCACTCTGCAACGGCACATCTGCCGCCTTCTTCAGCACACTGACCGGCACGCTGACCTTCACCGTCGACACCTTGTCGGCATAGAGTTCTTCGCCGAGCAACGGCACCAGGTTGGTGGGCTG
The DNA here is from genome assembly GCA_018820925.1 of Gammaproteobacteria bacterium. Classification (GTDB taxonomy): domain Bacteria; phylum Pseudomonadota; class Gammaproteobacteria; order Burkholderiales; family Gallionellaceae; genus Sideroxyarcus. The sequence continues at coordinate 14,449 of JAHJNJ010000020.1, read as the reverse complement.
GCGCGGGTGTTTGGGGAAGTTCTGTTTGATGGCTTCCAGTTGTTTCTGGTTGGCCTTGAAGTAGCGGGTGGCCTGGATTACGCGCGGCAGGTTCTTGACGAGGTGCCACAAGCTCCAGCGGTGTTGCCACAGGCGCCCGGCAAACGTGCGGTGGTATTGCTTGCTGTTGTAGAAGCGCTGGATGTGCCAGTTGTAGAGCGCGTCCATTTCCTCGCGCGACGAAAATCCCCTGGGCAGGAACACGAAGTTGAGGCAGTTCATCAGGCGCCAGTCCTCGATGGTGTCGCCCTCTTCGCCGCTGATGCATTCGTCCCAGATCGGCGCGCCGTAGAGCGGACTGAACTTGGTCATGTTCATTTCGTCCAGGTTCAGCGAGAGGATGAAATCGCTGGTGGTCTTCACCGTCTCCGGCGTTTCGCCCGGCATGCCGAAGATGAACAAGCCTTTTGCGCGCAGTCCGGCGGCATGAATCTGCTCCACGGTTTTTTTCACGGCCTCGAGCGTCACGCCCGCCTTGTGGCGTTCCATCATGGCCGGGTCGGCGGATTCGACGCCCATCGACAGCATCAGCGCACCGGCCTGTTTCAATCTTTGCAGCATTTCGTCCGAAGTGTGACCGGTGCGGATGGCGCAGTTGAATTGCATGCCCAGCGGTTTTGCGATGAGCAGGTCGCACAGTTCGAACACGCGTTTCTTCTGCGCGGTGAACAGGTCGTCGTAGAAGTTGATGTGGTACACGCCGAAGTTGTCGCGCAGGTGTTTCATGTGGTCGTAGATGTATTGCGCGGAGTTGACCTTGTATAGACGCTCGAACACGGTGCGGTCGCAGAACGAACAGGTGTAAGGGCAGCCGCGCGAGGTGATCATGGTCGCGCCGTGTTTCCTGATGTAGGAGAACAGCGGCAGGTGGTAGGCATCGGGAAAGCCCAGCAACTTTTCGTAGGCGGGGAACGGCAGTTCGTCCAGGTCCAATATGCGCTGGCGGCGCGGATTGGAGACAATGCGTTCGCCGTCGCGATACACCATGTTGGATATCTGCGCGACCGGCACGCCGTTGGCGTAATCGAGCAGCGCGCCCTCGCCTTCGCCGATGCACAGGTAATCGATCTCGGGAAAGTGTTCCAGCAGCGGCGCGCCGATGGAGGACGCATGCACGTTGCCGAACAATATCTTGATGCCGGGGCGTTTCTGCTTGATGTAGTGCGCCATGTCCACCGCGTCCATGAAGCCGGAGGTGGTGGCGGAGAAGCCGACCATCTCGGGATTGGTGGCCAGCACGATCTCGGCGTTCTCTTCGATGCTGGGCGGCGCATACGGGCCGAGGCAGTCGTGCACATAAGTCTCGTGGCCGTGTTTATCCAGCCAGGCGGCAAGCGAGAGGATGCCGATGGGCGGCATGCGGTTCGCCAGCACCGAGAAGTCGGGTTGACCGGGGACGAAATTGAAACCGGCGGGATGAACAAAGGTGATGCGCATGGCGGTTTGGTTAATTGCCTCCAGTAGGGTGCGCTCGCGCACCTTTCTCTCTGGTGCGCAAGCGCACCCTACGTATCTTCACACCGCAGTATGTCAGAACAGTTTCCGCCATATCAACAAGGGCAATCTGATGATGAAACCGGTGAACAGCCGCAAGTGCATCCCGGTCAGCAGGATGTTGTCGCGCAGGTAGTTGAAGTGCGACACACCGCCTTCTTCGGCGCGGAAGTATTTCACCGGCGCATCGACGTTGATCGGACGCGCGCCGCACCAGCACAGGCGCACTGCAGCCTCGGGGTCGAAATCGAAATGGCGCATCCAGTAGCTGTTCTCCATCACGCCGAGCAGCATCTGCGCCGGATAGACGCGGAAGCCGTACAACGAATCGCCGATGCCCTGCCACAGCGTCTCGAAGTTGGCCCACCAGTTGGAAACCTTGCGTCCGCGCACGCGCAGCAAGGGTGCGCTGGCGTCGAACACCGGGCGGCCCAGCACCAGCCCGTCGGGATGGGCCAGCGATACCTGCATGAACTCGGGAATTTTTTCGGGCGGATGCTGGCCGTCGGAATCCATGGTCAGCACGTGCGTGTAGCCCTCGTGTACCGCCACGCGCAGGCCATACAGCACCGCCGCGCCCTTGCCGTGGTTGTGCGGCAGCACCATCACGCGCAATTGCGGATCCTGCGCGGCCATTTTCAGCAACCCCTCGCCGGTGCCGTCGGTGCTGCCATCCACCACCACCCACACCGGCGCCCATTGTTCGCGCGCGGCGCGCACGGTGTCGTAAACCTTGTCGCCGGTGTTGTAGCTGGGGATAAGTACCAGATGTGTGGAGGAAGGTGTCATGTCTTCGCCTGCGTCATTTGTTCGCGATAATATTTTTCAAGGTCGGCTGCGAAGGTCTTGGCGTCGCTCTTCACTTCAAAACGCTCCCCAAGGCGCACTTTGTAGCGCAACGGAAAATCGGGCTTGTCGAAGAACGACCAGTGCTTGCCGAGAAAGGGGCTGCTGGCTTCGATAAATACGGTCTGCACCGGCACGCCCGCCTTCTTGGCAACCAGCGCAAAACCGCCCTTGAATTCGTTGACCGGCTGCTGCACGGTGCGCGTGCCTTCGGGGAAGATCAGCAGTTGCGCGCCTTCGCGCAAGGCCACATTGGATTCGCGCATCAGCATCGCGGTGGAGTCGTTGCGCACATAGCCCGCCATGCTCGCGCCGCCGCCCAGCAGCGGATTGTCGAGCAGTTTGGCTTTCAGCACGCACACGAAATTGGGCAGGCGCGAACCGACCAGCACCACGTCGATCAGCGAGGGATGGTTGGTGGCGATGACCAGCGAGGGCTCCTTGCGCAGCGCATCCAGCGCGCCGAGGTCGCATTTCACCAGGCCGCTGGCGCGAATCACGAACAGGTAGAGGCGAAACACCAGCATGATGGCATAGCGCCCGACGCGCAGCGCCGTGCGGTGCGGCAGCAGATGGCGAATCAGGCTGGCGGGCAGGCTCCATGCCAGACAGACGAACGCGAAGAACAGCAGCCCGCCGTACAGCACGATATATTCGTACAGGGATTTCAATTGTCGCCAGAACCACATCTTTATTATCGTTTCCCTGAATCAATTCCTGTTGCGCCCAGGCCCGGGGAGGCTACCGGCCAGACGGACAAACGACGCTCGCCTGATGACGGTTATATCACACGGCCATGCCGTTGTTATGACGCCCTGCGTCAGTCGTATTCCACTTCCACCAGTTTGTCCGATTTGTCGAATATCCAGGTAATGGCAAACCCGACGGTGAAATACTCCTTGCTCCTGACCAGCGGACTGCCGGCAAACACCGCCCCCTTCAGGCTGTCCCACTTCATGAAGCCGCCGGTCCAGAAACCTTCATAGCGCTTGTTGAAGGCAAAAATGAACTGCGTGCCGGCATAACCGCCGGGGGCGGTGTAAGCCGGGCGTTCCGCCGTCGCATATTGCGGCGCGACGTTGTAAAAGTAGCCGTGGTATTGCCGGTCGGAATAAATGACGCCGCCCACCAGGCCGATATTCCAGCCGTTGCGGTTGATGTCGCGAAAGTCCAGGTTGAGTTGCGGCTGAAACAGCCAGCCTTCGTGATGGACGCGCTTGAAATCGGAAGCGATGACGGCACGCAACGGCATGCGTATATCGAAGGTGTTCTTTTTGTCTTCCGTATAGAGGATATGGAAATTGAGCGAAGGGCCGAGTTCCAGGGTCGGGTCCAGATCGGGCATGCCCTGGCGTGCCTTGGCCCCGTTGGCAGGCACGGAGCCATTCATGCTGACATCCATCTCGATGCGGTCGCGCTTGAAGATCAACCCGCGCACGCGCTCGCGGTTGATCTTGAGCACGTCGCCGTTGTAGAGAAAATAGGGCGCCGGCAACAGGTAGGATTTGCGTTCGTCCGAACCGCGATACACCGGAAAATCGATAGCCGCAAACCCGGCCCCGATCTCCCACAACGGCTTGATCTCGGTCTGTGCCTGCACGCCGGAAGCCAGAAACATCGACAGGAAAACGCATCGCAACAGAATCTTCATCACGTGGAAAACCAAGGCGCTACTGCGTGTCGTTGAAATAGGCGCCTTCGATCTCCAGCAACAAATCGGAACGGCAGATATTGGAATGCAGATAGACCGCCTTGCAGGCGGAACCGAATTCGGCCTGCACCTTGCTCTGCACCATTTCCAGATGCTCGGGATGGCGCAGGTAGACCTTGAGCAACATGCGCCCCTGATCGGGATCGTAGTGCGGGATCTGTTGCAGCAGCGTGCGGATGTTCGTCAGCGTCTCGGCGGTCTGTTTTTCCGCATCGCCCTGATGCAGCGTCTCATAGCCGACGATGCTGGCCGTGCCGGAGATGAAGAAGCAATACTGCCCGCCCAGCGTCGCCGACATGGCGCGCACGAAAATCGGGCTGCTCGGCCCGAACAATTTCGGATAGTGGTAGGCGCTGACCTGGCGCGGATTCTCCACTGCCGTGCCGCGCTTTTTGCAGGCCATGAAATAGACCACCAGCGAACCGCTGTTGCTGCCCAGCGCGCTGGCGGCGGGCACGCTCTCTTCGCCGATCTGGCGGCCGTTGGCAACAAAGGACGCATGCCGTCCGACGTTGAAACCTCGATAACGCTCGAGGCCGTTCTCGTCGTCGTTGATCTGCGGAAAGTAATGCCAGACGCGCAACAGGTTGCGGTAGCCGAAATGATCGATGAAGCCGAAGATGCGCATATAGGCCTGTTCGGCCAGCGTCTCCAGCGTATCACCGGCGTGTTGCTCCAGCGTCAAACTGCCGAACAACACCTGGCCGTCGGCCGTACCGCTGATACCGAGATGCTCGCATGCCGTAACGGGCAAATCGCTGGTCCATACCTCGATGCTGCTGTCGTGCCCGCCCAATACCGGGATATCCACCCACAGCGGCGCATATCCCGGCAGCGGCAGCGCATGGCCGAAGCCGATCACGCTCAATACATGACCGCTGTGCTTGTCGAGATATGCGCCGATTTCACCGGCGTCGAGATAGGCCAGTCCGAATTGCTTGCTGCTCTTGGGCATATATCAGCCTGCCACCCCGATATCCACGTACTTGACGGAACGTTTGCGCTGGCGCCACGCCATGAAGCTGGACTTGAAATGAATGATCGAGCCGGCGTAGTACATGACCTTGAACATGAACAGCCAGTAGGCATAGCGCTTCGCCTGGTAAATATCCCCGATCAGCACCGAGATCAGCGCCTTCTTGATCTTGCTCTCGGCGCCCTTGAACATGAGCAGGTTGCGCATGGCCGGGGTGGTGATGCGGTAGATGTACCAGGAGAATATCTTGGGCCCTTCCATGATCGCCCTGTCGAACTCCTTCAACGCCTCGACTGATTGCTCGGGATGCCTGATGCAGCGCTCGACCGCATCGGCGCCGGCGAAGGAACTGGCCATGGCAAGGAACACACCGGAGGAAAAGATCGGGTCGATGAAAGCAAAGGCGTCGCCCAGCAGGAGGTAGTTCTCGCCGGAAGAGCGCTCGGACAGGTAGGAGAAATTGCCCGTCGCGATTGCCGGCGATTCCAGTTTGGCACCCTGCATGCGTTCCATCAGCGCGGGACACATCGCGATGGTATCCAGGAAGAACTGGGTGACATCGGTCTTGCGCGTCTTCATGTAGTAGGGCCAGCAGGTCGCGCCGATGCTGGTGTTGCCGTCGGCCAGGGGGATGAACCAGAACCAGCCATGATCGAACCAGAACAGGCTGATGTTGCCTTCCACTTCGCCTTCCAGACGCTTCACGCCGGAGAAATGCCCGAAGATGGCCGCGCTGTTGTGTTTCTTGTTGCGCTGCTTCATGCGGAAATGATTGGACAGGAAGGTGTCGCGTCCGGAGGCATCCACCACGAACTTGGTGCGGATGCGTTGCGTGCTGCCGTCCTTGTTGACGGTGCTCACGATTGTTTCCGCACCCGGCTGGAACTTGACATCGGTCACCTGGCATTCCTCGGCAACACGCGCCCCCTTGGCGGCGGCATTCTTGAACATGACCTCGTCGAACTGGTCGCGGCGCACCTGGTATGCGATCGGGTAGGTGTTGTCCAAGGCGTCGTTGAAATCGATCATCACCGGCGCATCGTGCCAGGGCGAAATGAATTCCGCGCCGCGCTTCAGCATGCCGATACGCTTGATCTCTTCGGTCACGCCGAGTTTGTCGAACATCGGCATATTCATCGGCAACAGCGATTCGCCGATATGCCAACGCGGATGTTTGTCTTTTTCCAGCATCAGCACATCAATCCCGCGCTCTGCCAGCAATGCTGCAATGGTGGAACCGGATGGACCGCCGCCGATCACCAGGACTTCACATGAACCTTCTTGCTCAACCATAATGACTTCTCCTCTGAGTATTAAGCATCAAGCGCTGTCCGCGTCTTATTCATTTTTGTTGACTTCGATCTTCGTCAAGAACTGTTCCCCACCCGAATTGAAGGTCAACACACCTTCTCCCTTGTACGAATATTGGATAACCCAGCGATCCGGTCCGAAATAGAACGGGATGGATACCTTGGCAGTGGGATGCGTCCATTGTTTGGTGGGATGCCCGATCAGTTTTTCCACCTGGTTCAGGGTCATGCCGATTTTCAATTTGGAGAATTTGCTTCCCGCGTCCGGTTTGCCGACGATCACTCCCGGGGGGGCTACTTCTGCCTTGGGGGTTTCTTTGGCACTTTCCTTGACGGGCGCTGTCTTGACGGGCGGCGGTGCTTTTTCAGTCGTGGCTGTTTTTGACTGTTGCGTTGCACACGCAGAGAGCAATGCGACAGCCAGAACGACTGGAATCAGATGTGTATATTTCATATCAACCTCCATAATTTGCAGAATCACTCCGCGCCGTTTATCCCAAAAAGTCAAAGCGCATCTTAACCGACCCCACTGCCCGCGGCAATCAAGGGCACGCCATTCATGCATCATTCCTGACTATCAGAATGGCTGAAAAAACAAGGCTCAATACCGCCCCGGCCGCCACGGTGGAGCCGATGGCGTTGAGCACCGGTGACTGCGAGAACGACAGCAGGCCGAAACCGAGCATGGTCGAGAAATTGGCGAACAGCAGCGAGGTGACGGTGCGTTCGCGGTCCTGTGCCGAGGCGCAGCGATGGTCGAAGAACAGCGTGTAATTGGAACCGACCGCCACCACCAGCAACAGTCCGATCAAGTGAAAGATGGACAGCGTGTGCCCGGTGAGCAGCAACAGGGCGGTCACCGCCACGACCGCCGCCGCCAGCGGCAACGCAATCTCCAGCACGCGCCGCACCGAGCGCAGGCTGACGAACAGCAGCGCGATGATGCCGAGCGCGCCCAGCAGGGCATTCGTGGCCGCCTCGTGGCGATAATCGCGGAACATCTGCTCGGTTTCGCGTTTCATGTCGAGCAACACGAACGGCGCTTCCGTGGCGTGGCGTATGCCCTGCTCGATGCCGGGCGCGTCTTTCACGCCGCGCAGCGGCAGCATCACCGACCATCCCTCCTCGCGCCGCACCAGATAGGTATCCAGCTTCAAACCCAGCGCCGTACCTTGCAGCGCGGCGCGATCCAGCAGCGGCTGGCGTTTCGCCGCCGCGATCTCTGCCGCGAACGGCGCAAAGGTCCCGCTGCGGAACGGCATGCCGCGCAAGGCTTCGCCCATGTTGCGGCGCAACTCCAGCTCGCCCGGCAGTACGGCCTGGCGCGCCAGCTGCGCCTTGCGGCTGGGCAGCGGCGGCGCATCGTAACCTTGCAGCATGTCCTGCGCCGCCAGATCGCGCAGCACGGCAACCAGTTCCTCGCCCTGCTGCAATGCGCGTTCCTCGTCGCTGGCACCGGTCACCAGCATGTAGCGCACATCGGGCGCTCCCATGTCGCGGCGCAACTGCTCGTCCAGCTTCAGCGCCTCCTGCGGAATGGGGCTCATGCTGGACAGGTTGTCGTTCCACAATCCATCGCGTTTGAGCGCCAGAAAGACAACTGCGGCAGCCACCACCAGGAACAGCGCGAGGCGCATGCGCGGCGCGCGGTGCACCAGCTTCATCAGTGCGCCGCCCAGCCAGGCCGGGGTGTGCACGAAGAAGCCTTGCGGCAACAGGTGCGGGATCACCAGCCGCGTCGTGCCCAGCGCCACGACGAGCCCGGTGATGGAGAACAGGCCGAGCTGCGCCAGCCCGGTGAAACCGGAGAACAGCATGGCGGAGAAGCCGCACACCGAGGTCAGCACGCCCAGCCGCATCGTCGGCCAGATGCGCCGCAGCGTGGTTTGCGCGGAGCCGTTGCGCTCGATCTGGGTGAACAGGTAGATGGCGTAGTCCACACCTTCGCCGATGAGCGTGATGCCGAACCCCAGCGTAAGACCGTGCACGCTGCCGAAACCCAGGCTCACCGCCGCGATACCCGCCAGCGCGCCGCTCGCCACCGGGAACAGGCCCAACGCCAGCACGCGCGGCGAACGGTACAGCAACAACAGCATGCAGGAAATCAGCAGGGTGGCAATGATGGAGAGCCGCAGCGCATCGTCACGGATGGCGGCGCGCGACTGCACCGAGAACACGCCGGGGCCGGTCATGCGCACCTGTGCGCCTGCCGCCTCCGCATTGCCTTTGCGCGCTTCCTCGAACGCGCTGCGTATCGCCAGCATGGCGCGTTCCTGCGCGTCGATGTCGTTGCCCGCGCCCCGCGTGTGCGCCAGCAGCATGGCGCGCGTGCCGTCGCCGGAGAACCACACGTCGTCCTGCACCAGCGGTTGCCCCTGGCCCTGCAACTGTTCCAGCATGTGGATCAGTTCGCCGCTGGGATCGGTGGGCAGCATGCGCTGCACCATGCCGCTCATCGGCGTGGCGAGCAGGTCGAGATAGGTGTTCAGGCTGTCGCGCAGCCCGGCGGCAGTAAAACGCTGCGGCGTGACCGCGTCGCTCAGCAGGTAGCGGTTGTCGCGCAGCAGTTCGAAATCCTTCTCCATGCCGACCTGCTCGCCGTTGTTCACCGCCGCGAGCTCGGGCGCGGCGCGCAACTTCTCCGCCATCTTCTTGCTGACCTGCGCCAACACCGGCACGGGCGCACCGTCCACGCCAACCAGGATCAGGCGCGACACCACGCCGTCGCGCAATTGCTCGACCATGATCTTCTGTGTGGGCGTGGGATCGCGCGGCATGAACGCCGACATGTCGGTGGTGAACTGGGTGCGGCTGATGATGAATATGCAGGCCGCAACGAACAGCAGCCAGACGGTTACCGCAAAATATTTGCGCAGGTTCATGGCGCTTGCCCGACTACCGTCATGATCGAATGGTCGCCGTTGGGTTCTGTGGTCTCGATGCCGGTCACGCGAGCGCCGCGTCCGGAAATGACGATCTCGCTCATCACATTGCGCATCTTTGAATCAAGAGGCAACAATTGCATGTTCCACTTGGCCGCATTGCCTTTGAGTTTGATTTTGTAGAAACGCTGCAGCGTGGGCAGGTCGCCCGCCAGCGTGGAGCGGATGCTCTCGACGAACGCCCACACCGCCGGGTATTCCTGCAGCACCAGGGTGCGCTTGATATTGCGCGCCTTGCTGTCGATGGTGAGCACGCCCCGATCCAGCACCAGGCTCTCGGCCTTGGGTTTGAGCGTGTGCTTTTCCAGGTGGTCGGGCGCCTGGAACAGGAGGGTGCCGGAGGAATCGAGCGGCGCGATCAATACGCTGAGATATTTGCGCTCGGTGAATTTCCCCTGCGAGCTCGTTACGCGGGACAGGCTCTGCATCAGTTGCGGCAGCCCCCACGCCCCGGAGGCGGCGGACGGCTCGGCCTCTGCCCGCGAAAAACCGGGGACAAGACACAACAGTAGAATCAGGATGCGCATCAGGGTTTCCAGAAATCGTAGAAATTGAACCAGTTGTACGGGGCGTTACGGCAATGGTACTCGATGCGCTCCACATAGCGCTGTTGCGCCTGGCGGATCATCTCGTTGCGCGGCAATTCGCCCTTGCTCATGTCCATCAGTTCCTCGAAATACAAGTCGTAACGGTTACCGCCGCGATACACGCCGGCCATGAGCAGCACCGGGCTTTTCAGCATATACGCCATGCGCAAGGGACCGCTGGGAAATTTTGCCGGCTCGCCCAGAAAGTCGCAGGTCACGCTGGCGCCGCCGCTCTCCAGGCCCCGGTCCGCCAGGATGCCGATGAATTCGCCGCGCTGCAGCGCCTGTTCCACCTTGAGCATGGAATCGACCTTGCCCAGCGCGATCACCTGCTGTGTCAGGTCGGGATTGATCGCCTTCAGCACCGAGTTGAGTTTGCGCGCATTCTCCTCGTACATGACGACGCTGGCTTGCGGCCCTTCGATCTCGTCGGCATAGGCGCGGGTGATCTCGAAACTGCCCAGATGCGCACCCAGCAGGATACAGCCCCGCCTGCTGCCGATCAGCGTCCGGGCCGTATCGTCCAGATGCGCGCGCACATCGAACTTGTCGAAACGTCCGTTCAACAGAAACACGCGGTCCAGAATGGTCGAGGCGAAAGTGTGAATATGGCGGAAGCCGTCGGGAATGTGCGGTTCGCGTCCCAGCACCTTGCGCAGGTATTTTTTGGAAGCTGCACGCGCTTCGCCCGCGAACAGCAGGAAATACAGGCAGATCGGGTACAGGAACAAACGCGCCGCGCGCCGTCCCAGCGTGAGCGCAACCCATACGATAAAGCGGATCGCCAGCGTGTTGCTGCGTTCCGGTTTGGCCGCCCAGTCGGGTGCCGCCTTGTCTCCGATTTCTTCACTCACTCGCAACAATGCCTCCCGACAGTACTTTGGTTCCGGCAACGGCACACTGGAACTCGATGGTGCCCTGTGCCGAACGCGCATATTCGATCTCCACCGTGTCGCCCGGTCGCGCCGGATGCAGGAATTTGGCGGCTTTGACATTGCACGCGGAGAAATCCCTGCCCTCCGCCTGTTCGATGCTGCGCAATACTTCGGCCAGCAACAACGCGCCGGGAATGATGGGGTTGCCGGGGAAATGTCCGGCGCCGGTCGGGTGGTTCGCGGCAATCTGCAATGTCAGTTTAGTCATCATCGCTTCGCGCATTGTTGCTTCAGCCGCAGCAGCGATTCCCGCGTCAGCTTGCCGGTCGTGTTGCGCGGCAGTTCGTCGACAAAATACAACGGTCGCGGCAGGAACACGACATCGACGCTGTGCCGCAACGCGCTCAGTACATCGTCGCTTGTCAAACCGGGCGCGACGACAAAGGCCAGCGGCCGCGTCACCGCCCCGTCACTGTCGTCCGGCATCAGGAACACGCCGTCCAGCACGCCCGGTATTGAATTCAAATAATGGTTGAGGCTGGCCAGCGAAGTGCGCTTGCCCGCGATGTTCACCATGTCCGCAGTGCGTCCGTGCAGGATGAAGCTGCCGTCGGGATTGCGCTCGATCACGTCGCTCAGCGGCGCTTCGATCTCGACATGCCCGCCATGCACGCGGCTACCCTGTTCGTCCTGCTGCAATTCGACGCCAGGCAACAGATGCCAGGCCGCGCCTGCGGTCGTGCGGCGGCTCGCCACCATGCCCGCCTCGGTGCAGCCGTAAATTTCGTACAGCGGCGCCGCAAAACGCGCCTCGGCTTCGCTCGCCAGTTGCGGCGCCAGATGCGCGGTAGCGCACAGCACAAAATCAAGCGCGGGATAGTCGGTCGCGCCGGACAGCAGCGTGCGCAAATGCACGGGCGTGGTAACCAGGCAACGCGGCTGCGGCAGCGACGCAAGTCGGGTGCAGATATCCGCGGCATAGAACGGCCTCTCACCCACCAGCGCCAGTCCGTTCTGCATCGCCAGCAGCATGGAGGATTCGAGGCCGTACATATGCTGCGCCGGCACCGTGCCCAGTACCGCCATGCCGGAATCCTGCACGATGCCCAGACTCGCCGCCTCGGCGGTTGCGCCCTTGCACAGGCTGCCCCACGCTTTCGGATGCGCCACCGGTTCGCCGGTGGAACCGGAGGTGAACACCAATGCGGCGACCTGCTCTGCGGGGAACGCCGGAATTTCGAACACCGCCTCGCCCCGCTCCGGCATGGGCGGATAACGCACGATCTCCACCCCGCAGAAATCCGCTTCGCCATCGGCCAGGCAATACATGCCGGGGTAGTGCTGCCCCAGACGCTCGACAAAACTGGGCGTGTAATTGGGGGGCAGCAGGCTGGTCTGCCCGCGCATCAACGCCGCCGCGAAACCGACCGCGAAACGATAACGGTCGGCACACAGATTCAGGATGTGGCGCTTGTCCGGCAGGGTTTGCGCCAGGTGCGCGGCATGCATCAGGAATTGCGCGACGCTGATGGACTTCCCTTCGCGATACGCGAACACAGCGTCTGGTTCGTGGTGGGAAATAAGCGGAATCGCTGCCATGGAATAAAAGTACTCAGCGTCCGCTATCTGCTTTCTTGGGCGCAGCAAAATCCTTGCTGTACACCTCGATCGCCTTCAGGATTGAAGTCTTGGGATGGTTGGGAAAGCGCACGGTGCGATAGGCTTTTTCACCGACGAACATGAAGATCAGCAACGGCAGGTTCAAAACGTTGATGAAAAACGACCATGCGGCAAGCGGCGCGAGAGTATACAGAAGCAGCGAGACGATCACTTCCAGCGCGAAGAATGTGCACCAGGCAATGGTCACATTGCGGGTGTAAGCGGCGACCTCCACCTTCAATTCGCCGTTGATGTGGCGCGATATCTGGGAGATCAGCGGTTCCCGGCCCCGCAGCAGCGTGCGCCCGAACAGCCAGAGCAGGAACAGGTTAAGCGTCGCGTTCGACAAGCCGTTCACCGCCAGCAGGCCGATGCGCCCATGATCGCCGGTCGCGATGTAGTACAGCGCAGCGGCAAACAGCAGCGTCAATACCGGCCACCATATCTTGCCGACCATACGAAATACCACCCAGGCCGCCGCCGCCAGCAACGGGGCGAAGACAAACATCAACTGCCACATCTCCACCTCATCCCCCTTGAGGATGAAAGCATGCAACAGAACCGGGTAACCGACGAACGAAAGCAGCAGCAGAATTTTGCCAAGACGGCCCATGTCACTCCCCCCGCCCGGACGCGACCGGGAAGGCTGCCTGATCTGCGCCTTGCCGGTCTGATGGTTGCACGGTGATGTGGGAGAATTCTCGTTCTGGAGACGAATTTTCTGTGTAGAACTGCAAAGCCTGCCCCTGTTTTTTTCAGGTCGCCATTCTACCCCGAATCACCCGCGCCCGCCCTGTCTGCCGCTACCCCCCGGGACCTATTCACGCACACTGTCATGGAAATTCAGTTAGCATTCGCGTCACCTCTATCCGGCAAAGAAATCATGGCAACCTCAAGCAACGAGACAACCGGCAGCATCGTCCACGCACCGCACCCCCCGCTCACCGAATATTACGCACGCGAAGAAGACCGCCGCACCTGGGTCGGCGAGCAATTCGACAAGACCGCTTCCGATTACGACCGCATCGAGAACATCCTCGGCCTCGGCACCGGCTCGTCATACCGCCGCAAAATACTCGGGTTTGCCGGACTCAAACCCGGCATGCATGTGCTAGATGTCGGCATGGGCACCGGCCTGGTGGCAAAACAGGCGGCCTTTCTGGTGGGCGACGCCAGCCTGGTCACCGGTGTCGACCCCAGCCCCGGCATGATTCGCAGCGCCAAGTTGCCGACTGGCGTCACCGTGATTGAGGGCCGCGCCGAAAAAATTCCTTTGCCCGACGGCGGCTACGACTTCCTCAGCATGGGCTACGCCCTGCGCCATGTGTCGGATATGTCGGTCGCGTTCGCCGAATTCCGGCGCATGCTGAATCCCGGCGGCAAGGTGTGCATCCTCGAAATCACCCCGCCGAAAGGAAAGATCGCTACCGCCCTCCTCAAGGGATACTGCAAATACGCCGTGCCCGCGCTGGCCAAACTCGTCGCCAAGGACAAAAACACCGCACAGTTGTGGCGCTACTACTGGGACACCATCGAAGCCTGCGCCAAGCCCGCAGAGGTGATGCAGACCCTGGAAAGTGCGGGATTTGTGAATGTGCAGCGCACGGTGGATGCGGGGATATTCTCGACTTATCTGGCGGATAAGCCGCTGTAGGGTTTGGTCGTACCTCAGACCGTTCGTCCTGAGTAGGCGTAGCCGTATCGAAGGATGGGCGAAGCCCGCTGGTTTTCAAATTCAAAACCAACACCGCCGGGGACTCAGGCGTAGGATGGGTGGAGCGTAGCGATACCCATCAATCAAAACCGTCGGGGGTAGCCCGACAGCTAGTCACTTTTTCTTGCTTCGCCAAAGAAAAAGTAACCAAAAAGAAGGCGATGTACGGATCATACTCATCGGTAACACATTAGTACAAGGACATGGGTAACAGTGATTACCCTCATAGGAACAGCCGAAAGGAGGTTCCTATGCCGTGGAGAGATGTGAAACCGATGGACGAGAAGATACTGTTT
>JAHJNJ010000019.1 GCA_018820925.1 Gammaproteobacteria bacterium | reverse complement strand
CTGGCTTTTTGGCCACTGCTTTTTTCGCTGCCGGTTTCTTGGCGGCTACTTTCTTGGCGGCTGGCTTTTTGGCCACTGCTTTTTTCGCTGCCGGTTTCTTGGCGGCTACTTTTTTGGCGGCTGGTTTCTTGGCTACTGCTTTTTTCGCTGCCGGTTTCTTGGCGGCTACTTTTTTGGCGGCTGGTTTCTTGGCTACTGCTTTTTTCGCTGCCGGCTTCTTGGCGGCTACCTTCTTTGCAGCAGGCTTCTTGGATTTGGTGCTTTTTGCTTTGGTTGTTGCAGCCATTTTCATTCCTTATAAAAATTGATGGACTAACCAGTGACTACATTGCGTGCTCTAACTGCACTCCCGATACGTCTTTCCATTGCTTGAATCCTCCCATGACGCGCGGTGACGGCATTCTATGCGCGATTAAAAAAAATGCGCAACACTTTTATGCATTATTTGCGAAATATTTTCAGGTAACGATTTTCTCTGAAGCGTAGAGCTGGCGTACCGTTTCGCGCTCCCGGATCAGGTGAACTTCTGTTCCGTCCACCATCACCTCGGCAGCTCGCGGACGGGTATTGTAGTTGGAACTCATGCTCATTCCGTACGCCCCGGCGGACATCACGGCAAGCGCATCGCCTTTATCCACGGCCATCTCGCGGCCATGGCCGATAAAGTCACCGGTCTCGCAGATCGGCCCGACCACCTCATAGAGTTGCGCCGATACCCCTCTCTTTTGCACTGGCAAGATGGCGTGCCAGGCATCGTAAAGCGCCGGACGCATGAGGTCGTTCATCGCCGCATCGACGATGGCGAAGTTCTTTTCTTCGCCGTGTTTGAGATATTCGATACGCGTGAGCAGCACCCCGGCATTGCCGACCAGCACCCGGCCCGGCTCGACGATGATCTTCTCGCCACGCCCGTGGAGCGCGCCCAGCAAGGCTTGCGCATACTCGGCAATGGAAGGCGGGGTTTCGTCGTCGTAGCGGATACCGAGTCCGCCACCCAGATCGAGATGCTCCAGAACAATGCCTGCAGCGGCCAGCTGATCGGCCAGCGCCAGCACTTTCTCCGCCGCCGCGATAAACGGGCTGACCTCGGTGAGCTGCGATCCGATATGGCAATCCATGCCGGTTATGCGTATATGCGGCATGGTTGCCGCCGTGCGGTACAACGCCAGCGCTTCGGTGTAAGCGACGCCGAATTTGTTCTGCTTGAGACCGGTTGAGATGTAAGGATGCGTTTTGGCATCCACATCCGGATTCACCCGCAGGCTGATGGGTGCGACCTTGCCCATGCTGCCCGCCACTTCATTCAAACGATCCAGTTCTGACGAGGATTCGACGTTGAAGCACAGTATCCCCGCGTCCAGCGCCAGGCGCATTTCTGCCTCGCTCTTGCCCACGCCGGAGAACACGACCTTGCTCGCTGTGCCGCCTGCGGCCAGCACGCGCTGCAGTTCGCCACCGGAAACGATGTCGAAACCGGCACCGAGGCGGGCGAACAGATTGAGAATGGCCAGGTTGGAGTTGGCCTTTACCGCATAGCAAATAAGGTGCTCGCGGCCTTTGAAGGCTTCGGCGAACTGGCGGAAGCCCTCCGTCAGGGCGGCACGCGAATAAACGTAGCAAGGTGTGCCGTAGCGTTGTGCGATGTCATTCAGGTCGACGTTTTCGGCAAACAAGCGGTCTTGCCGATAGTGAAAATATTCATTCATGGTTACTTCTTGCTTTCGTTATTTTCGGGAGCGGATGGCGTTGGTGTGGCATGCGGCGTGGCAGTCGGCAAGGGCGACAGAAACAATGGGCCTTTGCGCCCGCAACCTTGCAGAATGATGGTCAACAGCAACATAATGCAAAAAGTAGTACGCATGGTTTGTTCTTTCTCGGAATTGGATCGGATCCACAATCAGAATGGTCGGGATTATATGACGGAAAGCCCAGGCAACGAACCGGGCAGCGCGCTGTTCGCCCGCATCCAGCAGATGGTGAATGAACGCGGCGTGGATATTCAGCAGAACCTGAACGGCAATGCCCTCAAGCTGGAGTTTGCCGACGGACAGCGCATCCTGGTCAACTTCGATGCGCAGACAAACAACGTGTGGCTGGCATCCAGCGCCGGTGGTATCGAATACACCTCCGCAGACGGCACGTGGCGCGCCCACGACCACAGTGAGCTTTTTGCAAAGCTGCGCGAACTCATAGAGCAGACGATCGCCGGCAACCCGCTCAACGAGCGCCCCCTTGTCGCGCCCCGGCAAATCGTCCACCCTGAACCCGTCATTTACCGCGAAGAAAAGGAGAGTCATGCCCTGCGCAATATCCTGATTGTGCTGTTGGCAGGCGTGACCGGCTTCTGGGCAGCACAGCATCTGAACCGCCCGCAGTGGCTCGGTAACGAAACACCTCAGACACAAACCTTGGCGCTGGATAAGCAGCACACTCCGTGCGAAGGCAGTTTCCCGGTTAACGGCAGCATTACCGTGTTCCCCGAAAGCAGTTTGCGCGCCGACAACCCCGACGATCCCGAGGTCACACTGAAGAACGACCATGCGCACCCCGTGCTGTTGATCCTTTCCGCCCCGCAGACTGCCGTCCCGGCCGCATCAGTGTTAATCCATGCCCGACAGAGTGCCACTCTGCATCTGCCCACCGGGCAATATGACATGATGTTCAGCGTCGGCAACACCTGGTGCAACCCGCGCAGCGGATTCTCCGGGGGACACCTGTTGAAATTCGACAAGCCGCTGATCGTGCAGATGGACAAGCCGGTTCAACTGGCCATGCAGACCTCGGGGGCCGGCATGGAGGATTTCCAGTTGTTCCTCAGAACCGCCAGTCCCGAGGAGTCGCTTCCCCCGCCAATTTTCACCGGCGATGGCAGCATGGAAGTGCAACGCCAGGCCAACGGACATTTCTATCTGCCCGGCACCATCGACAATGTCCCTGTCACTTTCATGGTGGATACCGGCGCCTCGGTCACCTCCATCTCCAGCGACATCGCGCGCCAGGCGGGTATCCGCAATTGCAAGGAAGTCCAGTTCCAGACCGCCAATGGCGAAGCCACCGGTTGCATCGCACTCGTATCGCGCATGACGCTGGGCAACTTCGTTCTGGAGAACATCACCGTGGCGGTGATGCCCAATCTGGAAACCAACCTGCTCGGTGCGAATGTGCTGCGCAATTTTCAATTGAGCCAGAGCGACAGCAGCATGCTGATCGGGCGGCGTTAACAGAGGGCAACAAATGACAGAAAGCGAATTCAACGAACTGGCCGATGCCGTCTTCGCACGCATCGAACAGGCCATCGATGCAGGCGATGCGGACATCGATTACGACAGCAACGGCAGCGTGCTGGAAATGGAATTTGCCGACGGCAGCAAAGTCATCATCAACCGCCACGTACCGAACCGGGAAATCTGGCTCGCCGCCAAATCCGGCGGTTTCCATTACGCGCTGCAGGACGGCCGCTGGTTCAGCCAGCGCGACGGCAGCGAACTATTCGCCAAGTTGGGCGAACTGGTGCAACTCGGCACGGGAAAGCAACTGGACTTCTGAATATAAGGAAGGGGCCAAGCGGAAGGTATCTTTCATCCGGGAGGAGACTACTGAGAACCGCGTGTGCTCCGCTTGGCAGGACGAACTCTATATCCGATTGGAACGTTTGGGAATGCGACATATTGTCGCAGGGGCGAATACCCCTACTCGGACACCCCATGGTCACGCAATTCTGCTCGGCATTGCTTGTAGTCCGGGCACGCACTTTCCACCACGCGCCAGAAAGCCGGGGAATGGTTCATCTCCACCAGGTGCGCCAGTTCGTGCACCACCACATAGTCGATCAGGTGCAGCGGCATTTTCACCAGTTGCCAGTTCAGCCTCACCACCCCATGCACAGAGCAATTGCCCCACTGGGTGCGTGCTGCGGTCAATTTGATCTCGCGGGGGGACACTTGCAGCAAGGGCGCGAAGTGCTCCGCGCATTCCCTGAAGACGTGCAGCGCCTCGCTGCGGTACCACTGCGTCACCGCCTTTTCGATATGCATCGCCTCCGCTTCCATGCCGACCGGCACATGCAAAATCTCGCCATGCAATTGCGGCACGGCGCCGCGCTGCTTTGGCGTCAGCGTCAAAATGAATTCCTCGCCGCGGAACGGGATGCGCGCGCCTTCCGCCCAGAAGATGGGCGGCGATTTTTTCGATTGCCAGCCCTCCAGCTTCTCGACCACCCAGTCGGCCTTGTCCTGCAACACACTGTGCAGCCATTTTTCGGAAGCGCGCAGCGGTGCATTGACCGTGAGTCCGCGGTCGTCGATGCGCAGGCTGATGCTGCGGCGGTAGCCGCTGCGCTTGAGAATGAAGCTGATTTCTTTTCCGGACAGAAGGATGTTGCGTTGTTCGACGACAGGCGGTGAGGCTTTGCGACGCAATGCCTTGAACATCAGCCGAGCTTGATCATCTCGCCTTCAATCCAGTCCTCCACGCGGCGGTTGATCTCTTCCGCCTTGAGGCCCTTGGGATCGACGGGCTGGCCGATACTCATGACGATGGTACCGGGATGTTTCAGGAAAGAGTTGCGCCCCCAGAACTTGCCGGCATTGTGCGCCACCGGCACCACGGGCGCCCCGCTGGATTCGCCGAGCATGGCACCGCCGATCTTGTATTTGCCGCGCACGCCATAGGGCATGCGCGTGCCTTCGGGGAAGATCACCACGCAAAAGCCGCGCTCCAGCCTGTCCTTGCCCTGTTCCAGCAGTTGCTTCATCGCCTGCTTGCCTTTGCTGCGGTCGATGGCAATGGGGCTGGTCAGCGCCAGGCCCCAGCCGAAGAACGGCAACAACAGCAACTCGCGCTTGAGCACCCACACCTGGTCGGGGAACACCAACTGCAGGGCAAAAGTCTCCCACGCCGACTGGTGTTTGCACATCACGATGCAGGGTTGTTTCGGAATGTTCTCGGCACCGCGCACTTCCATGCGGATGCCGCAGATCACGCGCAGCAGCCACAGGGTGCTGTTGGAAATCTTGGTGGCAATACGGTAGCGCGTGTGCGGTTTGAGCGGGAAAGTGGGCAGCACCAGCGTGGCAAAGATGGGCGTCCAGATCAGTTGTGCCAGGAAAAAAACCAGTGAACGAATAAATATCATACCAGTGTCGCCGCCACCGCCGCCAGATCGGGATAGATCAGCGTGTTATCGGGCAAGCCGCCCTTGGCTTCCGTCTTGCTGCCTTTTCCGGTCAGCACCAGGATAGGTTGCGCTTCCATGCGCACCGCCATTTCCAGGTCGCGCAACGAATCGCCCACCGCAGGCACGCCTTTCAGGTTGACGCCGTAACGCGTGGCAATCTCTTCCAGCATGCCGGTCTTGGGCTTGCGGCAACCGCAATTCGAGTCATTGGTGTGCGGACAGAAGAACACCGCATCGATGCGCCCCCCGACTTGCGCGCAGGCTTTGTGCATCTTGTCATGGATGGCATTCAGCGTCGGCATGTCGAACAGGCCGCGCCCGATGCCGGATTGGTTGGTCGCCACTACCACGCGATAGTCGGCCTGGCACAGGCGCGCGATGGCTTCCAGACTGCCGGGAATGGGTTTCCATTCTTCCGGACTCTTGATGAACTGGTCGGAATCGAAATTGATGACGCCGTCGCGGTCGAGAATGATGAGTTTCATATAGTCGTTAGTCGGTAGTCATTAGTCGATAGTTGGTTTTGTCGCTTCGCGTATTTTGCTTTTAACTAATTACTGGCGACTAACGACTAGCGACTGTTTTATTCATGCCGCCAGTTTCGAGATGTCCGCCACCTGGTTCATCAGGTTACCGAGTTGCCTGAGCAGCAAGGCGCGGTTGATGCGCAGCTTCTGGTCTTCCGCCATCACCATCACCTGGTCGAAGAAATCGTCGATGAACGATTTGAGTGTGACCAGCGCCTTCAGGTTCTGTCCGTATTCGCCGCGCGTGAAATAGCCCTGCGCGAACGGCGCGATGTCCAGCATCGCCTGATGCAGGTTGCGCTCGGCTTCGTCCGTCATCAGCTTGGGATCGAACACCGCATTCGCCATCGCCGCGCCAAGCTCCTCGTGGTTCTTGCGCATGATGTTCTGCACGCGCTTGTTCGCCGCTGCCAGATCCCTGGATACGGCCATGGCAGCGAAAGAACGCACGCCCTGCAAACGCGGCAATACTTCGTGCAGACGGCCGTTGAGCACCGCCAGCACCGCCTCGATATGCGACACGTCGAAGCTGCGCTCGCGCAGATAACCGCGCAGCCGCTCCATCATGAAACCTTCCACATCCGCCGCCACCGTCGCGCTCAACACCCCTTTGGGGAAGTTGTCCGCCGTCGCCTTGAGCAACGCGGGCAGCGGCAGGTCGAGCGGCGTTTCGATCAGGATGCGCAAAATTCCCAGCGCCTGGCGGCGCAAACCGAACGGGTCTTTGTCACCGGTCGGCACCTGGCCGATGCCGTAAATGCCGACGATTGTTTCCAGTTTATCCGCCAGCGCCACGGAACACGCCACGGCACCCATCGGCAGGGAATCGCCGGCGAAACGCGGGTGGTAATGCGCCTCGATGGCATTCGCCACTTCCAGCTCTTCGCCGTCGTGGAAAGCGTAGTAACGCCCGATGATGCCCTGCAACTCGGGGAATTCGCCGACCATGTCGGTCAGCAGGTCGGCCTTGCACAGGCGCGCGACCATCTCCGCCTTGGCCTTGTCCGCTTCCAGCAGGCGCGCGATGGTGCCGGTCAGCGTGGTGATGCGCTCGACGCGTTGCAATTGCGAGCCCAGCTTGTTGTGGTAAACCACTTTGCCGAGTTTCCCGACGCGCGATTCCAGCTTCTGTTTGCGATCCTGGTTGAAGAAGAACCGGGCATCGGACAGGCGCGGACGTACCACGCGTTCGTTGCCTTCGATGATGTGGTGCGGGTCGGTCACCTGCATGTTGGAGACGATGAGGAATTTGTTGCGCAATTTCCCGGTGCTGGCGTCCAGCAGCGGGAAATATTTCTGGTTCTGCTGCATGGTGAGGATCAGGCATTCCTGCGGCACTTCGAGATACTCCTTCTCGAACTGGCCGACATACACCTCCGGCCATTCGACCAGGCCCGTCACCTCGTCCAGCAGGGTGCTCAACACGCTGCGCTCTTCGTTGGACATGGAGAGCAGTTTCTCCAGGTCGAAATTGGCATGTCCCACCCAGATCGACTTGTTTTCTTCGGACAGATCGTCCAGACGCGCCACGATGCTTTCGCGCCGTTGCTGAAAGCCGGCGACCACGCGCCCGTCGCGCGCCAGCGTCGCTTCGTAGTCATCCGCGTGATGGATGGTCACCGGCTCGCTGCACAGGAAACGGTGGCCGCGGGTGACATTGCCGCTGGTGAGACCCAGCACTTCCGCCTTCACCACCCGCTTGCCGTGCAGGATGATCAGGCCGTGTACCGGGCGCACGAACTGGTGTTCGGAATCGCCCCAGCGCATCAGCTTGGGCACCGGCAATTTCTTCAGCGCCTGGATCACCATGTCCTGCAAATACTCGTCCAGCGCCTTGCCCTTCTGTTCGATACGCGCCACAAAACATTCCGCCTTGCCTTCGCCCACGCGCTGCAATTGCGCCTGCGTGACATTGGCCGAGCGCATGAACCCTTCCAGCGCCTTGGTCGGCTTGCCCTCGGCATCCAGCCCGGTCGCAACGGCAGGTCCTTTGCGCTCGATGATGCGGTCGGGTTGTTGCTGCAAAACTTCGGTGATGCTCAATGCCAGGCGGCGCGGAGTGGCATACGGCGTCAGCACACTGCCCTCGCTCAGCAAAGCCTGCTCTTTCAGGGCGGCCAGCACTTCATTGGCAAACGTGGTGGAAAGCTTCTCCAGCGCCTTCGGTGGCAGCTCTTCGGTGAGCAGTTCGATGAGTAACGTTTCTTTTGTTTCTTTCGCTTGTTTCATTTCTTACCCCCGACCTTGGCCATCGGGAATCCCAATGCTTCGCGCGAATCGTAATAGGCCTGTGCCACCTGCCGTGCCAGATTGCGCACTTTGCCGATGTAAGCCGCGCGCTCGGTCACCGAGATCGCGCCGCGCGCATCCAGCAGATTGAAGGTATGCGAACACTTCATCACCATCTCGAAACCGGGCAGCGGCAGCCCGGCTTCCATCAGGCGTTTGGCCTCGCTCTCGTATTCGTTGAAATGGCGGAACAGCATCTCGACGTTGGAATGCTCGAAATTGTATTTGGATTGTTCCACCTCGTTCTGGTGGTACACGTCGCCGTAGGTGATGACCGTGTCGCCGTTTTTGGCCCACACCAGGTCGAACACGTTCTCCACGCCCTGCAGGTACATGGCCAGACGCTCCAGCCCGTACGTGATCTCGCCCAGCACCGGCTTGCAGGTGAGCGAGCCGACTTCCTGAAAATAGGTGAACTGCGTGACTTCCATGCCGTCCAGCCACACTTCCCAGCCCAGCCCCCAGGCACCCAGCGTCGGCGATTCCCAGTCGTCCTCGACGAAACGGATGTCGTGCACGGCGGTATCGATGCCCAGCGCGCGCAAGCTGTCGAGATACAGTTCCTGGATATTGTCGGGGGAAGGCTTCAGTACAACTTGATACTGATAATAGTGTTGCAAACGGTTGGGGTTCTCGCCGTAGCGCCCGTCTTTGGGGCGGCGCGAAGGTTGAACGTAGGCCGCGCGCCAGGGTTCGGGACCGATCGCGCGCAAAAAAGTCGCCGTGTGGAACGTACCCGCGCCGACTTCAATATCGTAGGGTTGCAGCAACGCGCAGCCCTGTTTATCCCAGAATTGCTGAAGCGTCAGGATGACATGCTGAAAAGTCGGCCCATGCGCGGAGCGCGTGACGTCGGAACCAATGGTTTGCATATGCTCGATAACCGCCAGTATTTGCGAAAGGCCGCATTCTACCGTTTTTCATTGCGTTCCGGCAGTCTCACCCTGCACAGGCTTGGGAAACGACCCGGTTGCGGCCTGCCGCCTTGGCCTGATAAAGCGCCTCATCCGCGCAGTGCAACAGATGATCGATATCGTATCCGTCGCATGCCACGCCGATGCTGACCGTGTTGGCGATTTCCACACCGTCGCAGTGCGCCGGCGTTGCCGCATAAGACTGACAGAAGCGCTCGGCCAGCGCCTTCGCTTCGGCGAGCTGCGTATTCGGCAGCAACATGGCGAACTCCTCACCGCCCATGCGTCCGCACACGTCGGATTTGCGCAAACTGAGCTTCAACTTGTCGGCCAGATGGCACAGCACATCGTCCCCCGCCGCATGCCCGTAACGGTCGTTGATCTGCTTGAAATGGTCGGCATCTATCATCACGACGCAGAGCGGAAGCCGGCTGCGCTCGCAATAGTTGGCGAGGACCTGCCCGTGGTCGAAGAAAGCACGACGGTTGTCCAGCCCGGTCAGCATATCCGTTTGCGCCAGCCGTTCCGCCCGTTGTTTGGCCGCCGCGAGTCGATGGGCAAGCCGGAAATTGCCGCCCAGTGCCCTGGTCAGCACGGTGCTGGTAAGCAACAACACAACCATGAAGATGAGCGACGCCACACCCAGACTGACTTCCATCGCATGGCCGCGCAACAACATCCACACCGTCGCCGGCAACAACACCGATGCCATCGCCCCCACGGCCATATAGCGCCGCGCGGAATAGAGCGAAACCGCACCGCCCGCCATACCCAGCAAAAAACAAAATGCGACGACCTGATACAGCAAGGCGCTCTCGATCATGATCCACAACACCCCCAGCCCCCAGACCAGAGAGGGAATAAAGAGCGTAATGGCATAGGGCAGCTCCCAGTCCAGTATCTGCAAGCTGGTCGGCTTGCGACGGCGGTGCTCCCGGAACAGGAAATATCTGATGACCGACGCGATACAGATAGCCGCCAGCCAGCCGATCAGCAGCCCATGCTGCGCCTGCCCCCACAGCGCCTGGCACAACAACAGCGCCATGAGGACGCTGACATACAACGCCGGATACGATTGGTGATACAGAAGATGGAGCTTGTCCGCCCGGACGCGCACAGCAAGGCCGAGGCTTTCGTCGTGCGCAAAAATGGAATCGTCGTCTTTCATGACGGCGGACTATGCAGTGACGGAGTATTCAAGTCAAGTAATGCGCCCCTCCGCACAAGGGCTCAGCCAAACAACGCGAGCTTGGCAGCGCGCGACAAGGCCTTGATCTCGCGTTCGCGCTTGAGCGCGGAAGATTTGTCGGCGCAGGGTTCGGAATATTTCAGTTTTACCGGAGTGCGGCCGCGCGTGTATTTGGCGCCTTCACCGGCGTTATGGGCGGCGAGACGTTTTTCGAGGTCGTTGGTGATGCCGCAGTAGAGGGTGTGGTCGGCGCATTGGAGGAGGTAGCAGGTCCAGGTGTTGTTGTTTTGTGATTTCATTTGTTGAGTACCGCAAACCGTTCGTCCTGACCCTTCGACTATGCTCAGGACTAAAGGCATTGTCGAAGGATGGGCGAAGCCCGCTAATTACATCCGCTCACGCGAACCGTTCGTCCTGAGCCTGTCGAAGGATGGGCGAAGCCCGCTGGTTTTCAAATTCAAACCCGACACCGTCGGGGGTAGCCCGACAGCTAGTCACTTTTTCTTGCTTCGCCAAAGAAAAAGTAACCAAAAAGAAGGCGACCCCAGCGCGCCGCCCCTGCGGGGTTCCCTCCGTTGCTCGACTGGTCAGGCTTCCTCATAAACTCGCACGATCCGCTACGCGGCCACGTGCTCAAACATATTCGTCAGAATTCCCTGACCAGTTTCCGCTACTCGGCGGCGCACAGGGGAAGGAAAAAGCGAACATCAAAAACACAGGGTACGCACTTCGTGCCCACCCTGTCACACCGACGCTAGACTAGCTTCTTTCGACGCGTAGTACTGCTATGCCCACTTAGTTTTGCACATGCATTTTCCATGAGTCGAATAAATTCACGTGCGTCAGAAAAATAGTTACGAAAAGCAAGTCTAACTTCATCGCTGGAGTCAGCACGTACCAGAACAATGTCATTGTGAGGCATCTCTTTTTCAAGGCTAAATAGCGCTCGCAATGCGTCAGGCGCATTAAAAAAACTCCTAACCTCCAAGGCCCCCTCCCCCGAAAAGATAAGAATTGTATTTTTCTTATCTGATACTTCGCTTTTTGCTTGATTAAGTCCCTTTAGAGTTGCAAGAAGCATTAACTCTCGATCCATGGCCAAAAACTCTTCAAGCAGCTCCCGATCACTCTTTTGTGGGAACGGACCATTCAAACCTTCATGCGCCCTCGCAAGAATCTCGCTGGCAAGCGCCATTTCATGTTCGTATCTTTTGTCTCCCTGCTGAAATTTTGGTTGGCTCTCGGTAATAAATCCAACCACTTCTACCGCAGTAGCCCATGCATGCTGAACAAGTGTTCGATACTGAATCTCAATATAAAGGCCCGCCAAATCTCTACCCGTTTCTGAATTCACGTTGTATTCATACACATCGTGAATCCCACGATAGCCCGTAGCCTTGGGATGACTTATATAGTCATATTTTTCTGGCGTATTACGTCGTTTATGCTTGAATCTGGCCTTCTGAAAAGAGCTCCGAAATTTATTCAATTCCTTAATGCTTCTAAATATCAATCTGCACCCTGCAACATCATCCATCCGCGAGAGCTGCATCCCCGGAAGCCGCTTCAGTTTGTCAAAAATTGTGTTTTTTCTTTTATGCCTTTGAGCGACTGTTACGTTCGTACCTTTTGTGCGCGTCCGCAATATCGCTTGAAACGTGTTCAGCACGCTACGGTGAGCAGCACGCCACTCTTCGATGACCGCCAAATCCTCTGCCGTGACCAAGCCCGACCGAACATTCTCTCCCGCTCGATTTACTCGCGACTTAGAACCGCCGGGAAAATTTTCCGAATTAACCATAGTGTCTTTCATACTGTTCTCAGGCACTCAATGTACCGGAGTCATATTGTTTTGACTATGGTGGGCAGCTTGCTGCCCACCATGTGATTTGACTTTCGCTTTTCCTTCCCCTGTGCGCCGCCTCGATATTTTGCAAACAAGCGGAGGTTTAGGCGAGCACTGTTCGAGCTCCGCGACAGGGCACGTTTTGTGTGCCCTGTTAGGGCGAGTTGCGCAGCCCCGCTTGTTTGCGAAATATCGAGGGAACCCCGAAGGGGCGGCGCGCTGGGGGCGCCCTCTTTTGGTTACTTTTCTCGGCAAGACGAGAAAAGTGACTAGCTGTCGGGCTACCCCCGACGGTGTTGGGTTTGAATTTGAAAACCAGCGGGCTTCGCCCATCCTTCGATACGGCTGCGCCTACTCAGGACGAACGGTCTCAGGTGCGTCTCCGCCCTATCCCCCAAGCCACACCCAACATCAACCCAACCGCCCCCAGCATCCCCAAATTTCCCCAAACCACATAAATCGTACTCCCCACATACCCCTGCACCTGCGCCGTCAACACCCCCTCCTCATGCTGCGGCAGCATGGCCCGTATGCGCCCATCCACCCCGATCACCGAGGTCACGCCCGTATTGGTCGCCCGCAACACCATGCGCCCTGTCTCCAGCGCACGCATCTGCGACAACTGGTTGTGCTGGATGGCGGCAAACGAATCCCCGTACCAGGCATCGTTGGTGACGTTCACCAGCAGCGTGGCTTGCGGCAAGGCGCGGATGATTTCTTCGCCGAAGGCGTCTTCGTAGCAGATATTCACCGCGACTTTTTGCCCAGCGACGTTGAGCGGCGGCTGGTGCGCGCCGCCGCTGGCCTGGTCGCCCATGGGAATTTGCAGCAGTTCGTTGACGAACCAGCCGAGCACGCTGCGCAGGGGGATGAATTCGCCGAAGGGGACGAGGTGATTCTTGCGGTAATGCTGACTTTCCGAGCTGCCCAGCGAGTACACGCTGTTGTAATAATTGCCGTTCTCTTTCTCGAACGCGCCGATGAGGATATCGCCGCCGTTCTTACGCACGTGGTCACCCAGCAGGGTCTGGTAAAAATCCGGTACGTTTTCGCGCAGCAGCGGCAGTGCGGTTTCCGGCAGTACGATCAGGCGGGCATCGCTGCTTTGCGCGAGGCGGCGATAGGTTTCCAGCGTGCTGATCAGTTTTGCTTCTTCGAATTTCTCGTCCTGGGCAATGTTGCCCTGCAGCAGGCTCACCTTGAGCGGTTCGCCCTGCGGCTGCGTCCATTCGATGCTGCGCAGCAGCGCGCCGCTCACCCACGTTGCCAGCAATACGCCCAACGCGACCTTGCCCCACTTGCTCCAGCGCGCATTCCACAGAACCAGCAACAATCCCGCGCTCACCGCCACGATAAGCGACACGCCGAATACACCGAGCAGTGGAGCGTAGCCTGCGAGCGGGCTGGCCGGCACTTGCGAATAACCGACAGAAAGCCACGGAAAACCGGTGAACAACAGGCCGCGCAGCCATTCGGCAAGGGTCCAGATGGCGGGCATTGTCAGTAAGAGATGTACTCCCGGAGCCCCCTCTCCCCCATGGGGCGAGGGAGTAATAGTTAATCGCGCAACCACATACCCCGCCAGCGCAGGCAGCGCCGCATTCACTGCGGCAAACAACGCCGTCGCCAATCCCGCCAGGATGGGGTGCATATAGCCATATATATGGAGTGCGACATAGATCCAGCTGATGCCGACACAGAACAAGCCCATGCCGAAAGCGAAGCCCAGCCACGCCGCCTGCGCGGGACGCTCGGCCCGGCTCCACAGCCGGAACAGCACGGCAAGAGCTATGACGGGCAAGGGAAAGAGGCCGAAGGGGGCGAAGCCGAAAACGGCAATGGCTCCGGCGAGGAACGCTTGCAGGTATGGCTGGGCGAGGAGTTTATTCACGGATAACGGCAATAAAGTTGATTCGCCAGATTATACGGTGTAACTTCCGCCGCACATCATCGTTACCGTTACACAAACCCATGTCCGACCATTCTGCCCTGATTGAAGAGATCAGCACCATGCTGGCTGACAGCGACCTGTTCAGCCATCTGCCCGCCATTGAATTGAACGCTGCTGCGCGCTATTTCGGCGTCAACAAGATCGCCCAGGATGAGACCATCTTTGAAGAGGGCGATATCGGCAATTTCATGTGCATCGTGCATTCCGGCAACATCGCCGTGATCAAGGCCAACCAGGATGAACAGCCGGTGGAAATGGCGAGACTCGGGCCGGGCCGCGCTTTTGGCGAGATGGCGGTACTGGATGGCGAGTTTCGCTCCGCCACCTGCCAGGCGACGGAAGACACTGTATTGCTGACACTCTCGAAAGAGGCACTGGATGACTTGCTGGACAATCACCCGTGCATCGGCTCGCGCATCGTGCGCGCCATCGCCGTCAGCCTGTCGCGCCGCCTGCGCATGGCGGTGGGACAATTGGTCGATCACATCGTTTAGGAATACTCTTGGATGCCTCTAGAAAACGTTTTGCGGAATGCAGCGCAAGGAGCCGCGCAGCGAATGACGAGACATACCGTGTTGGTAGGCGAGGAATGAGCGAGCACGTGACGCGGCGATGCGCCCGCAAAACGCTTTTATAGAGGTATCCAATGCTCGCCTTTACCGAATACACAAAGATATTCATCAGCCTGTTCGCGATCATCGATCCGGTGGGCATCATTCCCATCATCATCGCGTTCACCGTCGGCATGACGGCGCAGAAGCGCGAACGCGTGGGACGCGTGGCTTCGCTGGCGGTATTCGGCATCCTGCTCGCCGCCCTGCTGCTGGGCGAGGCAATACTGGAATTCTTCGGCATCAGCATCCATTCCTTCCGCACAGCGGGCGGCATCCTGCTGTTGCTGATGTCCATCAAGATGTTGCTGGGCAACAAAGAGACGCTCACTCCCGACGATCTCGACTCGGACGCCACCTCTTCCATCGCCATCGTGCCGCTTTCCACACCGCTATTGGCCGGCCCCGGCGCAATCAGCACCGTAATTCTGGTCGCGCACAGGGGAAGCGGCACCGGACACTACGGCATGATGGTGCTGGTGCTTGTCGCCCTGAGCCTCACCGTGTGGCTCACCTTTCTCATCGCACCCTGGGTTTCGCGGCGCCTGGGCGCAATGGGCAGCAACATCGTCACCCGCCTGATGGGTTTGTTGCTCGCCGCCATCGCGGTTGAATTCATCGCGGGAGGGCTGCGCGGCCTGTTCCCCGCATTAGGTTAATCATGGAAAAGATACGTTTATCGAAATTGATGTCCGAACAGGGCCTCTGCTCGCGCCGCGAAGCGGACGACTACATCGCCAAAGGCTGGGTCAAGGTGGATGGCGAAACCGTCAGCGAGCTCGGCACCAAAATCTTGCCGTCGCAGAAAATCACGCTGGAAAAAGCCGCGCAAGCAAAACAGCAAGGCCGCGTCACCATCCTGTTGAACAAATCGATGGGCTACGTGTCGGGACAAGCCGAGGAAGGCCACAAGCCCGCCATCCTGCTGATCGATGCCGCCACGCGCTGGGAACAGGACAAATCACCGCAGAAATTCTTCCGCAGCCAGATGCTCGGCCTCGCCCCCGCCGGGCGCCTCGATATCGACTCGACCGGCCTGCTGGTACTCACGCAGGACGGCCGCATCGCCAAACAACTCATCGGCGAAGATTCCCCGATTGAAAAAGAATATCTGGTGCGCGTGCAAGGCAAACTCGTCGGCAACGGATTGAACCTGCTCAATCACGGCCTGTCGCTGGACGGCAAAAAACTCAAACCCGCCAAAGTGAGTTGGCTGAACGACGACCAATTGCGCTTCATCCTCAACGAAGGCAAGAAACGCCAAATCCGCCGCATGTGCGAAATGGTTGGACTGAAAGTCACCGCCTTGAAACGCGTGCGCATCGGCAAGGTGAAACTGGGCGACTTGCCGGTGGGACAGTGGCGGTATCTGGGTGAGGATGAGAAGTTCTAGTGGCTGGCAACTGAACCGGCTCAATGCGTGTTGAGCTCGTGTGGACGCTGGCAGGTACATCTGTTTTACCGCGAGTGATCGATGGGCCGATTCTCGGCCGAAGCAGCCGGAGAGTTGCATTCGGTTAGTTGACTGCTATGGGGGGCGGCGGCCCTTAAAAGAGCAAGCGTAGGATGGGTGGAGCGGAGCGATACCCATCATATTCTTCTGTCTGCTGTTGGGTATCGCTCCGCTCCACCCAACCTACCCATGTCCGCTGTCCCTCGCGAAGCGGAAGTTCCAAGACGCAGCTGCTGATTTCCGATAAGGCCGAGCACCGACCATCCAATCTCATCACACCGACTGGCTACTTCTGTACCGATAGCAACCTTCCATTACTCTTGGCTTTCGGAGACTTCATCCGGCACGGCGCTTCAACCTGAACGCAGCAAGTGTCCCAAGTACCCCCACCAGAACCACTCCGAACCCGCCGATTGATACAGCGACCGGCACCCCCGCCGCTGCCGCCAGGCTGTAGCCCCCCACGAACAACAGCATCGCGATGTTCTCGGCGAAGTTCTGCACCGCCAGCGCATTACCCGCACCGATGCTTGCGTGCCCGCGCTCCTGCAACAATGCGTTCAATGGCACGACGAAGAATCCGCCGCAGGTGCCGATGACGATCATCAGGATGTAGGCCAGCGAGAGATCGTGGACGAATGCGAGGGCCAGAATAACCGGTCCCAGCAGCAGACCGCCGAGCAGCGCGCGATTGACCTTGGCCAGCGAAACCCACAGACCAGCGGCCACAGCCCCCAGCACGATGCCGATGGAAACCGCGCCCATCAGGTTGGCGGGCGTCTGGTTGTCGGTGATCAGCAGCGCGGCGGGAACCCACGCGAACAGCATCAACCGCAGGGTGGTGCCGCTGCCCCAGAACACGCTGGTACCCAGCAGGCTGAAGCGGGCGTCACGATCCTTGAACAGCAGCGACAGCGATGCAACAAATTTTTTCAGCAACAGCCAAGGATGAAAACTCTCGCCGGCTTTTTCGGCCGGCAGCGCCGGAATGAACAGGTTGGCGAACGCTGCCAGACCGTAAGCCGCCACTACGCCAGTGAATGCCCAGTTCAGCGAAAAATCCGCCAGCCAGCCGCCCAATATCACACCGAGCAGGATGGCAACGATGGTCGACCCTTCCATCATGCCGTTGGCGCGCACCAGCGAGGTCGGCCCGAACATTTGCGCGAGGATGCCGTACTTGGCAGGGGAATACATCGCAGCGCCGATGCCTATCATGCCGTAGGCGGCGAGCGGGTTGATGCCCGACACCATGGCCAGCGCACCAGCAAGCTTGAGCAAGTTCGCCACCAGCATCACGCGGCTCTTGGGAAATCCGTCTGCGATCTGCCCGACGAAGGGCGCGAGCAGAACAAAGGGCACAACAAAGGATCCCTGAATCAGCGGAATGAGATTGGGAAACCCTTGCGATTTAACAATGGCGATGGCCGCGATCAGGATGGCATTGTCGGCCAGCGCGGAGAGGAACTGCGCCACCAACACCGACATCATGCCCAATGACAGCAATGGCATGTCCAGCGATTTTCTTTGGATCATTACTAAGGTCACCGCGAGCTTCTTCAAAGTCACGTAACCGGCATCATGTCCGGCTCGATAAATTCTGGACAGCGTTAGTCTTGTTCGCCTGCTTCGATCAGCGGCCGTTCCGCCAGCAGCGAATGCAGCCTGCGACTGTCGGCGCGCAGCACCGTGAATTGCCATTCACCGACGCGGAAGACTTCGCCGCGTTTGGGCAACTGGCCTGCAGCCTTGAGCACCAGGCCGCCGATGGTGTCGTAATCTTCGTCGCTGAATTCCGTACCCAGTTCTTCATTGAAATCGGCGATCTCGGTGTCGGCTTTCACGCGCCAGTGCGCATCGTCCTGGCGGATGATGTTGTCTTCGTCTTCGTCGAAGTCGTATTCGTCGGCAATGTCGCCGACGATCTGCTCCAGCACGTCCTCGATGGTGACCATGCCGCACACACCGCCGTATTCATCCACCACCAGCGCGATGTGGTTGCGGTTGCTGCGAAAGTCGCGCAACAGCACGTTGAGGCGTTTCGATTCCGGCACGAACACGGCGGGGCGCAGCATGTCGCGCACGTTGAATTCTTCGCCCGCGTAATATCGCAGCAAATCCTTTGCCAACAGGATGCCGATGATATTGTCTTTATCCCCATCGGTAACGGGGAAGCGCGAGTGTGCGGTGTTGATGACGTAGGGAATGAATTGTTCCGGCGGGTGGCTGATGTCGATGACATCCATCTGCGCGCGCGGAATCATGATTTCGCGAACCTGGCGCTCGGAGACCTGGATGACACCTTCCATCATGGACAGGGCATCGGCATCCAGCAAATTACGTTCGTAGGCGTTGTGCAACAGGGCGATCAACTGCTCGCGGTCTTCCGGCTCACGCAGCAACAGTGTGGAGAGCCGTTCTAACAAGGTGGGTTTGTGATTACTTTCTGAACCGTCCATTACTAAACATCACGAATGAGATAGGGTGCAGGATACCTTAATTTGAGCATCAACGCAGTCTCGCGCGCCTCCATCTTTTCGGCATCGCGTTTTTTTTCGTGGTTGTAACCCTGCAGATGCAAGGCGGCATGCAGGGTGAGATGCGCATAATGCGCGAGCAAATCCTTGCCTTGTTCCTTGGCTTCACGCGCCACCACTGGCGCGCAAATTACCACGTCGCCGTACAGCGGATTAGTATCGTCATATACAAAAGTGAGTACGTTGGTTGCGTAATCCTTGCCTCGATAACTCTGGTTCAGCGCGCGCCCTTCGATCTCGTCCACGATGCGTAAGGCCATCTGCACATCCTGTTCCAGCGTGACTTTGACCCAGCGGCGAATTTGTTGCCGCGTCGGCAATTTTTTGGCGTTGGTTGCGTATTGCACCGACAGCGAAAGTCTATGTGTGTCGCTCATGGTTTGGGCTGTTCGAATTTTTCGTATGCGGAAACGATCTTCTGCACCAGCGGGTGGCGCACCACATCCTCGGCCAGGAACTGCTGGAAAGCAATGCCGCGCACATCTTTCAACACGATGCGTGCATCGTTGAGTCCGCTCTTCTGGCCGCGCGCCAGGTCGATCTGTGTCACATCGCCCGTGATGACGGCTTTGCTGCCAAAGCCGATGCGCGTGAGAAACATTTTCATCTGTTCGGGCGTGGTGTTCTGCGCTTCGTCCAGAATGATGAAAGAGTGATTCAGCGTGCGGCCGCGCATATAGGCGAGCGGTGCAATCTCGATCATGCCGCGTTCGAACGCCTTGCCCACCTTTTCCAGACCCATCAGGTCGTACAGCGCGTCATACAAAGGCCGCAAATAGGGATCGACTTTCTGCGCCATATCTCCGGGAAGAAAACCCAGACGTTCCCCCGCTTCCACCGCCGGGCGTACCAGCACCAGACGCTTGACCGTTTCGCGTTGCAGCGCGTCCACTGCCGAGGCAACTGCGAGGTAAGTCTTGCCTGTTCCGGCGGGGCCGACAGCGAAAGTAATATCGTGCTCCTGGATGGCTTGCAGATATTCATTCTGGCGCACGGTGCGCCCGCGCACTTCGGCCTTGCGCGTCATCAGCAGCGGCACCGATTCGCTTTGCGCATCGGGTAAATCCGGTTTCATGGACTCGATCAGCCCGAGCTGCAGGCGCTCCAGGGAAATATCGTGCTTGGCTTCGAGATAAAAACGTTCCAGTACGCCGCGCGCCATCTCGGCCTGCGACCCCGTGATGGTGAAACGCTCGCCGCGCCGGGCGATATTCACTTCCAATGCGATCTCGATCTGACGCAGATTCTCGTCGAAAGCGCCGCACAAATTCGCCAGCCGCGCGTTGTCCACCGGCTCGAAGGAGATATTTGCGACGTCACTCATGGCCGCGTCACCAGTTCGCCACGCAGCGTGTGCATCGTCCCCGACAGGATGCGCACATCCACATATCGGCCCAACATGCCGGAAGAGCCGGCGAAGTTCACCACGCGGTTGTTTTCGGTGCGCCCTGCCAGCTCGCGCGCATCTTTGCGCGAAATGTTTTCCACCAGCACGCGCTGCACACTGCCGCCCATCGCATCGCTGACCCGCCGCTCCAGTTCCGCGATACGGGCTTGCACGCGATGCAGCCGCTCCATTTTGATTGCGTACGGCGTGTCGTCCGCCATTTCGGCAGCCGGCGTGCCCGGGCGCGGGCTGAATATAAAACTGAAACTGGCATCGAAACCGACATCGTCGATGAGTTTCATGGTCGCCTCGAAGTCGGCATCGGTCTCGCCGGGAAAACCGATGATGAAATCGGAGGTGATGGAGATGTCGGGCCGCGCCGCGCGCAATTTGCGCACGACGGATTTGTATTCCAGCGCGGTATAGCCGCGCTTCATCGCCGCCAGGACGCGATCGGAACCGGATTGCACCGGCAGATGCAAATGCCCGGCCAGCTTGGGCGTGGTGGCATACAGATCGATCAGGCGTTGCGACATCTCGCGTGGATGCGAGGTGGTGTAGCGCAGACGCTGTACGCCCGGCATGGCTGCAACAACCTTGACGAGAAAAGCGAAATCCACCGTATCGCCGTCTTCCGTGACGCCCTGATAAGCATTCACGTTCTGGCCCAGCAGCGTGATTTCCCCCACGCCCTGCGCGGTCAGGCTTTCCACTTCGCGCAGCACATCGGCAAACGGCCGCGACATTTCTTCGCCGCGTGTATAGGGCACCACGCAATAAGTGCAATATTTGCTGCAGCCTTCCATGATGGAGACAAAGGCCGAGCCGTGTGTTGTCTGCGCCCCTTCGACACCAATCGGGACAGACTTCGGCACATGATCGAACTTCTCGATTTCCGGAAAACTGATATCCATTTGCGGCTTGCCGCTGGCGCGCCGTGCCGCAATGAGTTGCGGCAGACGGTGCAGCGTCTGCGGGCCGAACACGACATCGACATAGGGCGCACGCTTGATGATGGTATCGCCTTCCTGGCTGGCGACACAGCCACCGACGCCAATCAGCAAACCGGGTTTGCCCTGTTTCAAAATGCGTGCGCGCCCCAGATCGGAGAACACCTTTTCTTCCGCCTTCTCGCGAATGGAACAGGTGTTGAACAAAATGACATCCGCCTCTTCCGCGTTATCGATGAGCACCATGCCTTCGCCCGCGCGCAGCACGTCGGCCATCTTGTCCGAGTCGTACTCGTTCATCTGGCAGCCATAGGTCTTAATGTAGAGTTTTATTTGCACGCTGGTTACCTGAATTACTTGCTGCCAAGTATAAAAATTGCGTTAAGCGAATGTCAAAATTGCAATAAGACCTTAATAATCATAAGCCTTATGTAAAATGTGGGAATGCCTTACAAAAAAACTAATATAATTTGCAAAGCATTAGTCAACCAATGTCATTAGAACATTAAACGACTTTTGCCATTATAGATGTCATCTAAAACTGATTCATTGGGGAGAGAGAATATGTCCTTCGTCGCAGACTTTGCAGCAGTCGGTTCCATGATAGGTGCAGTTTTTTTTGCAGTCTGGATGTCGATCCAGGTGCTCAAGAGCAGCTGATTAAGCCAAGACCGGCGGGAAGTCTGAAGCACTAGCTTTCCGCCGCACCTCTGCAATACCTCTCATTTGCCTACGGGATTTCCCGTCGGGCTTTTTGCGCTTTATAAAATACTTGTCTTAAAAAATAACTGTGCTAGGATTCGATTACCAGTTTCGTTGGTGTGTTTAATCTAGTTATCTTGGGAGGTGCAAAATGGCATTTGTCGCAGATTTGACCTGGATCGTATCCTTAGTTGGGTTGGTAATTTATGGGCTGTGGATGGTAAAACAGACGCTCTCGAGCTAAGCTTAAGTATTTGTTCAAATAAAAACTCCAGCCTGCGCTGGAGTTTTTATTTGCCTTGAATTTGGTGGTGATAGGTGGACTTGAACCACCGACCCCAGCATTATGAGTGCTGTGCTCTAACCAACTGAGCTATATCACCGGATATCTTGCGCACTCGATAGCTTTTTCTGGCCGCGTGCTTCAAAGAAGGGCGGCATTTTGCTGATTTAGCCCCTGTATGTCAATTGTTGCATGCCGATACTTTGAGTTCGCTATCGGGAAAACCCTTTTTCAGGGCATTTATTTTGTCTGTAATCCCCGTATCAACCCCATTAATAACGAACACGGTAAACCTGAGCTTGCTCTTGCGTATGCCCATGCTGACCGGGCCAATTTCCTTGGCATTCAGCGTAACCAGAAACTTTTGCGCGGCTTCATTGCTCTTGAATACGCCCAGCGAGATGGCGTTCAACCAGCGCCCCTTCTCCTGCACCACAAAGTAATCCTTTACACCGCGCGCTTTCAGCTCCTCGACTTTCTGCTCTGCCTGGGCTCGTTTCTTCACTGGCGGGATATATACCCAATATCCGTGATCCTGCTCCACACTGCGCAGCGAAAGCTTATCGCCCAGTTTCAACGCGGCCAAAGCCTGCTGGGCACGCACCAGATCGTCGCCGGAAAACTCTCCCCATTCTGCGCAGTTCGCGACCTTCCTTGATTCGGTTGGCGCGGCCCCCACGGGCGCCGGAACAACAGGTACTGCGGAAGCGGCAGGCGGCGAAAGCGTCAACGGCACACCCGGAACTGCCGGCGCCAGAGCCGAGGCAGACGCCGCAGCCGGCTGCAACGGCAGCAGTTTGATCTTGTCCGCGTTCAACGCCGCCTGCACTGTTACGGCATCGACATCTTCGGTCAACACACTGCCCCAACGCATCCAGCCGAATAACGCCAGATTGGCCAGCAGCAACAAACCCACAATCCACTTCATCATGCTTTCGACTCTCCGATAATCTGCAAACCTTTTAACACCAGGTTATCCACACGCTCCAGCGGCAAGTCCAGATGGGGCTGCACAACACCCGCCGCACCGCCGCCCAGCAAACAGCGCACTTCCCCGCAACGCTTCTGCAACAAGTCGAATTGATAACGGATCGCTCCCAGCGTGGCGCGCAGCATTCCGCTGTGAATGGCGTCGGCGGTGTTGCGCGGGAAATACTGCAACGATCCCTGTTCTGCCATCAGTTGCGCCGCATTCGTCGCCAGGCTGTGTTGCATCAGGCTCACACCGGGCACAATCAGCCCGCCCAGAAACTCCCCGTCTACCGAAAGCGCATCGACGGTTGTCGCGGTTCCGCAGTTCACCACCAGGCAGGCGCCCCGCACAAGGCCCCACGCCGCAATCAATGCCGCCCAGCGGTCACTGCCCAAACGCTCTGGCTGCTGGTAGCTGTTGCTTACTCCGCATTGACCGGCATTCGCCGTCACGAACTCCAGCGGAGATTGCCAACCGGCACAGACCGTGCGCAAACGTTGCGCCATCGCTTCTCCGGCCACATTGGAAGCCAGAATGCGTGACGGCGGCGGCAGCACGGCAAAAGCCTGCTGCAGGGCTAACCATTCGGTGTTGCCCGCCACACCCTGGTGTGCCCATCTCCCGTTTTGCACCAGCGCCCATTTGCAGCGGCTATTCCCCACGTCCAGAAGTAACACCTATGCACTCCTCAGGCTGACTTCGCCCGCATTGAATATCTGCTCGCCCTGCGCTGTCCCCAGCCGCAAGGCGCCGTCGTCCGTCACCCCCAGCACCATCCCCGCAACCTGGACACCATCGGGCAGCAACAACCGCACCGGGCGCTGTTGAAAATCGTGACGGCTCTCCCACTCATCGCGCATGATCGCAAAGCCGTGTTCGGCAAACTCGCGCAGCACGAACGCCAGGTGTTTCAATAATACTGCAAGCACATGGTTGCGTTCCGGCAGGGGCATATCCAACGCTGCCAGGTCGCTCACCGGCTGGTCGATGCGCCCGCGCAACGCTTCCGGGACGGACAGGTTGAGACCGATGCCAATCACCACCACACTGGGCCCCAACATGTCGCCCTGCGCTTCCAGCAATATCCCGGCAAGTTTGCCGTTGTCCAACAGCACATCGTTCGGCCATTTCAGTCCGGCACCTGCCACGCCCAATTCATCCAGCGCGCGCATCATCGCGATGCCGACTGCCAGACTCAAGCCGGATAACGCCGCCAGCCCGTTCTCGAAACGCCACAGCACGGAAAAAGTGAGTGTATCTCCCAGACCGGAATGCCAGGTCTTGCCCAGCCGGCCGCGTCCGGCATTCTGCCACTCCACCGCCAGCACCGTGCCGCTGGCCGCGCCTTGCGCGGCACGCTGCATCAACACTGCGTTGCTGGAAGCGGCATGGTCTTGCACCTCAATGTGCAGGTACGCGCGCGCGCTCCCAAGCCCGGGCATGATCAAATCCGCATCCAGCCACTGTAACGGTCGCGCCAGGCGGTAGCCGCGTCCGCGCACGCTGTACAAGGTCAGCCCGAAACCTGCAACGTCCCGCAATGCATTGTTCACGGTGGCACGCGTTACGCCGAATTGCCGCGCCAGAATTTCGCCGGAATGAAACTCGCCATCGGCCAGCCGTCGCAACAGCGCAAAGGTCAACGGCTTGGGCGCCTCCGCTGCACTCATTGCGGCATATCGCTTTCAGGGGATACCGGATCGTAACCGAGGAAGGCCATGATTTCATCGCGCCGCTTCATTGCATCCTGGTAACCCAGATCGATCAGCGCGCGGGAATAATGTTTGTCGAACAACAGATAACTGACCAGATTCGCGCCGCTACTGCGCATCACACCGGCCGCACGCAACAGCAGGCGGATGGTCCAGGGCAGACGTTCGATATGCCGCTCGGCTATCTTCTCCAAAGGTTGACTGGGCGTAATGACCAGTATGTCAATGTGGCGCATATCGGTCGACGCGCGCAACGATTCCGGAATCAGACTCACCGTCTTGTTGATGCGCTCCAGACGTTCCAGATCGACTTCCAGCCCGTCGAGGAAAATACTGTCCAGCGCATGTCCGGCGATCTGCGCCAGCGTGGGGTAAGTGTCCATTCTGTTACGCCGTCCTTCTTCATCCTCGGCATGCCAGGCCCCCATCAGCAATACCCTGTCCGCGCCCAGATGCAGCGCGGAACTGATGGGCGCAATCTGGCGCATGGAGCCGTCGCCGAAATATTCGCGATGGATATGAACAGCGGGAAAAAGAAACGGGATCGCGGAAGACGCCATCAGATGTTCGATGCCGATCTTGGCCTCCATGCCCAGCCGGCGGGCCCGCTTCCAGGGCTTCAGGCCGGTCACGCCCTGATAGAACGTGACCGAATGCCCGGAACCATAGCCCGAAGCGGTGATGCTCAACGCATGCAGCATGCCCGCATCAATGTTCTCCTGAATTTTTTCGCAGGGTAGCGTCTGTTCCAGAAAAGATGCCAATGGCGCATTGTCGAGCAACGAGATGCGATTCATGCGGTTGATGCCGATCACACTCAGCAACAACCCGGACAACCAGCGGGCGGTATTGACAAGAACGCCCAGCACATCGGAACGGTAGATATCGCTCACATGTGAGTTGGTCCAGATGCCAAGCAGGTATTTCACGCCCGTGCGGAAATGTTGCGCGTTCACCGCCAGCGTCACTGCGTTCAACGCCCCGGCCGAGGTGCCGCAAATCACCTGGAAAGGCGAACGCGAACGGCGCGGCAGGAATTCGGCGATCGCCTTGAGCACGCCCACCTGATAGGCTGCGCGCGCGCCGCCGCCGGTGAGAATGAGACCGATTTTTTGCGGAATCTGGCTCATGTGCGCAGCGTTCGCTATGCCACATCCGGTTCCGCGTGAACCGACTCCAGAGCGTCCTTCAGCGTTTCCTCGGGCAGTGCATTCAATGTCTCGGACAACATCTCCGCCGCTTCCACGGCGTTCGGCTGCAGCTTGGCGGCATCCGCATTCGCCACCAGCACCGCTGCCGCCCCCACCACCTTGAGCAGGCGCGCGCGTTCGTTCATCAACATCTCGATTTCCTGCCTGAGCAGTTCCACTTCTTGCTTGTTCATTTGCTGCCTCCCAATGTGCATAACGCCAGTCCTGGCGACGCCTCGCGCGCTCGACCATTTCTGTTCATACGCAATTGCTTGTTCAAAATTCGATTATTTGCGTGTTAAGCAAGACCCGTTCCGATTATAGCGTAGCGCCCCCCCGGCCCAGAAAGATTAACCGCTTTGGAAACACACCCGTTCTAGCCTTCCCCCGCTTACGCCAACCGCAATGTCATCAGCGTTTGATGCCTCAATTCGCGCAGCAGCGCCACATCCTCATCCAGCACCACACCGTAAGACGGAACCATTTCTTTCATCTTGCGCTTCCAGTCGGCGCTCTTCATGCGCGGCTTGAAACAGCGCTCGATCACCTCGATCATTGCCTGCACCGAAGTGGAAGCGCCGGGCGAAGCACCCAGCAGCGCGGCCAGCGAACCGTCCCTGGCGGTGACGATCTCGGTGCCGAACTCCAGTTTGCCGCCTCCCTTGTCAGTACCCTTGATGATCTGCACGCGCTGCCCGGCCGAGGCGAGCACCCAGTCTTCCTCCTTGGCTTCAGTATAAAAATTGCGCAGGGTTGCCACGCGCTCTTTGTGCGTCTGGAAAGCCTCGCCGATGAGGTAACGGGCCAGGTCCGGATTGTCGCGCGCCACGGCCAGCATCGGCTTGAGATTGCCGGTTTTCAGCGACGTGAACAGATCCAGCGCCGAGCCCTGCTTGAGGAATTTGGTGGTGATGCTGGCGAAGGGGCCGAACAGCAATGCCAGCTCGCCGTCGATGATGCGCGCATCCAGATGCGGCACCGACATGGGCGGCGCCCCCACGGCCGCCTTGCCGTAGACCTTGCTGCAGTGCAGTTTGACCACATCCGGATTCTTGCAGATCAGCCATTGACCACTGACCGGGAAGCCTCCGTAGCCACGGGCTTCCGGGATCCCGGATTTCTGCAGCAACGGCAACGCGCCGCCGCCCGCGCCGAGAAAGACGAAACCGGCATCGACCGTGCAAACCTTGTCGGTAAGATTATCCTGCATGCGCACATGCCAGCGCCCATCGGCATGCTGTTTCAATCCGACAATGGTGTGGCTCAGTTGCAGGTCGAAGGCCGGGTGTTTTTTCAGCGACTGCACCAGCTTGCGCGTCATGAATCCGAAATCAACATCCGTGCCGTGCTTGACCCGCGTCGCGGCAACCGGCTGTTTGGCACTGCGGCGCCGCATGACCAGCGGCATCCATTTGCGCAACACCGCATGGTCTTCGCTGTATTCCATTTCCTCGAACAAATGATGCTTGCGCATTGCCGCATAGCGTTTGCGCAGGAACGCCACGTTCTCCTCGCCCCAGACGAAACTCTGGTGGCAGATCGGATTGATGAATTTTTCGGGCGTCGGCAATACGCCCTGCCCGACCAGGTAGGACCAGAACTGCAGGGACATCTCGAACGCGGCATTGATCTCCAGTGCGCGCTCGATCGCCACCGAGCCATCGGCCTGTTGCGGGGTGTAATTCAGTTCACAATATCCCGCGTGCCCGGTACCGGCATTGTTCAGGCTGTGCGTGCTTTCCTGCGCCACCCTGCTCAGGCGCTCGACCATCATGATTCGCAGCGACGGATCCAGTTGCGACAACAAGGATGCCAGCGTCGCGCTCATCACCCCTGCCCCGACCAGCAATACATCCACTTTTTTCAACGCCATGATTCAACCGTTCCCATTCAATATGTTTCGTTATTAATTCAGGCCCGCCAATATTTTTTCCAGCCGCTTCACCGAAACAATCACCGGCGTCTTCAGTTCCTGCGCGAACAGCGACACGCGCAGTTCCTGCATCATCCACCCGAAATCTTCCAGGCGCACATCCACTTCTCCCTGCTGTGCCGACAGCCTGCGCTGCCATTGTTGCTGCAAGGGGCCCATCTGGGCCATGTTCTGCGCATCGCGTGCCGGATTGGCGCGCAGTTTTTCCAGGCGCACGTTGATCGCCTTCAGGTAGCGCGGCATATGCTGCATGCGCTCATATGGCGTGCGCGCCACCCATTCCTTGCCCAGCAACCATTCGAGCTGCTGGCGGATATCCTGCAACACCTGTCCGTGCGCTTTGCAGCCGTTCATGCTTTTCTGCAAAACATGATGCTCGGCCAGCACCGCAGCGACGAGGCGCGCAATCTCCTGCGCCACCAGGTTCAGCCGCGCCTTGGCATCCTTGCAGCGTGCGGCGAACTCCTTCTCCGTTTCCGGCCACGGATCGTTCAGACAGCAACGGTCGAATGTCACGGCAAGAATCTGCCGCTGCAAATCCTGTTGCGATCCGAACGGCAGCCACTGCATCGCCATCGCCTGCAGTCCCGGCAGGTTCTTTTCCAGATATTTCATCTGTTCCTTCAGCGCCAGCATGAACATGCGCCGCAAGCCCGGACGATGCGCAGCCTTGGCGGCATCCTGCGTATCGAAACTGTGCAGGCTCACTGCATCGCCCTCGTCCACCAGCGCATTGAACACGGTGATGATCTGCCCGGCGCGGCTTTCCTCGCGCGTCGGTTTGAAATCGCCGAAGCTCCACTCGGTGTAGCGTTCGCCGCCGGATTTTTGTTGCGGCCCTGCGCTCTTCGCAACAGGTGCGGACGCAAACTCCTGCCTGGGCGCCCATTCCGTGCGCAACTGGGCAAAGTTGCGCGACATACCCAGTTGCCGCCCGTGCTCGTCAATCACGCGAAAATTCATGAGCAAATGCGCGGGCAATTGTTCGAGACGGAATGCATCCTGCGGCACATCGATCTGCTTCTGTTCGCGGATATAGCGCGCCAGCGCCTGCAGCAACGGGGTATCGGAAGGCTGCACCGCCGCACAAAATGCAGCTGCAAATTCCGGCACCGGCACGCAATGGCGACGCAATTTCTGCGGCAACGACTTGACCAGCTGCGCTACTTTTTCCGCCAGTATGCCCGGCACCAGGTATTCGCAACGCGCCGCCGACACCTGGTTCAGCAACGCTTGCGGTGCAGTCAGCGTCACACCGTCATCGTTCTTGCCGGGCGCAAAGTTGTATGCGAGCGCATAGCTCACATTGTTCATCAGCAACTGTGGCGGGAATTGTTCGGTGGTGATTCCCGCCGCCTCATGGCGCATCAGGTCGTCTTTTTTCAGGTACAGCAGTTTGGGCTGTTCGCGCTCTATCTCTTTGCGCCAATGCTCGAACGCCGCGCCGTTGTGAATACCTGCCGGGATGCGCTCGTCGTAAAACGCGAAGATGAGTTCGTCATCCACCAGCACATCGGGACGGCGTGCTTTGTGTTCCAGCGCCTCGATGTCGGCAATGAGTTTCCGGTTGTGCGCGAAGAACGGCGCCTGCGTGTTGAATTCGCCGTTCACCAGCGCCTCGCGGATGAATACCTCGCGCGCCTCCTGCGGATTCATGGGCCCGTAATGCACACGCTTCTTCGGGTTGATGACGAGGCCGTACAGGGTGCTGCGCTCCCACGCTGCCACCTGCGCCGCTTTCTTTTCCCAGTGCGGATCGAAATAGCTGCGCTTGATCAGGTGCGCGCCGACTTCTTCCAGCCACTCCGGTTCTATGCGCGCCATGCAGCGCGCAAACAGTTTGGTCGTCTCCACGATTTCCGCCGCCACCACCCATTTGGCGCCCTTTTTCGCCAACACCGAGTTGGACGCGATAAAGAACTTGATTTCGCGCGGGCCAAGGTAATACGGTTCGCGATCCACACCCTTGCAGCCGATGTTGCCGAGCAGGCCGGTCAACAGCGCTTTGTGTATCTGCTCGTAGGTGGCGGGCTGCGAAGTGCGCCCGTCATTCCGGCCCTTCGGCTGGCTCAGGACAGGCTGACCTTCGGTCAGGCCGGAATGACGGCCTATTTGATTGCCCGGCTCAAACATCCCCATCTCGCTCACCTGCGCATGCAACTGCTGGTGCAGTTCGTGCCACTCGCGCAGGCGCAACGGCGACAGGAATTTCTCGCGGCACTCGTTTGCCCACAGCCTGTTGCTCTTCTTGTGCTTCACCGCATCCTGGAACCACGCCCACAGCTTGAGGTAGGCGAGGAAATCCGAGCGCTCGTCGTTGAAGCGCTGGTGCGCAGCATCCGCCGCTTCGCGCCGTTCGCTTGGCCTGTCGCGCGGGTCTTGCAACGCCAGCGCGCT
Source organism: Gammaproteobacteria bacterium (assembly GCA_018820925.1). Taxonomy (GTDB): domain Bacteria; phylum Pseudomonadota; class Gammaproteobacteria; order Burkholderiales; family Gallionellaceae; genus Sideroxyarcus. The sequence continues at coordinate 37,459 of JAHJNJ010000019.1, read as the reverse complement.
GGCGATGACAAGTATCTCGTTCAGGCAGTGATACTGGCGCCCCGCCAGCAACAGCCGCGCCACCTTGGGGTCCAGCGGCAGCTTGGCCAGTTCGTGTCCGAGCGGCGTGAGCTTATAAGCGCCACCCCCTTCCAACTTTCCCCCGGAGGGAGGAAGGGCAATCGCCTCCTGCTTCGCAGGAGTGATTTCATTCCTTTCGATGGCATTCAGTTCCTGCAGCAACTGGTAGCCGTCGGTAATGGCGCGCGAACCCGGCGCTTCAATGAACGGGAATGCTTCGACCTCTCCCAATCCAAGTGCACTCATGCGCAGGATGACCGTCGCCAGCGACACGCGAAAAATTTCCGCATCGGAGAATTCCGGCCGCTGCAGGAAATCCGCTTCTTCATACAAACGAATACACACACCGTTCATCACGCGGCCGCAACGCCCGGCACGCTGGTTGGCGGCGGCGCGCGCGATATTCTCGATACGCAACTGCTCCACTTTCTGGCGCACGCTGTAGCGGTTGATGCGCGCCAGCCCGCTGTCGATCACATAGCCGATATTGGGCACGGTGAGCGATGTCTCCGCCACGTTGGTCGCCAGCACCACGCGGCGCACACCGGACGCAGGCTTGAACACGCGATCTTGTTCAGAGGTTGAAAGCCGGGAGAACAGAGGCAATATCTCGATGCCTTTGTGCTGATGCTTGCGCAGCGCTTCGGCGGTATCGCGTATTTCGCGCTCGCCGGGCAGGAACACCAGCACATCGCCCTTCAGGCCACCGATGGAAAGCTCGTCCAGTGCACTGCAGATGGCCTGCGGAACATTCTGCATATCGCCGTCTTCGTCCTGCTGCGGCGGGCGGTAGCGCACTTCGACCGGATAGGTACGGCCCGTAACCTGCAGCACCGGGGCGCCGGAGAAATGCTTCGCAAACCGCTCCGCATCCAGCGTCGCCGAAGTAATGATGAGTTTCAGGTCGGGACGGCGCGGCAGCAGACGCTTGAGGTAACCCAGCAAAAAGTCGATATTCAGCGAGCGCTCGTGCGCCTCGTCGATGATGATGGTGTCGTACTGTCTGAGGTCAGGGTCACGATGTATCTCGGCCAGCAAAATACCGTCGGTCATCAACTTGACGCAGGTATCGGGCGACACCTTGTCGTTGAAGCGCACTTTATAGCCGACCAGGCCGCCGAGTTCGGACTTCAACTCATGCGCGATGCGCGCGCCCACCGAACGCGCCGCGACCCGGCGCGGCTGGGTGTGGCCGATCACGCCCGACACGCCGCGCCCCAGGCTCAGGCATATCTTGGGCAACTGCGTGGTCTTGCCCGACCCCGTTTCGCCGCACACGATCACGACTTGATGTTTTTCGATGGCCTGCGCCAACTCCTCGCGCCGCGCCACCACGGGCAGGTCGGCGGGGTATTCGATAGTAGAGAGTTGCTGGATTCGCGCCAGACGGCGCTGGGCGAGCGGGGATAATGCTGCATTCATGGCGGCGCGATTTTACCTGCTGCGAATGTCGCCCGCACTACAAAATGAAGGGATCACGGACCTTGCAGACACGGCCAATACCAATTGTCACGGCAAGGGATTGCGCTTAACCAGCGGACTCCCCGGCTCTGGAAATGCGGAAAGTCACTTTCCCCGGCAAGTTCTCGCTCAACTCCAGGCGATATCCGGATTGCGCCGCCCAGCGTGCCACCTGATACAGCCCGATACCCATGCCGTCTTCGGAAGAAACGATGGTATTCAGAAGCTGTTGTGCGACCGCGCCCGGAATGGCGCTACCGCTATCCGTGATGCTCAGGCTGAAGGGCTCGGCGCATAACGTGGCAGTGATCGTGATGCTGGGCTCGCGCAAACGCTTGTTGCTGGCATTGTCGATCAGGTTGTCGGCGGCGCAATCGAACAAAGCGACCGGAATGGCGAGGTTGCCAATATTTTCCGGGCTGCGCCATTCGATGTGGCGGTGCTGGTAGCGCTGGCGCAAGCCTTCCCACCAGGTTCCCAGCGGCAATGCAACGGCATCTTCCTGCGCTTGCGGGGATTTGAGTTTGGACAGGATAAGTTCGATGCGCTGGGTCAGCACGGGCAACTGGCGCTGCAAAACGGGTTGCGCCCTTTCCGGCTGTTCGCGCGCAATGGAAGTGAGCGCAATCAGGGATTGCAACATATTCTTCAGATCGTGGGTCAGGCGTGCGCCCGTTTCATAAATGGTCTGCAGGCGCGTGATCTCGCGCAGGTTCTGTTCGCGCCGCTTGGCCTGGTAGAAATGTCCCAGCAAGCGGGCCAGCAACCGCACATGCAGCAAAACAGTGGGCGGCATGGAGCGGTTGCTGAACAGCACAAGGCTCAGATCCTGGTCGTACACCTCGATGCGATGCTGGCTGGGAACGCCCAACTTGCCATGTCCGCGCCCCGACACCCACGACAATCCGGACATCCAGGGCATCTCGTTAAGGTATTCGGTGCCGCGCGCCAGAAAGGTCTCCGGGTCCTGTTCCTGTTGCGCGGCTTCGGCGAGCCGCTTGAGCCACAATTCAAACGGAGTGCCGATGGTCAACAGGTAGCGCGAGAACAATGCCTGAATACCCGAAAACCCCATGCGCGGACTCCACAGCGCCCCCAATGCCAGCAGCATCATGGCAATGATGAATATGCTGCGCAGCAAGGCCTCCAGGTAGTCGATCCTGACCAATGTCATGAAAGCGAGGCTGCCCAGCAGCAGCAGCAGCTGCAAGGCAAACAACAACAGGATGTAGAAGAAATCCACCGCCTGCTCGCCTTCCAGCTGGTCGCGTTCGACCGGGAGGAACGCCATCACCAGCAGCAGCATCGGCAAGCCGTAGGACATCAGGATGTCTATCACTTCGCCCAGCGTTGGCAAACCGAACAAGTGCGGCGCAATTTCAAGCAGGAGGATGGCCAGCAGGTACGCCATCATGAGCAGGTAATAGCGGCGCTGCCAGCGGGCGTGAAAAGCAAACACCCTGCCCCCCACCAGCGCGAACAAGCCGCTCACCCAGAACGCCAGCAGCCACCAGTTCAGCCAGAACACGGCGATCATGATCATCGCAATGATGAAGGCCGCTCCGCTCAGGCGCAGCTTGCTTTCGCCGCGCCACAGCGGTTGCCACAACAGGAACATGCCCAGGTGCAGCAGCAACAACGGACGCATCAAACTGCTCTGCCACCCCAACAGCAGTGCAAGATGCAACGCCGCCAGCATGGCAAAAGAAAGCCAGCGGCTGGACAACCTAAATTTCCCCACGGCAATCGTCGTCATTTCGTCATTTTCGTCAGAACTTCGTCATAGCGAATGCAAGCCGAACCAGTTTACCCCACATCCACTGCAATTCTTTGAATATAACCAGCAACATTGCCGGTTCTGTTTGCCAACTTTTTGATCAAACACTAGGCAAATGCATTTTTCTTGGTTAAAGTTGGCAACAGTCGAATCGGGTGTTGATTTATACGTATCCGATCCAACAAGTAAAGGGTTGCAAAACATGTGTCAGGAAATCGCGGAAATATTCCCGCAACATGAATTCCAGACTATGCAAGAATAACGCCATAATTGGTCTGATCTGTTTTTAGTTGGCACGGGTATTGCTGTAGTCCGGTACTCGGGCATTATTTAGCACACCACAAATTATAAGAACTATTTGGAGAACCAACCGATGAAACGTAACCAATCCGGCTTTACCCTGATCGAAATCGCTATCGTGTTGGTGATTATCGGACTGCTGCTCGGCGGCGTGCTGAAGGGGCAGGAACTCATCAACAGCGCCAAGGTGAAAAACTTGGCGACCGATTTCAAGAACATCCCGGTTTACATCTACGGCTATCAGGACAAGTTCCGTGCATTGCCCGGCGATGACGGCTCGGCGGCAAGCCATGTGGAAGGTGCCACTGTCGCAAGTACAAATGGAACGATCAACAACGGCGTCATCGAAGGCGCGTGGGACACACTGACATTTACCGATGAAACCCAGAAGTTCTGGCAGGATGTGCGTCTGGCAGGACTGGCTACCGGCCCGACTGCCGATGGCGCCGATTTGTTACCTACCAACTCGGTCAATGGCATCATCGGCATTACCAACAGCGGTACGAACAACCCCACTCTAGCAGGCAACCTACTCAGGGGTTCCTACATTATCTGTTCGGCCGCTATTCTGGGAAAATATGCCAAGCAACTTGATATCCAGATGGATGATGGCGCCCCGACCACAGGCTCCATGCGGGCGTACAACACCAACAACGCCAGGCCGTCCACCTTGGCGGCACCAACCCTTAATGCAGGCGGTGCGCTGGAAGATGCCAACTCCTACACCGTCTGCATGGGCGTTTAATCAGACTCCGGCGTGACATCTAAAAAGCCCGCTGCGAACAGCGGGCTTTTTTCATGCCGTCATTTCCGTGAATTTACCAACCGCTACTGACACGGCACCCGTTGCGGATGCGCTCAAGACAACCGCCTACTCCTTGCGCAAGCGCCGCTCTGCCGCTTCCAGCGTCACCGCCTGTCCGAGCAACACCAGCACATCGCCCGCGCGCAACACCATGTCGCCGGAGGGATGGCTGCCTTCAACATTGTGGCGGCGCACGGCATTCACTTCGACATTGAGTTCGCCCAGCTTCATTTCCTTGAGGTGCTTGCCGACTGCGTGATCGCCCACTGAAAGTTTGCAGATGGGTTGAGCCCTTCGACTTCGCTCAGGACAGGCTGCGCGATACCCATCAGAGTTACCTGCACTCAGATAAACGTCGGGTATTGCGCTGCTCTGACGATTCCCCACGCCGTCAACACGTAGAGAGTCGCACCCATCCTGCGAACAAGGGGGACGTCGGACTCAGTTGCTGTGCAGCTTCTCTTGCAACCAGACTTTTATGAGCGATTGGTAGGGAACGTCGCGCGCGTTGGCGGCTGTCTTGATCGAATCCAGCAAATGCTGGGGCAAGCGCAAGGAAATGGTTTTTGTCGTCGGCTTCAAATTGGGCAGCGTAACGCGTTGTGCTTTTGACCAATCGAAATAGTCGGCGGAGTCGTGTTCTTCCCAGAAGGCCTGTTCTTCCACTTCGCTACGAAATTTTGGGACTGTTTTAAGTTGCTTGCTCATAGATGGCCTTTTCTTTCCGGTGCATATCTCTGGCAGAAATCACCCGTATCGTTTTCCCGGCTTGGCGCAAGGTGAAAGTGATGTGCAAAGCGCGTCCTGTGTCTGTTTTTCCCAATGCATGGAAGCGTGGTTCGTTTTGGCTGTGTTTTTCATCAATCAACCACAAGAGAGGTTCGTTGAAGAAAATCTGTTCCGCCTCCGCTGTGGAAACGCCGTGCTTGTCATTCTTACGCACGTTTCCGTCATCCCAATCAAAGCCTGAAATAATCGCCAGATCAATCATGCGTGTATATTACTAACATATACAAAATAAGGCAACCGCATCAGCTATTAATCCTTGCGCAACCGTTTTTCTGCTGCTTCCAGCGTCACCGCCTGCCCGAGCAATACCAGCACATCGCCCGCGCGCAACACCATGTCACCGGAAGGATGGCTGCCTTGCACGTTGTGGCGGCGCACCGCATTCACCTCGACGTTGAGTTCGCCCAGTTTCATTTCTTTCAGGTGCTTGCCGACTGCGTAATCGCCCGCATTGAGCATCACGTTCTGAAAGCGCGGCTGCAGGCTTTCCGTGGCTTCTCCCACCGTGTCCGCGGGTTGCACGTTGCGCAGAAAACCGCTGAACATGCTGTAGCGTTTGGCGCGTGTTTCCTGTATCTGGCGCACGACGCGGCTCAGCGGCACGCCGGACAACAGCAGCGCCTGCGAAGCGAGCATGACGCTGCCTTCGGTGACTTCGGCCACTACTTCGGCCGCGCCCGCCTGCTTCAGTACGGCAATGTGCGTGTCGTCGGCGGTACGCACCACCACCGGCAGGTCGGGACGCAAGGCCTGCACATGGTGCAGTATCTTGAGCGCGGAATGCTTGTCGTCGTAGGTGATGGCCAGCGCCTTGGCGCGCATCAGGCCGGCCGCTTTCAACACCTCGTTTTTGCCCGCGTCGCCGTAAACCACTTTTTCCCCGGCTGCCACCGCTTCATGCACGCGGCGCGAATCGAGATCGAGCGCGATGAAGCTGATGCCTTCCTCGGTCAGGAATTTGGCGAGCGACTGGCCGCTACGCCCATAGCCGCAGATGATGATGTGCTGCTGGCTCGACATGCTGCTCACGGCAATCTGGTGCATTTGCATGGCGCGGTTCATCCACTCTTCCGGCGACAGGCGGCGCACGATGGCTTCGGAATGGTGGATCAAAAAGGGCGCGACGAGCATGGAGATCAGCATCGCGGCCAGCACGTTTTGCATCACATCGGGGGCCAGCAATTGCACGCCTCCCGCCAGGGTCAGCAGCACGAAGCCGAACTCGCCGGCCTGCGCCAGACCCAGACCGGTGCGCAGGGCAGCCCCCCACTCCCCGGCAAAACCGCGCACCAGCAAGGCCACCACGGCCGCCTTGAAGGGGATCAGGATGAGCAGCACCAGCAGCACCCAGCCCCATCCGGCAACCACCGCCTGCAGATCGAGCATCATGCCGATGGTGACGAAGAACAGGCCGAGCAGCACGTCGCGGAACGGCTTGATGTCCTCTTCCACCTGATAGCGGTATTCGGTCTCGGAAATCAGCATGCCCGCCACGAACGCGCCCAGCGCGAGGGAGAGACCGCTCAATTCGGTGAGCCAGGCCATGCCCAGCGTAAACAGCAGCACGTTGAGCATGAACAGTTCGGAGGATTTTTGTCCGGCCACCACATGAAACCAGGGGCGCAGCAGGCGCTGGCCGAAGGTCAGCAATGCGGTGAGCAGGAGCGCGGCCTTGAGCATGGCGAGAGCGACCATGCTACCCAGATCGGCACCGCTTTCGCCCAGCGCGGGGATGATGATGATGAGCGGGACAACCGCCAGATCCTGAAACAGCAGCACGCCCATGATCTTCTGCCCGTGCGGCGTATTCAGTTCCGCGCGCTCGACCAGCAGCTTGCTGACGATGGCGGTGGAAGACATGGCCAGTATCCCGCCCAGCGCCAGACCCGCGCGCCAATCCAGATCGAAGAACAGCGTGGATAGCATCACCAGTACCATGGTCGCGCCAACCTGCGCCGTCCCCAGACCGAACACCAGCCTTTGCATGGCACGCAGACGCGCCAGGCTGAATTCGAGGCCGATGCTGAACATCAGGAATACCACGCCGAATTCGGCTAGATGGCGCGTTTCCGGCGCGTCGGGAATCCAGCCCAAAGCGTGCGGCCCGATGGTAATGCCGACGACCAGGTAACCGAGCATCACCGGCAGTTTCAAAATGCGGCACAACACCACCACGCCGACAGCGACAGCCAACAAAATCAGGATCAAATGCAGTGAACTGGTCATGTGCGGATGATGCCACAAATTCAAAAAAACGCCGCCCCCAAACGACACTGTTATAATCCTGCGCATGGACAAACCACTCACCCCAGCACCGCATGCGCTCGACCTTGCGCGCCAGGTAATCAACATTGAAGCCGATGCCGTGCGTGCCCTCACCCAACGCATCGACGACAATTTTTTACAGGCACTGAACCTCATTCTTGCATGCAAGGGGCGCGTCATTGTCAGCGGCATGGGCAAATCCGGGCACATCGCGCGCAAGATCGCCGCCACCATGTCCAGCACCGGCACCCCGGCGTATTTCGTGCATCCGGGCGAAGCCAGCCACGGCGATCTGGGCATGGTCACGGCGCAGGACGTGTTCATCGCGCTCTCGTATTCCGGTGAAAGCGATGAGTTGCTCACCATTGTTCCCGCCATCAAACGTCAGGGCGCGCACCTCATCAGCCTGACCGGGAATCCCCAATCCAGCCTGGCCCTGGCGGCAGATGCGCATCTCGACGGCTCCGTCGCGCAGGAAGCCTGCCCGATGGGACTGGCGCCCACGGCCAGCACCACCGCGGCGCTCGCGTTGGGCGATGCGCTGGCTGTTGCACTGCTGGACGCCAAAGGATTCGGGGAAACAGACTTTGCACGCTCACACCCCGGAGGAAGCTTGGGCCGCCGCCTGCTCACCCACGTGAGCGACGTCATGCATACCCATGCCAGCATTCCCTCGGTACCCGAGAATGCAACGCTGGCCGATGCCGTGCTGGAGATTTCGCGCAAGGGTCTGGGCATGACCGCCATTGTGGACGGCAGCAAACACCTTCTTGGAATTTATACCGACGGCGACCTGCGCCGCACTCTGGAAAAGAAAGTGGATTTCAGCACCACGCCGGTCAGTACCGTGATGTCGCGCAACCCGCGCAGCATCCTTGCGGACGCGCTGGCCGTCGATGCGGTGCAGCTCATGGAAAAATACAACATCAGCCAGTTGCCGGTCGTGGATTCGGACAACAAACTGGTCGGCGCCCTGAACATGCTCGACCTGCTCAAGGCCAAGGTGATCTGATGCAACTCCCGGACAGGATCAAACCGCTGCGGCTCATCGCCTTCGATGTGGACGGCGTGCTGACCGACGGCGGCCTGTATCTTTCCGATTCCGGTGAGGAATTCAAACGTTTCAATTCGCTCGACGGGCACGGCCTGAAGATGCTCAAGGCATCCGGCCTGGAACTTGCCATCATCACCGGGCGCACCTCCAAATGCGTCGAAATGCGCGCCCGGAATCTCGGCATCTCGCGTTTGTATCAGGGCGTGGAAAACAAGCTTGCGGTGATGCAGTCGCTGCTGGCGGAATTGAAACTGCCACCCGAAGCCGCCGCTTTCATGGGCGACGATGTGGTCGACCTGCCGGTAATGCGCCGCGTCGGCCTGGCCCTGAGCGTACCCGCCGCACCGCAACTGGTGCGCGACCACGCGCATTACGTCAGCCTGCGCGAAGCGGGACACGGTGCGGTGCGCGAAATCTGTGAACTCATTCTCGGTACCCAAGGCACACTGGACGCACAACTTGCGCCCTACCTGACGTGATGAGAGGCAACCGCATTTTCGAAAAAGCTCGCGCCTGGCTGCCGCTCATGCCATTGCTGCTGTTGCTGGCCGCGACGTATTGGCTCAACCAGCAGGTCCTGCCCCTGCCGCAAGTCCGGAGTCAGCAACGCCATGATGTCGATTACTACGTCGACAATTTCTCGGCGGTCACGCTCGGCACGCAGGGCCAGCCGCGTTTCACGCTTTCTGCCGAAAAAATGTGGCATTACCCGGACGATGACTCCACACACTTGCAGATGCCGAAATTGACCAGTCTGTATGCGAATCGCCCCCCGACCATTACCTCGGCGCAGGCCGGCACGATTTCCAGCAAAGGCGACGATGTGTATCTCCGCTATGAAGTCAGCGTGCTGCGTCCCGCCGGCGACGGTATCGGCGAACAACGGTTCACCACCGATTACTTGCACTTAATCCCCGATCGCGACTGGGCTGAAACCGACCAGCCGGTGGTGATGACCAACCAGTACAACGTGATCCGTGCGGTCGGCATGGAACTCGACAACAAAGCGCGCACCGCCAAGCTGCTGTCGCGCGTCAGGGCAACCCATGAACCGGCGCCCCGTTAATCTCTTCTTGTGCAGCCTGTTGTTGTTGGCCTGGAGCGGCGCCGCGCGCGCGGAAAATGCGGACCGCGAAAAACCCATCCATCTGGAATCCAACCGGGTTGTGGTTGACGACGCGACACAAACGAGCGTGTTTGAAGGAAACGTGGAACTCACGCAGGGCACGCTGCAGATCCGGGCGGATAAAATCGTGCTGACAGAAAATAAGCAGGGATACAAACACTGCACCGCCACCGGGAAACCGGCAAGCTTCCGCCAGAAACACGAGGGGTCTGACGAATACATGGAAGGTTATGGCGAGCGCATCGAGTACGACACGTTATCCCAAACCGTGGACTTTTATGTGCATGCGCGCGTCAAGCGGGCGCAGGACGACGTGCAGGGCAACCATATCGCATACAGCACCCGCACCGAAGTGTTTCAGGTGAGCGGCGACCCGAACAATATCAACGATCCGAACAAAGGCCGTGTGCACGCGGTAATCCAGCCCCGGAACAAGGAAGCAGCCGAGAACCCCATAGAGAACAATGCACCGCTCACCATCCAGACCAGCCCGACTTTGTCAAAACCGAAACCATGAGTGAACTCCACACCATTTCGTTGAAAAAACGCTACAACACCCGCACCGTCGTGCAGGATGTCTCGTTATCCGTAAAAAGCGGCGAAGTCGTCGGATTGCTGGGGCCGAACGGCGCCGGCAAGACCACCAGCTTCTACATGATCGTCGGCCTGTGCGCCACCGACGGCGGCGAGATTTTCATCGACGAGCAGGACATCACCCATCTGCCCATCCACCGCCGCGCGCGTCTCGGGCTGGCCTACCTGCCGCAGGAGGCCTCCATCTTCCGCCGCCTGACCGTGGCCGAAAATATCCTGGCCGTGCTGGAATTGCAGGGCTACGCCCCGGCCGAAATGAACACGCGGCTGGAAGCCCTGCTGAACGACCTGCACATCACCCACATTCGCGACAACCCGGCCATCAGCCTGTCCGGCGGCGAGCGGCGGCGCGTGGAGATCGCGCGCGCGCTGGCGACCGACCCGCGTTTCATCCTGCTGGACGAACCCTTCGCCGGGGTCGACCCCATCGCCGTGCTGGACATCCAGAAAATCATCCGTTTCCTCAAGGAGCGCAGCATCGGTGTGCTCATCACCGACCATAATGTGCGGGAAACATTGGGAATTTGCGACCGTGCCTACATCATCAATGCCGGATCGGTCATGGCGGAAGGCAAGCCCGATGAAATCATCTATAATGAGGGCGTGAGGAAGGTGTATTTGGGCGAGCACTTCAAACTATAAGATAGCGCCGCCCCCCGCCAAAACCAGCAATGAAACATTCTCTCCAACTCAGGCAGTCCCAACAGCTGATGCTAACGCCGCAGTTGCAGCAGGCTATCAAGCTGTTGCAGCTCTCCACGTTAGAGATCAATCAGGAAACTGCGCGCCTGCTGGACGAGAATCCGTTCCTGGAACGCGAGGACGACAGCACCAACCAGACCTACAGCGGCAACAGCAGCACCGAGACAACAACCCCCTCCAGCAGCAGCGAAAGCAGCGCCCCCGCCGAACCCGAATCGCGCAACACCGATAGCAACGAATGGCCGGAAACTTCTTTCTCTTCATCCTCGTCCTCTTCCAACCCGGATGACGAGGACGACGGCTACTCCGAAGTCGCCGCCGACAAACCCAGCATGCGCGAGCACCTGTTGTGGGAACTGAACATGAGCCAGATGGATGATCGCGACAAGAAGATCATCGGCCTGCTCATCGACGCACTGGACGAGAATGCCTACCTGTCGCAGCCGCTGGAAGAAATCTTCGAATTGCTGCCGCCCGAGCTGGACATCACGCTGGACGACCTGGAGACGGCACTGGTGCAGTTACAGCACCTGGACGCGCCCGGCATCGGCGCCCGCGACCTGAGCGAATGCCTCGCCCTGCAACTGGAGGCCATGCCGGGTGATATCCCGGGTCGCGACCTGGCATTGTCCATCGTATTGCATCACCTGAATCTGCTGGCCGCGCGCGACTTCAGCAAGCTGAAAAAAGCCCTGCGCTGCGACGACGATGCCCTGCGTTGCGCGCAAAACCTGATCGTGCACCTGCAGCCCAAGCCCGGCTCGGCCTTCGAACATCGCGCGGCAGACTATGTGGTGCCGGACGTGCTGGTGGAACGCCACGGCGGCATCTGGCGTGCGCGCCTCAACCCGGAAGCCATGCCGCGCCTGCGCATCAACCAGGTGTATGCCAACATCCTGCAACAGCGCACCGAAAAAAACGTGCAGGAAATGGCCGGACAATTGCAGGAAGCGCGCTGGTTCATCAAGAATCTGCAGCAACGTTTCGAAACCATCCTGCGCGTATCGCAGGCCATCGTCGAAAGGCAGCGCCAGTTTTTCGAGCATGGCGACATTGCCATGCGCCCGCTGGTGCTGCGCGAAATCGCCGAGCAGCTGGAGCTGCACGAATCCACCATCTCGCGCGTCACCACGCAGAAGTTCATGCTCACCCCGCGCGGCATCTACGAATTCAAGTATTTTTTCGGCAGCGGACTGGCCACGGAAGCGGGCGGCGCCTGTTCTTCCACCGCCATCCGCGCCCTTATCAAGCAACTGGTCAGCGAGGAAGATGCGAAGCATCCGCTCACCGACAGTCGCATGTCAGAAATCCTGGCACAGCAGGGCATTTTGGTCGCCCGCCGTACCGTGGCAAAATACCGCGAGGGGATGAACATCCTTCCGGTAAATCTTCGTAAATCACTTTAACCAAAAGGAGCAGGCCATGAACCTCAACCTCACAGGACGTCACCTCGAAATCACCCCGGCCATCCGCGAACATGTACTCAGCAAACTGGACAAGGTCAAACGCCATTTCGACAATGTGATCGACATCAACGTGATCCTGTCCGTGGACAAGCTGGTGCAGAAGGCCGAAGCCAACGTCCATGTTTCCGGCAAGAATATCTTCGCCGAAACTTCGGATGACAACCTGTATGTGGCCATCGATGCGCTGGTCGATTCGCTGGATCGCCAGGTTCTGAAGCACAAGGGAAAGCACATTGAGCGCCGCCACGACGATTCCGGCAAGCACAGCGCGGCAGAATGAAGCAATATACGGGGCAGCCAGGAGTGGTTGCCCCGTTTTTTGTCATGGTGAACTGACATGAGCCTGATCAGCAAGATTTTGACACCCGAATGCGTATTGCTGGATAACGAGTCTGCCAGCAAAAAACGTGTTTTTGAACGCGTCGGACTTTTGTTCGAAAACACCCAGCACATTGCGCGCAGCCAGGTGTTCGACAGCCTGTTTGCCCGCGAAAAGCTCGGTTCCACCGGATTGGGTCAGGGCGTGGCGATCCCGCACGGTCGTGTGAAGGGCCTGCGCGATGCGGTAGCGGCCTTTGTCAAAATGCAGAACCCCATCCCCTTCGATGCACCGGACGGACTGCCGGTGAATTTCATATTCGTGCTGCTGGTCCCCGAACGCGCGACCGACATGCACCTGCAACTGCTGGGCGAACTGGCGCAGATGTTCAGCGACAAGGCGTTCCGCGACCAATTGCAGAATACCGACGATCCCGTGGCGATCCACAAGCTGTTCGCCGACTGGCAGGGATAAGATTTTTCCATGGCCCAGGTCAATATCCGCAAGCTGTTTGAAGACAAGCAGGAGCGCCTTGGCCTGACCTGGGTGGGCGGCGCCGAGGGCGGGGATCGCGTACTGGAAAGCGAAACCGTCAACGCCTCGAACCGCGGATGGATCGGGCACATGAACCTGATCCACCCGAACTGGGTGCAGGTGTTGAGCCGCACGGAACTGGATTACCTGCAGGGGCTCTCCCCCGCCGAGTTGTCCACCGCATTGACGCAACTGGAACAGGGCCAGCCGCTATGCCTGATTGTGGCGGGCCATACTGACATTCCCAAGGGACTGCTGGATTTCGCCAACCGCACCCACACCCCGCTGTTCCGCTCGCCGCTGCCCAGCGTGCAACTGATGTGGATGATCCGCCACTACATCGTCAAGGGCCTGGCCGATGCCACCACGCGCCACGGCGTGTTTCTCGACGCGCTCGGTGTCGGCGTGATGATCACCGGCGACAGCGGCGTAGGCAAGAGCGAACTGGCGCTGGAACTCATCACGCGCGGCAGCGGCCTGGTGGCGGACGATGTCACCGAACTGTACCGCATCTCGCCGGAAACCCTGGAAGGGCGTTGCCCGGATTTGCTGCGCGACTTCCTCGAAGTGCGCGGCCTGGGCATGCTCAACATCCGCACCATGTTCGGCGAAACCGCCGTGCGCCGCAAAAAAAGCCTCAAGCTGATCGTGCACCTGTACCGCCCGCCGTTCGACGATCTTTCCAAGCTGGAGCGGCTGCCCACTTCCGGTTTCGAAGAAATACTGGGCGTCAAAATCAGCAAGGTGGAAATCCCGGTGATGGCCGGGCGCAACCTCGCCGTGCTGGTCGAGGCCGCCGCGCGCAACTTCGTGCTGAAACAGCGCGGCATCGACTCGATGCAGGAATTCATCACCCGTCACGACCAGCAGCTTCTGGAACAGTAAGCATGCAACTCTTCCTGATCAGCGGTCTTTCCGGCTCGGGCAAAAGTGTTGCGCTCAATGTGCTGGAAGACAGCGGCTATTACTGCGTGGACAATCTGCCTGCAGAATTGCTGCATGTGCTGACCAACAACCTGAAACTGGCCGGCGTAAAAAAAATCGCCGTCAGCGTGGATGTGCGCAGCGGCAACAGTTTCCTGCTGCTGCCCCGGTACATCGAGAAGCTCAAGCAGCAAGACATCGACGTGCATGTGCTGTTTCTCGATGCCAAGACCGAGACGCTGGTCAAGCGCTTTTCCGAAACGCGCCGCCTGCATCCTTTGAACGACGGCGCCAGAACCCTGCCGGAATGCGTTGCCCTGGAGCGCGAACTGCTGGCCGAGATCGCCAACATCGGCCACCACATCGATACCAGCGAACTCAACGCCAACGCCCTGCGCGCCTGGATCAAACAGTTCATCACGCTGGATCGCGCGCGCCTGACCCTGTTGTTCGAATCCTTCGGTTTCAAGAACGGCCTGCCGCTGGATGCCGACCTGGTCTATGACGTGCGCTGCCTGCCAAATCCGCATTACGACCCCGTGTTGCGACCGCTCACCGGGCGCGACCAGCCGGTGATCGATTTTCTGGAAGGCACGCCGATGGTCCAGAAAATGTACGCCGATATCCGCGATTTTGTCGAAACCTGGCTGCCCGGCTTCGTCGCCGACAACCGCAGCTACCTCACCGTCGCCATCGGCTGCACCGGCGGACAACACCGCTCGGTCTACCTCGCCGAAAAGCTCGCGCAGCATTTCAAAGCGCAGCAACAGGTGTTGCTGCGCCACCGCGAACTGGCGAGTTAGAAGCTTTCATGTTTGATGGTCAATTGGGCGAAAACCTGTAGGGTGGGCACGTAGTTGGTGCCCACGCGATGAGCGAAGATTGTTTCAGCGTGGGCACCAAGAACGTGCCCACCCTACCTATACCGATAACGCCATGCGATTTCTTGCACACATAAAACCGGGGGACTACTTCACTCTGCTGGCCGGAGTGACGTTCACCGTCTGGGTATCACTCGCTGTCTGGTCCGGCGGCGCGGCGGACACCGCCCTCATCCGCAGTGGCGGAAAAATATTCAAGGAAGTACCGTTGTCGCGCGACCAGCAGATTGAAGTCCCGGGCCCGCTCGGCACCAGCATCATCACCATCGAGAAACGCAAGGCGCGCATCAGCTCCGACCCCAGCCCCAGGCAATACTGTGTGCGCCAGGGCTGGCTGCAGCAGGCAGGCGAGATCGCGATCTGTTTGCCGAACGAAGTTAGTGTGGAACTGACCGGAGGGGCGAAGAAATATGACAGCCTCAATTATTAAAGCAGTGCCGGGTGCTGAGTTCCGAGTGCTGAGTAAAACCTCCGCGCCGAATCAACTCAGCACTCGGAACTCAGCACTCAGCACTGTTTTATGATGACAACCATAAAACTCGAGACATCGGCCGCAGACCACCACATCGCCAGGATGGCGGCAGTGGCGCTCGGCCTCACCGTGCTGGAGAACGCCATCCCCTCGCCGCTACCCGGCGTCAAACCGGGACTGGCCAACATCGTCACGCTGATCGTGCTGGCACGTTACGGCTGGCGCGCGGCGGCGTGGGTGTCATTGTTGCGCGTGCTGGCGGGCAGCCTGCTGTTCGGCAATTTTCTCGCGCCGGGATTTTTCCTCAGCCTGTCCGGCGCCGTGTGCAGCCTCGCCGTGCTCGCGCTCAGCCTGCACCTGCCGCAACGCTGGTTCGGCCCCGTCACCGACAGCATCCTCGCCGCGTTCGCGCATATCGCCGGGCAAATGACTGTCGTCTATCTGTGGCTCATTCCGCACAGTGGCATCGCTTACCTGATCCCGATCTTCGCCACGGCCGCCCTGGTGTTCGGCACGGTGAACGGATTGATTGCCGCCATTTTTATGGATGAAACGCAATCTCCTTCCCTAGGCGGGGAAGAGACTGGCGTAAACAGCAGGAAATAGGCCTCAAGTAACCGGATCGACTTGATCCGGCATTATCAATCAGCGTACAGGTTCAATCCGGCCGACCCGACAGCAGAGTAGTCATACAGACCGCCGTGGGTAATGGCATACAGGGGACCTGAACCTGTATTCACTTGCGGCCAGGTCACTCCACCATCTGTACTCCGGAAAATGTTACCTGCATTGTCGACTGCAACAAATGCAGTGGTAATTGTCGTCAAGAGTGGGACAACGGCATTCGCGGACGCCGTTACCGCATTCAAAGTCGATGAGACAGAAACTGGTGCCGTCCAATTACTGCCGCTAGTACTTGTGATCACCTTCCCATCGGCGGAAACCGCAACGAATGTGCCAACCGATCCAACCAATCCATATGTCACGCCTTTGAGCTCGGTAGATATAATTGAAGCTAATGTGACATTCGTCCAAGTGTCCCCGTTCGCGCTGTAGAGCAATGTTCCTCCTGCTCCAACTGCCACAAAGACACCATTTCCGTAAGCTACCCCATTCAGATTGGCGCTCGTGGTGGGCATAATGGAAGTCGCAGGCAGCCAATTTGCGCCACCATCTACACTGCGGATAATCGTGCCATTCACTCCAGTTGCGACGGTAACGCCGGCAGCATTATTGGCAATCGCCAGGAGTTCCTGCCCTCCTGTATACCCGGGGGATGGCTCACTCCATACGGTAGATGACGCTGGCGTCATCTCCAGGATTTTTCCACCCGTACCCACGATCAGGTATTTCCCACGGTAGCTGTCATAGTTCACGGCGTTGAAGTCGGTGGCCGTTGGACTGGTCAGTGGATTATTCAATAAGGCCCACGAAATTCCAGTTGTTGCCAATCCAGTTCCTGCATCAATATTCGTATACACAGTCCCCGAATACAACGCGCCAGCGGTTCCGGCCGCAACGAACCTGGAGCCAGTGGCGTCATAGGCACCATAGGTTATCCCGAGCAGATTGCTTGTTGTCGGGGATGCATCCGTTGTCCAGGTTGCCCCCGCCGGTCTGGGGGTGGCATCGACCGCAGCAGAACCCTCTCCGCCCGGACCGCCATCGATTCTGCCGTTGATCGAGAACGAATACAGATAGTCGTTATACAAGCCCGAAATCGATGCGGGTGAGGTCACATTCACGGCTGTGTAGCACAACGGCATTGAGGAACAATTTTGCGGCGTAACGCCGCTTCCGTTCGCATGAAATATCCAGTATTCGACGCCGGCCACCCCGTCCCATGTCACGATGGCCCGGCTATCCTTGGCTACGACATGTACATTGTTTGGCGCCGGTGCCGAAGAGCCGCCGCTACCGATACAGCCCGACAAAAATATGGCGGCCAGCGCCACCATGAGGAATCCTGAATATCGTTTCATTTTCAATCGCTCGCTATAAGGCCTGAGTCACAAAAACCGTGACAAACTCGAAGGCGCATTTTAGACCAAGGACGCCCCTGCCGCCCGTTTCTTTACAAATCTGTACGCCACCCCGCTCCGGGCCAAGTCCTGCAGCGGGGAGCGCGGTGGAAGAGACTAGCCGGATGGCGGTCAGTTCCATTAGAGTGTCGGGGTGGTTGGCGCAGCCCCACGCAAAATAAGGATTTAGCAATGAAAACCATCTGTCTCGCCCTCACCGGCGCCTCCGGCCTGCCCTACGGCATTCGCCTGCTCGAATGCCTGCTGCAAAGCGGCGCACACGTGCATCTGGTGTATTCGCAAGCCGCGCAGATCGTCGCCAAACAGGAACTGGACTTCACCCTGCCCAGCCGCCCGCAGGACGCTGAGCAGATGTTCGCCGACCGTTTTGGCACCTTCAGCGGCGAACTCAAAGTATTCGGCATCCACGACTGGTATGCGCCGATGGCCTCCGGCTCCAACCCCGGCGACGCGATGGTGGTGTGCCCCTGCACCATGGGCACGCTGGGCAAGATCGCGGGCGGCATCAGCGATGATCTTATTTGCCGCGCGGCGGATGTGATGCTCAAGGAAAAAAGAACGCTGATATTGGTACCGAGGGAGATGCCGTTCTCGGCGATTCATCTGGAGAACATGCTGAAGCTGTCGCATGCGGGGGCGGTGATCATGCCGCCCAATCCTGGGTTTTATCATCATCCGCAGAGTGTGCAGGATATTGTGGATTTTGTGGTCGCGCGGATATTGGATCATCTGGGGATCGAGCAGAGTTTGATGAAGAAGTGGGGAGAGTGACGCCAGACCGTTCGTCCTGAGTAGGCCGAAGGCCGTATCGAAGGATGGGCGAAGCCCGCTGGTTTGATTATTTAAAACCAACACCGTCGGGGGTAGTCCGACGGTGTTGGGCTTAACGCAAGCGATGCGCGCTGAACCCGTTCATGCTTCGATACGGCCTGGAGTTGTTTCAAAAGAGCCCTCACCGGCGTCGGTATCGCCGCCCCCAACGCCTCCCCCACCTCCAACCAAACACTCCCCGGCTGCGCAGCACGCACCGGCTTGCGCGCCAGCTCCACCCGCAACGGAGTGATGTGAAGTTTGAAATGCGTAAACGTATGCGTGAACGTCGCCAACCTCTCCCCGCCCCTCGCCTCCAGACCACTACGTAAGAACCAATCCCTCGCCGCATCTTCATCATCGAACTGCGGCGGGCACCACAGTCCGCCCCATATCCCGCTGCCGGGCCGCTTCTCCAGCAGGATGTCGTTGCCGTGCATGAGCAGAAGAAAGACCGCGTTTCTTTCCGGCACGGTTTTGCGCGGGCGCGGCGTGGGCAGTTCGGCGACGCGCTCGGTCTGCAGGGCAACACAGTCGGCTTGCACCGGACACAGCACGCACTTGGGCTTGCTGCGCGTGCAAACGGTGGCGCCCATGTCCATCAGGGCCTGGGTGTAGGTGGCGATGGAAGAGTAAACACCTCCCCTCTCCCTAACCCTCTCCCCTGCGGGGAGAGGGGATGCTGGTAGAAGAACTTCAGCCTGCTGCCACAACACCTCTTCGACCTTCTTTTCCCCCGCCCATCCTGCAATACCGCAATACCGCGCCAGAACGCGCTTGACGTTGCCGTCGAGTATCGCGCGGTGTTCGTGAAAAGCCAGTGCACACACAGCGGCGGCGGTGGAGCGGCCGATGCCGGGGAGTTCGACGATGTCTTCGAATTTGCGCGGGAATTCGCCGCGATGTTTTTCCATGATGATCTGCGCAGCCTTGTGCAGGTTGCGGGCGCGGGCGTAGTAACCCAGGCCGCTCCAGTTGACGAGCACCCGCTCCTCGGTTGCGGCGGCCAGCGCAGCGATGTTGGGAAAAGCGGTGACGAAGCGCTGGTAATAGGGGATGACGGTGGCGACTTGCGTCTGCTGCAGCATGATCTCGGACAACCACACGCGGTAGGCATCCCCCCCCTGCCAGGGCAGGTCGTGACGACCGTGCGTGCATTGCCACTCGATGAGGCGGGATGCGAAAGAAGGCATTAAGGCGTGACTCTGGTATTTCGCGATGCGTTCACTTGAACAACCCCTTCAGACTCTTTTTCAACTCTTCCCTGGCCTTGGCCTTGGCGTCTTCCCTGAGTTTCTCTTTTTTCTCGTCAAGTTTTTGTTTCGCCACATCTCTCAACAAGGCAGTGTAGTCCACCTTGAACTTGAGGTCGTCGAACGGGCCGCTCACGTTAACGGGCAGGGTGCCGGTTTTGCCGTGCTCGGTCTTGGCGAAAATGGCTTTGGCGTTATAGTTCATGCTGTCGCGACCGATGTTGATGTCGCCTTTACCGGTCATGCGCAGCACGGTGGATTTCACCGCAAGGTCGTCGTTGTGCGCCACGCCGTTGCGTATCTTGAAGGTGGCCTTGAATGTGCTGAACGGTGTCTTTTCGTTTTTGTCCATGCCCAGCGTTTCCATCTTGCTGTCCTTGTTCAGGCTTTGCACGCCCTGTACCAGCTTGGGCAGGTTGATGCCTTTGAGCGCGCCATTCGTCAAATCGATTTTTGTTTTTCCGTTCAGCGCTTTCTTCAAACCGCTGACGGAGTTGCCCCGTGCGTTGAGATCGAGCGCGATGTTGCCGCGGCCTTCGATCAGCTCAAGGTTAGCGGCATCTTTCAGCAGCGGGGCAATATCGATACCGGTCAGTTTTTCGTTGACGGTGAAGTCATAAGTGGACGCATTCAGCGATGCCTTGCCGTCGACGCTGCCCTTGTACATTTTTGCGGATAGCGGGTCGATCTCAATCTGGCCCTTGTTCGCCCTCACGCCCACGCGCAATTGCGCTACTTTGACGTTGGCGACTTTGAGGGAGCCGATGCGCAGCCTGCCTTTCAGGTTCAGCGTCTTCAATGCAGACAGGTCGAACGGCTGCCCGGATTCGGCCTTGCCGCCCCCGGCTTTCTCTGCAGCTTCTGGCGTCTGCTTCGGCAGGAAAGGATCGGCGTCGAATTTGTCGATTTCCACATCGTAGCGGAGCAGCGGCACGTTGAAGTTTTTTACCGCGACCGTTGCCTTGATCTGGCTTTGCAACAGTCCGCCTGCCAGGCTGGCTTCGACATTCTGGCGACCGAGATCGGCCTGGGCTTTGCCTCTCAACTCGCTGTCGATGCTTTTGTTGGGCAGTTTGTCTCCGGTTGCATTGAGTGCCAGCCTGATGCCGGACAAGTTGAACTGTTGCGCATCGATGCTGCCGGTGACGGGAGACGAGAGTTTCATTTTGAAGGATTGTTCCGGCTGTTTTAGATCGGCATTCAGTTCCAGTGAGCCGATCTTGAATACGCGCGCACTGCCGGTAATTGCATCCAGCGAAAATAGCGCGGCGACATTGCCGAATTGTCCGTCGAGTTTGGCATTCAGTACGATATGGTTGCCGGTGAATTTGTCCCGGGTCAGGTTCAGGTCGGGTACATCCAGCCGGGTTTCGAATCGATCTTTGCCTTTCACGCCACTTGCAGTGAATGCAAAATTATTCAACGAAAATTCGCGCAGCGCAGGATGGGCACCCGCGTCGCCGCTGGCCTTGACCGCCAGGCTGGTCATGCCCAGCGCGGCGCCGTTCGCTTGCAGGTCCAGTCCCTGCACCCGGTACCGGTTCTTTTCCAGCTCGAGAGTGAGCGTGGTCTTGATTTGCGCGGCAATATCCAGCTTTGGCTTGTTGGACTGGATATGTGCGGCGAAATCCATCCGTGCCGGAAGTCCGTTGGCAATTCGCCCGGTTTGCAGCATCAAGTTGTGCACGTCGTAGCGGGCACCGGTAATCTCGTCGCTGTAACTCAATTCGGTCTTGTCCAGCCGTACTGATGCGATGTCGAACATCATCGGCGCCGCAGCAGCGGCTTCTGCAACAGGTGCAGATGCGGCTGGCGCGGCTTCTTTGCCCAGCAGGTCGTCGAGATTGGTGTTGCCGTTCCTGTATTTGATCAGTTGCGCTTTGGCGCCGCTCACCGCCACCTCGTCCACCACGATCTGTCGGAACAGTAATGGCAACAGCTTGAGCGAGACGCTGGCGCGCTCGACCGAAACGAATTCTTTATCGCTTTGAAATTCGGACAGGGATATCCTGCCGAGACTGACGCCGATGCTGGGAAAAAAATGCAATGCGATATTGCCGTCCAGCTTGAGGGTGCGCTGCTTGCTGTCCTTGACGGTCTGGATGATTTGCGGCTTGTAATCGTTCGGGTTGAAAGTCAGCGCGATAAACGCGATCACACCCGCGAACACGATCGCCATGATGCCGATCGACCACAGACCGTACTTGAGATATTTATTCATATCGTCACCTGTCTAGTGCTGCCGGGCAAATTATAAACGAGCGTGCCGCCGTCAAGGATGACAGACAGACGACGGTATCAGAACGATACGAGCAACTTTATCCCCAAGGCATCCATGTCGGATTTGGGTTGATAGACCAGCCAATATGTTCCCGGCGCGTCCCCCGGTTTGTTGGCCCTGACATCTGCCGAGCGGCCGAAACGCCAGCTGTCGTAATAGCCGAGCACATCAAACCGGGGATTGATGCGGTATCCGATTTCCGCGTAGCCGCTGACCTCCCCTTTTGGCGAGAGCGCGGGATTGGAGGTGTAACCCATGCTGTCCAGATGCGCATCTTCATTGGTTGCGACGGGAAACTTGATCCCCAGTTCACCATGCAATCCCGCTTCGACTCTTGATTTGGATAGTCGCAGCCCCGCGCGCGCATACAGGATCGAATAGTCTTCGAACTGGCTGCCGCCGTTACTGCGTATGCCGCGTCGCCAGAAATCCAGACCGAGGCCGCCGATTTGATCCAGCTTGTAGGAACCGAGGTTGTGACGGTAAAACATCTGCCCCTCGCTCGCCACGCCGTTGTAGTCTGTTTTGGTGCTTACCGGCTCGTGCGGCGGGGCAAGCAGGTAGGTATCGTAATTGACCGTTCCGGCGTAGAGCTTGGCTCGCCACGCGAACAGCAATCCCTGTTCGCTCTCCTGCGTCCAATTGACGAACAGCGCGGAACGGAATCCGAGTTCTTTGGGGTTTCCGCTGATTTCTGCCGGATATTCAACCCAGCGATATTCTTCCAGCGCGCCGCCGATATCCCATGCCGCCTGTAGCGGGAGGCTGGGTAGCAAAACGGCAATCGTCAGCAGGGTTCGGGCGATCATTGTCAATCCTGTCGGCAGCGCCCTGTCCGGGCATGGACAACTCAAGCGTCGGGTAACGCGATCTTGTTGTCGGTACTGAATTGGTAATCTTTGAAGATGTGCTCTGCGGTCAGGATCCGGTAGCTGCCGTCCGCCGCCTTGCGGGTGGTGTCCTTGAGGCGATAGGTATATTGCCCGCAGGTCCAGCATTTGTAATTGCGCATGTGCGTGCACAGGCAGGTCTTGTCGAAGACCGCGACCTTCTTGGCATCCGGATGCAGCGCCACTTCGCGGTTGTAGGAGTCGATGTAGTCGCAATGCCCGTTGGTATCCAGCAGGTAGCCGTAGGATTCACAGCCGGGACGGATGCCGGAACCGGTGGAAGGACTGTTCTTCAGCATGCGCATCGGATAGCCGGTGGGTGAAGTGGCGTTCACCTCGATGTCGCTTTCACTGGCCTTGAAATATTCCTGCTGCACATCCGCAGGCAGGCCGCATTCTTGCGCCACAGTGAAACGTGTCGCCACTTGTACCGCCGCCGCGCCCTCTTCCAGATACGCGGCCGCATCGCTGCCGGTAAATATGCCGCCCGCCGGGATGACAGGAATGTCGAGTTTTTCGTCGCGCAGGTATTGATGGATCTCGTTGGTAATCGTGCGCAGGTCGTACTTCATCCAGTCGTCCAGCCCGAAGCCGAGGTGTCCTCCTGCAAGCGGGCCTTCCACCACGATGAAATCGGGCAAACGGTTGGTGCGCGCATTTTTGCGCAGGAACAGTTGCAGCGCGCGCAGGCTGGATACGATGATGCCCAGTTTGGCATCGCGAAAGCGCGGGTGATCCTCGATCAGGCCGAACGAACCGAGATGCAATCCGGCCGCCAGGGTGATGCCGTCGATGCCGGCGGACAGCGCTTCCCACAGCCGTACCTTGAGCGTTTCCTTGGGGGCGCTCATGGTGAGTTTTTCCATGCAGTTGATGAAGATCATGCCGGAGCCGCGTTTGGCTTCCATGGTCTTGCTCACATGCAGGCGCGTGGATTCGGCAATGTGGCCGAGATCGAACTTGACGTCCGATTTGTCGGAGTTATCGATGTTATATTTGAACTGCAGGAGTTTGGTTTTGACGAAGTCGGTGTCGTAGTGGCGATCCGAAACGGTGGGCAGCATGGCATCCGAGATATGTCCCACACCGCCCAGACGGGCGGCTTCCAGGGCCAGTTTCGACGTGGAGATATCCACACCCATGCCCCCGATCATGATCGGGACCAGTTCTTGTTTGCCGAACTTCAGGCGAAAATCTTCCACGCGCTTCATTTTTTGTCTCTCACTCCTAACGTAGGGCATTTTACCCCAAAGCATCAGTCGGCCTCCGCAAAAGTATCCGCAGCGGCTCGTCACTGATTGTTGCAGACCCCTTCTATATAACCTTGGAATAGCGCGCGTGTTCTTGCTTGGTGCGCAGGTATTTGTCAAAGATCATGCAGATGTTGCGAATCAACATGCGCCCTTTGGGCGTAACGCTGATCCATTGCGGCGAGAGCTTGAGCAGCCCTTCTTTTTCATATTCGGCAAGTTCTTTCAGTTCGGTCGCGAAGTACTGGTCGAAGTCGATCAGGTAGGCGATGTTGAACGACTCCTTCGACAATTCGAAGTGGCACATCAGCGCCTGGATGATGGCGCGCCGTACCAGGTCGTCGGCGTTCAATTCCATACCGCGCATGATGGGCAGGATGTTGTTGTCCAGCGCGTCGTAGTACGGTTCCAGTTCGCGGAAATTCTGGCTGTAGGTGGGGCCGATCTTGCCGATGGAACTCACGCCGACCGCGATCAGGTCGCAATCCGAGTGCGTGGAATAGCCCTGGAAATTGCGGTGCAATCTGCCCTGGCGCTGCGCCACGGCCAACTCGTCGTCCGGCTTGGCGAAGTGGTCCATGCCGATATACACGTAGCCGGCATCGGTGAGTGTGTTCACCGCCAGCTTCAGGATATCGAGCTTGGTTTGCGGGGACGGGAGATCCTCTTCGTGAATGCGGCGCTGCGGCATGAACAGCTTGGGCATATGCGCGTAGTTGTAGATGGACAGGCGGTCGGGATTGACCGCGATAACCTTGTCCAGCGTGGTTTTGATTCCTTCCAACGTCTGTTTGGGCAAACCGTAAATCAGGTCGATACTGACCGACTGGAAGCCATTGGCGCGCGCCGCGCGGATCACCTGCAAGGTCTCTTCTTCGCTCTGGATGCGGTTCACCGCTTTTTGCACGGCCGGGTCAAAATCCTGTACGCCGATGCTGATGCGGTTGAAACCAAGCTCCCCAAGCAGCGCGACGGTAGCATCGCTCACTTTGCGCGGATCAATTTCGATTGAGTATTCTCCACCTTCCACCAATTCGAAATTCTTGCCGATCGCGCCCATCACTGCGCGCAATTCGTCGTCGCTCAGGAAGGTGGGGGTTCCGCCGCCAAAATGCAGTTGCTCAAGACGCCGGGACTCGCCCAGCAGCGCGGCCTGCATCTCGATTTCCTTGATGAGGTAGCGCACATATTGATCGGCTTTGCTGAAATCCTTGGTGACCACCTTGTTGCAGGCGCAGTAAAAACACAGGGTATTGCAGAACGGGATATGGACGTACAGCGACAATGGGCGGCTGATACCGCCGACCTCGCGCTTGGCCACCCATTGGGTGTACGTTTCGGCGTTAAAAGCCTCGACGAAGCGGTCGGCAGTAGGGTAGGAGGTATAGCGGGGACCGTTCTTGTCCAGACGGCGAATCAGATCCAGATCGACTTCCAGCTGGGAGCTTATTTCATTATTGACTGACATGTGGCGACTTCTTGCATTTTCGTTTCAGGAATGTGCCAGCATACCGCAAAATGCGTTTGATATAGGTCAAAAACCGTGTCATATTTCCCCTCCGTATTGAGCAATACCCATATAAAACATAAGTGCAAAACGCTGTCCACAACCTGTCCCTGCGCATCGCGTGTTCAAGCTGCAACCTGCGCGAACTGTGCCTTCCTGTCGATCTGGACGCCGCCCAGATGCAGCGTCTTGACGCCTTGACCAGCCTGAAACGCACGTTCAAGCGTGGCGAGTACCTGTACCGCAGCGGAGAGCCTTTCCACGCACTGTATGCCATCCGCAACGGGTTTTTCAAAACGCAGGTACTGCATGAAGATGGCCGGGAACAGGTAACCGGCTTCCAGATGCCGGGGGAAATCATCGGCATGGACGCAATCTGTGCCGACGCCCATACCTGCGACGCGGTAGCGCTGGAGGACAGCGAAATCTGCGAAATCCCGTTCAATCTGCTGGAGGAATTGAGTCGCGATGTGCCGGTATTGCAACGCCATCTGCACAAGATCATGAGCCGCGAGATCGTGCGCGACCAGGGCATCATGATGCTGCTCGGCTCCATGCGCGCCGAGGAGCGCCTGGCGGCTTTTCTGCTCAATCTGTCGCAGCGCTTCAGCGCACGCGGCTATTCTCCCAACGCATTCCTTCTGCGCATGACCCGGCAGGAAATTGGCAGTTATCTCGGATTGAAGCTGGAAACAGTCAGCCGCACATTCTCGCAATTCCAGGAAAACGGCTTGCTCAGCGTCCGGGTGCGTGAAGTTGAGATCATGGATGTGTTGCGCCTGCGCAGCTTTGTCGGCCACATCTGAGCGTCGTTCGACCCCCTCCCATTCCAGTAAATACTGGTATCCTGTTCACGCAACTGTCTCAAAAATCCATAAAACTATAACTATGTCAGGGAGAACAACATGCACCAGCAATTCACGGTATCACCGGAAGAGAGTCACTTGGCCAAGTGGCCTCACGAGATTTTTTTGATCAATCTGATTTTCAACCATATTCTGGTTTTTGCCACCACTTTTGGCGTTTACCGGACGTTCCCGCTTCTTGTTTTGATTGTGCCGATCACATCCTTTATCATTATTTTTTATATCATAATCAAGGCAAGGCAGATCGCCGGGAGCAATGCAACCTGGTTCATCAAGTCGCACTGGAAAATTGCCGCGCAGCGCAATTTGCATTTTCTGTGGTTGCTGACCGCCACTTGCGCGATTATCGGCGGAGGATTGTTGATCTCGAAAGTGACGGGATGGTCGATAATTGTCACGATTTCGCTGATAGGCGGAGTCGGTCTGTTGCCATTTATGGTAACGTTGTTAATATTGGTTGTTTTGGGCAACGATTCCTTGTATCAGGCGCGCCATGGCAAATTGCCCAAGCGTTTTGTCAAACTTAACCCGGATCCACTGAATTCTTCTATTTCTTCTTAAATCAACCCTCGGCTTACCATGACAACAGAAAGCAAGATATTTTGGAGTGTCGGCATTGCGTCGACGATTCTTATCGTCAGCGCATTTTTCATGCCGGACGACCCTAAACGCCTTGATGATTTCCCTTGGCATATTGAACATCCAACCGCAAATTCGGTGCGCGTCTTCGGCCTGACGCTGGGCGAATCCGACACCGACAAAGCCGAGTCCCGTTTCAGGGAAGTAGCCGAGCCCAGTCTGTTCAAGTCACCGGACGGTAAATTGTTCGCCGAGGTTTTTTTCGACAAGGTCATTCTGGGCGGTTTGCCCTCCAAAATCGTGCTCACCATTGCGGTTCCCGAAGCAGAGTTGAAAGCCATGTATGAGCGCGGCTTGCGCATGGCGGCGACCGGAAGCGGCAAGAAAATCACGATGGCAGCGGACGACATTGCCAGGCTGCGTACCCTGCCGATCAGCAGCCTGACTTATCTGCCCAGCCTGCGCGTGGAGGAGGCAATATTCCTGAAACGCTTCGGTCAGCCCGCACAACGCATCCAGGAAACCAAGAGCGGCGTCATACACTGGCTGTATCCGCAGAATGGTTTGGACATTGCTTTGGGAGGCACTGAAAAACCGCTCTTGCAATATGTTCCGCCCCGGGATTTCGACAAACTGGTTAAGCCACTGATGGAGAACGGTAAAATACTGGAATAATTTGCTGCGCAAGCGCCTGCTACTTGTCTGCGCTTGCGTCTTTCTCTTTTCCGGGTTTGTCCGATTCACGCAATATATCGTCGTCATCGTCCAACAGAATACGGTTGGCATTGCCTTCCATATCCTCGTACTGGCCTTTTTTCACCGCCCACACCAGCACGATAACGAACAGCACCCCGAAGAACATCATGCCGGGTATCAGACTGTAGATCACGTCCATAACATCACCTCACTGCTTCTTGAACAACGTGCGTATGCGCGCTGCATTGCCGATCACGATCAGGGAACTGATCGGCATACTGATCGCCGCCACCAGCGGGCTGACCCTGGCCATCATCGCCAGCGGCACCATGATGGCGTTATACACGAAAGACAGCCCGATATTTTGCTTGATCGTAAGCAAGGTACGCCGCGACAATTGCGTGGCCTGACGCACTTTGTCCAGTTCGTTATACATCAACACGATGTCCGCACTTTCCACTGAGACATCCGTGCCGGAACCCAGTGCGATGCCGACATCGGCACGAATCAGCGCCGGGGCGTCATTAACGCCGTCCCCCACCATCGCCACCACCGCACCGCGCTGTTGCAAGCGCTGGATCACCTGATCCTTGTCCTGCGGCATGACTTCGGCAATCACTTCCATGCCGCCGAGTTGCCGTGCAACGGCTTCGGCAACAGGTCTGCGGTCGCCGCTCAGCAGGGTCATGATAATACCCGCCGCACGGAGTTCATCCACCAGTTGCTGCGCGTCGCCGCGCAGTTTGTCGGCCAATGCAAACACCGCCACATGCTTGCCATTCTGCGCCATATAGATACAACTCATTGCCTGCGTTTCCAGCGCATGCGCCTTGGCTTGTAGCGCCGCATCCAGCCCGACACCCTGCTGCATCAGCCATTCTGCACTGCCCAGCAACACGGTCTGTCCGGCGACATTCGCTTCCACACCCAGCCCGGCAGTGGCAAGGAAAGCGCTTGTTTCAAGGTCGCGGTGCAACAGTTGGCGGGCTTCCGCTTCGATCACAATGGCTTTGGCGACGCTATGTTCGCTGTAACGTTCGACTGCGGCAGCATGGCGCAGGACTTCCTGCTCTTCCCGGCCTGGCGCGACATGCACTTGCGCCACGCTCATCTTGCCTTCAGTCAACGTGCCGGTTTTGTCGAAGACGAAATGCGTCACTTTGGACAGCGTTTCCAGCACCAGACCGTTCTTGACCAGAATGCCGTGTTTGGCGCCAAGACCGGAGGCAACAGCAATGGACATGGGGGTTGCCATACCCAGCGCACAGGGGCAAGTGATGATGAGCACCGAGGTTGCCGCCATCAGTGCCACCTCGAAATTGTGGCTGTTCCAGATGAAGAAAGTGATGGTTGCGCAAATCAGGGTAACCAGCACAAACCACGGCACGATGGTGTCGGCGAGACGCTGAATAGGGGCTTTGGAGGCTTGTGCTTCTTCCACCAGACGTATGATTTTTGCCAGCGTGGTCTCTTGTATTTGCACGCGCATTTCTACCAGCAGGGCGCCATTGTTATTTACTGTACCGGCAAACACTGGCGCGCCCGCCGATTTGTTCACGGGCGCGGATTCGCCGGTCAGCATGGACTCATCCACCGTGCTGTGACCTTCCAGCACCACACCATCCACCGGAACTTTGTAGCCGGGCTTGATGAGCACTTGATCGCCCAGCTTGACGCCGCGTATCGGCGTCATCTGTTCCTGCCCGTCGCGCATGATGATGGCGACGCGCGGCTGCAATTCCATCAGGCGCTTGGTGGCAGATACAGCCTGGTGCCGGAACATGCCTTCCAGATAGCGCCCGATCAGGATCACGAAAATCAGGTTGGTGACGGTATCGAAATACACCTCTCCGACCATGCTGTAAGTCACCGTGACATATAGCGAGTAAGCATAGGTAACTGAAAGGCCGAGTGCGATGGGCATATCCATGGAGAGGTTTCCACCACGCAAGCCGTTGATTGCGCCGCGATAAAATGGATAACCGGAATACAGCAACGTCGGCGTCGCCAATACCAGCCCCATCCAGTGAAAGAATTGGCGAAACTCGTCCCGGTCCGCCCCGCTGTACAACGCAATCGATATCCACAGCATGTTCATCATGGCAAAACCGGCGAAGAACAACCGGTAGAGCATGGCGCGGTTGGTTTTTTTCATGACCCCTTCGGCACTCTCCGGATCGTAGGGCACAGCGGCATAACCGATCTTGGCCAGTGCGCGTATCAGGTCGGAAAGTTTGCTGCGCGAGTTGTCCCAGCGCAGGTGTAATCGCTTCGCCGCCAGATTGACATTGGCCGACTGCACGCCGGGTGCTCTCTGCAAGCCGCGTTCGATGAGCCACACACAGGCTGGACAATGTATGCCTTCCACCAGTAGATGGATGTCGCGAATATCGCCGGAGCAGGTGGTGAACTCCTGCTGCACTTCGTCGAAATCGTAGATGTCGATGTCTTTGGGTAATTCGGGCGGCGGCGCAAGCAACACGCCTTCCGGCGTGCGTTGATAATAGCCCTGCAATCCCGCCTCATAGATGGCACTGCTCACCGACTGACAGCCGAAGCAGCAAAAATCCCGCTCCGCATCCTCCAGTCGCGCGTGGAAGTTGGCATCCGGAGGAATGGGCAGGCCGCAGTGAAAGCAGCCGCCCGGGGCAGAATGGTTACGAGGTGTCACGCCAACTTTCCGTCAACTACGATGGCTCGGCAACCATGAACCTTTTGGTACTGACACCAAACTGATCCTCGCCACGCGTGACGCGCAAATGCAATTCCCAAAAACCTTTCAGCGGAAAACTGATGTATCCCTGATATACACCGGGAGTAACTTCCCTGAAGGTCGTCGTGAAATCCTTGCTGGCATCGGAGGCGCGGTAGGCAACCACCTCCAGCGTTCCGCTTACCGGCTTGCCTACGCGATCCTTGATGCCGATTTCATAAGCGGTCGGTGTACCCGTCACGATGGATTTCGGTTTCTTGATCTCGGTCTGCCAGGCCAGCGCTTGTTGCATTTTCAGTTCGCTCACCACCTCCTCGCCCGATTTTCGATCCTTGGTCTTGTAGTCACGATCAACCAGCGTTGAACGAGTTCCTTTGTTGGCGAACCAGATGAAGGTGGCGTTCACCGACAACACCACCGTCAACAATGACAACATGCCCCATACCCAGGGATTGCGAAAACCGGATTTATTGCTTTGCGAGATCATGTTCATCTCTCCTATCTGGGTTTTGGTCCATTGAATTTGCTGTCGTACGTTGCAAATACAGATGGGTCCTCTACTGCTTCCACCT
The DNA here is from genome assembly GCA_018820925.1 of Gammaproteobacteria bacterium. Classification (GTDB taxonomy): domain Bacteria; phylum Pseudomonadota; class Gammaproteobacteria; order Burkholderiales; family Gallionellaceae; genus Sideroxyarcus. The sequence continues at coordinate 6,471 of JAHJNJ010000019.1, read as the reverse complement.
TGAATTCAATCGGAGTCACCTCTTGCTTGACGCTGGCTCCGGGCGCCTTGACGAAGATGGTGAATGTGGTACCACGGCCATGATGGGTCAACGGAAAACCTTCTCCACCCAGGAGTACTTGCCCCTCCACACCGCCTTCGGCCGAGACCTTCACACGGAGATCCTTGTCGGTTTTGTTAACCACTTTGAAATCGTACCTGTTCTGAATCGAACCGTCGCTCATGGTGACAAATAGCGGCTGACGGTCGGGAATCACTCTCAATGTCATCGAACCCAAATGCGTCAAGCCATATACGATGCCGGAAAACGCCAGGAGGATGATGGTGAGATAAACAAGTGTGCGCGGATGCTGATAAATCTTATGGGTCGGCTTGCCCGCCAGTTCATCCAGCGAGGCATACCGGATCAAACCGCGCGGCTTGCCGATCTTGTCCATGATCGCATCGCAGGCATCAATACACAATCCGCAAGTAATGCACCCCAGTTGACTGCCATGACGGATATCAACACCGGTGGGGCAGACTTGCACGCACTGGAAGCAGTCGATGCAGTCACCCTGGGGTGCGCCGGTTTCTCCGGCACGGCGCAATTTGCCGCGCGGCTCACCGCGCTTCTCATCGTATGCGGGCAAAATGGTCTGCGAATCGCCCATCACGCCCTGGATGCGCGCATAGGGACAGAGCCAGAAACAAGCCTGTTCGCGCATATATCCGGCGAGAAAATAGGTGCCCAGAAAGAACATGGCAAGCGTGATCCAGCCAACCTTGGGTAGATCCAGGTGGATCAGGTTACTCCAGTAGGTAGGCGCATCGACGAACCAGACTGAAAAGCTGATGCCGGTGAGCAAGGAAAGCAGCAACCAGATCGCATGCTTGAATCCCTTTTTCTTGATCTTGTCCAAGCTTAATGGCGCATCGTCCAGTTTGCGCCGAGCAGCCGGATTGCCCTCGATTTTGTCCTCGATCCAGGTAAACCAGTCGGTCCACGCGGTCTGGAAACAGAAATAGCCGCACCACACCCGCGAGGCCACGGAAGTCGTAGCAAACAGCGTCATTGCCGCCATCAGCAAAAGCAGCGACAGCATCCAGATGTCCTGCGGCAACACCGTCACGCTAAAAAAATGAAACTGGCGGTTCTGGATATCGAACAGAATTGCCTGCTTGTCGTTCCAGCGCAGGTATGGCCCCAGGAAGAACGGGAGCCAGAGTCCCAGTTGGGTATAGTTTTTTATTGTGCGGAAAAACCCGGGCATGCGCTTGGCATGAATTGTTTTTTCGCCACGGTTGACCTGCCATGATTCAAATTCGTGATAGATGGTCGTGACAGTCCCCATCTCCTTGTTTTCTGTTTCATCACTCACACTATTCTCCTAAAATATTTTTCGTCCATTATGAAAATGACCGCAACCAAGATACTTCCGAATCGGCTCGCCGCAGCAAGAGCGGATTCGCAAATACCTTGCCCCATATGAAAAAGGGAGGAGAGTATAGCTCTCCTCCCTTTCGCAGTAACCAAAAACTTACTTACTTTCCTTGTCCTTGTCTTTGAACGCTCTACGGAATGCCAAGAAAAGCAACCATGCTGCGGTAAGGAAGGATCCTGCAACGCTAATGATCACACTCCAGAAAACCATATCGTGATTCATCTCATTTACTCCTTTTGGTAAAGGTCTGCACAGGATAACCCGTGCAGACTGAGACTGACATACTTAGCTACTGGAACGTCTTATTGACCGCCACCAAACTTGTACACATACACTGCCAGCTTCTTCATCTCGGAATCGCTCAACTTGCCAGCCTCTGTGAAGTTCGGCATCACCGCATCGCGCGAACCCGGACCTGCATTCACGCCGTTAGCGATGGTGAACTTGATCCCTTCGAGAGAACCGTCAAAACGCCAGACGCTGTCGGTCAGGTTGGCAGAACCCATTACAGCCATGCCTTTGCCGTCCGGACCGTGGCAAGCAGTACATCCCTTTTCCGCAAACAGCGGGGTAGATGTCGGCTTGCCGGCAGCAACCGCATTGGCCAGCGTGTCGATCTCGGCTGCAGACAGTACATCCTTGTGTGCAACCATCACGCCCTGGCGACCACCAGTAATCGAAGCATAAATATCATCGATCTTGCCACCGTACAGCCAATCGTCGTCGCGCAGAATCGGAGCAATAAAGCCTTGCTTGTCCGCCGCCCCTACACCGTTGGTGCCGTGGCATGCTGCACAGTTGTCGCCGAACAGCACCTTGCCGGAACGAGTGACGTACTCTGTCAAATCGCTATCGGCCAGAATCGCCGCCGGGGTCATGTCCTTCAGCTTGTTTTCATACTTGCCGCGCACTTCGTCGACTATGTTCTGGTCGGCTTCCATCTCGCCAATCGCAGTCCAACCACCCAGCCCCTTGAAGAAGCTCTGTAAATTGGAAACCGGGACTGCAGGATAGTATGCGAAATAAATTACACACCAAATTGCACTGGTCGTCAGACCAAGCATCCACCACTTCGGGGGTTGATTGGCAAAGTCCGCCAAATCATCGTCCCAGACGTGACCGGTTGTAGTCACGCCACCTGCATCGTGTTTATCGCTCATCTTTTTTCTCCCATATTGATAGGGTCTTCGTCATCCAGCGCCATTCTGCGCTGGGACTCGAACATCGCCTTGTTAGCCGGACGGAATACCATGACATAGACCGCCACCATGCCGAACGCCGCGACCAGGACGAAGAACACGCCCAGCCAGTCGTTCGTGGTCATGGCCGCCACATCCATGCCAAGATACCCCATTAGCTTAGTCACGGTAGTTCACACCCTCTTCGAACTTGACGTGGTTACCCATGCCTTGCAGGTAAGCAATCACAGCATCCATATCGGTCTTGCCTTCCAACTGCGCAGCAGCGCCGTCGATGTAGGCATCCGTGTAGATGGTCTTCGGTGTCGGGTTGAACGGCATGATGGTCAAGACCTTCATGGTTTGCACAGTTTCCGCCACGTTCACCGGCATGTCAGCCAGCCAGGCAAAGTTCGGCATGACAGACTCGGGAACCACTGCACGGGGATAGGCCAAGTGGCGACGCTGCCATTCATCCGAGTACTTGCCGCCCACGCGCGCCAGATCCGGCCCTGTGCGCTTGGAGCCCCACTGGAAGGTATGGTCGTACACAGACTCTTCAGCGATCGAGTAGTGACCGTAGCGATCCTTCTCGTCACGGAACGGACGAACATTCTGCGAGTGGCACAAGTAGCAGCCTTCACGGATATAGACAGCGCGCCCGGCCAGCTCCAGAGGCTTGTAAGGACGAACGCCGTCACCGGGCACCCAGTCTTCCAGCGTTTTATGCGCTGAAGTCGCCGGATTCCAGATGATCTTGTCCATCGGAATTACGCTGCCGTCCTTCCCAATATGTTGGGTGTTGCCACAGGTTGGATCGTTCCCGGCCAATGCACTTGAACACAGGGCATTGTTAGGCAGATAGAACAACGGAACAATTTCCACGATACCACCGACCGCCACTGCAAGCGCGATCATCACAAACATCAGAACGGTCTTGCGTTCAACAGCATCCTGAAATTTGGTTGAATAGATTTTGTCGTGATCAGACATGTCTCACTCCTTATGCTTTGGCGGGAACGGCGCCGGAAGAGCGCAGAGCGCTCGCCTGACGCACGGTCATCACGATGTTATAGAGGGCGATGATTGTACCGATGTTGAAAATCAGGCCGCCGACCAAGCGCATCACATAATACGGATGCATTGCGGAGACAGATTCAACGAAGGTATAGGTCAATGTGCCGTACTCGTCATAATCACGCCACATCAAGCCCTGCATAATGCCGGAGACCCACAATGCAACGATGTAAATCACGGTACCGATAGTCGCCAGCCAGAAGTGGACGTTCACCAATCCATCGGAGTACATCTTGTCTACGCCCCACAGTTTCTTGACCATGTGGTACATCGCGCCGTAGGCAACCATCGCCGTCCAGCCCAGTGCGCCGGAGTGCACGTGACCAACAGTCCAGTCGGTGTAGTGCGACAAGGCGTTAACCGATTTGAGGGACATCACCGGGCCTTCGAAAGTGGACATCGCGTAGAACGCCAGGGAAACCACCAGGAAGCGCAGGATGTAGTCGGTACGCAACTTGTCCCATGCACCGGACATCGTCATCATGCCGTTCATCGCACCGCCCCAGGACGGGATGATCATCGCCAGAGAGACTGCAGCACCGAGGGAGCCGGTCCAGTCAGGCAATGCTGTGTATTGCAGGTGGTGCGCGCCCAGCCAGACGTAACCGAAGGTCAGCGCCCAGAAGTGCAACACGGACAAGCGATAGGAGAACACCGGACGACCCGATTGCTTGGGCACGAAGTAGTACATCATGGCCAGGAAGCCAGCAGTCAGGTAGAAACCCACCGCATTGTGACCCCACCACCATTGCACCATCGCGTCTTGTACGCCGGTGAAGATGGAGTAGGAGGCGGTCAGGCTAACGGGGATACACAAGCTGTTAACCACGTGCAGATAGGTGATCATCACGATCATGCTCATGGTGAACCAGTTTGACACATAGATATGCGAAGTTTTGCGGTTGGCCACGGTCATGATGTAGTTCAGGCCATAGGACAGCCACACTACAGCGACCATGATATCAATGATCCACGGCAACTCGGCATATTCCTTGCCTTGCGACCAACCCATCGGATAACTGATCACAGCACCCACGATGATCAGGTTCCAGCCCCAGAATGTGAACCAGGCCAAACCCTTGCTCCACAACTTGGTAGCGCCGGTGCGTTGCACTATGTAGAAGCCGGTTGCCATCAAAGCACACCCACCGAACGCAAAGATAACCGCGTTGGTATGCAACGGACGCAGGCGTCCAAAGGTGATATACGGAATATCCAGGTTCAAAAACGGCCATGCCAGTTCAGCTGCAATAATCACACCGACTAGCGTACCGACGACTGCATAAATGGCAGCCGCGATGGTGAACCATCGAACGACTTCCATATCGTACTTTACTGGTGTCGCTTGCGTAGCTTCCACAGTAGTCTCCTCCTCGAGCAAGTTAACAATATTGCGCCAACCACACCCCGTAGCTTCTGATGTGTCTAGTGCACCCTTCCCTTACAGCTTACTTACAGCTTTCCAAAAACGGCGCAATAATCGCACAGCCATCGACGACAAGTAAAGCCAAAGTTGGATTAGAAAGCTTGCATACCCAAGCGTTTACCTCAGGTTAGCGTGTGCATTCCTCATCAGCGAGCAGCAGAAAAACCACGTTACTCAAATTGATATGAGAATTGAGTGCAAAAAACAGCATTTCGATTGCTCCATGAACTATGGTTAATTGCTTTCCAGAAACTGGCATCAACCGGAACAAGTAATTTGCCGGGCAAAATGCCAAACATGGCCTTAATTGCCAATCCTCAAGGCGTGAAACTGCAAACATCCTGAGTTTTCTCAAGAGCACTGATTGGATAGTTCAAGCGTAAATAATATTGAATACGGTTGTCTATATTTGATAAACGGGCATGGCGAAATGCGCGGATGCGCCTGGGTTTACAAATTCAGGAAGAAGGTGGGTACATTGCAGCCATTTGCGTCACGAACATATCCCTGCTGCGGCTGCTAAAACACGGATTGGATGTCTTCTCCTCCGCAATGGTCGATACGGTGCGTCCGTTTGGATCAAGTCCTGGAAAAACCAGCGTCTCCGGTGGCAAGATGAACAGACGGTTCACCACACTGTCGAATAAAATGCCCGGATCTCCGTCCCGCAAAGTGGTATCACCGCAACTTCCAATAAGCAGGGTATCACCGGTAAATAACCTGTCCCGCCAACGGTAACAGACGCTGCAAGGCGTGTGACCCGGGGTGCCGATGACATGCACAACTTCATCTCCGAACACGATATGCGCGTCGTGTGTCACCCGCAAATCCGCCTGCATATCATTGCATGCTGAACCGACAACGATGGAGCCGCCAGCTCGACTGCGCAAAGCTGCCGCACTCTGATCGGCGGATGCATGAACGTGTGTCAACAGGATCAAATGCAAATCAAGATCCAAATCTCCGATCAGCGCGAGCAGTACATCCTGACTTTCAGCAACCGGGTCAATGACGATGCCGACCCGAGTATTGCGGTCACCGAGAATATAGCTGTATGCACCGGTCGGGGCATTTCTGATTTGTTGGAACAACATTGTTTTTCCTGGCCTGAATGCAGACGGATCCTGCTTCGCAAGATTTAAGCCAACCGGAGCGAAAAGTTGAAATCATAAAAATACAATGAGTTGCATATCGAGCTACGCGTCTGGCACTTGCCTGACAGTATCCATGCTGCCATCATGGCAGTGTTTGTCATACTACGAGATACCCCACCATGAAATCTCCTCTGCTTCCCGAACTGGTTTCCTTTATCGATAGCCTGCCGGAACCCCATATTTTATGTGACCACCAATACCGGGTATTGGCTG
>JAHJNJ010000018.1 GCA_018820925.1 Gammaproteobacteria bacterium | reverse complement strand
GACGAGCATCATTGCGTTTGTCGGCGACCCGGATGGCTACATGATCGAACTCATCGGGAAAAAGGACTGAGCTGATTTGGCTGTCCGTAATCTGTGGTTGATTCAGGTCAAGAGCCGTTCACATGGAAATTGGCATTTGTGTTGATTTGCCATGATTGTGAGTGTCTCAGTTGTGCCATTTCCGGACGGTTACGAACAGCACGGGGTGCTACATCGCAGTAGGATGGGTTGAGCGAAGCGATACCCATCATCGTTCATCATCTCTTAATGCGTTGGGTATCGCTTCGCTCAACCCAACCTACGAACTGCATCAGCGGGTGTCTCTTGTGGGTCGATTAGAGACGCTAGTCACAATTCATAAGCAACCACAGATTGCGGATACCCGAAAATTTCAGAGAATGCTGGCGACGAAGTCGCCTTCGAAGGTGCCGGCCTGTTGTCCGTCGCAATGCAGGATCGAGCGGATGTTGACGCGCGCGCGTTTGTGTTTCTGCAGCGTGGCGAGGAAGCGCAGCCATTTTTCCGGTGCGGGTGCCGTGGCTTCGGCGGAGAATTCGCCGGGCATCGGCAAATCGTAATTCATGGTGTTTTTCTGGATGACGAGGCGCGCTTTGATGTTTGCCTCGGCCATGCTGACATGGAGCAATGCCCAGGCGGAAAGAATGGCAAGTGTAGAAGCGCTGCCGCCGAAGACGGTGTCTCTATGGTTGATGTTGGGTGCCAGCGGTGCCGCGAGCAGCACGCTTTGCGGGGTGGCTTCCTTGACCTCCACGGCCATCGCCTTGGACAGCGGGATATGGGCGTAGAGGTAATCCTGTAACGCTTGCGGCGTTATCGCGGCCATTTATTTTCCGGCAACTCGTTCTGCCGACTGTACGGTGTTGGCGACCAGCATGGTGATGGTCATGGGGCCGACGCCGCCGGGAACGGGGGTGATCCAGCCGGCCACTTCCTTCGCGGAATTGAAATCCACGTCGCCGCACAGTTTGCCATGCTCGTCACGGTTCATGCCGACGTCGATGACGGCAGCCCCCGGCTTGATCATGTCGCCGGTGATCATCTTGGTGCGGCCGATGGCGAGCACGAGGATGTCGGCGTCGCGCGTGAATTTGGCGAGGTTGACGGTCTTGGAGGTGCAGATGGTGACGGTGGCGTTGGCTTGCAACAGCATCATGGCCATCGGTTTGCCCACGATGTTGCTGCGTCCGACCACGACGGCATGTTTGCCTTCGATGCTGACGCCGGCTTTTTCCAGCAGCTTCATGCAGCCATAGGGCGTGCAGGGGGCGAAGCGCATGTTGCCGGTGGACAGTGCGCCGACATTGAGCGGATGGAAGCCGTCCACGTCCTTGTCCGGACTGATGGCATTCAGCACTTTCTCGCTGTTGATGTGTTTGGGCACCGGCAATTGCACCAGGATGCCGTGAATTTTCTTGTCGGAATTGAGCTCGGCGATCTTGGCCAGCAGCGCGGCCTCGCTGGTGTCGGCGGGCAGGGCGATATGCTCGGAATGCAAACCGAGTTCGGCGCAGGCTTTTACCTTGTTGGCGACATAGACCTTGGAGGCGGCATCCTCGCCGACGATGATGACCGCCAGTCCGGGTGTTATGCCGCGCGCTTTCAAGGCATCGGCGCGAAGTTTCCATTCGGCGCGCACTTCCTGCGCGATTGTCTTGCCGTCAATGATACGTGCGGTCATCGTTTTCTCCCGATAAGTTAGAACTGAGGTTTGTCTGCGGCCTGCTCGTAATTGGCAACGCCATCCATGATTTCCTTGCGTGCTGCTTCAACATCTTCCCAGCCGCCGATCTTGACCCATTTGTTGGGTTCCAGGTCTTTGTAGTGTGCGAAGAAGTGTTCGATCTGTTTGAGCACGATTTCGGGCAATTCGGTGTAGCTCTTCAGCCCGCGATACAAGGTGGAAAGCTTGTCCACCGGGACGGCCAGCACTTTGGCGTCGAAGCCGGATTCATCTTCCATTTTCAGTACGCACAGCGGGCGGCAACGCACCACCACGCCGCTGTTCAGCGGAACCGGGGTGATGACCAGCACGTCCACGGGATCGCCGTCGTCGGACAGCGTGTGCGGGATATAGCCGTAATTGCAGGGGTAGTGCATCGCGGTGTTCATGAAGCGATCCACGAAGATCGCACCGGATTCCTTGTCCACCTCGTATTTGACCGGCTCGCCATGCATCGGGATCTCGATGATGACGTTGAAGTCGTTGGGGAGGTCTTTGCCGGAGGGGACTTTGTTCAAACTCATGTTGCAGCGCCTTTAGGTGAAAATTGAAAGGCGCGCATTGTATCACCGGGCGGCGGCCTGCCAAAGGCTGGCCGCTTCGTGATTCCAAGGCTGGTAGGGTGGGCACGTATTTGGTGCCCACGCTGTACGGGTAGAATGTTTCCGCGTGGGCACCAAATACGTGCCCACCCTACATTTCCTGCATCAATAGTCGGTATATCCCTTTTCACCGGGGGTGTAAAAAGTGCCGGGTTCGGGATCGGTCAACGCCGTTCCGTTTTGCAGCTTCTGCACCAGGTCCGGGTTGGAGATAAACGGCCTGCCGAAGGCAACCAAATCGCCTTTTTGCGCGTCCAGGTCGGCATTGGCGCGCGCGGCATCGTAGCCGCCGGACAGGATGTACTTGCCCTTGAAGTTGGCGCGAATCTTGGCTTTCAATTCAGGGCTGACTTCCGGTGCCCCCATCGAGCTGTGGTCGACAACATGGATGTAGACCAGACCGATGTTGTTCAATTCCTCGATCAGGCGCAGGTACATCGCATCCATCTTGGCATCGGGTACCGCTCCGTTGAACGCCCCATAAGGCGAAATGCGCATGCCGATACGTTCAGCTCCGATGGCAGCGGCACAAGCCTTGGCGACTTCCACGGCAAAGCGAGTGCGATTCTCGGCGCTGCCGCCCCAGCGATCCGTGCGCTGGTTGGTGGCGGTGTTGAGGAATTGGTCGATCAGGTAGCCGTTTGCCCCGTGCAATTCAACGCCGTCGAATCCCGCCTCGATTGCGCGTTTGGCCGCATCGGCATATTCGGCGATGGTCAGCGCGATGTCGGCCTCGCTCATTTCTGCCGGAACAGGATGCGGCTGCATGCCGTTGCTGTCCGTCCACATTTCGCCCGGCGCCGCGACTGGAGACGGGGCGAGTATTTTTGTGTCTGCCTGCATGTTGGCAGGATGGCTGACGCGCCCGGTATGCATCAGTTGGATAAATATCTTGCCGCCTGCTGCATGCACGCCATCAGTCACGCGCTTCCAGCCTTGCACTTGGGCATCCGAAAACATGCCAGGTATGCGGGCATAGCCCAGACCATTCGGGGAAGGCGAGGTGCCCTCGGTGATAATCAAACCGGCGTCGGCACGCAGCTTGTAATATTTTTCCATCAATTCGTTCGGCAAGTTGTCATTGGCGCGTGAGCGTGTCATCGGTGCCATGACGATGCGGTTTTTCAATTGCAGTTTGCCGAGTGTGGCGGGGGTGAACAGGGTTTGGGGCATGCTGAATTCCTTAAAATAAATGTCAAATACCATCCGCAGATTTTGTAGGGTGGGCACAAAAACGTGCCTACCCTGCGTTTATCGAGTTACTGCTTGATGGATTCAACCGGGATGGTCAGTGTGACTTCATCACCCACCAGCGGTGCATACTTGCCCATGTCGAAATCGGAGCGCTTCACCTTGGCGGTTGCAGTCGCACCGCAGGCATCTTTCTTCATCATCGGATGCGGCATGCACATGAACGAGATCACTGTGAGGGTGACCGGCTTGGTGATGCCCTTGATGGTGAGGTTGCCATCCACGGATGCAACCTTGACGCCATCGAACTTCACCTTGTTCGACTTGAAGGTGATGGTCGGGAACATTTCGGTGTCGAGAAAATCAGCTCCCTGGATGTGTTCGTTGAACTGGGTGGAGCCGGTGTTGACCGATTTTGCGTCGATGGTCACATCCACCGAGCCGGTCTTGGCGGCACGGTCAATGGTGATCTTGCCTTCTGCGGTATCGAAACGGCTCAACTGAATGGAATAGCCCATATGGTTGTATTCGAAGCGCGGCTTGGTGTGGTTCTGCTCGAGAACGTAGGTTTCCGGTGCGGCATAGGCCGCGGAAGACAAGGTTGCGGCCAGGGCCAGGGCAAATATTCTTTTCATGGTGTTCTCCTTGGTGGTGGGTGGGGGGCTACTTTTTGCCGAGTGCTGCATTTACTACGATGTGGAACCTGATCTGGATTTCGTCTGCGACCGTGTCGACATCGGTCCATTCGCCTTCGCCAATTGCATAGTCGAGCCGCTTGATGGTGAAAGTGCCTTCGAGTATTCCGCGCGTGCCATCGGCCTGAAAGGTGACTGGGGTTGTTACGTCCCGCGTCTTGCCCTTGATGCTGAGTTTGCCGGCGACCTGATAGTGATTGCCGTCCAGTGCTTTGATGCTGCTGGAAACAAAGCTGGCCGTGGGGAACGTGCTGGTGTTGAACCACAGTTTGCGGGCCACTTCTTCGTTTGCTTCGGCAGAGCCGGTATCGATGCTGGCAACGTCGATATCGATCCTGGCCCGCGCTTTGGCAAGTCTGGCGGGGTCGAAAGAAATTTGTGCGGCGAATTTGCTGAACTTGCCGTCCAGCGGCACGCCCATTTGTCGGTAGCCGAAAGTGATCGAGCTGTCATTCGGCTGCACTTGCGTGAATGCGAGCGCCGAAGCCTGTCCGGCAACCAGCATCAGCCCCAGCAACATGGTGCCGTGCAATAAAACCATCATTGCGCGTCCCCAAGGCAAAGCTGTTGCGGCTACGATATGGCGATTGTCTGTGTTTTTCATTTTTTTCCCCGCTTGAGTTCGTTTCAGCCCAGATGTCCGTTGCGATAATCTTCCAGTGCCTGGTGTATTTCTTCCTGCGTATTCATCACGAACGGTCCGTACTGCACGATGGGCTCGTTCAGTGGCTTGCCCGCGACCAGGATCAGGCGCGTGTTTTCCGTCGCCGAAAGCGTTACGCCCTCTGCCTCCGGTGTATTGCTCAGGATGCCCATGCGTTGCGATTCCACCGGGGTGTCGCCAACGAGGACCTTGCCGCGATAGACATAGATGAATGCGTTGTGCGAACCCGGTATCGCTGTTGAAAATCCAGCGCCTGCCGGGAGGTGAATATCCAGATACAGCGGTTCGGTGACCTCGCGCGTCATGGCGCCCGCCACGCCGTTGCTGCTGCCGGCGATCACGCGCACGGTGACGCCATCCCCTGTCGTGTACTCCGGGATATCCGCACGCTGGAAATCCTTGTACCAGGGTGCGGCCATCTTGTTGCGCGCCGGCAGGTTGAGCCAGAGCTGGAAGCCTTCCATCAGGCCGTCTTTCTGCTGCGGGATTTCGGAGTGGATCGCGCCGCGTCCCGCAATCATCCACTGCATGCCGCCGGTCTCCAGCAGGCCCTCATGTCCGGCGCTGTCGCGATGGCGCATGCGCCCGGCCAGCATGTAGGTGATGGTTTCGAAACCGCGGTGCGGATGATCGGGGAACCCGGCAATGTAGTCGTCCGGGTCGTCGCTGCCGAATGCATCCAGCATCAGGAAGGGATCGAGACGCTGCTGCAGTTTGCCGCTCAGTACCCGGGTCAGGCTCACGCCCGCGCCGTCCGAGGTGGCAACGCCTTCGACGAGCCGTTCGACGGAACGTGATCGCAGTGCTGTTTGGGTGGCGGTGTTCATGATTCACCTCTAAGTTGAGTAACGTGGTCGAATATTAGGCGTCTCAAAAAGATAGATAAAGCCGGTAAAGCGAGATAGACTGTTCCAACAATGGAACAAAAAACCATCTCCGCCGACGATTACATCCTGTTTGCCGCCGTGGCAGACCAGGGGAGTCTGGTGCGCGCGGCCGCACAGATCGGCATGCCCAAGGCAACCGTTTCGCGCCGGCTGGCCAATCTGGAAGAGATCGTGGGGCAGCGGCTGTTGATGCGCACCACGCGCCGTCTGCAACTGACGGAGTTCGGCCAAGCCTTTCTCGATCACTGCCGCCGCGTGGCGGAAGAGGTGGCGACCGCGCAGGATTTCGTGCGCAGCCAGGATGTGCAGCCGCACGGACATTTGCGCGTGTCGATGGCGGAAGATTACGCCAGGCACAACCTGTCGCGCGCGCTGGCCACCTTCATCGAAACTTACCCGGAGATTCAGCTTGATCTCGATCTCAGCCCGCGCCTGGTGGATCTGATCGGCGAGCGTTTCGACCTCGCCATCCGCATGGGGGTGCTGGAAAACGACTCCACGCTGGTGGCGCGCAAGATAGACGAACAACACCTTGGCCTGTATGCGAGTCCCATTTATCTGGGCCTGCATCCTGCGCCAAAACACCCGGACGATTTGCTGCGGCATGACGCGGTGCGCATGCACTCCAGTCTCGGGCAGCCCATCCCGTGGAAGTTGATGCGCGGCAAGGAAGTCTGGGAAGCGGTTGCGCCCGGCAGGCTGACGCTGAATTCCATTGGTGTCATCCAGCAATTGCTGCTGGACGGGGCGGGCATCGGCGCTTTGCCAAACCGTTTTACGGAAGAGGATGTGCGCCAGAAGCGGCTGGTGCGGGTATTGCCGGAATGGTGTTTCCCGACGGTCACCGCCTGGGCAGTGATGCCGATGCGCCGCTTCCTGCCCGCCAAGACGCGCGTATTTCTGGCGCATATCGAGCAGTATATGGTGAAGGGATAATCAGTGTTGCGGCGCTAGTTGTTCCAACAAAAACAAAACAGGCTGAGGCTCATGGCACTCGGTTAAGCAAAATAATCCATTGGCACACTGCGAACCGGTTCCTTCCCCCTTGCAGGGGGAAGGTTAGGATGGGGGTTGACTCGGCGAAGTCACAACGACTCTACCCCCACCCTAACCCTCCCCCTGCAAGGGGGAGGGAATGTTGAGGCTGATTTTTGGCTTAACCAAATGCCATGACAAGCTGAGGCTGTTTCAGGAAACGAGCAATTGCGTCATCAATGTTTCCAGTTCGGCAACAGGTACCGGTTTGGCATAGAGATAACCCTGATACGCCGGGCATCCGCGCAGGTCCAGGAATTCGCGCTGCGCTTCGGTTTCCACACCTTCCGCAATCACCTCCATGCCCAGGCTCTGGGCCATGGAGATGATGGTTTGCACGATGGCCGCGTTGTGCTGGTTGGTCGTGATATTGCGCACAAAAGACTGGTCGATCTTGAGCTGGTCGAAGGGCAGGCGGCTGAGGTAGGAAAGGGAGGAATATCCCGTACCGAAGTCGTCCATGGAAAACTTCACGCCCAGGGCCTTCAATTCATTCATCTTGCGAATGCTGTCGTCGATGTTGTCGATGACCAGGCTTTCAGTCAGCTCCAGTTTCAATTTCTCGGGCCGGATACCGCTATTTTCCAGTTCATCGCGCACAATCGAGACATATCCGGCTTCGCGGAACTGGATGGCGCTGACATTGACCGCCATGCTGAGATGGCCGAACTGGGGAGAATCCTGCCAGTCCGCCAGTTGTTTGCACGCTGTCTTGAGTACCCATAGGCCGATCGGCAATATCAGGCCGGACTCTTCTGCCACGGGGATAAACTGCCCCGGCGGAACGATGCCCAGTTGGGGATTGCTCCAGCGCAACAGCGCTTCAACACCGATTGCGCGTCCCGTATTGTCCACCTGTAATTGGTAGTGCAACGAAATCTCGTCGAGTTCCAGCGCAAGGCGCAGTGCACTCTCTACCTGGCTGCGCTTGTCCAGCACATCCTGCATCGATGCATCGAAGAAGCAGATGGAATTGCGCCCCCTGGCTTTTGCCTGATACATGGCGGTATCGACGTGAGCCAATAAGTCTTCGTGAGTATCGATATGCCCAAGGAAGAGGACAATCCCCACGCTGGAGCTGGTATGGTGTTCCGTTTTGTCCAATTGGTAGGGTCTGCACAATTCACTGCGGATCTTTTCGGAAATCAATTCCGCCTGGACTGCAGCCTCGTTCTTGTTGGGGCTCAAATTGTTCAAGACGACCATGAATTCATCGCCACCCATTCGTGCGACGGTGTCCTCTTCACGTACGCACAAACGCAAGCGGTTTGCCACTTCAACGAGTAATTGATCGCCTTTGCTGTGACCATAGGTGTCGTTCAGGCGCTTGAACTGGTCCAGATCGAGGGATAACAGCGCGCCATAGCGCCAGCTACGTGCACTGGAAGACATGGCCTGGCTGAAACGATCCACAAACAACCGCCGGTTGGGCAGGTTGGTCAGTGCATCGAAGTTGGCTTGTTCCCAGATCAGCTCGTCTTTGCGTTTCTTTTCCGTAATGTCGGAAAATTGCCCCACATGCCGGAAGATGCTGCCATCGGGGTGACGGATAACACTGATGCTCAGCCATTTCGCCTGTAGTTCGCCATTCTTCAGGCGATCCCAGACTTCGCCCTGCCAATATCCGCTGTCCAGAATGGATTGCCACATCTGCTGGAAGAATTGCCGTTCATGTTTGCCGGATTGAAAGATGCTTGGATTTTTGCCGCGAACTTCCTGCAGCGTATAACCGGTAATTTTTGTGAATGCCGGATTCACATCGATGATGCGATTATATTCATCGGTCACCACGATGCCGTCGTTGCTTGACTGGTAAACGGAAGAGGCAAGGATGAGCTCATCTTCCTTTTTCTTGCGTTCCGTGATGTCTTCAAAAACGACCACCACACCTTCCAGTCTGCCCATGTGGAAAATGGGATGTGAAGAATATTCGACGGGGAAATTACTCCCATCCTTGCGCCACAACACCTCGTCATTTGAGGTGCGGGATACTCCGTCAACCAGCGTGGCGTACATCGGGCATTTTTCGTAGGGGTAGTGCGTGAAGTCCGCGTAGGAATGATGCACGATCTCGTGCATGGGCCTGTGGATGAGTTCTTCGGGTGTGTAGCCCACCATGTTCGCCGCTGCAAAATTCACGAAGGTGGTGAAGCCTTCCTTGTCCATCCCCCATATGCCGTTACTGACCGAACCCAGCAGCGACTGCAATCGTTTCTCGCTTGTTTCCAGCAACTTTTTTGACTGGCGAATCGAGCGGAAATATAGAAATAATCCGCCGGCAATGAGAATGGTGAAGCTGCCCAGCAGCCATATCAGCAGGAAATTGCCGCGCCGCTCGCGTTGCAGGAGCGGCAAGTTGGGCAGGTCGGCCTTGGTGAAAATTTTCAGGCCATATTCCTGCAATTCGGCAGTCGCCATCACATAGGGGTATTCCCCGTCTTGGACCAGCTTCAACCGGTTATCGGACAGGCCCTTCCATGGATTGACCTTGAACTCGGGAAAATCGGTTCTCTGGTAAAGCGCCAGCTTATCCTGCGTGCCCAGTTGGTTTATTTTTGCCCCGGAGACTGACATCATCAGCATATCCGGGTCATGCGCGATGATGATGACGCCGTTGGAGTCAGCCACATACGCGTCAGCCCGGTGGGTCAGGAACGACAGCGAAGATAAATTGATCTTGGAGACGATGGCGCCTTTAAATTGGCCGTCCATCACAATCGGTGAGGAAAAGAATAGCCCCGGAATATGCGTTGTCCGCCCCATGGCGTATTGCATGGCGCGCTTGCCGTTTCGAGCCTCGGTAAACCACTGCTGGTCGGCATAGCTTGTCCCGATCGGCGTATCGGGAACTTCCCAATTGCTGGCTGAGATGCAATCGCCTGCAGCGTTGACGACAAAAATTGAATCAACGCTCAAAGAGTGCTGAATCACGGCCAACTGCTTGTCCAAATCCTTCAGTACCGTATCGGCAGTCCAGCGTTTGACCAGGGTTTCCCTGGGTAAATTGCTGGCAGCAATTCCGGGATCAAACCGGTCAACTGCCTTCCAGATTCGAAGACCCCGCTGGAAAGTGTCGGAAACACCCGCGACAAAGTGCAGGTTGCGGCGGAAGCTGTCGGCAATATCCTGCGCAATGTCCTGGGCAAGAACCTGCTCTTTTTCAATCAGGGATTGGTAATCATGGTTGAAATTCCGGTTTGTAACAAACCACGCCAACAAGCCCCACAGAATCAATATGAGGGCCAGCGAAAAGACGACGTGTCGTTCCTTGATGTCTTGAATCCGCACATCGTGCTCCGTTGACGCCAGAGTGGACTTGTTACAAGTTCTCTGAACGATAAATTACAGGTGTATCTGATCCCGGTAGCGAGTCAACACTGAACCTCGGTGTTGGCAACTTGCATTGTGCGATAGTTGGAAAAATGGACTATTAGATTACGCACCAAATGTCCCTCGATTACTGACGGGTATTCTAGCTGCTCGATACGTATCGTTCAACGTATATCAATCGCAGTTGTTTTCACCAAGGCAAATATTCAAGATTTTCCGATTTGAGAATGTGAAAATGACTGCTGTGCGCTACGAATTGACAGCATCCCATACGCCGACTCTGGGTTAAACTTTTCGAACCGAATTCGTCCAGGAAGAACACCATGCCATTTGTCAGTCTCAACCCGGCCACCAATGAGGTGATTCAAGCCCACGAAAGTTGGGATGTTCTTCGTTTGGAGCGCGCACTGGAAAGATCCGGCAGTGCGCAGCCAGCATGGGCGCAAACCTCGTTTGCCACGCGTGCCGGGGTGCTGCGAAAGGTGGCGGCACAGTTGCTCGCGCAACGCGATCATTATGCAACCCTTATCACTCTGGAAATGGGCAAGCCGTTGCGCGAAGCACGCGCCGAAGTCGAAAAATGCGCCGGTACCTGCGAATACTACGCGCAGCACGCAGAGGAATTCCTGCGCGCCGAGACGATTGCGTCGGATGCCGGAAAAAGCTACGTCGCGTATGCCCCGCTGGGTGTGGTGCTGGCGGTCATGCCGTGGAATTTCCCGTTCTGGCAGGTCTTTCGTGCCGCCGCGCCGGCCTTGATGGCGGGCAATGCGCTGCTGCTGAAACATGCGCCCAACGTGCCGCAATGTGCGTTGGCCATTGAAGCAATTTTCCGCGACAGCGGTTTGCCGGACGGCGTGTTCACGAATCTGATGATCGAGGTCGAGCAGGTGGCCGGAGTCATCGCCAGCCCGCATGTGCATGCCGTCACGCTTACGGGGTCGGAGGCGGCAGGTCGCAAAGTGGCGGCGTGTGCCGGACAGCATTTGAAAAAATGCGTGCTGGAGCTGGGCGGCTCCGATCCGTTCATTGTGCTGCACGATGCGGATATGGATTTGGCGGTCAGCACGGCGGTGAGCTCGCGTTTCCTCAATTGCGGACAATCGTGTATCGCCGCCAAGCGCTTTATCGTTGTGCCGGAGATTGCCGATGATTTCCTGCACCGGTTCAAAACTGCAGTGGAAGCGCTCAAGCTGGGCGATCCGATGCAGGACGCCACGCAAATCGGCCCCATGGCGCGTCTTGATCTGCGCGACACGCTGCACCGGCAAATCACGGACTCGATTGCACAGGGGGCAGTGGCGGTGACCGGCTGTAAAGCAGTCGAGTGCGAGGGATTTTTCTATCAGCCCTCCATCCTGGATCAGGTGACTGACAAAGCGCCTGCCTATCACGAAGAGTTGTTCGGCCCGGTGGCGATTGTCATGCGCGCTGCCGGCGAGGACGATGCCTTGCGCCTCGCAAATGCAACGCGCTTCGGGTTGGGTTCATCGATCTGGAGCAGGGATGTGGTGCGCGCGGAATACCTGGCGTCACAGATTCAGGCCGGATGCACTTTCGTCAACGGCATGGTCAAGTCCGATCCGCGTTTGCCGTTTGGCGGCATCAAGTCGTCCGGTTACGGGCGCGAGTTGTCAAGGCTGGGTATACACGAATTTGTGAATGCCAGGACGGTGTGGATCCGCTAGAAAAAAAGAAGGCCGACGAATCGTCGGCCTTCTGCATTGCAATTGCCGGTGAAGATTACAGCAGCGGCACAATCATCAGTGCAACGATGTTGATGATCTTGATCAGCGGGTTAACCGCAGGGCCGGCTGTGTCCTTGTAGGGGTCGCCCACGGTGTCGCCGGTCACGGCGGCCTTGTGCGCTTCCGAACCTTTGCCGCCGAAATTGCCTTCCTCGATGTATTTCTTCGCGTTGTCCCATGCGCCGCCACCGGTGGTCATGGAGATTGCGACGAAGATGCCGGTCACGATGGTGCCGACCAGCACGCCGCCGAGGGCTTGTGCGCCGAGGGTCAGACCAACAACCACGGGCACTGCAACCGGCAACAGCGATGGAACGATCATTTCCTTGATCGCGGCCTTGGTCAGCATGTCCACGCAAGTGCCGTATTCCGGCTTGCCGGTGCCTTCCATGATGCCGGGGATTTCCTTGAACTGGCGGCGCACTTCAACCACCACGCTGCCCGCCGCACGACCAACCGCTTCCATGCCCATCGCGGCAAACAGGTAGGGCACCATGCCGCCGATGAACAGGCCGATGATGATCATGTGGTTGGACAGGTCAAAGGTCAGTCCCGGATGGTTGGTGGATAGCGCGTGCGTGTAGTCGGCAAACAGCACCAGTGCGGCCAGACCGGCGGAACCGATGGCGTAGCCTTTGGTGACGGCCTTGGTGGTGTTGCCCACAGCGTCCAGCGGGTCGGTGATGTTGCGGATGGACTCATCCAAGCCCGCCATTTCGGCGATACCGCCGGCGTTGTCGGTGATCGGGCCGTATGCGTCGAGCGCCACGATAATGCCGGCCATCGAGAGCATGGAGGTTGCTGCAATGGCGATGGTGTACAAACCGCCGTGTTCCCCGCCGAGTGCGTAAGCGCCATAAATCGCCAGACAGACAGCCAGTACCGGTGCTGCCGTGGCTTTCATCGATACGCCCAGACCGGCGATCACGTTGGTGCCGTGTCCGGTGGTGGAAGCTTGGGCAATGTGACGTACCGGGCTGAACTCGGTCGCAGTGTAGTACTCGGTGATCCACACCATCGCCGCTGTCAGCGCGAGACCGATCAGGGAAGCCAGATACAGACTCATCGACGATACCAGCGTGCCGTTGATCATCACGCCTTCGCCGAGCACCCATTTGGTTATTGGGTAGAACGCAACGAGCGCCAAAACAGCGGAGACAGTCAGGCCGCGATACAGGGCGTTCATGATCTTGCCGCCTTCGCGGACATTGACGAAGAAAGTGCCGACGATCGAAGCAATGATGGAAACGCCACCCAGAACGAGGGGATAAATCACCGCGTTGGGCGAGTCGCCCGAGATCATCAGGCCGCCCAGTACCATGGTGGCGATGATGGTCACCGCGTAGGTTTCGAACAAGTCGGCGGCCATACCGGCGCAGTCGCCCACGTTGTCGCCCACGTTGTCGGCGATCACCGCAGGGTTGCGCGGGTCATCCTCGGGAATACCGGCTTCGACTTTACCGACCAGGTCGGCACCCACGTCAGCGCCTTTGGTGAAAATGCCGCCGCCAAGACGCGCGAAGATGGAGATCAGCGAACCGCCGAAGCCCAGGCCCACCAAGGCGTGCGTGGCTTGTGTTGTGCTCTCGCCCATGCTGGTGAGAACCAGGTAATAACCCGCCACGCCGAGCAGACCCAGACCGACCACCAGCATGCCGGTGATCGCGCCACCCTTGAATGCGACATTCAAAGCGGAGTTAAGTCCTTGCTTTGCAGCTTCTGCGGTGCGCACGTTGGCGCGTACCGAGACGTTCATGCCGATGAAGCCGGTCAGGCCAGAGAGCAATGCACCGATGGCGAAGCCGATGGCCGTTTGCCAGCCGAGTGCGATATAGATAGCGACGAACAAGGCAGCGCCAACCCATGCGATTGCGGTGTATTGCCGTTTCAGATAGGCGGAAGCGCCTTCCTGGACGGCGGCAGCGATTTTTTGCATCGTTTCGCTGCCGGTCGATAAACCCAATATCCACTTACTCGAAATTACGCCATACAGTATTGCTGCAATCGCACAAAAAAGTGCAAACCCCAAGCCACCTGCCATGTTCTTCTCCTCAAGTAAAAACCGCCCCTGACGGAGCGGCATGTTTTAAAAAAACAATATCAAATCTTGAACGCCCCCAGTTTCTTTGAAACAGCTACATTTTTCAGTTGTACATATTGCGGCAAACCATCCTTGAACGGCGGATAGTCTTCACCCTTGATAAGCGGTGTGAGGTAAGCGCGGCATTTGGCAGTGATGCCGAAGCCGTCTGCTGTAATGAAGTTGCGCGGCATGAATTTTTCCACGTTGGCCACTTTAGATAACGGCGCAACGCCGACTTTCCATTTGTACGGTTTGTCCGAAAGACGATCCACGGTGGGCATGACGGCGTTCTGGCCCTTGAGCGCCAGGTCGACGGCAGCTTTGCCAAGCGCATAGGCTTGCTCGACGTCGGTTTTGGACGCCACGTGACGGGCAGCGCGTTGCAGATAGTCGGCCACGGCCCAGTGGAATTTGTAACCGAAAGCTTCCTTGACCATGTTGGCGACCACGGGTGCGGCACCGCCCAGTTGGGCATGGCCGAAAGCGTCGCGGGTGCCCTGTTCGGCCAGGAATTTGCCGTCCGGGTAATGGCAGCCTTCGGATACCACTACGCTGCAATAGCCGTGTTTCTTGACCATCGAATTGACCTTGGCCAGGAATTTTTTCTGGTCGAATTCGATTTCCGGGAACAGGATGACCACCGGGATGCCCTGTTCTTCCACCAGACCGCCTGCGGCAGCGATCCAGCCGGCATGGCGGCCCATCACTTCCAGCACGAACACCTTGGTTGAGGTCTTGGCCATGGAACGCACGTCGAAGCTGGCTTCCAGCGTGGAAACGGCAATATATTTGGCGACCGAGCCGAAACCGGGACAGCAGTCGGTAATGGGCAGGTCGTTGTCCACGGTCTTGGGCACATGGATGGCCTGTACCGGATAACCCATTTTTTCGGACAGTTGCGAGACTTTGTAGCAGGTGTCGGCCGAATCGCCGCCGCCGTTGTAGAAGAAATAACCGATGTTATGCGCCTTGAATACCTCGATCAGCCGCGCGTACTCGCGTTTGTTCTCTTCCAGCGATTTGAGCTTGAAGCGACAGGAACCGAAAGCGCCGGAAGGCGTATGACGCAATGAAGCAATGGCTTTGGCGGATTCTTTGGTGGTGTCTATCAAGTCTTCGGTAAGAGCGCCGATGATACCGTTGCGTCCGGCATAGACTTTACCGATCTTGTCTTTGTGTTTGCGGGCGGTCTCAATGACGCCGCAGGCTGAGGCGTTGATGACGGCAGTGACGCCGCCGGATTGGGCATAAAACGCATTCTTCTTCACCATAAACTCGCTCCATCTTTTTTTCTAAGAAGTCAGATAACAGTTGGGGTTATCTTACTACGCTTTTCGGGACGGTGTGTGTTGATGAAGAAAACCAGACCTTGTTAATCAGGCACTGTCAGGATGGCTTTGACTCAAGTAGAATGATACTGTATCGGGTAGCAGTTAAAATATTAACGAAAGACGAGGGGAGCCACAAATGGCCATTGAATTATTCAATAACGGCACACACCAATGTCTGATGTTCGACGACTTGGTGGATGATTCCGTTGGGGATGCTGTACAAGCCAACCAATTCCTGATTGTTGACCATGGCCATGGTGCGCTGATCGACCCGGGCGGCAATATGACCTACAACGGCTTGTTGATGGAGATGCACAACTATTTTCCGCCCAAGAAACTGAAATACATCCTCGCATCCCATCCCGATCCCGATATCATCGCCTCGGTCAACAAGTGGATGATCCACTCCGATTGCAAAGTGATGATTTCCAAGCTCTGGACGCGTTTCGTGCCGCACTTCTGCAGCGGCGATAATTCGCTCGGACGTGTACTGGGAATTCCCGATGAGGGTGCCAATCTGCCGCTGGGGGACTGTGTTATCAAGGCGGTTCCCGCGCACTTCATGCACTCCGAAGGTAATTTCCAGTTTTACGATCCGGTCAGCAAGATTCTGTTTTCGGGTGATATGGGCGCTTCCATCGTGGGCCATACCGAGGCGGATACGCCGGTGGAAGATTTCAAGTCGCACATCCAGCACATGGAAGGTTTTCACAAGCGCTACATGATCTCCAACAAGATCTGCCGCTATTGGGTCAACATGGTGCGCCAGATGGATGTCGAAGCCATTGTGCCGCAGCATGGACGCTCGTTCGTGGGCAAGAAAATGGTGAACGAGTTCCTGAACTGGATCGAAGCGTTGCCATGCGGGATCGATTTGATCACACAGGACACCTATCGCGTTCCAGTGTAGTTTGAATTGGCTTTATCGAGCGGGCATCATCCCCGAAAAGGATGATGCCCGTTTTGTTTGATGACTTTCAGGAATGCGTGCACCCGAGACGATGCAAAGTTACAGTGCGTCAACACCCGCCTGGGCGATCTGCCCGTCCTGAAAAGAACGTACTCCGCTGATACCGAGTCCGCCGACAACGATCCCATCCCGAATCAGGGGGACGCCACCTTCAGCCGGGATCACGCCGGGTAGCGCGAGGTGAATGAGGCGTCCGCCCAATACGGCATCTTCCGAAGCTTTGGTCGGGCGCTGAAAAGCGACGGCGGCATGCGCTTTGGCGATGGCGGTCTCAACACTGCCGAATTGCGTGTCGTGAGTGCGTTGCAGATAGAGCAGATGGCCGCCATCATCCGCGATGGCGATGACGACCTTCCACTCGTTGGCGCGCGCTTCAGCCTCGGCGGCTGCGGCCACGCGCTTTGCATCATCCAGTGTCAGGATGGGCTTGTTTGCCACGATTACTTGCCCAGCGCGAGAAATACCTGATCGCGAATTCCTTCCACGCTGCCGACACCTGGAACATGTACGACTTTGGGCGCATTCGCTGCACCCGATTTCGACCATGAGGTGTAATACTCGACGAGCGGCTTGGTTTGTTCGTGATAGACGCTGAGGCGCTTTTTGACGGTTTCTTCGGCGTCGTCCGGGCGCTGTACCAGATCTTCGCCGGTGATGTCGTCCTTGCCCTGCACCTTGGGCGGATTGAACACGATGTGGTAGGTGCGCCCGGAGGCGGTATGCACACGGCGACCGCTCATGCGCTTGATGATCTCGTCATCCGGTACGTCCACTTCTACCACGTAGTCGATGGCAACGCCGGCCTGCTTCATGGCTTCCGCCTGGGGCAGGGTGCGCGGGAAACCGTCGAACAGGAATCCCTTGGCGCAATCCGCTTCCTTGATGCGTTCTTTTACCAGATTGATGATGATGTCGTCGGATACCAGTCCGCCGGCATCCATGATTTTCTTGGCGGCCACTCCCAGCGGAGTGCCTGCTTTAACCGCAGCGCGCAACATGTCTCCGGTGGAGATTTGCGGGATGCCGTATTTTTCCTTGATGTAATTTGCCTGTGTACCTTTGCCTGCTCCGGGTGCTCCTAACAAAATCAGCTTCATTTAAAGTAATCCCTTTTAATTAAATCCTCTTTGCTAACTGGTGAAAAGACGCCGCGCGACCTGCAAATCCTGCTCGGTGTCCACACCGCTCGGTGGTGCCTGATCGGTCTTGTGTACGCCAATCTTGTATCCATAATACAACGCCCGCAGTTGTTCCAGTGATTCTATTTGCTCCATGGGAGCAGGGGTAAGCTTGCCAAAATTGTGCAGGAAGCTGGTGCGATAGGCGTAAATGCCGACATGTCGCAGCACATTAACGTTTTGTGGCAGCGGCTGGTTATGTGCATATGCATCGCGTGGCCAGGGAATGGGAGCGCGGCTGAAATACAACGCATTGTCGAATTTATCCAGCACCACCTTGACGATATTCGGGTTGCGCATGGAGATTTCGTCGTGAATGGCATGACATGCCGTGGCGATGGCGCATTCGGGATGGTCGTGCAGATGCTGAGCCACGGCGCGAACAAGTTGCGGCGGGATCAGCGGTTCATCACCTTGCACATTGACCACGATGGTGTCTTCCGGCCAGCCTTGTTGGGCTGCAACTTCGGCAATGCGGTCGGTGCCGCTGGTATGGTCCGCGCGCGTCATGCAGGCCTGGAAGCCATGCTCCTGTGCAGCCGCGACGATAGGCTGGTGGTCGGTGGCGATGATGATTTGTTGCGCGCCGCTTTGTGCGGACTGCTCGGCCACGCGAATCACCATGGGTTTGCCACAGATATCCAGCAGCGGTTTGCCGGGAAGGCGGGTAGAAGCAAAACGGGCGGGGATGACGACCTTGAAATCGAGCATCAAAGCGCTTCAACCTCTTTCAAGGTGAGTTCGCGCGCTTCGTCTGCCAGCATCACCGGGATGTCGTCCTTGATTGCGAAGGCCAGGCGGTCTGCCTTGCAGATCAGTTCCTGTTCGGCCTTGCGATAGATCAGCGGGGATTTGCACAAGGGGCAAACCAATATGTCGAGAAGTTTTGCATCCATTATGGCGTGACCTTTTCTATGATGAGTTGGGCGAGGGCCGGGCTGACTTGCGCATCCACACGCAGTGCCCAGCATTTTTCGTTGGCGAATGCAGCGCATTTTACTGCATCTTTTTCGGTCATGAGTATTGCATCCGCATCGTCGAAGGCAAGATCGGTCACGGTGTAATGGTGATGATCGGGAAAGGCATGCTGCTGAGCGGTCAGTCCGAGTTGTTCGAGGTGTGCAAAAAAACGCTGCGGATGCCCGATGCCCGCGATGGCATGCAGACGTTGTCCGGCAAACTCGCCGGCGGTCAATACCGTTCCCGGATTGAGCAGGTTGTAGAAAAGCGAACCGTTCAAGCTCATGGAATATTCGCCAGCGCCTGTCTGCCCGCCATTGATCACAACCGCGTCAGCCTGGCGCAGCCTTGAGACCGGTTCGCGCAGCGGTCCGGCCGGCAGCAGCAGGCCGTTGCCAAAGCGGCGCGCCCCGTCGACGACGACGATCTCGGCATCGCGTCGCAGGCGGTAGTGCTGCAGCCCGTCGTCGCTCAGGATGAGGTCGCACTCGGGATGCGCCTGCAGCAAGGCCAGCGCGGCAGCCGGACGGTCGCTGCCAATCCATACCGGACACAATGCGCGCTGTGCCATCAGCAACGGTTCGTCGCCGACTTTGTCGGCAGCATCGTCGAAAGATACTTCACGCGGCGTCTTCTGGCGCACTTTGTTCCTGGTGTAACCGCGACTGACGATGCCGGGATGCCAGCCGTTTTCGATCAACTGTTGCGCCAGCCAGAGTGTGAGCGGTGTTTTGCCCGTGCCGCCGACGCTGATATTGCCGACTATCACGACCGGGACGGGCATTTTGACGGAAGCCAGTATTCTGCTGCGATACAGAAAGCGGCGCAGTGCGGCAAGCGCGCGGAATATCAGGCTGACGGGGAACAGCAACAGATGAAGCGGCGAAAGGCGATACCAGTGGTGTTGCAGCCGCTCCATGTCGGAAATTACTTTTTCTGCTGATTCTGCGTGGTGAAGGTGATGCGTCCGAAACCGGCGATGCGGGCGGCTTCCATGATGCTGATGACAGACTGGTGCGTGGCCTTGGCATCGGCGTTGATGATGATCATCGGATCATCCTGGCCGCCGGCGGCTTTGTGCAAAATGTCGCCGAAATCAGCCACGCCTTTGAATTCGGTGCGCACGTTGTTTACCGCATAGTGTTCCGAGGCATCGACAGCCACATTGATGGGTTTATTGGTGACGGCTACGCCTTCCTCGCCGGCGGCTTGCGGCAGGTTGATCTGCAACCGGGCAAAATTCGAGTAGCTGGTGGTGACCATCAAAAAGATCAGGATCACCAGCAGTACATCGATCATCGGGATCAGGTTGATCTCCAGGTCTTCCTGGGTTTGTCCGCGCTGAAAATTCATATTAGATCCCTTACTTGCGCTCGCCGTGCACGATCTCAACCAGTTTGATTGCCTGTTCTTCCATCTCGATGGTCAGGCTATTGACCTGTGCGCGAAAATGGCGATAGGCAATCATGCTGGGCACGGCCACAATCAGGCCGAATGCGGTGTTGTACAGCGCAACCGAGATGCCGTGCGCCAGTTCTGCAGGGGCGGCGCCGCCGGCGTTTTGCGACCCGAAAATCTCGATCATGCCGATCACGGTACCGAACAGGCCAAGCAGCGGACTGATGGAGGCGATCGTTCCCAATGTGGTGAGGAAGCGCTCAAGGCTGTGGGATGCTCCGCGTCCGGCTTCTTCAATGGAATCTTTCATCACTTCCGGCGAATTCTTGATATTTTTCAGTCCGGCGGCGAAAACCTTGCCCAGCGGCGAGCCGTCGCTCAGGCGCGTGAGCATCTGCGGGCTGACGCCGCGCTGTTTGAGTTCTTTGACCACTTCGTCCAGCAACGCAGGCGGGGCGATCTTCTTGCTGCGCAGGAATATTGCCCGTTCGGTGATGAGAGTGACTGCGATTAAAGATGCAATGATGAGTAACCAGATGGGCCAACCGGCCGCTTCGACTATAGTGAACACGCAACGTCTCCAAAAATTGTGCTTAAATCCGAAGGCGGCACTGTACTGGTTAGGTTGTGTTTGAGCAAGGCGCACCCGCATCAGCGAAGCTAACCTGTAGACGCAAAAGCGATTTGTTTTGTTATGCACAAAAACTGTGGATAACTTTGTGGATGATTCTTTCGGATGCATGTCTCAAGCCTTGTTCTGTCGCCATTTTTGGCTTTTGCCCAAAAAACATGCCGCAATAAAATGCATTAAAAACAGCGTGATACTGTAAGTTGTCATTATTCTGTAATGTCCTATTGGCGGGAAGTGGCGAATTTGCTGGGGTTGTGGATTGAAATGAGTTTGTCAATATGCCATTTGGCCTAGTTGGCACAAAAAACACCTAGTAGTCGAGCGAAAAAAACGGGAATTATGTATGGATAAAAATCGAGTACTGAGTGTGCGCGAACTGAATTTCGCGGCGAAACAACTAATTGAAGGCGGGCTGCCGTTGTTGTGGGTGCGCGGGGAGGTTTCAAATTTTGTCAGTGCGGCTTCCGGGCATTGGTATTTTTCACTCAAAGACGAACAGGCTCAGGTGCGCTGCGTGATGTTCCGCCACAAAAGCCAGTATCTGGAATTCAAACCCGCAAACGGCATGCAGGTTGAGGTGCTGGCACTGGCGACACTGTATGAAGCCCGCGGCGATTTCCAATTGACGCTGGAAAAAATGCGTCCGGCCGGACTGGGCGCCCTGTATGAAGCGTTCGAACAGTTGAAGAGCAAACTGGAAGGTGAGGGACTGTTTGAGGCCGGGCGCAAGCGCGACTTGCCGCTGCTGCCGCGTCAGATCGGCATCGTGACCTCGCCGCAGGCGGCCGCATTGCGTGATGTGTTGCGCACCCTGGCGAATCGTATGCCCAATGTTCCTGTGCTGTTGTATCCGACGCCGGTGCAGGGCGAGGGGGCGGCACAAAAGATTGTGCAGGCAATCAAATCGGCGAACCAGCGCGCCGAATGCGATGTGCTGATTGTGTGCCGCGGCGGCGGCAGTATTGAAGATCTGTGGGCATTTAACGAAGAAGCGGTGGCGCGCGCTATCGCGGCCAGCCATATTCCCGTGGTAAGCGGTGTGGGGCATGAAACCGATTTCACCATTGCCGATTTTGTGGCCGACCTGCGCGCTGCCACGCCGACTGCGGCAGCGCAGGCAGTGGTACCGGACAGGCAGGAGTTGCGTCAACGATTGTCCCGGTATCGCCAGCATCTGGCTCGTGCTGCGCAGCGCCGTTTTGAGCAAGGCATGCAACAAGTGGATTTCCTGCAACGGCGGCTGGTGCACCCGGCCCAGCGAATCCGGCAACAGGGAGAGCGCTTGAATGCGTTGCAACAACGCATGCGGCTTGCCCATGCCAACAGCATGCAGCAGCGGCAAGGGCGCGGTAACGCGCTGTGGCAGAGATTGCACAGTTTGCGTCCGGATGTGGCCCGGTTGCAGGAGCAGCAGGCGAACCAGGCACGGCATTTGGGCGCGGCGATGCGGCGCATATTCGATCGCCAGGATGCAAGGCTGGTTGCGTTGCAACAGCACCTGCAACATCTTGACCCGCAACAGGTGCTGGCGCGCGGCTACAGCATGGTGCGCGATGCACAGGGCAACATCGTCGTGAACAGCGAGCGCATCAAACTCGGCGAGATGCTGGATATCAGATTTGCGCAAGGCGGGGCGCATGCGGTGGTGCAGGAAAAAAGCGATTCCTGAACGGCAAGTAACGAAATCCCGCGAAGCGCCCGCCTGTACCCCTCGCCCTCTGGGATAACCAGCGACTTGCCCGCTAGCGGGCTTAGTCGATTGGCTAGTAGTTTCATCAGAGGGGGAACGGGGGTGAGGGAAATGATCATGGCGCAGGAAATTCGTCATTCTGTAAGCCGGCGCAATGATCGTTGGGTTAAAATCCGCGCCTGCTTTCAAGTTCCCAGAATATTTCAAATATGACGAATGATATTTCCCGGCGCGGACTCTGGCTGTTGTTGCTGGCGTTTGTAATCATCTGGTTTGGCAATCTTGAATATCGCAAACTGATCCGTCCCGACGAAGGGCGCTATGCCGAAATCCCGCGCGAGATGGTGGTCAGCGGCGATTGGACGACTCCGCGCCTGAATGACCTGAAATACTTCGAGAAACCGCCGCTGCAATACTGGGCGACCGCCGTAGCCTATGAAGTGTTCGGCGAGCATCAATGGACCTCGCGCATCTGGGCTGCTCTGACCGGATTCATGGGCGTGCTGCTGGCCTGGTACACCGGCACGCGCCTGTTCGGGCGCGAGGCGGGAATTTACGCGGCGTTGCTGCTGGGCAGCAGCATGCTGTACGCGATGATGTCGCACATCAATACGCTGGACATGGGCGTGACCTTCTTCATCACGCTCGGTATCTTCTCTTTGCTCCTCGCCCAAAAAGAAGAACAGGTCGCGCAACGGCGCAACTGGATGTTGCTGGCCTGGGCCGGGCTGGCGCTGGCGGTGTTAAGCAAGGGGCTAATGGGAGTTATCCTGCCGGGTGCAGCGCTTTTCCTGTATTCGGCGTTCAACCGCGACATCGTCATCTGGAAACGCATGTACTGGATCAGCGGACTGCTGGTATTCCTGCTGATTGCGGTGCCCTGGTTCGTGCTGGTGATCAAGGCCAACCCGGAATTTTTCCAGCGCTTCTTCATATACGAGCACTTTGAGCGTTTCACTACCAAGGTACACGGACGCTATCAGCCCTGGTATTACTTCGTGCCGATCTTATTGCTGGGCATGCTGCCCTGGACGGCGCTGATGTTCGATGCGCTGGCGCGTGCATGGCGCGGCAGTGTGCAGAAAGCAAAATCATTCAGCCCGGACCGTTTTCTGCTGGTGTGGGTGGTGTTTGTCTACGTGTTCTTCTCGATCTCCGACTCCAAGTTGCCGTCGTATCTCTTGCCCATGTTTCCTTCGCTGGCGCTGTTGATGGGAAAACAGCTTGCAGAAATGACAGGGCGCCGCTTGTTCTGGCTGACTGTTCCCTCATTGATTGTGGTCGCCATTATTCTCGGCATCATCCCTTTCGCCGCCAGGATGTCGGCGGACACGCCGCTGCAATTGCAGATGTACACTGACTATTCGGTATGGCTGGTCGTTGCTGCGTCGATCTGGCTGATCGGTGTGGGTGGCGCATTGTGGCTGTTGCGTAGCGAGAACAAGATGGTCGCTGTGATCGTACTGGCATTTACATCACTCCTGTTTTCACAACTCGCGACGTCCGGATACAACACCATCGCGCGCGAACGCTCCAGCTATATCCTGGCGGATGCGATCAAACCGCTGATCAAACCGGATGTACCGTTCTATTCCGTGTTCTGCTACGAGCAGACGTTGCCGTTTTACCTCAAACGCACGTTCACGCTGGTGGATTTTCAGGACGAGATGGATTTCGGTATCAAGATGGAGCCGGAACGCTGGATACCCACCGTGGACTTGCTGGCCAAGCGCTGGAGCACGCAAGCCGAAGCCTATGCTATCGTGCAGACGCAGATGTTACCTCTCCTCCAGAAACAAGGAATGGCGATGCAAGAAATCTATCGTGATGAACAATATGTGGTGGTGAGCAAACCATGAACCTGGTCAGTTTCAGCTTGATCTTTACCGGCGTGATGTTGAATGCCGCCGCGCAGATATTAATGAAGGCGGGCACCAATGCCATCGGGCATTTCGAGTTCAGCGCGGCCAACGTGCTGCCCATCGGCTGGAAGCTGGCGACCGAGTGGCACATCGTCACCGCCCTGTTCTGCTACGGCATCAGCGTGGTGGTGTGGATCCTTGCGCTGTCGCGCGTGCCGGTCAGCATCGCCTTTCCCATGCTATCCATGGCGTATGTGGTCAATGCCATCGCGGCGTATTACCTGCTGGGGGAGCCGTTCAGTACCACCAAACTGGTCGGCATGGGCGTGATCATCCTGGGCGTCATCATTATTTCGAGAGCTTGAGCATGGCTGAATTCCTGCCCTTCACCAAACCCTATATCGACGAAGCCGCCATCGCCGCCGTCGGCGACGTGCTGCGTTCCGGCTGGATCACCAGCGGCCCCCAAGTCGCCGAGTTTGAAAAACAGCTTTCCGCATATTTTGGCGGGCGTCCGGTGCGCACTTTCAACTCCGGCACCTGCACCATGGAGATCGCCCTGCGCATCGCGGGTATCGGGCCGGGCGACGAAGTCATCACCACGCCAATTTCCTGGGTGGCGACGGCCAGCGTCATTCTTGAGGTCGGCGCGACGCCCGTGTTTGCGGACATCGACCCGGTCACGCGCAACATCGATCTGGACAAGGTTGAGGTAGCCATCACGCCGCGCACCAAGGCGATTATTCCGGTCGATCTTTCCGGCCTGCCGGTGGATCGCGACAGGCTGTATGCCATCGCAGTCAAACACAAGCTGCGCGTGGTCGAAGACGCGGCGCAGGCCATCGGCTCGCTGTGGAAAGGCAAGCGCATCGGCAGCTTCGGCGATTTTGTCTCGTTCAGTTTCCAGGCCAACAAAAACCTCACCACTGCCGAAGGCGGATGTCTGGTGCTGAACAACGAAGACGAAGCACGCCTGGCGGAAAAGTATCGCCTGCAAGGCGTCACGCGCACCGGCTTCGATGGCATGGACGTGGACGTGCTGGGCGGCAAATTCAACATGACCGACGTGGCTGCCGCGATCGGTCTGAACCAGTTGCCGCAACTGGACGCCATCACCGCGCGCCGTCATGCGCTGGCCAAACATTACTTCGCGACCTTTGGAGCGGATTTCGAAAAGCAGACCGGTGTGCAACTGCCTGTGCAAGATTTCCAGATGACCAACTGGCACATGTTCCAGATCGTGCTGCCGCAAGGCATCGTGCGCGCCGAGTTCATGGAAAAGATGAAAGCCCGCAACATCGGTTGCGGCGTGCATTACCCGCCGATACACCTGTTCACGATGTACCGCGCGCGCGGCTTCAGGGAGGGCATGTTCCCTGTCGCGGAGAGCGTGGGGCGACGCATTGTGAGTCTGCCGATGTTCTGGAAGATGAGTGAGGCGGATGTGGAGCGGGTGGTGGGTGCGGTGCGGGACGTGTTGGCTGCCAAGTAGGGTGGGCACGTTTTTGTGCCCACGCGGAGATCAATTTAGTTTGTAGGTCGGGTTGGCGGTTTCATCGCAGCGCGTGTGTTGCCGGGGCTTCAACCCCATACAGCCACGGCCTGCTTCTTGCGCGTGTAACCCGACGTTGTTTTGAATTCATGTCGGGTTACGCTGCGCTAACCCGACCTACGGACTTGATCCTGCAAAGGCAGGATGGGTTGAGCGTAGCGATACCCATCATCTTTGATGTTTGCCGCAACTTGTTGGGTATCGCTGCGCTCCACCCAACCTACGAACTACACACCTTCAATGCTTCGTTGCCTGCATTGATTCGCGACATTCCTGATAACCTTCCGAGTTGATGTTTTCCTTGCCGCTTTCGGCGATCGTTTCCAGCGATTCCAGCACCTTGAAGCTGGCTTTTTCCATTTCGGCAATGGCTTCAATGCCTTGTTGGTAATGCCCCGCATGGAAATGGGTAACGGCTTCGACACCATAACGGTGGAAACGCTGATGCGGCTCGGCCATTTCCTGGAAACCGTGCAGTTTGGAAAAACAGTGCTTGCCTTCGCCCTCGTAGTACCACTTGCCCAAGCGGCAGGCCTCGTGGCTGGCGAATTCTTCAGGCTTTTTGGTTGAGGTGCCGAGGAAGACTTTGTAGATCTCGAATTTATAGACGAGATGGTCAACCTTGGCGACCTCGACGAAAGTGCGCAAAGCGGTGGCGCCGATGGCTGCTTTCATTTCGACGGTGACGTCCATCAGTTCCTTCATGCTGCCAACTGCCTGCTGCCCGTCTTTATGGAATTCCTCGGCCTGTTGCGGGCTGACTTCGACCAGTGCTTTGACGGCTGAGGTTTCTTTCTGGATGGCACCGACCAGTTGGCTGATTTCGCTGGTGGCGGTAGAGGTACGTTCGGCCAGCTTGCGCACTTCGTCGGCCACGACGGCGAATCCGCGTCCCTGCTCGCCCGCGCGCGCGGCTTCGATGGCGGCATTCAGGGCCAGCAGGTTGGTCTGGTCGGCGATTTCCTTGATCAGTTTCACGATCCCGCCGATTTCGCTGGTACGCTCATTGAGGTGATCGACGCTGGCGGCCGTCTCGACGGTCTTTTCGGACATCTTTTGCAGGTTGTTGGAGATGCGCTCCACCGAGGTCAGGTTTGTGCTCAAGGCGCCGGTTGTCTGGCCGATGCGCTCGTTTTCGTGTTTCATGGTCTGCGCCAGCGTGGCCAGCGTGGACTGAACCTCTTTCGCGGAATCGCAATACGAGTTCATGTGCTGGAACAATTGCCCGTGCATATTGCTCAATTCGACGGTGCTGTTGAATTCGGCGAGGGTCGTTTCGTGCTGTTGTTGCAGGGTGAGGGCGCTGCTTTCGCGTTCGTTCAGCAATTGCTCAAAACCTTGTAATTTTTCTTTCAGGGTTGCGACTTCCTGCTTGTATCCGTTATTGAACATGTTTTGCTCCCTTGGGTTTGTATTTGGTTTTTTTAAGAAGCCACGGTATGGCAGAGCCGCTCTTCTGTTCATTCGAATCACTTTCAGGTGAACGCCCACCTGCAAGGTATCGGCTCTATCCAGACTAAATCAATATGCCAAACGGCCTAGATAACTATCTAGATACCACCCCCTTTCGGGTTATGTCGCCGTTGCGGTTATTTGGATGCTGGATTTCGCTAACCCCTTGCTCTGCGGTAGAATGCCGCCCCTATGAGTACACCCCAACTTTCCGTCGTCATCCCCGTTTATAACGAAGAGCAAGGGCTGCAAGCCCTGTTTGACCGCCTGTATCCCGCCTTGGACAAGCTTGGCATCGTGTATGAGGTCGTTTTCGTCAATGATGGAAGCCGCGACCGTTCCGCCGCCATTCTGCGCGAACAGTTCCAGAAACGCCCGGATGTGACGCGCGTGGTGCTGTTCAACGGCAATTTCGGCCAGCATATGGCGATCATGGCCGGTTTTGAGCAGTGTCGCGGCCAGCGCGTTGTGACGCTGGACGCCGATTTGCAGAATCCGCCGGAAGACACCGGCCTGCTGCTGGCCAAGATGGACGAGGGCCACGACTACGTCGGCTCCATCCGCCGCCAGCGCAGCGACAGCATGTGGCGCCATGTCGCGTCGCGCGCCATGAACGGCCTGCGCGAAAAGATTACCCGCATCAAGATGACAGACCAGGGCTGCATGTTCCGCGCCTATGACCGCAACATCGTCGACGCCATCAACAGTTGCAAGGAAGTCAGCACGTTCATCCCCGCGCTGGCTTACAGCTTCGCGCGCAACCCGGCCGAGGTGGTAGTGGGGCACGAGGAGCGCGCGGCGGGAGAGTCCAAGTACTCGATGTACAGCCTGATCCGCCTCAACTTCGACCTGATGACCAGTTTTTCGCTGGTGCCGTTGCAGATGTTCTCCATGCTGGGCATGTTGATTTCGCTGGGTTCTGCCCTGTTCTTCGTGTTCCTCGTCATACGTCGCCTGATCATCGGTCCGGAAGCGGAAGGCCTGTTCACCCTGTTTGCGCTGATGTTCTTCCTGATCGGCATTGCTCTGTTCGGCATTGGTCTGCTGGGCGAGTACATCGGGCGTATATACCAGCAAGTGCGCCATCGGCCGCGTTACCTGATCGAGGCGGTGCTGGAACAACAGGGCGACGAAAAACCGAAACGTGCGCGCAAACCGAAAGCAGCCACAGGATCAGCAAACGACATGTTTGCGGATGGTGAAGAATGAATCGTGCCGTTGTCTTTGCTTACCATAATGTTGGTGCCGTCATGCCACGGTGGGCGAAGCCTTGGTGCGGGCATGACGAGCAGGACGCCAATGCTTTGTTTGTGGGAACTGAGCGATGAGTAGAGCCGTCGTTTTTGCATACCACAACGTTGGCGTCCGGTGTTTGAACGTGCTGCTGGCGCATGGTGTCGATGTCGCGCTGGTAGTGACCCATCGCGACAACCCCAAGGAAACCATCTGGTTCGAAAGCGTGCAGAAGCTGGCGGAATTGCACGGTATCCCGACCATTACGCCGGAGAATCCGAATGTGCCGGAAGTCGTGGAGCGGATCGCGGCATTGCAGCCGGATTTTTACTTCTCGTTCTACTACCGCGAAATGTTGAAAGCGCCGCTGCTGGCCATTCCCGAGCGCGGAGCGCTGAATATGCACGGTTCGCTGTTGCCCAAATATCGCGGGCGGGTGCCGGTAAATTGGGCGATAATCCGCGGCGAAACGGAAACCGGCGCGACACTGCACTACATGACCGAGAAGCCGGACAACGGCGACATTGTGGCGCAGCAGGCCGTGCCCATCCTGCCCGACGACACGGCGCATGAAGTGTTCCAGAAAGTGACGGTTGCGGCGGAAATGGCGTTGAACAATGTCTTGCCCGCGCTATTGGCCGGCAAGGCACCAGCGGTGAAACAGGATTTGAGCAAGGGTGCCTATTTCGGCGGCCGCAAGGCGGAAGACGGCATCATCGACTGGTCGCAGTCGGCGCGGGAAATACACAACCTGGTACGCGCAGTGGCGCCGCCGTATCCCGGCGCAATGACGCAGGTAATGGGCAAGCCCATGCGCATCCTGCAATCGCTGGTGACCGGGGAAACTGCATCCGCCAAACAGCCTGCGTTTTATGTGAAAGAGGATAAGGCATTCGCGGACTGCGGCAGCGGCGTGCTGCGTGTGGTGCGCTTCGAACTGGATGGGGTGGAAATGAACGCGGCGGAGTTCGCGGCGAAGTACGGCACGGAACAATTTGAATTCAATCGTTAAGGAAAAACAATGAAGAAAGTCCTGATTCTGGGTGTGAACGGTTTCATCGGTCACCATCTCTCCAACCGCATTCTGGCCACCACCGACTGGGAAGTCTATGGCATGGACATGAGCAGCGACCGCATCTCCGACCTGATCGGCAAGCCGCGCTTTCACTACTTCGAAGGCGACATCACCATCAACAAGGAATGGGTCGAATACCACGTCAAGAAGTGCGACGTGATCCTGCCGTTGGTCGCGATTGCCACGCCGGCCACCTACGTGAAGCAGCCGCTGCGTGTGTTCGAACTGGACTTCGAAGCCAACCTGCCCATCGTGCGCGCCTGCGTGAAGTACAACAAACACCTGGTGTTCCCGTCCACTTCCGAAGTCTACGGCATGTGCCATGACGAAGAATTCGATCCGGAGAATTCCGAACTGATCTGCGGTCCGATCAACAAGCCGCGCTGGATCTATTCAAACTCCAAGCAACTCATGGATCGCGTGATCTGGGGTTACGGCATGCAGGATAATTTGAACTTCACCCTGTTCCGCCCGTTCAACTGGATCGGCGCCGGACTGGATTCGATCAACACCCCGAAGGAAGGCAGCTCGCGCGTGGTGACCCAGTTCCTCGGCCACATCATCCGCGGCAACAACATCAGCCTGGTCGACGGCGGCAACCAGAAACGCGCCTTCACTTACATCGATGACGGCATCGACGCGCTGATGAAGATCATCGACAACAAGAATGGCGTGGCCACCGGCAAGATCTACAACATCGGCAACCCGACCAACAACTTTGCCATCCGCGACCTGGCCGACATGATGCTGAAGCTGGCGAACGAGTACCCCGAGTACAGCGAATCCGCCAAGAAAGTGAAGATCGTCGAAACCACTTCCGACGCCTACTATGGCAAGGGTTACCAGGACGTGCAGAACCGCGTGCCCAAGATCACCAACACCTGCGAAGAGCTGGGCTGGAAGCCGACCACCACCATGGCCGACACGCTGCGCAAGATTTTTGATGCGTATCGCAACCAGATCGCCGAAGCGCGCGGGTTGGTCGACTGAAAACCGGACTGAGAGATGAGGACTGTGGGCTGAGCAAGAACCACTGACCTGCATCTATCTCAGTCCTCGGTCTTCAGCACTCAGTCCCGAATTTATGAAACAAATCGCCCTCAAGATCGACGTGGACACCTATCGCGGTACGCGCGAAGGGGTGCCGCGTCTGGTCGAAACCCTGCAACGTCATCACGCCCAGGCGACTTTCTATTTTTCTCTGGGGCCGGACCATACCGGACGCGCCATTAATCGCGTGTTCCGTCCGGGGTTTCTGAGCAAAGTCTCGCGCACTTCCGTTCTCAAGCATTACGGATTCAAGACCCTGATGTACGGCACACTATTGCCGGGGCCGGACATCGGGCGCAATTGCGCGGACATCATGCGCTCGGTGCGGGACGCGGGTTTTGAGGTTGGCATTCATTGCTACGACCATATCCGCTGGCAAGACCATGTTGCCAATCGGGATGCTCAATGGACCCAACGCGAGATGCAGCGCGCGGTTGATCGTTTCACCGAAATTTTCAATGAAGCGCCCAAAGCGCATGCGGCGGCCGGTTGGCAGACCAATCGTTACGGATTGAGACAGACCCAGCATCTGGGTTTCAACTACAGTTCCGACACACGCGGCACGCAGCCTTTCATCCCGACTTGGGATGCCGAGATCATCGCCTGCCCGCAATTGCCCACCACCTTGCCGACCCTGGACGAACTTATCGGTCGTGACGGCATTACCGAAGAGAATGTGGCGCAGCATCTGCTGGATATCACCGGCACCCCCTCGGTAGCGGGGCATGTCTATACCCTGCATGCCGAACTGGAAGGTCAGAAGTGGATGCCCATCTTCGAACAACTGTTGCAAGGGTGGGGCGAGCAGGGTTATCAGCTTGTTTCAATGCAGCAATACTTGCAAAATTTCAAACTTGCCGACTTGCCGCGATATGAAGTCAAAATGGGGACGGTAGAGGGGCGAAGCGGTACACTGGCGGTACAAGCATCAGGCAGCTAAAGATTCCTCAAGGCTTGCCGAAGAACCTTATGTCAAGCGTCCAGGGAGCGAGTAATGCAACAGCAGAACGTGACGGGTCTGGAAGGATGGATTGATTTCCTGACAAGGGCGGATATTCCTGTCCTCAAGCAGACTGAACGAGACCTTGCCGCGTTGCACCAGGATCAGAACAAACTCAGTGCACGCGGCGTCGCCCAGACGATCACGGTCGATCCGATGATGACCGTAAAACTTCTGCGTTATCTACAACAGCATAAACATCGCAGCCAGACCCACGAAGTGGCGCTGGTCGAACAGGCGCTCATCATGCTCGGCGTCGAAGCCTTCTTCCAGAAAATTCCCGCCCAACCCCTGGTGCAAAATGTGCTCAAGGGCCAGATGGACGCGCTGGTCCATTTGCTGCACAGGGTGCATCGCGCGCACCGCGCTTCGGAATATGCCTACGACTGGGCGGTGCGCCTGAGCGATCTGCATTACGAAGAAGTGCGAATTGCCGCGCTGCTGCACGACCTGGCGGAAATTCTGATGTGGTGTTTCTCGCCGCAGGACATGATGAAAATATGGTCTATCCAGCATCAGGATAGAACCTTGCGCAGCCGGACTGTACAAGAACAGGTGCTGGGTTTTGCACTGGCCGACCTGCAAAAAGCCCTGGTGCAGAAGTGGGATCTTCCCGAGTTGCTGTTGACGCTGATGGACGATGAGAACGCGCAAAAGCCGCGTGTGCGCAATGTCCTGCTGGCAGTCAATCTGGCCCGCCACTCGGCCAACGGCTGGGACGATGCGGCGTTGCCTGACGACTACAAGGAAATCGGCGAACTGCTGCGTATGCCTGCCGAGCAGGTAATGGTGATGGTCGGTGCCGATGCCGGTATCGTGTGCGACTTGGGCAAGCCGCACTAGTGTTTTAATCCGAAACCCAGCCGGCATGCCGCGTCGGCGAAGCACGGGAACTCGAAAGCGGCGCATTTTGGCAGGGGCAAGTGTTTATGGGTATCCGTCTCGAATCGTTCCACCTCAGTAATCCTTCCGGTTCCAATCGTGTTGTCCCTGGGTTCCTGCCTGCCGGGAGTGGATTGTGAGTGAATCGACTGAACATCTGCTCAAGCAGGTCGAACTGGCGCATCAGGAATGGATGGCTGCACTGGATGCGGTCGAAGACCCGATCTTCCTGCATGACAAGGAATTTCGCATCCTGCGTGCCAATCGTGCCTACCAGCGCTGTGCCGGTATACCGTTCAAACAAATAATCGGTCGCCCCTATTTCGATATATTCCCGAAATCTGACGGCCCCTTGCCGGGTTGCACGCGCGCGCAGGAAATCGACAAGGACAGCGAGGAAGATGAGATCGTGCTGGAGGGACGAACCTATCGATCGCGCGCATTCCCGGTGTGTGATGAGAGCGGAGAGTATCTGTATAGCGTACACAATCTCGAAGATGTCACCGAGCGCAAACAGATGGAGCAGGCACTGAGGGACGAAGTGCTGCGCCGCCGCCAACTTATGGAGAGCTCGCGTGACGGTATGGCCGTCATCAACAAGCAACATCAGATAATTGAGGCCAATGCGCGCTTTGCCGAGATGCTGGGTTATACGGCAGAGGAAATGCTCGACCTGCATACCTGGGACTTCGAGGCAATGATGACCGAGGCGGATATCCGGACCAACTTCCAGGATTTATCGATTATCAGCACAACCATCGAGACACGTCATCGCCGCAAGGACGGTTCGGAATACGACGTGGAAATCAGCATCAGCGGAGCGATATTGGGGGAAGAACCCATGGCCTTTACTGTCTGCCGCGACATCAGTGAACGCAAACAACAAGAGTTGGCCATGCAGCGCGCCAACCGGGCGCTCAGGACGATCAGCGCGGGCAACGAGGTGCTGATTCATGCTGTCAGAGAAGACCAGTTATTGCAGGAAATGTGCGACGTTGCAGTGCATGTCGGCGGTTACCGCATGGCCTGGCTGGGCTACGCCCGCGACGATGGCGACAAATCGATAGAACAAATGGCCCAGGCTTGTATGGGTGAAAACTGCCCCGTCCTGTTGCCGCTGAGCTGGGATAAAAGCAAGCGCGTGGTCTGCGCTGCCGGGAGTGCCGTCATCAGCGGCAAACCCAAAGTGGTGCAGGATATCCAATCCGATCCGGAAGAAAACCCATGGCGCGAGAATGTCCTGCAATACGGTTTCGCTTCCTGCATTGCGTTGCCGTTGATGGACGGGAATCGCGCGTTCGGTGCACTGGTGCTGTTTGACGACAAGAAGAACGTATTCGATGCGGATGAAGTAAAAGTGTTGGAGGAGATGTCGGGCGACCTGGCTTTCGGCATTCTCACGCTGCGCGTCAAAGCGGCGCATCGCGAGCATGAACAGCGCCTGCAAACAAACATGCTGCAGACCGTGGAAGCCATCGCCAGCATCGTCGAAATGCGCGATCCCTATACCTCCGGCCACCAGGCGCGGGTCGCGGATATCGCGAAGGAGATCGCGCGACAGATGGGCATGCCCGAAGAGCAGATACAGGCGATCCATCTGGCCGGGTTGGTGCACGATCTGGGCAAGATTCGCATCCCGGCGGAGATATTGAGCAAACCGAGCCGGCTGAACGACATCGAGTACAGCCTGATCAAAATGCATCCCCAGGCTGGCTACGACAT
This sequence comes from Gammaproteobacteria bacterium, assembly GCA_018820925.1. GTDB lineage: Bacteria > Pseudomonadota > Gammaproteobacteria > Burkholderiales > Gallionellaceae > Sideroxyarcus. The sequence goes on along the minus strand of JAHJNJ010000018.1, from coordinate 91,264 downwards.
TTTGAAGGGAGTTGACTTCTCCTGGCCGATCGCCGAGATGGTGTTGCAACACCACGAGCGCATGGACGGCACCGGCTATCCGCAAGGCCTGAAGGGGGAAGAAATACTACCGGGTGCGCGAATTCTGGTGGTTGCAGACGTTATCGAGGCGATGTCTTCGCATCGTCCTTATCGTCCGGGATTGGGCATCGATGCGGCCATGAATGAAATCATCCGCGGACGCGGCACGCTTTATGATCCGCAAGTCGTGGATGCCAGTGTGGTCCTGTTCAGGGAGCGGGGATATGTCCTTAATGACTGATTCGTCGCCATGGCGGCTGGAATGGAAGGACGGGTTAAGCGTTTACATTCCCGAGATCGATGCCGAGCATCGGGAATTCATTCGCCTCATCAATGGATTGAACGAAGCTATTATCGGGCGCATGGACGTGGAAATAGTCAAGAAATGCATGCATGCCATTCTGGACGACGCAATAAGACACTTTGCCCATGAAGAAGATTTATTCAGGGAATGGGGCTATCCGGAGACGGATGAGCACGCAATCAAACATATACAAGTCGTGCAAGCCTTGAACGAGATCATGGGGCATTTCGAGCGTGGCGGTGTGGAATACGAATGGATCGAAGCGGGGCTCAAGGTGAAAGAGGCCTTGATCCAGCACTTGCTGAAAGAAGACATGAAGTACCGCGATTATTACCTTGCCCTGCGCGCCCGGCCAGATGCAGCTTGAGTCCTGCAAGAAATCATCCCGCCGCGACTTCATAGAGCAAATGCCATAACAACAATGCCGCGTCGTAATCAGATCATGCAATTTGTGCAAGCGTGGATTGATACAGCACCAGATCGTTCTCCGAAAAACAGCAGAAAATCACTTCCTGCAATGTGCCGGGTGCGCGCAGGAAATCGCGCACCGCCACAATCGCCACCTCGCAGGCCTGCTCCGGCGGGTATCCATAGACGCCCGTGCTGATGCAGGGAAAGGCGATGCTGGCAAGCTGCTCTGCGGCGGCGAGGACAAGGCTCTCGCGGTAGCAGGAGGCCAGTAGCTTTGCTTCATCTTGCATCCCGCCATGCCACACCGGCCCAACGGTATGGATGATGAATTTAGCGGGCAACTTGTAACCTCGAGTGAGCCGAGCCTGTCCGGTCGGACAGCCGCCCAGTGTGCGGCATTCCTGCAATAGCTCAGATCCCGCCGCGCGATGGATTGCGCCATCCACGCCGCCGCCGCCCAGCAGCGACGAATTCGCGGCGTTGACGATGGCGTCGACGTTGAGTTGGGTGATGTCGCCCTGGATTGCGCGCAATGCAGTCATGTCATATCTCCAGTGAAGACCGGGACAAAACCTGGGATAGCCGACGCTGGTTCGTTCAACAAGGCCGACGGGACGTCGGCGTTCCCAACAAACCGGAAGTTGTTCATGCTTGAATCAAGTTACCACAAACTGCCTGACCTTTTCGAGCACGGCTTGTTCCAGGTTCGGCGCCAGACAATCAAGTTCAATGATATCCGGTGTGGAGCGCAGCCAGGTCAGTTGGCGCTTGGCGAGCTGGCGCGTGGCGGCGATGCCTTTCTCCAGCAGTTCCGCTTGCGTGATTTGCCTTTCCATGTATTCCCAAGTCTGCCGGTAACCGACACAGCGCATCGAAGTCATGTTCGGGGTCAACGGATATTTCTCGCGCAATCCACGCAGTTCGTCGACCAACCCCTGCTTCAGCATCTCCGCAAAGCGCGTGGCGATGCGCCGGTGCAACACGGCGCGGTCGGAAGGGACGAGCGCGATGGACAAAACGCGGTAAGGGATTTCATCCCGTTTCTGATCCTTGATCAGCACCGACATCGGCTGGCCGCTGACCAGGTAAATTTCCATCGCGCGCTGGATGCGCTGCGTGTCGGTGGCGTGCAGGCGGGCGGCGGTCTCGGGATCGACTTCGGCCAGTCGGGCGTGGAGATGTTCGATGCCGTGCTGCGCGATTTCCGCATCCAGCTCGGCACGCAGTGCGGCATCGGCCTGCGGCAACGGGCTCAACCCTTCGCGCAGCGCCTTGAAGTAAAGCATGGTGCCACCGACCAGCAAGGGAATCTTGCCGCGTGCGGTGATGTCTGCCATCAGGCGCAGCGCGTCGTGGCGGAAGGCTGCGGCGGAATAGGCATCGGTCGGGTCGATGATGTCGATCAGGTGGTGCGGCGCACGGGCGAGGGTGGCGGCATCCGGCTTGGCCGTGCCGATGTTCATGTCGCGGAACACCAGCGCAGAATCCACGCTGATGAGCTCCACCGGCAGGCGCTGCACCAGCTCCACCGCGACACCGGTCTTGCCGCTGGCGGTGGGGCCCATGAGGAAGATGGCGGGGGGCAAGCTACTCATCACAGTGGCGGTAGGTGCGAATTTATTCGCACACCCGATGTGTCATGTGCGAATGAATTCGCACCTACAGAAAATATTGCATTTCGCAGGTTCATGCCAAGTCCTGATCGCGTGTTTCATGTAACGCAAACGCCGCCGACACACTGATCGCCGCCGCGACTGAAATATACCCGCCCACCCAACTGAGTCCACCATGCTGCACCAGCTGCTGCGCGATGTAGGGCGCCAGCGAAGCCCCAAGGATGCCGCCCAGGTTATAAGCCGCACCTGCGCCGGTGTAGCGCACCGCAGTCGGGAACAACTCCGGCAGCAGCGCCCCCATCGGCGCAAAGGTCGCGCCCATCAGGAACAGTTCGAGCGAGAGAAAGGCGGTGATCTGCACGGTCGAGCCGCTGTTCAGCATCGGCTCCATCAAAAAGCCGGAAAGCAATGCGGCAATGCCCGCGACGATCAACACCGGTCGACGGCCAAAACGGTCGCCCGCCCAGGCCGCGAGCGGCGTGGCAGCAGCCATGAAGAGAACCGCGATGCACAGCATGCCGAGGAAATCGGGACGCGAAATGCCGAGCTTGGTCACGCCGTAGGAGAGCGAGAACACCGTGGTGAGATAGAACAGCGCGTAGCACACCACCATCAGCAATGCGCCCAGCACCAGCGGTTTCGCGTGGTGGGCGAAGAGTTGCGCCAGCGGCAACTTGGCCGGTGCACGCGTCTTCAATGCCTGGGTGAACACCGGCGTCTCTTCCAGCTTCAGCCGTACATAGAGGCCGACCACCACCAGCACCGCACTCGCCAGGAACGGAATGCGCCAGCCCCAGTCGCGGAACGCCGCATCGTCGAGCGTATTCGCCAGCAGCAAAAAGCTGCCCACCGCAAACAGGAAACCGACAGGAGGCCCAAGCTGCGGGAACATGCCGAACCAGCCGCGTTTGCCCTTGGGCGCATATTCCGCCGCCAGCAAAGCCGCGCCGCCCCATTCGCCGCCGAGGCCGATGCCCTGGCCGAAACGCAGCAGGCACAGCAGCGCAGGCGCAACCCAGCCCACGGCTTCATAACTCGGCAACACACCGATCAGCGTGGTGGAGACACCCATCACCAGCAGCGAAGCCACCAGCGTCGTCTTGCGCCCGATGCGGTCGCCGAAATGGCCGAACAGCAGCGCGCCGAACGGACGCGCGAGGAAGGCGATGCCGAAAGTGAGGAAGGCGTTCAGCGCCTGCACCGCCGGATCGCTGTTGGGAAAGAAGATCGGCCCGATCACCATCGCCACCGCGAGACCGTAGATGTAGAAATCGTAGAACTCGATGGCGGTGCCGATGAAGCTGGCGAAGGCGATGCGGGTGGTGGACATATGTGTCATTGTTAATCAGTCTCTTTATGAACGAGAACGGGTTCCGTAAGTTTCGATAGAGAAGTACGTTGTTTGCCATCGTCATCAAAATTCGTCGGAGAAAGCCAGTTTTGAAATGCCTCATTCAGGGCAGGCCATTCTTTGTCAATTGTTGCGTACCACGCCGTGTCGCGGTTATGGCCTTTGACAACTGCGGCTTGGCGAAAAACTCCTTCAAATGACAGCCCAAGGCGTTTTGCGGCAGAGCGGGATGGCTCGTTCAGTGCGTTACATTTCCATTCGTAACGTCGAAAACCAAGTGAAAACGCTTCCCTCATCATGAGCCACATTGCCTCGGTGGCAATGGACGTTTGTTGCATGAGCGGAGAAAAGTTTAGATGCCCCACTTCAATAGAGCCATTCGCCGGGTCAATTCGTAAGTAGCTGGCAACACCCACTGCCTTACCAGTTTTGTTGCTTACGATGGCGAAGAATAGAGGGTCAGAACTGGAGCAGAATTGTTCTATCCAGTTTGTGAAAGCTGAAAGCGAATCGAAAGGGCCGTATGGGAGATACGTCCAATTCCTGTCCTCGGCGTCTAATGCGTTTGCGGCAAACAAATCTGCTGCATGTTGTTTTGAATTGAGTGGCTCAAGGTGGCAAAACTGTCCAGATAATATCTTGTGCGCAGGACGTGTTGCTGGCTTCCAATTTGGGACTGCAAACCCGACAGGCTGCCCTAGTGAATTCGTATTGCTACTTGCGTAGTTGTCCAAAGCCAAACCCCAAGTTGATATACGGACGGATTACAACACCATCTCGGTTGTTTCAGCCCGCGTAGGGCGCAATAACCAACGGGCATTGCGCCGTATGAATCCCAAACATCCGGTGCAATGCGCTTCGCTTATTGCACCCTACATGGTTCAGTTCTTGGTTGGTGCGCACGGCGGAACGATTCGTGGAAAATTAACCGACCTGCTCCAGCAGCTTGCGGATTAGCGCATGCAGCTCGTTCAAATCGGTGTGTATGGTTTTCCAGACTAGCTCCAGATCGACCTTGAAGTAGCCACGCGCGACGCGATTGCGCATGGTGTAGATGACCGACCATGGCACTTCCGGGTGAGCTGCTGCGAATGTGGTGTGATGGCGTTCGATGTTGCGGGCGGCTTCGCCGATGATCTCGAAATTGCGGATGACGGCGTCCTGGGTTCTACGGTCTTGGAGGAAGGCGACTTCGTCCATGTCGGAAACGTATTCGTGGATACGTTCGATGGCCTCGACGATGTGGCTGAGATAGTCCGGTATGCGCAGGGTGTCCGTTTTACTCATACGGCAACGGCTTCCGCCATGACTTGTGCGCGGAACTTGTCGGGCAGCGCATTAGGGGTCAGCACGTCCACGCCGACATGGAGTAGTTGAGCAACTTCGATCTGGATCTTCGCGATGTCCATCAGCGTGGTTTCCGCTGTCGGCTCGACCAGCAAATCAAGGTCGCTGTCTTCGGTGTCGCTGCCATGCAAGGTTGAGCCGAATACGCGCACATTACGCACGCGATGGCGCAAGGCGATCTCGCGGATCGCTTGACGGTGTGCTTGCAGGGCGAGTGAAGGGCGCATTTCTCTATGGGTTGTCGCGTTGGTTGGGCGGATTATATCGGCAAGCGCCGAAGAGTTGTTTGATTCGTCAGTCATACCCAATATTTGCATCCCGCTACCCAATCTGGGCGGGTTCGATCATTCGGGCTACTTCCCCCGCATAAACATCGCATCCAGCTCTTCCAGCGTAATCTGGAACCAGGTCGGTCGTCCGTGGTTGCACTGGTCGGCGCGCTCGGTCTGTTCCATCTCGCGCAGGATGGCGTTCATCTCGGGCAGGCCCAGTAGCTGGTTGGCACGCACGGCGGAATGGCAGGCGAGGGTGGCGAGCACTTCGTTGCGGCGTTCGGTGAGGGCGCGGCTGGCGCCGAAATCGCGCAGTTCGTGCAGTACTTCGCGCGCGGCGGTTTCGGCGTGGGATTGCTTGAGCATGGCGGGCATGACGCGCACGGCCAGCGTGTTGGTGGAGATGGGCGCGATGTCGAAGCCGAGCAGTTGCAATGCGTCCTGTTCTTCTTCCACGGTGGCGATGTCCAGAGCCTCGGCGGCGAAGGTGACCGGAATCAACAGCGGCTGTCGCGGCATTTGCTGCCGGTCGAAGGCGGCTTTCAGTTTTTCGTACACGATGCGTTCATGCGCAGCATGCATGTCGACCACCACCAGGCCATGCTGGTTTTGCGCGAGGATGTAGATGCCGGAGAGTTGGCCTATGGCGAAGCCGAGCGGATGCGCGTCTGTCTGCGGTGCTGCAGCGCCGAGTTCGCGGATCACGGCGGATTCTTCCCACAGCCTGTAGGCTGCTTCGGGTTGGGCGGCGTTGAAGGGGATGCGTTGTTGCTGGATGGGAGCGAATGTCTTTTTTGCTCCCTCTCCTGCAGCGGGAGAGGGAGCGCTTTGGGCGGCGCTCGGCACTGCTTCCTTCATCGTTGTGCTCAACGCATCCTGCAACGCATGGAACACGAACTGGTGAATGCCCTGGCTCTCGCGGAAACGCACCTCGCTTTTAGCTGGATGCACGTTCACGTCCACCTGTTCCGGCGGCAACTCGAGGAACAGCACGAAGGCAGGGTGGCGCTGGTGGTGCAGGATGTCCTGGTAGGCCTGGCGCACGGCGTGCATCAGCACCTTGTCGCGCACGAAGCGGCCGTTGACGAAGAAGTATTGCTCGTCGCGCGTGGAGCGCGAGTAGGCGGGGAGGGCGGCGATGCCGTAGAGGTGGAGCGGGCCGATCTGGCGCTCGACGTTGACGGCGTGCTGGCCGAATTCTGGGCCGAGGATGGCGGAGACCCTCGCTCCCAGACCCTCACCCCCAGCCCCTCTGATAGAACTACTAGCCATTCGACTAGGCGGCAAAGCCGCCAAGTCGCTGGTTATCCCGCTCGCGGGCGAGGGGAGTAACTGCCACACCATCTTGCCATTATGTTGCAGCGAAAATGCCACATCCGGTCGCGACAGCGCGATGCGCTTGAAGGTTTCTTCGCACCAGGCAAATTCGGTATTTTCGCTCTTCAGGAATTTGCGCCGTGCCGGGGTATTGAAATACAGCTCGCGCATTTCCACACTGGTGCCATGCGGATGTGCGGCGGGTGCGGCTTCGCTTTGCGTGCCGTCTACTGCCTCCACTTTCCAGGCATGCTCGGCATCGGCGGCGCGGCTGGTGAGGGTGACCTGGGCAACCGCTGCCATGCTGGCCAGTGCCTCGCCGCGGAAGCCCATGCTGGCAACGCGCTGCAAATCGTCGAGCGAGGCGATCTTGCTGGTGGCGTGGCGCATCAGCGCCAGTGCCAGTTGTTCTTTGGCGATACCGCCGCCGTTGTCGCGAACTCTCAATAATTTGATACCGCCGCTTTCCAGTTGCACAGAAATCTCGGTCGCGCCTGCGTCCAGGCTGTTTTCCAGCAGCTCTTTCAGGGCCGAAGCCGGGCGTTCGATCACCTCACCGGCGGCAATCTGGTTAATCAGCAGGTCGGGGAGTAACTGGATATGTGACATGGCGCGGATTATACCGGATGCCTCTGTGATGACCGGGCTGTGCAGGGCCATACCCTACAGTGACAAGGGGTGAAGGGCTGCGACAATATGACGCATTCCAATTAATTTGCTCCAGTATTAAATTGCACCCTGCCAAGTCAGCCACCCAGTAGTCTCCTCCCAAGAACCTGCTGAATAATTATCGCTGGCTTGGCACCATCAATTTCTCAATGTCACCTTCCTGAAAAATTGCATTCAAATTCAATTCCGGTCTGCGGAAAATTGCGGCTCCGATATCTCATCCACTACGCGGCTATGAGGCATCTCTGCACCGGAGGTGCGACAAATTGTCGCACGGTGCCGATGGCTCGTTTGAATTAGAATCACCGGGTTTCATTACCCACAGGAGAAAGCAAGCATGTTGAAGAAAACGTCGAAGATTGTCTTGTCTGCAGCGTTACTGGTTGGATTCGTCGGGGTTGCCCAGGCAGAAATGACGCGTGAAGAATACGCAGTCAAATTCCGTCGCAGCAGCTTTACGGCAATGACTTGGTATTACGGCGCGATGTCGCGCATGGCGAAAGGCGAGATGCCTTACGACAAGGCGCTGTTTGCCCGCAATGCAGAATATGTGGCGTTCCTGAGCAAGCTGCCCAAGGACGGTTTCATTCCCGGTTCCGATGGCGGCGACACCAAGGCCAAACCGGAAGTGTGGTCCAAGGCCGACAAATTCAAGGAAGCGAACGACCGCATGGAAAGCGAAGCAGCCAAGCTGGCCGAGCTGGCGAAGGGCGGCAACCTGGATGCTCTCAAGGAGCAGATGGGCAAATTGCAGAAAACCTGCAAGGGCTGCCACGAAGACTTCAAGAAAAAAGCGGATTAAGAGTCCGTTTCTGTTGAACCGGTCTGGGCCTCAGGCGAACATCACCAGTGCCCAGACCGCTCCCGATGTACATCCCAGTGTCAGCAAGGCAAGCCATGTTTTTTGAGTGTGGGGCGCAGGTGCGTTTGAGCCTTGTGGAAGATGCTTGATGCCGGTGAGCATGGGCAATACCAGGTTCTCTTTTTTTACCAGCAGATAAAACACAATCGCCGTGAGGTGCAGCGTCACCAGGGCGAGCAGAGTATAGAAGCTGCTTTCGTGCAGGGCGGTCGCCAAGTCACTGAAGCGTTTGCCGACATAGTGCGCAAGCGGTCCTTCGATCATCATGTCGTCGTTGGCGAACAAGCCGCTGGCCGAAATGAATAACACCATCGCAAGCAAAGCCAGCACCATCCAGCCGCCGGCCGGGTTGTGGCCGACATGCGGTACCGGCGCATTTTTTCGCATGTCGGCAATGTAGGCAATCACCGCGCGCGGGGAAGTCACGAAATTCGAAAAGCGCGCAGTCGTGCTGCCCAGCACACCCCACACCAAGCGAAACAGCAACAGCGCAAGCACCGCATAACCGCAACGCATGTGCCAGTCCATGTCGCCGTTTTCGGTCGAGGTCCACCAGCAGGCAACGATCAAGGTCAGCAATGACCAGTGGAAAAGGCGGGTGGGCAGGTCCCAGACTGTTTGCGTTTCTGTTTTTGTGTGCGGCGTCATGAAAATTCCATTGAGGGCTGAAATTCAATTGAAGAATATGTTATCAAAATAGTGAGTACGTTGAGCGGTTCATGGGTGTGACGAATTGTCGCGCGACAATTTGTCGCGCGGCAATTTGTCACATTCCCGCGCCGACGATAGGTCTTTAGTATTCGCCCCGATTTATCAATAGTGTCCAAGGGGGAGTACATGAACAAGAAACTCATCGCCATGAGCGCGGTGTCGCTCGTGGTGTCCACGTTGTTTGCAAAGTCCGTGTATGCAGAAGATGCCCTGGTGACATTGCCTGTAGTCGAGCCTGTGGCTAGTGAGACAAAAACGCCAGCCAGCAACGAATCAACTTCAGATGACCAATCTCCCCAGGCGCTGAAAGAAATGGTGGTAACGGCGACCAGGTCTGCCAAGGTCGTTTCGGATGCGCCTGCCACGGTCAGCGTGGTGACATCGAAACAACTTGAATCCCGCAATATCAAACGCGTGGATGATGCCGTCAGCAACACCGCCGGTGTCTATGTGAAGGGGCAGGGGGATGGTTTGCCCAGCAATTACAACAACCAGGTCGTGATGCGCGGTATCCCCGGTTATTACCGCACCGCGGTCATGGTGGACGGGCAATTGCTCAACGACGGGTTCAGCGGCGGCGTCAACATGTCCACCGTTCCCGCGGAAACCATCGAGCAGATCGAGGTCGTGCCCGGCCCGTTCTCCTCGCTTTATGGCGGCAGTGCCATGGGCGGCGTAGTCAACATCATCACCAGGAAACCGACCAAACAGGAATTCATCCTCAGCGGCAGCATTGGCAGCAACGATGCAAAAAAAGGCACTGCGGTTTACCGCAACAAACTGAACGATACGCTGGGCATCGCCCTCAACTACAACCATGCCCGGAGCGGCGGTTACGTCAGCGACATGGTGACCTATAGCGGCACGACTACGGCAACGGCGGCGAATACTACGGGTGCGACCCCAACGACAGACAGCAAGGGCAATACGGTCTATCTGGTGGGCGACAAGGGGAGGAAAGGCTGGAAACAGGATAACGCCGGGATCAAGCTTTATCTGGATGCAGATCCCCAGAACAAGCTGACCTTCGACTACGGATATACCAGCATTGCCATTGCCTACCAGGATTCGTTCAACTGTTACCTGAGCCAGCCTTGTACCGCTTCGCGCATTATCGATGACAACGGCGTCAATAAAACCCTGGCGGTGCGAGAAATCGGTTTCCTGAATGCCCCCAACGGCGAGAAAACCAACCGCTACGCAGCCAGTTACGAACACATGTTCGATGTGGCCAGGCTCAAGATGGATCTGGGCTACAAGAAAGACAACTACTGGTACGTTCAAACCAACAGCAGCGCGCCTGCCGCCACATTGACCGGCGGCAACGGCTCCTATTCGGATTTGCCGAGCAGCCGCCTCGATCTGTCCGCCACCCTGAATTTTCCCCTCGGTATGCATTACCTGACCTTGGGTGTGTTTGCCAACCAGAACGAGTTGAACAAGAAGAACTATACGTTATCGAATTGGCGCGACGTGGACAGCAAGGGTGCGGTCTATTACACGGCAGACGGCAGCACGAAAAGCCTGGCGGGAGCCATTCAGGATGAGTATGCCTTCAATGACCGGTTTACCCTCTATGCCGGCGGCCGCTACGACACCTGGTCCACCAGTGGCCATGTGACGCAAAGCGTCCTGACCGGGTACACCACGGCGGCATTCGACAATACTTATGCAAGCCGTTCCAGCAATTTCTTCAGTCCCAAGCTCTCCGCAGTGTACAAGCTTGCCGTCGACACTACCCTGCGCGGCGCCTGGGGCCGGGCTTTCCGTGCACCTTCCCTGTCCGAAATGTACTCAACCTCGGGCAGTATCACCGGCGGCAAGACCTCAACGTCCCAGGCCAATGCAAACCTCAAACCGGAAAATTCCACCAGTTGGGAAATCGGCGTGGATCACAAGTTCGACACCGGCACGCAGTTGCGCGCCACTTACTACGAGACCGAACTGGACGACCTGCTCTATTCCGTCACCATCGTCGACACCGCGATCCAGAAAACCAGCGAATGGCAAAACGTGGGCAAGGCCATGACCAAGGGGCTGGAACTGGAATTGAGGCAACCCGTCGCCTCCGGTTTGACGACGTTCATCAACGTGACCAACGGCTCTTCGGTGCTGACGAGTGTTTCCGATGTCTCCCTGGCTTCCTATGTGGGCAAGCAACTCAAATACATCCCCAAGCGCATGGCCAACGTCGGTCTGGAGGGGGCGCGCGGCTTCTGGTCGGGTTCCATTCTCGGACATTACGCCAGCAAGGCTTATAGCGACGACAAGAACCTGGATACGGTCAACGGGGTGCCCGGCTCCACTGATCCGTACTTCATTGTCAATGCCAAGTTGGGCTATGCGATCAGCAAATCCGTTTCGATCTCGTTCTCCGTCAATAACCTGACTGACAAAACCTACTACCAGTATTCCCGCATGCCCGGACGTACCGGAACGGTCGGGTTCACCGGGAAGCTCTGATTTTCATTTGACAGTGCATTACGCCGGTTCAGCCACCTTGTCCGGGTACTTTGATTCGGCGCCGCGTTTGCAGGATTGCATGATCTGAACAGGAATAGATATGCTGAAAAAGAAATCTGTGTATGTCGCCGTTTTATACGTCCTGCAATTGATTTTTGCCGGTAGTGCCGCTGCCGATGTTTTATGGCTGTCCGAAGTTCCTCCGTCCAGGCGAGCACAAACTGCTGCGCCCAAAGCGGACGATATGCCGCAGGAGCATCGCCACGAGATGCAGCCGGGCAAGACAGCGTCGGCGCAAAGTGCAGTCGCACAATCAACTGTTTCTGCAAACTCCAGTGCGAAGAAGCACAAGCATGGCGGTGGTACGGAGATCGATGCCACAGGCGAGGTCGTCGACAACACGCACAGCGGAGCCAAGCAAGTATGGTTGCGCAACGGCAGCGAGCCGCTGGGTTCGGCTTATGCGGGAACCGGGCGCGAGAGTGAGACGCTTACGCTGCTTGGTCTGGATGGTGCGTTGCCGGATGCGGTGATGAAGAACGAGAACGGGGCGCTGAAAGCCAGAATCGAGTTGCCCGAGCTGGGTTTCTACAATGCCTATCTGACGCAGCGCATGGTGCACGGCGACATGCTGCATGTGCAGATTGCCAAGGCGGAGTTGTTGCATGGAACCTGTTGTGCCAAGGGGATAGACGATGAGGAAGTCTCCAAACCCATCATCAATGCCAATGTGCCCCTGGAGTTGGTGCGTGTGCATTATCCGGATGAAAAGCTGTTCACCCGTATCGTCTCCGGCGACCAGGTGAATTTTACCGTCCTGAGTTTCGGCAAGCCGGTTGCCGGTGCGAAGGTCAGCATGACCACGCAGAACGGCTGGAGCAGCAGTAAGGTGAGCGATGCGGAAGGGCGCGTGGCATTCACCATGATTCGGGATTACTACACGCCTTGGCTCGAATTCAAAAAATATCGCAAACAGACTTACCTGATGAACGCCGATCTGCATGTGCCTAGCAAGGTCGTGGCCGACGGAGTGGTTTATGGTTCGGCGCACTACAACAGCACGCTGGCCGGTAGCTACTATCCTTCCCCTCACGATTACCGCTCCTACGCATGGGGCCTGGGGATCAGTCTGTTCGTCATCGTGTTTGGCGGTGTTGCGATCTACCTGTACCGCCGTCGCCGCCTGAAGCCCTACAAAGAGGTGCGCGTCGATGACAAGGCTTGAGGAGATACGCACTGCGGTCAATAACGTCCAGTTCAACCGCTTCCGTTTTTGGCTGCAACTGTTCTTCTTTGTATTGCTGGTGTACGGAGGGTTTCTGGCGATCGATTTCGGCAAGAGCTTGCCCACTTTCGCCTGCGGCTACAACAAGGAGGGCCGCGGTGGCATGTGTTATCTGATGGTGTTGCAACACCAGATGGCGTGGCCGTGGCAAAAGCTGTTCAGCGAGGCGGGACTCGCTGTGCTGTCCGGGTTTGCGATCTTCTATCTGTGGTTCATCGCGCTGAACAAGGGCTGGTGCGGCTTTGTCTGTCCGCTCGGCACCATCCAGGACTGGATCACCAGCCTGCGCCGTTGGACGGGCATCCGCTATTCGCGCTACACCTGGGAGCAATTCAAGGGGCTGGCGCTGATCAAGTATGTATTGTTGGCGCTGATGTTCATCATCCCGCTGGGTATCGGCGGCGGTTGGTTCCAGAAGGATTTGAGATCGCCGTTCTGCATGATCTGTCCGGGGCGCACGGTCATCCCGCTGTTCGGCGGCGATTTTACGCAACTGTCCGTCGATTTTTCCAGCAAAACCACCATGATTATGAGCGGCCTTGGCTTGATCGTGATGGGGCTGTTCTTCGTCGGGGCATTCGTGAAGAAACGCTTCTTCTGTTTCTACTGCCCGATGGGCGCGTTCCACTATTTGCTGTCCAAACCGGCTTTGCTGCGCCTGCGCAAAGATGGCACCAAATGCACGCGCTGCGGCGATTGCTTCCGCGTTTGCGACCAGGAGATCAAGGACATCGCCGACGACGTGGACAGGAAAGAAATCATGACCGACGACTGCATCCTGTGCATGAAGTGCGTCGCGGCCTGTCCCGAGACGGGGGCATTAAAAGCCACCTTTGCCGGCATCCCCATCTTCGAGTCGACCGAAAAGGGTTTCATCAAGCGCATGAACAAGGGCAGGCAGGCTATCAATTGAAGTCTTCAGGAAGTTCTCGATTTGGTGTGCGACATTTTGCCGCGCGACAATATGTCACATTCCCATGATTGAAATAGGTCTTTAGTATTCGCCCCGCTTTATCAACAGATAAAAACAGGGGAGTGTATGAACAAGAAAATTATTGCCATGAGCGCTCTGCCGCTCGTGTTGTCCATGTCGTTCGTCGAAATTGCCTATGCTGCGGAAGACCAGGTTGAAACGCCTGCAGTCGAGACTACGACCAATTCCCAATCAGCAACAACTGCGGAGGAGTCTACGGCTGATATGCAGCAGGTTGCACCAGTGACCGATGCCGTCGTCACACCATCCGAAACAACGCCAAAGCTGAGGAAATTGTCAGTCAGTGATCAGGATAATCGACTGCTGAAAGAGATGGTAGTTTCGGCGAACAGGGACATCCCTGTTCAGCAACGCACTGAGCTTGGCAAGCTGACCGTTTACACGCCGGTATCGGGATCGGTTGTCAGCGAGGAGGAACTGGAACACCTGCAACTGGTTAACAACCTCCTCGAGATCGGCAAGCGCGTTCCCGGCATCAGCATGGTTCGCAATATGCGCATTCCGGACGGCGGCAAGCAATATACGGAAAGTCGCATCGATGGCATGCGCACCACTTCGTTGAATACTTCTGTCTTTGATACGATCGACATGTCCAGTATCGAACGTATCGACGTAATCACCGGCCCGGCCTCCGCGCTATATGGCACAGGCGCTTTGGGGGGGACGATCAGCCTGACTAGTCGACCTGCACCGGAAAGTCTGGAGGCCAGGGTATCGCAGGAATTGGGTGCGTGGGGATACAAACGCACGCAGGGTTTCGCCGGTTCTTCATTTTCGCAGGGGCGCGTCGGCTTGATCGTTACGGGAAGCCAGATGGATTTCGACGGCTGGCGGAAAAATTCGGCCCCGGAGAATAGCGATTCGGCTGCCGAACACAAGAACGGAAAAGGGATCAAGGCGTTCTTGCGCCCGACGGAGACAACCAGGATTACGGTCGGTTATGACGAGTTGCACTACGACTATCGCTGGGCAGGCTCGGTGACCATGGCGCAATGGCAACAGGATTGGCGTCAAACGGTTGCAGGAGCCTACGGACAGTCCATCAACGATTACACGACCAAACAGGTTCGGCTGCAACAGTTCATCGGCGATAGAGGCGAGCTTAGCGTGGCGTACGGTGTGATCGATAATGTGTCCATAAATTACGGAAGTGCCGGTTCAGGCGGTTCCAATAATGTGATTTGCGACGATAGCGGCGCACTGACAGCACCGCTTGTGGGTACCGTGAAATGCCGTGCGGTAAATAACAACAGTTCCGCCATCACCAATACGCTCAAGAGCGGAACCAGCAAGGTCGTGACCAAGACGATCCTGTACCGGCATGAATTCGATTTTGCCAAGACCGCACTGCATGTCGGGGACGATATTTTTGAATCCACGTCGGAGTCGGCAACCTATAACAATGCGTACAACGCTTTGCAAGCCCAATCCGGCTACTGGGCGCAAGGTACGATGATTACCGGTGGCGAGGGATCTATTTCCAAGCGTATCGATAGCAGTCCATTCGTTCATGTTGAAATGTCTCCTGTTGATAAAGTACGCGTGCACTTGGGGGAACGTTTTGCGCGTGTTACCGACAAGACCGATAGCAGGACTTCAAGCAACAAGGATGGAGAGGTGACCAAGAAGGGTAATGTTCTGCGCAGCGGAGTCACATACGAATTCACCCAGGACCACATCGTATGGGGCAATCTCGGTGAGACATTCAATCCGCCGTCGGTAAGTTCGACCCAGGATACGGCTGTTATCGGTACCCCGGACAGAACGCTTGCGGCCGACCTGAATCCGGAAAGGGGATTGACCAGGGAAATCGGTTTCCGTGGCCGTTTCGATGATTCGGCATTTCAATACGATGTCGCGCTGTACCATTTGACCATCAATGATTTTCAGACCACCAGAACATGTACAACAGCCGAAGAGACCGCTCTGAATTCCGGGGTCTCCTGCAACATCAACGAGAACTCCGGTCAGGTGACTTCCAAAGGTATCGAGTCGATGTTCAGTTGGGCGGCCAACGATTGGCTGGATATGGGCGCGACCTATACCAATGCGAGAGCTTATTGGGACAACTATGTGAGCGGTACCACCGACAGAACCGGTCAGTCCTATCAGGCCCTGCCGCGGCACCACGTCAACCTTCGACTTGCCGCCAAACCGGCACAAGGGTGGCAGGTGGAACTGGAGGGTGACTATATCTCGGCCTATTTCATCAACACGGACAATTCGTACGGTACCTATTCGCGTCCGGATATGTACACATTGCGCACAAGTTATCGCGACAAACACTGGTCGTTCTGGTTCCACATCATCAACCTCACCAACAAGGAATACGCGACACGTGTCGGTCTCTCGACGATTGCAGGCGTACGAAATCAGGTGGCTGTTTCCGCCGGACAGGGTAATGCGGGGAGTTATTTGCCGCGTACTTATCGTGCCGGTATTGCATATAACTTCTGATCGGATTGTGTGTTGCGCAAATATCAAATGCCCGGTGCTCTGAAAAATCGCCGGGCATGTTGGATGTTTATACAAAAGCCGATGGCTGCTTTCAATCAATGTTGCGTCAAGGGGGTGCGACAAATTGTCGCGCGACAATTTGTCACATTCCCTTGTGTGCGAGAGGTCTTTAGTATTCGCCCCGGTTTATCAATAAAAATTATTTTGGGGAGTGTTATGAACAAGAAACTCACAGCCATGAGCGCACTGTCGCTCGTGCTGTCCATGTCGTTTGTCCAATCCAGCTACGCTGAAGATACACAAGCAATACCGCCTGCGACCGAACCATCAACCAATTCCCAACCAGCTGTACCAGCGGCAGAAACTTCGGCCGGTGCAACTGCACCCGCCCAAACAGCTGCACCCGTAGCAGAGGCAGGCAAGGGCGGAGTGACAAAGAAGATGCTGGGAGAAGTGGTTGTTACCTCCACCACGATCGATGACCGTTTCGATTCCAAACGCGGCGAAGCCAGCAACATCAGCAATATCAGCGGCAAGAAGGTGGATGAAGAGCACGGCAAGAACATCGTCGATGTCCTGGAATCCATTCCTGGTGTGACTGCCGAAGTGCAGAGCGGTGACTCGGTGAAGATCATGCTGCGCGGTGTAGAGGCGCAACGCTTCATGGGCGAGAAGCCCGGCGTTGCAATCATCATCGACGGTGTGCCTGTGGTTGAGCGTACCGGTCGCGTCAACATCGATCTCGACAACATCGATTCGATCAAAGTCATCAAGGGTGGCGCGTCCTACCTGTTCGGCGAGGATGCGCTTTCCGGCGCAGTGATCATCACCACCAAGCGCGGCGCCAAGATGGCCGGGTATACCGCCAGCGTCGAGACCGGGAGCTTCAACTACCGCAAGGGTTTGGCGCGCGCCGGATTCACCAAAAATGATTTGGTGGGGCATATCCAGGTCAGCAAGGCGATGTCAGACGACTTCTACGATCAGGGAGCATGGTTGCGCCGTTATGTGGACGGCAAGTTGCAATATCTCATTGACGAGAGCAGCGACATCGCGTTTGGCTTCGAGGATTCCCATCGCGAGAAGGATAGTCACGGTACGGTGACGGGAGTAACCAATGCACTGATCGACCCGCGAAGCGCGACATCCGGTGGCAAGGATTACGCCAGGAACTACGACGTGGAACTGAACAAGCTGAACCTGACCTATTCCAAGGATCTTGGGGATAACACGAACCTGATGCTGATGACCTATCAGTACAAGGATCACACCTATGGCTGGCAGGGCCCGAGTGGCTACCTGCGCGACAGTAATGGAGACGTGCTTGGCGACATGTCCGAGATGCGGGATGTCTATGCGTCAGGACAAGATACGAAGCAAACCCAGCGGGGCTTGAAATCCGAATGGCGCAAGGGCGGCGAAGAAGTCGGCCTGATGGCGGGATTGGACTTGCAGAAGTTCGAGGATCACGGTGTGTCTACCTATCTGGTGAACCACACTACACGCAGTTCGTTGATCGGGACGTTTAACCCGCTGAAATCGGCCGGTACTGTCTCGAGCGATACCGTCATTACCAACGATACGCGAGCGGTGTATGGCGAGGCGAAATGGCAACTCAGCCAACCGCTGGCGCTGACGCTCAACGGACGATATGACAGCATCAAGAATGGATATACCAATAATCTCCCGGTCACTGCGCCGACGCTCGCTTCGGCCAGCAAGACATTTAATGTGTTGTCGGAACGCATTGGGCTGAACTACGCGGTTGGGGAGTCGAGCGAGATTTACAGCAATATCTCCAATGGTTTCCGTACGCCGACTGCCTCTCAGATGTATGGCACTACCATCTCTCCAACCAGTGTGGTTGCCGGCAATCCCGACCTAAAGCCAGAGAAATCCTGGAACAGGGAAATCGGTTTGCGCGGCAAGCGCGAGATGCTTGGCACAACGCTGGACATGGATGTCGCAGTATTTCAGATCGAACGCAACGACTTCATCCTGAATACCGGTGGCCAATATACAACTACGCTGGGGGCGGCTTCGACGAACACACTGGAGCAGTACCAGAACATCGGTGGTGTGCGCAATCGCGGCCTGGAAGCCGGCATCAAGACGGATAGCCGCGATGCCCTGTCTGCCGATTTCGCCTACACCTGGCTGGATGCACGCTTCACCCGCTACGACCATTACTGGCTGGGATTGGGGGATCAATACTCGTTCCCTTCCACTTATTCCCAGGTGGAAGTCAACAACACCGGCAATGTCGTTCCCCGCACACCCAAGCACAAGGTCAACATGAATGTGCGTTATCGTCCCGCAGACCATTGGACAGTAACCACGGAACTGAATGCGCAGAGCGGCATCTTCGCGGATGAAATGAACGTCGTATGGGTAGGCGGACGCAGCGTATACAACCTGATGCTGACCTATGAGGTCAAGCGCGAAAGTGGCATGAAATTCTCGGCCTTTGCGCGTATCGACAACGTATTCAACCGCTATTACTACACCACCATACGCGGCACCCGGGACAGCAACGAAGATCGAGTCTATGACCAGGAAGATCCCTCCATTACGGTCAACCCGGGGCGAGTCTGGACTGCCGGCTTGAGTCTGGCGTTTTAAGCGGCGTGATGAGGCCAACAATGTCAAAACTGTATCTTTGTGCAATCGCCCTGCTGGCAACTCTGTCGATCAACGGTTATTGCGAGGACGCACCTGCCGCCGAAAAACGCTTTGGTCAAGGAGGCGGTCGACCCAGCGAAGCGCAAATTGCCGAATGGCGCGCCAAGCGTGAGGCTCGCGAAGGCCAGGCTGCAACGGCTGATGCACCTTCCCCCGCAGGCTCAGGTGCGCATGGTGATATGTCTGCAATGTCAGGGATGACTGGCATGGCCGGTATGCCGGGTATGAAGGATGAAGGTTCACTCAGGAGTGGAAGATCCGGCGGTAAGCCCTCCATGAAGGGCATGCCAGAGGGAGCAGCACGCAGCGGGGGGCGTCCGTCCGGCATGGGGATGCGCAGCGGTGGCGCGCTCTGGCTGTCGGACACACCGCCGATGCGCGGCGACGGAGCGCGCGGTGGCCGCAGTGGCATGGCTGGCATGGACATGAGCGGAGGAGGATGGGGCAAGCCTGCCGTCAAACGCCTGTGGCTGCGTGCCGGCAATGATCCGCAACGCTCCGGATTTGCGCAGGAAGATGCCGATGCGCAAGTGGAAACCTTGCTCGTCACGCCCGACGGCAAACCCGAGGGAGAACCTTTGCCGTCCGCGAGTGACGACCGCAAGGGCTTGTCCTTCGAAATGCCGGTACAGGGTTTCTATCGCCTGTACCTGACCAGCCGCAAACTGCAGGGCGATATCCTGAACGTCAATGTCGCCAAGGCCGAGGTCGCCAACTTCGGGCATGGCGGCGACGTTGAGGAAGCCGCCAGGGGGCTTCAGGCGACGCGTTATTCCGAATCGGCCCCCTTGGAGATCGTACGCGAGCGCAAGCCGGACGAGAGGAAGTTCTTTCAACTGAAGTCGGGTGAAGATCAGGTTTTCATCGTGCTGAAGAAAGGGCTACCGCTGCAGGGCGCGCGCGTGCGCATGGTCAGCTACCAGGGCTGGAGCAAGGAAGAAGTGAGCGACGAGCAGGGGCGGGTCAGTTTCCAGATCGTGCGCGATTATTTCCCGCCGTGGAATGAATTCGAGAAGCGCTTCAAGGCCACTTATCTGCTGATCGCGGAAGCCAATGCGGCCGAGACCGGCAAATATCAGGACAAGCCTTACACCAGCGTGCGCTACCAGGCGTCCTTATCGGGCAATTACTATCCTTCGCCAACCGACTATCTCTCCTACGCCTGGGCTCTCGGCGTAGGCATGGCCATCCTGCTGTTCTGCGGTGTGGCGGTCTATCTCTACCGTCGCCGCCGGGTCAAACCGTATCAGGAGGAGCGCTTCCATGAAGGCAAGTAGTCCTCGCCTGCAGGCGTTGCGTGATGCGGTCAATCATGTTCACTTCAATCGCTTCCGTTTCTGGTTCCAGCTAGCGGCTTTTGTCCTGTTCGTTTATGGCGGCTATCTCGCCATCGACCTGGGTTCGCGCCTGCCGTTTTTTGCCTGCGGCTACAACCAGGAGGGGCGTGCGGGTGTCTGTTACCTGTTGCCGTTGCAGCACCAGTTGAGCCTGCCCTGGGCGCGGCTGTTCAGCTATGCGGGCATTGCCGTGCTTACGGGTTTCCTGATCTTCGCGCTGTGGTTCATCTTCCTGAACAAAGGCTGGTGCGGCTTCATCTGCCCTTTGGGCACCATTCAGGATTGGCTGACTTCGCTGCGCCGTCGCCTCGGTATCCGCTACTCCACCTATAGCCATGGCCAGTTCGCGCAATTGACCAAAGTGAAGTATCTGTTGCTGGCGTTGATGATCCTGATCCCGCTCGGCATAGGCGGCGGGCTGTTCTCGCACAGCATGAGTCCGCCGTTCTGCCTGATCTGTCCGGCGCGCATGATCCTGCCGATGTTTACCGGCGACTTCTCGCAATTCACCATCGACTTTTCCAGTTCGGCGGCGATGGTCATGACCGCACTTGGCATATCGATCACGGCGTTGTTCCTGGTCGGCTCATTCGTCAAGAAACGTTTCTTCTGTTTCTTCTGCCCGATGAGCGCGCTGCATTACCTGATCTCCAAACCCGCCTTGCTCAAGCTGAAAAAGGACGGCAGCAAATGCACGCGCTGCGGCGATTGCTACAACGTGTGCGATATGGAGATCAAGGAAATCGCGGACGACATCAAGAACACGAACATCATGACCGACGACTGCACCATGTGTCTCAAGTGTGTGGCGTCCTGTCCGGAGACGGGGGCGCTGAAGGCCACCTTCGCCGGCATCCCCATCTTCGAATCGACCGAAGCGGGTTTCATCAAACGTATGGGTAAAGGAGTGCAGCATGGAAAATGACGCCAAAGTAATACCGATCCAGGCGGCGCCGTATAACCTTTCGCGCCAGGCAGGCGAAGCGGAGAACATGCTGGATCACATCGTCGACGACTTTCCCGATAATCCGCAATCCATGGCGTATTTCTACGACCTGTTCCGCCGTGTGTATTGCCACGGCGACGAAGTGAAGCACGAGGGCATGCTGGTCGGCACTACCTGCATCCAGGCGCCGGAAGAGCTGATCTACGCGTTCGGCGCGACGCCGATGCGCTTGTGCAACGGCTCCTACCACTACGACCAGAAGGGCGCGGATTTCATGCCGGCCAAATCCTGCTCGCTGGTGAAGGCTACGTTGGGCATGCTCAACTCTGAAACGGTGATCCCGAAAATTGGCAAGCCGGACCTGATCGTCAACCCCACTACCTGCGACCAGAAAAAAAAGGCCAGCGTGATGATCGAGGGTATGGGGCATTCGGTGTACGAACTTGAATTCCCCAACGTCAAGGAAAGCGAAGCGTCGCGCGTGTATTGGCAACGTTCGGTGCGCCAGTTTGCGGCACGGCTGCGCGAGCTGACCGGCAAGAAACTGACGCGCAAAAATCTGCAGGCGGCCATGGCCAAGACCAGCCGCGCACAGGCCGCGTTCCGCAAGCTGCACAACTTCCGCCGCAAGTCGCCATCGCTGATCCTGGGCAAGGATGCGTTCCTGGTGACCAATGCCTATTTCTTTGATGACATCGAACGCTGGACGGATGCGGTGGAGAAGCTGAACGCGGAACTTGAATTGCGCGATGAGGCCGGGTTTAAGGCCGTGCAAAGCAAGGCGCCACGCGTGCTGTTCACCGGTTCGCCTCCCATTTTCCCCAATCTCAAATTACCGTTGCTGATCGAAGAGGCAGGCGGCGTGGTGGTGACGGACGAAACCTGTTCCGCCAACCGCATGTTGTACGACATGACGGCAGTCGACGAATGGCTGGTGAACGATATGGTGGACAGCCTGGCCGACAAGTATCTCAAGCCCTGTACCTGCCCGATCTTCACGCGCAACGACGACCGCAGGCGGCGCCTGCTCGACCTGGTGCGGGACTTCAATGCGGATGGCGTGGTATACCAGGCTTTTGCCGGGTGTCAGGTGTACGAGATGGAATATCGCAGCGTGGCGGATGAATTCAACAAGGCGGGCATCCCGATGCTGTATATCGAGACCGATTACAGTACGGATGATAAAGGTCAGTTGTCCACGCGCATCGAGGCGTTCCTCGAATCGTTGAAGAACAGGAAGAAGCATCGCGCGTGATGAAAGATGTAGGGTGGGCACGTTTTTGGTGCCCACGCGTTAGCAGCGATTGTTTCCGCGTGGGCATAAAAACGTGCCCACCCTACCGGAATGCATATTAGGGTTTATCGATGAAATATTTTGCGGGCATAGACGTAGGTTCCACCGCCATCAAAGTGGCGGTGGTGGATGAAGAAGGCAAACTGGCCGGGGTGCATGTCGCGCCTTCCGGCAGCCTGTTCCACAAGAATTCGCTGGAGGCGCTGAATAACCTGCTCGGCAAATTGAGTTTGCAGCGCGAGGACGTGCGTTACCTGATCGCCACCGGCTACGGGCGCAAGCTGTTCAAGGAAGCCGACGATTCGATCAGCGAGATCACCGCCAACGCCATCGGCGCCTTCGAGGCGGGCAAAGCCCACGGCGGCGTGCGCACCATCATCAATATCGGCGGGCAGGATTCCAAGGCGATCCAGATCGACAACAACGGCCATGTCGTCAACTTTGCGATGAACGACAAATGCGCGGCGGGCACCGGGCGCTTTCTGGACGTGGCGGCACGCAATCTGGATCTTGATCTGGAAGACTTGGGCGATTGCCATTTCCAGGGCAGCGGCGCGCCGCTCACCATCAACAGCACCTGCACCGTGTTCGCCGAATCGGAGATCATCGGCCTGCTGGCCAAGGGACACGGCAAGGCGGAGATCATTGCCGGCATCCATTACTCCATCGCCTCGCGCACGGTGCGTCTGGCCAAGCGTGTCGGCATCGAGGATCGCGTGTATTTCGACGGCGGGCCGGCCTTGAACAAAGGGCTGGTCGCTGCGCTGCAGGACGAATTGGGGCGCGAACTGGTCGTGCCCGAGCATCCGCAGACCACCACCGCATTCGGAGCCGCGATGCTGGCGCGCAGCGAGTTCATGGACGAGCAGAGTCTGGAGAAGGTGTGATCGATATCGACATGGTGGTCGGTGCACCGATGGCGGCAACGCTGGGATTCGCCTATGGCATGGGTCCTTGTCTCATCAGTTGCGCGCCATTCCTGGGGCCGGTGTTCCTGGCCAGCGATGGTGGCATCAAAAAATCCTGGAAGATCATTCTGCCCTTGTCTCTGGGCCGCTTGACCGCGTACAGCGCGTTCGGTGCGACAGTCGGTATGGCCGGGCATTACTTCAAGGATGCGATCACTACCGACAGCGTGCGTATCGTGGTCGGTTGTGCTGTGTTGATGATGGGCTTGGCATTGTTGCTGCGCAAACAGGAAAAGGTGTGTTCCTCTTCGAATTCGCAGAGCGTGCCGTTGCAGCGCATGGACAGGAAAGAAAGTTCGCGCGCGCTGCTGCCCGGCGGCCTGTTCCTGATGGGTATCGGCATGACGCTGAGTCCTTGCGCCCCCTTGGGACTCGTGCTGTTCTCGGCATCAATGACCGGCAGTGCAGCGGGTGGACTGTTGCTGGGCTTGAGTTTTGGCCTGGGCGCAATCGTGATTCCCGCGATAGCCTACGGAGTCGGTATGGCCTATATGGGTACCCGCTTGCGCGAACAACTGCAGGATTGGCGTCCGAAGATCGAACGTGTCAGCGCGTTGTTGCTGGTGGCGGTAGGGATCAGCAATCTGGCCAGATGGTGAGGGCTGCGGCGAAATGCCGCAGGGGAACGGTGTTCTTGTTTGTCATAATTATAAAAATATTGAGGAGGGAGCGATGCCAATTGAATTCATTCATTGCATTTCCCGGTTATGCCACAAGTAATTCATTCTGGAGTCGTGATGCATTCAAGCTTGGCTTTTTTGGAACACCCCGTTGGCTTTTCCCTGTTTCACCGGCTTGCAAGCCATAGCCGTGCTTGCTTCACGCTGCTTATTGCCGGGCTGTTTGCCGGCTTTTCTGCCTGGGCGGAAGATCAGCCTGCACTGAAAGAAATTACGGTCACGGGACAAATGTCGGATGTGGCCGAACGTCGCGACGCCACGACGCAAAAGGTCATCCTGAATCGCAAGGATATCGAGAATCTCGGCGTGATCACCATCGGCGAGGTGTTGGGCAAGTTGCCCGGAGTCGAGTTGGGCAGCGGCGGCATGGGGCATCGCACACGCGGCATGTCGCGCGATTCCGTACAGGTTCTGATCGACGGCGAGCGTTCGGCAGGCGGCGGCTCCATGGTGGGCATCGTCGGGCGTTTGCCTTCCGGGGATCTGGAACGCGTTGAAATTATTCGCGGCTCTTCGGCGGAGTTTGGCGGTGCGGCCTCTGTAACCGTGAATCTGATCATGAAGAAGGCGATACCCAAAAGATCGACGGAAATCAGGGTCGGTCTGGGCGCGCGCGGATCGGAATTGTATCGACAGCTGGCGATTACCCAAAATGGCGGCGAAGGCGGATTTGCCTGGTCCTTGCCGCTCGGTCTGATTTGGAATAACTCGCCCATCTCAAGCAGCGCGGACAAGCAGGATGGTACGTCGCATATTTTCGAGAGCGAAAGTGGTACCAGGAAAATGGGGCATCACGCGTTCACGCCGCGCATGACCTGGAAGGACGGCAACGATAGCCTGACAGTTGCGCCGATGTACTTCTTCAGTCCGCAGGATTCAAGCAGCGAGACAACGTTGTCCGGGTCGGTCAACCCGGCGGAAAACGGCGTGCGTGTAAATACCGTGAGCAGTCTGGTGCGCATGGTGCGCGTTCGCGTCGAGGGAGAAAAGCACCTCGACGATACCAAGCTGACCGGCCGGGCATCGGTCAGCAACAGAAAGACCGCGACGGATACCGTGCGTACCGGCCTAACGAATACGACCGATCATAACGAGAGCCGGGAAGTCGAATCCAACATTGCGTTGCGTCTGGACAAGCCATTGGGCGGCGAGCATCTGGTGGCGGTGGGGCTGGAACATATCAATCTGCGCCGCACCCAGGATCAGGATTACTCCGGCAGTTTTGCTGCTTACGAGGCGCATGAGCGGCAAAGCATTGCGTGGGTGCAGGACGACTGGATGGTGCAACCCAAAACCACGCTGACTTACGGCTTGCGCGGCGAAACCATTGCGCTGGATTCCTCGGGTGTTTCGCAACAGCGCGGGCAGGTGATGCCATCGCTGGCTGTGCGCTGGGAGCCGATGGACAAATGGCTGGTGCGTTCCTCGCTGGGGGCCGGTTTGAAAATGCCCAAGCTGGATGAGATCAGCAATGCCGCGACGCTCAGTGTCGGCACCAATACGCCGGTGGAAGCGGACAAGCGCGGTAACCCCGACCTGTTGCCCGAGCGCAGCCTGAATTTCGAGGCGGTGCTGGAACGATACCTGGATGCCGAGGCGGGCGTGCTGGGCGCCAATCTCTATGTGCGCTCCACGCAGGATTTCACCGAGCGCCGCGTGCAGCTGGAAGGCGTGCGCTGGGTGGATCGGCCCTACAACGAGGGCAAAGCCCTGCATTGGGGGGTTGAACTGGACGGCAAGGTGCGTACCGACAGTTTCGGTTGGAAGGGGGCGACCGTGAAGTCGCACCTGACCCTGCCGCATGCCAGAGTGAACGATGAGCGCCGTGGCATTACACGCATGGCGCAGGACACGCCCAAGTATGTTTTGTCTGCGGGACTGGACGGCAATTTGCCCAAGCTGCAATCCAGTTACGGTCTGTCGCTGCAACTGTCCGGGCGCAGCGTGACCGATATTCCCGGCGAGCAATATGGTTACACGAAAGCCAGGACGACACTGGATGCCTTCTGGCTGTACAAACTCAACGCGCAATACAAGCTGCGTTTCAGCGCCCAGAACCTGCTGGCGGCGGATACGGAGCGCAGCACGCAATTCATGAGCGGCGGCAGCACGTGGCAGTTGAATGCCGTGGAGGGCGGATACCGCTCGCTCATGGCGACTTTGGAGGGGCGCTGGTAGCATGGAGGCTGTCATGGACATGGTGGGCACGCTGGAGATGTATTCGCAATTTCCCAATGAACCGGAAAATTCGCCGTTAAGCGAGCGCTTTGCCGTGGTTGGCATTGTCGTTCTGCTGCACCTGCTTGTGTTTGCCACCTACTTTTTGCAGCCGGAATCGCCTGCCGTGCTGGTCAACGAAATGTCCATCTCTTTTGCCAACATGCAAATGCAACAGGCCGACGTCATTCCGCAACCCAAACCCAAGCCGCGCGAACCCGATCCGGTGCCGGCCGAAGAACCGGCGCCGAAGGAAGAAGTGCAACCCGTGCCGCAGGAGGCTACGCCGCCATCCCCGGTGGTGCTGGATGCGGAGCCGGACTACAGGGCCGATTACCTCAATAACCCGAAACCTCCTTACCCCATGGTGGCACGGCGCATGGGCTATCACGGCAAAGTGGTGCTGGATGTGGAGGTGCTGGCAGAAGGCAAAGCCGGGGATGTGAAGTTGCATCAGGGCAGCGGTTACGACATTTTGGACAATGCTGCAATGCAGACGGTGAAGACTTGGCGCTTTTCACCGGCACGTCGTTTCGGCCAGGCCGTGACGCAACGGTTTCTGGTTCCCATCAAATTTTCATTAGAGGATAGCGAAGCATGAACGAACTTTTTTCCGTCAATTCCCCCATCGTTTTCGGGACGCTGGTGCTGTTGATTGTGCTTTCTATCGTTACTTGGTCCATCGCGTTGTTCAAGTTGTGGAAACAATGGCAGGCCAAAAAGGATGATCGTGCGTTCAACGACAGTTTCTGGTCGGTGCGCGAGTGGGGCGAGGCGGAACAGGCCGCACAAAACAGTCAGGGCGATATTGCGCGTCTGGCCCAGTCCGGCTTTGCCGAATTGAAGACCTTGAACGAGACACAGCACGACTTGAAACATGTGGGTGCACCGCGCGAAGTGCTGGAGCGCCAATTGCGCCAGCAATTACAGAATATCCAGCGTTATCACGAACGCGGTCTGGCGGAGTTGGCCACGATCGGTTCAACCGCACCATTTGTAGGGCTGTTCGGTACGGTATGGGGCATCATGCACGCGTTGCAGAACATCGGGCAAAGCGGCTCGGCTTCGCTGGATGTGGTGGCCGGCCCCATCGGTGAAGCGCTGGTTGCCACTGCCATCGGCATTGCCACCGCCTTGCCGGCTGTGCTGGCCTATAACTTTTTCCTGCGTCGCCTGAAGGTGCATGTAACCGATCTGGAGAATTTTGCCCACGATTTCATGCGCCTGGCGCAGAAGCATAATTCCAAACTGTAGAGGCGCGCTATGTCATTCGGAAACAATTCCCAGGAAGACAGCATGATGAGCGAGATCAACGTCACGCCCTTGGTGGACGTGATGCTGGTGCTGCTGGTGGTGTTCATCATCACCGCGCCGTTGCTGGCGCCGCAGTCGCTCAAGATCAACCTGCCCAAGACGGAATCGGTTGCGCACGACGACAAGCTGCAAAAAGTCAGTCTGGCGATCGATGCCGAAGGGAATATTTCGCTGGATTCGGCCCGTTTAAGCGACGAAGGCTTGGCCGAGATGCTCAAAAACCGGGCTGCCGATCCACAGTTCCAGCTACAAATACAAGCAGATACCGCAGTAAATTACGGACGCGTGGCGCAGGTCATGGCCATTGCTCAGAAAGCCGGCGTAAGCAAACTTTCATTTTTGACGATTACCAAATAGTCCAAATTTGGAGTGGTGAAGAAATTAAGTTTGAATTACACTGCCCCCGTTGGTGGCATAGACCTGACCAATACTCTATCTATATAAGAAGAGCTAAAAAATTCAAAAAGCAGTAAAAACGGGGATTTCTCCATGAATCGCAGAGGATGTTGTCATTGCTACGGCAATGAGCGTAGCGATTGTCGCTGACTGGCAAAAAAAAGCGCAACTGAGTAAGGTTATCGCCCAGCGCATGGCACCTGTTCACTACTTCGTTCAGGGTGGATAAGCGTGTTTGCATGTCTTTTCAAGACTGCGGTCATGTCGCTCTTGGTTGTGTAACAGGTACATATATTTTTTTGCTTATAAATTTTCGCCCGGTTATCCGGGCGTTTTGCAGTAGCGTGCTATCAGGAGAGTACCCAATTAAGTACAGGCAGTATTCCTGCGGAAACACAGGCAGGTGGGCACGTGGTGCGGTTTGACTGGATGTTGATTCCGCGCGACGAGTATTGAATAATTTTTTGAACGGAAAACGACATGCCATTAATGATAGGAATTCCCCGTGAAACGGCAGCAGGGGAGAAGCGCGTTGCCACAGTACCGGAGGTCGTGGAGAAACTCATCAAGCTGGGTTTCAAAGTTGCGGTTGAATCCGGTGCCGGAGAGGCGGCGAATTGCAGTGATGATGCTTATCGCGCTGCAGGTGCCGAGATCATCGTTGGAGCTCCCAAGCTGTGGGCTGAATCCGACATCGTCTTCAAGGTAAGCGTACCGACAAAGGAAGAAGTCGGTCTGCTGCGCGAAGGCGGTCATTTGATCGGTTTCATCTGGCCCGCGCAAAATCCCGAATTGATGCAACAACTGGCGGCGAAGAAAGCCACCGTGCTGGCCATTGATTGTCTGCCGCGCATGCTGAGCCGTGCGCAGAAGATGGATGCGCTGACCTCGCAAGCCGGCGTCGCCGGCTACCGCGCCGTCATCGAGGCCGCCAACGCTTTTGGCCGTTTCTTCAACGGCCAGATCACGGCCGCAGGCAAGGTTCCGCCGGCCAAGGTATTCATCGCCGGTGCCGGCGTGGCCGGTCTGGCTGCCATCGGCACCGCCGCCGGTCTGGGCGCCATTGTGCGCGCCAACGACACGCGTGCCGAAGTGGCCGATCAGGTCAAGTCGCTGGGCGGCGAATTCGTCAAGGTTGATTACGAGGAAGAAGGCGGCGGTGGCGGCGGTTACGCCAAGGTAATGAGCGAGGGCTTCCAGCAGGCGCAGCGCGAGATGTACGCCAAGCAGGCCAAGGAAGTGGACATCATC
Organism: Gammaproteobacteria bacterium; assembly: GCA_018820925.1. Taxonomy (GTDB): domain Bacteria; phylum Pseudomonadota; class Gammaproteobacteria; order Burkholderiales; family Gallionellaceae; genus Sideroxyarcus. The sequence goes on along the minus strand of JAHJNJ010000018.1, from coordinate 62,060 downwards.
ATCACGACCGCTTTGATCCCGGGCAAGCCCGCGCCAAGGCTGATCACCGCCGAGATGGTGCAGAGCATGAAGCCCGGCAGCGTCATCGTCGACATGGCGGCAGAACGCGGCGGCAATTGCGAACTGACCGAACCCGGCAAGGCCGTGGTGAAACATGGCGTGACCATCGTCGGTTACACCGATCTGAACAGCCGTCTGGCCAAGCAGTCCTCCACCCTGTATGGAACCAACCTGTTCCGTCTGACCGAAGAGTTGTGCAAGACCAAGGACGGCAACATCAACGTCAACATGGAAGATGATGCGATTCGCGGTCTGACAGTCATCAAGGACGGCGAGGTCACCTGGCCTGCGCCTGCGCCGAAACTGCCGCCAGCGCCTAAACCGGCGGCAGCGAAACCCGCACCAGCGCCTGCGCATGGCCATGGTGGTGGTGGCGCACCAGCCTCGGCAACCAAAACGGCAGTCATGTTCGGCATTGCCGCGCTGCTGTTCCTGCTCGTTGGTGCCTATGCGCCCGCAGCATTCCTCGGACACTTCACCGTGTTCGTGCTCGCCTGCTTCGTCGGCTACATGGTGGTGTGGAATGTCACGCCGGCCCTGCATACGCCGTTGATGAGTGTGACCAATGCGATCAGCAGCATTATCGCCATCGGTGCGCTGGTGCAGATCGCTCCTCCTCTTTCGGAAGGACTGGATCGCCCGGATGCATGGATACGCTGGTTGGCGGTGGCGGGCATTGCGCTCACCGCGGTCAATATGTTCGGCGGCTTCGCCGTTACCCGACGCATGCTGTCGATGTTCCGTAAATAAGGATAAATCATCATGATGTCTGCAAGCTTGGCAACTGTTTCTTATATTGGTGCGACCATTCTCTTTATCCTGAGTCTGGGCGGTCTTTCCCATCCCGAGTCCTCGCGACGCGGCAATCTCTACGGCATGATCGGCATGACCATCGCCGTGCTGGCGACGGTGTTCGGCCCGCGCGTCACGATGGCCGGTATGCCGTGGATCATCGGCGCAATGCTGGTAGGCGGCAGCGTCGGACTCTATGCGGCGCGCAAGGTGCAAATGACGCAAATGCCGGAACTGGTCGCGTTGATGCACAGCCTGGTCGGTCTTGCTGCCTGCCTGGTCGGTTTCGCAAATTACATCGATCCGGTAGCGGCAATGAATTTGAGCAGCGCTGAAAAGGCCATTCACGAGATCGAGATCTACGTCGGCATTCTGATCGGTGCCGTAACGTTCTCCGGTTCCATCATCGCTTTCGGCAAACTCTCGGGCAAGATCGGCGGCAAGCCGCTGCTGCTGCCGGCACGCCACTGGCTCAACCTGCTGGGACTGCTGATCGTCATCGTGTTCGGCTACCAGTTCCTGCATGCCGAATCGATCAACGCCGGCATGATCGGCCTGACCGTGATGACCGTGATCGCGCTGCTGTTCGGTATCCACATGGTGATGGCCATCGGCGGCGCCGACATGCCGGTGGTGGTGTCCATGCTCAACAGCTACTCGGGCTGGGCGGCGGCGGCGACCGGCTTCATGCTGAACAACGACCTGCTGATCGTCACCGGCGCGCTGGTGGGTTCCAGCGGTGCGATTCTTTCCTACATCATGTGCCGCGCGATGAACCGCAACTTCATCAGCGTGATCGCGGGCGGATTCGGCACCGGCGGCGGCACTGCGCCTGCGGCCAGCGGCGATGCGCAACCGGCGGGCGAAGTGTCGCCAATCAGTGCCGTGGAAACGGCGGAATTGCTGCGTGAATCCAAGAACGTGATCATCGTGCCGGGCTACGGCATGGCGGTGGCACAGGCGCAGCACACGGTGTACGAGATCACCCAGGCGTTGCGCGAGATGGGTGTCAATGTGCGCTTCGGCATTCACCCGGTCGCGGGTCGCATGCCCGGCCACATGAACGTGCTGCTGGCCGAAGCCAAGGTGCCTTACGACATCGTGATGGAAATGGACGAACTCAACGAGGACTTTCCGGATACCGATGTTGCCATCGTGATTGGCGCGAACGATATTGTGAATCCGGCAGCGCAGGACGATCCGGGCAGCCCCATCGCCGGTATGCCGGTGCTGGAAGTCTGGAAGGCCAAGACCTCCATCGTGATGAAGCGCAGCATGGCATCCGGTTACGCGGGCGTGGACAATCCGCTGTTCTACAAGGAGAACAACCGCATGTTGTTCGGCGATGCCAAGAAGATGCTGGAAGAAGTGTTCGTGGCGTTGAAGGCATAGCAAAGAGAAGTTTGGAACAGGCAATATAAACGGAAGTCGGCGTGAGTCGGCTTCCGTTTTTTATTGCCTTGATGATTCAGGTGAGGAGTCGTTTTGCCAGTATCGCGCGTGCGATTGTCGGTAGCGGTCAATCTGGAATTTTTGTGCGTCCATCGCGATGCTGATCGCACCGTCCCTGTCGGATCGCAATATTTTGCTTCCGGCAGTCTGGTAGCGTTCCACAATTGTTTTTTTGGGATGCCCGAAGCGATTCAAATATCCGGAAGTGAAGATCGAATATTGCGGATGCACGGCCCTCACAAAATCCTGCGAAGAAGAGCTCTTGCTGCCGTGATGCGGCACGACCAATATTGTGGAGTAAAGCTTCTCGGGGTGCAGCTTCAGCAATCGCGATTCGGAGTTTTTTTCAATATCGCCGGCCAGCAATAAGCTGTGCTGTCCGGTGCTGATCAACAATACGCAACTGCGTTCGTTGTCATGTTCTTTGGAATTCGCGGTATGCATTTTTGCAGGGTGCAATATTTCAAAGCGCACGCCGTCCCACTCCCACGATTGTCCGTCGATACAGGCCTCGTTGTGTGCAGCGAGCTGCAATATCGGATTGGTATCTGGCAGGGAGGAAAGAACATTGGATACCGGCAGACCCTGCAGCACAGACTCCGTTCCGCCGACGTGATCGATGTCGTTATGCGACAGCACCAGAGTATCCAGTTGGGCTATGCCCATGCCGCGCAGCGCGGGCAGCAGGATGCGATTACCGCTATCCGACTCTCCCGAAAAATCCGGTCCGGTGTCGTAGAGCATTGCATGGTTGCGTGTCTGTACGGAGACTGCCAAGCCCTGGCCGACATCGAATACCAGCACGTGCGCGCTGCCTGCGGCAGGTCGTTCGGGGGCGACCAGAAACATCGGCATTAGCAATATGACACCCACCCAGCGCAACGGAAAACCGCGCGGGGCAAGTATGCACAGCGCGCCGCCGACACCGGCAAGGATGGTCCAGGCAGGCGGCGCATGTTGGGCCCAGACAATATTGGGAAGTTGATCCAGCAGGAGGAGCAGATACATGCACAGGCGCAAGGCTTCATGGGCGACGAAGAGCATCCACTCGAACGGCGGCAAGGTGCCGAGCAGGGTGAGGGGAACTACGACAAAGCTGACCAGCGGAATGGCGAAGGCGTTGGCAACAGGCGCGACCAGCGACAGTTGCTGGAACAGCGCCAGCAACGGCGGAATCAGGCCGATCATCATGGCCCATTGCACCTTGCCGTATTCCTTCAGCCAGTGCTGTTTGTGCAAACGGTTGGCGGTGACATAAAAGATCAGCGCAACGGCGCCGAACGACAACCAGAAACCCGGCGACAGTACCGCCCACGGATCGGCGAGCACCACCACCAGGATGGCGGCTGCCAGCAATTGGGAAGGCGAGACGTTGCGCGACAGCAGCAGCATCACGGTCATGGTTGCCACCATGTACAGCGTACGCTGGGCGGGCACTTCGTATCCCGATACCAGCGTGTAGAAGAGTGCGGCGAAAAGACCTGCCAATGCGGCCGCCTTGCGCGCCGGGAACCGGAGCGTGAGACGCACACTGCGTCGCCACAGCCAATACACAATGGCGAAAACCAGACCGGCAAGCATGGTGATATGCAGCCCCGAGATACTCATCAGATGGGTGACGCCGGTGCGCCTGAATACCTGCCATTCGGTTTGTGGAATGCCGGACTGATCGCCGATCGCCAGTGCGGTGAGGATGCCCGCGTAAGGCACATCCCCCAGCGTTTTCTGAAAACGCGTGCGCACCTTTTCGCGCAGGCGTTGCACCAGGTAGGCGGGGCTGGCGCTCCGTTCCGACAATTTTCGATTGTCACCCCTGGCATACACATAGCCGGAGGCGCGAATATCGCGCTCCAGTGCCCACGCCTCGAAATCGAAGCTGTACGGATTGCTGGTGCCGTGGGGTTGTTTCAGGCGCACGGTGAGTTGCCAGCGTTCGCCGGCACTGAATTGCAGCGGGTCGTTGCTGTCGCTGTCATAGGTGGCAAGCTGGATGCGACGCGGAACATGCACACCTTCCGTTTGCGTGCTTTCCACATCAAAAGCGAAACGCTGGCCGCGCTCGTGCAGGCGCGGCATCTCCGCCACGATGCCGGTGACCACAATATTTTTTTTCTGCCATTCGTCGGGTAGCCTGTCGGACAGGCGATTCTGGGCAATCCATGCCGCATAGCTGTAACCCAGCAATGCGGCGCAGAGGATCAGCGTCATGCTGCGGGCATAGATCAGACTTTTTCTGCCGGCACGCGGAAGCAGCAATGCGAGTGCGGCAAGCGGCCAGTAGGCGGGGAGGGCGGGCAATACGGCTTGCTGCTGCAGGTACCATGCGCCGAGGGTGAAGAAGATCGCGAAAGAAACCATAGTGTGTCGCGCACCGTAATGAATATAGAATCCACTCATGCGTAGATTCTTCCGTGATCGATTACCAGACCGTGACACCGTCCTGCGCCAGCGCTGGCTGGGTCCGGTACAGCATTGGCTGCAGCATCCCAACCTGTGGCATCTGAATCGCCGCTCGGTGGCGGGTGGCGTGGCGATTGGATTATTCTGCGGTTTGATTCCCGGTCCGCTTCAAATGATCTCGGCTGCCCTGTTGGCTATCCTGTTTCGAGCCAATCTGCCCGTGGCGGCTTTTACCACGCTCTATACCAACCCTTTTACGATTGTGCCTTTATACCTGCTGGCGTATGAAATTGGTATCCGGCTGTCGGGTTCTGCGTATGGAACTGTCGTACCTGCCTTTCCCGAAGTGCACTGGACCACGGGTTTTACCCAGATATGGATGTGGCTGACGGCATTGGGCAAACCGCTGTTGATCGGGCTTCCCATCCTTGCAATGGGGTTGGCGATTATTGGATTTGTTTTTATCCGTTTGTTTTGGCGCTTGTTTGTGTTGTGGAAATGGCACAGGCGGCATGGTTAATGGAGCTGAACCATACCTGACAATCCATGTCTGATATCGCATCTGGCAGTAGCAAGCCGGATCTTGAGTTAACCAAGAGAGGTGTCAGATGAAAAAAGCATATGAAGAAGTTGCCATGTTGATTCGTTGGGCGCTAATCGGCGTGGCTGCGATTATCGTTGTACTGCCGACGCTTACGTCCGTCGGTTCATCTATCTAAACCAAGGAAACTCTGATTTAGCCCTGAGTTGTGTCGAAGGGGCGGGGCGAACGGACTTAATCAGAGCCTCCCTAACAATTCGAACGCCCCGGTATGCAAGTGCCGGGGCGTTTTGGATTATACAAATCAAGAAGAGGTGCGCTTGATGCTGCGGGCTTCTGTTCTGTTGACTAGTTTTTGGCAGGCGTATATGGTGCGCACCGACTATTCGAAAATTGATCACTGAATTGTTTAGTCAAGAAACCTCTTCTCGAAATTGTCTATTCCATCTGATATGTACACATTAGGAAAAAAATGCGCAACTATAAAATCGTTATTTTGGCAATTCTCTTGTCCGGGTGTGTGGCACCTTATTCCTACAAATCAATCTCGAATAACGATCCGGAAATTGTTTTTGGTGAGCGTATGGGAGATGTCGGAAACCGAGGTTTCAATGTTAAGGTGAACGATATTTCTGCGAGAGATTGCAAGGATTTTACGAATGTCGGAGTTGTTTCCAACAACAACAAATATTTTGATAAAACCAAAACGATTCGGACTCCTGCTGGAAAGGCTATCGCGATTCGGAGTTACTTGACTTTTGCTGGAGCAACCTGTCAGCCAGGTGTGAAAATGTTTACTCCAAAGACTGACGGTAAGTATTCTGTGGATATCGGACTAACAGGCAATATCTGTTTCCTGAGTATTGCGGAAATTGATAGAAGCGGAAAAATTGAAGAGGTTAAGGAGTATACAGTTCTGCCTGAGTGTAATAAATTTTAATGAGCCATGCGTTTCTTGAGCGATTTTGTTTGGCTACGGTTTCATAATTGAAATGAATTTATGATGATTAAGTCGAAACGCCCCGGTACGCAAGTACCGGGGCGTTTTCATGTTACATCGCCGTGTTTATTTTTTCGCGAACGGCTCCGATCGTGGCGTGCTATCCGATGACGGCGGCAGGATCGGCAGCTTGAAGTCCGGTTGATCGCCGGTGAGCGTCTTCAGGAAGGCGACGACCTTGGCATTTTCATCGTCGGAGAACTTCTTGCCCAGTTGCACGCGCCCCATCGTATCCACCGCTTCCTTCAGGGTATTGGCTGCACCATCATGGAAGTACGGATACGTCATTTCCACGTTGCGCAGCGTCGGCACCTTGAAGTTGAAACGGTCGGCGTCCTGGCCGGTTACAGCGACGCGGCCTTCGGCGGGGCTGCTTGCCTTGTAAGGCTCAACCACACCCATCTTCTGGTAGGAATTACCGCCAACGGCGGGGCCGTTGTGGCAGGCCGTACAACCGCTATCCTTGAACAGGTTGTAGCCCGCCAATTCCTGGGCGGTGAGCGCCTTCTTGTCGCCCTTGAGCCATTTGTCGAAGCGCGAATTGGGCGTGACCAGCGTTTCTTCGAAAGCGGCAATGGCCTTGGTCACTTCCTCTATCGTCACCTTGTCGTTGCCGAAGACCTTTTTGAATTCGGCGACGTAGGCCGGTATGGATTGCAACACCTCGACGGCGAGCGCATGGTTCGAAGCCATTTCTCCCGGGTTGGCGATGGGGCCACCCGCCTGCTCCTGCAAGTCCTTGGCACGGCCGTCCCAGAACTGGGCGAGGTTCATGCTGGAATTGAGCACGGTGGGCGAATTGATCGGGCCTTCGTTCCAGTTGTGGCCGACGGAGGTCTTCAGGTTGTCCGTTCCACCCATGGACAGGTTGTGGCAGGAATTGCAGGAAATGAAGCCCGACTTCGACAGGCGCGGATCGAAGAAGAGTTTTTTCCCCAGTTCCGCCAGTGCCGGGTTGGCGACTTTGACTTGCGGAATGGGCTGGATCGGTTCGTTGCTGGCTGCCCAGGCGCCGGAAGATCCGGCTATCAGCAGACTGGCGATGAGAAGATGAATTTGCATGTGACTCTCCTTTTTGCGTTAAATTACCCCTGAAACCGGCAAGGATGTTACCATGCCAAATATTATTAAAAATTGATTAAGATCAACTAGTTGCGATAGTTTTTCTGTATTATGCGTATAGTTGTTTTCTATGGGGGCTCTGATGAAACTTTCCGCTTTGCGCTACCTGGTGGCTTTCGCCGACGAATGCTCCTTTAGCCGGGCCGCAGAACGATGCCAGGTCAGCCAGCCGACATTGAGCGTCGCCATCCAGAATCTGGAGACTGAATTGGGCGTGGCGCTGATCGAGCGCAGCAAGGGGCATCTGGGATTGACCGATGTCGGTTTTCAGGTCACAGCCCAGGCGCGCCGTGCCTTGGAAGAAACACGGCGGGTCGAACTGGTGGCACAGATGGGCAAGGATCCGTTACAAGGCGAATTCCGCCTGGGCGTCATTCATACCATCGGCCCCTATCTGTTGCCGGAACTGATCTCGGCCATGCGCCGCACTGCTCCGCACATGTCGCTGTATATTGAGGAGAGCATGACGGCATTGCTCGCCGATTACCTCAAATATGGAACGGTCGATGCCGTGATTGTTGCTTTGCCGTTCGACGTTCCGGGCATCGAGACACGGGCGCTTTACGACGAACCGTTTCAACTGGTCGTTCCGCGCGGGCACGCTTGGGCAAAGCGCAAGAGCATTGCGGCCGAAGAGGTGCGGGGAGACGACGTGCTGGTGCTCAAGGCGGGTAACTGTTTTCGCGAACAGGTGCTCGACGCTTGCCCGGACATCAGTCATGCAGAAGGCTCGTTGCATCAGGGGCATTCCATCGAAACGATCCGCTGCATGGTTGCATCCGGCTACGGCATTTCGGTCCTGCCGAGCGGGTCGCTGATCGGTCCTTACCGGACCGACATGGTTCGATCAATTCCTTTTGAGGCGCCGGAACCGGCGCGGCGTGTGGCATTGGCCTGGCGCCGGGGTTATACGCGCATGGAGGCGATCGAAGCGCTAGTCGATGCGGTATCCGTGATCGACAATCCAAGCTACAACCATATTGCCACCTGATTTTCCTTTCGCGACGCATGCGATCCGGCGCGCAAGTGCCGGGTGATGTTTCAGGGGCGCCGGAAAGTTACGCCTGCTCGGAACGTTGCTTTTCCAGGCGCGATTCAGCTTGTCGCAAAGCATTTTCCATCGCATTGGACAGCATGCCGCGCGCTACGATGTGGGCAGCCGATGTGTCGCCGAGAAATATTGCTTCCAGATACGAGATGCGGATTGCTTCGTAAAGTTCGGCGTCGGCCCGGTCGAACAGGTCGGCGATCAGGAACAGGTGTTTGCGCACGGTGGCGAAGTCGCTGCGTGCGAGGGCGTCCCTGGTGGCCAGCTTCATGGCGCCGATTTCCAGATGCACGATGCCGGAGTCGCTCTCGTCAATGTGCGCAGCGACCTCGGGCAGATAGAGCGTGACCAGCTTCATGAAGTCGGAACGTTTGATCAGGGGTTTGCTTTGTTGATGTGTCACCATGCGCCGCAGCGAGGCGAATGCCTTGAAATCGAGCAGGTGTTCGAAAGACTGCAGGACGGCGTCAGTGACAGTGGGTTTGGGGTGAGGTAGCGTGTGGGAAGGGATCATGCTCTTCGCTCCTGTTGTTGGAATGACGGGTAATCTATCCCTGGTTCATTACAGGGTGATGACGGAAAGGTTGCCAACAGGCTTTCGACAGAAATTCGTGGTGTCGAATAGCTCGTGTTTTTCAACACAAGGCCGTCGCGGATATTCAGGGCGGGCTTTGCCATTCATAAAGCTCGATATCCGCAGGTTGGCATTTGCTGCAGCCGCTGCAGCCGGTACCGCTGGGCAGCCTCAGCACGCGTCCCTTGCGTTCGAGAATCGCCAGCATGTCGCGCAGGGCATCGGGACTGGTGTCGAGACCAAGCGCCATGTCCTGCAGGCTGGCCCGTCCGCGTTCCTTGAGATAGTCGCTAACACGCGCAATGATCATGACGGCTCCTGAATAATCTGTGGCACCGGCGTGGCCGGGAAATTTGCCTGCCGACCATAGCGACGCATGGTGATGAACGCCGCCGCAAACAGGGCAACCACGCCGCCGATCCAGGCCAACGCCTGCACGGGGTGATTCGCGTATGTGGCGATCTGGTAATAAAGCGTGGCCAGGCCATAGGCCAGACCGGTTGTCCATGCCCCGACAAACAGCGTCCAGCGTGTGCCGCTTTCCTGATGCACCGCCGCGATGGCCGCCGTGCAGGGGAAGTAGAGCAGGATGAACAACAGGTAGGCAAAGGCGCCGGCTGTGCCGTCGAAGCGTGCCACCATGGCGCCGAACGTGCCGGTAGCGACCTCCTGTTTCTCGGCCACCGCTGCCTGGTCGCTCAGGTCGCCGACATTCAGGCCGAGCGGATCGGCCCAATCGCCAAAGGCCTCGCCCAGTTTGTCGGGAATGGTGGCGCAGGCTGCCGACAGACTTGCGTTCAGACTGAATGCTTCTTCCGCTTCCGCTGCTGTGCCCTTGGCCGTGGCAGCGCTTTCCGCCAGCGCCGTGTAGGCGGCGTTGAGCGTTCCGACGACAGCTTCCTTGGCCAGCACACCGGTGAAAATGCCGACGGCGGCGGGCCAGTTCTCCTCGCTCATGCCCATCGGGCCGAAAGCGGGTGCGATGCTGCGACCGACGCCGGCCAGCATCGATTTATCGCTGTCTTCGTTGCCGAAGCTGCCATCGGTACCGACCGCGTTGAGGACGTTGATCACCAACACCATCGGCACGATGATGCGCCCGGCGTTGAAGGTGAAACTCTTCAGGCGTTCCCAGGTGTGCAGCAGCACGCCTTTCAGCGTGGGCAGGTGGTAGGGCGGCAGTTCCATAATGAACGGCGTGGCTTCGCCTTTGAGCAGCGAATTTTTCAGGATCAGGCCGGTCATGACGGCGGCAGCGATGCCGATCAGGTAGAGGCCGAACACCACGTTTTGCGCGCTGTGCGGAAAGAATGCCGCCGCGAACAGCACATAGACCGGCAGCCGCGCGCCGCAGGACATGAAAGGCGCCATGGCAATGGTCATCAGGCGGTCGCGGCGGTGTTCCAGCGTGCGTGTCGCCATGATCGCCGGCACATTGCAGCCGAAGCCGACAATCAGCGGCACGAAGGATTTTCCCGGCAGGCCGACCCAGCGCATGAAGCGATCCATGACAAAGGCGGCACGCGCCATGTAGCCGGAATCCTCCAGCACCGAGAGGAATAGATACAGGAAGCCGATCACCGGGATGAAGGTGGCGACCGTCTGCAAACCGCCGCCGATGCCTTTGGCAAGCAGCAACGTCAGCCATTCGGGTGCGTTCATGCCGCCGAGCAGTTCCGCAACGCCATCCACCAGCAGCGCGCCGGTGGCCTGGTCGAAGAAATCGATGAAGGCGCCGCCGAGCTTGATGGTGAACATGAACATCAAGTACATCATGAACAGGAAGATCGGGATGCCCAGCACACGGTTGAGCACCACACGGTCGATACGTCCGGTGCTGTCGCGCGCAACGCGGCCGCTGACCGTTACGACCGCATTGGCGATGCGGTTGGCCAGGCTGTAGTGCGCATCGGCGACGAAAATGTCGAGATCGTCCTCGAATGCGCCGGCGTGTTGCGCCGCCAGTGCCGCGATTTCCGGGCCGACGCTCTGTTTCGCCAGATCGTCGCCTTCCAGCAGGCGCACCGCCAGCCAGCGCGGCGCGATGCCATGCACTTCAGGCATGCGGCCGGCGAGGGCTGCGATGGCGGCTTCGACGCTTTCCGCATAAGTCAGCCGCGCATTGGCGCGCGGTTGTTCGCCGGCAGCCTTGAGGATTGCCGCCTTCAGTTCGACGATGCCCTTGCCCTGTGCGGCAACGACGGGCACGACCGGACAGCCCAGTTGCGTGGCCAATTGGGCGGCATTCACACGCATGCCCCTGGCTTCGGCCACATCGCCCATGTTGAGCACGACCAGCAGGGGCACGCCCATTTCGGCCAATTGCGTCGTCAGGTACAGGTTGCGTTCGAGGTTGGAAGCATCGACGATGTTGACGATCAGGTCGGCTTCGCCCGCATGCACGTAGTCGCGTGCGACCATTTCGTCGAGCGAGATTTCGCGATCCATCACATCCAGCGAATAGGTGCCGGGCAGATCGACGACCTCGATCTGCTGCCCATCCAGGCGATATTCGCCGCTTTTGCGCGCGACGGTGACGCCTGGCCAGTTGCCGACGCGCTGCTTCGATCCGGTGAGTGCATTAAAAAGCGTTGTCTTGCCGCAGTTGGGGTTGCCGACCAGGCCAATGGTGCAAGTGTGCTTCATCATCATAGTTTCTCCACGTCCAGTGCGGCGGCCTCTTCCTTGCGCAGGGACAGGGATGCGCCGCGCACCCGTATCTCCACCGGATCGCCCATTGGAGCGACACGCACGACGCCGATCTCGATGCCGGGCGTCAGGCCCATGGTCAGCAGCTTGCGGCGATAACCCTTGCCGGTTTCCGTGTAGCCGACCAGTTTGGCGCGGTCGCCAATCTTCAGTTTGTCGAGGGTTGTCATGGCAGTGTTCCCGCTTCGGCAAGATCGGCCGTGGGCGTTCTGCACGGAGCGACCATGACCTTGTGGGCCATGCCGCCGCCGAGCGCATAGCGCGTCGCGCCGCGCATCACCACCAGGCCGCCGCCCTGGCGCTGGAGAACGACCAACTCGGCGCCAATGTTCAGGCCCATCTCGGTCATGCGCCGGTCGAGACCGGCGCCGCCCAGGAGGGCGACGACAGTCACGCACGTGCCCGCGTCGGCCATCATGAGGGGAAAGGAAGCAGGACTCATTGCGGTTTCTCCTAATATAAATGATCAAAATTCCCAGGCGAAGCCGGCCTGGCCGAAGTTGTGTTCATTGCCTTGCCCGGCTGCCGCCGAGATCTTGAAACCGTCGAAAACCTCGTATCGCAGGCCGACTGCCTTGTCCGGGCGGCTATGCTCCTCGCCATAGGTTTCCACGGTCAGTTGCAGCTTCTCGACCAGCGGGAACTCGTAGCCGATGCCCCAGGTACCGACGGTCTCGTGCACACCTTGTGTCCGCGAATGCGCCACACCAGGATTGATGTGCAGTACCTGACCGTTTTCAAGACGGCAGGACGCCAGACCGGTCAGTGCGTATCCATGTTTCGCATATTCTCCGGTCGTATAGCGGGCGTAGTCGAAGCGGGCGCCGAACGACCAGCCGGTGACGTTCTGGTAGGGAACCCACTTGGCGCCAAAGGCGATGCCGTTCGATTCGTTGTCCGGATTCGTGCTGCCGTCATTGGTGCGCGAGAACCCGATTTCCATTTCCATGTTCTCGAGGGGACTAAAGCCGAACAACAGTTCGCCGCCTTTCTCCTGGTCGTCCTTGCCCAAGATCGCTTCGATCTTCATGCCGCCCTTGTCGAGTGTGCCGGCATCGTCGGTATTCATGGGACCTTCCGCATGGGCCGGGAGAGTGAGCGACAGTGACAGCATCGCGACGGTGCCGGCAAGCATTGCCAGCTTGCATGGCGGTTTTTTGGAATTGAGTATTTGTTGGTTCATAGCAAAGCCTTTATTAGGTGGGTTGTTGGCTGGCTATGCACCTGGTGCAACGGCTGGCTGAAGAAACGGTGAATCGCTATTTCGTCAGAATCAATCGATTCTGACGCGTGAGACGCAAGCGATATTTGTCTGCGCCATGCGTGACGACGACTTCGCTGCGACCGGCAAACAGTATTCCGCTATCCAGTATCAGGGCATGCGCAGGGCCGCCAGACGCAATGCCCCGGGGCGGGCAGATGGCGCATGCTTCTTTCCGAAGAACGGTTTTTGAAGCCATTTTTGTAAACTCCAATATGAGAATGATTCGCATTCTATATGATAATCATTCTCATTAGCAAATAATTTTTAAGACGCTGCGGAAAGTTATTGAAGTGTCCGGTATGGGGAAAGACAACGGAAACTCCGCCATGCCGGGCACATTGATTCCGGGGAAACAGGGATGGGGAAATTTGAAGAAGCTTGTTCAGGCTGGCAAGAGGGGCGTTGTCTCAGGAGGAAGCGCACGGTTTCCTGGGGGGGCGATCCTACCCCACAGCGGCAGATCGATTATGAAGCAGATGGGATAATTGGTCTTGATTGAAAGCGATGGTCTGCAGAAGCAATTGATAGATTAAGCGGCGTAGTGCGTTCTGCACGTTGCCGCCAATTATGGAAACCGCAATATGTTTCATTTGCGTCAAACGTCAGTTCTTGTACGGATCGACGATTTCCGCCTTTATCCGATAGCTGGCGCTGCCCATGTCGGTGTCGGAAGGAAACGCTTCCAGCGTACCGCTGACCCATACCGCATCCATGCTTTCCATGCCCTTCTTCAGCGGCTTGGGCGGGAATACATGGATGATCTGGTTGGAAGGCGGCGGCGGCACATGTATGCATCCGCCGAAATAGGGAACCAGCAGAAATTCGGTTATTCGGTGGTTCGTAACTTCCAGAGGCACGATGAAACCGGGGATGCGGATTCGCATGCCGTTCATTTCCGGCGCGATGGGAGCGTTGACCCATGCCTCGCGCAGCTTCTGCAATGCTTCCTGGGCGCGCGGATCGGAGTCTTTCAGTTTGGAAAGATCGGAAAGATCGATTCCCTTGAAGGCAGCCATGGGATCCCAGTCCTTCGGTATGAGGTCATCCCAGGAGACCTTCCTGTATTTCGATTTTGTTTTGACCTCTTGCTGTTGCAGCCTGTCCCCGACTTTGTAATCGCTCACGATGGTGGGAACAGCAAAGGCATTGGTGGGCTGCACGGCAAGCAACAACAAGGTCAATACGGCGAACGGGAGAGTACGGATGGATTGCATGATGATTTCCTCAAATACGCGGTGTAAGACCGTCAGCCAATGAAAGCTTGTAAGCGCCATAACCGGGAGCCAGGCTGGCCAGCAGGCTCACGCCGACGACGATACCCAGCAATCCAAATTCGTCCGGCGAAATAAACCGGGGCGCTATCATCAGGCCGTAGTGCGACTGGATTATGGGTGCAAAAGTTGCCGTCAACGCGGTGAGCAAGGCCATGCCGATCAGCGTGCCGCTCAATGTGATGAACAGACCTTCTGCGCTCAGCAACAGAAAAATATCCATCGGCCGGGCGCCGACCGAACGCAGGATAGCCAGTTCCCGCCGCCGCTCGTTGAGGCTGGCGAGGATGACCGCTATCAGGCCGCATAATCCGACCACCACGACCATGCCGGATACCGCGAGCAAGGCGCGCTCCGCCACGCCGACGACTTGCCACAATTGATCGAGGGCGACGCCCGGCAGTACCGCAAGCAGGGGTTCGGCAGGGTACTCATTAACCGCGCGTTGCATCTTGAATACGCTGGCGCGGTTTTTCAGACCGACCAGGATGGCGGTGACTTCCTTGGGCGTAAGATCGAACTTGCTTGCATATTCGGCGGGAATGGAAAATCCCGGAATCTTTGCCCCGCCCTGCCAGTCGAGATGGATAGCCTCGATGGCTTCAAGGCTGACATGCACAGCGCGGTCGACAGGCGTGCCCGAGCGCGCGAGGATGCCGGTCACGGTGAAAGGTTTGTCGGCGTGTTCGGTCAGGCCGATGTCACCTGTGCCGTGAGACAGCGTGATCTTGTCGCCGATGCGGTAGCCCAGATGATCGGCGACCTCCGCGCCGATGACCGCATCGAACAAACCGGCGAACGGTTTGCCACCCCTGAAGGTCAGTGGCTCGGCCTCGCCATAGTGAAAATGCGCGAAATAATCCGTTGTGGTGCCGACCACCGGGAATCCGTGATGGGAATCGCCCATCGAAACCGGGATGGTCCAGGCCACCAGGGGATTCGCTGCGATGTCCTTGCAGGTTTGCCAGTGGATGTTGTTGGTGGCGTCGCCGATATGAAAAACCGCATACAGCATCAGTTGCACCGGGCTGGTTCGTGCGCCAACCACGAGGTCTGTTCCCGATACGGACTGGGCGAAGCTGTCCTGCGCATCCTGGCGTACGCGCTCGACCCCGATGAGGAGTGCAACGCTCAGTGCGACGGACATCAGGGTCAGCCCGAGCGTCAGCTTGCGGTTCCATGCGCTGCGCACGGCAAGACTGAGCAGATATTTCATGCGACCTCCTGCGCGATTTGCGCGCGGTTGAGTGACGGCAGCGCGATCTCGCGGTTGAACCCGGAAGCGAGCCTGCGGTCATGGCTGACGAATAGCAGCGTCGCATTGGCAGCGATGCATTCGCGCGACAGCAGTTCGAGAAAGGCAATCTGCCGTTCGGCATCGAGTGCCGAGGTCGGCTCATCGGCGATGACGATTTCCGGGCGCCCGATCAATGCGCGTGCCGCCGCAACCCGTTGCTGCTGCCCCACACTCAATTGCGTAACGGGGCGGTGGCGCAATTCAGATGCTATGTCGAGATGATCGAGCAGCCGCGTCGCTTCGTCATGCAGCGTGGTGCCGGAGGCAACCGCACAACTGTGGCGGCGCGCAGAGAAGCGGCAGGACAGCAGCACGTTGTCCGTCACGGACAGGTAGGGAATCAGGTTGAATTGCTGGAACACGAAGCCGATGTGATCGGCGCGCAACCTGTCACGCGCCGAAGGCGTCATTGTGGTCAGTTCGTGGCCGAGCAGGGAAATCGTTCCCCGTTCCGGCGTCAGTACGCCACCCAGCAGCCCGAGCAGCGTGCTCTTGCCGCTGCCGCTGGGACCGTAAATGAAGATGCGGTCGCCAGCCTCGGCATGCAGCTCCCGGATATCCAGGCAAACGTTGTCCGCATCGGGATAGCGGAAAGCCAGATTATCAATCCGGATAACGTGATTGGTCATGATCGCCCTACCAGCTTGCGCGCCGCTGGTCTGGTGTGAGTTTGGCCGAAGCCTGTTTTTTCAACGTCGCGACCTCAACTTTCATTTGGTGAAGATTGGGAAAGGTGTCGAACAATTTCACTTCGAGGTCATGCAGCTTTCCGGTCTGTTTGCAGGCAAAGACGAATTCGCCATCAAGATCGGCATGTCCGCCTGATTCCTCTCGATGCTGTGAATCTTTTTTCTGGTCGAGCACGAGGGAGTCGAGCTTCACAGACTGGAGCGTGCATTGCGCCTCCGCAGTCGGGATGAAAAGTTGCTCAGCTTTGTTGAGGTTGTCCGCCATGTTCTTCACGGCGGATTTTTGTTTGGCATCGCGCGGCAGGTGCTCGAATCCGAGCAGGTTGTCGAGCGGGCTGGAAAAATACAGCGTCATGTTTTTTTCATCCACTGCGATTTGCAGGGTTGCGACTCCGTGCACATGGGCGCCGAGTTCATGGGCTGAAACAATTGGCGAATTTCCAATAAGCGCAGCAAGGGCTGCAAACAAAAGATATTTTTGTGACATGGCTTACTCCTGAGGCATGACAATCCTCGCCCGATTCAGGCGAGGAACGATTCAAGGCTTAAGCGGAGCAAGGCGGGGCGCGCGCCGCAAAGGGAAACGACGCGATGGAGGTGTAAGCGTAGGAGTGACTTGGCCCCAAGCCGTCGAAATTCCGGAAGGGCGTAAAACTGACGATGCTGCTGGCGAGTGCGCTGGCGATTTGATCAAAGGTTGCGCAATAATCGCAATGTTCTTCGTGTGAAGATGTTTTGTCAGCCGAAGGCAACTGAGCCTTTGTAATCGATTGCCCGGATAGAACATGCGAATAAACGTGCGCGACCCCGCCTATTTGTGCAAACAACAAGGCAACAATCATCAGGACGCGGAAGGACACGCTGCTACGCATGGGTACGGAAAATTATTCCAGTTGAAAAAAATTGAAAAATCGGAGAATCAGGCAGTGCTTGTTGGCAATTCTAAAGGAAAAACGAGGAGTCAATGCAAACAAGTACTGTAGCGGCAATCAAATAACTCCCTGCCATACACTGGTTGCCGTTCCTGGTGCAGCCGGGAAACTGGCCGATTGTGAGTTCTGCTAGAGGGCACTACATAGCAGGCATTCAGATTTACCAATGGCAATGGCCCCCCAAGCCGGGCATATTGGTTACCGAAAACCCGGAAGATGAAACCTGAAGAAGTGTAGACAGACCGGCAACAAGGGGGGGCTCAAAGGGTTGCACGTGACTTTTTGGAATGTGCGAACGCACCCTATGGCAATCAGATTGATCGATATAAAGCTGATCGTGTTGAGTTTATCGAAACATGAATGGCTTCAGGCCATCGACAAACCCGGGCCGAACGGGGTATGGACGCTGTTTTCGCATCGGATCAATAGTGCAGACGATTTTGGGCGCTCCCAGTTTTCTTTCAGCCTGATTTAACCTGGCTGCAACACGCCATCCACCAAACGCAGTTGTCGTTGCATCCTTCCCGCGAGTTCGAGGTCATGGGTGACGATGATGAAACTGGTATTGAGTTTTGCGTTGAGCGTTTGCATCAGGTCGAACAGCGTGGAAGCCGAGGCGCGGTCCAGATTGCCGGTGGGTTCGTCGGCCAGCACACAGGCAGGCTGGGTGACCAGAGCACGTGCCACGGCGACGCGCTGGCGTTCGCCGCCGGAAAGCTCTCCCGGGTTATGCCGAACACGCTGTGCCAGACCCACTTGCTCCAGCATGGCGGCCGCTTGCGGATGTGCCTCGGCGGGTTTCATGCCGCGAATCAGCAGCGGCATGGCGACGTTTTCCAGTGCCGTAAATTCGGGCAGCAGGTGGTGGAACTGGTAGACGAAACCGAGCGAACGGTTGCGCAGTTCGCCGCGCTGCGTCTCGTTCATCGTGGTGACATCCTGCCCGAGGATGCTGACGCTGCCGCCGGTGATGGTGTCGAGCCCGCCCAGCAGGTGCAGCAGGGTGCTCTTGCCGGAACCGGAGGCGCCGACGATGGCAATGCGCTCGCCGCGCTTCACTTCGAGATTCACGCCGTTCAGCACGTCGACGCTCAGATCGCCTTGCGTATAGGTTTTGCGCAGGTCGTGGCAGGCGATGACCAATTCGGAATCCTGCTTACTCATAGCGCAATGCCTCCGCCGGTTGTATCTTGGCCGCGCGCCAGCTCGGATAGAGCGTGGCAATCAGGCTGATGAAGAAGGACATGCCCGCGACCACGAATACATCCGCCTGTTGCAGGTCGGAGGGCAGTTCGCTGATGTAGTAGAACTCCTTGGACAGGAATTGCACGCCGAACAAGTGTTCAATGAAGGGCACAATGGTGCCGATGTTGAGCGCGAGCAGCACGCCGCCGAGTACGCCCAGCCCCATGCCGATGAGACCGATCAGCATGCCCTGCACCATGAAAATCTGCATGATGCTTTTCGGCGAAGCGCCCAATGTGCGCAGGATGGCGATGTCGGCCTGCTTGTCGGTGACGGCCATGACCAGGGTTGAGACGATATTGAAGGCGGCGACCAGCACGATGAGCGACAGGATGATGAACATCATCTTCTTCTCCATCGCCACCACGGCAAAATAGTTGGCGTTCTGGCGCGTCCAGTCGGTGGCGTAAGAATCTTTCGGCAACTTGTCTTCCAGATCCCAGGCAACTTGCGGCGCAAGGTCAAGGTTGCGCAGGCTGCCGCTGATGCCGCTCACGCCGCCGCCCAGGCGGTAGAGCTTTTGCGCATCCTCAAGCTGGATCAGCGCCAGCGCGTTGTCATAGGGCGCCATGCCGATCTCGAAAATGCCGACCACATGGAACTGTTTCAGGCGCGGAATCATGCCGGCGGGGGTGATCTGCCCCTGCGGCGTGATAAGCAGCACGCTGTCGCCGACATGCGCGCCCAGCGAACGCGCCAGATCCACGCCGAGCACGATATTGAATGCACCCGCGCGCAGGTCGCCCAGCTGGCCTTTTTTCATTTTGTCGCCGAGCGCGGTCAGGCGCTGTTCGGCAGCAGGCAGAATGCCGCGCACCATCACGCCCTGCACGCTCTCGTTCAGCGACACCATGCCCTGGCCGGCGACATAGGGCGCGGCGGCGCGCACTTCGGGATGCTGCTCGACGATTTCCAGCACCTGCGGCCAGTTGTTGATCTGTCCGCTGTCGCTCATGACCTGCAAATGCGGGGTGACGCCGAGAATGCGCGCGCGTATTTCTTTCTGAAAGCCGTTCATCACCGACAGCACCACGATCAGCGCCATCACGCCCAGGCCGATACCCGCCATGGAGATCATCGAAATGAACGAAATAAAATGGTTGCGGCGTTTGGCGCGGGTGTAACGCAGGCCGATGAAGAGTTCGTAGGGTTGCAAGGCGGCAGCTCGAAATATTGAAGGGCGTTAGTGTGCCACAAGAGCCTGTGTTGCGGGATGGTAAACTGCCAATATGAAACTACTCCATTTGATCATTCCCGACCTGATTCCCCCGCAGGACATCGCCGCCGAAGTGTGCGCCGGACTACATTTGCCTGCGCTGGAAAAGTTGCTGGCACGCGGAAAAGCAAGCGCATTGCCTGCCGAAATTCTGGAGGACAGACTGTGTGACGCGTTTGGTGTGCAATCTGTCGCACCGGTTCGTGCCGCTGCCGACGGTCTGGAGGTGGGGGGGCGCTTCTGGATGTGCGCCGATCCGGTGAATTTGCATTTGCAGGGAGCACAGATGTTGCTGTTTCCACAGGCGACCGCGAGTATGGAAGAGGCCTCGGGGCTGTGCGACTGTTTGAACGAGCATTTTGCCGGGACAGGACTGCAATTTTTTGCGCCGCATCCGCAGCGCTGGTATGTGCAGGTGGAAGCGGAACCGCAACTGACCAATGCGCCGTTGCGGCAGGTGGCGTGGCGCGATGCCAGGTACCATCCGCTGCAGGGAGACGATGCCATGCACTGGCAACGGATACTCACCGAGGTGCAAATGTTGCTGCATGGGCACGCGTTGAATCTGCTGCGTGCGGCGCGTGGCGAGTCGATCATCAACAGTTTGTGGTTGTGGGGTGGCGGCCGGGCGGCGCCGTCGGCGCCCGCGTTCGATGCAGTCGGGGGGGATGATGGTTTGATCGGCGCATTTACCCGGGCCGCGGGTATGCAGCAGATCGAATCGCTGCAGGTGATGCTGGATGGACAAGACGCCAAAGGTTTGTGGGTTTGTGATGCTGCGGGCGAAGCTTTGCAACGCGGCGATCTTTACGCCTGGCGCGAAGCTGTACTGCACATCGAACGGCAATATGCACAACCCTTGTTGCAGGCGTTGCAGGCGGGGAAATTGCAGCGGCTGAGCCTGGATGTGTTGCGGGAGCACGATATGCGGCACGTCGAACTGACCAGCGGCGCTGCATGGAAGCTGTGGCTTGGCGCAAAGCCTTTGCTGCGCTACGCGGTGTAGAATGAATCGTCTTTCAACGGGGCCGATGCGATGAGTTTCTGGGGCAGCATGACCGGTTTTTTCTGGAGCGAGGAGTCATTGCCGCTGCTCATCATGGTGCTTTGCATCGCGATTGTGCTGTTGCGTCTGCGCCGCGAAGAACGGGCGAGTCTCGTCAATACACTGGGCTTCTTCTTTATCTGCATGCTGGGTCTGTTCTCGAGCGGTTTGCTGCATGCGCTGGAATTGCCGCGTGCCGCCGCCTTGACGCACGAGGTCTTCATCATCGGTGCCGGAGTCGCGGTGATCCGCTTGTGGGGGCTGCTGGTGTTTCGCATTGTGTTGCCAATATTCAAATTCACCCCACCGCGAATTACCGAAGATTTCTTTGTCATCATCGCCTATATCGCCTGGTTCATGGTGCGGCTGCGCTATGCGGGTCTCGATCTGGGCAGCATCCTGGCGACCTCGGCGATGCTTACTGCGGTGGTGGCGTTTGCCATGCAGGATACGCTGGGCAACATTCTCGGCGGATTGGCGCTGCAACTGGACAATTCCATTGATATCGGCGACTGGATCAAGGTGGACGATATCTCGGGCAAGGTGGTGGATATTCGCTGGCGCTCCACGCTGGTGGAAACGCGCAACTGGGAGACGGTGGTGTTTCCCAACAGCCAGTTGATGAAGAACAAGTTCCTGGTGTTGGGACGGCGCACCGACCAGCCCGTGCAATGGCGGCGCTGGGTGTGGTTCAACGTCGGCATGGATACGGCGCCGACGCGGGTAGTGAACCTGGTCGAGGATTCCATTTTGCAGACCGATATTGCCAATGTAGCCAAAGATCCTGCGCCGAGTTGCATCCTGATGGATATGGACGACAAAGGGTATGGACGTTATGCCTTGCGCTATTGGCTGACTGATCTGGCGGCGGACGACCCCACCGATGCCATTTTGCGCTGGCACATCATGACGGCTTTGCAGCGTGCGGGCATCAAGCTGGCACAGGAAGCACACAGCATTCACCTTACCAAAGAGAATGAAAAATACGATGAAGGGATGCGCCAGCGTGAAGTGCTGTTGCGAATCAAGACCCTGCGCAGGGTCGAACTGTTTTCCCAGCTTAATGATGTCGAGTTGAGGGGGGTGGCGGAGCGTCTGCGCTTTGCGCCGTTTGCCAAGGGCAACATCATCACCAGACAGGGCGACGCGCGCTCGCATTGGTTGTACATCATCATCAACGGTGAAGCCGAGGTCTACGTCGATTTGCCCAACGGCAAACGGCGCACCGTGCGCATCCTGGGGCGCGGCAACTTTTTCGGTGAAATGGGGTTGTTGACCGGCGCGCCGCGCTCGGCCTCGGTCATCGCCAAAACCGATGTGGAGTGTTACCGCATCGACAAGGATGTGGTGGAGGAGTTGTTGCATGCGCGTCCCGGCATCGCCGAGGAAATCTCGCATATTCTCGTTACGCGCCGCGCCGAGCTGGATGAGGCGATGCAGAATCTGGATGCGACAGGCGCTTACAAAGACATGTCACTGCAGCGTAGCGAGATACTGGCCACTATCAAGCGGTTCTTTTCGTTGGGCTGAATAACCAAGCAAATTTTAGGGTTTAATTCGCGGCGCGGCTTCCTGTATCATCCGCCCCCATACAACACGGATTAAGTGCAGATGAAAGTTACCTTTCTGGATTTTGAGCAGTCGGTCTCCGAGCTTGAGGGCAAGATCGAGCAATTGCGTTATGTGCAGGACGACTCCGCACTGGATATTTCCGACGAGATTGGCCGGCTGCAAAAGAAAAGCCAGGCGATGACCAAGGATATCTATGCCAAGCTCACGCCATGGCAGATCTCGCAGGTTTCGCGCCATCCGCAACGCCCCTATACGCTGGATTACGTCCAGCACCTGTTTACCGATTTCGAAGAACTGCACGGCGACCGCAATTACGCGGATGATCCTGCAATCGTTGGCGGGCTGGCCCGTTTCAACGGACAAAGCGTCATGGTCATCGGCCACCAGAAGGGCCGCGACACCAAGGAACGCCAGTACCGCAACTTCGGCATGCCGCGCCCGGAGGGCTACCGCAAGGCAATGCGCCTGATGCGCCTGGCCGAAAAATTCGGCATTCCCATCATGACGTTCGTCGACACGCCTGGCGCCTATCCCGGTGTGGGCGCGGAAGAACGCGGACAATCCGAAGCCATCGGCAAGAACCTGTATGTGATGGCTGAACTGAAGGTACCGTTGATTTGCACCATTATCGGCGAAGGCGGTTCCGGCGGAGCGCTGGCGATTGCGGTGGGCGATGTCATGCTGATGCTGCAATATGCGACATACGCGGTCATTTCGCCGGAAGGCTGCGCTTCCATCCTGTGGAAGAGCGCAGACAAGGCGTCGGAAGCTGCGGAGACCATGGGCATCACCGCCACACGGCTGAAGGCTTTGGGCCTGGTGGACAAGATCGTCAGCGAACCGTTGGGCGGCGCGCACCGTGATTATGCGGCGATGATGCAGACCCTGAAGAAGTCCCTGCAGGATGCGCTCAAGCAAGTGCAATCTCAAACCACCGAAGAGATGTTGCAGACACGCTTCAGCCGCTTGATGAGTTATGGCAAGTTCAAGGAAATCGAACTTAACTGACACCGTTGCGGCGCGCCTCGCGCCGCTTCTTCCCAAGCACAGTCACATCCTGATCGGTCTGAGCGGCGGCATGGACTCCGTCGTGTTGCTGCATTTGTTGAACAGTCTTGCACCGCGTTTCGAGTGGCGTCTTTCCGCGTTGCATGTCCATCACGGCATCAGCCCGAATGCAAATGCATGGGCAGATTTCTGCACCAATCTTTGTACGCAACACGGTATACCGCTGCAAATCGATCGCGTCGATATTGCCCCGCTGCGCGATGAGCACGGCATCGAGGCGGCTGCGCGCAAGCTGCGCCACGCGGCCTTTGCCCGGCAGGATTGCGATTTCGTGGCGCTGGCACATCATGCCGACGATCAGGCGGAAACGCTGCTGTTGCAGCTGTTGCGCGGCGCGGGCGTCAGGGGCGTTGCAGCAATGCCTGTCCTGAGCAGCGTCGAAGGGCCTGTCCTGAGCAGCGTCGAAGGGCCTGTCCTGAGCAGCGTCGAAGGGCCTGTCCTGAGCAGCGTCGAAGGGCCTGTCCTGAGCCGTGTCGAAGGGCCTGTCCTGAGCCGTGTCGAAGGGCCTTTGCAGAAACAGGCAACCAAGCCTGCTCCCGCCACCTTGCGCCCGCTGCTCGATATTTCTCGCGCCAAGCTTCTCGAATATGCGGATCAACACGGGTTGCAATGGGTTGAAGATGAAAGCAATGCCGATGACCGTTATCCGCGCAATTTCTTGCGGCATCGCCTGTTGCCGTTGCTGGAACGACGGTTTCCCGCCTACCGCGACACGCTGACGCGCAGCGCCCGGCATTTTGCTGAAGCAAGCGCGTTGCTCGACGAAATGGCGCGGCAGGACGCGGCGGATTTGGCGGCTGATGCTCCGTTGGCGTTGTCGCTGCTGCGCAATCTTTCCCATTCCAGGGCCAAGAATTTGCTGCGTTATTGGCTGCACGCGCGGGGCGCACCCATGCCGCAGAACGTGCAGCTCGACGAAATGCTGCATCAATTACTCAATGCGCGGGAGGATGCGGGGGTTTGTGTCAGTTTCAGCGAGTGGGAGGTACGCCGCTATCAGGACAGAATCCATGTCCTGCATACCTTGGGGGATTTTGACCGGGAGCTGGTGTTGCCGTGGCATGGCGAAGCCGGCCTGGAATGGCCGGCGTTGAATACCCGCCTGAATTTCACGCACACGCAGGGGAGCGGTATCAGTCTGGAAAAGTTGCAGCATGCCCCGGTAACCCTGCGCCTGCGCAAGGGCGGGGAAACCTTGCGTCCCCAGGCAAACGCGGCGAAGCGCAGCCTGAAGAACTTATTTCAGGAGCGGCTTGTCCCACCCTGGCAACGCGAACGGCTGCCGCTGCTGTATTGCGGCGATGAATTGGTGAGTGTGGTGGGGGTGGCGGTTGCTGCCGGATTCCAGGCCTCCAATTTCGAGTCCGGTTTGGTCGTGGAATAGGCTCCCTGACTGCGACAGGGCAGGCAAAGCCTGTTAGAATCGCGCCCTCAGAATTTTCTGATTTATTTTCATTTTTGGAGAGAAGAATGGCTGTCGAACGTACCCTTTCAATCATCAAACCCGATGCAGTCGCAAAGAACGTCATCGGTCAGATCTATAGCCGTTTCGAAGGCGCCGGCCTGAAGATTGTCGCGGCCCAGATGCGCCACCTGTCCCGCACCGAAGCCGAAGGTTTTTATGCTGTACACCGCGAGCGTCCTTTCTTTAAGGATCTGGTGAGCTTCATGATCTCCGGCCCCGTCATGATCCAGGTGCTGGAAGGCCCCAATGCCGTTGCCAAGAATCGTGAACTGATGGGCGCGACCGATCCGAAGAAAGCCGACAAAGGCACCATCCGCGCCGACTTTGCCGCCAGCATCGACGCCAACGCCGTGCATGGTTCAGACTCGGCCGAAAACGCCAAGATCGAGATCGATTACTTCTTCGCACCGAAGAACATCTGTTCCCGTTAATGCAAAATCTCCTCGACTTTGATGCGCAGCAACTGACAGTCTGGTTTGCGGAGCAGGGCGAAAAGCCCTTCCGCGCCAAACAGGTGCTGCGCTGGATTTACAAAGCCGGGGAGTCCGATTTCGATGCGATGAGCGATTTGGCCATTTCGCTCCGCGAAAAACTGAAACAGATTGCCTGCGTTCAGGCTCCTTCCGTGATACGCGAAGAACTTGCCTCCGACGGAACGCGCAAGTGGCTGCTGGACGTCGGCACGGGAAACGCGGTGGAAACCGTGTACATCCCGGAAGAAGATCGCGGCACGTTGTGCGTGTCGACGCAGGCCGGATGCGCACTGGATTGCGCATTCTGTTCCACCGGCAAACAGGGCTTCAACCGCAATCTGTCGACTGCTGAAATCATCGGCCAAGTATGGTGGGCGAACCACGAACTCGGCAAGGACAGCGCCGCCGACAGAGCGAACGGCTCCGCCGCACCGTGTCAGGGCCGCTATGGCAACTGGCCGGTCACGAACGTGGTGCTGATGGGCATGGGCGAGCCATTGCTGAATTTCGAGAATACGGTAAGCGCGTTGCGGCTGATGCTGGACGACAACGCCTACGGCCTGTCGCGCCGCCGCGTGACCGTTTCGACCTCGGGTGTGGTACCGGCGATGGACAGGCTGCGCGAGGAGTGTCCGGTCGCGCTCGCGATCTCGCTGCATGCACCCAACGATGCGCTGCGCAACGAACTGGTGCCGATCAACCAGAAATACCCGCTGCACGAACTGATGGCGGCGTGCCGGCGCTATCTGGAAAAGGCGCCGCGCGATTTCGTGACCTTCGAGTACGTGATGCTGGCTGGCGTGAACGACAGCGTGCAGCACGCGCGCGAACTGATCCAACTGGTGCGCGATGTGCCATGCAAGTTCAACCTGATTCCGTTCAATCCGTTTCCGCAGTCGCCGTATCAGCGTTCGGACATGCCGACAGTGTTGCGCTTCCGCGATGCACTGATGCAGGCTGGTATTGTGACGACCATCCGCAAAGTGCGCGGTGACGATATAGCGGCAGCCTGCGGGCAATTGGCGGGGCAGGTACAGGACAGGACTAAACGGACACACCGAATGATGGAGGCGAGTTTATGAATCAATATCTAAAATTATTCCTGATCGTGTCGTTGTTGGCGGGGTGCGCTTCGGCAGGCGGAGGTTCATCGGGTACTCCGCAGGATTTGACACATGCACAGGCTGTTGCCAAGGTACATACCGAGCTTGCCGCCTCCTATTACGAAAGGGCCCAGTACTCCATCGCATTGCAGGAAATCGGGGTGGCGCTGCAGGCTTATGGGGATTACGCGCCAGCCTATACCGTTCGCGCGATGGTGCGCATGGTGTTGCGCGAAGACGATAAGGCGGATGCGGATTTTCGCCACAGCTTGCGCCTGGACAACTCCAGTTCGGAAACGCACAACAATTACGGCTGGTTCATGTGCCAGCGCGGTCGGTCGAAGGAATCGCTTGCGCAATTCCAGGAGGCGTTGAGTAACCCGTTGTATTCCACACCGGAAAAAGCATATGTCAATTTGGGGCTGTGTTCCAAGAAGGCGGGGCTGATGAAGCAAGCGGAAAGCAATTTGCAGCGGGCTTTGATTCTTCGCCCGGGTATGCCGGATGCGCTCTACGGCTTGGCGGACTGGAGTTACGATAGTGGCGACTATGCGGGTGCGAAGTCCTACTTTCTGCGTTTTTCGCAGGCGGTTCCAGATTTGAATGCAGAGCAGCTGTGGTTGGCGGTGCGTATCGAGCGCAAAATGCGTGACCGAAATTCTGAAGCCAGTTACGCTCTCCAATTACGCAAGTACTTCCCGGATTCCCGAGAATGCCAGTTGCTGATGCAAGGTGAATAATGGACACTACCGGCGACGCTACCAACGCGGAAACAACAATATCCTCCAAACAGCCAGTGCTTGACGTTGGGATGACATTACGCAAGGCCCGAGAAGATATGGGCTTGAACGTGCACGATATTGCCAATCGCATCAAGTTCGCGCCAAGACAAGTGGAAGCACTGGAAGCGAATGATTTCGAAAACCTGCCGCAGACCACCTTTCTGCGCGGTTTTGTGCGTAGCTATGCGCGTGTGCTGCAATTGGATGAAACGGCACTGATAGCGGCCTTGCCTTGCGATCCGGCTACGCCAGCTATTGGCAGGTCGCAAGTGGTGGATGTGGCATTCCCTTCTTTGCTTTCATTGCAACGCGTCAATCTGTTTTGGCTGGGGGGGGCGCTGGTTGTCGCTTTACTGCTCGGCTTGTTTGTCATGTTTCAAAATGGTGAAACTCCGGCAAATCCGACCAGGGTTGTTGTGGAGCCTGTGTCTTTGCCTGCGTCAGATGCGGTTGCCCCCGACGTATTGAATGCCGAGGCACAGACTGCGGTACCGGAAGTAAAGACACCGGAAGTAAAGACACCGGAAGTAAAGACACCGGAAGTAAAGACACCGGAAGTAAAGACACCGGAAGTAAAGACACCGGAAGTAAAGGTGCCGGAAGCAAAGACACCGGAAGCAAAGATCAAGACTCCCGAAGTTCAGACCAAGGCACAGGAGATGCCGGCCAAGACCAAGACCCAGGTGGCGAATAAATTCGCAGAACCCGGTTTTGCGGATAATCTGGCCAACTTATTCAAGTCTGTCGTTGCGACTGAACCGACGGTTCTGCCGGCATCTGCACCCGTTGCGGAAGTCAAAGCCAAAGCCGAGGTTCCTTTGGAGATACTCAAGCGTCGTCCGTTGCACTTCGTGTTCGATGAAGCCTCATGGGCCGAAGTGATAGACGTCAATGGCAATCTGTTGCTGTCGAGAAATGTTCCGCGCGGGGGCGAGAAATGGATAGGCGGTCCGGGGCGCGCACCCTATACCATATCCATCAAAAATCCAGCAAAAGTCAGGCTGTATTACATGGGTAAGCAAATCGACCTTTCGGCTTATGCGGCGATGGAAACCGCGCACTTGACGGTGAAGTGAAACACATGAGTCATCTTCCCATTTCGCGTCACCGGACGCAGTGTGTGCATGTCGGCGATATTGGCATTGGCGGTGATATGCCTGTGGTGGTGCAATCCATGACCAACACCGATACGGCGGATGCTGAAGGCACGGCACGCCAGGTGTATGAGTTGGCGCAAGCCGGTTCCGAGCTGGTACGCATTACCGTGAATACGTCCGAGGCGGCAGTTCAAGTGCCGCATATTCGCAGGATGCTGGACGATATGGGTTGCAATGTGCCGCTGATCGGAGATTTTCACTTCAACGGCCACAGACTGCTTTCCGAATTTCCTGACTGCGCGCAGGCACTGGCGAAATATCGTATCAATCCCGGCAATGTCGGCAAAAACCGCAAGGGGGAAGATCAGTTTGCAATGATGATTGCGGCTGCCCGGCAATACGACAAGCCGGTGCGCATCGGCGTCAATTGGGGCAGTCTGGACCAGGAACTGGTGGTGCGTTTGATGGATGAAAACGCAAAGCTGGCACAGCCGAAAGTCGTAGCCGAAGTGACGCGCGAAGCCTTGATTGTGTCGGCGCTGGACTCGGCCAGGCGTGCAGAAGAACTGGGTTTGGCGCACGACCGCATCGTGCTTTCCTGCAAGGTGAGCGATGTGCAGGATTTGATCGCCGTGTATCGGGAACTGGCGCGGCGCTGCGACTACCCGCTGCATCTGGGCTTGACCGAGGCGGGCATGGGCTCGAAAGGCATTGTCGCTTCCACTGCGGCGCTGGCCGTGTTGTTGCAGCAAGGCATAGGCGACACCATTCGCGTGTCTTTGACGCCGGCGCCCGGCGGGGCGCGTACCGAAGAAGTCGTGGTGGCGCAGGAAATCCTGCAGACCATGGGGCTGCGCTCGTTCGCGCCCATGGTGACCGCGTGCCCCGGCTGCGGACGCACGACCAGCACGGTATTCCAGGAACTGGCGCAGAGCATCCAGAGCTATTTGCGTGCTCAGATGCCGGTGTGGCGCGAGCAATACACGGGCGTGGAAGAAATGAAGGTCGCGGTGATGGGCTGCATCGTCAATGGCCCCGGTGAAAGTAAATTGGCCAACATCGGCATCAGCCTGCCGGGCACGGGCGAATCGCCCGCCGCGCCGGTGTATGTGGACGGCGAAAAAACCGTGACTCTGCGCGGCGAGCATATTGCCGAAGAGTTCACGCAGATCGTCAATGAATATGTGGCAAGAAAGTACGTCAGGAAATGAGCGAGACACTGCAGGCAGTAAAAGGCATGAACGACATCCTCCCCGAAGAGGCAACGCAGTGGCTGTGGTTCGAGGACACGGTGCGCGAATGGCTGGAGGGTTACGGCTATCGCAACATCCGCATGCCGCTGGTGGAACCGACGGCGCTGTTCAAACGCGCCATCGGCGAAGTGACAGACATCGTGGAAAAAGAGATGTACAGCTTCGAGGACAGCCTGAATGGCGACCAGCTTACGTTGCGTCCGGAAGGCACGGCTTCCTGCGTTCGTGCAGCATTGCAGCACAATCTGCTGTATAACGCGCCGCAGCGTTTGTGGTACGCGGGCCAGATGTTCCGCCACGAGCGCCCGCAGAAGGGGCGCTATCGCCAGTTTCACCAGTTCGGCGTGGAGGCACTGGGTTTTGCCGGGCCGGATATCGACGCCGAACAAATCGTGATGTGCGCACGCTTGTGGAAGAAGCTGGGTATCCGCGATGTGGCTTTGCAAATCAACACGCTGGGTGATGCGGTTTCGCGCCAGCGTCACAGGGAAAAACTGATTGCATATTTTGAATTGCACAAGGATGCACTGGATACCGATGCGCTGCGCCGTCTTTACAGCAATCCGCTGCGGATTCTCGATACCAAGAATCCGGCAATGCAGGAACTGGTGAGTGCGGCACCGAAACTGATGGATGAGCTGGAAACGGATGCGATCCGGCATTTCGAGGCAGTACAGGCGATCCTGAAGCAGCAGGATATTGCGTTCGAGATCAATCCGCGTCTGGTGCGCGGACTGGATTACTACAATCGTACCGTGTTCGAGTGGGTCACTACGCGTCTCGGCGCACAGGGCACGATTTGCGCCGGCGGCCGCTTCGACGGCCTGATCGAGCAGATGGGCGGCAAACCCGCGCCGGCATGCGGTTTTGCCATGGGCGTGGAGCGTCTGCTGGCTTTGTTGCAGGAAGACGGCATGCAGAACCCGCTGACACCTCTGGATGTGTATGTGGTGCACCAGGGCGAGCAGGCGCAGAATCTGGCGTGGCGCGTTGCAGAAAACCTGCGCGATGGCGGATTGCGCGTGTTGTTGCATTGCGGCGGCGGCAGTTTCAAGTCGCAGATGAAAAAAGCGGATGGCAGTGCGGCGGTGTGCGCGGTGATCATCGGCGATGACGAGGTGGCGGCAAATGCGGTTATGCTCAAGCCTTTGCGGGGTGGCGGGGAACAGCAGCGGGTCGGGCTGGAAAATTTGCAGCACAAGGTTCGTGAATTGATCAAGTGAGGAAACGATAATGTCTAGTTTGGATCTGCAGGAACAGGAACAGGTGGAAGCGCTCAAAGCCTGGTGGAAAGAAAACGGCAACTGGGTGCTGGGCGCTGTGGTGGTCGGTTTGCTCAGTTTTTCGGGCATCAAATTCTGGAAGAGCCATCAGGCCAGCCAGGCTGCGGAAGCCGGCAAGCTGTATATGGAAGTGCTGAAACAGGCATCTACCAACGATGCCAAACGCATCAGCGATGCGGCGGATGCACTGGTCAGCCGCTACGGCAGCAGTGCCTATGCACCGCGTGCGCAGATGTTGGCCGCCCAGGCCAGTTTGCAGTCCAGGGATATCGCTCGCACCAAGGTGCAGTTGCAGTGGGTGATCGAACATGCAACTGAAACAGGCCTGCAGGATACAGCACGCTTGAAACTGGCGAGTGTATTGCTGGACGAGAAGAAATACGACGAGGCGCTCCAGCAACTTGACGCGGCTCATCCGGAGTCATTTACCGGACTTTTTGCCGATCTCCGGGGTGATGTATTGAGCGCGCAAGGCAAGGTTGCCGAAGCGCGTGCGGCTTATCAACAAGCCTATGACAAGACCGATGCGAAGAGTACGTATCGCAATCTGATCCAATTGAAGCTGGATGGTCTGGGAAGCGCTCAATGAAGTTGATCCGTCAAATCAGTGCGTTGATATTTCCGCTGATGCTGGCTGCGTGCAGCAGCGACAAGGCCAGTATCGAACCGGCCAAACTGGTGGACTTTAAACCGGGAGCCAGGCTCGAGGTGCTTTGGAATGTCGATGTCGGCGGCGCAGGGCAAAGCGTGTTGTTCCCTGCCGTGACGCGAGAGGCAGTGTTTGCGGCAAATGCCCAGGGAAAGCTGTATCGCCTCGACCGCAATACCGGCAAGCAGGTCTGGAGCATCGACAGCGGTTTTGAGATTACCGGCGGTGTTGGCGCGGGGGACGGGCTGGTGCTGGTGGGTGGCGAAAAAGGCGAATTGGCTGCATTCAACGAAGATACCGGCAAGCTGAAATGGCAGGTGAGCGTATCCAGCGATGTGTTGAGTCCGCCAAAAATAGCCGACGGTGTGGTGGTGGTGCGTACCGGAAACCAGCGCATTACCGGTTTGAGCGCGAAAGACGGCGGCCGCTTATGGTTGTACGAGCGTGCCACGCCAACACTTATCGTACGCAGTCATGCCGGTGTGGAGATAAACAATGGCTTGGTCTATGCGGGTTTTGCGGCGGGCAAGCTGGCGGCGATTGGTTTGAAAAATGGTGTGGTGGTATGGGAGTCTTCGGTTTCGCAACCGCGCGGAAATACCGAGCTGGAACGCATCAGTGATATCACCAGCTTGCCGGTCGTGGACAATGCCCAGGTATGCGCAGTGGCCTTCCAGGGACGGTTGGCCTGTTTTGATGCAATTCAGGGAGGTACGCTTTGGACGCGCGATATTTCCAGCGATAAAGGTCTGGCCATGTTTGGCAAGACGCTGTACATCACCGATACCGACAGCAATGTGCAGGCATTGAGCAAGAGCAGCGGCTCATCGATATGGAAAAACAGCCAACTCCTGATGCGCAAAGCGACCGCGCCCTATCCGCTGGATGATTTTCTGCTGATCGGCGACTTTGAAGGTTATATACATGCGCTGAAGAGGGATGACGGGAGTTTTGTCGCGCGTCATAAAACCGATGGCAGTGCCATTGTCATGGCTCCGATCACTTTGGGGAATAATGCCCTGGTGCAGACCAGCGATGGTGAGCTGTACTGTTTCGCGATCCACTGAAAGATGCTGCCTACTCTCGTACTTGTCGGACGTCCCAACGTTGGAAAATCAACGCTTTTCAACCGTCTCACGCGCAGCCGCGATGCCCTGGTAGCCGATTTGCCCGGATTGACGCGCGACCGTCACTACGGTCGCGGTCGCATTGGCGAAAGGCCTTATCTGGTGGTGGATACCGGCGGCCTGGAGCCGGTAGCCAAGGAAGGCATCCTGCACGAGATGGCCAAGCAGACGCGGCAGGCGGTGGATGAGGCGGATATGGTGTTGTTCATTGTCGACGGTCGCGACGGTCTGACGCCGCACGATCACATTATCGCCACGCAGTTGCGCAAGACCGGGCGTCCGGTGTTGCTGCTGGTAAACAAGGCGGAAGGCATGCAAAGCGCCCGCGTTACCGCAGAGTTCCATGAACTTGGACTGGGCGTGCCCATCCCGATTTCATCGGCGCATGGGGATAACGTTGCCGAGATGATCGAAGTCGCACTGGATGAATTGCCGGCAATCGAGACTGAAGCCGAAGCGAAATCGGATCATCCGAAACTGGCCATCGTCGGCCGTCCCAACGTGGGGAAATCCACGCTGGTCAATGCTATTCTCGGCGAAGAGCGCGTCATTGCGTTCGACCAGCCGGGTACCACGCGCGATTCGATCTATATCGACTTCGAGCGCGGCGGCAGGCAATACACCATCATCGATACTGCCGGCGTGCGCCGTCGCGGCAAAGTCGATGAGGCCGTCGAGAAATTCTCGGTGGTAAAGACGCTGCAGGCCATCGAAGATGCCAACGTAGTGGTGCTGGTGGTGGATGCGCGCGACCAGATCACCGAACAGGATGCCCATCTTGCCGATTTTGTTCTGCAAGCAGGGCGCGCACTGGTGCTGGCAGTAAACAAGTGGGACGGGCTGGACGAATACAAGCGCGACACGACCAAACGCGATCTGGAGCGAAAACTGCATTTCCTGAGCTTTGCCAAGCATCATTTCATATCCGCATTGAACGGTACGGGCGTGGATGCGCTGCTGCAATCGGTGAATCAAGCCTATGCGGCGGCAATGGCCAAGCTGCCCACCCCGCAACTTACACGTGTGCTGGAGGAGGCGATACAGAAACAACAGCCGCCGCGCGTGGGTTCTTTCCGCCCCAAGATGCGCTACGCCCATCAGGGTGGCAGCAATCCGCCGCTCATCATCATTCACGGTAGCGCGTTGGATAAGGTGCCGGACAGTTACAGCCGTTATCTGGAAAGAACCTTTTGCGATGCCTTTAAACTGCAGGGAACGCCGTTGCGTATCGAGTTCAAGTCCGGCAAGAATCCGTTTGCGGACAAGAAACATGTGCTTACCGAGAGCGAACTACGCGCTGCCCATCGGGCCCGAATCCGGGGGCGCAAGTTGTACGGGTAATAATCCAGACAGTTTTCTCAAGTATTTCCGTTTTGTGCCGTAACAATATTCAGGCAGGCAGCATCCGCGTGGAGGAGGTTGAAATGAAATACTTATTGCTGGGTTTGGTGATCACTTTGTTGCTGGCGACTTTCACGTTCGCCATGATGTCCAAGGCGGTGTTGGTTGAGTTGCGGGAGCGGGCGGCCAGAGGGAAGTCCGGTCGCAGAAATTGAGCATGATTTAAGTGTCAATGACTTCGCGCCCTTCCGTATTGGCGTGATTTCCAGTAAAGTAGCCGCCCCGAGAACAACAAGAGCGGACATCATGAGTACAAAAGGGCAACAATTACAAGACCCGTTTCTGAACGCATTGCGTAAAGAACATGTGCAGGTCGCCATCTATCTGGTCAATGGCATCAAGTTGCAGGGCCAGGTTGAATCGTTTGATCAATATGTAGTGCTGTTGAAGAACACCGTCACCCAGATGGTCTACAAGCACGCCATTTCCACCATCGTCCCCGCACGCGCTGTCACCATTCCGTTCGACGCCGAGTAATGCACGAATCAACGACTGCCGCCAATACGGCGGTATTGGTCAGTCTCGATTTTGGCGCCCCGGATTACGCAGAAAGTTTGGAAGAGTTACGTTTGCTGGCTGAAAGTGCCGGCGTGCGTACGCTTGCGCTGGTGGAAGGCAAACGGCAGCGCCCGGATGCCTCGACTTTTGCCGGCAGCGGCAAGGTGGATGAAATTGCCGCTCTGGTCGCGGAATTGGAAGCGCCGCTGGTGATCTTCAACCACGATTTGTCACCCGCGCAAATGCGCAATCTGACCGCCAAAATACAAACGCGGGTAATCGACCGCACCATGCTGATTCTGGATATCTTCGCGTTACGTGCAAAGAGCCATGAAGGCAAAGTGCAAGTTGAACTGGCGCAGCTCAAATATCTTTCCACCCGCCTGGTTGGCATGAATATGGATATGGGGCAGCAGAAATTCGCCGTGGGCGCGCGCGGTCCGGGAGAAACTCAGTTGGAGCTGGATCGGCGCAAGCTGGATCGCCGGGTACATCTGCTCAACGAACGGTTAAAGCAACTTAAGCGCCATCGCGAGCTGCAACGCAAAGCACGCAACCGTTCCGAAGTCATGTCGGTTTCCATCGTGGGTTACACGAACGCGGGGAAATCCACGCTGTTCAACCGCCTGACCAATGCCAACGTTTATGTCGCCAACCAGTTATTCGCCACGCTGGACACCACGGCGCGCAAGGTATTTCTCGAAGGCGACAGTCAGCGGCAGGTGGTGTTGTCGGACACGGTGGGGTTTATCCGTCATTTGCCGCATGGCCTGGTGGCGGCATTCCGCAGCACCCTGGAAGAAACGGCGCAGGCCGACCTGTTGCTGCATGTGGTGGACGTAAATAGTCCAGAACGGCACGACCAGGTCGCCGAAGTGAATAAAGTGTTGGCGGAGGTCGGGGCACAGCATATTCCGCAAATTGTGGTCTACAACAAGATCGATCTGCAGGGTTTGGAAGCGGGCGTGAAGCGTGACGAATATGGTAAAATCGCCAGCGTTCACTTGAGCGCGAGAACCGGCGCAGGTTTGGCTGATTTGCGAGCCGCACTGGCCGAGGTACGGGATTTACCTGAACCGGATGCACAGGCGCAGGAGTGGCATCCCCTGAATGACAACTGAGTTGACAAAAAGGTAAGCAGATTATGGGACTGAATGACCCCCAATGGGGAAACAAGAATGGTGGCGGGCCTCCTGATCTGGAGGAGGTGATGCGCAAGCTTAATCGCAAGATTGAATCCCTGTTCGGCAAATCCGGAGGGGGCACGCCCAAGGGCGGTGGCGGAAATGTGTCCGGCGGCATCGGCGGTGGAGGTGTTGGTATCGGGCTGATCGTGCTGGTTGTGGCTTTGGTCTGGATTGCCAGCGGCTTCTATATTGTGGATGCCAGCCAGCGCGGGGTTGTGTTGAGATTTGGCAAACTGACAGAGATCACCGAGGCGGGGCCACGCTGGCACTTGCCCTATCCGATTGAGGCTGTGGAGGTCGTCAATTTGAGCCAGGTGCGCACGGTCACGGTGGGATATCGCGATAATGTAAAGAACAAGTTGCTGAGAGAGTCGCTGATGTTGACCGATGACGAGAACATCATCGATATTCAGTTTGCGGTGCAGTACTTTCTCAAAGATCCAGCAGAATTTACTTTCAACAACCGCATGCGGGATGAACTTGAATTCGTTCGTCAGGCGGCCGAGACCGCCATCCGCGAGGTGGTCGGTAAAAGCAAAATGGACTTCGTGCTGTACGAAGGACGCGAGCAAGTCGCGGATTCGACCACCAAGCTGATCCAGGATATTCTTGATCGTTACAAGGCCGGCATCGTTGTCAGCAAAGTCACCATGCAGAATGCGCAACCCCCCGAGCAGGTGCAGGCCGCATTTGACGATGCGGTGAAGGCCGGGCAGGACAGGGAGCGGCAGAAAAATGAAGGCCAGGCTTATGCCAACGACGTCGTTCCCAGAGCCAAAGGCGCTGCCGCACGCTTGATGCAAGAGGCTGACGGTTACAAGCAAAGCGTGATTGCCAATGCAGAAGGTGATGCCAGCCGCTTCAAGCAAATTTTGGTCGAATATGAAAAAGCGCCGCAAGTGACGCGCGAGCGTATGTATCAGGATATGAAACAACAGATACTGACCAGTGCCAGCAAGGTGCTGGTGGATCAAAAGAACGGCGGTAGCAATTTGCTGTATTTGCCTTTGGATAAGCTGATCCAGAGTACCAATCCGGGTGTTGAATTGCCGGGATCCAAACCGACCGAGCAACTGACATCGACAGCAGGAGGCGAATCAACAGTCGCGCCGCGTAGTCGCGATTCGCAATTCAGCCGTGAAAGAGGGGCTCGCCAATGAAACCGAATACAACAAATTTCCTGGTGGCTGGCGTGGTTGTGCTGATTCTGGCAAGCATGAGTATTTTTATTGTCGATCAGCGCCAGACCGCCATCGTGTTCCAGTTGGGTGAAGTGGTGCGGGTTGAAACCACGCCGGGGATCAAGTGGAAAATGCCGCTGGTGCAAAACGTGCGTTTTTTTGATTCGCGCATCCTGACGCTGGATAGCGATGATCCGGAACGTTTCATTACGGCAGAGAAAAAGAACGTGCTGGTGGATTCCTTCATCAAGTGGCGCATTTTCGATGTGAAACAGTATTACATCAGTGTGGGCGGGGATGAGATACGAGCCCAGACCCGTTTGATGCAGACGGTAAATTCGACACTGCGCGAAGAATTCGGAAAACGCACCATTCATGAGGTGGTGTCCGGGCAGCGCGACGAATTGATGAAAGTGGTACAGGAAAAAACCGATGTGGATGCGCGCAAAATCGGGGTGGAAGTGCTGGATGTGCGTTTGAAGCGCGTGGATTTTCCGATTGAAATCAGCGATTCCGTGTATCGCCGTATGGATGCGGAGCGCAAGCGTGTAGCCAACGAATTGCGCGCGACGGGTAATGCGGAGAGCGAAAAGATTCGTGCGGATGCCGACCGGCAACGCGAAGTGATTCTGGCGCAGGCCTATCGCGAGGCGCAGATAATCAAGGGTGCCGGAGATGCCAGGGCCACTGCTTTGTATGCGGCCGCATTCGGGCGCAATCCCGAGTTTTATTCCTTCTATCGCAGTCTGGATGTTTATAAACAGGGCTTCAAAAACAAAAGTGACGTGATGTTGCTGGATGCAGGCTCGCCATTCTTCAAGTATCTGAAGGGTTCTTCCAGGGACGGCAAATAAAAACGCATGAGCAATTTTTGGCTGGCAGCGTTGGGCTTGATGTTGGTGCTGGAGGGAATCATGCCGTTCCTGTTTCCCTCCTCATGGCGCGAAACGTTGCGTAAAGTGTCGCAATTCCAGGATGGGCAGGTTCGCTTCATCGGTTTGACACTGATGTTGAGCGGATTATTGCTGATTTACTGGATCAAATAATGGAATTCTTCAGATGAAGTGGCTGTTGCCGGAAAATATCCAGGACATGCTGCCGGACGAGGCATGGCGCATCGAAGGCATACGCCGCGATGTACTCGAACTTCTTCGCCGCTCCGGCTACCAACTGGTTTCTCCCCCTTTACTGGAATACCTCGAGTCGCTGCTCATCAATGACAGCCCGGACATGGATCTGCGTAGTTTCAAGCTGGTCGATCAGCTGAGCGGCCGCACGCTGGCGTTGCGTGCCGACATCACGCCGCAGGTGGCGCGTATCGATGCGCATTTGCTCAATTGCCAGGGCGTGACGCGCCTGTGTTACGTCGGCAGCGTGTTACACACGCAGCCTGCCGGATTGATGCGTACGCGCGAGCCATTGCAGATCGGGGCGGAGTTGTACGGTCACAGCGGTATCGAGAGCGATCTGGAAGTGCAACGCTTGATGCTGGAGGCGCTGGCGCTGATGGGCATCAAGGGAGTACACCTCGATCTCGGCCATGTTGGCGTGTTCCGCGCGCTGGTGCAGAACGCGGGTATCGCCCAGGAACTGGAAGCGGAATTGTTCAATGCCATGCAACGCAAGGATGTTCCGGCGTTGCGCGGTCTGGTGTCCGGTCTGCCACAGAAAATGCAAACAGCCTTGCTGGCCTTGCCGCAGCTCTATGGCGGCATCGAAGTCATCGCCCGCGCTCGTACGGCGCTGGCTGTCTATCCGGAAGTCATGGCAGCCTTGAACGAACTGGAACAGGCGGCAGCGCAACTCAAGACGCTGGCTGGCGAGATTGGCATCGACTTGGCCGAATTGCGCGGTTACCACTATCACAGCGGCATGGTGTTCGCGGTTTACCATGCGGGCAGCCACGATGCCATCGCGCTCGGCGGGCGCTACGATGACGTGGGCAAGGTTTTCGGGCGCGCGCGTCCGGCCACGGGATTCAGCATGGATTTGCGCCAACTGCACGGCCTGCTGGACAAACAGGCGCAGCCGCAGGGGATACACGCACCATACCGGCAGGACGTTGCTCTGGACGCTGCCATTGCCAAATTGCGCGAGCAGGGCGAGATCGTCGTGGTCGATCTGCTGGGCAAAGCCGAATATCACCCGGAATTGAATTGTAATCGCGAGTTGGTTTTACGTGGCGGCAAGTGGGTCGTCGTCGAAATGAAAATTTAACTAAATACTTGGGAACGAGAGATGTCTAAAAACGTTGTAGTGATCGGGACACAATGGGGCGATGAAGGCAAGGGCAAAGTGGTCGACTGGTTGACCGATCATGCACAGGGCGTCGTGCGCTTCCAGGGCGGACACAATGCGGGTCATACGCTGGTCATCGGCGGCGAAAAGACGGTGTTGCACCTGATCCCGTCGGGCATCCTGCGCGACGATGTGATGTGCTACATCGGCAATGGCGTGGTGGTTTCGCCTTCCGCGCTGCTCAAGGAAATGGACAAACTGAATGAAATGGGTGTGAAGGTCTACGAGCGTCTGCGCATCTCGGAAGCGTGCCCGCTGATCCTGCCTTACCACGAAGCATTGGACAAGGCGCGCGAAGTTGCCAAGGGCGCGGGCAAGATCGGCACCACCGGACGCGGCATCGGCCCTTGCTACGAAGACAAAGTGGCGCGCCGCGCCATCCGCCTGCAGGACCTGTTCCACCGCAAGCGTTTTGCCGCCAAGCTGGGCGAGGTGCTGGATTACCATAACTTCGTTTTGAAGAATTACCTGAAAGCCGAGACGGTGGATTTCCAGAAGACGCTGGACGAGACGCTGGCGTTGGCCGAGCGTTTGCAGCCGCTGGTGCTGGATGTGCCGCGCGCGCTGTACGAGGCCAACAAGGCCGGACAAAACCTGCTGTTTGAAGGCGCCCAAGGCACCTTGCTGGACATCGACCACGGTACTTATCCGTTCGTGACTTCCAGCAACTGTATCTCCGGTGCAGCCTGCGCCGGCGCCGGCATGGGGCCGCAGAGCCTGCATTACGTGCTGGGCATCACCAAGGCCTACACCACGCGCGTGGGTTCCGGCCCGTTCCCGACCGAACTGTACGACGCCGAGGACAAACAGGACCCGATAGGCAAAATGCTGGCGGAAAAGGGCCACGAATTCGGCGCCACCACCGGGCGCGCGCGCCGCTGCGGCTGGTTCGATGCGGCTGCGCTGAAGCGTTCCATCCAGATCAACGGCGTATCGGGCCTGTGCGTGACCAAGCTGGATGTCATGGACGGCATGGAGAAGGTACGAATTGGTGTGGGCTACAACATCGACGGCCGGTTCAGCGATATCCTGCCGGTTGGTGCGGAGTCGCTGGTTGGATGCGAGCCGGTATACGAGGACATGCCGGGCTGGAGTGGCAGCACGGTGGGTGTGAAGCGCTATGAAGACCTGCCGCAGGAGGCGCGCAACTACCTGGAACGCATCGCAAAAATTTGTGAAGTACCGGTGGATATGGTTTCTACCGGCCCGGATCGCGACGAAACCATCGTGTTGCGTCACCCGTTCAAGGTCTGAGCGGGTGGTCATAAGGAAAACAACGGACACGCATCGCAATGACGGTGCGTGTATTTATTTGGGGGCATCAATACAAATGGAAAATGGCCCGCTTGCGCGAGCCATTTTGAATCTTGGTGCCCAGAAGAGGACTCGGTCACGCATGCGCGACCCCGGCATCCGTTGCACCCGCAAGGAGTACGCCGTGGTTGTAAAGCCGCTAAAGCGGCAACAACCACGCAGCACCGGATGCCTTTCGAGTCCAGGCGCGAAGCACGTAGGTGCTTCGCTTGTTCTGGGCACAATACAAAAATGGCCCGCATACGCGAGCCATCTTGTTAAATAATGGTGCCCAGAAGAGGACTCGAACCTCCACACCTTGCGGCACACGGACCTGAACCGTGCGCGTCTACCAATTCCGCCATCTGGGCAATGCTTCAAGGGTGCGCACTTTAATTGCTTAAGGATTTTGTGTCAATGACGAAAAAGAAAAAAAATATCCGCGAACTCGACCCGTTTCTGGAACGCGAGCGCGAACAATACGATAACCCGCTGCCGAGCCGCGAATACATCCTGCAGATGCTTGCAGACAAGGGCGTCCCGCTGGAGCAGGACGAGCTATGTACCCTGTTGCAGATCGAGCACCATGAGGAAGAGTTGTTCCTGCGCCGCCTGCGCGCCATGGAGCGCGACGGACAGATCATGCGCAACCGCAAGCGTGCCATTTGCGTGGTGGACAAGCTGGACCTCATCAGGGGCAAGGTGCAGGGCCATCCCGATGGCTTTGGTTTCCTGATCCCGGAAGACGGCAGTCCGGACCTGGTGTTAAGCGAAAAAGAGATGCACAAGGCGCTGCACGGCGACACCGTGATGGCGCGCATCGGCGGCGAGGACCGGCGCGGGCGGCGCGAGGCCAAGATCGTCGAGGTACTGGAGCCGGCCAATACGCGCGTGGTCGGTCGTTTGTACGAGGAACATGGCATCCAGTTCGTGGTGGCCGAAAACCGCCGCATCAGCCAGGACTTCCTGGTGGCGCCGGGCGCCTCGGGCGGGGCCAGGGCCGGACAGGTGGTGATGCTGGAGATCATGCAGCAGCCGTCCAAGCATGCGCAGCCGATCGGACGCATCGTCGAGGTGCTTGGCAACTATGCCGATCCCGGCATGGAGATCGAGATCGCGCTGCGCAAGCACGATCTGCCCAACGAATTTCCGCCTGAAGCCGAAAAGCAGGCCAAGGCGTTCTCGCCCGAGGTCAAACCGGCCGATTATGCCGGGCGCGAGAGCGTGGCCCAGTTGCCGCTGGTGACCATAGACGGCGAGACCGCACGCGATTTCGACGATGCGGTGTATTGCGAACCCAGCGGCACGGGTTACCGGCTGGTGGTGGCGATTGCCGACGTAAGCAACTACGTGAAAACCGGCGATGCGCTGGACAAGGAAGCGATCAACCGCGGCAACTCGGTGTATTTCCCGCGCCGCGTGATTCCCATGTTACCGGAAGAGTTATCCAACGGTCTGTGTTCGCTCAACCCGCATGTCGAGCGCTTGTGCATGGTGTGCGACATGCAGATCAGCGCGGAAGGCGAGATACAAAAACACCGTTTCTATCCTTCGGTGATGTTCTCGCATGCGCGCCTGACTTACACCAAGGTGGCCGACATGCTGGCGGACCCGCAGGGCGAGACTGCGCGCGAATACGCTGCCGTATTGCCGCACATCAACAACCTGTACAAGCTGTTCCAGACCCTGCTGCAGGCGCGCGAGAAGCGCGGCGCCATCGACTTCGAGACGGTCGAGACGCAGATGATCTTCAACGACCAGGGCAAGATCGAGAAGATCGTGCCGGTCATCCGCAACGACGCGCACAAGCTGATCGAGGAATGCATGCTGGCGGCCAACGTGTGCGCGGCGGCTTTCCTGAAAGAGCATGAGCACCCGGT
This sequence comes from Gammaproteobacteria bacterium, assembly GCA_018820925.1. Taxonomy (GTDB): domain Bacteria; phylum Pseudomonadota; class Gammaproteobacteria; order Burkholderiales; family Gallionellaceae; genus Sideroxyarcus. Next base: position 19,793 of record JAHJNJ010000018.1, on the reverse strand, counting down.
GCTGTACCGTGTCCACGAAGGTCCGACGCCGGAGAAACTGGAAGCGGTGCGCGAATTCTTCAAGGAGTTCGGCTTGCAACTCGGCGGCGGCGATGATCCGCAAGCAGCGGATTATTCCAAGTTGCTCAAGCAGATCAAGGGGCGGCCCGATGCCGGATTGCTGCAAACCGTGATGCTGCGTTCCCTGCGCCAAGCCGTGTACGCGCCGGAGAACCTGGGACACTTCGGCCTCGGCTATGAGGCTTATGCGCACTTCACCTCGCCGATTCGCCGATATCCGGACCTGCTGGTGCACCGTGCCATCAAGTCCGTGCTGGCCGGCAAGCAATACAAGCCGCAACTCAAGTGGGCGGAGCTGGGCATACATTGTTCGATGACCGAGCGCCGCGCCGACGATGCCACGCGCGACGTGGAAGCCTGGCTCAAGTGCTTCTACATGCGCGACCATCTGGGCAGCGTTTTCGACGGCACCATTTCCTCGGTGACCGGCTTCGGGCTGTTCGTGGCACTGGACGATCTGTACGTCGAAGGCCTGGTACACGTGTCCGAACTGGGGGCGGACTATTACCACTTTGATCCGGCAAAACACCAGATGCTGGGTGAGCGTACCGGCAAGCGCTATCGTCTTGGCGATCGCGTGCGGGTGAAAGTGGTGCGGGTGGATATGGAAAGTACCAAAATCGACTTTGTGCTGGAGGCTGACACCAGTTCTTCAGATGCAAGCGACGCTTCCGGTATTCAGGGAATCAATGTTGGCGCCTGGGGTGCAGCTCCGCCCAGGAAAGCCAAAACGACCGCGAAACCCGGTAAAACAGTGAAATCGGGCAAAACGGGAAAACGCCATGGCTGAGTCGCGCATCATTCACGGTTTCCATGCCGTCACCGCGCGTATCCGCCAGAACGCGGACAGCGTGCTGGAAGTGTTTGTCGATACCGGGCGCCGCGATCCGCGTGCTCGCGATTTGCTCAAACTGGCCGAGAGCAACGGCGTGCGTGTCATTCAGGTGGACAGCAAACGCCTCGACGGTATGGCTGGAAACGCCCGTCATCAGGGGGTTGCTGCGCGGGTGAATGCGGCGCAGAAGGTGCAGCATCTGGACGACGTGCTGGACACATTGACCGAACCGGCGCTGCTGTTGGTACTGGACGGGGTACAGGATCCGCACAATCTGGGCGCCTGCCTGCGCAGTGCCGATGCTTTCGGCGTGCATGCGGTGATCGCACCCAAGGATCGCGCGGTGGGTATCAATGCCACGGTGGAAAAAGTGGCCTGTGGAGCGGCACAAACGGTACCCTATATTACGGTTACCAATCTGGCCCGTACCCTGCGCGAGCTGCAGGAACGCGACATCTGGGTAATCGGGATGGATGGCGAAGCGGAAACAAATCTGTATGATGTACAGCACACAGGTGCAGTAGCATGGGTATTGGGGGCGGAAGGCGAGGGGCTGCGCCGCCTGACCAAAGAAACCTGCGATCAACTGGTGCGCATCCCGATGCAGGGCAGCGTGGAAAGCCTGAACGTATCGGTGAGTACCGGTGTATGTTTATACGAAGCAAGAAGGCAGAGGGCAACAATATAAAAAATAATCTGGTGGGAGGGGAAGGTGATGCAGAAATATAGTTTTTCGATTCTGACCCGGGACGGCCAAAAGATTGAGAGCATCGTCATCGCGGGTCGCGATGAAGCCGAAGCGGAGCGCAAGCTGCGGCAGATGTATCGCTATTGCGAAATTGTGAGCAGCAACGCCAAAGGGGCTGGGGATGGAAGGAACCAGCAGGTCATGTCGGTTGAGGATATTCTTTCTTTGATCTCCAAGTGAATCGCGCAAGCGTCACTCGATGAATCCTTGTTCCAGCAATTCTTTCAGCAGTTCGTCGTAATCATGCGCCCCGCGGCTATCCGGAGCATGCTCGAACACGGTTTTGTTCAAAGCCGGACTTTCAGCCAGACTTACGTTTTCACCGATCCGCGTGCGGCAGACGTCGGCGCCGAAATGCTCCTCTACCTGTTTTAACACGTCCCATGACATACGCCGGCGCCCGTCGAAGCGGGTCAGCAGGTAACGGCGATTGACGCGGCGCTTGAGCACCTGTTCCAGCGCGCTCAAGGTTTTCTCGATCTGCATGGCGCCCTTGGTGGACAAATGGTCGGCCGAGATCGGCACAATCAGTCCGGTGCAGGCGAAGATTGCGTTCAGCGACAGTACGCCGACCATCGGATTGCAATCGATCAGCACCGGCGTGTCTTTTCCGCCGAATCGCTCGATTTGCAATGCACTGTTGAGCTTGTTCACCACGTTGAAACCTTTGCCGAACAAGGCATCCACCTTGGAAAGCTCGGTGTGTGCGGGAACCATTCTGATCTTGCTGGCGGATTCCTTGACCAGTTCGCGCAAGGGACGATTGCTCTGGAACATGCTCAACACCGTATCGGTGCCGGATCTTGCTATGACATTGGTGATCGCGCTGAATTGCGCTTGGGGATCGAGATCGATACCGTAGGTCACGCGTCCGATGCGCGTCAGGGCGGCAGCGAGATTGACGGCAGTCGTGGTCTTGCCTACCCCGCCTTTTTGATTGAAGACAGCAATGATGCTCATACGGCCGGGATTTTAGCCGAAATCTGTGTGGTGCATATGGGAATAAGAAGGCTCAGCCCGTTACGGGCCGAGCCGGTTCGGCGGATCAGTTGCGTGTGTAGATGATCTGCTTTGTTTCGCCTTCGCAATTGCCAACCACTTTTCCCGCCGGTTTTTCGGCGGGCGCTGCAGCGGCACCGGAGGCGGCAACAGGTTCTGTAGCAGCCTGAGCAACGGGGACGATTTCCAGCGTATAAGACTGGACGCCTTTGGCCTGCAATTTGGCATTGATCTCGGCCTTGAGGCTGTCGCATGAAGCCATAGCAGGAACAGAGAAACTGACCAGACAAGCTGCGAGTAGCAAATTACGCATATATGACTCCTTTTCAGATTGAGAAAAACAACACTTGCTGCAACAACGCTTTCGGACCGGTTGCCGGTCGTTCAGCGCAATAACTCTTCGATCTTGCGGTTTGCTCCCTGCAGTTTCTTGAAAAGGGCGAGCAACAACGCCTTGTCCAGATAAGCTTTTGACTCCCCGTGCAGCTTATCAATGCCGGTCTTCTTTATCTCAGCCGCAATTACCTGGTTATCCGCGATCACCGTGGCAGAACGGGACAAGTTCTCGTTGGCAAAGAACATCCCTTCGCCGATACACTCACCGCTGCGTATCTTGCCGACTACCTTTTTGTTGTGATAAACGGTGGCAGTGCCGAACAGGAAGACGAAGAATGTATTCATATCGTCGCCCTCAGCCGTAAGGCAATCCCCGGCAGAAAAAATCCGGGTTTCTGTTTGCTCGGAGATCGGTTTCAGGTATTCACTGGGAATGGGGTCAAAAAAAGAGCATTTACGCAGCTCATTGAAGCGGTCGGTAGCGACCTCATCCAGTCGCTTGGTAAAACTGGCCAGACTGGCCTGGATCGCATCCAACTCACTCATTTCATCTCCATGTTCAGAGCGCAATTAAATGGCATGAAGCATCGAACAGTGCGCAACTTACCACAAGCCGCGAAAATTGTGTTGTGCACAGTGAGTCGGCTAAACTGTCCGCCATGAAATCTTCACCCAAATGGGACAAAGAAGTATTGTTGAACATGCCATCGTTTGGCCCGTTGCATCCCGGCATCCACCGAATGGGCTCCAGGGAATTCCCGACTTTACAAGATTGCAATGCGTTGCTCGCAGCATATGAACCGCCTATTACAGTACACAGCGGGCAACCTTTGTGCTTCGTGCCGCAAGAATATGGCAAGTTGCCGTTGGAGGCCCAGTATGAGCCGCGCTGTTATTTGAAAGGGGAAGTGCCGACGCGGGAAAACAACTGGCATGATCTGCTCAATGCACTTGTTTGGTTCACTTTCCCGAAGTCCAAGGCGGCGATCAATTTGCGGCATTATCGGGCGCTGACTGAGACTGGCGATATGAATACGAAAAGCCGGCGGGGTGCGGTACGCGACACCAACACGCTGCTGGACGAATCGGGCGTAATCGTCGCATGCGCAAATGACATGCTGTCCGATTTGTTGCGCAACTTCCAATGGAAAGAACTGTTCTGGCAGCGCCGCGCGCGGGTCAAGTCAGACATGGGATTCTATTTGTTTGGGCATGGACTGTATGAAAAAGCCTTGAGTCCATACCTCGGCATGACCGGCCAGGGATTGATTTTGCCTGTGGAGCAGGCATTTTTCACATGGCCCCGACAACGGCAAATGGCCCATCTGGATGATCTGTTGTCCAACCATCTATTGGCGCCGGAACACTGCCGCAGTACCCGGGAGTTGACGCCTGTGCCTGTGCTGGGGATTCCGGGCTGGACAGCGGAGAACGAGAACGCTGCGTATTACGCTAATACGGATTATTTTCGTGCCGCGAGAACAAGCCGGGCGCAGCGTAATCCGCTTAAAACCGCACCTTCCAGCGTGGCGGGATAATCTCCCGCCGTGTAGTCGCCGGCCAACAGCAAGTTGGACAGTTGTGTTTGTTGCGACGGGCGTTGCAGTCCGGGCGAGCAGCAGAAAGTGGCGCGTTTTTCAGCGATGACTTTGAACCATTGCGGCGTATCCGCAATGCCGAACGCTTCCTGCAATTCGGCGATGACTTTCTGCGCCAGCACTTCCTGCCCCAATCGCTGATGTATGCCTTCCGCGCTGATGACGGCAGCGAGCAAGCCGTGTTGCGATGCAATCCTGCCTTTATCGAACAGCCACTGGCTGAAATGCTGATGCAGGCCGATCATGGCGTGGGGCAGGGTAACGTGGTTTGGGTATTGCAGGTATACGGTGTAGATCGGCTGATGTTCCAGATTCCTGATTTGCGCTGCGCTACTCTCAAGTGCAGCGATAGTGGCAAGCATTTTTCCCGCGACAACTGGCGGAACGGCGCAGATCACATGACTGAAAGAATGTGTTCCCTGTGAAGTAAGGAGTTCGATGCGATCTTCCTGGGGAATGATGGCTTCCACGCCACAGGCGATGCAAACTTTGCCACCGTTTTGTTCGACGAAAGCGGCGGCCCGTTGCGGAAACAGGGCGGTGAAATTGATGCGCGGCAGCAGCATGTCGCTGTCGGCACGCTTGCGATTCAACGAATCGCGCAGCACATTCAGCAGTACTTGCGCGGAAGCCTTGCGGATGGGCGTGTTCAGTGCGGCGATGCACAGCGGCTCCCACAGCTTGAACGTCAGGTCGGCATCCTGACCGTATTTCACCAGCAGTTCGGCAACAGTCATTTCGCGGGATAAACGGAATTTCATGCGGCGCAACGCGAGCATGAAGCGTGCCGCCCTGATACGTTCATTCCATGTCAGTCCGCATGCTTTGAGCAACGCAACCAGGAGATGGAAAGGCGCGGGCAGGCGCGGCGCTTTAAGCGAGAATTGGCCGTGCAGATCGAGTTGTAACGGCAGACGCAGGAAATCCTGTTCGATGTCGCCCCCGACCAGCTCAATCAGGCGCAGCGTTTCGCGGTAGCAGCCGAGCAGCAGGTGCTGTCCGTTATCGAGTCCGGTATCGTTGTAATGCACGGCGCGTGCACGCCCCCCGAGCTGTTTGGCACTTTCAAAAACGGTGACGGCGACACCGCATGCGGCGAGTTCAACGGCAGCCGCCATGCCGGCGTAACCACCGCCGATGACCGCAACCGTTACAGGCTTCTGTTCTGCCACCACGTTTTGACAGCCAGCCACAGCTTGTAGGTTGGAGTGAGCGAGACGCGTTCTTTCAGCACATGGCAGCCGCTTGTGACGATCTCGTCCAGGGTGGCCTGATAGACGGCTGCCATGATGATTCCCGCAAGCTGATTTTTGCGATCAACAGCCGGAAGGTGCTGGAAAGCTTGCTGATAGTAGCGATGGGCACGTTCGATCTGGAATGCCATCAATTTCCGGAAATTCTCGGTTTCGTGCGCGGTGAGGATATCTGTTGCCGAAACATCAAACTTTTCCAACTCGTCCATCGGCAGATAAATACGATTGCGTTTGGCGTCTTCGCCCACGTCGCGAATGATGTTGGTGAGCTGGAAAGCGATCCCCAGGTCGTGCGCATATTTCAGCGTCTGACGGTCGGAGTAGCCGAATATTTCCGCCGACAACAATCCCACCACTGCTGCAACGCGGTAGCAATACAGTTGCAACGATTCGAAATCGGGATAAAGGAAATGATCGAGATCCATTTCCATGCCGTCGATGATTTCCTGCAGATATTCCTGAGGCAGGTTGTATTCTTCGACAATCTCTACCAGTGCCCGTGCCACCGGGTGTATCGGATCCCCGTTGTAGATGGCGGCGACCTGATCGCGCCACCAGTTGAGGGTGGTGCGCGCCACTTCCTCATCCGTGCATTCATCCACCACATCGTCCACTTCCCGGCAGAATGCATACAGCGCAATGATGGCGCGGCGCTTGTCTTTCGACAGAAACCGGAAGCTGTTGTAGAAGCTGGAACCGCTGGCAGCAGCCTTGTATTGACAGTACTGGTCTGGGGTCATTTTAATAACGTAATGGTGCGCTCTTGGCGAGCATGATAACCCAGTCGAATGGGCGCAGCACGGGGCGGCGCTCAAACATGTTGTAGTTGGAGGACTGCAATTTATCGAGTATGCGCAATCCTCCCGCGATGATCATGCGCATCTCCAGGCCGATACGCCCGCGCAGGATGCTGCCGAGCGGCGCGCCCCGCAGCATCAGCGCACGGGCGCGGTCAACCTCGAATTTCATCAGAACACGCCATGCCTCGTCGGCGATGCCTTTGCCAATCTGCTCTTCGCTTATGCCAAAACGTGTCATGTCATCCTGCGGCAGGTAGATGCGGCCAATGGCGTAATCCTTTGCCACATCCTGCCAGAAGTTGATGAGCTGCAATGCCGTGCAAATGGCGTCGGAATAGGCGAGGTTAACCGGCGTGGCTTCCCCGTACAGATGCAGCAACAAATTCCCCACCGGGTTGGCGGAACGGCGGCAGTAGTCCAGAAGTTCTTCGTAATCGGCATAGCGTTTCTTCAGCACGTCCTGCGAGAAAGCGTTCAGCAGGTCGTGAAACGGTTGCAAAGGCAGATTGTGTGCCCCGATCTCCAGGGCGAGACGTTTGAAAAGCGGCAGCAGCGGTGTTTCGCCCACCGCGATATGGTTCAACTCATCGCGAAAGTCATCGAGTTGCCGCAAACGTTCCGCATCGCTTGCTTCGCCTTCGTCGGCAATGTCATCGGCAGCGCGGGCAAAATGATAGATAGCCGCCACGGGCTTGCGCAGCCGCCCGGGCATGAGGATGGAGGCAACCGGGAAATTTTCGTAGTGGTCGACCGGCATCAGGTTCCAAATCACGCAAGATCGTTACGGTGCAGCATAAACACAAATTCATTTCCTGCACTCACCTCCAGCCAGGTGAACGGCAGATTGGGATATGCGGCTTCGAGCGCATCGCGGTTGTGGCCGATTTCGACGACGAGGATGCCTTTGTCGGTGAGGTGTTTTGCGGCGTGTTCGAGAATGGAGCGGGTGGCGTTCAGCCCGTCTGTGCCGCTGCCCAGAGCCAGTTTTGGTTCATATTTGTATTCCTGTGGCAGCGCGGCGACCGAGGGTGCATCCACGTAGGGCGGGTTGCTGATGATGAGGTCGTATTTTTTGCCTTTGAGTTTGGCAAACATGTCGGACTCGATCAGGGAAATGCGATCTTCCAGGGCATAGTCTGTCACGTTATATTGGGCTACATCCAACGCATCGGCGGACAGATCGGCCGCATCGACATGCGCATTGGGGAAGGCATGGGCGGACAGGATGGCGAGACAGCCGCTGCCGGTACACATGTCCAGCACATTGTGAACCTGCTCGGCATCACTGATCCAGGGCGACAACTGGTCGCGCAACAGTTCGGCGATGAAGGAGCGTGGCACGATGACGCGCTCGTCCACGTAGAAGGACAGATCGCCGAGCCAGGCCTGGTTGGTCAGGTAAGCGGCGGGGATGCGCTGTTCGGTGCGTCTTTCGATAATGTCCAGCACCTCCAGAATTTCGGAATGGGTCAGCCTGGCATCGAGGAAAGGCTCCAGCCGGTCCAGCGGCAGATTCAGCGTGTGCAGAATGAGGTAGGCGGCTTCGTCGAAAGCGTTTTCGCTGCCGTGGCCGAAGAACAACTCGGCTTCGTTGAAGCGGCTCACCGCGAAACGCAGACAATCGCGAACGGTCTGGAGCGAGGCGCTGGCCTCCGAAAAGTGATTGATGTCCATTATTTCATCCCTGTCTGCACCGGAAAGCGCAATTATTTGTTTAGCAGTTTGACCAATATCAGGTAATAGATTTCTGATAGCGCATCCAGATCGGCCACCGCCACGCATTCGTTGATTTTGTGTATGGTTGCATTCAGCGGGCCAAGCTCGATCACCTGCGGACAGATGTCGGCGATGAAACGTCCGTCCGAGGTGCCGCCGCTGGTGGAGAGTTCAGTTTCGATGCCGGTCACCTGCCTGATGGCGCCGGCGACGGCATCGACCATGTCGCCGCGTGCAGTCAGGTAAGGTTTGCCGGACATCTCCCACTCCAGATCGTATTCCAAACCATGTTTATCGAGGATGCCATGGAGTTTTGACTTGAGTGACTCCGTCGTGCTGGCGGTAGAGTGGCGAAAGTTGAACAAGATCTCGACCGTGCCGGGAACGACATTGGTGGCGCCGGTGCCGCCGTGAATGTTGGATATTTGCCACGAGGTCGGCGGGAAATACTCATTCCCCGTGTCCCAGGTAGTGGCGGCCAGTTCTGCAATGGCCGGGGCAGCCAGGTGGATGGGGTTCTTGACCAAGTGCGGATAGGCGATATGGCCTTGAACGCCTTTGACGGTGAGCTTGCCGGAAAGCGAGCCGCGCCGCCCGTTCTTGATGGTGTCCCCCAGTTTGCTGACACAGGTTGGCTCGCCTACGATGCAGTAATCGATTTTTTCGCTGCGCGCGTGCAATGCCTCGACCACCCGTACGGTGCCGTCCACCGCGACGCCCTCTTCATCCGAAGTGAGCAGCATGGCGATGGAGCCGCGATGTTTGGGATATTCGGCAACAAAACGTTCGGTGGCGGTGATGAAGCTGGCAATCGAGCCCTTCATGTCCGCGGCGCCGCGTCCGTACAGCACGCCGTCGCGCACAGTGGGCGCGAACGGATCGCTGTCCCATTTATCTATCGGCCCGGTCGGTACCACATCGGTGTGGCCCGCGAAACAGATGACCGGCGAAGCGTCACCGCGTCTCGCCCAAAGGTTGTCAACTTCACCATGGCGCATCTTCTCGAGATTGAAATGAAGCGGAGCAAGACGCGCCCCGATGATGTCGAGGCAACCGTCGTCCACTGGGGTAAGTGAATGGCGCGAGATGAGTTGCTTGGCTAAAGTTAAAGTGTCGCTCATGTTTATTGGTTTACATTTCTTGTCCGCAGATTACACAGATTAGCGCAGATTCAGATAAATCCAGTTTTGGCGACTGCATTTCAATGTCTTAATTTGTATTAGTTGCGGATGAGTCAGCGTTTGATTTTCTCGTAATCGCTGGTGGCAAATCCGGTCGCCAGCACTTTGCCATTGTGCTCCAGTACCGGGCGCTTGATGACGTTGGGTTTTTCCAGCATCAGCGCCAGTGCAGAGGCATCGTCCTGGATGGCGGCTTTCACCGCATCCGGCAGTTGCCCCCAGGTTGGGCCGGTCTTTTTCAGCAGCTTTTGCCAGCCGACTTGTTTGAGCCAGCCGGAGAGCAGGGTTTCCGTGACGCCCTGTTTTTTGAAGTCGTAAAATTCATAGTGCACGCCATGCTCGTCCAACCAGACCCGCGCTTTTTTTACAGTGCCGCAGTTGGGAATGCCATACAGTTTCATTTTTCCGTACCGGGCATCTCCAGGTTGAGCTTGATGCCATCAAACTTGACCGGGGGGGATGGCGTCTTGCTGGCCTTGTGTGCTTCCGGGTCATAAGCCTTGACCTTGCTGGTCTGCGAGTAGTCGATCAGCGAAGACAGGTTGCTGGCCGAGTCGGCGTTGCGCAAGGCTTCCTCTTTGCTGATGTGTCCGGCCTTGAACAGCTTGTACAGCGCCTGTTCGAAGGTCTGCGAACCGGGAGAAACGCTTTGCTCGATCGCGTCGCGGATCTGGTCGATCTGGTCTGTTTTTATGAGCTCGGCGATCAGCGCAGAATTCAGCAACACCTCCACGGCAGGCATCAATTTCCCCTGTGAGTTGCGAATCAGGCGCTGCGAAATGACGGCGCGCAGGCAGAGCGACAGATCGGACAGGATGCTGGGGCGGGCATCGTAGGGGAAGAAATTCACCATACGGTTGAGCGCGTGGTAGCTGTTGTTGGCATGCAGGGTGGACAGGCACAGGTGGCCGGTCTGCGCAAAGATCAGCGCATGTTTCAGCGTTTCCCGGTCGCGCACCTCGCCGATCATCAACACATCCGGCGCTTCGCGCATGGCGCTGACCAGCGCACTGCCGTAGTCGGCGGTATCGGTTCCGACTTCGCGCTGGTTGACGATCGACTTGCTGTGCCGGAACATGTATTCGAGCGGGTCTTCGATGGTCAGGATGTGTCCGCTTTGCGTCTCGTTGCGATGCTGGATCATCGCCGCCAGTGTGGTGGATTTGCCGGAACCCGTGGCGCCGACCATGAGCACCAGCCCGCGCTTTTCCATGACCAGTTCTTTCAGTACCAGCGGCAGGTTCAAGTCTTCCACATTGAGCACGTCGCCGCGCACATAGCGAATGACCATGGAGACGCTGCTGCGCTGGCGGAACACGTTGACCCGGAAGTTGCCGATGCTGGCCACGCGGAAGGAGAAGTTCATCTCCATCGTCAACTCGAATTCGTTGATCTGCTGCTCGGTCATCATTTCGTACACGATGCGCTTGACCGTTTCCTCGTCGAGTTTTTGCGCATTGACCGGCATGACGATGCCATCGATCTTGATGTTGATCGGTGCGCCTACCGAAAAGAACAAGTCGGAAGCTTTGCGGTCGGCGGCAAGTTGGAGCAGCGGTGTAATGATCATGATTACCTCCAGTTGTTAGTCGGCAGTCGCTAGTCGTTAGTTAAACCAAATAACGCGCAGCGACAAAACCAACTAACGACTAATGACTAACGTCTAACGACTAAATGCCTCTCAGCAGTTCATTGATGCCCGTCTTGCCCAGCGTCTTGGCATCGACCTTCTTGACGATTACCGCACAGTACAGACTGTATTTGCCATCCTTGGAAGGCAAGCTTCCGCTGACGACGACCGAGCCCGCGGGAACCCGGCCGTAGTGTATTTCCTCGGTTTCGCGGTCGTAGATCTTGGTGCTTTGGCTGATAAACACCCCCATGGAGATCACCGAACCTTCTTCCACGACCACGCCTTCGACGATTTCCGAGCGGGCACCGATGAAGCAGTTGTCTTCGATAATGGTGGGGTTGGCCTGCACCGGTTCCAGCACGCCGCCGATACCGACGCCGCCCGACAGGTGAACGTTCTTGCCGATTTGCGCGCACGAACCGACGGTGGCCCAGGTATCGACCATGGTACCTTCGTCCACAAAGGCGCCGATGTTGACGTAAGAAGGCATCAGCACCACATTCTTGCCGATGTAGGCGCCGCGGCGCGCGGCAGCCGGGGGAACCACGCGGAAGCCACCCTCGCGGAATTCCTTGGAATTGTAGTCGGCGAACTTGGACGGTACCTTGTCGAAGTAGTTGGTGAATCCGCCCTTGATGAATGTATTGTCCTCAATGCGGAAGGACAGCAGCACGGCTTTCTTGATCCATTGGTGCGTGACCCACACGCCATTGATTTTTTCGGCCACGCGCAATTTACCCTGATCGAGATACTCGATGACGGTGTTGATGGTCTCTTTCAGTTGTGCATCCACATTGCGCGGGGTGATGTCGGCACGGCGCTCAAAGGCCTCTTCGATGATGGTCTGCAATTGCGGCATGTTTATTTTCCTAATTTAGTTTTTGGGTGAATTCGGCGATGCGTCGTGCTGCTTCCAGGGTTTCGTCCAGGCTGGCGACCAGCGCCAGGCGGATGAAATTTGCACCGGGATTGACTCCTTGCGCTTCGCGGGCAAGGAAGCTGCCGGGCAGCACGGACACATTATAGTCGCGGTACAGTTGTTGCGCGAAGACTGTGTCGGCGATGGGGGTCTTGATCCAGAGGTAGAAACCGGCGTCCGGTTTGGTCACGGGTAACACTGGTGCGAGCAGGGTAATGACTTTGGCGAACTTTTCCGAGTAAAGGAGGCGGTTCTCCGCGACATGATTTTCATCGTGCCATGCGGAAATGGTCGCATTCTGGATTGCCGGGCTCATGGCACAGCCGTGATAAGTGCGAAAAAGGGCAAATTGTCCGAGGATTTCGGCGTCGCCGGCAACGAAGCCGGAGCGCATGCCCGGCACATTGGAGCGCTTGGACAGGCTGGAGAACACGACCAGATTCCTGTAATCGCCGCGTCCCAGTTGCTGCGCGGCCTGTAATGCGCCCAGCGGCTTGCCGGTACCGAAATATATCTCGGAATAGCACTCGTCGGAGGCGATGACGAAACCGTAACGGTCGCTCAACTCGAACAGGATTTTCCATTCCGCCAGCGGTATTACGCGTCCGTTCGGATTGCCGGGCGAGCAAACGTATAGAAGCTGCGTTCGTTGCCAGACGGATTCCGGCAATTGGCCAAAATTCAGGGCATAGGCATCTTCGGGTAAGGTATTCAGGAAATAGGGTGTCGCCCCCGCCAGCAATGCCGCACCTTCATAAATCTGGTAGAAAGGGTTGGGGCAGACCACGACCGGATCGTTTTTACTACGGTCGATCACCGCTTGTGCGAAGGCAAACAGAGCCTCGCGACTGCCGTTTACGGGCAGGATTTGGGTTGTGATATCTGGAGCCGGGATGCCGTAGCGGGATGCCAGCCAGTCGGCGATGGAGGTGCGCAAGGCATCGCTGCCATTGGTTGTGGGATAATTCGCCAGCCCGTCGAGACCCGCGATCAGGGCTTCCTTGATGAATTGCGGCGTGGCGTGTTTGGGTTCCCCGATATGCAGGCAGATCGGTTTAAACGCTGGGTTGGTTGTTACTTCGCCGAACAACTTGGCAAGTTTCTGGAAGGGGTAGGGCTGCAGCTTGTTTAGGTCGCGATTCATTAAGGTTTTGCAACGTTCTGAAATTCAGCGCGCATTATAAGGGTCAGGCAAGTGCCAACAAAACAAAATGTGATGCCGGTCGCCGGGGTCTTGAGTGGAGCGCTGGTATGGGGCTTGATCTGGTATCCCTACCGGGCGCTGCAGGATGCCGGTGTATCAGGCCTGCTGGCGACATTTATCACCTATTTCCTGGCCATGTTGTGCGGTGCTTTTGTATTGCCGCAGGTGTGGCGGGAGCGCTCGACTTTGGGCGGATGGGCGCTTTTGCTGGCATTGAGCGTCGGATGGGCAAACCTCGGCTACGTGCTGGCAATGCTGCATGGCGAAGTGATGCGGGTGTTGCTGTTGTTTTATCTTGCTCCTGTATGGACTATTTTGTTCTCGTTCTGGTTGCTCGATGAAAGACTCAACCGCTACGGTTATTTCGTCATTTCCCTGTCGATGTGCGGAGCGGCAATCATGTTGTGGGAACCGGCTTCGGGCTCGCCGCTGCCGAACACGATTTCCGAATGGCTTGGCTTGTCGGCCGGAATGGGGTTTGCGTTCTCCAATGTGGTCTCGCGTCGGGCTTCACATCTCAGTGTTGAGATGAAATCGTTCATTTTGTGGACAGGCACGACTTGCCTGGCCTTGCCATTTCTTCTGTGGCAGGGCGGTCTGGTGGACAAGGTATCCGGGATATTGACGCCGTCCTGGGGCTTGCTGGTTTTGATGGGTGGTGTGCTTGGCGCCACCAGTCTTACCGTGCAATATGGCATCACTCATCTTCCGGCAAACCGTGCAGTGGTACTGTTTTTGTTTGAACTGGTCGTTGCCGCCATTTCATCCTATATGCTTGCCAATGAGGCGATGGAAATTCGCGAATGGGTGGGGGCGGCTTTTATCATTTTTGCCAGCCTCCTTTCGGGAAAATTGTATTCGGGCAAGCGCGTGGGTTAGACTGCGCCCGTTTCTGAAGTTTTGACTTTCGAAAAACATGTGCCATGCGAGGACTCACCGGACATGAACAATAGCCCGCCGCAAGCCGAGATTGATGCGCTTTTCAACAACGACGACCCGGCAATCGTGTGGGCGAAAGTGGTTGACATCATTCGTCGCGTGAATCCCGATTTCGATTTCGCTCTCATCCAATCCGTTTATGGCGATGTCATGCGGCTTTTTCGCGGCGACTATCCGGGTTACGGCCCCATCAAGACGCTTTATCACGATCTTTCCCATACCCTGGAAGTTTTCCTGTGCGGTGTCAGGTTGCTGCATGGCGTTCATCTCTCTGGTGATCGCTTGTCGGATGACGAAATCACCATGATCATGCTCGCCATACTGATGCACGATGTCGGCTATGCGCAGCTTAAGGGCGAGGAGAGCGGGACAGGAGCGCAATATACCCAGACACATGTTCAGCGCGGAATCGGATTCATGCAGCGATATTTTTCAGAACGGAAATTGTTTCCCGGAATGGCGGATACGGTGACCGGGATGATTCAGGGGACGGAACACAACCGTCCTTTCTCGCGGACAGATTTTGACGATGACCGGGCCTGCATGCTGGCGCGCATTGTTGCCACCGCCGACATTACCGGCCAGATGGCGGACCGTATTTATCTGGAAAAATTGCTGTTTTTGTATCTGGAGTTCAGGGAGGCGAAGTTTGGAAGCTATCAGAGCATGTACGACTTGCTCTGTCAGACCAATCGTTTTTATGAAATGACAAGAGAAAAACTGGATGGGGCACTCGGTGGAATATACAAGATGTTCACCTTTCATTTTGCGGATGTGATGGGAGTCAGCAAAAATTACTATCTGGAATCGATTGAAAAGAACATGGTCTATTTATCCAAAATCGTTGCAAACGATGAAGCCGAGCTTTTTAACATGCTCAAGCGAAATGGCGTTGTTGAAAAGTCGCGCATATTGGCCTGAATAATTCGGAAATGATTGTTCCAATGCTTTTCATCGAGGTCGGGTTCACCAGCAATACTCGTATCAATATACCCGGTCGTGAATTACTCACCGATTACTCAAACAGATGAACGTAAGCGAAGTGCTCGGATTGGGTAATTTTGGAATCCGGCCCAATACAAAGTATCTTGCAGTTTGAGTCACAGATATCCCTCCGCATATTTCTCCAGGTTCTTCATCATTATCCGAAGTTAATCACCTGCAACCATTCCGTTTCGAGATATACACATGCTTCAGGAGTGGGTATGAGTGGTTGTGGAATACCCCCTCAACGCCTTATTTAAAGGCGTTTCAGTGCCCCGCATCTTTTTTGTGGGTATCAGATTCAGACTAAAGTCCGTATTGTGAAAACCATGTTTACCAATTAAGGTTGACGAGAAACTGACGCAGCCTGACGTAAATTTGACAATCTGACGTGGCGTTTGCAGAGAATTTCCTGGCAATGGAATACCGTGCGCGGCAAGAGCTCGTGCCCTGTTAGGCAGGAGTGTATGCATTCGTAGCAGATTGGAATCCTTATTTCGATGGGTATGGCGAAGGTGTCCTGTCGGGCAGCAGGGCTTGCGTAAGTACTGCCGACGCGGCCTTGTATGTGAACAGGTTCGCGACCGGCATTCCCCCGGAGTTTTATTGAGTATTTGATGACCACACAAACAGCAACAAGAAATTTGGTTGAGAAGCGCAGACCAAAGCACAGGCATCCGCCCAAAGACTACGGTTGGACATTGTATTTGATAGTGATTACGGTGTTGATGGCGGCGGGTTCCATTATTTCTCAAGACGAAATTTACAAACCCGGTGACGCTGTCGGCTACAACATAGGTTTGGTTGGCGGAATAATGATGCTAACCCTGCTGATTTATCCGATTCGCAAGCGAATAGGCTTCATGCGGAACTGGGGACTTCTGCCAAAGTGGTTCAAATGGCATATGGCATTCGGTGTTCTGGGGCCGGCATTAATCGTTTTTCATTCCACCTTTACGCTTCGGTCGGTAAATGCCGGCGTGGCGATGGCGTGCATGCTGCTGGTGTCCGGAAGCGGGATTTTCGGGCGCTTCTTCTACACCAAAATCCACAACGGTCTTTATGGAAGAAATCTTTCATTCCAGCAACTGCAGGATGAACTGGACGGCTCAAAGGACGTTAAGTCCGTTTTCAGCTTCGCGCCGGAACTTCAACAAAAACTCGTCGATTTCCGCAGTTACGCCATGAATCTTTCGAAGGGAGGGAGGATCAGCGTGTGGAACTTCCTGACGATGGGATTTCGGGTCCAATGGTTTACCAGGACGTTAATCATCGAGTTGGAAGACGCCATGTACGCGAACGCCAATGCGATGCAATGGAACGATGCGCAGATGAAGCGGCTCGATGAGCTTTTTTATCAGAACGCCCAATTCATTCGAAACTACCTGACGACAGTCCGGGATCTGGCCCAGTTCTCAACCTACGAAAAACTGTTCTCCCTGTGGCATATCTTTCACGTGCCTTTGGTGTACATGCTGGTATTCAGTTCGATATGGCATGTGATCTCGGTCCATAAATATTAAATGCGCACCATTTCAATTTTGAAGACATTTGGCAGAGCATTTATTTTTGCTGTTGTTGCTTTGTTTTGTGCCGTGAACGCACATGCCGATTCGGCAAATGACTTATTGATGCCGGGCAAGGTCATCCAGGGGCATTTCAAATACGAAAGCGATTGCAACAATTGCCACAAACCATACGACAAAGCTGCGCAATCCGGTCTCTGCAAGGACTGTCACAAAGAGGTGGCAAAGGATATCGACGAGAAGCAGGGCTATCACGGCCTGATGCAGGAAGAAAAACCGTGCAAAGAATGCCACACGGATCACAAAGGCCGGGATGCGCGCATTGCCAAACTGAGCACGGTCAATTTTGATCACGACACAACCGGCTATGTTCTGAAAGGTGGCCACTTGAACGGCAAGGTTCTTTGCAAGGATTGCCACTATCCCCAGAAAAAATATCGCGATGCGCCCACCAAGTGCAACGGTTGTCACCAGAAGGCGGACAAGCATAAAGGCAGTTTGGGACCCGAGTGCCAGAATTGTCATGAGGAAAAAGACTGGAAAACGACACACTTCGATCACAGCAAAACGCATTTCGACCTGCTGGATAAGCACAAGGAAGTGAAATGCAAGGCATGCCATCCGAAAGATAAATTCAAGGACACACCGAAGCTTTGCAACGATTGCCATAAGAAGGACGACAAGCACAAGGGATCATTCGGGCCAAAGTGCGAAACCTGCCATAACGCGGCAAGCTGGAAAGAAATCCTGTTCGACCATGACAAAAAGACCAAGTACCCGCTCCTCGGAAAACACCGGGACGCGAAGTGTGTCGGCTGTCACAAAGGTAATCCATATAAGGAAAAGTTGAAAAAGGATTGCAATTCGTGCCACCGGAAAGACGACAAGCACAAGGGAAAATTCGGCCCGAAATGCGAAGCCTGCCACACCGAGCGCAGCTGGAAAGAAATTCCTTTTGACCATGACAGGAAGACGAAATACCCCTTGCGTGGCAAGCACCGCGATATCAAATGTGTGGACTGCCACAAAGGCGATATCTACAAGGACAAACTGAAGCAGGATTGCTATTCGTGTCACAAGAAAGACGACAAACACGAGGGGCAGGAAGGGAAGAAATGCGAGACTTGCCACAACGAACAATCCTGGAAAAAGGCCAAATTCGACCACAGGCTTTCCCGCTATCCGCTGACCGGGAAGCATCAGATAACCGAGTGCAAGAAATGTCACCCGACCGCCAGGTACAAGGATGCCAAGTCGGATTGCTGGTCATGTCACGAGAAACAGGACAAGGAATCGCATAAGCGTTCCATGGGAACGGATTGCAAGACTTGCCACAACACCCGGGATTGGAAGAGCTGGGATTTCAATCATGACAAAACGGGTTTCAAGTTGCAGGGCAAACATAAAGATATCAAGTGCGCCGGATGCCACAAAACCCCCGTGTTCAAAAAAATGAAACTGGCCAGCAGTTGCGTGAGTTGTCACGACAAGGATGACAAGCACGATGGTTCATTCGGAAGGCGTTGCGAACAATGTCATGTCGGGTCGTCATGGAAGACGATTGTCGGAGATGGCTGGAAGGAACTCAGGATCGGTGGCCAGCGGTGGAGGCAAAAATAGGGCATCGACGAATTTGCCGTTCGTCGAGAAATGGCGCAATGGATAGGAGGATGTAGGTCGAGTCAGTAGTTCTGACCAGACTATTCAGTGTCTGCAAATAATACCAATACAAAAACCAAGGAAATGTTGGTAGACGCAAAAAGAAACTTCGGAGAATATTTATGTTGAACCTGATTGCAAAGTATACCGGTGGAATTGCCCCAGCCTTGCTGGCATGCGCATTTCTGTTCATCACTTCGCTTGCGCAAGCGGCACCAGCGTCCTCCGCTTCGTTCGACCACGCGAAAACGGGATTCTTGCCCAGAGGCATCCACACCACCTTGAAATGCGAACAGTGCCACGTGGACGGAATCTTCAAGAACACGCCAAGGAATTGTGCCGGTTGCCACTCTGTAGGCAGCCGTGTCGGTGCCATCGCCAAACCCGACAATCATGTTCAAACCAACCAGGCCTGCGATGTTTGCCATACCAGCCCGACCAGTTTCCTGGTGCAGAGCTTCGCTCACCCCGGTATCAAGGACAAGTGCGCCACTTGCCATAACGGTCAATATCCCAGCGTCGTCAGCAAGGGCTCAACTCACTTTCCCACTGCTTTGCCCTGTGAAAGCTGCCATGCCAATTTAACCAGTTTTTCCAATTGGCGGATGAATCACACCGGCATCACCAGCGCATGTGCAAATTGCCATAGCGGCACATTCCCCGGCATTGTGAGCAAATCTGCAACGCATATTCAATCGTCAAATGCCTGCGACGCCTGCCATACAGAGTCCAACACCAACCATTACACGACTTTCCTCGGCGCTGGTTTCGACCATGAGACAAATCCGGTTCCCGTCGCGAATATATGCAGTACCTGTCATGGTGGCAGGCCCGGGATAACGCCCAAAGCGGCGGACCACTTCCCAACCAGCGCCCAGTGCGATACCTGTCACACTCAATCCAATACCGGCAATTACACGACTTTTTCGGGAATAAGATACACACACTCGCCCGCCGACAATTGCCAGACCTGCCATACCGGCAGTTTTGCCAATGCTTCAGGCAAATCCTCCAGCCACGTGTCGACCACTGCACAGTGCAGCGTGTGTCACACTTCGTCCAATACCGGCAATTACACGACTTTCCTCGGAGGGAGCTACACCCACTCGACTCCGCCCGGAGTCTGTTCAACCTGCCACAACGGACAAACGGCGCTGGGCAAGTCGGCTACGCACGTGGTGACCACCGGGGCCTGCAGTTTCTGCCACACCCAGACGAATACGTCCAACTATACAACCTTCCTGGGGGCCTCCTTTGTTCATGCAAGCCCGCCCGGAGTGTGCTCGACGTGCCACGACGGCAATCAGGCGACAGGCAAACCGGTGTTCCACATACCGACAACGGCGGCATGTGACAGCAGCGGTTGCCACTCCCAGACCAACACATCAAACTACACGACGTTC
>JAHJNJ010000017.1 GCA_018820925.1 Gammaproteobacteria bacterium | reverse complement strand
CTGGATGTATCGACCAACCCGCCACTGACCGGCCGTCCGATGGTGGCAACGATCCGGGGCGATTTCCCGCAACGTGCCATATCCGGTGTCAAGGCCGAACTGGTGATCGATCATACGAAAAACGAACCGCTCGAAAGCCTGAAGCTGGAAGTCGGTCGCTACGCTGTGGCCGGACGTTCGCTGGTGAGCAGCCAGAGCCTGGCGCTGGACATCGCCAATGCGCAAGCGGCGACCAGTTTTAGCGCCGCGTTGCGCGGCGAGAAAGTGGATATGCGCCTGGGCAACCGCTTGAGCGGTGTGGCGTTCGAGACCAGGGCGCAGTCTGCCGTGGTGCGCGAGATGATGGCGGCGTCGCTGGGCGGGTTGAGCCGGGTGAACATGGACGCGCAGGTGAGCGGAAACTGGAACGACCTGAACTGGAAACTTTCCACAAACCTGGCCGACGCGCTGGCGAGCGGCATGCGCCGCTACCTGCAAGGCAAGATGGATGAAGCCAAGGCGCGTATCGAAAATCTGGTCAACGGCCAAATCGGCGAACAGAAGAAACGCCTGACCGCGCGCCAGGCCGAGCTCGAATCGCGCTTGAAGTCAGCACTGGCAGAACGTCAGGCGCAGGTCGACAAATTGCGCAGCGAACTGGATAGCGCCCGCAATGAACTGGACAAGCGCAAGAATGCGGCGGTGGACACCCAGAAGCAGAAGTTGAAACAGGAAGCGGGCAAGTTACTGGAGGGTTTTCGCAAATAGCCGGCAGTGTCAGTATTTTTGTGCCATAAGAGGTGTTCAATGCATGCTATCAAGTTGATATTTGTTTCGGGTTTCGTTGCGGTTCTTCTGGCTGGTTGCGGCGGTGGCAGCAGCCCGGCGCCAACGACGGCGTATACCACCAATACCATATACGCATTCATGGAGGCGATTCAGCACGACAACGGCGACGTCAACACGACGGTGCAGCTGCGCGATGGTACGGCGGCCAATGCCCGCTATCTTTACCTGAACGGCGGGGACGCGCTCTATTCCACTCTGAATGTGCCGCCCCGGCAGTACCTGAGTATCACCGGCGACCTGTTCAACGCTGGTCGGGCTGTTTCAGATAACCTGAAGGTGATGCCTTCGCGTTACCTCTACTACGATTATTTCCTGTTTTCCAATGTTGTCGCCGGTGAGCCGGAATATTATTCGGTCCACACGCCTGCCGCCGGTTCTTCGCCGGTACGCGCTTATGTGGAGTTCGAGCGTGGCGGGCAAGCGCAGACCGGAGAGTCTTCGGTCGTTATACCGAATGCGTTCCTGATCACTGCGCCTGTCGCCGAGGTTTCTGTTTCCCGCAGCAATCCGCTTACGCTCTCCTGGTCGAACGTCGAAGCGGCGACTTCGATGCTGCTCAAAGTGGGAGGCATGTGCGATGACAGTACCCGTTACCACATGGAATACATGATCGGCCCGGATGTGACCGGCTCTGTCTCGCTTAACAGCGCAGACTACTTTCCGGCCACCGGCACCAGTACCTCGGCCACTTGTCGTGTGGCCTTCATGCTGCAGCGTGTGCGGACAGCGGGCGTCGCATCAAGTTTCGCCGCGGGTTCCTTCCGGGGCATTCAGCAAAGAACCGTTCAATTCACGATCACACCCTAGGAGCCGGCATGAATCTTCATATCATCAGATGGGTGTTTGCTCTGTTGTTGTTATCGGCAACACAAGCGTATGCAGGCGGGACTTTCGTTGTTTCGGGCATGGCGGGCGGCGCCTCGCCCGGCGATGGCAGCGGCTACAACAACTCCACGCTGGTGCGCCTGGACGGTGGATATTTTCTGCTACCCGAGTTCGGGTTTAACCTGTCGGTTGCCAACTATAACGGTTTCAAAACAAGCGGCAGCGGCACCGAGATCGACATCAAGATAACGGGTGGCGCGCTGGGCGTGGTTGGAAAATGGCCTGTGCATCCGCATGTACAACCCTACGTCCGCCTCGATTACATGCGCTGGAATGCGGAAGCCACCGGACTCAACCGGACCCTGGGCAAAGACCAGGGCGGCAGTGCCGGGCTGGCCGTGGGCGTGCAAGTCCCCATCAAGAAGATATTCGGTGCCAAGGCGGAAGTCTCCGGCTACAACAATGTTAGCGGGGTCAATATCAGACAAATCGCAATTGGCTGGGTGCTTGAGTTTTAAGTTTGCAACTTGATTCAGTTCAGTCAGGCAGTCAATGCTTGACTGAATTCAACCAAATAACCGCAGTTGAGGTGTTTGTAGGTGCGAATTTATTCGCACGATCATTGGATTATGTGCGAATGAATTCGCACCTACAACGCCAGCAAAACGCAGTGAATTATCAGAACACTCCTTTCCAACTGCGTTTTCCAGGTTAAATGAATACCATGCCTCCGCATCCGGAAATACATTTCCGTTCGCTGTTTTATAACCCCTGAACCACGTACCTCTATGACCATCACTGTAAAGAACGGCGAAACATTCATCACCAGCAAAGACGCCTCGCTCGAATCCTCAATCCGCACTCTGCACACCAAACTGGAAGCCATCGGCTTTCATGTCGAGGAGCGTTCCTGGCTGAATGAGATCGAGAACATCTGGTCGGTGCATGTGAGCGACCGCGATTGCCCGCGCCTGTTCAGCAACGGCAAGGGCGGTTCGGAACTGGCGGCGCGTGCCAGTGCCCTGGGCGAGTTCTTTGAGCGTTTGAGCACCAATTATTTCTGGACGCATTTCTACCTGGGCGAGACCCTCAGTCAGGGTGAGTTTGTGCATTATCCGGACGAGCAATGGTTTGCCGTGCAGGGCGACAAGTGGCCTGCCGCGCTGCTGACACCCGAGTTGCAGAAGTTCTACAACCCGCAAGGCGGCGTGACGGCGAGCCAGTTGATCGACCTCAATTCCGGCAATGCGCAGCGCGGCATCTGTGCCATTCCCTACCAGCGTTTGCGCGACGACAGGACGGTGATGTTCCCGGTCAATCTGATCGGCAATCTGTATGTGAGCAATGGCATGTCCGCAGGCAATACGTTGAAGGAGGCGCGCACGCAGGCGCTGGCCGAGATTTTCGAGCGCAACATCAAATTCCGCATCATCCGCGACGGGCTGTGTTTGCCCGATGTGCCGGAGGAAGTCATCGCGCGCTATCCGCGTATTGCAGCGGGTATCCAGGGGCTGCGCGCGGCGGGTTACGGCATTCTGGTCAAGGATGCTTCGCTGGGCGGCAAGTATCCGGTGATGAACGTCACCTTGTTGCATCCGGAGGATCAGGGTTGCTTCGCCAGCTTTGGCGCGCATCCGAGATTCGAGGTGGCACTGGAACGCGCGCTGACCGAACTGCTGCAGGGGCGTGCCCTCGACGCGTTGAAAGATTTTCCGGCACCCGGTTTCGATATGGAAGAGATCGCGGATGCGCAGAATCTGGAAATCCATTTCGTCGATTCCAGCGGTGTGATCAGTTGGGAGTTTCTGCGCGATACGCCGGACTTCGAGTTTGTGGACTGGAACTTCGGCACCAGCACCGATGAAGACTATCAATGGTGCTGTGATGCCATCCATGCCGGCGGCCACGACATCTACGTCGCCGATTTCACCCATCTGGATGTGTATGCCTGCCGCATCTTCGTGCCCGGCATGTCGGAGATATACCCCGTCGAAGACCTGCAATGGCAAAATAATTGCGAGGGCAATCTGGTGCGTCCCGCCCTGCTGCGCTTGCAGGAACTGGATGAGGACGAATGCGGCGAGTTGTTCGATACCCTGCTCGATATCGATCTCGCCGACAATCTCGCCGTGACCACGCTGATCGGTCTGGCAGCCGACCCCGGCAGCGCCTGGGCAGACCTGCGCGTGGGCGAACTGAAAACCCTGCTGGCGCTCGCCACCGGCGATGAGGATGAAGTGCTCGACGGTTGTACCTGGATCAGGCAGTTTGGCGAGTTGAATGAAACGCGCGCGCGCGTTTACCGTTGCATCGCGCATCTGCTGCAGATCGAAGAGCAGGCAAAATCCGCATCAAGCACGCCCTATACTGCCAATCTGCAGTTGATGTACGGCGCGGAAACTTTGCGTTTGGCGCAGCAATTGCTGAATGGCGAGGTGCAGTTTTTCGGTTTGGGTTCGCTGGGCGCGAACATGGAAGGCAGCGATATGCATCAACGCTTGCTCGCGGCTTATCGCAAGGTATGGGGTACGCAGCAATGATCATCCCAGGGCAATGCATGCATGACATGCGGCATTTATGACACAATTCTCCCGGACACTTTTTCCCAGATTCGATATCACATGAACAGCGTCATTTCCGCACTCGTTGCAGCACTTAAGACACTTTTTCACCCGAAGATGTTGGCGCTGGTGATCTGGCCCATGCTGGTGGCGATGGCGTTATGGGTGGGCGCGGCCATGTTTTTCTGGGGAAGCTGGGTGGAAAGCATGACCGGCATCGTGCAGGCGTCACCGCTGGAGCAATGGATGTCGCAGGGTTTTTTTGCCGTGGTGTCGCATTACCTGATCGCCGTCATTCTGGTGTTGCTGCTGCTCCCGGCGATCTACGTGACCGCGTTGATGCTCACGGCGGTGTTTGCGATGCCGATGATGGTCAATCACGTCGCCGGGAAATACTATCCTGAGCTGGAGCGCAAGCAGGGCGGCAGCAATGCCGGGAGCGTCGCGAATGCGCTATTCACCATCGTCGTGTATTGCACGGGCTGGATCATCAGCTTGCCGTTGTGGCTGTTTTCTCCGCTCGCGCTGCTGTTGCCGCTGGCGCTGATGGCCTACCTGAACCAGCGCCTGTTTCGCTATGATGCGCTGGCCGAGCATGCGAGCAGGGAAGAATTTGCGCTGGTCATCGAGCGTTGCACGGTGAAGCTTTATCTGCTGGGTGCGGCCGTCGGCGTGTTGCAGTTCGTGCCGGTACTCAACCTGTTCTCGCCCGTCTATGTCGCGCTGGCGTTCATTCATCTGTGTCTGGCCGAGCTGAAGGAGCTGCGTCGAACCCTTTAGCGGCAGGGATAATCGGTGTCGCGGGCAGGGGGCGAATACAAGCTTCGAAATTGAAAATGCCGTGGTTTGTGTCTCACCTCATCCCGCGACTTCAGGTACTCATTGATGACATCATCCAACAATTTGAATGAATTGCAACCGCGCTCCGTCTGGGCGCACTTCGCCACGCTGTGTGCGATTCCGCGTTCTTCGCAGCATGAGGCAGCGTTGCGCGAGCATCTGATCGGGTGGGCACAGGCACGCGGCATCGTTACGGTAGTGGATGACGCGGGCAACCTGATTTTGAAGAAGGCTGCCAGCCCCGGTTGCGAAGCCATGCCCGGCGTGATCCTGCAAGGGCATCTGGATATGGTGTGCCAGGCCAATGCCGGTACGCAGCATGACTTCGAGAAGGGTGCTATCCATACCGTGGTGCGCGACGGCTGGGTGGTGGCGGAGAACACCACGCTGGGCGCGGATAACGGCATCGGTGTGGCGCTCGCGCTGGCTGCGCTGGAAGAGCCGGACTTGATTCGTCCGCCACTGGAGGTGTTGCTTACGGTCAATGAAGAATCGGGCATGGACGGTGCGCGCGGGTTGGCGCCCGGCACCTTGCAGGGCACGACGCTGATCAATCTGGATACCGAGGAGTGGGGGCATTTTTACCTGGGGTGCGCGGGCGGGGTGGATGTGGAGGTGCGCCACGATTGCGAGATGGAAGCGCTGCCGCCGGATTTTGCGATCCTGCGCTTCGATGTATCGGGATTGCGCGGCGGCCACTCCGGCATCGACATTCATCTCGGGCGCGGCAATGCCATCAAGCTGCTGGCGGAGGCGCTGCGCGATCTGTCCGGGCATACCGATGTGCGTCTGATCGCGATGAACGGCGGCTCGGCGCGCAATGCGATCCCGCGCGAGGCGTTCGCCGTGTGCGCGCTGCCTGTTGCCGCAGTGGCGGGGATCGACGAATGGGCGGAGCACCGGCTGGCGGCATGGCGGCAGCGCTTTGCGGAAGCGGATGCAAATGTGCTGTTCAAGTACGAACTGGACGAGATGCCGGTGGGGAAAGCCATCCAGCGTGGTGAGCGCGACCGCTTGCTCGCTTTCCTCGACATTATTGCTAATGGCGTCTCGCGCATGAGCGACGATTTTTCCGGTGTGGTGGACACGTCGGCCAATCTCGGGGTGGTGAGTCTGGCGCAGGGGGTGTTTCGCGCGACGTTCAAGGTGCGTTCGCTGCATGACGGTCGCGCGGATGTGCTGGCCGACAAGATGGTTTCCCATGCTGAAAGTTATTCCCTGCACGCCTGGAAGGACGGCGCCTATCCGGGCTGGACGCCGAATCCATCGTCGAAGTTGCTCGCGCAGTGCCAGCAGGTCTACACCGCGCAATTCGGCCAACCCGCCAGCCTGCAGGTGATCCACGCCGGGCTGGAATGCGGCCTGCTCGCCGCCAGCCATCCGCATCTGGATATGATTTCCTTCGGTCCCGATATTCGCGGCGCGCATGCGCCCGGCGAGCGGGTTGCGATAGAATCGGTGGCGCGCTGCTGGCAATTGCTCAAGGCGGTGTTGCAGGCATTGGCAGCACGTTGATGCAGGACGTGCTTCATTGTGGTTTCTGTCCCGCGTTCCGGGCGGATAATGTTTGCCCGTCAAGGCGAAACCAATCTCAAGAAAGGTACATGTAAATGCAGGCGATGCTCGACTATTCCCTGTTCGGTAACACGGTCCACGACTACCTGATAGCGCTGGGTATATTTATCGGCGGGATGCTGGGTGCCCACATATTCAGGCATTACATACTAACCCGCTTGAATAAATGGGCAGACTCGACGGCGACGACGATTGACGACCTGCTGGTTCAGGCCATACGCAAGACGCTGGTGCCCGCTTTGTATCTGGGTTCCCTGTATGTCGCGCTGCACACGCTGATCCTCTCGGCCAATATGGAGCGCGGTATCAATTCCGCGGCGATCATTCTGTTTTCGTTGCTGGTGGTCCGGTCTATTACCACTGCGGTGAGGTTCGGTCTGCATTCCTATGCTCAAGTAGCCGAATCGTCCGGCGGGGAAAAACAGATCAAGGGCATCGGTAACCTCGCCAATTTCGTGATCTGGGCATTGGCGCTGGTGTTTGTTCTGGACAATCTCGGGGTCAAGATTTCCGCTGTGGTAGCCGGGCTGGGTATCGGGGGTATCGCGGTCGCGCTGGCGGCGCAGGCTGTGCTGGGGGATCTGTTCAGTTATTTTGTGATCTTTTTCGACAAACCGTTTGTGGTCGGCGATTTCATCGTGGTCGGCGACAAGATGGGAACCGTCGAGTACGTCGGGATCAAGACGACAAGACTTCGGTCGCTGGGCGGCGAACAGCTGGTTTTTTCGAATACCGACCTGACGAATTCGCGCGTGCACAATTACAAGAAAATGGAAAAGCGGCGGGTGGTGTTCAAGCTGGGCGTGACCTACCAGACCCCTGCCGAAAAACTGAAAGCCATTCCGCAAATCGTGAAAGACATTATCGTTGCCCAGGAAGATGCCGCTTTCGACCGGGGACATTTCGCTTCGTACGGCGATTTCAGCCTGGATTTTGAATTCGTCTATATGGTGACTGGCGCCGATTACGCCAAATACATGGATATTCAACAAGCCATCAATCTGGAGATTTTCGAGGCATTTGAAAAAGAAAAAATCGAGTTCGCCTACCCGTCACAAACGCTATTTGTGAACAAGGTCAATTAACAGGGCGGCTGTAGTGGTGCGGCATTCGCATAACAAATTGATCTGTAACTAAATAACAGGAGCGCGTATTGAGGTTTGCCGCTGCCCGAATCGCAGCCGGGGAGGGCTGCGATTTTTTTGTCCGGGGGCTAGCAGGTCCGGAGGACAGGGTTGATGGGTTATATTTGGAGTTTTTTCAGGGCAATCATGGGGCAACATCTCAATAGTTTTGCCAAATGAAAAAAATTCACCGATTTCCTTCTGTACAATTACGACCTTGTTGAAGGCCAACCGAGTATTGCTGTTTTGCATCATTCAAATTAACCGGAGTCAATTATTTTGAAAGCACCCATCCCTTTACGCGACATTCCACAATCCAACATCTTTCGCAAAGGCGACGTCTTTGTGCTGTTCGGCGAATTGTTCGGACGCGGCTATGCGAATGGTTTGATCAACGAGGCACGCAAGGCGGGCATGACCATCATCGGCATCACCGTAGGACGCCGGGATGAGAACAATGCATTGCGCGCGCTGACCGCCGAGGAACTGGCTGCTGCAGAGGCGAATCTGGGCGGACGCATCATCAATGTGCCGCTGATGGCGGGTTTCGATCTGGATGCGCCCGCAGGCGAACCGACCCCGACCGATATGCTGGCCGACATGACGCTCAAGAGCTGGCAGGAGGACAAGCTGGATTGGGCGCATATCGAAAAATGCCGCGCGGTGGGTGTGAAGCGTTTCAAGGATTCCGTGGCGCAAGTGATGTCCGAGCTGGACAAGCTGATTCCCGACGGCAGCAATGCGTTCTTCGCGCACACCATGGCGGGCGGTATTCCCAAGGTGAAAGTGTTCCTGGCGATCGCCAACCGTATCTACAAGGGACGCGGCGAACGCTTCCTGTCCTCGAGCGCCCTGCTCAACAGCGATCTGGGCAAGCTGATCCTGATGAATTTCGACGAGGTTACCGCGAATACATTCCAGCACCTCATTGACGGCAGCGCGGCGATCCGCGCGCGTCTGGAAAAAACCGGCGGGCAGGTGCGCTATACCGCTTACGGCTATCACGGTACCGAGATCATGGTCGATGGCCATTACCAGTGGCAGACCTACACCAGCTATACGCAAGGCAAGGCCAAGATGCGTCTGGAACAGGTGGCCGAGGCCGCGTGGGCGCAGGGCATCAAGGCCACGGTTTACAACTGCCCGGAGATCCGCACCAACTCTTCTGACATCTTCGTCGGCGTGGAGCTTTCGCTGTTCCCGTTGCTCAAGGCGTTGCGCAAGGAACAAGGCGGCGCGTGGGCGGAAGCGCAGTGGCAGGCTTGCCGCGATGTGTTGCAGGAAGGGCAGACGCTGGAAAGCCTGTTGCAGAAAATCGACGATTACAACAACAGCGACGTGATGGCGAAATTCCGCGATTTTGCGGCATGGCCGATGCCGAATACCGCCGAACTGGCCGATGTGATGATCGGCACGTCGGAGGAGATCACGAAGATGCACAAGAGCCGCGACGCGCTTGTCACCGATGTGTTGAGTGCGCTGGTGCTGGAAGGCACCGGGCCTTTGATATTCCGTGAGTCATCCAAACCGTCGGGCCCGGTGTTGTGGCTGAATCACGACATCATCGCCAAGCAGCTCATACTGATGCATCGTTAAGGCAGGCTGGTCCGGAATAATCAAGGACGGACCAATCTCTCCGCATCGTTCAATTCCGGAAACGGTCCGCTCGGAAAGCGTCTGCTGCACGTGACAAGATGTTTGTGTGCAGACGTTTCCATACTCCGTTATGATTTTGACAGGCTATTCCGTTTTTGATTACGGAATAGCCGGGTTAGCGTGCAGCGATACTGTGCGTCTCGGTTCAACTTCAAGCGGAGGCATATCATGTATTCACCCATTACGATCCCTTTTGGCGCAAAGATGCTTTTCAATACGGCGACCATCAAACCTGGTGTGGCGTTTGAGGATGTAGAGCTGGCACTGGCCGAGATGTGCAATGTCGTGAAAGACACCTACGGCGGAGACAAGGGGGGCTTCATCGCGGGGCAGGTTTTTGATTTCTCCGGTTTTGTTTCGGAGGAGGGGTCGTTGAGCAATTCCAGATCAGCGGAAAAGCATATTGCGATTGTTACCTACTGGAAGTCTTTTGAAGAGCACGAAAAATCGCATGCCGATCACGTTTTCAAGGAAAAATTCGCGGCGCTGGGCAAGCTGTGCGTGGACAGCAAGGAGCTTGGCTACGACATGCTGTGGCAGGGTGAACCTGAATAAAACAAGTGCAGGAACCCCTGATCAATCCCATTGCAGGGAAATAATCAGAGGCTAGTCGGGGTGCGATTAATTGCGGCGGCCCTTCTTGCCGCAGGTGACGGAGACGATATTGATCGTGTCCCTGTCGGGCGCGGTGGCGATGGCTTCGATCTTGCAGCTTTGCCTGGCCGGTGTTGATTTGAGGACGACGTTGTAGTCGCTGCCATCGGGCAGGCGGGTGTCGGGGAAGACAAAGTTGCCGTTTTTCGTGATCTCAACTTCGCTGCCGCCTTTTAGCTCGAGTACCAATCCCTTGCTTTTGGCGGCAAGTCCGGAGACGGTGCCGCCGACGGCGTAGCTATTGGTAGTGCAGGAGACATCGACATTGTTGACCACCATTGCAACTGTGCCGCTGCCTTGGCTGACTGTGCAGGTCTGTTTGACTGGCAAGGCGGGCTGCGTCAGCACGGTGACCGCGTAGGCGCTGCCTTTCTTCTGGGGCTTGGGAAACTTGAACCTGCCGTTGGCGTTGACTGTCAGGTCGTCGCCCCCATTGAGCTGAAGTACCACTGCGCCACCCGCAAGTCCGGAGACGGCGCCGCCGACGGTGAGAGGCAGGGGAGGCGGTGGGGGAGGTTTGGGCGTTTCTTTTTCGCCGCAACCGGACAGGCCGGCAATCATGGTTACCATCAATACCGTACTCACTGCCAGTTTGAACTTTGCCATCATTTGCTCCTTGTTGTTTGTTTCATCAAACTTCGATCGAGGGTGGCTATCGCATGCCCCGGGATAATGCCGTCATTTCATGTCTGGCGTGATTGTACACAAATTAAGCTGGCAGGCTAAAGGGACCGGCAATGGCTATTCAAATTTCAAGTTAACCTGTGTTTGTATAAGATACTGTCCTGAAGAAAACCTGGTGATCGCGGTTTCATGATTAAACTCGACAAAGCGCTGCATGCCTGGGGAACGCCCGGTTTTGAGTCCGTCCTCAAACAGGAAATTGTACAATTGGGCGCGGATCAACTGCCTTTGCAACAGGGATTGTCAGGCAGCAGCAGTGTGGGCAATCAGCCAATCACGGTGGTGATCAACAGCGTTGTGGAGACGGATGGTGTTATCCGTATCCGCGCCGGAATTTTTTATCAGGGAATCATTGGCGGTTGCAGTTGTGCGGATGATCCGACGCCCGACAACGGAATCAACGAGTATTGCGAAGTGAGTTTTGATATTGATAAATCAACGGCAGCGACCAGAGTGGCGCTGGTCGCGGATTCGCGGGAATAAAGGGCCATGCAGGCCTGAGTGGCTGAATGCTATAAGGGGGATTTCAAGGTGTTTCAGATTACCAAGACAGCATCCGTGATGAACCGGAGGGGCTTGATGTCCAAGGCGGTTTTTTATTTCGGCTTGCTGATGCTTTCGGGTTGCTCCGGTTTGTTTGAAAAGCAACCGAAAGGCCCGTGGGCGATACTCAAGCATGAATATCGACAGTGTTTGAATGACCTGAAAAGAGATTCCGAGCTTGATGCGATCGCCGACAAGGTAACGCTGGATACCGTCTACGATCGCGATGAATATTTTGATTTGCTGAGTATCGAAGACACGCCCACCCGGAAAGAAAAGGTTGCCATAAAAAAATGGGCAACCAAGCTTGAACATTGTTACAAGATCAAAGCCCGGGCCTATGTTTACGAACCCCGTAACGTTGCCCTGTGGTCTGCCGCGCTGGATAGCGATCAGCTTGTGCTGGTGTTGGAGTTGCAAAAGGGCAATCTCAGCTATGGCCAGTTCGCCGCAAAACGCCTTGAAGTCGATACGGCATACAGGGGGAAGATATTGCAGGCAGTCGCCGCAGATTACAAGAAACCCGAATACTCGCAACCGCCCAATAATACTCAGTTACCCAGGAATCCGGTGACTAAATTCTGATGGAAAGAAATTCATGCGTTGACAGTTTCAAGACTGACCGTTGGCGCAAAACAGATGTTATTCTCGGATTGAATTGATCGCCGGCGGATAATGCCCGCTTATTGCCAACTACACTTGAGGAACGACACGATGCAATCCGGCCCACGCGAAATCGCCACGCCTTTTCGCCCTATTCCGCTGACCGTCCCGGAGGGAATGAAGCACAACGAGTTTTTCAACAGCACGGAGAACCTGAACGACCTGGTCCACAACAACGGTTTGTTGATGAATTCGGAAAATCTGTTGCTGTATCGCAAGGCGCTGGGTCACAGCAACGAGTTCGATTGCTCGATCATCTACAACACTTCCAATACGATCCTGAATCCGCTGGGGCGGCCGGTGCGGCGCACGCAGGTGGCGGAAAAC
Organism: Gammaproteobacteria bacterium; assembly: GCA_018820925.1. GTDB lineage: Bacteria > Pseudomonadota > Gammaproteobacteria > Burkholderiales > Gallionellaceae > Sideroxyarcus. Next base: position 226,036 of record JAHJNJ010000017.1, on the reverse strand, counting down.
GTGAAGCATGTATGGAACCGCATGAACCAGATCATCATCGATTACATGCTGGAGCAGTACCCGAACCCGGACGAGGCGCTGATCCTGGCGGGCGAGGCGAGCCTGGATGCGACCTGGCCGCTGACTTCGCCGGGCGTGCCGAGCATCCGCATGCTGCACAACCACTTTATCGTTTTTCCAAAGGCAGCATTGCGCGACGCCAGACTGGCGGATGCCAACAATCCCAACCTGACCGATGGCGGTCAGCACAGCCTGTTTCAGGCTTATATGCGCGATGTCTACCGCGAGTTTTTCGACAAGGCGCTGGACCTGAGAATCCTCAAACCGGCGAGCGAGGCCGACGCGCGCATCGAACTGACCGGCTATCCGCAGGGCTTGCCCAGTTGGGAGATTCAGGGCGGGGCCGAGGCGCTCAAGGATGTGCATTTCTGGAAAGAATACGACGAAGTGCTTAAGGGGTTCATCGATTTCTATCGCTCCTTCTTTTCCCAGGTCTCCAGCCGCAATTCGCCCATGCTGCCGGATGTCTATTTCCCGGAACAGGTGGAAAGCGTGTTGCTGTTCAATAACGATTTCATGAAGACGGCTAAGAAGGTGCGCGAGCTTTGCATCGTGGATGCAAAATATGCCAATGCGATTCGCTGGCAGCCCGCCTTCAAACAGCTTATTTACCGCAATGATGCGGGCAAACTGATCGTAACCATCAGCCAGAACTCCATCGGCAATGCGATCACCGAACTGCTCGGCGTCGTGGTGAACCGCACCCCGGATGCCGATGCCTACGGGCAGCATGAGCCCGCCCTGATCGGGCGCTTGCTCGAAGTGCGCCGCCGCCTGATTGAGGCCGATCTGGGAGACGGGATCGCCACGGCTTACTGGCCGAAAGAATAATTGGTGCCGGCGGACAGAACACGGGACAATCCAGGCGGGGGAGATACATCATGGTGACACCGGACAACGTCAAGACATACATCCAGCAGGGGCTGGACTGCGCGCATATCGAGGTCGAGGGTGATGGTCGTCATTTCGAGGCCGTGATCGTCAGCGCTGCCTTTGAAGGCAAGGGGATGTTGCAGCAGCATCAGCTGGTTTATCGCGCGCTGGGGGACAAGATGGAAGATATCCATGCGTTGTCGATGAAAACCTTCACCCCGGAACAGTGGGCACAGCAAACCTGAATATATTGGAGAAAAACATGGATCAAAGCGTGCTGGACAAGATCAGGCAAACCGTAACATCCAATCCGATTGTGCTCTATATGAAAGGTACCCCGCAATTTCCGCAATGCGGATTTTCCGGCCTGGCGGCGCAGGTGCTCAAGTCGTGCGGCGTCAAAGACTATGTCGCGGTGAATGTGCTGTCTGACCAGGGGATTTTTGAAAACCTGAAGTATTACGCCGACTGGCCGACCTTTCCCCAGCTGTACATCAAGGGCGAGTTGATCGGCGGCTCGGACATCATGAAAGACCTGTACGAGAAAGGCGAATTGCAGAAACTGATCGAGCGCGCTTTGGCATAATATCCGGCGCACCAAGTTTAACAGGGCATGTTTCCCCCGCCGGGGGATTCATGGAAGATTGATCCGGGAGAAGCGTAATGAACAAAAGCATGCCGTCCGGCAAGCACGCCGAACAGAGCGATCTGTTCTCGGTGAAGATCGGCATCGGCGACATCGTGCAATTGCAGGATTTTGCTGCTTCCAAGCAATACCATTACGTCAAGCTCATCGGCTACCTGAACAAAAAAAGCGTGCTGGTGACCCACCCCATGCAGGATGAGAAACTGCTCTTTGTCAAAAAAGGGGAGAGTTTCCTGGTGCGCGGCTTTTCGGGTACCAAAACCTACGAGTTCACCGCGGACGTGGTCAATGTCTGCCTTACACCGTTTCCGTACCTGCACCTTTCATTTCCGCCGAAGATCAGCACCATCAACATGCGCAGCGCGTTGCGCGCCAAGATTCGCCTGGCCTGTTCGGTCAAATCGAAGAATGTCGAACAAGCAACGCCGGGAACCATAGAGGACATGAGTGTTTCCGGCGCGCGGGTTCATTCCAAAACGGAGTTCGGTCGCGTGGGCGATGAAGTCGAGGTAAGTTTCCGCCTGCCCATCGATGGCGAGGAACAATTGTTCGTGGTGCCGGCAATCATCCGCAATGAAGGCAGCGTCGCGGACAATATCGGCGAGGAAAAACTGGTTTTGAGCGGTTTGGAGTTTCATCAGCCGGACGGCTATGAGCGCACGCTGGTGCATAACTTCATCTACAAGAACCTGGCGGAAAATTGACGGTGAAGTGACGCGGCATCAATTCAGACTGCCAAGGAGAAACTACGAAGGGCTGCTCTGCGGCGAGCAAGCGTAGGATGGGTTGAGCGTAGCGATACCCATCAATCACCCCCTCCGGTCGCACGAAGGCAAGGCAGCAACAACGCCTGTTGCAATGCTCAACTCCCTTTGAGTATCACCCGTTCCACCAGCACGCTGGCGTCGCCATCGCCCAGCCATACCTGTCCGTCCTGAATGGTGCATTGCAGGTCCATCTTGCGTTGCGCGAGCTTGGCAAGTTCCTTTGTGCTTTCCGGCGGCAGGTTGATGATGGTGAGGTTTTTCTGGCGATCGAATTGCGCGCTGTTTTGCGCAAACCACATGTCGGCCACGCGCCCGCCGTAGCAGTACACAACCACCTGGTTGGAGCGGCCGCACGCTTTGCGGATCAGTTTTTCATCGGGGATGCCGACGTCTATCCATAACTCGATCGACCCGGTCAGGTCCTTGCGCCACAAGTCTGCTTCTTCTTCGTTGGTCATGCCCTGGCCGAATTCCAGGTATTCGTGCGCGTGCAGGGCAAACGCCAGCAAACGCACCATCATGCGTTCATCCGTTTCCGAAGGGTGTCGCGCCAATGTCAGCGCGTGGTCCTGATAATAGTGACGTTCCATATCCGCGATTTGCAGATTGGCTTTGAAGACGGTTGCTTTGATGGCCATGGGTTATTCCGATTCCTGCTTTGCCAGACGGGTTGAGTAACAGCGTGACATGATTCATCATGCCGACCGGCCAAGTTTAGCCGCTTCCGCACACTTTCTGCCAATCGATATGACAATAATCTGCAGCCTCATGCTTCGCGGCAATATCCACGCATGCTGAACGCTCATCAAAGCAACCAGCTTGTCCGCTTGCGCTGGACTGCCTTCGTGATCGTCGGCCTAGCGTATGTGCTGTCATTCTTCCATCGCTTCGCGCCGGCGGCGATCTCGTCCGACCTGCAGCAGACCTTCCATGCCAGTGCGGCAGAGCTGGGCGGGCTGTCGGCAACCTATTTCTATGTGTACATGGTGATGCAGATTCCCACCGGGATCCTGGTCGATACGCTGGGGCCGCGCCGCGTGGTCGCCATCGGCGGGTTGATCGCGGGGATCGGTTCGCTGCTGTTCGGCATGGCGGACACGCTCGCGGTGGCATCGGTCGGCCGCCTGCTGGTTGGGCTCGGCGTGTCGGTCACATTCATTTCGATGCTCAAGCTCAACGCGGCATGGTTCCATGATCGGCATTTCGCCACCATGACCGGGGCGACCATCCTGCTGGGCAATACCGGGTCGTTGCTGGCCGCAGCCCCGCTGGCTTGGGTGCTGGCTTTTGTTTCCTGGCGCTCGGCGTTTGCTTCAATCGGTGTGTTCTCTTTGCTCCTGGCGGTGTTGGCATGGTTTCTGGTACGCAACAATCCGGGCGAGGCCGGGTTGCCCAGCTTGCGCGAGCTGGACGGCAAAGCAGCCCATCCGGCTCACACGGGACATTGGTATGACGGGTTGCTGATCATCGTGAAAAATCGCGCGACCTGGCCCGGGTTGTGGGTGAACATGGGGATTGCCGGGACGTTGTTCGCCTTCGGCGGCTTGTGGGCGGTGCCGTTCCTGCGCGATGTGTACGGCATGGACCGTACCGCCGCAACCAATCACACGACGCTGCTGCTGACGGGATTCGCCATCGGCGCCTTTTTCATCGGCATGCTGTCGGATCGTCTCGGGCATCGCAAGCCGGTCATGATTGCGGGGGCACTGGGTTATTTCCTGTGCTGGCTGCCCATGCTTTCCGGCATGCCGATGAGTAGTGCAGCCAGCTACGTGCTGTTCTTTGTGATGGGTCTGTGCGCGCCGAGCTTCACTCTGAGCTGGTCATGCGCCAAGGAAGTGAATCCGCCCGCGCTTTCGGGAATGGCGACCAGCGTGGTGAATGTCGGCGCTTTTCTTGGCACGGCGATCCTGCAGCCCATGGTGGGCTGGGCCATCGATCATGCTCATGCCGGTGCTGGCGCTGCGCCACTCGGCTTGGGCGACTATCAGGCGGGTATCGCCATCATGGCGGGGTTTTCGCTGATGGGATTGATTGCGACGCTGTTCATTCGCGAGACGTATTGCCGCTATGTGTCTACGGGGCAAATCGATTAAAGGTTCAAATTCTGTGTAGACAGAGCTGCGCCCTCATTGGCAATCAATGAGGGCGCTTTGTTTTCAAGCAGCCTTGCGCCGGAAAAATGTATCGCCCGGCGTGGCAGTTGCCACTTCGCTGATCGAGTCGTACGGCAGTCCCACCCGCTCATGGGCGCGCTTCACCGCATCTGCGTCGGTTGCCATGTTCAGGCAATAGGCGCGTCCGTCTTCATAGCTCACATGCAGACGAATGGGGATGACGTTTTCGTCGTAGCAAGCCTTTTCATACAGCGCATAGAACTTTTCAAAATCCTCCGGTGATAATCTTTCCGGAAAAGTTTTGCGGGTCCGGTCATGGGTGTCGAGGAAGAATCGCATCGGTTTCATAGTGTTCTCCTGTGTCGCTACGAAGGTGTAGCGGGAGGCAATGTAGCGATCGCGGCCCATACGATCTGTAGCAAAAGTTACGCTTTGCGACTTCTTTCAATTTTCTTTTTCTCCAATTCCTCAATGTAGCTTTTGCTACAGAAGCCCCGGGGAATTCCCGTTAGCCTAGGTTCACGCAGTAAATCTGACGGAGATCGCTATGGGAAACGCAGGGTTGATTGTATTTATGTATGTCGGCATCGGCTTGCTGATCATGGGCTTTAGCGTGCTTTTATTCATGGTCAAATTTGAACTGGGGCCGGTGAGCAATCTGTCGCCCGGCAGGCGTTGGTTAATGACGCTGGTGCTGGGCTCAGGCATGGTGGCGTTTTCCATCAAGCTGTTCATCCTTGCGACACTCGTCAAGTTCCCCGATCTGACAATCAAGTGGAGCATTGCGGAGCAAAAGGGGCCACTGGTTGTGGATTGGGAACAATTGAACAAAGATGCGCCGGGAATTCGTCTGCCGGGTATCCAGCAGGCTTATGTCTGGCGAACGCTGCCGGACAGAGCGCCGTTCCCGGCGTGGAATCCCACGACACCGGAAAAAGTGGCGCTGGGCAAACGTCTGTTCCATGACAAGGCACTGTCGATAGACAGAACGCTCTCATGCAGTTCCTGCCACGATGTACTCAATGGGGCGGGCGAGGATCACCGGTCCGGGTCGCTGGGTGTGGGCGGGCAGGTCGGCGGTCGCAATGCGCCCACAGTCTGGAATTCCGGATTTCAGTCTGTTCTGTTCTGGGATGGCCGCGCCGCCTCGCTGGAAGATCAGGCAATCGGGCCGCCACTTAATCCCGTTGAGATGGGCATGCCGTCCGCAGAGGCCGTGGAGCAGAGGATCAGGGACAACCCGTCTTACCGCGAACCATTCGCCAGGGCGTTTGGTGCCGATCAGCCCATTACCATCAAGCAGATTACTGCGGCCATTGCCGCCTATGAGCGCACCCTGATCACGACCGATACGCCGTATGATCGCTTCGTGCGCGGTGATGAGGAGGCTTTGAGCAAGGCCCAACTGCGCGGAATGGCGCTGTTTCAGTCGGTGGGTTGTATTTTGTGTCATGCGGGTCCCAACTTCAGCGCTGCCAGTGTGTTCGATCCGCCACAGGAGCCGCGCCGTCTTTTCCCGGTGTTCGATTCACCGAAATATATGACCCGTTATAACCTGCTCAAGGATACCGGCTCTAATCCTTCCGGCAGCAAACAGGCCGCTTGGCGTGTTCCTTCGCTGCGCAATGTTGCATTGACGGCGCCTTATCTCCACAATGGCAGTGTTGACAATCTATCGGAGGTCGTGCGTATCATGGCGACGGTGCAGCGCGGAAAAAGGATCAGTAACGACGTCAATGACAATAAAACCATTGTCTGGTCCGGTCAGGATAAGACTCTCGCACGTATTGAGTCTGCCCCGCTAAGTGACCGGGACGTGAATGATCTGGTTGAGTTTTTGAAGTCTTTGAGCAGTGATTCTCTCCTGGCGCGTAGCAAATCCGGAGCGCTTTGATCAGGGAGCATTGTTCATATCGGGAGGTGTGCGTTGGGCAGTACTGATGTGCTGGGGGATTTGAAAACGCTGGATGTGTTTCGCGACCTTTCCGTCTGCGGGCAGCAGATGCTCGAATGCGGAATGCAGCTCAACTACTTCGACGAACTGAAAACCATCATCAACAAGGGCAACAGCGTTTCCGGCGCCTATGTTGTTGTGCGCGGCCGCTTGCGGGTGTATTCGATCTCACCCAGTGGCAACGAGGCCACGCTGTATTTCATCAATCCGGGCGAAGTCTGCATCCTGGCCCTGAACTGCATCTTCAATAACCTGCAATATCCGGCCTGGGTACAGACAGAGCCCGACACCTGTGTGGGCATGATTCCCTCGCTGACTTACCGCACACTGTTCCAGAACGAACCCTCCATCCAGAACCTGACGGTGCATGCGCTCTCCGTGCTGGTATTCCGGCTCATGGAAGAACTGGAAGAGATCCATTCCATGAATTTGAACGCGCGTCTGGCCAAGTTCATCCTGATGCGCGGGGCGATCGACGGGCAGTTGCGCATGACGCAAAGCGAACTGGCCGCACATTTGGGCACGACGCGGGAAGTGATTGCGAAGCTGCTGCGCAAGATGGTGGCGGAGAAGTCGGTTAAAACCTTGCGCGGGTCTATCGTGATTGAAAAGCTGGATGTGCTTGCCAAACAAGCCGGCCAGGGATTGCTGACCTGAAATCAAACCTTCCTTCCCTTTGTTTCAATTGCCGGATTTTTAGCGCTTTACTAATATCTTCAATGGGTTGCCTCCAGTGCGGGTAGAAAAATGAACCCTTTTATTTTAGTAGTTGACTATAACCATCGGGTATAGTTTAATACCTGCGCCCCTCTTAAATCTTGAAAGGAATGGAACATGGAAATCCCAAAGCGCGATGGTGATGGTTATTTGGTCGATATGAGCGACTGGACACAGGAGATCGGCCGCGCGATGGCCGAAGCGGACGGTTACGAGTTGAACGACAAGAAATGGGAACAGATCATGAAGGCGCGCGAGTACTACGAGCAATTCACCTCGGTACCGCCGATTCGCAAGTTTGCCAAGTACATCGAAGAAGACCAGAAAGAAGTATTCGATCTGTGGATGACCGGCCCGATGAAGCCGATCACCAAATACGGCGGCATGCCCAAGCCTACCGGCTGCGTTTGATTGTTTGTTTCAGGATTGCGCCAGAAGCGCGCGTTGTGCCTCGTCCAGATAGCACCACGCGCCTTCCGGCAGATCCAGCGCATCCAGTTTCAACCCGCCGATCTCGGTGCGGCGCAGTGCGACGCAGTGGTTTCCTGCTGCGGCCAGCATGCGTTTAACCTGGTGATATTTTCCCTGTTCCAGCACGATCTCGAGCTGGTGCGTATCCAGCATCCTGCACACGACAGCCGCCAGCGGCGCGGGTTCGTCGTGCAGTTTCACTCCGTTCAATAGTTGTTCCACCAGTCGCGGCGTCAGCGGCTCGTGCGTGGTGGCCACATAGACCTTGGGAATATGCCGTTTCGGTGACGATTGCGCGTGGATGAACGAGCCGTCGTCCGACATCAGCAACAGCCCCGTGGTGTCGTGATCGAGGCGGCCGACCGGCTGCACGTCGCGCAACGCGAACTGTTCCGGCAACAGCGATAGCACACCGGGATGATGGCTGGGCTTGCGCGAGCATTCGTAGTCGGCGGGCTTGTTCAGCGCAATGTACACATGCTCGCGATATTGCCAAGGTTCGCCGTACACGCTGAATTCGAGGCCGTCCGTCTCGAACGTGCTGCGCGTGTCGCCAACCGTCTCGCCGCCGATACTGACTTCTCCATCTTCAATGAGTTCGCGACACCACTTGCGCGTGCCGAAACCCTGCGATTGCAGAATGCGGTCGAGGGGGAGTTTGCTCATTGCGCGAGGTTTCCTTACTCAAGCGATGCTGCAGGCTTCGGCAAAATCCAGGCGCGGATTGCGCGGATACACGCCCTTCGGGTCGCCGTAGCCTAAGTTGCACAGGAAATTGGATTTCACGTTCGTTCCCGCGAAAAACAACTGATCCACTGCCGCATTGTCGAAGCCGGACATCGGGCCGCAATCCAGCCCCAGCGCGCGTGCGGCGAGAATGAGGTAAGCGCCCTGCAGTGTGCTGTTGCGGAACGCAGTGATGTCCGAGAGCGCGGCGTTGCCGGCGAACGTGTCGCGTGCCTTGGGGTTGTTGGGGAACAGTTTTGGCAACTGGTCGTAGAAGTGCGTGTCGTAGCCGATGATGGCGGTGACCGGCGCGGCCATGGTTTTGGCGCGGTTGCTTTCCATCAATGCCGGATTGAGTTTTTCTTTCGCGGCTTTGGACTTGACGAACACGATGCGTGCCGGGCAGCAGTTCATCGAGGTGGGGCCCAAGCGAAAGGTGTCATGCAGGCGCTGCAACAACTCGTCCGCGACGGGCTTGTCCTGCCATGCATTGTTGGTGTGGGCCTGGAAAAACAATTGTTCGAATGCTGCCTGGGTCAACGGGGTGCCTGACATGATGAACTCCTGTGCGGGTTTGATAAATGATGCGAATAGTCTAAACCAGAATTGCCGGACATTACTTGGGCGCCACATCCGGCAGGTTGGCGTGCTGGTCGTGCATGACGATGCGCGAGACAAACCAGATCGCCAGCAGGTTGGCCGCCACAGCCACATAACCCACGTTTGCATATCCGGCGATCATCCCGTCGCTGTCCTGCGTGATGATAAAGCCGCCCAGCGTTGTCGCCAGTCCCATGGCGAGCGATTGTGAGGTTGAGTTGAGCGACATGAAGGTGCCGCGCAGTTTGGGCTGCGCCGCCGAGGTGATGACGGCCATCGCCGGAATGAAGCGTCCCGATACCAGTATGAAGAAGAAGGTCGTGCACACCAGCCATGCCCAAAGCGGTGCGGCACCGATATGCGTGACAACGAGAATCGGGATCATGGCGGCCAGGGCGATTTTCCGATAGACCTCCATCTTGCCCTCGGCATCGGCCCAGCGTCCGATGAGGCGGGCGGTGACGAGCGTCGCGGCGCCGCCTGCAAGATAGACAAACGGGATATCGTGCTGGGAAATCCCGACGTTGTATACGGCATACACCGTGATATAGGGAATCACCGTGAAGCCCGAAAAGATGATCAATGAGCCGAACAACAATGCGCGCAAATGATTCGGGTCGCGCAGCACCTCGAACATGGCGGAGAAAGGATGCGCGCGTTTCTCCTGGCTCAGGTGGTGGCGCAGTTCGGGCAGGTGGCGTACGCCGACGAAGATGAACAACAAGGTGAGCGCGGCGATGAAGACAAACGGCGCGCGCCATTGCAGGTGGTTTGCCAGCCACAGCGAAAACGGAACCCCGGCGACGGTGGAGAACGAGAATGCGGTCGCTATCGTGCCGCTGGCCCGCGCGCGGCGCGCAAAGGGAATGACATCGCCCACCATGGTTTGCACCATGGCGCCAAGCACGCCGCCGAATGCGCCGGCCAATCCGCGTGCGACCAGCAGCGTGACATAACCGGGCGCGAGTCCGCAGGCTAGCGTGGCCAGACCGAACAGGGCGAACATGACAATCAGCAGGCGCTTGCGCTCGAAACGGTCGACAAACGTGGCCGCAAACAGTCCGGACGCGGCGGCGCTGAAACTGTAGGAAGCAACCAGCAGGCCGAACTCATGCGTGCCGATACCGAACTCGGCCATCAGGATCGGGCCGAGCGGCATCATGATCATGAAGTCGAGGATGTGGCTGAACTGGATTCCGGCGAGGGTGAGCAGGAAATACTTTTCGCGTTGCGGGGTAAGCTGGGTGTGCATTGCGCGGATTTTAACAGGCTTCGCCCAAACTTCCCGTGCCTGGGCGATAATCCGGCATCCGAATCGACTGGAGTTTTGCATGTGTGGCATTTGTGGAGAGTTGCGTTTCGATCAATCGATACCCGATATGGACGCGCTGAAGCGCATGACGGCAAAGCTGGCGCGGCGCGGGCCGGATCACGAGGGTTTCTTCAACGGCGGTGCGCTGATATTCGGCCATAGACGCCTGTCCATCATCGATCTGTCCGCCCATTCCGACCAGCCGCTGGTGGACGATGACCTGAAGCTGGCATTGGTATTCAACGGCACCATCTACAACTACAAGGAATTGCGCGCCGAGTTGCTGGAGATGGGTTACGACTTTTTCTCCGAGGGCGACACCGAAGTCATCCTCAAGGCCTACCACGCGTGGGGTGAAAATTGCGTGCAGCGTTTCTACGGCATGTTCGCGTTTGCGCTGTGGGACATGCGCGACAAATCGCTGTTGCTGGCGCGCGACCGTTTCGGTATCAAGCCTTTGTACTACGCGCTGGATGGCGCGCGCTTGCGCTTCGCTTCCACCCTGCAGGCCTTGCTGGCAAGCGGCGGGGTCGATACGAGCATCAATCCGGTGGCATTGCATCACCACTTCACCCTGCACAGCGTGGTGTCTGCGCCGCACACCCTGCTGACCGGCATCAAGAAACTGCCGCCCGCGCACACCATGAAATTCACCGTATCCGGCGAGGTGGCTTTGCGCCGCTACTGGTCGTTGGATGCAACACGGCCTGCGGTGGCACTTTCGGAGCAGGACTGGATTGCGGCAACCCGCACTGTGATGACGCGCGCCGTGGAGCGGCATCGTCTGGCGTCCGACGTGCCAGTCGGCGTGCTGCTTTCCGGCGGGCTGGATTCGAGCCTGCTGGTGGGCATGCTGGCCGATCATGTGGACGACCTGAACACGTTTTCCATCGGTTTCGAGGATGTGGCAGGCGAAACGGCCAATGAGTTCGAGTACTCCGATCTGATGGCCAGGCATTTCGATACGCGCCATCATCGATTCTCCATACCCAACTCGGAAGTGCTGGCGCACCTGCCGGACGCCATCGCGCAGATGAGCGAACCCATGCCCAGCTACGACGTGACCGCGTTTTACCTGCTCGGGCAAAAAGTATCCGAGCATGTGAAAGTGGTGCTGGCGGGACAGGGGGCGGACGAGGTGTTCGGCGGCTACTTCTGGTATCCACGCATGGATGCGGCAAACGGCTCGCCGCTGCAGCGTTTCTCGCAACATTACTTCGACCGCGACCATGCCGAATATCTCGCGATGGTCGTGCCCGAATACCATGTGCATGACGTCACCGGCGAATGGGTGGCAAGCGAACTGGAAAAACCGCAGGCGGACGAATTCCTCGACGAGGTATTCCGCCTGGATGTGACCGCGCTCATGGTGGACGATCCGGTGAAGCGCGTGGACAACATGACCATGGCATGGGGGCTGGAAGCGCGCGTGCCTTTCCTTGATCACGAACTGGTGGAACTGGCCGCACACATGCCGCCGTCGCTCAAACTGAAAGAAGGCGGCAAATTCCCGCTCAAGGCCATCGCGCGCGGTGTCATTCCTGATGCAGTGATCGACCGCCCCAAGGGCTATTTCCCGGTGCCGGCCTTGAAATATGTGCGCGGCGATTTCCTGGAAAAGATGCGCGCCATCCTGAATTCCGAAGCCTGCCTCCAGCGCGGCCTGTACCGGCGCGACTACGTGGAAAAACTGCTGGCCGACCCGGAAGCGCACCTCACCCGTATCCAGGGCAGCAAACTGTGGCATCTCGCCCTGCTGGAGTGGTGGCTGCAGATCAACGTAGACGGGATGACTGGATAGCGAGCAAGGTAGGATGGGTTGAGCGTATGCGATACCCATCATATGAATTGTTGGGTATCGCTACGCTCAACCCAACCTACGAGCTGCAAATTAACGTTGACGGAATCTGATGCGCCCCCGCATAATCCAGCCATGAACTCAATGCACTCCATTCGCAACGTCCGAACCCTGCCTGCGACATTTATGCGCAAGGTATGGCATCGCACGCCGGGTGGTCTGGAGAGTTAGCGTTTAGTTTTTGCAGCAGTTACTTTCAAAAAGGCCACAGACGAACTCTGTGGCCTTTTTGTTTTTGGCCGTTCCACCTCAAGGCTCAGTGGGACGGTGGCAGTACATGGAGCCAAGGAGAAAATCATGTCACTTCCAGCAGCATTCGTCACGGTCATCCTGATCTGGTCTACCACGCCGCTCGCGATCAAATGGAGCGCATTGGGTGTCGGTTTCAGCTTCGCGGTGTTTTCGCGTATGGCCATTGGCGTGATGCTGTGCACGGTTTTGCTGGCGGCGTTCCGCGTGCGCGTGCCGCTTCACCGCAAGGCATTGTTAGCCTATGCGGCAGGCGGGTTGAGCATGTTCATCGCGATGGCGCTGACCTACTGGTCGTCGCAGTTCGTCAGTTCCGGCATGATTGCGGTGCTGTTCGGCCTGTCGCCGCTGATCACCAGTCTGGGGGCAATGCTGTGGCTGAAAGAAGAGACACTTACGCCGAATAAATTGGCCGGAATGCTGATGGGCGTGCTGGGTTTGTTTCTGGTGTTTCGTGGCGGACTGGGATTGGGCGCTGGTTCCGGGATTGGCCTGATCGCATTGTTCCTGGCAGTGGTGTCGCAATCGCTGGGACTGGTGTGGCTCAAGCGCATCGGCGACGACAGCCCACCGCTGGCAATGACGTTGGGAATCCTGGTGGTAGCGTTGCCGCTGTTCTTTGCGGGATGGTGGCTGATCGACGGACATGTGCCTGTTGCCGTACCTGAACGCGCCGTCGCGGCAACGCTGTATCTCGGTGTATTCGGTTCGGTGCTGGGATTTTCGCTGTACTACTACCTCATCAAGCACATGGCGGCGGGACGCATCGCGCTCATCACGCTGATCACGCCGGTAATGGCATTGCTGCTGGGGCACGGACTGAATAACGAAGCCGTGCTGCCGCAGGTATGGCTGGGCACGGCGAGTATCGTGTTCGGCTTGTGCCTGCATCGTTGGGGTGAACAATGGTTCAGGTTGGTAGCGAGGTAGTTTGTACTGAGTGGGCATGAGATGCAGTGATTGCCCACCCGGTTCAATCCGATTAAAGAAGGTTCATTGGCTCATGGCATTCGGTCAAGCCAAAGCAGGACGAGCCGGAACCAATAAATCGTAGGATGGGTGGAGCGCAGCGATACCCATCATTTTTCAACATTAGCGATGGGTATCGCTGCGCTCCACCCATCCTACACACTGCCTATGTAGGTGCGAATTTATTCGCACATAGCGCAATGATCGTGCGAATGAATTCGCACCTACAAACTCTATCGTCTTCCTTTTTCAGGGAAGCGCTGATTTATTCCTCCGTTCGTGGTGACCCTTCGACAGGCTCAGGACTAAAGGCCTTGTCGAACCATGAATGGAGGAATAAATCAGTTCAATGAGTTGAATTCAAAGCCCCTCGACAGGTTCTGATGGAACTACTAAGTATTGACTAAGCACGATGCCCCTGTGCTAAGTCACTACTTAACGGCGAACGGAATAAATCAGCGCATTTCCAGCTGTTTGCGGATAGCCAGTAATTCCTGTTTGCGTTTCTTGTCGACCTCGGGGTAATGCATTTTGAGTGTTTTGAAAGTATCGAGAATGATCTGCGAAATGATCAGTCGCGCATTCTCCTTGTCGTCGGCGGGGACGACATACCAGGGGGCGTCTTTCGTGCTGGTTGCACTCAGGCACGCTTCATAGGCCTGCATGTACTGATCCCAGTATCCGCGCTCTTCGATGTCGGCAGGGCTGAATTTCCAGTTCTTGTCGGTGTCGTCGATGCGTTCCAGAAAACGCTTGCGCTGCTCTTCCTTCGAAAGGTGCAGGAAAAATTTGATGATGCGTGTACCGTTGCGGTGCAGATGATCTTCCAGATCGGTGATGGAGTTGTAGCGTTCCTGCCAGATCGTCTTCTTGTTCAGCAACTCGGGCGGAATATTTTGTGCCTGCAGGATATCCGGATGCACGCGCACGATGAGCACTTCCTCGTAATAGGAGCGGTTGAAAATGCCGATGCGTCCCCGTTCCGGCAACGACTGCGTGGTGCGCCAGAGGAAATCATGCTCCAGTTCCTGCGCGCTCGGGTGCTTGAAACTGAATACTTGGCAACCCTGCGGATTGATGCCGGACATCACGTGCTTGATGGCGCCATCCTTGCCCGCCGCATCCATGGCCTGGAAGATCAGCAGAACAGAATAGCGATCGGAAGCGTAGAGCAACTGTTGCAACTTGCTGAGTTCGGCAACCTGCTCTTCGAGCAATTTCTGATACTGCTCCTTCGAATGGTAAACGGGCTTCACCTGCGTCGGCCACTTCTTCAGTTTGACCTTGTCGCCTGCGTGAACGCGGAAATCCCTGGATTTGATTTTCATGGTGATCCTTTCAACTTGTTCGCCTGCTCACCTTGCACCTGGGGTGTTGCCAGCGCTTCAAATCCTGAAACGACATCAAACAGTTCTTCGTCGATCCCGCTTTGACGCAGGCGGTGAAACGTGCGGTTCAAATCTTCCAGCAGCTCGTCGATATTCTTTTCGGCGCGCTGCATGGCGGCCAGACGGCTGGCGTTTTCGCTGGCCAGCGATTCCGCACAGGCACGGAACAGCGAAACAAAAAGATATTCGCGCACCAGTGCACGCAGTGTTTTTTCGTTTTCGCCAATAACTTCCGGCAGGTTGCCGGTCGGCCATTGGGTCGCGGCCAGATCGCGCCGCCATATTGCATCCAGTGGTAGCAACCGTTGACTCACGGGTGCGTAGATTGAACCGGTTTTGGGCTGGTTGTGAAAAACATAGACCTGTGTGATCTCGTCCTTTTCACGGCGGGCTTCCATTTCGATCAGGATCTGTCCGACCAGCGGTGTGATCGCGCTGATTGAATTTGGCAGGGTGAAACCGGCTAACGGCGACAGGTCGGTTTCTTCAAGACGGGACTGGATGCGTTCGCCCACGGCCCAGACGGTTTTTTTGCCGGGCAGTTTTCCCAGCGCATCAACAACAAACTCCACCATCACTTCATTGAATTGGCCGACCAGTCCCTGATCCGAGCCAAACACGATCGCGCCGATCGCATTGGTTTCCTGATGCAACTTGCGGCCCGTGATTGCAGGTGGACTATCCTGGCGCAGACAGGCCGCCAGGCCCAGTTGCACCGTGCGGTAATAATCGCCAAGGGAACGCACCGCATTTTCGTATTGCCCGATGTTGGATGCAGCCATGGCCTTCATCGTGCGCACCACGGATTCCAGATCGCCGGCGCTGGCGATTTGGTGGCGCAGGCTGGCGGCGGATTCGCTCATGGTGCTGCCTTTGCTTCGGGCTTGGGCTGGAAAGGTTCGAGTGCCTGGTGCGCGATATCGATGATCTGTTTGCGATCCTCATCGCTCAACTTGTCGGCCGTTTCCAGGCGCGTGCATACCTCCGGCGGTATATCCTCGGCCGCCTTGTGCACGGCCTGCTCGGCATCCTTCATTTTATCCAGCGGCACGTTGTCGAATAATTCTGCCGTCAATGCCAGCAGCACGGCGATTTGCGCAGGTACGGACACCGGCGCAAATTCTGGCTGTTTCAGGCAGGCGCGGATGCGCCGTCCGTGCTCGATGATCTTGCGTGTGTCGTCATCCAGACGCGCGCCGAATTTGGCAAAGGTTTCCAGTTCCTCGAACTGGGCGTAGGCAAGTTTGAGATCGCCCGCGACGGCGCGGTAGGCCGCACGCTGTGCTTTGCCGCCAACGCGCGAAACGGATTTGCCGACATCGACTGCGGGCAGTACGCCCAATTCGAACAGGGACGGCGACAAATAGATCTGTCCGTCGGTGATGGAAATCAGGTTGGTCGGAATGTAGGCGGAAATATCCTGTGCTTCAGTCTCGATGATGGGCAACGCAGTCAGCGAGCCGCCGCCGAGTTCGTCGAGCAAATGGGTCGCGCGTTCCAGCAGACGCGAATGGATGTAAAAAATGTCGCCGGGAAAAGCCTCGCGACCGGGCGGTCGGCGCAACAGCAGCGACAGTTCGCGATAGGCGCGCGCATGATGTGTGAGGTCGTCGTAAACCACCAGCACGTCGCGACCCTGTTCCATGAAGTATTCGGCAATGCTGGTTGCGGAATAGGGTGCGATATAGGCGAGGCCGGGTGGATCGTTGCCTTCGGTCACCACCACGACGGTGTATTCCAGCGCGCCGTTTTCGCGCAGGGCGGCGATCACTTTGGCCACGCCGGAGGCGCGCTGGCCGATGGCGCAATACACGCACAACACATTCTGGCCGCGTTGGTTGAGTATCGTATCCAGCGCAATCGCGGTCTTGCCGGTCTGCCGGTCGCCGAGAATCAGTTCGCGCTGGCCGTGCCCGACAGGAATGAGCGCATCGATGACTTTGATGCCGGTCTGCAGCGGCACGGTGACGGGGGCGCGGTCCATGATGGGAGCGGAGGGGCGCTCGACCGGCAGGCGCGCACTGGAAGCCACGGGGCCGTTGCCATCCAGCGGGTGTCCCATGGGATTGATGATGCGACCGATCAAACCGTCACCCACCGGCACGTCCACCACATGCCCCCTGCGCTCGACCTCATCTCCCGCCTGCAGATGCGCGTAATCGCCCAGCAGCACGACGCCGATTTCCGTCTCATCGACGTTGAATGCAATGCCGTAGATATCGCCGGGGAATTTCAGCACTTCTTCAAAGCTCACGCCGGGCAGGCCGGATACCATGGCGATACCCGTGGCAACGCTGGTGATCGTGCCCACTTCGCGCGGGGTGAGTCGCGGTTCGTATGTTTCCCGCGCCTGGCCAATTTCGGCCAGTGCTGTGTCGAGAATATTTTGCAGGCTGTCGGGTTCCACGGTCAGGTGCTCTTCGGGGCGGCTTCGGGCTTGGCCTGAGCCTCGGCTTCTGCTTTGTCCTTCTCTTTCAGAAGTTCGTCGACGCTCTTGCCCAGCGCTGCCAGATAGTCAGAAATGCTCCATGCAATCTTTTGTCCGTTCGCCGATAACTCGATACCGCTGACCAGATGCGGCGCAGTCTCGAAGCGCAGGGAAATATCCGCCGAGAAGGTTTCGTTGAGCGCTTTTTGTATCGCCGCGCGCTGCGGTTCAGGCAAGTCAAATGCACTGTGCAACAGCGCGGGCGCAGAGGCTGTCTTGAACGTTTCGCCGAGATTCTTTTTCACCTGTTCATCCAGCTCATACAAACGGCGAATGAAGACCCCGGTCATGCGTTCTTCCAGACTGGCGGCGGCAAGGTCCGTCAGTGCCTTGCGCGCTATGGAGAATACTTCCTGTTGGGTGCGTTGCCTGAGTGTCTGGTTCAGAGTGTGTGCATCGCTGAGCAGCGCTGCGTGCCGCTTGGCGCTTAAAGTGTCGGCAGCCTCCCGCGCTTCCTCAAGAAGTCGCTGACGTTCGGTTTGCGCCTCCTGCGTTACCTTGCTCATGAGTGTCGCGCGATGCCGGTCGAACTCCTCATTCTTGTGCTGAAATTCATCTCGCTCCTTCAGGGCTTCAGCCTTCTTCAGGTCGGCATCTGCCAACTCCTTGGCAATCTTTTTTTCGCGCGTGTCGATCGCATTGAGAATGGGTTTGTACAGGAAGCGCTTCAACAACCACACCAGGATGAGGAAGTTGACGATTTGCGCGATAACAGTGAACCAGTCAATCAACATGGTTCACTTTCCGGCAGCCTGAGCGATGACATGATTCCAGAACGGGTTGGCAAAAATCAGAATCATCGAGACCACGAAGCAGTAGATGGCAACCGATTCGACCATGGCCAGACCGACAAACAAGGTACGGGTAATGGTCGCCGAGGCATCGGGCTGCTGTGCCAGTGAGGTCAGTGCCGTGGCGACCGCGCGTCCTTCTCCGAGCGCAGGCCCGACACTGCCGATGGCAATCGTCAGTCCGGCGGTGATGATTGATGCGACTGCGATAATTGTCATGCTATCCATGGTGTTTCCTTTCGTAGTAGGCGTTCATTTTGCAGGTGTCGCATCCGATTCCGGCTTTGGTTTACTGGCGCGCGTAGCAGCCGCAATATAGACCGTCGCCAGAATGCTGAAGATGTAGGCCTGCACCATGCCGGTCAGCAGGCCGAGCACGCTCATGGCAATGGGCAACAGGTAGGGCGTGATGGTCAGCAGGATGGCGAGGATCATCGTTCCGCTCATCATGTTGCCGAACAGACGTGCAGCCAGTGCCAGGGTGCGCGAGAATTCACCGATGATATTGAACGGCAGCATGATGACTGTCGGTTTCACATATTCCTCCAGATATTCGCCCAGCCCGCCGGCTTCAATGCCGAACAGCGGCACTGCGACAAACACACAAAGCGCCAGCGCGGCCGTGGTCGAGAGCGAACCTGTTGGCGGTTCATAGCCGGGTACGATGGTGAACAGACTGGCCATCGCTACAAACAAAAACAGGGTGCCGAGGAAGCCGATATATTTTCGCGGGTGGGTCAGACCCACCTCTTCGATTTGTTTCTCGATACCGGTAACGATGATTTCCAGCAGATTCTGCCAGCGGGTACGTTGTATCTCCAGGGAAAGCTTGCGCGTCACCAGTATCGATCCGACCACCAGCACACACATCAAACCCCACGTGTACAGGATCGTGGCATTGAGCTTGAAAAAGCCGTATTGCCAGAAGATGATTTGGTCGGGGCTAAGATTCATGATCTGCTTCCTGTACCAATGGCCCGGGTTGTTCGGCTTCGCGGGTGAGCCACGTCACGAGCAATCGTGCAATGAAAAATCCGAGCAGGCCGACCAGCATGCGCTGCCAACTATCCCCCAGTAACCAATAGAAGCCGAGCATGACCACGCCGGTGCGCAACAACATGCTGCCGAAGAACCAGAGGGCTGCTCGCTGCGACTTGAGACCCTTGCGCACGGTCCACCACAGTCCGCCGAAAAAAAATGCACCGAGCAAAAGGCCCGCGATCAGGGAAGAGATAAAGTCCAAAGCATCAGTCATTGTCGTCTCCCTCCCTGTGGATTTCCTTGTCTTCCTTGGCCACCCAATGCCAGGCATTAACACAGCCGAGACACAAACCCATGACCAACAGCGCGAGCGTCCAGGAATGGCTGCCCGGATAGTGCTTGTCGATCCAGATCCCGAGTGCGGCACCGAGCAGTGTGGGCACCGCCACCGACCATCCCACCAGCCCCATCATGCCCAGACCGGTCCAGACGGTTTGCGTGGTGTGGCGTTGCGCCTTGAGTTTGAGCGCCGCCATTTCACCTACCTGCCGGCCGAACTTGCTTTCGGCAGCGTGCTTGTCTTTCTGTTCATCATTCATGATGGAACTCCGCAAAACGCCGTATGAAGCCGCTTTCCAGTCTTGCCAGCACCGAACGCACTTTCTTCTCCTGATCGTCCAGATTCAGGTATTCCTGTTCCACCGCCGCGTGCAGTTTGCTCAAGTCCGTGCCGCCGATGGCATTGCGCACCGAAACCTGTACATCCATCCCGCTTTTGACCAGTACCCCTTCATCGACAGCCATGTATACCTCGCCCTCGGTTTCGGTTTCGAAAATCAGGATTCCCGGTACCAGTGCTGCCACGCAATCCAGCCGGTGCGGCAATAATCCGAACGAACCTTCGCTGCTGCGTGCGACGATGCGCGACACGCCGGTCTTTTCGGCGAAGACTTTGTAGGGCAAGAGGATTTTAAGGTTCATCATGGCGGCGAAGTTGACGCAGATGTAGGTGCGAATTTATTCGCACGATGGGCGGACAACGTGCGAACACCCACAGGGTGCAGGAACCTCTTCGAGGTGAATTCGCACCTACATTAGGCGTTTGCATGATCTGCTCCCGCTTTGGGCTCTGGTTCTGTTTTCTTTTTCGCGATTGCCTCGTCGATCTTCCCGATCATGTACAGCGCGCTCTCCGGATAGTCCTTGAATTCATCGCGCAGAATACGTTCGCAACCGTCCAACGAATCCTCGAGGCTGACCAGCTTGCCCTTGAAACCGGTGAATTGCTCGGTAGTGAAAAACGGCTGCGTCAGAAAACGTTCAAGGCGTCGTGCGCGTCCGACCACGTTGCGATCCTCCGGCGAAAGCTGTTCCAGACCGAGCATGGCGATGATGTCCTTGAGGTCGGAATATTGCGCAAGGGTGCGCCGGATCTCCTGCGCCAATGTGTAATGCCGTTCGCCGACAATACCGGGTGTGGCCATTTTGGAACTGGATTGCAGCGGGTCGATGGCCGGAAACAAGCCCTCGCTCGCGCGTTTGCGCGACAGTACGATGGAGGCGGAAAGGTGCGAGAACACATGCACCGCCGCCGGGTCGGTAAAGTCGTCTGCAGGCACATACACCGCCTGGATCGAGGTGATGGCGCCGGTGTCGGTATTGGCGATGCGTTCTTCCAGTTGCGACAACTCGGTGCCCATGGTGGGCTGATAGCCGAGACGCGACGGCATCTGGCCCATCAGTCCCGATACCTCCATGCCGGCCTGGATGAAGCGGAAAATATTATCGACCAGCAGCAATACATCGCGGTGCTCGTCGTCGCGGAAATACTCCGCCATCGTCAGGGCCGCGTGGCCCACGCGAAAGCGGCTGCCGGGTGGTTCGTTCATCTGGCCGAACACCATCACCATATTGGGCAGCACGCCGGCTTCCTTCATGTCGCGGTACAACTCCTCACCCTCGCGGCAGCGCTCGCCGATGCCGCAAAAAATGCTCACACCTGTCCTGAGCGAAGTCGAAGGGCCTTCCTGGTGGCCGATCATGTTGTGGATCATCTCGGTGAGCAGCACCGTCTTGCCCACGCCCGCACCGCCGAACAGACCCGCCTTGCCGCCGCGCTCCAGCGGTGCCAGCACGTCGATGACCTTGATGCCGGTTTCGAATATCTCGGATTTGGTGGAGCGCCGCGCCAACGGCGGCGGGGTGTTGTGCACGCTGCGCCATTCGACGGCGGCCGGAGGCGGCTGGCGGTCGATGACGTTGCCAAACACGTCGAACATGCGCGACAGGATGGACTTGCCGACCGGGACTTTCAACGGCCCGCCGCTGTCGCGCACCTCTGTGCCGCGCGCCAAGCCCTGGGTGGGGGTGAGCGCGATGCCGCGCACGCGCTGCGCATCCAGTTGGGAAAGCACCTCGATCACGATTTGATTATTCGTACCGGCATGCAACAGCGAGTAGATCGGCGGCAAGCGGGCGTCAAAGCGCATGTCCACCACGCTGCCGCGCACCGAGACAATAACGCCATGATTCAATATGCCGGTCTTGCCTGTCATATTCGCTCCTGCCGATCTGCGTTGGTACAGTGTAGGCGCACGTACCGCAAATTTCCAATCATATGAGTAATGCAATGTCGTCCGCGGCGATGTGTGTTTCAAGCATTCCTGGCCCACAGGCTGCACCAGCCATCGGGACTCACCAATCCCTCGACGCGTTGGCAGGTACTGGATGCAGAAATGAAGTTCATGCAGTTGCTGCACTTTTGGGTTCCCTTGGGCCCGGGCTGGTACTTCACATCTGTCTTTGGCAGTTTTTCGGGTAACGTGGGTGCGGATGATTCTGTGTTGTTGGAGCAGGCGTTGAGTAGTGTGATCGGCACGATCAGGCTGCAACCTGCTATCAGCACACTGCGCAACACTGCCCTGCGGGAAAGCAATTGTTTTTGCCCGGTGCCGGCTGTCGGAGAAATCGTATTTTTGAAAGTTTCGCCCATATCAAAACTCCTGTGGTCAGAATGCGGGGTGATGTGGCAAAAGGGCACAGGAAATCGTGCCACTGCGCGCTGCTAGGGCAGCGATCTGGCCAAACGAAAACCGATGTTGCAGAAACGGCTGTTCGGATTGTCCCTGCCACGTTTGGCCGCGCGCACCCGTTCGGGACTGTTGTTCCACGATCCGCCGCGAATCACGCGTTTCTTGCCGTCTCCCTGCCAGGCGTTGCCAGCATCCGGAGCACTGTCGTAGCTGTCGTGATAGCTGTCTTCTGTCCACTCCCACAGGTTTCCCAGCATATCTTTCAGTCCGAAGGCATTGGCCTTGAAACGGCCCACCGGGGCGGTATAGGCAAAACCATCCCTGCAATTGTGTAACAGCCAGAATGATGCACTGGTTATTTTTGCTTTTGCGGCCATGTCGGCCACATTCGCGTATCGGCATGCTTTGTCCGGGCTGTTTCCCCAGTAACGTGCCGTGACGGTGCGGGCGCGCGCGGCGTATTCCCATTCCGCCTCGGTCGGCAGACGGTATTGTTTTCCCGTCTTGCGTGACAGCCATTGTGCATAAGCCCGTGCATCATTCCAGCTGATGCAGGAAACCGGGTATTGGCTGTTTTGCGGGAAGCCGGGATCGCGCCAGCTGCGACCGCTGCGCATTTCAAACTTGCCGTCTTCGAGTGTGCGGCAATTGTCGCCGACGCTGTACTTTGTGTCTTGTACAAATTTTGCGAACTGGCCCAGGGTGATCTCGGTCCTGCCCAGCGCAAAGGCGGAAACTCTGACCCGGTGCATGGGGCCTTCGTCGTCGCTCCGTGCCTCTTCCGAATCGGGCGAACCCATCTCAAATCGGCCTGCCGGTACGACCACCATTGCGGGGCAACCCGGACAATCACTGAAGACCGTTCCGGCTTTGGGCAGGCGCGTGGCCCCGGATATCCTGCTTGCCTTTCCATGTTCGGCGCCTTGAGCGCCGGTGGATATGCACATCAAACAGAAGGGAATGATGATGAGATTAAGAAGATTGCGCATCATGATTTCCTGAACAGTCATCGTGTCGTTCAATCGTATTGATAACCCCTGTCCCGGTCAAGAACGAACGTAATTTTCCTTGAATATTATTGCTGAAAGTTACTATGTGCATATGGCGCCGGATGCAACTTGTCCGCATACCCACTGCACTTCAGTCTGATGAGAACAGAACTCTGGTGTGCTGCGGGAGGATTATTTGCCTCGGCGTATTCGGGTATGATGGGCCTGCATGGCAGGGTCAGGCTTGTATTGATACTTCATCGTGAATTTGCAGAATCGATGTGTTTCCGGGGATGCGCAAATTATGAGTGATGCTCACGGCAATTACGCGAACCAGCAAAAGATCATCGCCGCGCTGTGCGATCCGCACCGCCATGCCCGAACCGCACCTCCCGTAAAAGTAATCGAGACGCATATCTCGTGGGTGCTGCTCGCCGGGAAATATGCCTACAAGATCAAGAAGGCGCTCAACCTGGGCTTCCTGGATTACACGGATCAGGAAACGCGGCGCTATTTTTGCGATGAGGAAATCAGGCTCAACCGGCGCACCGCACCCGATATCTATCTCGAAACCGTAGCCATAGGCGGCAGCCCGGAAGCCCCCGCGTTCGGGGTTCAACCGGCGTTCGAATATGCAGTCAAAATGCATCGTTTTGATTCCGCCAACCTGATGGATGGCATGCTGCAACGCGGCAAAATCACGCCGCAGCACATTGACCGCCTGGCTGCCGGTGTTGCGCGCTTTCATGCCGGCCTGCCCGTGGCGGATATGGCCTCGAAGTTCGGTACTGCGACATTGATCAATGCGGCCGCTCTGCAAAACTTCGAGCAGTTGCGCGCGCTGTTGACCGGCGCTGCAGACAGGAAGCATATCGCGGCACTGGAAGCTGCCACCGAGGCCGAATACGTCGAATGCAGGGAGAAGCTGGAGGCGCGCCGCGTTCAGGGTTTTGTACGCGAGTGCCACGGCGACCTGCATCTCGGCAACATCGTGCTGGCCGGTGACAAGCCCGTTCCCTTTGACGGTATCGAATTCAATCCCACCTTGCGCTGGATAGATGTCATGGATGAGGTTGCCTTTCTGGTGATGGACCTGCTGCATCGCAATCATCCGGAGCTGGCATGGCGTTTGTTGAATGCCTATCTGGAAGCGGGCGGCGATTACGGTGGCTTGTCCGTGCTGCGCTTCTATCTCGCTTACCGGGCCACGGTACGCGCCAAGGTTTGCGCCATTCGAGCCAGCCAGGATGACATTTCCAGGCATGCCAAGTCCGGAGAGATGGCCGCTTGCCGCAGTTACCTGGCATTGGCAAGGCAATGTCTGGCGCAATACGCGCCGGCATTGATCATCACACACGGCCTGCCCGGTTCGGGCAAAACCACTTTTTCCCAGCTGGCGCTGCAGCAGATGGGCGCCATCCGCATCCGCTCCGATGTCGAACGCAAGCGGCTTTTCGGGTTGGGCATGCTGGAGAACAGTCGCGTCCTTGTCGGCGACATCTATAGCCCGGAAGCAACGCGGCGCACTTATGCGCGGTTGCTCGAACTGGCGCGCCAGTTATTGCTGGCGGGATTTCCGGTGATCGTGGATGCCGCCTTCCTCAAGCACGACGAGCGCGAGACATTCCGGCAACTGGCGCAAAACATGTCGGTGCCGTTTGCCATCGCAACCCTGCATGCGGGAGACATCACGTTGCGCAAGCGTATCCTGCAGAGGCGCAACGACGCGTCGGAAGCGGATGTGGCGGTGCTGGATATGCTGCTGTCGGTACAGCAGCCGCTGTCGCCGTCCGAGCTTGCACGCGCGGCGAGATTCACCACCGAGGAATCCCCGGACAGCAAAGGCAATGCCCATGCCTGGAACAGGCTTGCCAAACTGCTTGCGCCCGCATAGCGACTCGCCAACGATTCGGGATATAGACCGCGATATAGCTACTTTTGCATATTGCAATATGGATATGAAGGTTTACGATGCTTGTTCCCGAAATGGCACACCCGTGTTCCGAATACCTGCTTCGGGGAAAAACTGAAGAAAACCATTCGGCCAAAGGCGGGGTGAAATCGTTCTTGCCGTTTTGGGTTTTCTCCGCCAGTTTTTTGGGTGCCTGTTGTTCAACGTCGATACCAAGGGGGACATATGAAACTGGAACAAATTCGCTCCATTGCCAAATTGCACAGCATCAGCCCCGGCAAACTTGCCATCACCGAACTGGTCAGGGCAATCCAGTCCAAGGAAGGGAACTTCGAATGTTTTGGAACAGCCTTCAACGGCGAGTGCGATCAAACCGGTTGTAGCTGGCGTGAAGATTGTTTTGCGACTTCACGCAAAAACGGGGTGTCATGAACCCCTGCGGCGGAATACCTTGCGTCGATGCCGGCAGAACCGGTGCTGTCCGGCAAGACAGGAACGATGATTCTGCCGTGAAGAGGGAGGCGTGAACGTCACGTTCCGGAATGATATGCTTGCAGGCAGGGAGATGCGTCCTGCGCGACGCCACCCCGGTCCAATCCGGGAAGGCGAAATCAGGACAGTCCATATCCCGGCCTCATAACCAACACCGTAACACTCCCCCGAAATATCACGGAGTGGCGGCGATAGCCCAGGAGGAAACATGACACAACACTCACGTCCGGCCGGTTTTCATCCCATTCGGCGCGATCGGCTGATACAGGAAGCGGTACACGACAGTTACAAGAACAAGGGCAAGCTGCATGACCCGACCCTGTGTACCGAATGCGGTGCCGTATTTCACGGTGGCCGCTGGCAATGGCTGCCCAAGCCGGAGAAAGCGGAACAGGGATGCTGCCCGGCCTGTCACCGGATACGCGACGGTTTTCCGGCGGGATATGTGACGATAACCGGAGACTTCATCGGGGCGCACGAGCAGGAGATACTGCAACTGATACACAATCATGAAACGCATGAAAAAACCGAGCATCCGCTGCAGCGCATCATGAACATCGAAAAGACCAAATACAGCACGGTCGTGACCACCACCGACACCCACCTGGCGCGCGGCATCGGGGACGCGCTGCATCATGCCTATCAGGGCGAACTGGAGTACCACTACAACGCAGAACAGAATTTGTTGCGGGTGAACTGGTCGCGTTGAGCAGACAGCTTCGGGGCAAGGAATTTGGTTTCCCCGGCTGACACGCAAAAATATTCCATCGTTTCAGGCCATGCCGAAAATGGAGAATGCTGCGATGACGAACAAGGCGGATGACAGCAAATCCGGGGGCCGTCCCAAGGTCGGCCTTGCGCTGGGTAGCGGTTCGGCGCGCGGCCTGGCGCATCTGGGCGTGATCCGCGCCATCGAGGAGGCGGGCATCGAAGTGTGCTGCATCGCGGGCACCAGCATAGGGGCACTCATCGGCGCGATCCATGCCGCCGGCAAGCTGGACGAACTGGAGACCGTTTTTCGGGGCCTGGACTGGAAAAAAACCGCCTCCTTCTTCGATGTGGTGTTGCCCAAGTCCGGCTTGCTCGACGGGGCCAAAGTCAGTGAACTGGTGCGCGCGCACATCCATGCCGATGCCATCGAAATGCTGAACAAGCCCTTTGCCGCCGTGGCAACAGATATTGTCAGCGGCGAGGAAGTCGTGATCCGGAGTGGCGACGTGATCGAAGCGGTGCGCGCCAGCATCTCGGTACCCGGTATCTTCACTCCCGTGCGCAGCAACGGGCGCATCCTGGTGGACGGCGGCCTCACCAACCCGGTACCGGTGAGCGCGGTACGGGCCATGGGGGCCGACGTCGTGATTGCAGTCGATCTCAATCACGAAATCATTTCCGGCAAGAACCTGAAACCGTTGCGGCCTGTGGGAATGCCGGACAGCGCAGCAAGCAACTCTCCCGGGCTGTTTGCGCGCATGGTGGGCGACTATCGCCTGTCGATGAAAGACATCAAGCAGAGACTGCTCGCCATGGATACGCCCGCGACGGCACAATTCAGGAAATGGATTTCTGCCGAACCGCTGCCCAGCATCTTCGAAGTGTTGCTGGCCTCGATCAACATCATGGAAACCCGCCTCACCCAGACCCGCCTGTCATTGGATCGTCCCGATGTACTCATCCAGCCGCCGCTGGGACACATCCGTTTCCTGGAATTCGGCCGTGCCGAGGAGATCATTGCCATAGGCTACGAACATGCGCGGCGGCAGCTCGGCGGCAGGGGAATCGAATTGGTTTGATCCTGAATAAGCAGTTGTCCGCAGATTACCCGGATTTTCGCTGCTTAAACGATAAGCTGATCCGGATAAACTGCTTACCTGTTGGGCGAAGACGCACTCAACGGCAAGCGTCTGGAAATCTGCGTTAGTCTGTGTAATCTGCGGACAGAACCGCCGTTTCCAGGATCATGACAGGCTTCATTCCTGGGCGGCTTCAAAACAGTCCGCGCGCCAGTTGCAGCCGGCCTGATCGCATTCGCCGCTGACGGCGGTGGCAAAGCAGTCGAAATTGCCTTCGTGTGCCTGAATCGTTTTAATCAGTTCGGTCTTGGACAGTCTGCCGGGATTGATGTGTTGCGACTTGGCAATGGCACTTACTTCTGCGAGTTTCATGAAAGCTCTCCCTGGTTGAATTGCGTTGCGCTCGAATATGCGGTGTCCGTGTATTAATCCGCAAGCATCCGGCCGGTAAAAAATAGCCCTTGTCCGGATAAATGATCTTTACGCCTGCGCGCTTTCCAGCGGGTGCACGATCAGCCTTAATATTTTCTTGCCCCCGTTTTCGATGGTGAAGAGGTTGATATTGCTGGAAAGCGAATCTCCCAGACGATTCAGCAGCCGGTAAATCTGGCCGCAACGGCAGAGATAATTGAGCTTTGGATTTATTTGCCCTGCCTGAACCAGCTCGATTTCATCGAGTTGGGGGAACACCATCGAGACGTGGTGCCAAACCAGTTCGCTGCGACGGTAACCGGCCAGCAATTCGAATGACCTGCTGCAGTCTTTGATCATGCCGCGTTCATCCATGGTTAATGCCGCCGGCTCGTTCCGTTCGGCAGCAGATCGATTTGTTCGCAGCCGTTCAGCCGGGAAGGTGGTTGGTGATTCAGCAGGTGTCTTTTCGGTGATCTGTAAATTCATCTATCGCTCCTCGATTCTGTTTTGTTTTGGGGGAAATGAATCATCGGATGAGCGAATCTACAGAGACATGTCGATGAATAATATACAGATGAATACGTACGTAGAAATACGTATATTGGGTCACGCCGACGAGATTTCTATATCATTGCATAAAGGGGATATGTCAATATCGGTGGCGTTTGATTTGCTTGAGTTTTGCGGCTCGGGACGCAAGTTCAATCGGGCCGATGCGACGGGGTGGAGGGGGTTTTTTCATGTTTTTCATTGGTGACAGCTTGTTTTCAGGCGTGCCGTCCTGGCCTTGCCGGCTGGAATTTGTGCGTGAACATTCGGACGCGAACCCGGCATATACCCAGGAATATCCCTGATGCCCGGGAAAATCAAAAAGCCGGGAATTGATCCCATTGCGGAAGTCCAGCCGTCTCTGCGCCGGGAGGCCGAAGCCCGGCTTGCCCGTGAGGCGGGAGGACAGGCGGAGCGCCCGGCGAATGAACTCGTGCACGAACTCCAGGTGCACCAGATCGAACTGGAAATGCAGAACGAGGAATTGCGCCGAACACAGGTCGCCCTGGAGGAATCGCGCGACCGCTACGTCGATTTCTACGACTTTGCACCTGCCGGATACATCACCCTCAACGGCGATGCGCTGATCGTGGATATCAACCTCTCCGGCGCGGCCCTGCTCGGCAAGGAACGCAGCAAACTGGTCGGCCGGCGTTTTGTCAGTTATGTAGCCCCGGATGATGGCGATGCCTGGCACCGCTATTTCATGTCCGCGAAACAGAGCGACGGCAAACTGACCGGCGAACTTTGCATACTGCGCAATGACGGTTCGCGCGTTATTGTCCAGATCGATTCGATACGGTTGGTCAGGGAAGGGGCGGTGCCCGTCGTGCGCCTTTCGCTGACCGATATTTCCGCGCTGAGACAAATGGAGGCCGCTTTGCGCGAGAGCGAAATGCACCGCCACTTGCTGGAGCAACGCGAAATCATCCAGACCGCCCTGGACGGGTTCTGGATGCTGGACTCCTGGAGCGGGCGGATTCTTGAGGTCAACGATATATATTGCAAAATGATGGGTTACGCGCGGGAAGAATTGCTGACCATGAACGTGTCCGATGTGGAGGCGAATGAAACGCCGGAAGAAGTTAAAGCGCATCTCAGACAGGTTATGGAAACAGGTTATGACCGTTTTGAGACGAGACAGCGCCACAAACGGGGGCATCTGGTCGATGTCGAAGTGTCCGCCGCGCGCTCATCCGTCAATGGCGGGGTCAATTATGCTTTTTTCCGCGACATCTCCGAGCGCAAACGTAACGAGGAAGTACTCAGGAAATCCCGCAACCAGTTGGAAACATTTATCAAACAGGCGCCCATCTGCATAGCCATGTTCGACAGGGGCATGAACTACCTGGCGACCAGCGGGCGCTGGGCGGAGGAATACGGCGGGGGGCGCGAAAGCCTGGTCGGGCTCAATCTTTACATAAGCTGTCCGGTCATGCCGGCCGAATGGGTGGGCATTCATCAGCAGTGTCTTGCCGGAGCCGCCATGGAAAAAGACGAAGACTCCTGGATCCGCTGCGACGGCACCGAACATTGGCTGCGCTGGGCAGTCCGGCCCTGGATCGACGAGAACACCAGGATCGGCGGCATCATCATTTCAACCGCAGATATCACCGAAGAGAAAAAACTGGAAGCGGAAATCAATGAATGGCGCAACAGCCAGGAGCAATTGCAGAAACTGCAAATCGCCACCCAGACCGCCGCCGCCATTGCACACGAACTGAATCAGCCGCTGTTGGCCATCGCCTCCTATAGCGAAGCCGCGCTCATGCTGTTGCAGGCAGAGCAGCCCAGCCTGGATAAAGTCCGCCGGGCCATCGATGGCGCCGGGAAACAGGCCCTGCGCGCCGGCGAATCCATCCGCGAATTGCTCGAATTCTTGAGCCTGAAGGAATATCCGCCCGAAGATTTCGACCTGAATGGGGAGATCGTGAAAGCAATCGACATTGCCGGCCGGGAACATGAACTGAAGTTCCGTTCCGATCTCCGGCTGGATGAGGGGATGCCTCTGGTGCGTGCCAACCGCATGCATTTTGAAAAGGTACTGCTGAACCTGCTGCATAACGGAATTGATGCCATGCGGCAGGCAGGCGTGCCGCAGCCGGCCATCACGGTGACGGTGCGCACGAAAAAGGAGGCAAGCGTTGCCATGGTGACCGTTCAGGACAATGGACCCGGCGTCAGGAAAGAGGATGTGGAGCGGTTGTTCGAACCGTTCTTTACCACCAAGGAAAACGGAATCGGCATGGGACTGACAATCAGCCGCGCGCTGATCGAGGAGAGCGGCGGGCAACTCTGGATCGACCCGCATGAGAGCCCCGGCGCCATTTTTCATCTGACCTTGCCATTCGCGACATGAGCAACATGAACAACATGAACAAAGTATTCGTGGTGGATGATGACGAATCGGTACGCGATTCGATCACCATGCTGCTCGAGGCGGCCGGTTATACCGTCGCGGCATTTTCATGCGCATCCGACTTCCTTGAAGCCTGCACTTCCGATGCGCCGGGGTGTGTCATTCTCGACGTGAATATGCCCGAAATGGATGGCGTAAGGCTGCAGGAGGAAATCAAACGCCGTGGCCTGGGAATGCCGGTGATCTTTCTTTCGGGGCAGGGCACCATTCCGTTGACGGTGCGCACCCTCAAGTCGGGCGCGATGGATTTCCTGACCAAGCCGGTCAAGGGAACGGTATTGCTGGCCAGTGTCCGGGAGGCGATGGAACAATATTCAAAGCAAATCAAACAAGTCAACATGAGCAAGGACATCGCCGCACGGCTGGCAATGCTCACCGAACGCGAGCGGGAGGTCATGTTGCTGGCCGTAGAGGGATTGACCAGCAAGGAAATTGCGCAGCGCCTGGACATCAGTTACCGCACAGTGGAAATCCATCGCGCGCATGTCATGCGCAAAGCGGGCGTAACCAACATGCTGGAACTTGCCCGCATCGCCACTTACCTGCCCGCGCATTGAAAACCACCCTGGCTTCCGCCTACGTATTCGTACTGATGTTGCCGGGCCCGGTTAGATGTTAGCCTGAACCAATGGAAAATCGCCCTGTTTCAGCCGACCCATGAAATGGTGTTGGCGGCTGACGGGAATCGATTTGAACCTGCGGGGTGTTTCCACAGACTGAAATTTGCAGTTCAGGGGGAAAGCCGGATTTCCGCAGGTCATTTCATTTCAGCCATATCAAAATCATGACAATCAACTTGATACTTGCCGGTACTTGCCGGGACAGGCTGGCTTCCTGGAAGCGGAAACTGGGCGGACTTGCCGGCGCTGCCTGCCTTGTGGGAAAACTGGACGAACTCGAGGATGTAATGCGGGCCGGGCCGGACATCCTCATGCTTGATTTCGATTTGATTCGTCCGAGTGGCAAGGCATGCTTGGCAGACATATGCGCAGACACCCAAGCCATTGTTATTGGCGACAGCATTTCCGAAGACATGGAGTGGGAGTTATTGAAGGCCGGCGTGCGCGGATGCTGCCGCAGCGATTCCGGCCCGATGCAGCTTCGGCAGATTGTTGACGCGGTGCAACAGGGCGAAATGTGGATACGCCGAACGCTGACATGCCGGCTGATAGACGAGCTGGGCAGGAACAGGGCGGAATGCGAAACATTCCTGACCCCTTGTGTTGCGCTGAATAAACTCACGCCGCGTGAATATGCTATTGCCATGTGCGTAGGCAATGGCGAGAGCAATAAACGCATTGCCAAATCGTGTGCAATTTCGGTACGCACGGTGAAGGCGCATTTGACCGAAATTTACAGGAAGCTCGGCGTTTCGGACCGGCTGAACCTGGCGCTGGTGATGGCGGCCAGCCAGAAGATTACCGGCATCCGGTATAGGTCCCCGCAACGGTTTTACCGCCGCGATCCGCAGCGTGCCATGACCGTCGTATCCCGGAAACATATCGCGCTATTGTCCTCACCCCCGGTACTTCCCCCTCCGGAGGAAGGGCGGGGATGAAGGAAGGCGCGTGTCCTGATTCAAGAGGGCATCAAAAACCGGTGCTTTCGTGGCAAGGGATGCGCAGGCAATGCGCGGGAGCGCCAGGCAGACTCCAGTCTCGGGATTTGCGTACCGTCTGTGCCTGTATACGTATTCGTACTGATTCCGTCGCGCACTGCGGGATGCTAGCGTTCAGCAATCGTTAATCCAGGCGACAGGCACAGGCATGATTCAGACCATGTTCAGTACGCCGCAGGGCAAGAATGTGATTGAAGCCATTCTGGCACGACGTTCGGTACGCACATTTGTTCCGCACCAACTTGACCACAACACCGTGCAAACATTGCTTGAGGCCGCAGTGCGTGCGCCCTCCGCAATGCACGAGGAGCCCTGGGCGTTTGTCGTGGTACAGAACCGGGGACTATTGAAGCAGTTATCCGATCGCGCCAAGCCGATCTTCATCGAGGAGATGCGACACCATAACAACAAAGGCGCCCCCCATTCGTTCGAACATTTTGCCAAGCCTGATTTCGACATCTTTTATGGTGCGGGCACGTTGATAATCATCTGTGCCAAGCCGTCGAGTCCGTTCGTGACGGCCGATTGCTGGCTGGCCGCCGAAAACATGATGTTGGCTGCCTGCGATATGGGGCTGGGAAGTTGTGTCATCGGATCATCCGTTTCCACGCTGAACATACGCGCCGTTAAAGCGGAATTGGGCATCCCGGATGAATTCAAAGCCATCGCGCCGGTCATCGTGGGCATGCCGAAAGAAGAAATACCTGCCACCTCGAGAAAAGAGCCGTTGATCCTTGCCTGGAAACATTGAGAAGTCATTGTCTGTGCCGGTCTATGGGCACTTTCCCGCCCTTTGAATTTTTTGAAATTCCTGCCTGCCCCACGCTGCGCAATATCCTGGCAGTTACCGGATTTGAGGTAGCATTACATGTTCTCAAGCTGGCCGAATGTAAAGGGGAGTTTCGTGGCGACCAGAAAAGTGCCGAAAAAAAGCATAAAGCCGGACGACGCAATCAAGCATGCCGGGGATGACATACATCAAGCTGCTGCCGGTTTCAACATCGTCGGCATCGGGGCATCGGCCGGCGGCCTCGAGGCGTTCGAGCAATTCTTCCGCAATGTTACGCCGGACAGCGGCCAGGCATTCGTGCTGGTTCCGCACCTGGATCCCAGCCACGCCAGCATCCTGACCGAAATCCTGCAACGCAGCACGGTAATGCCCGTGGTAGAAGCGCAGAACCAGGTGCGGGTTGAGCCCAACCGGGTGTATGTCATCCCGCCCAACCGCGACATGGCGATTTTCAACGGCACGCTGCAACTGAGCGTGCCCGAGGCGCCGCGCGGACAACGCATGCCGATCGACGCCTTCCTGCGTTCCCTCGCGGAAGACCAGGCGGAAAGGGCGATCGGCATCATCCTCTCCGGCACCGGTACCGACGGCACCCTGGGATTGCGCGCCATCCAGGGGGCGGGCGGCATCACGCTGGTGCAGGACCCGGCCACGGCAAAATATGACGGCATGCCGGGCAGCGCCATCCGTGCGGGTTATGCCACCTACGTCCTGCCGGTGGAACAAATGCCGGCGCAACTGCCGGGCAAGGCTGCCATTCCGGGCATTCGCCATGAGCGTCCGCAGCCGGCCGCCGCCACGACGGGCAGCATGAGCCAGATATTGATGCTGTTGCGCTCCGCAACCGGGCACGATTTTTCGCTGTACAAGAAAAGCACCATAGGCCGCCGCATCGAACGGCGCATGGCACAGCACAACATCGAAGACACGGAAATCTATGCGTGCTATCTCAGGGAACATCCCGCCGAAGTGCATATGCTGTTCAAGGAACTGCTGATCAACGTCACCAGTTTTTTTCGCGATGCGGAGGCGTTTGACGCGTTGAAGAAAGACATCCTGCCGCAGATGCTCGCCGACAAGCCGGAAGATTATGTTTTCCGCGTCTGGGTGACGGGTTGCGCCACCGGCGAAGAAGCTTATTCCATCGCCATGCTGTTGCGCGAGATCATGGACGAGACGCACCGCGAGTTCAAGACGCAGATCTACAGCACCGATCTCGACGAGGATGCCATTGCCGTGGCGCGGGCCGCGATATACCCGCCGAATATCGCACAGGATGTCACGCCGGCGCGGTTGCGCCGGTTCTTTGTCAAGGATGAAGCGGGCTACCGGGTAAAAAAGGATCTGCGCGAGATGGTGGTGTTCGCCACCCAGAACGTCATCAAGGATCCGCCTTTTACCAAACTGGATATGCTGAGTTGCCGCAACCTGATGATCTACCTGGAGCCGGAACTGCAGAATCGGCTGATCCCGACTTTCCACTACGCGCTGAAGCCGGGCGGCCTGCTGCTGCTCTCGCCCTCGGAGAGTATCGGCAACCGCGTCGATCTGTTCACGCCGCGCAATCGCAAATGGAAAATCTACCAGGCAACGCCGTCGGCCGTTTCCACGCGCGCAATGATATCCGGCGGATCGCCGTGGACTGGCGATGCAAGCACGAAGGAGCCATACGAAGTGGAAAAGAAAATCAAGGAAACCAATTTTGCCGAGCTGACCCGGCGCGTGCTGCTGCAACTCTTCGCGCCGGCCTCGGTAGTGACCGACCTGAAGGGGGATATCCTGTATGTGTATGGCGATACCGGCCATTACCTGCGCCCGGCCCCCGGACATGCGACTTTCAATGTGATCGAAATGGCGCGCGAGGGATTGCAAATGGAATTGCGCACCGCCATCCAGTCTGCCGTCGGCAAGAGCATGCCGGTACTGAACCGCGAGGTGTCGTTCGGCGTAAACGGCGATACACGCCACGCCAGCTTCAGCGTGCGGCCATTGCCCGGTCAGGAAGCCGGGGGCTTGCTGCTGGTGAGTTTCCAGGAACTGGCGGCACCCGCGCCGGGGAAAGCGGTCGCTGCGGCAACCGGAAAACAGGTTCGCGGCAAACGCGGTACCGGCTCGGCTGAACTGCGCCGCATCGAGGAACTGGAACACGAGTTGGCCTACACCAAAGAAAACCTGCATGCCACCATTGAGGAACAGCAAGCTTCCAACGAGGAGCTCAAATCCACCAACGAAGAAATGCAATCCACCAACGAGGAACTCCAGTCGACCAACGAGGAGCTGGAAACTTCCAAGGAAGAATTGCAGTCCGTCAATGAAGAGCTGGTCACCGTGAATGCCGAGCTGCAGGACAAGATCGAGCAATTGGCCGGCATGCAGAACGACATGAAGAACCTGCTCGACAACATCAACGTCGGCACGGTGTTCCTCAGCGATGTGCTGGCTATCAAGCGCTTCACGCGCGAAGCTGCGCAGGTCTATCGACTGGTCGCCTCGGATGTGGGCCGTCCGCTCGGCGATATCAAGTCGGACATCGAAGGCGACGACCTGCTCGGCGATGCGCAGGCCGTGCTCGATTCGCTGGTGCCGCGCGAGCGCGAAGTGCGCACCGTCGGCGGCGACTGGTACCTGGCGCGTATCCAGCCCTATCGCACGCTGGATAACGTGATTGACGGCGTGGTGCTGACTTTTGCCGATATCACCA
Organism: Gammaproteobacteria bacterium; assembly: GCA_018820925.1. Lineage (GTDB taxonomy): Bacteria > Pseudomonadota > Gammaproteobacteria > Burkholderiales > Gallionellaceae > Sideroxyarcus. The sequence goes on along the minus strand of JAHJNJ010000017.1, from coordinate 190,363 downwards.
AACGTATCCGGGCCGAAGAGGACATCCGGGAGGCGCGCGAGTTTGCCGAAAGTATTGTGGATACGGTGCGCGAGCCGCTGCTCGTGCTGGGTGATGACTTGAAGATCATTTCTGCCAGCCGTTCGTTTTACCGGTTCTTTCGCGTTGACCCTGAAACCACCGTGGGCCGCCAGCTTTTTGAATTGGGCAACCGCCAATGGGATATTCCGAAGCTGAAGGAGTTGCTGGAAACCATTGTGGCGAGTAACCAGGTTTTCGAAAGCTTCGAGGTGGAACATGAGTTTCCATCCATCGGCAGACGCAAGATGCTGCTCAATGCCCGGCACATCGTCAGCTCGGCAGGCAAGATGCAATCGATCCTGCTGGCGTTTGAAGATAGGACGGATCGAAATATGAACCAGTGACATATCCGGATGCGTATCCCCCGGCAAACCGCATGGAGGTGTCATGGGCAAAAAGACAAGCGGGAAAAATCAATTGCGTTCCGAAGCCGAAGCGTGCCTTGCCGGTTCATTGCCCGCAAAAACGGCGGCACGCTCCGCCGAGGAGCTCCTGCACGAACTCCAGGTACATCAAATCGAACTGGAGATGCAGAACGAGGAGTTGCGGCGGGCGCAGGAAGCACTGGAAAAATCCCGCGACCATTACGTCGAGTTTTTTGACTTTGCGCCTGTCGGATATATCACGCTTGACGAAAAAGGCGTGATAACCGAAATCAACCTCACCGCTTCAACGCTGCTTGGCGTCGACCGCAACAAGCTGTTGCATCAACGCCTTGCAGTTTTTATAGCCCCCGGCGACACCGGCAACTGGCACAGTTATTTTTCAGACGTGCTCAAACAAGACAATAAGCTGACCTGCGAGCTGGATTTCAGGTGCGGGCGGCCGGGCTTCCATGGCCGGCTGGACTGCTTGCGCGTGCATGGGGAGGACAAGGCGCCGCTGGTGCGTATCGTGCTGACCGACATTACAGAACGCAAACGGACGGATGAAGTCGTGCGCGAGCAGGAAGAATTTTTCCGCATGATTGCGGAAAGTACCGACGATTTCATTGCCGTGCTCGACCTGGAAGGGCGGCGCATTTACAACAGCCCTTCCTACGCCCGGCTTTTTGGCGGAACCGAACACTTGCAGGGTACGGATTCCTTTGCCGAGATACATCCGGAAGATCGCGAGCATATCCGGCACGTGTTCAGGAAAACCGTGCAGGAAGGTATCGGCCTGCGGGCGGATTTCCGTTTTGTATTGGAGGACGGCAATATCCGCTACATGGAGTCGCGCGGCGGGCTGATCAGGAACGACCTGGGCCATCCGTTGCGCGTGGTCGTCGTATCGCGCGACGTGACCGAGCGCAAACTGGTCGAGGAGAAGATCCGCAACCTGGCATTCCACGACGCATTGACCAGCTTGCCAAACCGCCGTTTGCTGATGGACCGGCTGGTTCAGTCCATGATTGCCGGCAAACGCAGCGGGCGATTTGGCGCCGTGCTGTTCATCGACCTGGATAACTTCAAACCGCTGAACGACCTGCATGGACATGCGGCAGGCGATTTACTGCTGGTGGAAGCGGCGCACCGCATAGCCGGTTGCGTACGTGCGGCGGATACGGTCTCGCGTTTCGGCGGCGATGAATTTGTGGTGTTGCTGGAAGAGCTGGATACCGACAGATCCAGATCCATCGCGGTGGCCGGCAGCATTGCCGAGAAGATTCGCATTGCTTTGGCCGATCCCTATTCGCTGTCGGTCAAGCAGGAGGGCAAGACTGAAACCAGGGTGACGCACCGTTGCACGTCGAGCATCGGCGTGGAATTGTTCCTGGATCACGAGATGGGCACGGATGACATTATCCGGCGGGCAGATTTTGCGATGTACCAGGCAAAATTGGCAGGGCGCGACTCGATTCGATTCTTTGATCCGAATCTGCAACCGATGCTGACGGGATGTTGCGAGCAGGATGAAGGCAGGGAGACGCTGTGAGTGGAAATTCCCCGCGAACCGGGCAGGCTGCGCGCCGAGACCGGGACGGAACTTGCATGTGCCGATGGCGAAATCGAGGGGGCACTCATTGCTTTGCTACTGACCTTGATTGTTGACGTAGTCCTTGAACTTCGCTTCTTGCCCGGCATGCCGTGGTTTTTCCAATATTGATCCGGCCATAGGAAGTTTGCAGTCAGCAGTTGCAGGGTGCGCTCGCGCACCAGAGCCAATTGGTGCGCAAGCGCACCCTACGTATGATTTTCCAGATTGCGTTTGACTTGTCTGACCGCCAGGCTGCCCAATAGCCGAATGGATGATTCGGGTTCAGGGCGGTATCCGATCCCCGATAGAAGCATCGCATCAATAGATACGTTGTCGGCCGGTGAGCTATAGCGTGATCGAGCCCGGAGCAACTCAAGACATTCCCGGCGGGATCACCACGGAATTTCCAGGCCGTCATTGCCGATGAATTTCCCCGTGTGCACCGGGGTGAGGCCGTCAATCACTTTTCGCATGTCCCTCACGCTGTGCTCAACCGGAATCATTGCTTCGGGGCCGCCCATGTCGGTCTTGACCCAGCCGGGGTTGAACGCGACGGCGGTGATTCCTTTCTCTTTCAGGTCGACGGCAAGACTTTTCACCACGATATTGGCCGCCGCTTTGCTGCTGCGATACAGGTAGCTTCCGCCGCTGCTGTTGTCCGCAACGCTGCCCATCTGGCTGGTGATGGTGACGATGAGTTTCAGGTCGCTGCGCGCGATGTGTTTGACGAACGTTTCGGCCATTTTGAGCGGGGCCATGGTGTTGATCCTGAACGCGGTCTTCCATTCCGCGTAGTCGGTATGACCGAAGCCCCCCTTGTCCGATGCCGGATAAATGCCGGCGTTGTTGATGAGCAGGTCTATTGTTTCGTTGGATAGCGCCTGCCCCAGGTGTTCGATCTGCGCATGGTCTGTCACGTCGAGCGCGTGGATCGCGATCAGGTCGGGATGTTGCGCCGCCAGTTTGGCGAGCGCATCCGCTTTGTCGGGATGGCGGCAACAGGCCAGTACGTGCCAGCCAGCGGCGGCATATTGCCTGCAGAACTCAAGACCGATACCCCGGTTGGCGCCGGTAATCAATAGGGTTTTCATGATCGTCCTCCGTATTGTTTCCTGGGTTTGATTCAAGCCGGCCCCGATCACTCGAGGAACGACTCCGCCGGGTGATAGTCCAGACCAAACGCTTCGGCGACTTTGCGGTGCGTGATTTTTCCGCGGAATATATTGAGCCCGTTGAGCAACGCGGGAGATTCCCGGAGTGCTTGCCGGTATCCCTTGTTTGCCAATTGCAATACATAGGGCAGGGTGGCGTTGGTCAGCGCCAGTGTCGAGGTGATGGGCACGGCGCCGGGCATGTTGCTCACGCCGTAGTGCACCACACCTTCCACGATGAAGGTCGGGCTCTCGTGTGTGGTCGGATGCGTGGTTTCGATGCAGCCGCCCTGGTCGACCGAGACATCCACGATCACTGCGCCGGTGCGCATGATCCTGAGGTCGTCGCGGCGGATCAATTTGGGTGCTATTGCCCCGGGAATCAGCACTGCGCCGATGACCAGGTCAGCGCTGGCAATCTGCTCCAGCAGATTGTGCCGGTTCGAGAAAACCAGTTGCACGTTGGCGGGCATGACGTCGCTCAGGTAGCGCAGTTTTTCCAGCGAGATGTCGAGGATGACAACGCTGGCCCCCATCCCGGCGGCGATTTTTGCCGCGTTCACGCCGACCACGCCCGCCCCGAGTACGACGACTTTGGCGGGCGGTACGCCGGGTACGCCGCCCAGCAGGATGCCGCGCCCGCCATTCAATTCTTCCAGATATTTGGCGCCTTCCTGCACCGCCATGCGTCCGGCCACTTCCGACATGGGCGTCAGCAACGGCAGTTCGCGCGAGCGCAGTTCCACCGTTTCATAGGCGATGCAAACCGCGCCGGAAGCCATGTGCGCGCGGGTCAATTGCTCGTTGGCTGCAAAATGGAAGTAGGTGAAGATGACCTGTCCGGGCTTGATGCGTTTCCATTCCGGCTCGATCGGCTCTTTCACTTTCACGATCATGTCGGCGGCCGCCCAGACTTCAGCGGCATCCCCGGCGATCCGGGCGCCTGCCGCCAGATATTGCGCATCGCTGAAGCCGCTCCCCAGTCCCGCCCCCGTTTCCACGAAAACCGAATGTCCGGCTGCGACCAATTCCTCCGCACCCGCCGGTACCAGCGCGATGCGGTTTTCATTGGTCTTGATCTCTTTGGGGATGCCAATCTTCATGGGGGTGCCTGTATATGTGGAAAGTGGAAGAACGTCCTGTTGGGTAAATCATATGCCAAAGGAACCAAATTGTATCGGCTGGTCGAAGTGAAAAATATCGGGAATGTTCGAGCCGGTATATCCGACTGAAATGCATTTGGAAGTATTTTTGTGGTTTCGTGTGTAAAACCGTGCCGAATGATCTCCGGATAACCCTCTATATTGTTAAGGCAGCCGCATGCCAAATATGCAAGAATTACCCGCGATATTTATAGCGCGCCGATTTCGGAGGAGTGAACATGGAAACACCTAGTGTCAGGGGCTATCCGGTATTGATCATTGGTGCCGGGCGCGGCGGTGCCGCGCTGCTGGAAATGTTCCTGGAAGACAGCCTGGTCAAGGTGATTGCCATCGCCGACAAGGATCCGGAGGCGCCCGGGATCAAGCTGGCAAAAGATCACAGGATTCCCACCTTCAGCGATCCGGCCAAGGCACTGAGAGCCTGCAGGAAACACCCCGACTGCATCGTGTACAACTTGTCGCACGACGACACGATCGTCGAAGAAGCACGCAAGGTGTTTGGCGACAAGCGGGTATCCAGCGGTCCGGAAGTCATGCTGTTCTGGCAGATGGTCACCAATCTGAAGAAGATCAAGGGCGAACTCGAGAAAAGCCACTATCAATTGCAGTCCATCATCCTCAACGTGATGGATGGCATCATCATGATCAACGAGACCGGCGAGATACAGGGTTTCAATCCGGCCGCCGAGGAGATATTCGGCTATTCGCAGCCGGAGGCATTGGGCAAGAACCTGAAGATGTTGATGCCCGAGCCGAACCGGGGAAGGCATGACGGTTATCTCAGACGCTATCTGGAGACCGGCCATTCGAAGATTCTGGGGGTGCGCGGGCGCGAGGTGGTTGCCGCCCGCAAGAGCGGCGAGGAATTCCCCTTGGAAATGTCCGTGTCGGAAATGGTGCTGGGCGGGCATCGCTATTTCATCGGCATCACCCGGGACATTACGGATCGCAAACGGGCCGAGAAGAAAATCGCGCATCTGGCGCATTACGATTACCTGACCGACCTGCCAAATCGCGCACTGTTTGTGGATATGCTCAACCATTCAATTGCTTTGGCCAAACGCAACAAGCGCAAAGCGGCTGTGCTGTTTCTCGACCTGGACGGATTCAAGAAGATCAATGATGCGCTGGGACACGATGCGGGCGACCTGCTGCTTAAGGATGTGGCAAGCAGGTTCAAGACAACGATACGGGCATCGGATTCGGTGGCGCGAGTGGGCGGAGATGAGTTCGTTTTTGTGCTGGACAATATCGAATCGGAGGAGAGTGCGGCGCTGGTCGCAAAAAAAATCCTCATTGCGCTGGCGGAGCCGTTCGACATGAAAGGACAGCATTGCAGCGTCGGCGGCAGTATTGGTATCGCCATGTATCCGGAAGGCTCCAGGGATCCGGAAAAACTCATCCAGCAGGCGGATGAGGCGATGTATCTGGCAAAGCAAAGCGGGAAAAACACCTGGAAATTTTACCGGGAAGTGCTGCAAAACAGGCTTGAACAGTGAGTATACGGTTGCGCTGAATCGGGAATTGTTCAAGCGGTCAGATGCAATGCTTTCGCTACCACTTCGCGCGTCAGGTGCGGCGCGAACAACTCGATGAAGTGATACCCGAACCCGCGCAAGTACTGGTCCTTGCGGATGGCGATGCGCGTGATGCTGGGTTGAATCAAATGTCCGGCATCGAGCATGCGCAGTTGGCGGTCGCGATCCGGGATGAAGGCCATCTGCGCCACAATGCCCACACCCAGCCCCAGCTCCACATAAGTCTTGATCACATCCGCGTCGATGGCGGTGAGCGCGATATTGGGTTCAATGTTGGCCTCGTGGAATGCCTGGTTGATCTTGTTGCGCCCGGTAAAAGCAAAGTCGTAGGTAATGATGGGATATTGCGCCAGCTTCTTCAGCGTCAGGCGCTTCTCCAGCAGCAGCGGATGCTTGGCCGGGACCACCACGCAGTGGTGCCACTCGTAGCAGGGCAGGGTAACAAGTTCGTCGTATAACGCCAGGCTCTCGGTGGCGATGCCGATATCCACCTCACCGCTCAATACCATCTCCGCGATCTGCGTCGGGCTGCCCTGGTGCAGGCCGAGCTTGACGTTGGGATAGGTCAGCGTGAAAGCCTTCACCACTTGCGGCAGCGCGTAGCGCGCCTGGGTGTGGGTGGTGGCAATGCTCAGGCTGCCGCGATCCTGCGTGCGGAACTCCTGCCCCACCTGTTTCAGATTCTCCGTTTCGTGCAGAACGCGCCGGGCGATCTCCAGCACGGCTTTGCCGGGCTCGGTGATGGCGACAATACGCTTGCCGTTGCGCACAAAAATGTCGATGCCCAATTCCTCTTCCAGCAACTTGATCTGCTTGCTCACGCCGGGCTGCGAGGTGTACAGCGCATTGGCCGCATCCGAAATGTTCAGGTTGCAGCGCGCGACCTCGCTTAAATAACGCAGTTGTTGCAGGTTCATGGTTCACTCCGCATATATCGATTGGTTATAAGATACTAACATATAAGTATTTAGCAATATAAGGCCGCCAACCTAGAATGCGCCTCATTCGAGCAAATGCGAGGCAGTGATGGATTGGCTATATACCGTTTCCGGTTTTCTGGTCGGGTTGATCGTCGGGGTGACCGGCGTCGGCGGCGGGTCGTTGATGACCCCGTTGCTGGTGCTGTTCTTCGGCGTCTCGCCCGCGACAGCAGTCGGCACCGACCTGCTGTACGCCTCCATCACCAAGTCGCTGGGCGGCTGGGTACACAGCCGCAACGGCAGCGTGGACTGGAAAATCGTGGGCCTGCTGAGTCTGGGCAGCCTGCCCGCCGCGCTGCTGACCATCGCTCTTCTCAAATATCTGGCGCTGGACGCAAAGACGCTGAAAAGTCTGGTGACCGGCGTGCTGAGCATTGCCCTGCTGCTGACCGCCACCGCGCTTCTGTTGAAAGACCGGATCAGGAAGATCGCGCAGCGCGAGGACGGCACCGTCTACGAATTGCACCACCGCCATCTGCCTGCCGCAACCATCGTAACCGGCGCAGTCGTCGGCATGCTGGTGATCATTTCATCCATCGGCGCCGGCGTGCTGGGTACGGTGGCGCTTCTGTTCCTGTATCCGCGCCTGTCGGCGGTCAGGGTGGTGGGCACCGACATCGCCCATGCTGTGCCGCTGACTGCGGTTGCGGGGATGGGGCATCTGGCGTTGGGCACGGTCGACCTGGTGTTGCTGGGCAGCCTGCTGCTGGGTTCATTGCCGGGCATCTACATCGGCAGCCATTTGAGCGCGAAAGTACCGGAAAAAATATTGCGGCCGATTTTGGCAACGATGTTGCTGATCATCGGCACCCGTCTGGTTTTGTCTTGAAAGGAAGTTGAAATGAGCCTGAACACCCGTAACTTGTCCGACCTGGAAGAGATCGACCGCTTCGAGCAGGCGATTGCCAGCTTCAATGCGGGCGAGATTGATCCCGAGCGCTTTACCGCGATCCGCCTGCAACAGGGCGCATACGGCCAGCGCCAGCCGGGCGTGAACATGCTGCGCATCAAGGTTCCCGGCGGCCGCCTGACAGCAGTGCAGCTGGAAGTGATCGCCGATCTGGCCGATGAATTTTCGCAACACAAGATCGCGCACCTGACCACGCGCCAGGACGTGCAGGTGCACTACATTCCCCTGGAATTCATGCCGACCGCGATGCGCCGACTGGCCGACGTCGGCCTGACTTCGCGCGAAGCGTGCGGCAATGCGGTGCGCAACATGACGGCGTGCCCGTTGGCTGGCGTGTGCCCGAAAGAGCACGTGGATGTGGGCAGGCATGTGGACGGCGCTACCGTGCACTTCCTGCGCAACCCGCTCAACCAGCAGTTGCCGCGCAAATTCAAGATCTCATTCTCGGGCTGCGAGGCGGATTGCGCCCAGTCCTTGCTGCACGATTGCGGCGTGATTGCGACGGTCAAGGACGGCCAGCCGGGGTTCAGGATCAGGGCGGGCGGCGGTCTGGGGCACAAGCCGCGCGAGTCCATCGTGGTGGAGGAATGGATTGCCGAAAGCGAGTTGCTGTTTGCGATGGAAGCACTGGTGACGCTGCACAACAAGTATTCGGACCGTACGTTGCGGGCCAAGTCGCGCATCAAGTTCCTGGTCGAGCGTTTCGGCGCGGAAGGCTTTGTGCAGAAATACCACGAGGAGTTCGAGCGTACCCGGCAGGCGCTGGCCAACAAACCTTACCCGCAAGGCGAGTGGCGTACTCCAAACGGTAGCGAGGCGCCGGGGCAGGGTGCTCCGCGCAAGTTGTTCGCGCAGAAACAATCTGGCTTGTATGTCTTTCCAATCACGTTGCCCATCGGTGACGTGCGGGCGGAACAGTTGCGCGGCATCGCCCATGTCTTGCTGGAACTGGGGCTGAGCGAGATCCATACGACGCAGGACCAGAATTTTGCTGTGATCAATGTGCCGCAGGAAAAGGTGGCGGCTTTGCGCAGTGGTATTGCGGGACTCGGACTGAAGGAACCCGAGACGGGCGACAACGTGGTGGCTTGCCCCGGTTCCTCCACCTGCCGCCTGGGGCTCACATCGAGCACCGTGCTGGGCGCGATTTTGTCCGGCGGCAAGGCCGACCTGAACATTCGCGTGTCCGGTTGCCACAACGGTTGCGCGCAGCCCGAGACCGGCGACATCGGCATCTACGGCGAAGCAAAACGTTTGCACGGCAAGCTGGTGCCGCATTACCAGATGTATTTCGCCGGCAAGGGCACTGCAGGCGGCGCACTGGCAGTGAAGGGGCCGACATTGCCGGCAGCGCGCATCAGGCAGGCCATCGAGCGCGTGCAGCAGGCGCACCTGGCCAGCGGCGAGGCGAGTTTCTTTGTCTGGGCGCGCAAGCAGGAGCCGGAGTATTTCAAGGCGCTGCTGGCCGACATGGCAGAAGTGTCGGCGCAACAGTTGCAGTCCGTGATGCACGACTTCGGCGACAAGACCGACTTCCGCGTGCTGAATCTGGGCGGCGGGGAATGCGCGGGCGCTTCGCAGGTGTTGATCGGCGCGAACTTCTTCGAGGCGGCGCACGAACGCGAGTACCGCAATGCACTCGTGTTCCAGCGCAAGTATGTGGAGGCGGCGCAGTGTAACGAGTCCATATTGCGCTTGCTCGGTTCCGGCGTGGCGCAGTTGCTGGGCGGTGCGCGTCAGGAAGACTTGGCGAAACTGGCCGAGCAACTCAACCTGCTGGCGCCAGAAGAAATCGCAGCCGAGTTTGCCCATGCGGCGCAAGAGTTGGTGACTGATGAGGAGATCGACAATGAAGCGTTGGCTGTGGCGAGTGCAAAGGTGGATGCGTGGACTATCAGGGTGGCGGCGTTCGCTACCGAAAAAGACGGACAACTAGACTTGAAGGAGGCTTTGCCAAAATGAGTACCGATAACAGAAAAGAACTGGATATAAAGATCGCCGCCACCATTGCGGTGTTGCAACAGGCTGCACGCGAATTCAAGGAAGTAGTATTCGCCAATAGCCTGGGTGCGGAAGACATGGTGCTGACCGACCTCATCGCCAAACACCAGCCGGACATCCAGATGTTCAGCCTGGATACCGGGCGCTTGCCGAAAGAGACTTACGACCTGATACATGAAGTGGGCCAACAGTACGCGATCCCGCTCAAGGTCTATTTCCCGGACAGCACGCTGGTACAGGATTACGTCAGCAAGGACGGTATCAACGGCTTTTACGACAGCGTTGAGAGCCGCAAGGCTTGCTGCTACGTACGCAAGGTGGAACCGTTGCGCCGTGCCCTGGCGGGCAAGGGCGCATGGATCACCGGCATGCGTCGCGACCAGGCAGTGACACGCGGCACGCTGGAGGTGTCATCGTTCGACGAGGGCAACGGGCTGCAGAAATTCAACCCGCTGCTGGACTGGTCGAACAACGACGTGTGGGCGTACATCCGCCGTTTCGACGTGCCGTACAACAAATTGCACGACATGAATTATCCGAGTCTGGGTTGCGCGCCTTGCACACGCTCCATCTCGCCGGGCGAAGATATTCGTGCCGGACGCTGGTGGTGGGAAAACCCGGAGAGCAAGGAGTGCGGATTGCATGTGAGCGGGACATCATTGCAGGGGAGTCGCGAACGCATCATCGAGATCGCGGCCAATGCAAAACAGCAAGTATCGGCATGAATTTGTAGGATGGGTGGAGCGCAGCGATACCCATCTTTTCCAGTTATCGAACATATGATGGGTATCGCTGCGCTCCACCCATCCTACGGAGCAATGAAAGATGAAACTGGTCGAAAACAACATACGCAAACACACCTTCACCCACCTGGACGCGCTGGAAAGCGAATCCATCCACATCATGCGCGAGGTGGCTGCGGAGTGTAAGAATCCCGTGCTGTTGTTTTCCGGTGGCAAGGATTCCATCGTCATGTTGCGTCTGGCGGAGAAGGCGTTTCGTCCGGCAAAGTTCCCGTTTCCGCTGGTGCACATCGACACCGGGCACAACTTTCCGGAAGTGATCGCCACCCGCGACAAGCTGGCTGCCGATCTGGGCGAGCGCCTGATCGTGCGCTCGCTGGAGGATTCCATTCGGCGCGGCAGCATCGTGATCAAGGATGAGAGCAAGCCGCGCAACCCGTACCAGTCGGTGACGCTGCTGGAGACCATTGCCGAATTCGGCTTCGACGCCTGTATGGGCGGCGCACGGCGCGACGAGGAAAAGGCGCGCGCCAAGGAACGCATCTTTTCCTTCCGCGACGAGTTTGGGCAGTGGGACCCGAAGAACCAGCGCCCGGAGTTGTGGGACACCTACAACACCCGCGTGCATGCGGGAGAGAATATTCGCGTGTTCCCGATCAGCAACTGGACGGAGATGGACATCTGGGAATATATCGGGCGCGAGAAACTGCATATTCCGAATATCTACTTCGCACATGAGCGTGAAGTGATCCGTCGCGGCGGTTCGGTGATTCCGGTATCGCATCTGGTGCAGCCGAAACCGGGCGAAAAGGTGGAAGTGGTGTCGGTGCGTTTCCGCACGGTGGGCGACATGACTTGTACCGCACCGGTGGAATCGACTGCGCGTACGGTGGACGAGATCATCGCGGAGACCGCGACCACGCGCATTACCGAACGCGGCGCGACACGCATGGATGACCAGACTTCGGATGCGTCGATGGAATTGAGGAAGAAGGAAGGGTACTTCTGATTGCCCACCCAACCTGTTCCTTCCCCCTTGCACCCGCAAGGGGTAGGCCGTGGTTGTAAAGCCGCTGAAGCGGCAACAACCACGCACCAGGGGGAAGGTTAGGATGGGGGTAGAGTTGTGGAAGTCCAGCATTTCTACCCCCACCCTAGCCCTCCCCCTGCAAGGGGGAGGGAATGAGTTGTGAATCAAAACGCCAATATATTTGAGGTTACATCATGAGCACCACCACACAACTACTCCGTTTCATCACCGCCGGTTCCGTCGACGACGGCAAGAGCACTTTGATCGGCCGCCTGCTGCACGACTCGAAATCCATTTTCGAGGACCAGTTCTCGGCCATCTCCAAAACCAGTGAGAAACGCGGCATGGCGGCGGTCGACCTGTCGCTGCTTACCGACGGCCTGCAAGCCGAACGCGAGCAGGGCATCACCATCGACGTGGCCTACCGCTATTTCGCCACGCCCAGGCGCAAGTTCATCATCGGCGACACGCCGGGGCATGAGCAGTACACGCGCAACATGGTGACTGCTGCATCCACTGCCAACCTGGTGGTTATCCTGGTCGATGCGCGCAAGGGCGTGTTGACCCAGACGCGCCGCCATTCCTTTCTTGCCAGCCTAGTCGGCGTGCCGCATGTGGTGCTGGCGGTGAACAAGATGGATATGGTGGATTACTCGCAAACACGTTTTGACGAGATCGTCGCCGAGTACAAGAAGTTTGCCGCGCAACTGAATCTGCATGACGTGACCTGCATTCCGCTGTCCGCCCTGAACGGCGACATGGTGGTGGATCGCGGCGAAAACCTCGACTGGTACAAAGGCCCGGCCTTGCTGGAGCTGCTGGAAAAAGTCGAGATCGACCACGACGTGAACACCAGCGACTTCCGCTTCCCGGTGCAGTGGGTATGCCGCCCGCAGACCGAGGAGCATCATGATTTCAGGGGCTTCATGGGGCGCATCGAAGCGGGCGAAGTGTCGGTGGGAGACGAGATCACCATCCTGCCATCCGGCCGCACTACCCGGGTCAAGGAGATAGCCAACTTCGACGGCAATCTGCAGACCGCTTTTGCACCGCAGTCGGTGACCATCACGCTGGCGGACGAGATCGATATCTCGCGCGGCGACATGTTTGTCAAAACCGATCATTTGCCGCCCAAAGTGGAGAGGGAGTTTGAAGCAACCCTGTGCTGGCTTTCGGAGGCGCCGCTGGACAAGAATCGCAAGTACCTGGTCAAACACACCACGCGCACGGCGAAGTGCCTGTTTTCGCGCCTCGACTACCGTGTGGACGTGAACACGCTGGAGCGGCACGCTGCGGACAGGCTGCATATGAACGACATCGCGCGCGTCGGCATCAAGACCCAGCAGCCGCTGGTGTTCGACAGCTACGGAATCGACCGGGTAACGGGCAGTTTCATTGTGATCGACGAGGCGTCGAACAACACGGTGGCGGCGGGGATGATTGCGTAAGCAGGGGGCGGGCAAACCGATGTCCGCCTGCTATAACCTTTGCAGTGACAAGTCTATTCAAGGTATCCTATCAAGAGCATAAGAACCTTCGCCAAGCGGCGCGTGAAGCCGCACTGAGCGGGGGCGTCCTACTCTGAGGGGTGTCATGAATCTGAATAAAAAAGTCACGTTGTCCTCGTTGACGCTGGCGGCTGTCCTGATTTTCGTGCTGATCGTGGTCAGCCTGCTCTCGTTCCGTCAGTTTTCCATCATTTCGGCAAAATCACAGGTTCGCTCCGCAGCAGAAATCATTCGCGTCAGCCTGACCGAAGACATGGTCAACGGCGTTGTCACCAAACGCGAAGGGTTGTTGCGCCGCCTCGGCGAAGTAAACGGGTTGAAAACGGTGCATGTGGTACGCGGCAGCAACGTCGAGCAACAGTACGGCAAGGGCATGGAAGGCGAGGGGGCGGCGGATAGCATCGAGATCAAGGTGCTGCAAAGCGGGCAGCCCTATTTTGCCGCGTTCGATGAACTCACCAACCCGGTGTTTCGCGGCACCATACCGTTCGTTGCCACGCGTATCGGCACCCCGAACTGTCTGCAGTGCCACCAGGTTCAGGATGGGGCGGTGCTGGGTGCGGTGACGGTTTCCATGGAAATCGGGCACCTGAAAGACAATGCAATGTTCGTCTCCCTGATCATGGTGGCGACGGTTGCCTTCATCATGATGCTGATGCTGATCTTCTTCCGGCGTATGGTCAAACCGATGATCACCACGGCCAAGGATGTGCAGGAAGCGGTGAGTCATGCGATCCGCGGCGACTTCCACGCCAACATCCAGCAACGCACCGACGACGAGATCGGAAAGGTCGCGCAGGATGTGAACAAGCTGATGCAGTTTTTGCACTACGGTTTGAGCGGGATCCGGCAGGATGTGGCGCAGTTGCTGAAGAACAAACCGCAGAAGGGAACCGGCAATCTGCTCGACACCACAGTCGAGATGGTGCAGGGCTTGATCAACGCGGCGCAATTCAAACAATCCATCGAAGAAGATGAAACGCAGCTTGAAATATACCGGCGGTTGTCGACTGAAGTGCAAAACCGTTTCGGCGTCCGGCATTTCTCGATCTACGAGGTGCAGGCAAAAAAGAACCAGATGACTTCCATTGTCGTGGATGGCGAGCTTGGCGAATCCTGCCGCTGGTGCGACCCGCAAATACTGTTGCGCTCGGAGACTTGCCGCGCGCGGCGTACCGGGCATCTGATCGACAGCACGGAAACTCCCGATATCTGTTTTGCCTTCCATCCCCCGGCGGATGGCAATGCCTATCGCCATGTGTGTTTTCCCGTCATCCAGTCGGGCATGGTCGGCGGCGTGCTGCAACTGATGTTCGGGGTCGACGAGACTGAGAAAATAAAGGAAGTCATTCCCTATCTGAGCGTCTATTTGCGCGAGGCCGCTCCGGTGATCGAATCGAAGCGCCTGATGGACAGTCTGCGCGAATCCACCATGCGCGACGCCATGACCGGACTGCACAACCGCCGCTTTTTGCAGGAATATACCGAGACGCTGATTGCCACCACACAGCGGCGCAAGAGCCAGGTGTCCATCCTGATGCTGGATCTGGACTACTTCAAGATGGTCAACGACACCTACGGCCACGAGGCCGGCGACACCATGCTCAAGGAGTTGGCCAAAGTGCTGATGCAATCGGTACGCAGTTCGGACGTGGTAATCCGCTACGGCGGCGAGGAATTCCTGATCATCCTGCAGGATACCGACGGCGAAGGCGCCGAGATTGCCTCCGAGAAGATCCGCGCCGCCGTCGAAGCGCTCAAGGTACAATTGACCGGGACGATCCTGCAGAAGACCATCTCCATCGGCATTGCGGTGTTTCCCACCGATTGCGATACCTTCTGGCAGACCGTCAAATATGCCGACGTGGCGCTGTACCAAGCCAAGGAAACCGGACGCAACCGCGTGGTACGCTTCACACCGGATATGTGGACGGATGAGAAAACATATTAACGATACCGAACCGAGAACATGAGCCTGCTTTCACTGATTGCCGCATTGTTGCTGGAACAAGTCCACCCGCTGTCCTCCCGCAAATACCTTCTGACCTGGCTTAGGGGTTATGTGGATTTTTTCCAACGCAACTTCAATGCGGGTGAACACAGTCACGGCCGCGTCGCATGGATTCTTGCGCTTGCTGTGCCCTTGGGCCTGGCCATCGCAATAAATTATCTGCTGCTGACCGCCCATCCCGTTTTTGCCTGGGCATTCAGCGTGCTGGTGCTTTACCTCACCATGGGCTTTCGCCAGTTCAGCCATTATTACACCGACATTCACAAGGCCCTGATCGACAGGCAACTGGACAAGGCGCGCGAGCTGCTGGGCAACTGGCTCGGGAAATCCTGCAACGAATTGAGCCGCGAAGAAGTGGCGCGCGTCACCATCGAGCAAGCCCTGCTGTGCTCCCATCGCAACGTGTTCGGCGTCGTGTTCTGGTTCGTCATTTTCATGATGCTGGGATTAGGGCCGCTCGGCGCCATCCTGTATCGCCTCACATTGTTTTTGTATAACCGCTGGGGCACGCGCAGCGATACCGAATTCGGCGACTTCGGCTCGTTTGCGCGCCAGGCCTACCACATCATGGAATGGCTGCCGCTGCGCCTCACCGCCAGCACGCTCGCCATCGTCGGCAACTTCGAAGACACCATCGATTGCTGGCGCAACCACGCCCCAAGCTGGGCCGACCCGGAAGCAGGCATCCTCCTTGCCAGCGGCGCGGGCGCGCTCGGCGTAAAACTGGGACAGACCATCGTGCTGGACCAACAACCCGTGTTCCGCCCGGAACTCGGCGACGGCGACGAAGCCGACACCGACTTCATGCAAAGCGCCATCGGCCTGGTGTGGCGCGCCATGGTGTTTCAATTGCTGGCGTTGTTGTTTCTGACGTTGGCGCATCTGCTGGGGTAGGGAACCTCCGATCAAGTCCTCCGTTCGTGGTGACCCTTCGACTTCGCTCAGGACTAAAGGCTTGTCGAACCATGAACGGAGGCAGTCAGCAAATCAGCGGCTTGCAATGTTCACCCTTCGACAAGCTCAGGGCGAACGGACTTAATCAGAGATTCCTTAGCGCCTTCCAGTCGATCGCTGTGCATTTCCTGTTCTGGCATATCTTTGCCGAAATTATTCCTGCAAGCCCCGCAAATAAGTGAAATTCCTTGTAGTCTTTTTTTCATCACGTGCGTTTTATTCTTGACGGGGATGAATCTCGTGGGCGGTGGTGCTGCGGATACCGAATATAAACCGGGGAGCATGATGAAATGAGAAGCAGGCTGATGACCTTGTGTGTGTTGAGCGGATGCATGCTGGCGGCGTCCGTGCATGCCGATGACACCCAACTGACCGGATTCGACGAAGACACGCTGCCGGAAGTCGCGCAGCCCGCAACGCGGGACAGCGAATGGCATTTCATCGCAGGTGGTGTGGCGGCGGCGGTGCCGCGCTACGAAGGTGCGAATAGCACACGCGGTATCCTGTTCCCGCTGTTCGACGCGAGCTATGGCAACTTTTTTGCGGGCGATTTGCGCGGCATCGGCTACCAGTTCGTGAAAGAACGTAACCTGCAGATCGGCGTGCGTCTGGGCGGAGCGCCGGGACGCAAGGAAAGCGCCGATGCCCGCCTGTCCGGAACCGGCGACCTGAGCCGCTCGGGCGAACTCGGCCTGTTCCTGAACACGCGCAACGACATCGGCTACTTGAAGTTCAAGGCGGGCGGCGGCAAACGCGGCAGCCATGCCGAACTGGGCGCCGGGCTAGACTTCCGGCCCGCGCCGCGCGACATCCTGCGTGCGGGTGCCACCGTGGGCTGGGCGAATGCCGAATACATGCAGGCCTATTTTGGCATCGACGCCGCGCAGGCTGCAAGCTCGGGATTGCCGGCCTATCAAGCGGCAGGCGGCCTGCACAATTACGGATTTTTGACGAGCTGGACACATGTGTTCGACCGCCACTGGCTGGGCAGCGTCGCGCTGTCGCAACGCCATGTCGCGGGCAGCGCGCGCAACAGTCCGCTGGTGCAGAGCACATCCGCCAACAGCGTAAGTTGCATAGCGCTTTATCTTTTCTAGCCCAGCCCCTGCCGGAGTGCGAAATGGAAGATACAGTAACCAGAATACAACTTGCATTGCCGCTGGCACTGGCCTGCGCGCTGTCTGCCTGTGGCGGAGGCGGCAGCTCACCGCCTCCGCCACTTGATACGGCAACGCGCATTGCAGCGGCGCAGCAAACCGCGACATCCAATGCAAACTGCGTGGCAGTCAGCCCGTTCTATTACGAGATCGGCGACAAGAGTGGCGCCATTGCCAGCGGCTCGGTTGGCGGCAACACCTATGTCGCGAGCACGCAGATGAACATTGCTTCGGCCTCGAAATGGCTGTTCGGTGCCTACGTGGCGGAAGTCCGCGCGGGTGTACTCACGGCTGGCGATACCCAGGCCACACACATGCAGTCCGGCTATGTGAGCATGACCAACGCTTGTTTACCGAGCATGACGGTGGCAACGTGTTTCAACGCACTTTCGAACAACACTTACACGGCTGCGAGCCTGGGCAAATTCCATTACGACTCCGGACATTTCCAGAAATGGGGTGTCGATAACGGCATGGCAGCCATGACCGGCGCGGATGTGGCGAGCGAATACCAGAGAGTGCTCGGCAGCGACATCCCCGTCACGTTCAACGGGCCATTGCTGGCGGGCGGGGCGATCATGTCGGCGGAAGGTTATGCCGTGTTCCTGCGCAAGATATTGAACGGCCAGCTCAGGATCGCAAACCTGCTGGGCGACCAGAAGACCTGCACCTTGCCCGGTGTGTGCGCAACGGCGGAGTATTCGCCGATTCCAGTGGCATGGGATTACAGCATAGGCCACTGGGTCGAGGACGACACGGCGGGCGACGGCTCTTTCAGTTCTGCCGGGGCATTCGGGTTCTACCCGTGGATAGACAGTACGAAGACCTACTACGGCGTGCTGGCGCGCATGGATTCGGGCGGTTCCGGTTTTGCTTCGTATGAATGCGGCGGCAACATCCGCAAGGCCTTTGTGACGGGGGTCGCGCAGTGAGCATGGACGACGGCAAGTCCGGCACAAAGCGGCCGTTTACGGCAAGGCCTGATCAATATTCGAAATATGCCCGCTAAGGCGACAGCATCCCGCGCACTTCAAAGCTCACTGCATCCAGTTCATTCCCCTGCGCGTCGCTCAGTACCAGCCGGTGCCTGCCGCCGGTTGGTGTCCAGCCGATGTCAGTTCCGTCACCGATTGGGTTGCCATCCATAGCCCATACCACCTGCGCGCTGCCCCTGGCATTGAGTTGCATGCGCTGGTGATTGACCGGGATGTCCGGGTCCATGGCAATGATGGTGCCGTTGGTGGGGTAAAGGATTCTGGCGTGGACTTGTTGGTCGGTGCTATTCGCGACCAGGCGTATCTCGGCGGTCTCGGTGCCGGCGAGGAACCATTCGGTTCGCGGCGACTCGATGGCGGGGGAGAAGCGCACCTGCTGCGCAATGACGGCGAGCGGCGGCTTGGGTGAGGCGCTTGCGTTGCCGTGATACAGATAATCCATCAGGTCGCGCCAGACCGGCGCGGCGCCGCTGACGCCGGAGACATCGCGCATCGGCTCGCCGTTGAAGTTGCCCACCCATACGCCGACCGTGTAGCGGCTGGTAAAACCGACACACCAGTTATCTCGCATGTCCTTGCTGGTGCCGGTTTTGACGGCAGCCCATATGCGCGTGGCGAGCGGGTTATCCATCCCGAACGTCAACGCGCGGGCGCCCCTGTCGGCAAGGATGTCGGCGACGATGAATGCGGCCTGTCTGGAAAGAACGCGTTTGCTTCCCTGCGTATGGTCTGCGGTCGTGAATCCGAGCGGGCGCCATTCCCCCTGGTTGGCCAGCGCGCGGTAGGCATTGGCCAACTCGATCAGGCGTACATCCACGCCGCCGAGTGCCAGGCTGAATCCGTAGTAGTCGCCATCTTCCGTTACGCTCGTCAAACCGTAGGCGCGGAGCTTGCGTACAAAACGATCCACTCCGACCAGGCCCAGTGTGCGTACGGCGGGGACATTGAGCGACGAAGCCAGGGCTGTGCGCACGCTCACCGCACCCTTGAAATCGCGGTCGTAGTTTTGCGGAACATAGAGCCCCATGGGGGTGATCAACTGGATCGGCGAATCCTCGATTACCGATGCCGCAGTCAACAGACGTTTTTCCAGCGTCATCCCATACAGAAACGGCTTCAGGGTCGAACCGGCCTGGCGCAGGGCGGATGCGCCATCCACATTCGCCGCATCGGAAATTTCGCCGCTGCTGCCCACATAAGCCAGTACATCGCCGGTCCGGTTGTCGATCACGACAACGGCACCATCCTTGACGTTCTGGCCGTCGAGCGACATCAAATGCTTGCGCAACGCTTGGATCGCTGTACGCTGCACGTTTGCATCCAGCGTGGTGGCGACGCGCACGCCCGGTTGCAGCAGCAATTTCTGCGCTAGGTGGGGCGCGATACTCTGTTGCGGAATGTGCTGGTTGTTTGCATCCAGTGCGAGCAGGGCAAGGTTGTGCAGTGTTTCACACGAGGGGTCGTTTTCATGCCGGGCAGCCTTGAGCAAGGCGCAGGCCCGGCTGGCAACCTGGCCGGGATTGGCCATCGGTCCTTTTAACAATGCCACGAGCAGCAGGGATTGGGTACGATTCAGCGCAGAAGGGTGGCTGCCGAACAAGGCGAACGAAGCGGCATGGACACCGACGATTTCACCGCGAAACGAAGCGAGGTTGAAATAGGCTTCCAGTATCTCCGGTTTGCTCCAGGTTTTCTCGATCTCGCGCGCGGCGAGGATCTGCCGCCACTTCTGGGCAAATGTGCGTCTCGAGCTGGCGGGCGCCAGCGAGTGATCGAGGAAGCCTGCCAGTTGCATGGTCAGCGTCGATGCGCCGCGCGGGCGTTTGCCATCAATAAAGTGCCACAGGTAAGACCCGCCCGACGCGGCCAGCGCCAGCCAGTCCACACCGCCGTGCTGATAGAAGCGCTTATCTTCCGAAAACAGCAATAAATCCCGGGTTGCAGGCGAGATATCTTTCAGGCTGACCCATTCCAGCCGCCGCACTTTATTGTCGATGCGCTTGACGGCGATGACCTCGCCGCTGCGATCAAGTAGCCAGGATTCGGAGGGCAGGTACTCTGTCTTTGTTTCGGCGAAGGAGGGAAGGGGGTGGCCGGTCGAAAGAATGGTGCTGATGCCCAATAGCAGACTGGCTATTACTGCCAGCAGCAGGATCAGGCGGATTTTATTGCGAAGACTGGTTGGGGGATTGTTCACGATGAATTTCATTTATTAACCCGTAGGGTGGGCACGTTTTTGTGCCCACGCGGTGGGTATCCTTTAAATTGGATCGTCACACAAGAGCATGACTGCGTGGGCACAAAAACGTGCCCACCCTACATGTTCTTTAGATGGGAGCGCCGACGTCCCGTCGGCGCTCCCATAACCCGATTTGGGGCCTCACGGCATCACTTCCACTTTGTTGTTCGGCAACTCGCCAAACATCTCCGGCGCGTACATCGCTTCCACCCTGGTGCTGGGCAGCAGGAATGTGCCGTCGTTGTTCAGGCGCACGCTGTATTCCACCGAGAACTTGCCCTTGGGCACGAAACGATAATAGGCGTGGAAGGCGTCGAAGGTTCTTTCTTCAAACGCGGGCCACACCCAGCCCTGTTTTTTCTCGCCCTGTGCCAGCAGCTTGGAATCGCCACCCAGGCCGGTGCCCAATATTGATGCACCGGACGGGATGGGATCGTTCACCACCACCCAGGTCATGTCGGATTGTGCGTCGATCTCCAGATGCACGCGCGCCACGTCGCCCTTGTGCCATTCGCCCTTGGTCTTCTGGCTGACCGGGAATACTTTGCGCGTGACGCGATAGCCGGTGAACAGCGGTTCTTTGAGCGGCAATGCGGCGAGACTTTGCATGATGGTCCAGGGTTTGCCGTCGCCGCCATGCGACAGTTTCAGCGGAGCCGAGCCTGTGGGCCAGTTCAGCAGTTGTTGGGCGCTACCTTTGTTGTCGCTCCATTCGGCGATGAAGTTCTGTTTTTCCAGTACGGCGCTGGTGAATCCTGTTACCGGCACGGCCTCGAACTTGGCCGAGAATTTTTTCATGGCCAATACGCCCCAGGCATTTGCCACCGTGGTGCTCCAGTGCCCGCGCAACTGGCGGCCCAGCGAACCGCGCACCAGGCGTGCGACATCCGGTTCCCATTTCGGGTCGTCGAACAGTTCCAGCAGTGCGCGATTGGCGTTCACATCGCCGTTGATCATCAGCCACCACAGCGTATCGTCGCGCTCGGTGGAGAAGCCCATGCTGGTGCCCTGGAAGTTGAGACGGCTGCGGATGATCTGCTGTGCCTCTTCGATCTGGCTGTCAGACTTCGCCGAGATGTCCGGCTTGTGCTGCAGGATGGACAGCCAGTCGAGCACAGCCGAGGTCGGCCACAGGTTGGGCTCGATGGTGATGCTGTCCAGCCATTTGCTTTCGACATCGCCGGTGCGCGACAGCGCTTCGATGGCTGCCAGTTTGCGTACCGCGAGGTCGCTGGTGGACAGCGCGGAGTAGCGGATGACGCGGCCCTCGACGAAGCCGATCAATCCTTTGCGCATCCGGTTCTGCAGATATTCCGGAATTTCGTATTCCGCTTCATTCGCCACGGATAGCAGGTACGAGGTCAGCGTGTCGTCGCCCTCGCGCATGCCCGGCCAGTACTTGGCCAGTCCGTTGCCGTCCAGGTAGGTAGGCAGTTTCTTCATCAGGCCGTTCCAGCGATCCTCATCCTGCAGCGCGACGGCTTGCGAGGTCTGCTGCTCCAGGCAGGTGTAGGGATAGCGCGACATATATTCCTGTACGCCGCCCATGCCGCCGCCCAGCCGTTTGCGGAAGGTGACCTTGACGCCGCCGCGCCCGGGAATGGCACCCTCCGGCAGTTTCACCGTGATGGATTGCGGTGCATCGAGTTGTGTGATGGTGGCTTGCAGCGTGCGCACCGGAACCGCAGCGATGACCTTCTGCGTGACCTTGAGTCGGTCGCCATCTTCACTTGCGCCTTTTTCGCTGATGCTCACGTCCCATTTCATTGCATCGTTATCGATGGGCACCGTCACATCCCAGCCGACGTTGCGCGATTCCCCGGCGGGCAGACTGATCTCGATGGGAACGAGCGTGCTGCTGGTTGCACCACTCTGTTGTTTGGCGTTCACCACTGCATCGATGACGCGGTCACTTGCATTGCGCACCGTGAAGCCCGCATGGAATTTGTCCTGCTCGCGCACCACGGGCGGCAGGCCGGAGAACAGCATCAGGTCCTGCGTCGACTGGATGGACGCGGAGCCCGTTCCGAACAGGTCCATGGCACCGTCGGCAACCGCGACGATGCGGAAGGAAGTGAGCGAATCGTTCAGCGGCACCGTCGCTTCGGCATGGCCGTGCTCGTCCAGTTTCACCCTGGCCTGCCAGAACAACAGCGTATCGAACAGTTCACGCGCGGATTTTCCGCCGCCGCCACCGCCGTCACCGCCTGCCGCCAGTGCTTTGCGGCCGAAATGGCGTTTGCCGATCACCTGCATCTGCGCGGTGGAAGTCGAGACTTCGATGCCGCGCCGCGTCATCATGGCTTCCAGCAGCTTCCACGAATCGTTCGGCTTGAGTTCCAGCAGCCCTTCATCGACGGCCACCAGCGTCACTTCGGAATCGCGCGGCGGATAGGAGCCGTCAAGGCGTTTGATGTCGACCGACACTTTCGCCTTTTCGCGCACGTGATAAACCGGCTTGTCCGTGGCGACCTTGACCTTGAGTTCATGCGCCGACCAGCCGACCTTGATCTCGGCGAGGCCCATCTTGAACGCGGGTTTGCCCAGGTCGACCAGCGCGGTCGGTTGCACCCCGCCGCTTCTGCCGCGTATTGCCAGCGCGGAGATAAAGATGTTGGGCGAATAATGTCCCTTGATTGGCACTTCGATGGACGGATTGGCGCGCGTCAGGTGCGTCACGAAGCTGTCCATGATGCCTTCGCGTTCCACCGTCACCAGTACATCCGCTTCCTTGAACGGCATGCGCAGTTGCAGGCGCGCCTTGTCGCCCGGCTCGTAGCGTTTCTTTTCGGGCAGCAGGTCGATACGGTCGTTGTCCGTGGCATCGAACCACCAGTCTTCGTTGCCGGCCACATACATTTCGCGGTTGGCCACGCTGGGGTTGCCGGCGGCATCCGCCGTTTCGGCTTGCAGGATGATGTTGCCTTTTGCGGGTGCTTTGACGTCGCAGATCAGCAATCCCTTGTTGTCGGTGACGCCCCGGCAGAGTTCGCCCACTGCCTTGATCTCGCTGTGGTTGTCGAAGGCATAGAAACCGCCGATCAGGCGCCTGCGGTGCGAGAAGTATTCGCGTTGCAGGGCTTTGACCACGACTTTTTCACCCACCTTCGGTTTGCCGTGGAGGTCCAGCACCAGTGCGTGGAACTTGAGGTGTTCGGCGGTCGCCATCCAGCCATCGGGCTTGATGCCGACGATCACTTGCGACGGCCACAATGCAATGTGGGTGGCGGCGGTCAGCGTTTCGCCGTTCGGGTCCTGGTATTCCAGCTCGGCCTGAATGTCTTGCGGCACACTTGATCTACGCAGGTCGCTGAAGATCGCGTGCCCGGCACCGGCTGCATCCAGGCGCAATTCCTGTGTGGTCAGCGCGATGTTGCCAGAGGCGTTGCCGGGCGTGGGTGTGTCGCCTTCCTCGTCCGGATCGGTCATTTCATATCCGCCGTAATTCCAGGGCTGGCGGGTGTTTTTCTGTATGCCCGGTTTGACGCCGCCGTTGGCAAGGGTGAAGTCTTCATAGTCGGTGAAGCTGACAGTTTTCGGCGCGATCTGTCCGCGCAGTTTGACCGGCAGGAAAGAGGCGCCGCCACCGGCCAGATAGTTGACCTGGATATTCAGCGCGGCCTGTTCGGCATTGACCAGCGCCTTGTCGGCCGACTGCAGGATTGCCCTCATGGTGGGCACGCGAAAACTTTCCACCTGGAAGCTGCCGGCCGCCTCCGGCATCATGACGACATAAGTTCCCTGTTTTGCATCCTGCGGCACGGTCCAGTCCAGCACGGTCGTACCGCGGCCATCCCAGCTTACCGGCACCTGGAATTTGTCTCCGCTGCCCTGGTGCTGGATGGTGACCGAGGCGGGCAGGATATTGCGATGATTCTCGAAACCCGTGCCAACCTTGCGCCGCACGATCAGTTTCATATGCACGGTTTCACCGGCGCGCAGCAAGGTGCGATCCATGACCGCGTGCGCGACTTCATGGCCGCTCCATCGCGTCTGGAAGGCGTTGAAGCGCCACAGTGTAATGCCCTCGTCCCAGCTTGATAGTACGAACGAGAAATCCTTGCCCAGACGCGCCGTCACAAAATACTGGCGGTCATAATTGCTCATGCAGCCGGGCAGGGCGCGCAGATCCGGCAACTCCTGTTTGATCTGCAACAGGCCATGGGCATCGGTTTTGCCCTGCACATATATTTTTCCGGCGCAGTCGCGCACGGCCACATCGGCAGCGGGGACCGGCTTGCCCTTGTCGAGGCTGGTTACCCACACCAGCGACGATTCGCGGCCCAGCTTGAAATGCACGGACAGGTTGGTGACGAGCGCGGCAGCATGCACGTAATAGGGACGCGAATTGGCGGGCTTGATTGAATTCGCCAGTCTGGTGAGGAGCGAAGTGTCTTCTGCCGGGGCTTCGTCCTCTCCGAACAGCGCGGCACCCAGACGCGGACTGGCCAGCTCCACCACGTAAAAGCCCGGCGCTTGCAGCGGGATACCCACCACCTCGAATGCCTTGTCACCCAACGGTTTCGGGATGGCAAAAGATTTGGGCTGGTCGTCCTTGCCGAAAATGGAAGTCTTTCCCGGTCCCCGGTCCGCACTCCATCGTTGCGTTTCCGGGTCGTATCCGGAATCGATGGTTTCCAGCCGTTTCAGCCAGCCGATCACGCTCAACTCGGAATCATCGTGCATGGTCTTGCCGGCAATCGACGCGTACGCAAGATTGGCCGCCAGGCTGGGTTCGACATTGCGCAGGGTCACCGGCAACAGCGGCGGTGTGCCGGGCGCTGCGTTCAATTCCAGAATACCGAAACCGGCGGCGAACTTGGCGAGCGGCGGGTTCTCGTCGGTGCGCACTTCCAGCGGGTAGTTGGCGGCGTTGCTCAACGGCCTGCCCGCATCGTCGGTAAAGACTTGCGGCAGGACGATTTTGAATTTTGTCTTTTCCGGCAGCGGCGTGGGAAAAGAGATCGACTGCACGAAGCCGGACTTCGTGTCGTTCTCGGTGATCACTGCCTTGACCGGTTTCATGCCAGGCGCGATCAGCATGATGTTCTGCGCATTCGCGACGGTGATGGGAGAGGAGAAATTGAGCGTCATCGGAAATGCCGGGATGCAATCCGCATCGGCATTGACGCGATCGCAGGAGAACCTGGCTTCGAAGGCGGGGCGTGCACGGAATTCCAGTGTCTGATCCTGGCTGGTGGGGATGCCGGAAACCGAGGTGACGCCTTTGCCCCAGACCAGCCTGATATGCGCCTGGTTGGGGAAAGTGCGCGCGCATTGCAGCACAACGATGGGCGAATTGGCGCCGTCGCGCAATCTCAGGAATTTTTCGCGATCCGATCCGCGTTCATCGATGCCGAAGATGATGCTGTGCCCCTCGTTGCCGTCACGCCTGAAAGTGAACTGGTAATAGCGCGTCAGGAAGGCTTCGCGCCAATCGAGGATCGAAGTGCGCAGCTTGCCGGTGATCAGCTTGATGGGTATCTGCTCGGAGATGCCATCGGCCTCGCAATGCACATTCTTCTGGATGGAATCGGCCGTCGCCGGCGCATCCAGACCGAGCACAAAAATCTGGTTCTCGTCGATGGTGGAGTATTCGCCAGAATAGGGCTCGCTTTGCAGCACGGCCGGGCCGCCCGTATTGAAAGCATGACTCGCGGCCTTGATCGCGCTGCCCTTGAGCGAGGTCAATCCCTTTTTGACCGAGAACGTGCAGGCGATGCCTGCGGGCAGATCGTTGGTGAAGTCGTAAATCCAGTTGCGCTGATCCGCCCAGCGACCCTTGCCTGCGGCAGGACAGGCGATATCAAAAGGATCGACCTCGCGCGGATCGCCAAACGCGACCATCTGCTCCGAAAAGCGCACCGCGACTTGCCGGACTTTTTTCACCTCGCCCGACGGCGAGAAAAACTCGACCTCGGCAGCATGGGTGAAACAGGGCAGGACGGACAGCATGAAAACGACAGCTAACCGGAGATGGCGATGGGCGATGAGCATTGGGTACTCCCTGGAGCAGGTTAATGGTTATTGGATGAATGTTCTTGCAGAATTTGTGAACATAATGCCGTTCGTCCTGAGCCTGTCGAAGGACAAGAATGAAACGTAACTCTGGTAGAGGAAGTCGGGGCGGTGTAACGAAAACGTGGAACGGCTTGCAAAATGTTTCTCCCCTGAATCGCGGCTGGTACTCATCAAGAATGCAGGCCAATTCAAGTATTGGCCGTCTTCCATCAAACTTGCTCCAGCCTCCTGAATTCTGGGATTTCACCATTCATCCTGCACGATTAGTAGAGTGTGCAGTGTATGCATTGGCGAATTTGCAAGACGGGCGGATTGTGCGTGGGCGGTTATACCTTGTCAATCTTGTGTGGTAGCTATCGACGTGAGAGGTACACATCGATTTACCGTGAGATAAGTCATTCCGGAACAATGCAACCTGCCGCGGAAAAGAATGCAGCGTTT
Organism: Gammaproteobacteria bacterium; assembly: GCA_018820925.1. GTDB lineage: Bacteria > Pseudomonadota > Gammaproteobacteria > Burkholderiales > Gallionellaceae > Sideroxyarcus. The sequence continues at coordinate 163,502 of JAHJNJ010000017.1, read as the reverse complement.
AATCCGACCAGTCTCGGTCACACACGCGTAGACAATAGCGGGTACATTTACTAATCGGTTTTATATTCAGGCAAATAATTTTTCCATGAGTGGCCCAACTACCGCAATCATTGTCGCTTACCCCATTTTCGTGATGCTGTGGGGGCCGAATCTCAATCTTCGGAGTTGAATATATAAATTAACGTAGCGACAGTAATCACTCCAACCAGGCCGATAAGCCATTTACCCAGCAACACTTGATTGTGAATCCCAATCATTTTGACGATATAGGGCAGCAATTGAAGAATCGTAAAATCAATAGTTAATATGACAGCGCCAATAACAAGATTTTTCGGTGTCATCCATTTCTCTTTAAGACTTTCCTGAAATTGGCGTCGCCGTTCCAGCGCATGGTGGTATTCCTCCCTGGAAAGTTGTGTTGACGGCTTGTCAAGCGCCTTCTTATACAACGGAACCTGGATACCGATGCGACGAACCCTTTTTCGGTCTTCCGCAGACTGAGTCTCTTGTGTCTCGATTTCCTTGTCGAATTCGTTATCCATGGTTCATCCAATAACCTGAGCGATGCTTGCTGCTGTGGACGGGTTGGTTGAGGCAATTGTATTTAATTTGCGTAAAGTCTGATACGGCAAATTCCAGATGAATATATTTGCCATTATGAAGTCGTCACACCGGCCCTTCGGCGAGCTCAGGTCAGCCTGTCCTGAGCCAGACGAAGGGCCGGAATGATGTCTCGGAACTTATTCGGCGTTTCTCCTAAAAGATACTTACCTTCGCTCTGAACAGACAAACAAAATAGTACGCAAATAAAAGCAGAAAAATAAAATCGCCGACGATGACAATGAATATAAGAGAGTTGGCTATGCCCGATGCATATAGTTGCAGTAGCTTGACGGCAAATCCAAGCTTTCCAATTCCGCCAACGATGACAATACCGGCTTGCTTCACGGGATTGTGAGCCACGATCAAATATCCAAAGAAGTACACAAAGGTCGTGCCCCATGAGCCCTGGTAAATTGCGTGGTACAAAGGATCGGTGAGTTCCCTGTCAAAAAAATGTTGGAAAGTGAAGGCAGTGTTGAAGTAACCAAAACCAGCCCCGATCAAATTCCACAGGGCAGCCAGCAAAAACATGTATTTGAAGAATACCAATTCTTTGTTATTCAACATGTGAAGTCCTTATCGTATTTTTGAATATGAAAAGTATCGTGGCAATCAGTGCCCCTGCAATTCGGATAACCTGGCGAGGTTATCATGCGGGCTGTCCTGCCCGGCAGATTGTTAATCCATACGTGACGGTTGTACTGCATGCCAAGCTTGGCTGGTATTCGGCCAAAGCTGTAGTATTGGACTGATTTGAATTACTTCCGATTTGTGCCCAAACCGGTCGTCGCTCAACACTATTGCGATGCTGCCACCATGTCGCTCACTTCCCTCCTTCTTGACCATCCTATCCTGTGGGTATAGGATGCGCCAATGGAAACGCCTGAACACACGCTGGAATGGCTGCTCGACTACGACGGAAGGCGGCACTTCTTTGCCAGCGGCCACTTCCTGAAATTCGAGATCAGGCGGGTAGCGCAATCGGAGCAAGTGCCGCACGGTATCGCCTACTGCTTCACATTCCACGACCCGGAAGGAACAAGATTGCTTGGGTTCGACAATGCGCACCCGGTACCGCATGCAGGCGGAAAGTTCGTAAAAGCCAAGCCGGATGCCGATCACTGGCACAGAACAGAAGACGACGAAGGCCGCCCATATGCCTTCGTATCGGCAGCGCAGTTGCTGGAAGATTTTCTTGCCGAGGTTGAAAAGCTGTGCGATGCGCGCAGCATATCGACCGAGGTAGTGGATGACGAGGAGATATGATGAAAAAAATGAAAATCCAGTCCATGCAGGACCTGAAAAAGGAAATGCTCTCTGTCGCACGCGGCAAGCAAAAAGCCCCCGCCGATGCTGCCCAGTTTTCTTTCGAATCTGTCGAGGCCGTGATTCGGCTGCTGACTCCAGAGAATCGTTTCCTGCTCGCCACCATAGACCAGAAGAAGCCTGCCTCCGTCGCCGACCTGGCGAAACTGGTGCAACGTGCGGAACCCAATGTCAGCCGCACCTTGGGCAAGCTCGAAGCCCTGGGCTTTGTACGCCTGCGCCCCGGCACAGGAAAAGCCAAAGTGCCTGAAGTGGCGATCCACCACCTGACGGTGGATATGGACATCTGCTCACAGCAGGATAGAGTGGCGGTTGCTTAGATTGATGGTCCAAGCAAGAAACCAAGGTCTGTCCCCGAGGTATGCTCATTTGGTAAGGTTGCAAAGTGAATTGTCCGGATCTTGCTATGCATAGGAACGATAGGTACCAGGAACGATAGAACGATAGGTACCGGAACGATAGGTACCGGCGGAACGATAGGTACCGGAACGATAGGTACCGGAGTCGATTTATTTATTTGCATCCCAATCCAATTCAAAACAATTCGACTCCGGTACCTTTCCTGCCTTCAGGATAGTGGTGAGCTGCTTCCACTATGTGTTGGAGACATTCACGCCTGCCCGTACTATTATGCATATACGGGCAGACAAAAACGGGGTGGTTCTAATGAATCAATTGGTTACGAAAAGAATGCACGTTTCACTATTTTTGATATTGCAGACCGGTGGGTCTGTCTATTAACTGTTAGGCACTAGGTAATGGTCTCCATAGTCTTGAAAGTACTTGTCGCTCTGATTGCTATTGCGGTGCTTGTCCTTGCAATTGGTCTTTCAGGCGCTTCGTTCTTTCTCTGGCCTACAAACCTCTCCGATCAGGCACTCAAAATCACGCCTGAAGTTCTAGCGGAGCTCCAAAAACTGAAGGAAGAGCGGAAGTTTGGTGAAGATAAAAAAACTTTTTACCCCGGCGCACCGAATGAAGCTATTCGCGCCAGTGCTCAGGCGTCAGTTGATGTGATCATTCAATCGTTAGTTACTGAGTTGCCTGCAAATCCAAGACGTTCTGTCGTCCTCAGTACGTTCAAGCGAGCCTTGTCTGGGCTGGAGCGGCACGACTCCGAGGAACGTGACCAATTCCTTATTTATCTCGAGCGCATTATGTCTATTGTCGGGGTCACCAACTCAGGTGAGTTATTAAATGTCTGGCGCTACGGTTTCCCGTATGGGTGGTTTCAGCGTGCCTAACCTGGCGCTCAACCTCGCTCCCGTTGGTCGCTGGACGCTGCGCGATAAAGCCGCGCAGCGCCGGTTAGCTCTACGTTAGCCGGCACATAACCATGCGTCATCTCATACTCGGCAGCGATATGGGGGCGGCATCGCAATAGTCTTGAGCAACGACCGGTTTGGATCGGTTGCAGACATCTAACCAGTGTAGTTCGGGTGCCTGCTTTGGCCGAGGAGCATACAGCCATGCAAAGACATTGACTGTCGACACAAGCCTGATCCCCGCTATTCAGTTCCAGCCAATGACTGCCGTCGGCTAATCTTCCATAAAACTGCCGCCTTGAGCGGGCGGTACTTGCCGCTATAATACCCCGACATCTCCATACGAATTCCGCCCATGTACCAGAGTTACTTTGGTCTCGCCGAAGCGCCGTTTTCCATCGCGCCGGATCCGCGCTATCTCTACATGAGCGAGCGGCACCAGGAGGCGCTCGCGCATCTGCTGTATGGCGTGAACGGCAGCGGCGGATTTGTGTTGCTCACCGGCGAGGTGGGGGCGGGCAAGACGACGGTGTGCCGCTGTCTGCTGGAGCAGATCCCCGAATCCTGCGATGTGGCCTACATTTTCAATCCGCGGCAGACGGTGGAAGAGTTGCTCTTGACCATCTGCATCGAATTCGGCATCGCCTATCCTCCCGGCAACACCAGCGTCAAGGTGTTCGTCGATTGCATCAATACTTACCTGCTCGATGCCCACGCCAGGGGCAGGCATACGGTGTTGGTCATCGACGAGGCGCAGAACCTTTCCGCCGATGTGCTGGAGCAGATGCGGCTGCTCACCAATCTGGAAACCAGCCAGCGCAAACTGTTGCAGATCATCCTGCTGGGCCAGTCCGAGCTGGCGGAGATGCTGGCGCGGCCCGAACTGCGGCAGCTTGCGCAGCGGGTTATTGCGCGCTATCACCTGGGGCCGTTGTCAAAGCAGGAAGTTGCCGCCTATGTGCGGCATCGCCTCGGGGTTGCGGGTACGCAGCGCACGCTGTTCCCGGATTCACTGATGAGCAGTCTCTACAAATTGAGCGGAGGCACGCCGCGCGTCATCAATGTGCTTTGCGATCGGGCGTTGCTGGGCGCTTACGTGCAAGCCAAGGAGCGGGTCGACCAGGCGACACTGAAGCAGGCGGCGCGCGAGGTGTTTCATCATCCGCAGAAACGATCACGCAACATCATGTTTGTCCTGCTTGCGGGCCTGCTGGCCTCCACTGCGTTGGCAGCGCTGCTGTACAAGCCGGATGTTCAATCCCCGGTTCCAGCCAAAGTCGAGCCTGCCAAACCGGCAGCGCCCGTGGCGGAAACGCCGGCTATTCTGGAATGGCCGGCGGCAGAGCCGCTCCAGCGCAGCAAGGAGATGGCTTACACAGCGCTATTCCGTGCATGGGGTGCGGACTACCAGGAGGGTGACGAATGTCTTCAGGCTGAGGCCTTGGGTTTGAAGTGTCTCAGCGCGCGCGGCGGTCTGGATGAACTGCGCCAAATGAACCGGCCCGCGGTGTTGCAGTTGAGCGACAAGCAGGGGCGGAAATTTCATGCAACGTTGACGCTGCTTGACGACCGGGTTGCCGTCTTCAATGTCGGCAACGAAACCAGGGCGGTGGCCATTGGCGCGCTGGCAGAACAATGGTCGGGCCAGTACACGCTGCTGTGGCGCAAACCGCCGGTGGAACAACAACAGATACGGCCGGGCGACCGCGGGCCGGATGTGGAATGGCTGCGCAATCAGCTTGCACAAATCAACGGCACGGTGGCGGATGCCACCCAGGAACCTGTATTCGATGAGGCCATGGTGCGGCAAGTCAGGCAATTCCAGCTTGCACACGATCTTCCCCCAATCGGGATCGCCGGTCCCCAGACAATATTGCGCCTGAGCGGAGTTGCGGATATGTCTGCTCCCAAACTGGTTACCGGACAAAGGGGCAAATAGGCATGTCTTATATTCTGGACGCGCTCAAGAAATCCGACCAGCAGCGGCAACGCGGCGCAACGCCAACTTTGCCACCGGCACTGGCAACAGTAGCGGCACCCAAACGATCATCTTCCGTGCTCTACGGCGCGCTTGCGGTGGTATTGCTTTGCGCGGGTATCGCCATCGGCTGGCTGAATCCGTGGCAAGAGGAACAAGCGGCACCGGGATCTGGTGCCGCAAGACCTGCGATGTCGAACCCCGGCCTGACCCCGCCGACACCGCGCCCCGGACAACCTGAAGTGACCGGGGAGTCTGAACAGAAGTTGCAGGTATCGACCGTGGCACCTGTAGCGCCTACGCCGACCACTGGTCAGGATCAGAAAGCAATGCCATTGCCAGAACTCCCACTCGCAATCCAGCAGGAGCTTCCGGTCATGACGATCCAGCTCCATTCCTATTCCAGTAAATCCGGGAACAGTCTCGTCAGTATCAATTCACGGATGCTGAAAGAAGGTGAATCCCTCGCGCCGGGGCTCAGGCTGGAACAGATCACACCGGATGGCGTGATATTCAGCTACAAGGGATATCGTTTTCAGCGCGGCATCAGGTAGGGGCTGAATAGATTCCGTTATTGATCCGGCATGAATAGAGTCTCTGCTACGTTCGGCCTGAGCTTGTCGAAGGCATGAGCGAGGTCGAAGGTACAACACGAACTGCTTCATACTTCACTCGTGCCGAGTCAATTGTGCGCCGTAATCTGCTGAAACAGCTTCAATCTTCGTTCGTCGATCTTTCCTTCCCCTGTTGCCTTGCGTATCGCGCAGTCCGGCTCGTGCGAGTGGCTGCAATTGGCGAAGCGGCAGTGGCCCAGGTAGGGCAGGAATTCGGGGAAGCTTCTTTCTATTGCGGAAAAATCCAGGTGATGCAGGCCGAACAGTTGCACGCCGGGGCAATCGATGAGATGGCTTTGGGCGTTCAGGTGATAGAGGCGGGCGTGGGTGGTGGTGTGTTTGCCGGAATCGAGCACGGTGGAGATTTCGCGCGTGGCGGCGAGGGCGTCGGGAATGAGGGCGTTGATGAGGGTGGATTTGCCCATGCCGGATTGTCCGACCAGCACGCTGGTGTGGCCTTGCAGCAAGGGTAGCAACGGCGACACGTCCTGTTTGGCGGAGAGTTCCAGCACGCGATAGCCGATCTTCACATAGGGGGCGAGTTGCGCGCGCGCCGCTTCGAGTTGCGGCAGGTCGCATTTGTTGAGCACGATGACGATGTCCAGGTTCTGGTCGTGTGCGGCGAGCAGGCAGCGCGCCAGCAATTCGTCGTTGAACGAGGGCTCGGTGGCGACGACGATGATGATCTGGGTGACGTTGGCCGCGATGATCTTCTGCTTGAAGGCATCGGAGCGATACAGCAGGGTGGAGCGCGGCGCGATTCTTTCGATGACGGCCGAGCCTGTCCTGAGCGTAGTCGAAGGCGCGCTGGTGCGCTCTATCTCGACGGTGTCGCCGCAGGCGACTTCACTTTTCTTGCCACGCGGGACGCATTCCAGGATTTCGCCGTCAGGCAGTTCCGCCAGATAGTGACGGCCGTGGGCGGCGATGATGAGGCCTGATAGTTTCAAATCAACTTTCCAATCAGGTGATGCATGAACGGACAGATCCGCGCGCCGTTCGTCCCTTCGACAAAGCCTTTAGTCCTGAGCATTGTCGAAGGATCAGGGCGAACGGAGTTGAAAGATGCTGGGCGAACGGGGTTGCAGGACGCAGGGCGAATGGAGGCATGGAGCGCAGAGCGAATGGTAATGTCAAATCCCCTCAAAGCTTGAACAGCGCATCCACTTTCGCGGCGCAGATGAAGTCGTTCTCGGACAGGCCGCCGATGGCGTGGGTGGAATATTCCACGCGGCAGGTGTTGTAGCCGACAGCCATGTCGGGATGGTGATCCTCGCGGTGCGTCATCCAGGCCACCGCGTTGACGAAGGCCATCACTTGATAATAGTTCTTGAACTCGAAGGTCTTGCTGATGACGTTGTCGTTCAGTTGCCAGCCGTCGAGTTGCTTGAGCAGGTCGTTGGCTTCCGCCTGAGTCAGGGCAGGTACGCCGCCTTCGCAGGGTTTGCAGTTCTTGTTGGTCAGGTCGCAGACAGTGTTCATGATTGTCTCCTCACTTGAAGTGGTAGTAGGTCTGGTTCAGATAGGCCGCGAGGTCCAGTTTCTCTTGCGTGGCGAGATTCTTGCCAACGGCACCGGAGCATTGCTCCATCCGGTCGATGAGGACGTCGGCGCCGGTCACGATGCGATCCGGGCGAGTGTAGATGGCGCTGCCGTCGCCTCCCATCTTGCCTTTGTGGCAACTGTTGCAATCGTATTTGTCGATCAGTTTTTTGCCGTTTTCGGGATTGCCATCGGCGAACGGGGTGGCGTGGGCGGTGCCGGCGGCGAGTAATAACAGGAAAAAGTATTTTCTCATTTGTGTTCTCCTAGTTTTTGCAGGTGCGCGATGCGGATCGGTGCGGGCGGATGCGATTCGTAGAAGGTAGCGTACAACGGATCGGGTGTCAGTGTCTTGGCGTTGTCCTGGTACAGTTTGACCAGCGCGTTTACCAATTCGTTCGCATCGGTCTGTTGCGCGGCATACTCGTCGGCTTCGAATTCGTGTTTGCGCGAATAGGCGGAGGCGATGGGGTGCAGCAGGAAAGTGAATACGGGCAGCACCATAAAGAACAGCAGCAAGGCCAGTGCGGTGGATTGGCTGGTTACCCCCAGTCCCTGGAAGAACCAGGGCGCATGCAGGAGTTGCGCGAGCAGCCACAGGAATCCCAGGCTGAGCGCGAAGGTATAGGCGATGCGTTTCAGTACATGGCGTTTCTTGAAATGTCCCAGTTCATGCGCCAGTACGGCGTCTACCTCGTTCGGGGTGAGGCGCTGCAACAGGGTATCGAAAAATACGATGCGCTTGGTCTTGCCGAAGCCGGTGAAGTAGGCGTTGCCGTGGGTGCTGCGTTTGCTGCCGTCCATGACGAACAGGCCGCTGGCGGCAAAGCCGCATTTATTGAGTAGCGCTTCGATGCGCGATTTTTGCGCTTCGTCCTTGAGCGGTTCGAAATCGTTGAACAGCGGTGCGATGTAAGTCGGGTAGATGAACAGCAGCAGCAGGTTGAATGTCACCCACACGCCCCATACATACAGCCACCACAAGTCGCCCATGGCCGACATCAGCCACAGCACGCCCAGCAGCAGCGGCAGGCCCAGGGCCGCACCGAGCGCCAGGCCTTTGACGGTATCGATCAGGTACAGCTTGAGCGTCATTTTGTTGAAGCCGAAGCGCGCTTCGAGGTTGAAGGTGCGGTAGAGGTCGAAGGGCGATTCCAGAACCGACTGTAGCAACAGCACCGCGACGATGACGGCGGCGCCCTGCACCAGCGGGCCGCCGAAAGTGGCGTCCGACCAGTTGCTCAGCCATTGAATGCCGCCCCCCAGGGTAAAGACCAGCAGCAGGACGGCATCAAATATGATGTTGAATATGCCGAGCTGAAGCTGTGCGCGGGTGTAATCGGCGGCCTTCTGGTGGGCGGCAAGGTCGATTTTTTCGCGGAAAGGGGCGGGCACTTCGGTGCGCCGTTCCGCGACATGGTCGAGTTGGCGGTATGCTAGCCAGAGCTTGATGATGCCGTTCGTGAACAGCGCAGAAATGAACAGGGCGGTGAATTGGGATGCAGTCATGGTCGTTGGATTGCGTGGCTGGGCTGTGCGACAATGCGCCACACTTTGATAATGGGAACTGCGGCGGATTATGGCACAAAACCAAAACAACCTTGTCTGGATAGACATGGAAATGACAGGGCTATTGCCCGATACGGACCGCATCATCGAGGTGGCGCTGGTGGTAACCGATGGCGAACTGAATACTGTGGCGGAAGCGCCTGTGCTGGTGGTACACCAGCCGGACAGTGTGCTCGATGGTATGGATAACTGGAACAAATCCACGCACGCTAAATCCGGCCTGATCGACAAGGTCAAGGCTTCGACGCTGGATGATGCGACGGTGGAGGCGCGGATGCTGGAATTCCTCAAGGAATATGTGCCGACGCGCACTTCGCCGATGTGCGGCAACTCCATTTGCCAGGACAGGCGCTTCCTGGCGCGCTGGATGCCCAAGCTCGAAGATTACTTCCACTACCGCAACCTGGATGTGAGCACGCTCAAGGAACTGGCGAAACGCTGGAAACCGGAAGTGGCAAACGGGATCAAGAAACACGGCAAACATGAGGCGCTGGCGGATATTTATGAGTCTATCGAAGAGATGAAGCACTACCGCGAGCACTTTATCAAGCTGTAACGAGTCCGCCGGGCACGCACCGGGCGGACAGGGAGCGAGAGATGAATGCCTTTACCAATGGTTGGCGCGCTACGGGTGTGCAGGAGAAACTGCATATCCTGATTCAGGGTACGCTCATCATTCTGTTCTTCGTCACGATGGAATGGGTGCTCGGGCGCTTCGAGGTGCAGATCGAGCGGGCTGCCGAGACGCGTGCCGAGGAGACCGCCAACGGACTCATCAACGGCATGAACATGTTGATGCTCACCGGAAAAATATCCGATCCCGAAAATCGCAAACTGCTACTGGATAAAATGTCCCAGTCGCGCGGGGTTGCCGAGTTGCGCATCATTCGCGGCCGCGCGGTGGTCGAGCAATTCGGTCCGGGTCTGCCGGAAGAAGCGGCCACGGACGATATGGATCGCGAGGTGTTGAGTACCGGCAGGACGCTATTCCGCAAACTGACCCTGGGCAACGGGCATTCGGCGCTGCGCGTGGTGGTGCCCTTTATCGCCAAACAGGATTTTCGCGGCACCAATTGTCTTTCCTGTCATGTCACGAATGCCGGCAGTGTGAACGGTGCGGCCAGCGTGGTCATCGATCTGTCCGATGAAGACTCGCAACTGGCCGAGATCGAGGACTGGTTGTGGATCGGCCATATCGTCCTGCAGATTCTGCTGCTGGTCATCATCTCGTTGTTCGTGCGCATCGTTATCGTGCGCAACATCACCAATCCCATCCGGAATCTTCAGCACACGATGGCCGAAATCCAGGCCGACCTGGATTTTTCCAGGCGTGCCGATGTGAATGTGGACAATCCGGATATCGGCGAGATGGCGCGGAATTTCAACATCCTTGTCGAGAAACTGGAGCATGCCAACGAGCGTTTGCAGTTGTTCGTCAAAATGTTCGACAACAGCGGCGAAGCCATTTTTATCACCGATGCGCAGCAAAAGATCATCGCGGTGAATCCGGCCTGCTACAAAATCACCGGTTATCCCGAGGAGGAGTTTATCGGACACAATCCGAATATCCTGAATTCCGGGCGGCAGGACGAGCAGTTTTACAAGGCGATGTGGAAATCCATCAACGACACCGGTTTGTGGCAGGGTGAAATATGGAACCGGCGCAAGAACGGGGAAATCTATCCGGAATGGTTGTCCATCGGCACCGTGAAAAATTCGCAGAACGAGATCATCAACTACATCGCCGTGTTTTCCGATATCACCCGGCGCAAGGAAGACGAGGCGCATATCGAGCATCTGGCGCACTACGATTCGCTCACACATCTGCCCAACCGCGCGCTGTTTGCGGATCGTTTGAAGCATGCGCTGGTCGCCGGAACGCGCAACAAAACAAAAACAGCATTGCTGTTCCTCGACCTGGACAGGTTCAAATACGTGAACGATACGATGGGGCATGTGGCCGGAGACAGGCTGTTGCAGTCGGTTGCCGAGCGCCTGAAATCCTGCGTGCGCGAATCCGATACCATCTGCCGTCAGGGCGGGGACGAGTTCATGATCCTGTTGCCCGACGGGAGCGATACGGAAGATGCCGAGAAGGTCGCGCGCAAAATCATCGGCGCGATGGAGATTCCGCACCAGATCGGCGAAAAGGAGGTGGTCATTACCTTCAGTATCGGCATCAGTATTTGTCCGGACGATGCGACCGACGAGGACATGATGATCAAACATGCCGACGATGCCATGTATATGGCCAAGGATAGCGGCAGGAATAATTACAAGATATTCGTCAAGGCCGGACCCGGGGCCTGATTCGCATTGGATTCAGGCGGGAAGATTTATTGCTTCGCGCCCAGCGCCAGGGCGCGCAACCTGCCTTGTTCCAGCTCCGCCGCATCCGGTTCGATCAGCCAGCCCTGCAGGTTATCCAGCACCAGATCGGTCAACGCGTGAATCCACTCGTTGCGGTCGTTGAGGCACGGGATGTAGTGGTATTCCCCGCCACCCGCGTGCTGAAAATCCTCTTTGCCTTCCAGGGCGATCTCTTCCAGTGTTTCCAGACAGTCGGCTACGAAGCCGGGGCAGACCACGTCCACGCGCCGGGTTTTCTGCTTGCCCCACTCCTTGAGCGTGGCGGTGGTGTAGGGCTGCAGCCATGCCGCCCTGCCGAAGCGCGACTGGAAACTGATGGCGTATTGTCCGGGTTTGATCCCCAGCTCCTGCGCCAGCAGGCGTGCCGTCTTGTGGCATTCGCAATGATAGGGATCGCCTTTTTCCAGCGTGTATTGCGGCAGGCCGTGGAAGCTCATGAGCAGTTTTTCCGGCCTGCCGTTTTTCATCCAGTAATCGTTGATGTTGTTCGCCAGCGCCTTGATATAACCGGGGCGGTCGTGGAAATGCTTGATGGTGCGCAGGGCGGGCGTATTGCGCATCTGTTGCAGTTCGCCGAACACGACGTCGTTCACCGTGGCGGTCGTGCTGGCGGCGTATTGCGGATACATGGGCACGACCAGAATGCGCTGGCAATTCTGCTCTTTCAGTTTGCGCAGCACGCTTGGTATGGACGGGTTGCCGTAGCGCATGGCGTAATCGACGACGAACGGGGCCGTGGTGCGCTGGCTGAGGTAGCCCTGCAGCAGCACGGTTTGTTTTTCGGTATGGACGCGCAGCGGAGAACCTTCCTTCATCCAGATGGCGGCGTATTTGGCGGCGGATTTTTTTGGGCGGGTGTTGAGGATGATGCCGTTCAGGATGGGCCACCAGACGGCGCGCGGAATCTCGACCACGCGCGGGTCGCTCAGGAATTCCTTGAGGTAAGTGCGCACGGCCTGCGGCGTGGGCGCATCGGGCGTGCCGAGATTGACCAGCAGGATGCCGGTTTTTTGCGGGGTGCCGTGGGTGTGGGTGGGTTCGGGGAGGTAGGTCATTTATTTGACGAGCGTGTGAAGTTGAACGCCCCTCACCCCAACCCTCTCCGGCCTGCGGGAGAGGGAGTGTGGTTCCCCTCGCCCGCAGGCGGGAGAGGGGCTAGGGGTGAGGGTTTGCATTTGGAGTAAAGAAGTCACAAGGCTGGCAGTCTTAATATTGCGACAGTGCATTGCTGAGTAATTTTGCAGTGATGTCCACAATCGGCACCACGCGTTCGTAATTCATGCGCTTTGGCCCGACCACCGCGAGTGTACCGACGATCTGCCCGTCCGCAGTGTAAGGAGCGCTCACCACGCTGAATTCGTCCAGTCCGACCAATCCTGATTCGTTGCCGACGAAGATATGCACACCCGGTGCCTGGCGGCCCGCGTCCAGCAGTTGCAGCAACTCGGTCTTCTGTTCAAATATGTTGAACAGGTTGCGCAACTGGGTCATGTTGGCGGCGACATCGTTGATGTTCAGCAGGTTGCGCTCGCCACTGATCACATAATCTTCGCTTTTGCGCGAGATCGCCTCGTCGCTGGCGGCCATCGCCGCGCTCATGAGTGCGGTCATGTCATGTTGCAGTTGACGCAGTTCGTTCTGCACGCGCTGGTGGATGTCGCCGAAGGGAAGATTGGCATAGTGCTGGCTCAGGAAATTGCCGGCCTCGGTGAGTTGCGGTTGGCTGTAATCCTTGTGTGTCACCAGCACGCGATTTTCCACTTCCCCGTCGGGCATCACGATGATGAGCAGCACGCGTTTTTCGGACAGGCGCAGGAATTCGATCTGGCGCACGGTAATGCTGGCACGCTTGGGCGTGGCGACCACCCCGGCGAAACGGGTGAGGTCGGACAGTACATTTGACGCCTGGGTCAGCAGGCGCGTCGGGCTGCTCGGCTGAAGTTGGCTTTCCAATTGGTGGACGCGCTCTTCGGATAGCGGCTGCACCACCATCAAGGTATCGATGAACAGCCGGTAGCCCAGGGCGGTGGGCACGCGTCCGGCGGAAGTATGCGGGCTGGCCACCAGCCCCATGGCTTCCAGGTCGGCCATCACGTTGCGGATGGTGGCGGGGCTGACTTCCAGGCCGGAAAACTGTTGCAGGGCACGCGAACCCACGGGCTGACCGTCGCTGATATAGCGTTCCACCAGGGTCTTGAGCAGTATTTGGGCGCGGTCGTTCAACATAGCTTTCATTCTACCATTCGCTTTGTCATTGAATCGCGCCTATGGTTTAATCCTCCGTTATGAAATCCACCTTTAAAACCATCGCCCTGATCGGCAAATACAAGTCGCCGGAGATTGCCGGGCCTTTGCTCGGGCTGGCCGATTTTCTGGTGGGGGAGGGGTTGGCTGTGGTGGTGGATAACCTTACCAATCAGCATCTCACCAGCCACCCATACAGCGTGCTGGCGCTGGAAGAAATGGGCGGCAAAGTCGATCTCGCCATCGTGCTGGGCGGCGACGGCACCTTGCTCAACATCGCGCGTATGCTGGCACCCTTCGATATACCGCTGGTCGGCGTCAATCAGGGGCGCTTGGGTTTCCTGACCGACATCTCCATCGATACCATGCAAGACACCATTTTCGGCATGTTGCGCGGCGATTATGTGACCGAAAAGCGCATGCTGCTGAGCGCGTCCATATCGCGCGGCGAAGAGCAGTTGTTTGATTCGCTGGCATTCAACGATGTGGTCATCCATCGCGGCAACAACAGCAGCATGCTCGAATTCGAGGTGCGTATCGACGGCGAGTACCTGTATAACCAGCGTGCCGACGGCCTGATCGTGGCTACGCCGACGGGTTCCACGGCCTACGCACTGTCGGCGGGCGGTCCCATCCTGCATCCTTCTCTTGAAGCCATCGCACTGGTACCGGTCGCGCCGCACACCCTGAGCAACCGTCCCATCGTGCTCAAGAGCGGGTCGAAACTGGAGATATTGATGCACCGCTCGGACGAGGCGCGGGTGCGTTTCGACGGACACACCCATTTCGATTTGCAGGGCGATGACAAGGTGACGGTCAGCCGCTATTTCAAACCGGTTTGTTTGCTGCATCCGCAAGGACACAGCTACTACCACACCCTGCGCGAAAAACTGCTCTGGAACCAGACGTTATAAATGCTCAAGAACCTCATCATTAGCGACTTTGTCATCGTCGACACGCTCGAACTCGATTTCTCCGCCGGCTTCACCGCGCTCACCGGCGAGACCGGCGCGGGCAAGTCCATCCTGATTGATGCGCTGTCCCTGGCGCTCGGCGAGCGCGGCGATGCGGGCATGGTGCGCACCGGCTGCGAAAAAGCCGACATCGGCGCCGAATTCGATATTTCCGGCATGCCGCAACTGCAGGCATGGTTGCGCGAACAGGCGCTGGAAGGCGATGAGGGTGTGTGCCTGTTGCGCCGCACGCTGGATAGCAGCGGGCGTTCGCGCGGCTTCATCAACGGCCGCAGCGCGACGCTGCAACAGTTGCGTGAAGCGGGCGAGCAACTGATCGACATCCACGGCCAGCATGCGCATCAATCGCTGCTGCGTCCCGATGTGCAGCGCGACCTGCTGGATGAGCATGCGGGCTTGGGCAAACAGGCGGGAGAGGTCATGGCCGCTTTCAAAGCCTGGCAGACACTGCACCAGCGCCGTCAGCAACTGGAGCAGAACGCCGAAGCGGTGGCCGCCGAACGCGAACTGCTGTCGTTCCAGCGCCGCGAACTGGAGACGCTGAATTTTGCCTCTGCCGAATGGGAAGCCTTGCAGGCCGACCATGCGCGCCTGTCGCATGCTGCCAGCCTGCTGGAGACTGCGCAGTTCGGTGTCGAAGTGCTGTCCGATTCCGATACGGCCTGTCTGGCCCAGATCAACGCGTTGACGGCGCGCCTGCGCGGCGGGCTGGAATTCGATGCCGGACTGCAGGACACGCTGACCATGCTGGAGAGCGCGCAGAACGAATTGCAGGAAGCGGTGTACGCACTGCGCCATTACCAGCAGCGGCTGGAAACCGATCCGCAACAGATGCGCCAGCAGGAGCAGCGCATGGCGGACGTGGTCGAGGCCGCGCGTAAATACCGGGTGCCGCCGGAACAATTGCCGCAAGTGTTGGCGGGTTTCGTCGCGCGGCTGGACGAACTGGGCGGTAGCGCCGACTTGGCCGAGCTGGCGAAACAGGATGAAGCTGCACGCAATGTCTATCTGAAAGCGGCCAGAAAATTGAGCGAGGAACGTATCACGGCGGCGGAAACCTTGTCCGCAGAAATCACGGCCGCCATGCAGACGCTGGCAATGCAGGGCGGGCAGTTTTCCGTCGCCTTGTTGCCGCTGAACGAGGGGAATGCGCACGGGCTGGAAATCGTGGAGTTCCAGGTTGCGGCCAACCAGGGATCGTCGCTGCGCAGCCTGGCCAAGGTCGCATCCGGCGGCGAATTGTCGCGCATCAGCCTGGCGATCCAGGTTGCCGCCAGCCGTGCCGCTTCCGTGCCGACGCTGATCTTCGACGAAGTGGACAGCGGCATTGGCGGGCGCGTGGCGGAGATCGTCGGCAGCCTGCTCAAGCAACTGGGCAAACGCCATCAGGTGATGTGCGTCACCCATCTGCCGCAAGTGGCCGCACAGGCCGATGCGCAGTGGCAGGTGAGCAAGGCCGCGCATGCGGGCAAGACGCTGAGCAGCATCAGTGTGTTGGGCAAAGCCGAGCGTATTGAAGAGATTGCGCGCATGCTGGGCGGGGTAAAGATCACCGAAACCACACGCAAACATGCGGCCGAGCTTCTGGGTATGCCTGCTTGAGGTATCATGCCGTCTGTTTTGTGAGAAATTAATCCAAATGCGCATCCAGCTCCTTCTCGTTTCAGTATTGCTCGCCTCATGCAGCCTGCCGACTTTCACGCCCTACAAGGTCGAGATCCGGCAGGGCAATCTCATCACCCAGGACATGCGCGCCAAGATCAAGCTCGGCATGACGCAGTCCCAGGTGAAAGCGGCGCTTGGTGCCCCGCTCATCAATGATCCCTATCATGCCAACCGCTGGGATTATGTCTATCGTTTCGAAACCGATGGCGAATTGAAGGATAACCAGCGCCTGACGCTGTATTTTGCCAACGACGTGCTGAAACGCATTGTCGATGCCACGCCGCTCACGGCTTCCGGGCACTCCACGCAGGAGGAGAAATAATGGGCAAGATCAGGGTCGCCATCGCCGGCAGCGGCGGACGCATGGGCAAGGTATTGCTGGAATGCGTGGCACAGGCCGATGACCTGGTGCTGCATGCCGCGCTGGAACACACCGGCAGTCCGTTGCTGTGCAACGTGGTCGCCGAGGGCGTGAAGATCACTGCCGATATGGATGCCGCGCTCAAAGGCGCCGATGTGCTGATCGACTTCACCCGCCCCGAGGGAACGCTGCGTCACCTGGAAGTTTGCCGCAAGCTCGGTGTGAACATGGTGATTGGCACCACAGGGATGAATGCGCAGGAGAAAGCACAACTCGGTGCTGCGGCGCAGGACATCGGTATCGTGTTCGCGCCCAACATGAGCGTGGGCGTGAACCTGCTGTTCAAGTTGCTGGAGACCGCTTCACGCGTGTTGAGCGAAGGTTACGACATTGAAGTTATCGAGGCACATCATCGCCACAAGGTGGATGCGCCTTCCGGCACTGCGCTTGGCCTCGGCCAGGTGATTGCCAAGACACTGGGGCGCGATCTGGAAAAATGCGCGGTGTACGGGCGCGAAGGCCATACCGGAGAGCGCGATCCTTCCACGATTGGTTTCGCCACCGTGCGCGGCGGCGATATCGTCGGCGACCACACTGTTTTGTATGCAGGTATCGGCGAACGCATCGAAATCACCCACAAGGCCAGCAGCCGTGCAACCTTTGCGATCGGCGCACTGCGCGCCGCGCGCTTCCTCAAGACCAACAAGGCGGGGCTGTATGACATGCAGGATGTGTTGGGGTTGAAGTAAGGGGCTTTGGGATGGGGGGGATGTGGTGATCAAATTCAACTGTGATACTAAGCCCATCAATTCCGTGTCTAATATAAGTTATTCGTCGCACGACTGAGCGCTCCCATGACTGTAGGCTGGTTCGTAGCAAGTGTAGGATGGGTTGAGCAACGCGATACCCATCGAAAACCGTCGGGCTACCCCCGACGGTTTTGATTGTTGATTGATGGGTATCGCTACGCTCCACCCATCCTACATGCCAATAAAAGCGCGTTGAATCCGTTCATGCTTCGACAGGCTCAGCACGAACGGGTTGGGTTGTTCACATCACCAGCATCTTGATCCCGATCAGAATCAACACCACCCCGCCGAAAACCTCCGCCTTGCTCTCCAGCCAGGTGCCGCTCTTTTCGCCGATGCGCACTCCCGCCCAACTGAAAGCAAAGGTGGTCACGCCGATGATGAGGCAGGCCAGATACGCGTTGATGTCCAGCAGGTTCAGGCTGAAACCGGCGGCCATGGCATCGATGCTGGTGGCAATGGCGAGCAGCAGCATGGTCTTGTGGGTGAGGGCTTCGATCTCTTCTTCGAGGTCTCCCTTCAACCCTTCGTAGAGCATCTTCCCGCCGATCAGTGCCAGCAAGCCGAACGCGATCCAGTGGGCATAGTCCTCCACCCAGCCCAGCACCCCTTTACCGCCCAGATAGCCGATGAAGGGCATCAATGCCTGAAAGATGCCAAAGTACAAGCCAGCCTTCAAACCCAGTCCGCGGGTGTTGCCTTTCGAGCCCAATCCGATTGAAACGGCAAAGGCATCCATGCTGAGTGCAACGGCCAAGACGATTACTTCAAGCATAACGGTTATTTTTCATACGGTTGATCGGATTGGGTTCAGGCCCGACGGGGGCGCGGAAGCGGCGCATTATACGGAACGGGTTTGGCCCGACAACCGTATATGCAGTGCTTCAGTTTGATGAAGCATCGCTAATCCGCTATAATGCTCGACAATCCAAAAGCGGGATGAGCGCAACGTTCCTCCCGCTTCTTTATGTCCAGCTTGAAGGAGCATCCCGTGTCGCAAACGAAGCCCGCCATCCTTGTTTTAGCCGATGGAACGGTATTTCGCGGCATTTCCATCGGGGCGGAGGGCAGCAGCGTCGGCGAGGTGGTATTCAACACCGCCATGACCGGTTATCAGGAAATCCTCACCGACCCGTCCTATTGCAGCCAGATCGTCACGCTGACTTATCCGCATATCGGCAACGTCGGTTGCAACCCGGAAGACGTGGAATCGCGCCAGGTGTTTGCCAGCGGTTTAATCATCCGCGACCTGTCCATGACGGTGAGCAATTTTCGCGCGGCACAATCCCTGCCCGAATACCTCAAGGCCAACAACGTGGTGGCCATCGCCGGCATCGATACGCGCAAACTGACGCGCATTTTGCGCAGCAAGGGCGCACAGAACGGTTGCATCGCCTCTGGCGACAACGTCGACGCGGCGCTGCAAGCGGCCAAGGATTTTGCTGGTCTGGCGGGGATGGACTTGGCGAAAGTGGTGACATGCGACAAGTCTTATGAATGGAAACAGCGCGTATGGAAACTGGGCGAGGGCCATCGCGACAGCACCGAGTCGAAATTCCATGTGGTGGCCTACGACTTCGGCGTCAAGCGCAATATCCTGCGCATGCTGGCCGAGCGTGGTTGCAGGATCACGGTGGTTCCCGCGAAAACTTCTGCGGCTGAAGCGCTTGCAATGAAGCCGGACGGCGTGTTCCTGTCCAACGGTCCCGGCGATCCTGAGCCTTGCGACTACGCGATCCATGCGACCCAAAAGTTCCTTGAAGCCGGTGTGCCCCTGTTCGGTATTTGCCTCGGCCACCAGATCATGGGGCTCGCTGCAGGTGCGAAAACCGTGAAGATGAAATTCGGCCATCGCGGCGCCAACCATCCGGTGCAGGACACGCAGACCAAGCGCGTGATGATCACCAGCCAGAACCACGGCTTTGCAGTGGATGCGGCGACGCTGCCGAAGAATGCGCGCGTGACGCACGTCTCGCTGTTCGACGGCACGCTGCAAGGTTTCGAACTGACCGATAAACCCGCGTTCTGTTTCCAGGGTCACCCCGAGGCAAGCCCGGGACCGCATGATGTGGACACACTGTTTGATCGCTTCGTTGCGATGATGGGCAAGTAAATGGCAAAGCGTACTGACATAAAGAGCATCCTGATCATCGGCGCCGGTCCCATCGTCATCGGGCAGGCGTGCGAGTTCGACTATTCCGGCGCGCAGGCCTGCAAGGCGTTGCGCGAAGAAGGCTACCGCGTCATTCTGGTGAATTCGAATCCGGCTACCATCATGACCGACCCGGATATGGCGGATGCGACCTACATCGAGCCGATCACTTGGAAGATGGTGGAAAAGATCATCGAAAAGGAACGTCCCGACGCGATCCTGCCGACCATGGGCGGACAGACTGCGCTGAACTGCGCGCTGGACCTGGCCAAGCACGGCGTGCTGGAAAAATACCAGGTCGAGATGATCGGCGCGTCGCGTGACGCCATCGACATGGCGGAAGACCGCGAGAAATTCAAGCAGGCAATGACGCGCATCGGGTTGGCCTCGGCGCGCTCCGCCATTGCGCACAGCATGGAAGAAGCGCTGCAGGTACAACTGGCGATGGGTTTTCCGACCATCATCCGGCCTTCCTTCACCATGGGCGGCAGCGGCGGCGGCATTGCCTACAACCGTGAGGAGTTCGTGGAGATTTGCGAGCGCGGTCTCGAAGCGTCGCCGACCAAGGAGCTGCTGATCGAGGAATCGCTGCTTGGCTGGAAAGAATACGAGATGGAAGTCGTGCGCGACCGCAACGACAACTGCATCATCATCTGCTCCATCGAGAACCTGGACCCGATGGGCGTGCATACCGGCGACTCCATCACCGTGGCCCCGGCGCAGACGCTGACCGACAAGGAATACCAGATCATGCGCGACGCCTCGCTGGCGGTGCTGCGCGAGATCGGCGTGGAGACGGGCGGTTCCAACGTGCAGTTCTCCATCAATCCGGACGACGGGCGCATGGTGGTGATCGAGATGAATCCGCGCGTGTCGCGTTCTTCGGCGCTGGCATCCAAGGCAACCGGTTTCCCGATTGCCAAGGTCGCGGCCAAGCTGGCCGTGGGCTACACGCTGGACGAACTCAAGAACGACATCACCGGCGGCGCGACCCCGGCATCGTTCGAACCGACTATCGACTACGTGGTCACCAAGATCCCGCGTTTCGCCTTCGAGAAATTCCCGCAAGCCAACGACCGCCTGACCACGCAGATGAAATCGGTGGGCGAGGTGATGGCCATCGGCCGCACCTTCCAGGAGTCGTTCCAGAAAGCGCTGCGCGGACTGGAAGTCGGTGTGAACGGGCTGGATACCAAGTTCAGCGATCTCGATGCCATCGTGTCCGAACTCGGCAATCCCGGGCCGGACCGCATCTGGGCGGTCTCGGACGCGTTCCGCCTCGGCATGAGCGTGGAGGAAGTATTCAACGTCAGCAAGATCGATCCGTGGTTCCTGGTGCAGATTGCCGACCTGGTTCGCCAGGAACAGGAATTGGCTGGCCATACCCTGGAAAGCCTGAGCGCGGATCATCTGCGCGCCCTGAAACGCAGCGGCTTCGCCGATGCGCGGCTGGCGAAATTGCTGGGTATCGATGACGAATCGGTGCGCGCTTATCGCCACGCCTTGGGGGTACGTCCGGTGTTCAAACGCGTGGATACCTGCGCGGCCGAGTTCGCCACCAACACCGCCTACATGTATTCGACTTACGAGGAAGAATGCGAAGCGCAGCCTTCCGGCAACAAGAAGATCATGGTGCTGGGCGGCGGGCCCAACCGCATCGGGCAGGGCATCGAGTTCGACTACTGCTGCGTGCATGCCGCGCTGGCGATGCGCGAGGACGGCTACGAAACCATCATGGTCAACTGCAATCCGGAGACCGTGTCCACCGACTACGATACCTCCGACCGCCTGTATTTCGAACCGCTGACGCTGGAAGATGTGCTGGAAGTGGTGGCTGTCGAAAAACCCGTCGGTGTGATCGTGCAGTACGGCGGCCAGACGCCGCTCAAGCTGGCGCACGGATTGGCGAAAAACGGCGTGCCCATCATCGGCACGTCGGTGGATATGATCGACATGGCGGAAGACCGCGCGCGCTTCCAGGCCATGTTGCGCAAGCTGGAATTGAAGCAACCGCCCAATCGCACGGCGAGCAATGTGGCCGACGGTGTCGCCGGCGCCGAGGAAATCGGCTATCCGCTGGTGATGAGGCCAAGCAATGTGCTGGGTGGTCGCGCCATGGAAATCATCCATGCGCAGCCCGACCTCGAACGCTACATGCGCGATGCCGAGGAAATGTCCAAGACTTATCCGGAGCGCATGCCCATCCTGCTCGACCGCTTCCTGAACGATGCGATCGAAGTGGACGTGGACGCGGTATCCGACGGTACGCAGGTCATCATCGGCGGCATCATGGAACACATCGAGCAGGCGGGCGTGCACTCCGGCGACTCGGCCTGTTCGCTGCCGCCTTTTTCGCTGTCGGCCAAGCTGCAGGACGAGTTGCGCCGCCAGACCGTGGCGATGGCCAAAGAACTCAACGTGGTCGGTTTGATGAATGTGCAGTTCGCCATCCAGGGCGAGACGGTGTATGTGCTGGAAGTGAACCCGCGCGCCTCGCGTACCGTGCCCTTCGTGTCGAAAGCCACCGGCGTGTCATTGGCCAAGATCGCCGCGCGCTGCATGGCAGGGCAATCGCTGGCGCAGCAGGGCTTCAGCAAGGAAGTGATCCCGGCGTATTTCTCGGTGAAAGAAGCGGTGTTCCCGTTCATCAAATTCCCCGGCGTGGATACCATCCTCGGACCCGAGATGAAATCCACCGGCGAAGTGATGGGGGTGGGCGAAACTTTTGCCGAAGCTTTTGTCAAATCGCAACTTGCCGCCAGCGTGAAGCTGCCCAAAGGCGGCAAGGCGTTTATCAGCGTGCGCGAGGAAGACAAGACCGGAACGGTGGAGGTGGCGCGCACTTTGAACAAGCTGGGCTTTACCTTGCTGGCAACGCGCGGCACCGCTTCGGTGATTGCCGAATCCGGGATAGAAGTGAAGGTTGTGAACAAAGTGGCCGAAGGCCGCCCGCATATCGTGGATATGATCAAGAATGGAGAGGTCAGTCTCATCGTCAACACGGTCGACAGCCGTCCGTCCGTGATGCGCGATTCGTATTCCATCCGTCATGCGGCGCTGCAAGGCCGCGTAACGTACTACACTACACTTGCCGGTGCCCGTGCAGCCTGTCTGGGTATGCAGCATCTGGCCGAGTTGCAGGTCTATGACGTGCAGTCTTTGCACCGTCGCTTGAAGAAATAGAAAGAAGGGGAGCAGCATGAGTAAGGTTCCATTGACTGTGAACGGCGCCGAGTTATTGCGCAGCGAATTGCACCGCCTGAAGACGGTGGACAGGCCATCGGTCATTACAGCCATTGCCGAAGCGCGCGCCCAGGGCGACTTGTCGGAAAATGCGGAATACGAGGCCGCCAAAGAGCGCCAGTCCTTCGTCGAAGGACGTATCGTCGAACTGGAATTCAAGCTGGGCAGCGCGCAGGTCATCGATCCCAAGACATTGAATGCGGATGGGCGCTGCGTGTTCGGGTCGACCGTGATACTGGAAGATCCAAACAACGGCGATGTGGTGACTTACCAGATCGTCGGTGACGACGAGGCCGATATCAAGCAGCGCAAGATTTCAATCAGTTCGCCGATTGCACGGGCTTTGATCGGAAAATCGAGCGGTGACATCGCCGAGGTGCAGGCACCGGGCGGGATACGCGAGTACGAAGTGGTGGAAGTTCAGTATATTTAATATTGGCTGGAACGCGTGGGCAGAGCGAACAGGTAACGGCGCAGCCGTTTGGAACCCGTCGGCCTCCCCCTTGCAGGGACAAGAAACTTGCCCACCCTGCCAGCTTACTTCTTGCCGGGGCCCTTGCTGCCAATCTGCTTTTTGGTAAGCGACTTGCCCGTACGGCGTTTGGGCGGTTTGGCGATCGGTATCTCCAGCGGGCGGTATATCACCAGTATCTTGCCGATATGCTGCACCGGGCCTGCATTAAGCAATTCGCTTATCTCCTGCAACATGGCCTCGCGCACCTCCCGGTCATCGTTCATTACGCGAATCTTCAGCAGGTCGTGGCTTTTCAGGCTGCGTTCGATTTCATCCAGAACGGCAGGCGTCAGCCCGGCGTTACCGATGATGACAACAGGATTAAGTGCATGCGCGCGCGCCTTGAGGTCGCGGCGCTGTGAAACGGAGAGAGATAACATGGCGGGTGGCATTCCAGATTTAAGGCGCGGATTCTAAACGATGAAGGCCTCAAAGACCAGCAAACAATGGATGCGCGAGCATGTCAACGACCCCTATGTGCAACGCGCGCAGAAGGACGGCTATCGCTCGCGGGCCGCATATAAATTGCTGGAGATAGACGAGCGCGACCATCTCATCAAGCCCGGCATGGTGGTGGTGGATCTGGGCGCGACGCCGGGCGGCTGGTGTCAGGTGGTGGCGGGCAAACTGGGTCAGCAGGGACGCATCATCGCCCTGGATTTGCTGCCGCTGGATCCGCTGCCGCGCGTGGAGTTCATTCAGGGCGACTTCCGCGAAGACAGCGTGCTGGCGCAACTCGAGGAAATGCTGGAAGGACGCCAGATCGGCCTTGTAATTTCGGATATGGCACCCAATATGAGCGGCGTGAGTTCAGCGGATCAGGCACGTTCCATGTATCTGGCTGAACTGGCGCTGGATTTTGCTGTCAAGCATCTGGCGCCCGGGGGTTCTTTTCTGGTCAAGGTATTTCAGGGTGTGGGCTTTGAGGATTATTTAAAACTGGCGCGTAGCCACTTTGAAAAAGTGGTCACGCGCAAGCCGAAAGCGTCGCGTGATCGCAGTAGTGAACAGTATCTGGTGGGGCTGTCCAAGCTTGAGTAATCGCCTCGGACAGTGTCTAATGCAACTTCGTAATTACGGCTCATTTAAGGAGCATGTGTGAATAATTTATTCAAGAGTGTCGGAATCTGGCTGGTTGTGGCTTTGGTGCTGATGACCGTCTTTAACCAATTCAATGCACGCCAGCAATCGACTGCGCAGGCGCAACTGGATTACTCGCAATTCCTGCAGGAGGTGAAAGCGGGACACATCGAGAAAGTGACCATCGAAGGGCGCACGCTCAAAGCGACCACCACCGAAGGCAAGCGCATCACCAGTTACGCTCCCAGCGATCTGTGGATGGTTTCCGACCTGTTGAAGAACGGCGTGGAAATTGAAGCCAAGCCGGACGAAGAACAATCCTTCCTGATGAGTATTTTTGTGTCCTGGTTCCCCATGCTGTTGCTGATCGGCGTATGGATATTTTTCATGCGCCAGATGCAGGGCGGCAAGAGCGGCGGTGCTTTCTCGTTCGGCAAGAGCAAGGCGCGCATGCTGGACGATGCCAAGGAACGCGTGACGTTTGCCGATGTGGCGGGGTGCGACGAGGCCAAGGAAGAAGTTTCCGAACTGGTCGATTTCCTGCGCGATCCCTCCAAATTCCAGAATCTGGGCGGACGTATTCCGCGCGGCGTGCTCATGGTGGGCAGCCCCGGTACCGGTAAAACGCTACTGGCCAAGGCCATTGCCGGCGAAGCCAAGGTGCCGTTCTTCTCCATTTCCGGTTCCGATTTCGTCGAAATGTTCGTCGGCGTCGGTGCCGCGCGCGTGCGCGACATGTTCGAGCAGGCCAAGAAACAATCGCCGTGCATCGTGTTCATCGATGAAATCGACGCCGTCGGCCGCCAGCGCGGCGCCGGCCTGGGCGGCGGCAACGACGAGCGCGAACAGACGCTGAATGCATTGCTGGTGGAAATGGATGGCTTTGAAGGCGCCTCCGGCGTGATCGTGATTGCCGCGACCAACCGTCCCGACGTGCTTGACCCCGCGTTGCTGCGTCCCGGCCGTTTCGACCGCCAGGTGGTGGTGCCGTTGCCCGACATCCGCGGCCGCGAGCAGATCCTCATGGTGCACATGCGCAAGGTGCCGGTGGCCCCCGACGTGAAAGCCGATATCCTGGCGCGCGGCACACCCGGTATGTCCGGTGCCGACCTGGCGAACCTGGTGAATGAGGCCGCGCTGTTCGCCGCGCGGCGCAGCAAGCGTTTCGTCGAGATGGACGATTTTGAAGCAGCCAAAGACAAAATCATGATGGGCACGGAACGCAAGTCCATGATCATGCCGGAAGAGGAACGCCGCAACACGGCGTATCACGAATCCGGCCATGCGCTGGTGGCGAAGTTGATGCCCAAGACCGATCCGGTGCACAAGGTCACCATCATTCCGCGCGGGCGCGCGCTGGGCCTGACCATGCAGTTGCCGTCGGAAGACCGCTACAGCATGGACAAGGACCGTATCCTGTCTACTATTGCCGTGCTGTTTGGCGGTCGCATCGCGGAAGAAGTATTCATGCACCAGATGACGACCGGTGCCTCCAACGACTTTGAGCGTGCCACCGACATGGCGCGCAAGATGGTCACGCAATGGGGCATGTCCGAGGCGCTGGGTACCATGGTGTATGCCGAGAACGAAGGCGAGGTATTCCTCGGGCGCTCGGTGACTACGCACAAGAACATCTCCGAAGCGACCATGCAGAAAGTGGACGCCGAGATCCGCCGCATCATCGACCAGCAATACGCGCTGGCGCGCAGCCTGATCGAGGCCAACCGCGACAAGATCGAGGCCATGACCAAGGCCCTGCTGGAATGGGAAACCATCGACGCCGACCAGATCAGCGACATCATGGCAGGCAATCCGCCACGCCCGCCCAAGCCGGCGCCGAGCAGCAAAGCGCCGGAGCCGCCCAAGGACGAGGCACCGACTGCGCCGGTAACCGACAAGCCGGCCGAGGAAGTCTGAAAGCTGTGAAATGTGAAACGTGAGAAGTAGCTGATCGCACGTTTCACATTTCACGTTTCACATTTCACGCGAATGCAACTTCACTGCGGAAAATTCCAATTCGATCTTTCACGCCCACTCGTAATGGGCGTCGTCAACGTCACGCCCGATTCTTTCTCTGACGGCGGACATCATGCTTCGACTGCATCTGCCATCTCGCACGCCCGGCAACTGATCGCAGACGGCGCGGATATCCTCGACATCGGCGGCGAATCCACGCGACCCGGTGCCGCAACAGTCAGTACACAGGAAGAACTGGATCGCGTGTTGCCGGTGATTGCGGGGCTGGGCGATATTTCCGTACCTATCTCCATCGACACCTACAAACCGGAAGTGATGCGTGCCGCGCTGGCGGCAGGCGCGTGCATGGTCAACGATATCAATGCACTGCAGGAGAAAGGTGCGCTGGACATGGTTGCATTGAGCGATGCGGCAGTGTGCCTTATGCACAAACAAGGCACGCCCAAAAATATGCAACAACAGCCGCATTACACTGATGTCATTGCCGAGGTGAGCGCTTTCCTGCGCGAACGCATCGCTGCTGCCGAAGTTGCAGGCATCGCGCGCGATCGCATCGTGATCGATCCCGGTTTTGGTTTTGGCAAGACGCTGGCGCATAATCTCGACTTGTTGCGCGAGCTGGAAACATTTTGCGCGTTGGGCATGCCGGTACTGGCCGGGCTATCGCGCAAATCCATGCTGGGAGCGATTACGGGGCGCGATGTGGATGAACGCGTGGCGGCCAGCGTGGCGGCGGCCTTGCTGGCGGTGCAACGTGGAGCAGCCATCGTGCGGGTGCATGATGTGCGCGAGACGGTGGATGTGCTGAAAATCTGGAATGCGGTAAACGGGAGCGAATAATGAGCAGAAAATACTTCGGAACAGACGGTGTGCGCGGACGCGTGGGTGTGCATCCCATCACGCCGCAGTTCGTGATGAATCTGGGCTACGCGGCGGGCAAGGTGCTGGCCAAAGCCGAACACTCGCAGGGCGAACGTCCGGGTGTGCTGATCGGCAAGGACACGCGCATTTCCGGCTACATGCTGGAATCGGCGCTGGAAGCCGGACTCATTGCCGCCGGAATCGACGTTTACCTGGCCGGCCCGATACCGACACCGGCAGTGGCATACCTCACCCGTGCATTGCGTTTGCAGGCGGGCGTGGTCATCTCCGCTTCGCATAACCCGTTCGAGGACAACGGTATCAAATTCTTTTCCGGCACCGGCATGAAATTGCCGGACGCGACGGAAACTGCCATTGAGGTTGCGCTGGATGAGCCGATGCAGACCAATCCCTCGGACAGTCTGGGCAAAGCCAAACGCATCGACGACGCCGTGGGTCGCTACATCGAATTTTGCAAGAGCACCTTCCCGTCCGACATGAACTTGCGCGGCATGAGAATCGTGGTGGATACCGCGCACGGCGCGGCTTACCACATTGCGCGTCACGTCTTCCATGAGCTCGGTGCGGACGTCGTGCCCATCGGTGCGCACCCGGACGGCAAGAACATCAATGCCGGCTGTGGAGCCACATCCCCGGCCAATCTGCGCAAGGCCGTAGTCGAGTTCAAGGCGGACCTCGGTATTGCCTTGGATGGCGACGGCGATCGCCTGATCATGGCCGATGCCGAAGGCAAACTCTACGACGGCGACCAGTTGCTCTACATCATCGCCAAGCACCGCCAGGGACTGGGCAAGATGCACGGCGGCGTGGTCGGTACCTTGATGACCAACCTCGCGTTTGAACATGCCATGTTGAAGCTGGGTATTCCCTTCGCGCGCGCCAAAGTGGGCGACCGCTATGTAATGGAAGTCCTGCTGGAAAAGAACTGGCAGCTTGGCGGGGAGAACTCCGGCCACATCATCTGCCTGGACAAGCACAGCACCGGCGACGGCATCGTTTCCGCACTGCAGGTGCTGTGCGCCCTGCGCATGAAACAGCAGACGCTGGCGCAGGCGGCGGCTGAACTGCATATGTATCCGCAAATCCTCATTAATGTGAAAGTCACGGGCAAGGCAGCCGAGTTATTGGAGCGCATAGAGGTCAAAGCCGAGCTGGCCAAGGCTGAGCGTGACTTGAATGGCAAAGGGCGGGTGTTGTTGCGGCCTTCCGGTACCGAACCGTTGCTGAGGGTGATGGTGGAGGGGGAGGATGGGGTGCAGGTGAAGATGTGGGCGGAGAAGATTGCAGGGGTGGTGAAGGAAGTGGCAGGGTAACAGTAGCCGGGCTACCCCTGACGGTGTTGATGTTGATTGTGGAGAGTCCGCGTGGGCACAAGAAACGTGCCCACCCTACAAACCAGCGGACTTCGCCCATCCTTCGATACGGCTTCGCCTACTCAGGACGAACGGTATGGAGATGATTAACCGAAACGACCCGTAATGTAATCCTCAGTCTCTTTCCGCTTGGGATTGGTAAACACCGTACTGGTATCCCCAAATTCGATCAGATCCCCCAGATACATGTAGGCCGTAAAGTCCGAAACCCGCGCCGCCTGTTGCATGTTGTGGGTCACGATGACGATGGTGAATTCTTTCTTCAATTCATCAATCAGCTTCTCGATATGCGCGGTGGAGATGGGGTCGAGGGCGGAGGTGGGTTCGTCCAGCAGCAACACTTGCGGCTTCACTGCGATGGCGCGGGCGATGCACAGGCGTTGTTGCTGGCCGCCGGAGAGGCCGGTGCCGCTTTGTTTCAGTTTGTCTTTGACCTCATTCCACAGCGCGGCTTTTTTCAGTGCCCATTCCACGCGTTCGTCCATGTCGTGCTTGCTCAGGTTCTCATAGAGTTTTACGCCGAAGGCGATGTTGTCGTGAATGGACATCGGGAACGGGGTGGGTTTCTGGAACACCATGCCGATCTTGGCGCGCAGGTTGTTGAGATCCTGCCGCTTGTCCAGCAGGTTCTCGCCGTCCAGCAGGATTTCACCGGTGGCGCGCTGCTTTGGATAGAGCTGGTACATGCGGTTGAAGGTGCGCAGTAGCGTGGATTTGCCGCAACCGGAGGGTCCGATGAAGGCGGTGACCATTTTTTCCGGGACGACCAGGTTGATGTCTTTCAGCGCGCGATCCGCGCCGTAATAGAAATTCAGATCGCGCACGATCAATTTCGGGGCGGAGATGGTTTGTTCTGCGGACATTTCTTGGATCCTCATTGTGTATTCGTTTTCTGGCGGAATATGACGCGCGCCACGATATTCAGGGTAAGTACGCTGAGCGTGATAAGCAGTGCACCGGCCCAAGCCAGGCCCTGCCAGTCATCGTAAGGGCTCATCGCGAACTGGAAAATGACAACCGGCAGGTTGGCCATCGGCTGGTTCATGTTGGTGCTCCAGAACTGGTTGTTCAGTGCGGTGAACAACAGCGGGGCAGTCTCGCCGCTGACGCGGGCGATGGCCAGCAAGATGCCGGTCAATATGCCGGCGCGTGCGCCGCGCAACGTGACGAAAGTGATGACCTTCCACTGCGGCGCCCCCAGGGCGGCGGCGGCTTCGCGCAAGCTGTTGGGCACAAGTCGCAACATGTTCTCGGTGGTGCGGATGACCACCGGGACAACGATGATGGCGAGCGCGAATGCACCGCCCCATCCTGCAAAATGCTGCACCTTGGCCACGTAAACCTCGTACACAAACATGCCGATGACGATGGATGGCGCGGATAACAGCACATCATTGATAAAACGGGTCACAGGCGCCAACCAGCCGCGCTGGCCGAACTCGGCAAGATAAGTGCCGGCGAGGATGCCGATGGGGGTGCCGATCAGCACACCGACCGCCGTCATCATCACGCTGCCGAAGATCGCATTGATCAGGCCGCCGTCGCTGCCCGGCGGGGGCGTGGTCTGGGTAAATACATGCAGGCCGAGGTTGGGCAAACCGTATTCCAGCAGCGTCCACAGTATCCAGACCAGCCAGAACAGGCCGAATGCCATGGTGAACACCGAGATACTCAAAGTGACCACGTTGATGGCGCGGCGGCGCGCATAAAGATCAAACATCATCAGGCTCCCCGTCCTTCGCCTTTGGCCAGCTTGTAGAGCATGAAGCGGGCTAATGACAGGACAACAAATGTAATGAAGAACAGGATCAAGCCGAGTTCGATGAGTGACGAGGTATAGAGCTCGCCGACTGCCTCGGTGAATTCGTTGGCGAGGGCCGAGGAGATGCTGTTGCCGGGCATGAGCAGCGATTTGTGGAGCTCATGCGCATTGCCGATGACGAAGGTGACCGCCATGGTTTCTCCCAGCGCACGTCCCAGACCGAGCATGATGCCGCCGACCACGCCGATCTTGGTGTAGGGCAGTACCACGTTCCACATTACTTCCCACGTGGTAGCGCCCAAGCCATAGGCCGATTCCTTGAGCATGGCGGGAACGACATCGAATACGTCGCGCATCACCGAGGCGATGAAGGGGATGACCATGATCGCCAAAATGATCCCGGCGGTGAGCATGCCGATGCCCATCGGCGGGCCGGAGAAAAAGGGGCCGAGGACGGGCAAGGGTCCAATATGGTCGTTGAGCCAGGGCTCAACGTGATCGGCAAACAGCGGGGCGAAGATGAACAGGCCCCACATGCCGTAAATGATGCTCGGAATACCCGCCAGCAATTCGACCGCGATGCCCAGGGGACGGCGCAGCCAGTTTGGCGACAGTTCGGTCAGGAAAATCGCGATGCCGAAACTGACCGGGATCGCGATCAGCAGTGCGATTCCTGATGTAATAAGGGTGCCGACAATGGGGATAAGCGCCCCATATTGGTCGGTGACCGGATTCCACTCGGAACTGGTCAGAAAGCCGAAGCCGAACTCGCGGATGGCGGGCAGGCTGCCCACGATCAGCGAGCCTATGATTGCTGCCAGTAATGCCAAGACCATGAATGCGGCAAGACGAGTCAGGTTGCGGAACAACAAGTCGAGCACGGTTTGTCGTTTAAGACTGGCTTCGCGTAGGAACGTCGGCATAGTTCGGTTTTATGGTGTGTATAAAAATTGCGGGGGCGTCTCGGCCCCCGCGATTATAGCTTAGAACCTGTTGCTTACTTCCAGAGTGCTTTGCCGGAAGTGTCTTTCACTTGAGCTTTCCAGGCGCTGTAGATCATGTTCTTCAGGTTGGATGGCAACGGTACATAGTCCAGGTCGGAAGCCATTTGGTCGCCGTGGGTGAAGGCCCAGTCGAAGAACTTCATGACTTCTACCGCATTCGCCGGTTTTTCCTGGGATTTGTAGATCAGGATGAACGTTGCGCCGGTGATCGGCCAACTGTCCTTGCCCGGCTCATTGGTCAGGATTTCATAGAAACCCTTGTTGGCATCCCATTTGGCATTGGCTGCTGCTGCCTTGAAGCTGGTGTCGGTGGGCGAAACGTAGTGACCGTCGCGGTTTTTCAGTTGGGCGTAGGTCATTTTGTTTTGCAGGGCGTAGGCATATTCCACGTAGCCGATGGAATTCTTGATGCGTTGTACATAAGAGGCAACGCCTTCGTTACCTTTGCCGCCGGTGCCGACAGGCCAGGATACGGCTTTGTCGCCGCCTACGCTACGCTTCCAGTCCGTGCTGACTTGAGAAAGATAGGTCGTGAAGATAAAGGTCGTACCCGAGCCGTCAGCGCGGTGAACAACGGTGATGGCGCTGTCAGGCAAGGCGAGACCGGCGTTGTCTGCAGCAATGCGCGGGTCGTTCCACTTGGTGATCTTGCCCAGAAAAATGTCGGCCAGTACGGCACCGTCCAGCTTCAGTTGGCCAGCAGCGACACCCTCGACGTTGACAACCGGAACCACGCCGCCGATGACTGCCGGGAATTGGGTCAGGCCGGCGAGATCTAATTCATTCGGGGTCATGGGGGCATCGGTTGCACCGAAATCCACGGTCTTGGCCTGGATTTGTTTGATGCCGCCGCCGGAACCGATGGATTGATAGTTCATGCCGGTATCGGTTTTGGCTTTATAGGCTTCGGCCCATTTGGCGTAGATAGGATAGGGGAAGGTTGCGCCCGCGCCCGTGATATCAGCGGCGAATGCGACACCGGCTGACAGCAATGCTGCGGACAGACCGATACTGCCAAGAATTCGATTCAGTTTGCTCATTTCAAATTTCTCCCAAAGGATTGAGGATTGTTCGTTTGCTCGCCGTTTGCTAGCGAAACGCATCTTAAGGCCTGTTTGTTACACAATTATTACACATTGTCACAGACGGGGGAGGTGCGGGTCACGGGATGAGCAGGGACGGGCGTTCCGGGGCCGATTTGTGCCCGGTTTGACCATTTAGGCATTCATGGGTAGTATCGCCGCCTTCGGAAACGTCGGAAGTGCAGATACTGATGCGTCGCAAACTGGTGGTTGGAAATTGGAAAATGCATGGCTCGCTGGCCCAGAATGCCGCATTACTGGGTGCCGTGAAGAGTGGTGCAGCGCAACTATCCCGTGTGGATATAGCCGTCTGCGCGCCGTTTCCATATCTGGCGCAGCTGCAACAGGAATTGTCCGCTTCGGCGGTGAAGTGGGGCGCGCAGGACGTTCACCAGCTTGAAAAAGGGGCTTTCACCGGCGAAGTATCCGCTTCCATGCTGGCTGATTTCGGTTGTACCTATGTCATCGTCGGTCATTCGGAGCGGCGCAGTATTTACGGCGAGAGCATCCGTCTGGTTGCGGAAAAATTTGCCGCAGCGCAACAGGCGGGGTTGATCCCCATCCTGTGTGTGGGTGAAACACTGGAGCAGCGCGAAAGCGGTGTGACGGAAACAATCGTCGCGGAACAACTGGATGCGGTGATTGCGCTGGCCGGCGTGCCGGCTTTGCGCAAAGCGGTCGTGGCCTATGAGCCGGTATGGGCGATTGGTACGGGCAAGACGGCCACAGCGGAGCAGGCGCAGGCAGTGCATGCCTTCATCCGCCAACGGGTGGCCGGGCATGATGCCCAAGTCGCGCAAGGATTGGTTATACTGTACGGCGGCAGCGTAAAGGCCGCGAATGCGCCGGAGTTGTTCGCCAAGGCGGATATTGACGGCGGGTTAATCGGTGGTGCGGCATTGGTCGCCGAAGAGTTTTTGGGGATCTGCCGCGCAGGTCAGTAATCAAGCAATAGATTCGTTTCGGAGCAGTGTGTGGAAAATATAGTATGGGTAGTACATGTGATTACGGCAGTGGTGCTGATCGGCCTGGTGTTGATCCAGCACGGCAAGGGCGCCGATATGGGCGCGGCATTCGGTTCCGGTTCGGCCGGTAGCCTCTTCGGATCCAGCGGTTCGGCCAATTTCCTGAGTCGTAGTACGGCGGTGGCGGCGACGATATTTTTTATCACCAGCCTGTCGTTGACCTATTTGTATTCGCGTCCCGGCAAAGAGCAGCAGGGCGTAATGGACAAGGTCGACGTGCAAGCGCTGCAACCGCAGCCTGTGCCCGCACCAACGGGTACCGATACAATCGATTCAAAGTCGCAACAAATACCAAAATAAATAAAAAAGTAGTGTCGTACAGCGTAGTAGAAGTACCAAAAATATAAATTTGAAATATGCGGAGTTGGCGGAATTGGTAGACGCGCAGCCTTGAGGTGGCTGTGTCCGAAAGGACGTGTGGGTTCGAGTCCCATGCCCCGCACCAAATCGAATGAACCGGAGGCTACGAGCCGAAGGTCAAAATCATCTTAGAGTAGCATTCTGCACTCCCCGGGGTTGGGGAGTTTACAGAGGAGGGGGGCTCCAAAATGTTGGAAAATTATTTTCCAGTACTGATATTTATCGCCATCGCGGCCGCGATCGGCGTGTTGCCGTTGGCATTGGGCAAGCTGCTTGGCCCCAATCGCCCTGACGATAAAAAACTCTCTCCCTACGAGTGCGGCTTCGAGGCGTTCGAAGATGCGCGCATGAAATTCGACGTGCGTTTCTATCTCGTGGCCATCCTGTTTATCCTGTTCGACCTCGAGATCGCTTTCCTCTTTCCCTGGGCAATCGTGCTCAAGGAGATCGGCACCTTCGGTTTTGTTTCCATGATGATCTTCCTGCTCATTCTTGTGGTGGGCTTTGTCTACGAGTGGATGAAAGGAGCCCTGGAATGGGAATAGAAGGCATACTTAATAAGGGTTTCGTTACCACGAGCGCCGATCTGGCGATCAATTATGTGCGTACCGGTTCGCTGTGGCCGATGACTTTCGGTCTGGCCTGCTGTGCGGTGGAAATGATGCATGCGGTGGCGCCGCGTTATGACCTGTCGCGTTTTGGCGCCGAGGTGTTTCGTCCCAGTCCAAGACAATCGGACTTGATGATTGTTGCCGGGACGTTGTGCAACAAGATGGCCCCGGCTTTGCGCAAGGTCTACGACCAGATGGCCGAGCCGCGTTTTGTGATTTCCATGGGTTCCTGCGCGAACGGCGGCGGCTACTACCATTATTCCTATTCTGTTGTACGCGGCTGCGACCGTATCGTGCCGGTGGACATTTATGTTCCCGGCTGCCCGCCGACTGCCGAGGCGTTGCTCTACGGACTTATTCAGTTGCAGAACAAAATCAAACGAACCAATACGATTGCGCGCTAGGATGATATGGCTACCGACCTGAACATACTCTCCTCCAATTTGAACGAAGCATTCTCGGACAAAGTAGTCAGTCTGGAAGAACGTTTGGGCGAACTTACGCTGGTGGTGAAAGCGAGCGACATGCTCGGCGTATTTACCCGTCTGCGCGACGATGCCGACTTGCGCTTTGAGGAGCTGATCGATGTGTGCGGCATCGACTATTCGGCTTATGGAAGCGAGTTGTGCGAAGAGGGCCGGTATCTGCCCGACGTGCCGCGCGAAGGGCGCCGGTTTGCGGCCGTCTATCACCTGCTTTCGGTGACACACAATGTTCGCCTCCGCGTGCGCGTGTTTGCCGAAGACGACGCCATGCCGGTATTGAACTCCGTGAACGAAATATGGCCTTCGGCCAACTGGTTCGAGCGCGAGGCCTTCGATCTGTACGGCATCATATTTGTCGGTCACCCCGATCTGCGCCGCATCCTCACCGACTATGGTTTTGTCGGCAATCCGTTCCGCAAGGACTTCCCGTTGTCCGGTACTGTCGAGATGCGTTACGACGCCGCGCAGAAGCGCGTGGTGTACGAGCCGGTAACCGTGGAACCGCGTGAGATCACGCCGCGCACGATGCGCGAAGAAAACTACGGTCGTTCCTGACCGAATCAAGAAGGCAACGTTATGGCGGAAATCAAGAATTACACCATGAATTTTGGTCCGCAGCACCCCGCTGCGCACGGCGTGCTGCGCCTTGTGCTGGAGCTGGATGGCGAAGTGATCGAGCGTGCCGACCCGCACATCGGCCTGCTGCATCGCGCAACCGAAAAACTGGCCGAACACAAGACTTTTTTGCAGACGGTTCCGTATATGGATCGTCTGGACTACGTGTCCATGATGATGAACGAGCACGCGTACGTGATGGCGATCGAGAAGCTGGCGGGCATCGAGGTGCCGGTCCGTGCCCAGTATATCCGCGTCATGTACGACGAAATCACGCGCATCCTGAACCACCTGCTGTGGCTGGGCGCCCACGCGCTCGACCTGGGCGCGATGTCGCTGATGTTCTACACCTTCCGCGAGCGCGAAGATTTGATGGATGCCTACGAGGCAGTTTCCGGCGCGCGCATGCATGCCGCCTACTATCGCCCGGGCGGCGTGTACCGCGATTTGCCGGATTCGATGCCGCAATACGAAGCGAGCAAGATCCACAATGCGGCCGCCGTGAAAAAACTGAACGAAAACCGCCAGGGTTCCCTGCTGGATTTCCTGGACGATTTCGCGAATCGTTTCCCCAGGCATGTGGACGAATACGAGACATTGCTGACCAATAACCGCATCTGGAAACAGCGCACCGTCGGTATCGGCGTCGTTTCGCCGGAACGTGCAATGGCACTGGGCTTTACCGGCCCGATGCTGCGCGGTTCGGGGGTGGTGTGGGATCTGCGCAAGAAACAGCCGTACGAAGTCTATGACAAACTGGACTTCGACATCCCGGTGGGTGTCGAGGGCGACTGTTACGACCGTTATCTGGTGCGCGTGGAAGAAATGCGCCAATCCAACCGCATCATCAAACAATGCATCGCCTGGTTGCGCCAGAATCCCGGGCCGGTGATGACGGACGACCTGAAGTTTGGGCCGCCCAAGCGCGAATCCATGAAACAGAACATGGAAGAGCTGATCCACCACTTCAAGCTGTTTACCGAAGGATTCCATGTGCCCGCCGGCGAAGTGTATTCCGCCGTCGAACATGCCAAGGGCGAGTTCGGCATCTACCTGGTGTCGGACGGCGCGAACAAGCCATACCGCATGAAGATACGCGCCCCGGGCTTCCCCCATCTGGCCAGTCTGGAAGAAATGGCGAAGGGGCACATGATCGCCGACGTGGTCGCGATCATCGGCACACAGGACATTGTTTTCGGGGAGATTGACCGCTGATGTTATCCCAACAGATCACCACGCTCATCGACAAAGAGCTGAAAAAATACCCAGCCGATCAGCGCCAGTCTGCCGTGATGGCGGCGTTGCGCTTCGTGCAGGACGAGAAGGGCTGGATCGCTCCGGAGGATATGGCCGATGTCGCCGCCTATCTGGGCATGCAGCAGATGGCGGTGTACGAGGTGGCGACCTTCTACCACATGTACAACCTCAAACCGATGGGCAAATACACGCTGACCGTGTGCACCAACCTGTCGTGCCAGTTGTGCGGTTCCGGCGACACGCTGGCGCATCTCCACAAGCGCCTCGGTATCGGACTCGGCGAAGTCACGGCGGACGGCAAGTACGGCCTGCGCGAGGGCGAGTGCATGGGGGCGTGCATCGATGCGCCGCTGCTCACCGTCAACAACAAACAAATGTGCGGTCGTC
This sequence comes from Gammaproteobacteria bacterium, assembly GCA_018820925.1. Classification (GTDB taxonomy): domain Bacteria; phylum Pseudomonadota; class Gammaproteobacteria; order Burkholderiales; family Gallionellaceae; genus Sideroxyarcus. Next base: position 126,373 of record JAHJNJ010000017.1, on the reverse strand, counting down.
TGACCGACGAGAAAATCGACCAGATTCTGGCGGAACTGGATAAGAAATGAGCGCACCCATCATTCTCACCACGATGCATTTCGACCAGCCGTGGACGCTGGAAAATTATCTCAAGGTCGGCGGCTATCAGGCACTGCGCAAGGTGCTGAGTGAGAAGATGACGCCCGACGCCATCATTGCCGAAGTGAAGGCTTCCGGTCTGCGCGGCCGCGGCGGGGCGGGCTTCCCCACCGGCCTGAAGTGGAGCTTCATGCCGCGCAATTTCGATGGCGATAAATACCTGGTGTGCAACTCGGACGAGGGCGAGCCGGGCACCTGCAAGGACCGCGACATCCTGCGCTACAACCCGCATCAACTGATCGAGGGCATGGCCATCGGCGCCTACTGCATGGGCGTGAAGACCGGCTACAACTACCTGCACGGCGAGATATTCGAAGCCTACGAGCGCATGGAAGCGGCCTGCGAAGAGGCGCGCAAGGCGGGTTATCTGGGCAAGAACATCATGGGTTTCGATTTCGAGTTCGATCTGCACAACCACATGGGTTACGGTGCCTACGTGTGCGGGGAAGAGACTGCATTGCTCGAATCCATCGAGGGCAAGAAAGGCCAGCCGCGCTACAAACCGCCGTTCCCTGCCAGTTTCGGCCTGTATGGCAAACCGACCACCATCAACAATACCGAGACCTTCGCCAGCATCCCCTACATCATCCGCGAGGGCGGCAAAAAATTCGCCGACCTGGGCGTGCCCAACAGCGGCGGCGTGAAACTGTTCTCCATCTCCGGCCATGTGAACAAGCCCGGCAACTTCGAAGTGCCTTTGGGTACGCCGTTCAGGACCCTGCTGGAAATGGCGGGCGGCGTGCGCAACGGCCACAAGCTGAAGGCGGTGATTCCCGGTGGATCTTCCATGCCGGTGCTGCCGGCCGAGATCATGATGGACGTCAACATGGATTTCGACTCGCTGCAAAAAGCCGGATCGTATCTGGGCTCCGGTGCCATCATCGTGATGGATGACACCACCTGCATGGTGAAGGCGCTGGAACGCCTGTCCTATTTTTATTTTGAAGAATCCTGCGGCCAATGCACGCCCTGCCGCGAGGGCACAGGCTGGCTGTACCGCATCATCCACCGCATTGAACACGGCGAAGGCAAACCGGAAGACCTGGATTTGCTGCTCGACCTGTGCAACAACATTGCCGGCCGCACCATTTGCGCGCTGGGCGATGCGGCGGCATGGCCGGTACAGGGCATGCTCAAGCACTACCGCAAGGAATTCGAATATCACATCGAGCACAAACGTTGCCTGGTGTGAGGCTGAACGGAACAGGTGAGCAATGATCAACATCGAAATCGACGGTAAGCAGATACAGACCGAAAACGGCGCGACCATCATTGAGGCCGCGCATCAGGCCGGGATTACCATCCCGCATTTCTGCTACCACAAGAAACTCTCCATCGCCGCCAACTGCCGCATGTGTCTGGTGCAGGTGGAGAAGGCGCCCAAACCCCTGCCCGCCTGCGCCACGCCGGTCGCCGAAGGTATGAAAGTGTTCACGCATTCCGAGCAGGCCGTGACAGCGCAAAAAGGCGTGATGGAATTCCTGCTGGTGAACCACCCGCTGGACTGCCCGATCTGCGATCAGGGCGGAGAGTGCATGCTGCAGGACCTGTCGGTCGGCTACGGCGGCGGACATTCGCGCTACCACGAAGAAAAACGCACGGTGCTGGGCAAGGATCTGGGACCGCTGGTGGCGGCGGAAGAAATGAGCCGCTGCATCAACTGCACGCGTTGTGTGCGTTTCGCCCAGGAGATTGCCGGGCAGATGGAACTGGGCCAAGCCTTCCGCGGTGAGCACGCCGAGATCATGTCTTTCGTTTCCGGCACGGTGAACTCCGAACTTTCCGGCAACATGATCGACCTGTGCCCGGTCGGCGCGCTGACCAGCAAGCCGTTCCGCTACAAGGCGCGTTCCTGGGAATTATCGCGCCGCCGTTCGGTGAGTGCGCACGACAGCCTGGGTTCCGGTCTTGCGGTGCAGACCAAGAACAACCGCGTATTGCGCGTGTTGCCCATCGAGAACGAGGATATCAACGAATGCTGGCTGTCCGACAAGGATCGCTTTGCATATGAAGGATTGAATACTTCCGAGCGCCTGACCAGCCCGATGATCAAGAAGGACGGTACGTGGCAGGAAGTGGAATGGCAAGCCGCGCTGGAATTTGCTGCCAACGGTTTGCGTCACATCGCCAACGGCGCGGGCGCCGAACAGATCGGCGCGCTGGCGACGGCCAACTCCACGCTGGAAGAACTCTACCTGCTGCAAAAACTCATGCGCGGCATCGGCAGCCAGAACGTGGATTTCCGGCTGCGTCAATCCGACTTCAGCGCCGACACGAAACAGCAAGGCGCGCCTTGGCTGGGCATGTCCATTGCCGACATCGGCAAGGCGGACCGTTTCCTCATCGTCGGCAGCTTCCTGCGCAAGGATCATCCATTGTTGGCGGCACGCATACGCAAGGCGGTGAAGAAGGGCGCGCAAGCCAATATCGTTCATTCCGTGGATGACGACTTGCTGATGAAGGTGGCGGGCAAGGCCATCGTTGCGCCGGATGCGCTGGTGGAAACGTTGATGCAAATATCCAAAGCGCTGACCGCGGAAAAACAGGGCCAGAGCGCAAGCGGCGAAGCAGCAGCCATTGCGAAGAGCCTGGCCAGCGGCAAGAGTGTCGCAGTGCTGCTCGGCAATTTTGCGCAACAACATCCGCAAGCCGCTCAACTGCAGGCACTGGTACAGCAGATTGCGGCGCTGAGCAACGGCAAGTTCGGTTTCCTCGGCGAAGCGGCCAACAGCGTCGGCGGCTATCTGGCACAGGCCACGCCGGGTGCGAAGGGATTGAATGCCTCGGCCATGCTGTCGTCTCCACGCAAAGCCTATGTGCTGCTGAATGTCGAGGCCGAGTTGGATTGTGCCAATCCACAACAGGCCATGGCCGCGTTGCAGGCAGCCGATCTGGTGATCGCGATGTCCGCCTACAAACACCATGCAACGGAATATGCCGACGTGTTGCTGCCCATCGCGCCGTTTACCGAAACCTCGGGCACATTTGTCAGCAGCGAAGGCCGCGTACAAAGCTTCAAGGGCGCCGTCAAACCCTTGGGCGAAGCACGTCCGGCGTGGAAGGTGTTGCGCGTGCTGGGCAACCTGCTCAAGGTGGAAGGCTTCGACCAGGACACCTCGGAAGCAGTACGTGACGAAGCGCTGAAAGGCGTGGATGTTACCGCCCGGTTGAACAATGCCATCGGCGGCGTGGAGGCCAAAGCGGTTGCGGCCACGAAAGGCCTGCAGCGTGTGAGCGATGTGCCGATCTACGCGACCGATGCCGTGGTGCGCCGTTCCGCACCGTTGCAGGCCACCACCGATGCAGCAATACCGCAGGCATGGCTGCACAGTGACGAGCTGAAGAAACTGGGCGTGCAGGCCGGAGCTGCAGTCAAGGTCAGCCAGGGGCAGGGCAGCGTGCGGTTATTTGCAGCGGCAGACGATAAATTGCCCGGGGGCGTGGTGCGCGTGGCGGCAGGCCATGCCGCGACCGCCGCCTTGGGCGCGATGTTTGGAACGATCACCGTGGAGCGCGCATGATGGAAGCTCAGATCCTGCAATTCTTTCAATGGTTCTGGAATCTGTTCGGTCTCTGGGATTGGGTCTGGGGTTACATCGGACCGGTGTGGCCGGTCATCTGGGTCGTGGTGAAGATCGTTGCCATTATCGTGCCGCTGATGCTCGGTGTGGCCTACCTGACTTTGGCCGAGCGCAAGGTGCTGGGCTTCATGCAGGTGCGCCCGGGTCCCAACCGTGTGGGCTGGTGGGGACTGATGCAGCCGATCGCGGACGGCGTCAAGCTGCTGTTCAAGGAAATCATCGCGCCGACCGGCGCCAACAAATTCCTGTTTATCGCTGCGCCGGCGTTGTCGCTGGCCCCGGCACTTGCGGCATGGGCTGTCATTCCTTTCGATGACGGACTGGTTCTGGCGAACGTGAATGCGGGATTGTTATTTCTGCTGGCGATGACCTCGCTCGGTGTGTACGGCATCATCATCGCGGGTTGGTCGTCCAACTCCAAGTACGCCTTTCTCGGTTCCCTGCGTTCCGCAGCGCAGATCGTGTCGTACGAACTGGCCATGGGTTTCGCGCTGGTGTGCGTGTTGCTGGTTGCGCAGAGCATGAATCTGGGCGAAATCGTGCGCGGCCAGGACAACGGCTATGGTCTGCTCGGCTGGTACTTCATCCCCCTGCTCCCCATGTTCGTGGTGTATTTCATCGCCGGCGTGGCCGAGACCAACCGTTCGCCGTTCGACCTGGCCGAAGGCGAATCCGAGATCGTGGCGGGCTTCCATGTGGAATATTCCGGCATGGGTTTCGCGCTGTTCTTCCTGGCCGAATACGCCAACATGATCCTGATCGCGGCCCTGACCGTCCTCATGTTCCTGGGCGGCTGGTTGCCGCCGCTGGATATCGCGCCGTTCAACAGGATTCCCGGCCTGTTCTGGATGCTCGGCAAGATATCCGTCATGCTGTTCATCTTCCTGTGGTTCCGCGCGACTTTCCCGCGCTACCGCTACGACCAGTTGATGCGTCTGGGCTGGAAAGTGTTCATCCCGCTGACGCTGGTGTGGGTGGTCGTGGTGGCCGCGTGGATGCAAACGCCCTGGTGGCTTTGGTAATTGCCCGAGGATAAAAATATGAAAAACCTCATCCATTTCTTCAAGAGTTTCCTGCTGCTCGAATTGCTCAAGGGCATGACGGTGACCGGGCGCTATTTCTTTGCCCGCCATATCACTGTCCAGTATCCGGAGGAAAAGACACCGCAAAGCTTCCGTTTCCGCGGCCTGCATGCGCAACGCCGTTATCCCAACGGCGAGGAACGCTGCATCGCCTGCAAACTGTGCGAGGCAGTATGTCCGGCCCTGGCGATCAAGATCGAAGTGGCGGAACGCGAGGACGGTACACGCCGCACCACGCAATACGACATCGACCTGACCAAATGCATTTTCTGCGGTTTCTGCGAGGAATCCTGCCCGGTGGATGCCATCGTCGAAACACGCGTGTACGAATACCACGGCGAGAATCGCGGCGACCTGTATTACACCAAGCCCATGCTGCTGGCGATGGGCGACAAGCATGAAGCGCAGATCGCCAAAGATCGCGCCGCCGATGCCAAGTATCGGTAAGAAGAGGACACCACATGAACATCGAAACCTTGTTCTACCTGTTTGCCGCCGTGACCGTGTATGCGGCGCTGCGCGTGATTACCGCCCGCAACCCCCTGCATTCGGTGTTGTTTCTGGTACTGGCTTTCGTCAGTTGCGCGGGCATCTGGATGCTGCTGGAAGCCGAGTTCCTCGCCATCGCGCTGGTGCTGGTGTATGTCGGCGCGGTGATGGTGCTGTTCCTGTTTGTGGTGATGATGCTGGACATCAATATCGAACAGATGCGCATCGGCTTTCTGCGCTGGTTGCCGGTCGGGCTGTTGCTGGCCGGATTGATCGGTGTGCAAATGGTATGGGTGCTGGGCGCCAGGGAAACCTCGGCCGGTATGACTGCCGTCCAGCACGCCGCCGATTACAGCAATACCAAGGAATTGGGCCGCCTGATCTATACCGATTATGTGTATCCCTTCGAACTGGCGGCTGTGCTGTTGCTGCTGGCGATGGTGGCCGCGATTGCGCTGACCTTGCGCAAGCGTCGCGATGCCAAGCGGCAGAACATCGGCAAGCAAATCAGGGTTACCAAGCAGGATCGCCTGCGCATCGTGTCGGTGCCGTCCGCGAGCAAATCGGCTGCCGCACAGGACGTCGTCGCATCCGATGACCATGCCGCAGATTAAGGCAAAGGGGAGAATATGTTGAATTTCGGGCTATCGCATTACCTGGTGCTGAGTGCGGTGTTGTTCGCCATCAGTGTGGTTGGCATTTTCCTCAACCGCAAGAATCTCATCGTGCTGTTGATGGCGATCGAACTGATGCTGCTGGCGGTGAATACCAACTTTATCGCGTTCTCGCATTACCTGAACGACACTGCCGGACAGGTCTTCGTGTTTTTTATCCTTACCGTGGCGGCCGCTGAAGCGGCGATCGGCCTGGCGATCCTGGTGGTGCTGTTCCGTAACCTGAGCACCATCAACGTGGATGATCTCGGTAATTTGAAAGGTTGATGCGCATGGAAATGCAGAGTCTATATTTGCTGGTTCCCCTGGCTCCGCTGGCCGGGGCGGTCATCGCCGGGCTTTTCGGCAAGGTATTGGGGCGTGCGTGGTCGCACCGCATTACCATTGCGCTGGTGGCTGTTTCCTTTTTTGCTTCGCTGGCGATCTATCAGGATGTGATGGCCGGGCACCTGTTCAACGGCACGGTTTACAAATGGATGTCCTCCGGCGAAACCAGTTTCGAGATCGGCTTCCTCATCGACCGCCTGACCGTGATGATGATGCTGGTGGTGACCTTCGTCTCGCTCATGGTGCACATCTATACCATCGGCTACATGCAGGAAGATCCCGGCTACCAGCGTTTCTTCAGCTATATCTCGCTGTTCACCTTCTCCATGTTGATGCTGGTGATGGCCAACAACTTCATGCAGCTGTTCTTCGGCTGGGAAGCGGTGGGCCTGGTGTCCTATCTGCTGATCGGTTTCTGGTATACACGCCCCACGGCGATCTATGCCAACCTGAAAGCGTTCCTGGTCAACCGCGTGGGCGACTTCGGCTTTCTGCTGGGTATCGGTCTGGTGCTGATGGTGTTCGGCACGCTGGATTACGCCTCCGTATTCGCCAACGCCCACCGTTATGTCGACGACATGGCCCCCATTCCCGGCATGTCGGTCGGGCTGCTGACGGCGATCTGCATCCTGTTGTTCATCGGCGCCATGGGCAAATCTGCCCAGTTTCCGCTGCATGTCTGGCTGCCCGATTCGATGGAAGGTCCGACACCGATCTCCGCGCTGATCCACGCCGCGACCATGGTGACCGCCGGTATTTTCATGGTGGCGCGCATGTCGCCGCTATTCGAACTGTCCGACACCGCACTGTCCTTCGTGATGATCATCGGCGCGATCACCGCGTTGTTCATGGGCTTCCTCGGCGTGATCCAGAACGACATCAAGCGCGTGGTGGCGTATTCCACCTTGTCGCAACTCGGTTACATGACCGTGGCGCTGGGTGCCTCGGCCTACTCGGTGGCGGTGTTCCACCTCATGACGCACGCCTTCTTCAAGGCGCTGCTGTTCCTTGCCGCCGGTTCCGTGATCATCGCCATGCACCACGACCAGGACATCCGCAACATGGGCGGCTTGCGCAAATACATGCCGATCACCTGGATCACTTCGCTGATCGGCTCGCTGGCATTGATCGGTACGCCATTCTTCTCCGGTTTCTATTCCAAGGACAGCATCATCGAGGCAGTCGGCCTGTCGGAACTGGCGGGTTCGGGTTTTGCCTACTTCTGCGTAGTGGCGGGGGTCTTTGTCACCGCCTTCTATTCCTTCCGCATGTATTTCCTGGTGTTCCACGGCGAAGAACGTTTCGGCAAGGACCACCACGACCATGACGGCGACCACGACGACGAGGAAGTCTCCACCGACCACCATCACGGCCTGGCACCGGGACAGAAACCGCACGAAACTCCATGGGTGGTGACACTGCCGCTGATCATGCTGGCGATCCCGTCGGTGTTGATTGGCTTCATTACGGTCGAGCCGATGTTGTTCGGCGACTTCTTCCTTGATTCCGTCTATATCAGCCACGCCCATCATGCCTTGGCAGAGATGAAGGAGGAGTTTCACGGTTCGTTCATGATGGCGCTGCATGCGCTGATCACGCTGCCGTTCTGGCTGGCGCTGGCGGGGGCGGGCAGTGCGTGGTTCTTCTACATGAAGCGCCCGGATATTCCGGAAGCCATCAAGCAGAAATTCTCCGCCATCTATACGCTGCTCGACCAGAAGTACTACTTCGACCGCTTCAACGACTGGTTCTTTGCAGGCGGCGCGCGCGGTGCCAGCCGCTTCCTGTGGAAGTTTGGCGACGTGAAGCTGATCGATGGCCTCTTCGTGAACGGCTCGGCCAAACTGGTCGGCATGTTTTCCGGCGTGTTGCGCGGCATGCAGACAGGCTACCTTTACCACTACGCGTTTTGGATGATCATCGGCGTGTCCGCACTGTTGACCGTGCGCACATGGTTCGAATAAGCAGTACTAGAGAAGAGCTGAAGGAATAAGCATGATTTTCGGATACCACCTGTTAAGCGTCGTGATCTGGCTGCCGATTGTTTTCGGTCTGCTGGTGCTGGCGACCGGCAACGACCGCAATGCGAAATTGGCGCGCACCATCGCACTGGTCGGCGCGATCCTGGGCTTCCTGGTCACGATCCCGCTGGTTACCGGGTTCGACCGCATGACCAGCGCCATGCAGTTTGTGGTGTATAGAGACTGGATCGTTCGTTTCAATATTCACTACCATCTCGGCGTGGATGGTATTTCGGTGCTGTTCATCCTGCTCAACAGCTTCTTTACCCCGCTGGTGGTGATCGCCGGTTGGAAGGTGATCGAGAAGCGCGTGGCGCAATACATGGCGGCGTTCCTGATCATGTCCGGCCTGGTCAACGGCGTGTTTGCCGCGCTGGATGCGATGCTGTTCTATGTGTTCTGGGAAGCGATGCTGATCCCGATGTTTATCATCATCGGCGTGTGGGGCGGCCCCAACCGCGTGTATGCGGCGGTCAAGTTCTTCCTCTACACCCTGCTCGGTTCGCTGTTGATGCTGGTGGCCTTGCTCTATCTGTACCAGCAGTCGGGCGGCAGTTTCAGTATTATCGACTTCCATCACACTGCCTTGCCGTCGCTGAGCATACAGGTGATGCTGTTCTTCGCTTTCTTCATGGCATTCTCGGTGAAAGTGCCCATGTTCCCGGTACATACCTGGTTACCGGATGCACACGTCGAGGCGCCCACCGGCGGTTCGGTGGTGCTGGCGGCGATCATGCTGAAGGTCGGTGCCTACGGCTTCATCCGTTTTTCCATGCCCATCCTGCCGGATGCCAGCCACTATCTGGCGCCCATGATGATCGCGCTGTCGCTGATCGCCGTGGTGTATATCGGCCTGGTGGCGCTGACGCAGGCAGACATGAAAAAACTGGTTGCCTATTCGTCCATTTCGCACATGGGCTTTGTGACACTTGGGTTCTTCATCTTCAATGCCTACGGCATGGAAGGCGCGTTGCTGCAGATGATCTCGCACGGCTTTGTGGCCGGGGCATTGTTCCTGTGTATCGGCGTGCTGTATGACCGGGTGCACTCGCGCCAGATCGTCGATTACGGCGGCGTGGCCAACAAGATGCCGGTGTTTGCCGCCTTCTTCATGCTGTTCGCCATGGCCAACAGCGGTTTGCCCGGCACCAGCGGTTTCGTGGGCGAGTTCATGGTGATCATGGGCGCGGTGAAAGCCAATTTCTGGTACGCCTTTGCGGCCGCCAGCACGCTGATCTTCGGTGCGGCCTATACGCTGTGGATGTACAAGCGCGTGATCTTCGGTGCGGTCGCCAACGATCACGTCGCCCATCTGCACGATATTGGCGCGCGCGAAATACTCGTCTTCGTCGTTCTGGCGGTCTCGGTGCTGGTCATGGGGCTGTACCCGTTGCCGTTTGCCGACATCATGCACACTTCGGTGAACGATCTGCTGGTGCATCTGGCTACTCCCAAAGTTTTGAATTGAGGAAAATATGACTCTTCTCTCCTCCCTGTCCCCGGCTTACGCAGAGATATTCCTGCTGGTGATGTTGAGCGTGATCCTGATCGTGGATCTGTTCATCGTCAGTTACACCAAAACGCTGACTTACCTGATGGTGCAACTCACGCTGCTGGGATGCTCGCTGATTACGGTGGCGACACATCAGAACGGCATCGCCCATCTGTTCAACCACATGTTTGTGGACGACCTGATGTCGGACGTGCTCAAGCTGTTGACCTACCTGTCCGTGTCCATGATGCTGGTGTATTCGCGCAGCTACCTGCTGGCGCGCGGCCTGTTCACCGGCGAGTTCCTGGGGCTGGTGCTGTTCGCCACACTGGGCATGATGGTGATGATCTCCGCCTGCAACTTCCTGAGTCTGTATCTCGGTCTGGAACTGCTGGCCTTGAGTCTGTACGCCATGGTCGCACTGCAGCGCGATTCGGCCACGTCCACCGAAGCGGCGATGAAATATTTCATCCTCGGTGCGATGGCTTCCGGCTTCCTGCTCTATGGCATGTCCATGCTGTACGGCGCGACGGGTTCGCTGGACGTGAACCACATCGCCCAGGTCATCCTGCACGGCGCGCCGAACAAGGAACTGCTGGTATTCGGGCTGGCCTTCATCGTGGCCGGACTGGCGTTCAAGCTGGGGGCAGTACCCTTCCATATGTGGGTGCCGGACGTGTATCACGGCGCGCCCACCGCGATGACCATGTTCATCGGCTCCGCGCCCAAGCTGGCTGCTTTCGCCTTCGTCATGCGCATCCTGGTGGAAGCATTGCAGCCGCTGATGATTCACTGGTCCGGCATGCTGACGATCCTTGCCGTCTTGTCCATGGCAGTGGGAAATATCACCGCGATTGCGCAAACCAACCTCAAACGCATGCTGGCCTATTCGACCATCGCGCATATGGGTTTCATGCTGGTCGGTATCCTGAGCGGGACCATCGAAGGCTACGGCTCTTCCATGTTCTATGCCGTGGTCTATGTGCTGATGAGCCTGGGCGGTTTCGGCATGATCATGCTGTTGTCGCGTGAAGGTTTTGAAGCCGACAATCTCAACGACTTCAAGGGCCTCAACCAGCGCAGCCCGTGGCTGGCCTTCATGATGTTGCTGCTGATGTTCTCCATGGCCGGTGTGCCGCCTACGGTGGGCTTTTATGCCAAGTTCTCGGTGCTGAATGCTGCGGTGCAGACGGGACATATCACGCTGGTGGTGATGGCGGTGTTGTTCTCGCTGGTCGGCGCCTTCTATTATTTGCGTATCGTCAAATTGATGTACTTCGACGCGCCGGAAAGCCACGAAAAAATCAACTTGCAACCGGACAGCAGCCTGCTCATTTCCATCAACGGCTTGGCCGTGCTGGCGTTGGGGATTTTGCCGGGTACGCTAATGTCGGTTTGCGCCGTTTCGGTGCAGCAATCTTTACTGCATTAGGCGCTGCGATGCTTTGAACCGGCACTCCCGCTGCGGCGGGAGTGTTCATTTGTAGAGGAAGAAATATGGACCTGACAGAGAAGAAAATAGACGGCAAAGTGATGTACGACGGCAACTTCATCACGGTGTGCAAGGACAATGTGCTGTTGCCGGACGGCAGCACCAGCACGCGCGAATACATCACCCATCCCGGTGCGGTCGCCATGCTGGCCCTGCTCGACAACGGCAATCTGGTGATGGAGCGGCAATTCCGCTATCCGTTGCATCGCGAATTCATCGAACTGCCGGCAGGCAAGATAGATCAGGGTGAGGACATTCTCGTCACGGCACAACGCGAGTTATTGGAAGAGACCGGGTATGTGGCGAGCGAGTGGATACATCTCACCACGGCCTGGCCGTGCATCGGCTATGCCGACGAACGCATGGAATACTTTCTGGCGCGCGGCTTGAAGCATGTGGGAAGCAAACTGGACGACGGCGAATTCCTGGAAGTGTTCGAACTTTCCCTGAAGGACGCCCTGGAGTGGATACGGCAAGGCAAGATCAACGACAGCAAAACCATCCTCGGTTTGTTCTGGCTGGAAAAGATGCTGAATGAGGGATGGCCTGCACCGAAGTAAGGCATCAATGTGGTGCGCAATAATATTCAAGGCACCAAGATGGTGAATAATTATTCTCTAAAAAACTGCGCAAATTAAAAATGTTCATATAAAACAACTGGCGCTATCTGTGGCACAAGGCTTGCATGCGTCTCGCAGGATTGCACTTTTTTGGAGAGAACATGGAAAACTTGAAGGTCGGTACTGATGCATTATTCATCTTGTTAGGCGCCATCATGGTGCTGGCAATGCACTCCGGGTTTGCGTTTCTGGAACTGGGTACGGTGCGCAAAAAGAACCAGGTCAACGCACTGGTCAAAATTCTCACGGATTTCGCCGTCTCCACGCTGGCGTATTTCTTCATCGGCTACTACCTTGCTTATGGTGCCAATTTCTTCGGCGGAGCGGAAGAACTGGCGCAGAAGAATGGTTATGAACTGGTCAAATTCTTCTTCCTGCTGACCTTCGCCGCAGCCATCCCGGCCATCGTTTCCGGCGGCGTGGCCGAACGCGCGCGTTTCAACCCCATGCTCGCAGCCACTTTCATACTGGTCGGCTTCATCTATCCTTTTTTCGAAGGCATTGCCTGGAACAACCGCTTCGGCGTGCAGGACTGGCTGACTGCCAGCTTCGGCGCGGCATTCCATGATTTCGCCGGTTCCGTGGTGGTGCATGCCGTAGGCGGCTGGATCGGACTGGCAGCCGTGCTGATGCTCGGTGCGAGGCGCGGGCGTTACGGCAAGGAAGGCCAAGTCTCCGGGCATCCGCCGTCCAGCATTCCTTTCCTGGCACTCGGCGCATGGGTGCTGACCGTGGGTTGGTTCGGCTTCAACGTGATGTCGGCGCAGACCATAGACAAGATCAGCGGACTGGTCGCCGTGAATTCCCTGATGGCCATGGTCGGCGGCATATTGGTCGCGCTGTGGATGGGCAGGAACGACCCCGGCTTCGTGCATAACGGCCCGCTGGCCGGACTGGTGGCGGTATGTGCCGGTTCCGACCTGATGCACCCCATCGGTGCATTGATCACCGGCGGCGTGGCCGGCGGCCTGTTCGTGGTCATGTTCACCCTCACGCAAAACCGCTGGAAGATCGACGACGTGCTCGGTGTGTGGCCGTTGCATGGGCTGTGTGGCGCATGGGGCGGTGTCGCGGCAGGAATATTCGGCCTGAAAGCATTTGGCGGAGTCGGTGGCGTGACTTTCATGTCGCAACTCATCGGCACTCTGATGGGCATCGCCATTGCCCTGATCGGCGGCTTCGTCGTGTACGGCACGATCAAGAAACTGATCGGCATACGTCTCACTCAGGAAGAAGAATTCAACGGCGCAGATTTGAGCATCCACAAAATCACGGCCACACCGGAGCGCGAGTCGGGCTGGTAAGTTGTTGCAAGAAACAATTTCACAAGGGCAGACCCTCGGTCTGCCCTTTTTGTTGCGACTCCTGCTTGCACCACGCAAGCGGGGGATTCCGATAATTTGTATGGAAGCTTGCGGGATGGGTTTAATCCTTGTCCGCTTCGATCGGGGAATAGAGTTTGACTTCGTCGCCGACCATGGGCACGAACCTCGACATGCCATATTGGGTACGCTCGATCGTCGCGGATATGTCGGCGCCGCAATGCATCTTGCGCGTCATCGGATGAGGTGCGCATTTGAAGTTGTCCACGCGCAGGGTCAGCGGCTGTGTCACGCCGTGCAGAGTCAGTTCGCCTTCGGCGCCGACGACCTTGTCGCCGTCAAATAGCAGATTGTCCGAAGTGAAACGGATGGTGGGGTATTCCGCGACCTGGAAGAAATCCCGGCCCTTCATGTGTTCATTCCACTTGTCGAAACCCATGTCCAGCGAGTTCGCATCGATGGTGATATCCACGCTGCCTTTTTTGGTGGCGATGTCGAGGGTGATCTTGCCGCTCGTTTTATCGAAGCGTCCGCGCTGGGTGGAATAGCCCAGATGGTTTACTTCGAACATCGGCCAGGTATGGGTCGGGTCGATGGTGTAACTGTCCGCAGCGCAGGCGGGCAGGACAAACAGGGCTGCTAACAGGGAAATTGGCAATTTGTGCATGGCGGTTCTCCTTCCGGATATCTTCTGGACTTGCGATAGCGAGGCAACAGGTATGCGTACGGCTTAATTTCTTTTCCTGAGAAACGGAATCATGCGCGTCAGGATATCGTCGTGCTCAAAGAAGTGATGTTTGAGTGCGGCACCGATATGGGCGAGCACCAGACCCAGCATCAGGTAATTGAGCGTTTCATGCACCTCATGCAACAAGTCGCCAAGTTCCTTGCTCTTGCCGACCAGGTCGGGCAAGGGCAGTACACCCAGCCACACCACTTTGAATCCCATGGCAGAACTCATCAACCAGCCGCTGACGGGGATGGCGAAAATCAGCAAATAAAGTGCATAGTGGGTTACATGGGCAGCCAGCTTTTCCCAATTTGGCATACCTTCCGGCATACCGGGCGGGCGATGGGTGATGCGCCAGGAAAGCCGGAACACGGCCAGAAACAGCACGGTAACGCCTATCCATTTGTGATAACTGTACAGGCGCAGTTTGTAGGGGGAGAGTGGCAAGTCGTGCATGTACAGACCCAGCGGGAAAGCGGCGAAGATCAGCAGGACAATCAGCCAGTGCAGGGTGATGGCAGTTCGGGTGTATTGGTCGTTCATCTGATCCCCCTCGTCTTGTTTTGCTTATCCTAGTTATATAGTGGGTTATGGTCAAGCCGACTTCATCTGGTTGCATTAGCTCGGGATCCGGGGCGGCATGCAACTTTTCCGGAGAATGCCATTCGAAAGCCAGCTTGACGGCACGCAACCGGACTTGAAACTCCGGGAGTTGGCCGCATATGGTAGCCCGAGGCGCAGGCGGTACAAATCGCGCCGCAAAACACGATCCTTAGGAGAGCCAAGTAATGAAACGCATTTTTCTGTTTGTCCTGACCAATATCGCGGTATTGCTGGTCATCAACATCACCTTGCGCCTGCTGGGTGTAGATCGCGTGCTGGATCAAAGCGGTTCAATCAATTTCAGCGCTTTGATGGTGATGTCGGCGGTGATCGGTTTTTCCGGCTCCATCATTTCTTTGCTGATGTCCAAGTGGATGGCAAAACGGTCTGTGGGGGCGCGGGTCATCGAGAACCCGCAGGACCCGACCGAGCGCTGGCTGGTGGAGACCGTGCGCCGTCAGGCACAGATCGCAGGTATCGGCATGCCGGAAGTGGCGATCTATGATGCGCCGGACGTGAATGCCTTCGCCACCGGCTGGAATCGCAATGCAGCGTTGGTCGCGGTAAGCACCGGCCTGCTGCACAGCATGAGCAAGGATGAGGCGGAAGCCGTATTGGGCCACGAGATCAGCCACGTCGCCAACGGCGACATGGTCACGCTGGCGCTGATACAGGGCGTGGTCAATACCTTCGTGATATTTTTTGCCAAACTCATCGGTATCCTTGTCGATCGCGTGTTGCTGAAGAACGACCCGCGCAACGGTCCCGGCATAGGCGCGTTTGTGGCTGAAATTGCCGCACAGATCGTGCTGGGCATACTGGCCAGCATGATCGTCATGTGGTTCTCGCGTCAGCGCGAATTCCGTGCCGATGCGGGCGGCGCGAATCTGGCCGGACGGCAGAAAATGATCAATGCGCTGGAGCGCCTGAAGGTGAACCACGAACAGGCCGCGATGCCGCAGAATATGGCGGCGATGGCCATTTCCAGCCAGGGCGGTTTTTCCAGATTGTTCATGACGCATCCGCCGCTGGACGAGCGTATCGAAGCGTTGCGGGCAGGACAATGATCAAATCTGACGCTGCAAGCAGCGGGGAATTTGACCCGAAGAGATTAAATATGTAGAAGATCAAATGAAAACGGCGGGGAATCCCCGCCGTTTTTTTATTCATCGTCGTCGAATTTCTGGCGCGGCGGGTTGCCGTCGTACACCAGACTTTGGCGGCGCATCAGGTACGCATCCCGCAGGAAGCTGTAGCGGTCGATGATCGCTTCATCCAGCACTTTTTCCTGTTCCAGCAGACCGGCGCGCGTAACCACACCTTTCGCTGCCCAGGCGCTGTTGCGTACCGGAACGTCGTTGGTGTTGCTGATGACGCTGGAGTAACTGTCCACATAAAGGCCTGTTCCGTCGCGGATCGAGCTGGGGCCCAGGAAAGGCAACATCAGATAGGGGCCGCTCGGTACTCCCCAGTAGCCCAGCGTTTGACCGAAATCCTCATTGTGTTTTTCCAGCCGGTCCGTGATGTTGAACAAGCCGAAAACACCGAAAGTGGTATTGAAAATCACGCGCGCGCCGTCATTGGCAGCCTGTTTGAATTTGAACTGCAACAAATCGTTGACCGTGACGACCACATCGTCCAGATTGGAAAAGAAATTATTGACCATGGTCTTCACGGGGCTGGGCGTCACCGCGCTGTAACCCTGTGCGACAGGCTTGAGCACGGCCCGGTCCAATGTATCGTTGAACGTATAGACGCTGCGGTTGAACGATTCGAACGGATCTTTTTGTTGCGTGTAGGCGCTGAGGTTGATGCTGCCGCACGCTGTCAAGAAAAGGCTTGCAAGCAGCAGTGGTATTCTCGTTAGAGGCATGTACAGGTGGTTGATACGAAAGGGTAGAAACGATTATAGGGGCAAGACGTGCGTATTGCATCCGCCTTGTTGTATTCTGCGCAAAACGATTTAGTATGGTGCATACCATGGATAACCCTCCAATATCTGCCACACGCCAGACTTCGCTACGTATCGGAGCCTTGTTCCTTGCGCTGGCATTCCTTGAATTGACCTGGCTGCAGGTATTCTCCCCGCTGGAGAATCGCCTGTCCGACTGGTTCATACAACAGCAGGCACAGAGTCTGAAGCCGGATGCAGACATCGTTATCGTCGATATCGACGACGCCAGCCTGGCGCGCATGCAGAACACGGCCGGCAGTTGGCCGTGGCCGCGCTCGGTACATGGCGAACTGGTGCGCGGCATCGCCAGGCAACATCCCAGGGCTGTCGTATTCGACATCCTGTTCAGTGAAAGCGACGAGTTCCGCCCCGACAGCGACCGCGAGTTCAATCAATCGCTGCGGGGATTGGACAACGTGTATTTCCCGATGGTGATGCAGCAGTTGAGGCGCGATGCCAAACCGGGCGAAAGGGGAGCACCCGCCCTGCAGGTGGCGGCTATGCTGGGCCTGCAACGTACCGACCATGCCGATGACAAGGCGACCATCGATATATTGCCACCGTTGGCGGTCGACCCCGCGCATTGGCGCGTCGGCACCATCAATTTTCTGGAGGATGGCGACGGCGTAGGGCGGCGCTACCAGCTCTACACCGATGTTCAGGGCTGGCTTATCCCGTCGCTACCGGCACGCGTGGCGCAAGACCTGGGTTATAGCGTGCCGCAACAGCCGGACATGATCCTGGCCTGGCGCGGCAAGCCCGGTGCATTCAGGCATATCTCCTATGTCGATCTGTATGAGGATTTCAACCGGGAACGCCCGCTGCGGACCGGCGACGAATTGAAAGACAAGATCGTCATTATCGGCACTGAAGCCACCGGCCTGCACGACGTGCGCGCGACACCGCTCGATAGTTTGTATCCGGCCATGGAAATACTGGCCACCGCGATAGACAACCTGAAGAACGGCCGCGCGATGCGCAAAGCCGATGAAGGTTTTGCGACCGGCATCGCGCTGCTGTTGGTGGCGCTATTGAGTATTGCGTTCCTGCGCGGGGTAAATGCGCTCAAGATCGGACTGGGCCTGGCGGTGGTCACCGTGCTGGCGATTGCCGGCGAATATTTTGCGGTGGCGCAACTGCTCCTGCTGCCCGTCCTGACGCCCATTCTGCTGGCATGGGCGGCCTATTTCACCTTTGCCCTGCGCGAATACCTGCGCGAACGCAAATCGCGCGAACAGGCGGTGCAGATGTTCAGCCGCTTCGTCAATCCGCACGTGGTGAAAGAGTTGGTGGCGCATGGCGGCCTGAGCCGCGCGGGCGAAAGCCGCCAGATCACCATCCTGTTTTCGGATATTCGCGGCTTCACCACCTTGTCGGAAAAACGCACGCCGCAGCAGGTGGTGGAATTGCTCAACCGTTATTTCACACTGCAGGTCGAAGTGGTCTTCCGGCACGGCGGATCGCTGGACAAATTCATCGGCGATTGCATCATGGCATTCTGGGGCGCGCCGCTGGACGATCCCGAGCATGCGCGCCATGCCGTCGAGGCGGCACTGGAGATGGGGCAGGTATTGCAGCGCTTCAAGCAGGAATTGGGCGAGGCCGATGCCGATTTCGATGTCGGAATCGGCATTCATACCGGCCCGGCCGTGGTGGGCCTGATCGGTTCCGAACAGCGGCGCGAATATACGGCCATCGGCGATACGGTCAACCTGGGCAGCCGCATCGAGGGCCTGACCAAGGGGGTGTCGCGCATCCTGGTTTCGCGCGAAACCATGCAAGCCTGCGCCGATGCATTTGATTTCAAATCGTTCGGTTCATTCAAGGTAAAAGGGCGGGAACAAGAGGTAGAATTGTTCGCGCCGGTTGAAAAAGGAGGGAATCAATAATGAGAAACATCATTGCACTATGTCTGCTGCTCGGCTTTGCGCCGACAGTGTGGGCGGGCGGGTACGCTTACACCATACGTCCCACCGAACTGAAAACCAAACCCTACACCGACGCAAAAACACTGACATCGTTGCCGCCGCGTACCCGGGTCGAGGTGCTGACGCGGCAGGCAAGCTGGACGCAGGTCAAGTCGGCCTCTTTCAGCGGCTGGGTGAAGATGCTGAATCTGAAGCTGGAATCGAATGTACAGAACAAACGCGGCGACAACGGATTGCGGGCCTTGTTCAACGTGGCCTCCACCGGGCGGAGCAGCAGCACGGTGACCACCGGTATACGCGGCCTGTCGGAAGAACAATTGAAGAATGCCACACCGAATCCGCAGGCGCTGCAGGACGCGAAACGTTATGCCGTCAGCCGCGAAGCGGCACGGCGCTATGCCGAGGAAGGCAAACTGCACGCGCAAAGCGTCGATTATCTGCAAGGAGGCCAATAATGAAAACGAACCAGATAATCATCCTGCTGGGTGTGCTCGGTACAACCTTCCCCGCGGCCGCTTTCGATTTTGGAAAAATCGACTTGAACAAGGCGATAGAGACTGTGAAAAAAGTCCAGAAGGCCAATACCGATATCAACGAACCGCAGGAAATCACGCTGGGCCAAGGCATTGCCGGCAGTTTGCTGGGTGCCGCACCGCTGCTGGATAACCCGCCCGTGCAGGAATACGTGAATCGCGTCGGACGCTGGTTGACGCTGCAAACGGAACGTCCCGACCTGCCCTGGCAATTCGGCGTTTTGGACGATAACGACGTGAACGCATTTTCGGCTCCCGGCGGCTATGTATTCATCACCAAGGGTCTGCTGGCGCAAATGAACAGCGAAGCGGAACTGGCGGGTGTGCTGGCGCACGAAATCTCGCATGTGCTGCGCAAACACCATCTGCAGGCGATAAAGAAGAGTGCGCGGACCGAACTGCTGGCCGATCTTGCAAACGACGCGATCAAAAACAATGGCAAAGACCCCAGACTGACCAAGCTGGTCAGTGCGGGCACGGAAGTCTATGCGCGCGGGTTGGACAAGAAAGACGAATTCGAGGCCGACCGCATGGGCGTGGTGATCGCGGCGCGTGGCGGCTACGATCCTTATGGTTTGCCGGCGGTATTGCAAACCCTGGAATCACTGAATCCCAGCGACTCCAGTGTAGCCCTGATGTTCAAGACCCATCCGGCGCTGGCGGACAGGCTGAGTGTGCTCGACCAGGAAATGTCCGGCCAATTCACAATGGAAGAGAACCAGCCCGACCTCGCGCCGCGTTTCTTTCAGGCGCTGGGTGCGGGAAAAAAATAGTGGCATCCGGAATCATTCGTCAATCAATCCAATCCTCAGGGGGGGAATCATGAACAAACAGAATATTGCCATTATCGGGCTGGGAAGAATCGGCTCGGCTTTTCTCGGCGCAATGCTGCAGAAAAAAGAAGACATCAATCTGGTCTGTGTCGCCGAACAGGCTGACACGCCGGCCAAAGCGCAGGCTGTGGCAAACGGTGTCAGGATTGCCACGCTGGACGAGATCGTGGCGATGGGCGACAAGATCGATATTATTTTCGAGCTGACCGGAATGCGCGCGATACGCCAGGAATTACGCGAAAAGCTGCTGGGAGTAAACAATGCCCATACGGTAATCGCCTCCGAAACCATTGCACGCCTGATCGGATCGCTGATCAGCGATATCAAGCTGCCGGTGATCGAGGGACGCAAGACGGGCTATTGATCCGGTGCCCCCGATACCTTCGCACCGGGGGCACGGTTTGCATTCAGATATAGGTGCTGAGGGATGTGAGCACCGGTAGCGATGCGACCAGTGTGATCAGTCCCGTCACTGCCCAGCGTACAAGGCCGGATACACTTTCAATAACGTTTCTCATTTTGATCTCCTTAATTGCATGGTGAGGTGATCATGGTATGGGGAACATCTTAAGAGCAGCTTAAGTGCTTGGACTGCAGCGGCCAAGTTCTGAACCAACCTGAGCTGCAATTTCATCCGCACCCAAAGTGTCAGCGCAGAACGGGCCGTTCCAGGTCGGTGTTGCGGAATACAAAATCGCCGCGTTTGCGGTCGGAGAAGAAATGTTCCAGCGTGTAGCGAATCTGGCGGAAGGCCAGCGTGTCCCACGGTATTTCGTTCTCGCCAAAAAGTTCCACTTCCAGGCTTTCCACGCCCGGCGAGAAATCCAGATCGAGCAGCCTGGCACGGAACAACAGCTGCACCTGATTGATGTAGGGCAGGTTGTACATCGCGTACAAACCCAGCACATCGATGCGCGCATTGGCTTCTTCCAGCGTTTCGCGCGCGGCGGCCTGGGTCGTGGTTTCGCCGTTTTCCATGAAACCGGCGGGAAGTGTCCACAGCCCGCTGCGCGGTTCGATGGCGCGGCGGCAAAGCAGGATGCGCCCGTCTTCCCATTCCGGGATGGCGCCCGCGATGATTTTCGGATTCTGGTAGTGGATAGTGTTGCAGACGGTGCAGACGTGGCGTTCGCGGTGATCGTCCTGCGGCGTGGACAGTTCGACGGGTGCGCCGCACTCGGGACAGAACTTCACTTGCCTAGCTCCAGAAATCCCACCAGGGCGTCGTTTTGGGCATTGCCCTGACGACCGGCTTGATCCCGTCCCTGGCAACGTTCAGGTCGAGGATTTTCTTTGTGTCGGCGCTCAGGTCTTGCATTCCCATTGCGGCATAAGCCTGCACCATGATCTGCAGGGCATCGCGGGTTTGCGGCGTTTGCGGATAATTGACCAGCACGTTTTTCGCACGGTTTACGGCAGCGACATAAGCGCCGCGCCGCAGGTAATAACTGGCCACTTTGATGTCCCCGTTGGCCAGCGTGTCGAGCAGGTATTGCATGCGCACCCTGGCATCCGGTGAGTACTTGCTGTCGGGATAGCGGGTGACGAGTTCCTTGAACGAGTCGAAGGAATCGCGCAACGCAACGGGATCACGCTCGGCAGGATCCTGTTCGAACAGGGTGCCCAGCATGCTGTTGATGTTCTCGTTGAAGTTGACGAGCCCTTTGAGATACAGCACGTAATCCAGGTGCGCACTGTTGGGATACATCTTCTCGAAACGCTCCAGTGCGCCCAGCGCCGGCGCAGGTTCGCTGTGTTTGTAGTAGGCGTAGGCGATTTCCATCTGCGCCTGCTGCGCGTAGCGGCCATAGGGGAAACGCGATTGCAGCGTTTCCCACTGCTTGATCGCCTTCTCGTAACTGTGATCGTCCATAGACTCCCGCGCCTGGGCATATAACTGGTCGGCGGTGAGGTTCTCAGCCTCCTTGGCGGGGTCGGAACTGCAAGCAACTAACGTGAACAGGAGGAAAACGGCTAAACTATGGCGCATGATGGAACCCGAAGAAGATTTATACGATTATAGCAAAGACGACGAGTCTGCCGACCTGCTTGAGATGAAGGTACCGATGGAACATGGCGGACTGCGCCTTGACCAGGCCCTGGTCAAACTGCTGCCCGAATACTCGCGCAGCCGCCTGCAGGACTGGATAGAACAGGGCATGGTCATGCTCAACGGCAGTCCGGCCACGGTCAAACAAAAGGTGTGGGGCGGCGAAACCATCTGCGTCTCGCCCCAAATCCATCCTTCCGAACAACCCTACCATGCCGAGGACATTCCGCTCGACATCGTGTACGAGGACGATGCCATCCTGGTCATCAACAAGCCTGTCGGGCTGGTGGTGCATCCGGGCAGCGGCAACTGGCAGGGCACGCTGCTCAACGCCCTGTTGCACCACGTGCCGCAGCTTGCCGATGTGCCGCGCGCCGGCATCGTGCACCGCCTGGACAAGGACACCAGCGGACTGATGGTGGTGGCCAAGTCCCTGGTCGCGCAGACCGCACTGGTGCGCCAGATGCAGAAGCGCAGCGTGAAGCGCGAATACCTGGCGCTGGTGTGGGGCGAAATCGACTACGGCGGCACCATAGACCTGCCCATCGGCCGCCATCCCTCGCAGCGCGTGAAGATGGCGGTGATCGAGGGCGGCAAGGATGCAATCACGCATTTCGCCGTGGAAGCCAATTTCCCCAGTTGCACGTTGCTGCGCTGCCGTCTCGAGACCGGACGCACCCACCAGATCCGCGTGCACCTGACACACTTCGGCCATCCCCTGGTCGGCGACAGCGTCTACCGGAAGGGCGTGCAGAAATGCGCGCCGCAGTTGCGCGAATTGCTGAACGGTTTCCCGCGTCAGGCATTGCATGCCACGCAATTGGCATTGGAGCACCCGGTCACCGGGGAGTGGATGGAGTTCCATGCGCCGCTGCCGGAAGACATGGAAGAACTGCTGGATAAAATTGACGAGGCGGGCGATGGACCTGCGTGAGACTTTCATTTACCCCGACTGGCCGGCTCCCGCCAATGTAAAGGCATTGCAG
Source organism: Gammaproteobacteria bacterium (assembly GCA_018820925.1). GTDB lineage: Bacteria > Pseudomonadota > Gammaproteobacteria > Burkholderiales > Gallionellaceae > Sideroxyarcus. Next base: position 103,536 of record JAHJNJ010000017.1, on the reverse strand, counting down.
AGCACGCGCCTGGGCGGTTTCAGTGCGGCACCTTATGACAGTCTCAACTTCGGTACGCATGTCGGAGATAACCCGCGCGTCGTTGCGCACAATCGCCAATTGCTGGCCCCGTACATGCCGAGCGAGCCGATATGGCTGGAACAGGTGCATGGCAAAATCGTGGTGAATGCCGATGCCGCGAGTTGCGTGCCGCAGGCCGATGCCTGCATCTCGCGCCATCGCGGCGCGGTCTGCGTCATCATGACGGCGGATTGCCTGCCGGTGTTGCTGTGCGACGAGGCGGGTACGGTGGTTGGGGCGGCACATGCCGGCTGGCGCGGGTTGTGCGACGGCGTGATCGAAGCGACCGTGAAAGAAATGGGCGTCGCATCGCAGCAACTGATGGCATGGCTGGGGCCGACCATCGGGCCGCATGCATTCGAGGTGGGCGAAGACGTGCGCGCGGCGTTCATGGCACACGATGCGCAAGCGGCTGCCGCCTTCATTCCGCTTGCAGCCGAAGGCAAATACCGCGCCGACATCGTGCGGCTGGCTCGCCAGCGCCTGAATGCGCTCGGCATCACACGCATCTCCGGCGGCACGTTCTGCACCTATCACCAGAAAGACAAATTTTTCTCCTACCGCCGCGACGGGGTGACGGGGCGCATGGGGACGTTCATCTGGCTGGGCTGATCTTGAAGATTCGTTTGTGCAAATTATCCGGAATAATGTGCGGCTTGGCCGTGGCGATCGGCATCGCATGCTCGGCGCATGCGGTCGATTCCGTTCCGACCGGGCGCTGGCTGACGCTGGACGATAACGATGGCAAGCCGCGTTCGCTGGTGGTCATTGAGGAAAAACAGGGCGAGTTGAGCGGACGCATAGAACAGATATTTCCGCGTCCCCGCGACAATGGGCAGAACCGGTGCGCAAAGTGCGAAGGCGCCCGCAGGAACCAGCCGGTAGTGGGTATGGTGTTCCTGTGGGGACTCAGGAATCAGGGTGACGAATATTCCGGCGGACAGATTCTCGACCCGGATAATGGCAAAATCTATCGCGCGAAGCTCAGAATGTCGCCCGACGGCAAACAACTGATCGTTCGCGGCTACATCGGATTTTCGCTGTTTGGCCGCAGCCAGACATGGCTGCGAGAGAAATAGAATATTTGAATATGCGAAGAACAAGCGAGGCAAACTGACTTTCCACAAGTTCTGCTACGAGCCCGAATTCAAGGGCGGTAACAATGGCGTGGAAGATTGCGTAAAACGGTAGTTTATATAAATCCAAATCGACAGGAGGAGTGCAACATGAACAAGGTCTACATCACGGGCAGCGGGCTCTGGGTGCCACCTGATCTCATCACCAACGCGGAACTCGTGGCTTCATACAATGAGTATGCCCGGCGCAGCAACGAACGCAATGCTGCCGCCATCGCCAGCGGCGAGGTTGCCGCGCTGCCGGAATCGAGCAGCGAGTTCATCGAGAAGGCATCGGGCATCAAGCAGCGCTACGTGGTCGAAAAAAGCGGCGTGCTCGATCCGGAGCGCATGTGTCCCGTGATTCCGCAGCGCCCGGACGATCAGATATCGCTGATGGCGGAGATGGCCGTCGGCGCCGCGCGCGAAGCGCTGGCCAATGCCGGACGCAAGGCGGAAGAGGTCGACCTGGTCATCGTCGCCTGCTCCAATCTGCAGCGGCCCTATCCGGCCATCGCCGTCGAGGTGCAATTTGCGCTGGGCTGCGGCGGTTACGGCTACGACATGAACGTCGCCTGCTCCTCCGCCACGTTCGGCATCGAACAGGCCGCCAACGCCGTACGCTCGGGCAGTGCACGCTGTGCGCTGGTGATCAGCCCCGAGCTGCCCTCGGGCCACCTCGAATGGCGCGACCGCGATTGCCACTTCATCTTCGGCGATGTCGCCACCGCCGTCGTTGTCGAAGCCGCGCCTTCCGGTAGTCAAAAGTCTGCGTGGGAGATACTCGGCTCCAAGGCCGCGACGGTCTTCTCCAACAATATCCGCAACAACAGCGGCTTCCTCGACCGCTGCGATCCGGCCTCGCGCGACAGCCGCGACAAGCTTTTCATGCAGGAAGGCCGCAAGGTGTTCAAGGAAGTCTGCCCCATGGCCGCCGAGCACATCTCTGCGCACCTTGCGGCCAACGGTCTCGCGGCAAGCGACGTCAATCGCTACTGGCTGCACCAGGCCAACCTGACCATGAACCACCTGATCTCGAAGCGCATCCTCGGACGCGATGCCACGCTGGAAGAGGCGCCCGTCATCCTCGACAAATTCGCCAACACCGCTTCGGCCGGTTCCATCATCGCGTTCCATCAGCACAACACCGATCTTGCGGCGGGGAGCATCGGTGTCGTCTGCTCGTTCGGGGCGGGGTATTCGATCGGGAGCCATATTCTCAAGCGGGTTTGACGGTATCAGTTCATACCGAGGAATAACTTCCCGCGCGGGAAGTCATTCCCGCCTTCGGCAGCGGCAGGATCGTGCGGCCTGCCAATTTCCCGAATTCGGGGATTTTGCCGGACATATAAAATCAAACCTCAAGTTTTTCTCCATGTTGTCGTCATAGACATGCGGCCGGCATTTTCTGGCTTTTCAGTATCCTTCGGAGACTTCTATGAAAAACTGGTACAACTCGCTCAGCATACGGTGGAAGCTGCAGTTCGGGTTCTTCATGGTGACGATGATCACCACGGTCTATAACCGGATGCTGGCGTCGCATGAACTGGGGCAGATGGTCGATATTGCGCGCACAGGCGGGGTTGCCCAGCAGGTTATCGACAAGCTCGTGCAAAACCACAATGCTTACATCTTCAATTCGTTCTGGGAATCCGGGCTGGAGTTCATGCTCCAGTTCGTCATTATCGGTTTCGTGGCCAGTTTGTTCGTCAGACCCATCCGGGCGCTGCGTCAGGCATTGAAGGAAGTCGAAAAAGGCGACCTGACCAAGGGGGTGAAAAATACCTCTCGCGACGAGATCGGTGAGCTGGAAATCAGTTTCAACGACATGCTGTCCAAGCTCAATCACATCATGCGCGAGGTGAACGAGAGCGGCAAGGAGATGGAGCAATCCGCGTTCCAGATCGCCAAAATCTCGCACGAAATCGCCGAAGTGGGACGCAAGGAACAGAGCCGGTCGGAAGAAGTGAACAGCGCAACGCAGCAGCTGCACGAGATTTCGGAAAGCGTGCAGGCGCAGGCTTCGGAGGCGACTATCAGGGCGCAGACGACCGAAGCCCAGGCGCGCGAGGGAATCAACATCGTGCAAAAAAACATCTCCGAGATGGAAAACACGGTGCAGGAAGTGAACTTGGCGGCAACCAAGATATCCGAACTGGAGAAATCGGCGGCACAGATCCGCGCCATCATCACCACGATCCAGACCATCGCCGAGCAAACCAATCTGCTGGCGCTGAATGCGGCGATCGAAGCGGCCCGGGCCGGCGAGCAGGGGCGCGGCTTCGCGGTGGTGGCGGACGAGGTGCGCAAGCTGGCAGAGCGCACCACCCAGTCCGCAGGCGAGGTATCCAACATCATCGGACAATTGGGCGGCAAGGTGAATGAGGTGACCAAATCGATGGGCGTGGTGGTGGAGAAGGTGCACGATAACCAGAAACTGGCGGGCGAAACGGCGACGGTGATCGAGCGCATATCGGTCGATATCGCGGAAACGGCCAGCGCCAATAGCGGCATATCCAAGGCGAGCGGCGTGCAGATAGGCAATGTTGACGTGCTCAAGAATACGCTGCGAGACCTGTTCTCGACGCTGCACGAAAGTTCGGACAAGGTTGAGACGACAGCCATCATCGGCGACGGGTTGCACAAGGTCACCGGGAAACTCAACCTGTTGATGGCGGATTTCACCTTCGATCATTCGAACATGATCGAAACGGCACAACATGAAAAACGCTCATATCCGCGCGCGTCCAATCGTTTGCTGGTCAACGTGACGCAGGGGGATCTGGCGGTTGAATGCACCAGCCTGGATTTCAGTCTGGCGGGCATTCGTCTGATGATGAGCAGACAGCTGGACAGGAGCCAGCCGATCGAGATGGAGTTGTATCTGCCGCAGGAGGATCTCAAGCAATACGAAGCCCAGCAACCGATCAGGTTGCCGGGCAAGATCAGCTGGCAACGCCAGGAGCAGGACAAGCACGTGTGCGGCGTTGCTTTCGGGAAGCTGACCGACGAGGCGACCGCACGCTTGCGCGAATGTTTCAGGTACTACAACAAGGAATCGGAGTTCGGCGCGAGCAACTGATACTGGGTATAATTCCCGCCCTTTCTCGAATATGGTTTTGGCATGAGCATCTTTGCGTGGATTGTCTCCGCAAGTTTTCTGGGCGGTTTCCTGAGTGTGGCGGCGGCGGCGCTGTTCGCACTCAATGCGAACACCCGCTGGATCGGCATGCTGGTGAGCTACGCCATTGGCGCGCTGCTGGGTGCGGTATTTCTGGACATCCTGCCCGAGGCGATCCGTTTGGCACCCAATGTGGCACTGGTAAGCAGCACGGTTCTGCTCGGCATCCTGCTGTTCTTTACACTGGAAAAAGTGCTGATCTGGCGCCATTGTCACCGCGAGAATTGCGATGCCCACGAGCCGCACTCGCATAACGAGACCGACCACGGCCGTAGCGGCACGATGGTCATTGTGGGCGACACCTTCCACAATTTCGTCGACGGCATCATCATTGCCGCCGCCTTCCTGACCGACCTTCATCTCGGCCTGGCCACCGCACTGGCGATCATCGCGCACGAGATCCCGCAGGAAGTCGGCGATTTCGCCATTTTGCTGCATTCCGGTTACAGCAAAATGCGCGCATTCCAGCTCAACCTGATTTCCAGTTTCGCCACCCTGGTCGGCGGCATCATCGCCTATTTCGCTTTGCAGGGCATGCAGGGTTTTATCCCGTACCTGTTGGCGCTGGCGGCATCCAGCATGATCTATGTTGCCGTGGCCGACCTGATTCCCGGTCTGCACAAACGCACCCGGATCAAAGACACCGTGCAGCAAGTCTCGTTGATCGTGTTGGGCGTGGCCACGGTTGGCTTGCTTGGCCTGCTTGTCTCGGAGTAAGGATTTTCATATGACGACCGGGCATTTGAAACGTTACGCATGGCTTTCCATTTCTGCGGCGATCGCCACCATCCTGCTCAAGGGCATTGCCTGGTGGATGACCGGTTCGGTCGGACTACTGTCCGATGCGCTGGAATCGTTCGTCAACCTGGCCGGCGCGCTGATGGCGCTGTCCATGCTTTCCCTGGCGGGCACGCCCGCCGACGACCGGCATGCCTACGGTCACGGCAAGGCGGAATATTTCTCCAGCGCCTTCGAAGGCTTTCTCATCCTGCTTGCCGCATTCAGCATTGCCTACACCGCGATCGGGCGTTTTCTGCATCCGCAGGCGATTGAAGCGGTCGGCGTCGGTCTGGGCGTGTCGGTCGTCGCTTCGCTAATCAACCTGTTTGCCGCACGCGAACTGCTCAAGGCGGGACGTGAATTCAATTCGATCACCCTGGAAGCCGATGCCAAACATCTCATAACCGATGTCTGGACCTCGGTCGGCGTTATCATCGGCGTCGGCTTGGTATGGATCAGCGGCTGGTTGTGGCTGGACCCCTTGATCGCCTTGCTGGTGGCGGCCAATATTGTGTGGACGGGCTGGCAGTTGCTGCAGCGCTCCGCTTCCGGCCTGATGGACGAAGCGCTTCCGGAGGATCAGCTTGAGGCGATTGAAGCAGTGTTGAAAAAATACTGCGGGCAGGGGCTGGATTTTCATGCCCTGCGCACCCGTCAGGCGGGCAGACAGGCATTCATTACCTTGCACGTGCTGGTGCCGGGCGAGTGGACGGTACAGCGTGGACATGATGAAGTGGAACAAATTGAAGCCGACATCCGGGCAGTGGTACCTTTCAGTCATCTGACGACACACCTTGAGCCGATCGAAGATCCCTTGTCGCTGGTTGATGCGCCATTGGTGAGGCAGGATACCCAAGACTGAACATAAGGGATGAACCCATGAGCAAGGCAACACCCAGGATCGGCTTTGTGTCGCTCGGTTGTCCCAAAGCGACCGTCGATTCCGAACACATCCTTACCCGCATGCGCGCCGAAGGTTACGAGATCACGCCGAGTTATCAGGAAGCTGACCTCGTGGTGGTCAACACCTGCGGTTTTATCGACAGCGCCGTGGCAGAATCGCTGGAAGCCATCGGTGAAGCGCTGCAGGAAAACGGCAAAGTCATCGTCACCGGCTGCCTCGGCGCCAAGGGCGATATCGTGCAGGAGACGCATCCCAGGGTGCTGGCAGTCACCGGCCCGCACGCCACCGAGGAGGTGATGAATGCTGTGCACCTGCACCTGCCGAAGCCTGTCCTGAGCCTGGTCGAAGGGCTGCACGATCCTTATACCGACCTCGTGCCGCCGCAAGGCGTGCGCCTCACGCCGCAGCATTTTGCCTATCTGAAAATTTCCGAGGGCTGCAACCACAGTTGTTCGTTCTGCATCATTCCCGCATTGCGCGGCGACCTGGTCAGCCGTCCCATCCATGACGTCATGGGCGAGGCGGAAAAACTGGTCGAGTCCGGCGTGAAGGAACTGCTGGTCATTTCGCAGGATACCTCGGCCTACGGCGTGGACGTGAAATACCGCACCGGCTTCTGGCAAGGCAAACCGCTCAAGACCAGCATGGCTGAACTGGCGGGTGCGCTGGGCAGCCTCGGCGTGTGGACGCGCCTGCATTACGTCTATCCTTATCCGGGCGTGGACAATGTCATCCCGTTGATGGCGGAAGGCAAAATATTGCCCTACCTCGATATCCCGTTCCAGCACGCCAACGAACGCATTTTGAAATTGATGAAACGTCCGGCCAGCAGCGAGAACGTGCTCAAGCGCATCAAACAGTGGCGCGAGATATGTCCGGACATCGTGCTGCGCAGCACCTTCATCGTCGGCTTCCCCGGCGAGACGGAAGCGGAATTCGAGGAACTGCTCGACTTTATCGAGGAAGCCCGGCTCGACCGTGTTGGCGCGTTCAAGTATTCGCCGGTAGAAGGGGCCGCCGCGAATGCGCTACCCGATCACATCGACCCGTATGAGCAGGAAGACCGTCTTGCGAGATTAATGTATCTGCAGGAAGAAATCAGCGCCGAAAAACTGGCGAAGAAAGTCGGCCAGACCATGCAGGTGCTGGTGGACGATGTCGACGAGGAAGGCTCGGTTGCACGCAGCGCCGCCGATGCGCCGGAAATCGACGGACTGGTGTATATCGACGACGAAAATCTGGAAGTGGGCGAATTCGTCACGGTGCGCATTACCGATTCCGACGAGCACGACCTGTGGGCAGAAGTGGTTTACGAATGAATTGAGCAGGGCAGGCATGTTATTGCCCCCACGCAGGATGCCATGAATATCTCTCCCAATCCCTGTCTGTCCTGCGGCGCCTGCTGCGCCTATTATCGTATTTCATTCTACTGGGGAGAATGCAGTGAAGCTCCCGGTGGTATCGTTCCCGTCGAATTCACCGAGCAGGTGCACCAGCACATGCTGTGCATGAAGGGTACCAACAATTTTCCGCCGCGCTGTGCCGCGCTGCGCGGTGAAATCGGCAAGCAAGTCTCCTGCGCCATCTACGAACAACGCCCGTCGCCGTGCCGCGAATTCAACGAGTACGAACTGGACGGAACACCCAACATGCGGTGCTTCAAGCTGCGCGGTATCATTCCGCCGTAGGGTGGGCACGTTTTTGGTGCCCAAGCTGTAAGCATCATGTGTTCCGCGTGGGCACCAGGAACGTGCCCACCCTACAAAACTGTTTCAAGCTGCGCGGGATTGTTCCGCCGTAGGGTGGGCACGTTTTTGGTGCCCACGCGGAGCAAGTTTTCGCATTCAGCGTGGGCACCAAAAACGTGCCCACCCTACAAAATCCTTTTCGCCTGCTACAATCTGCCCATGACTTTCTACGCTTTTTTCGCCATTGGACTGGGTGCCGCTATCGGTGCATGGCTGCGCTGGGGCTTGGGCCTGTGGTTAAACCCGGCAGTGGCGGAGTTGCCGCTAGGTACGCTCACCGCCAACCTGGTCGGCGGTTACCTCATCGGCCTTGCGGTCGCATTTTTCATGCAGCACCCCGGCCTGTCGCCGGAGTGGCGTTTGTTCATCATCACCGGTTTCCTGGGCGGACTCACCACCTTTTCCACCTTCTCGGCGGAAACCGTCACGCTGCTGATGCGCGGCCAATACGCCTGGGGCACAGCCATTGTCGCGACCCATCTCGGCGGCTCTTTGCTGATGACGGTATTGGGAATGCAGACATTCAAATGGATACAAGCGGGAGGTTGATATGCAAAGCGTATACCTGAAATTCTATTTGACCGAGAAACATCATCATCACGGCAAACTGCTGCAGGAATGGCTGCTGGAAAAAGCCAAAACGCTGGGTGTGCCGGGCGGCTCCGTGTTCCGTGCCGTGGCGGGATATGGGCGGCACGGGCATTTGCACGAGGACAACTTTTTCGAACTGGCCGGGGATTTGCCGGTGCAGGTCGAATTCGTGCTTGACGACAAGCATGCCAATCAGTTGCTCGGAGTGATCACCGCCGAGGGATTGGACCTGCCCTATGTCCGTTATGTTGTTGAAACCGGGACGACAGGTCCGAAGAAATAGGCAGCTATTTCTTCTTGCCCGACAACAAGGTCGTGATCTCGGCTTCGGCCGCAATCCAGTAGTCCATCGAACCGGCCTGGAAGCCGTTCTTCTCGGCGATGAAATAGGCCGCGTCCTGAACCATCTTGTAGCGTTGCTCGGGTGAAAGCGCGCTGGTTTTGGCCGGAGCGGATTTCGCCGTTGCGGCCGGCTTTTTCGCGGCTGCGGGCGCTGCCGGTTTGCTTGTCTTTGCCACGGGCTTTTTGACGGTCGTTGCGGCTTTCTTGGTTGTCGCGGTTTTGGCGGTTGCCTTGCCGGTGGTTGCAGCGGTCTTCTTGACAGCCGGTTTTGCGGCGGGTTTTTTTGCGGTGGTTGATTTGGTCGTTGCCATGATCGCTACCTTTCAAGAATGATGTTCATCGGCTTGCAAAATGTAACTTGTAATTGGATGCATCCTCCTCGTTACATATTCTAATCCTAATCCCGGACGAAACGCATTATCCGGCAACTTTGTTTCAAAGATAAAACACACCGCCGGGACAGGTTTGCGACTGCTCGATGCGCGTCAGCGTCGGCAGCAGATTTAACCCCGTCTCCGCCTTGAGTGTTTCGGCTTGTTCCTTGAGATCATCCAGCCCGATACGGACAGGTTCCCCTGTTGCCGCCAGGGCGATCACATTGCCGCTGTCGCAGGAAGGGAAGGCCAGCGCGCGCGTGTCGAAAGCCTCGCGCAGCCGCTGCAGGCTGGCCGCGTGGCCGCGGCTGCGCCCCAGCAGGTTTACCGCCAGCACGCCGTTGTCGTTCAGCCGGGCGCGGCACATCTGGTAGAACGGCAGCGAATCCAGTTCGCCGGGACGCGCATCTTCGTCAAAACCGTCGACCAGGATCAGGTCATAGCTCTTGTCGTTTTCGGCGACGAACTGCGCGCCATCCGCGATCACGATGTTCAGCCGCTTCGGGTCGTCCGGCAGCTTGAAGAATTGCCGGGCGGCGGCCACCACGCGCGGCTCGATTTCCACCACCGTCAGCTTTGCCAGCGGAAAATTGCGGTACAGGAATTTGGTGAGCGATGCCGCCCCCAGGCCGATGAGCAGCACTTTGCGCGGAAAGCGCGAATCGTCGCGCAGCAATAGACTTGCCATCATCTCCCGGGTGTAGTCGAGTTCCAGATGCCAGGGGCGGGCGATGCGCATGGCGCCCTGTATCCAGAGCGAACCGAAATGCAAAAAGCGGACGCCAGCCTCTTCGCTGATATCGATGGGATAGGTCATTGTGCTCAGGTAGATGAAGTGTGGCGGGAATATATGATTGCCGCGCTGAGGAAGCGGGCCAGTGCGAGCAACAGCTCCACCAGCAGCAAAATGGCGAGTGCGACGCCCGCACCGAATAACAGCGCGTCCTGGTTCAACGGCACAGAGTAACTGTATTGTCCCAGAGCCTCGTCGATCATCTCGCGGTCGCCATGCAGCAGGACGTTCAGCGCCTTCTGCGGCAGGCTGGTCTGCAGCGCGGCCAGATCGGCCTCGAAACGCTGTTTGCGCTGAACCATCGTTTCAATTGCCACACCTTCTTCGCGGAAGGGCTGGGCTTCGCTGTTGCGATGCAGGTCGATCAACCGGACGATGTCACCGCCAAAATATTTGTCCGCAATCTCCTGAAACGGCTGGAGATTGGCGGTCACCTCGCGCAAATGCGCATCGATGCGTTTCTGGTACTGGTCGATGAAGTTAGGAATCTGCAGCCCCACCAACAGCGAGATGCAGGCCACGATGATCATCAGGTAGCGGTAGAGGATATTGGTCATAGAGAGTAATTATAGCTTGGCAGGGTGGGCACGTATTTTGTCCCCGCAAGGGGAATGCCGACAGCTTTCCAACGGCGCACCACTACCCGTTCGTTCTGCTCACGTTGTACCGTACCGCGTGGGCACAAAAACGTGCCCACCCTACGGCATCCACTTGTTCAACAACCAACGCGCCCATTCCGTCACTTCCGTCGCGCTCATGCCCAGGGTTGCCTGCTGCCGGGCCAGTTCGTCGCCCGCCGCGCCGTGCAGGTGCACGCCGAGCAGCAGCGCCTGGTCCGCGCTCAGGCCCTGCGCGATAAACGATGCGATCATGCCGCCCAGCACATCGCCCATGCCGGCAGCGCTCATGCCGGGATTGCCGGTCCGGTTGAGGTACAGCTTGCCGTCACGGGTCGCGCAGATACTACCCGCGCCTTTCAGTACCACGCTGCCCCCCAAACGTTTGGCAAGGTTGGAGGCCGCTGCCGGGCGATCCTTCTGAATGTCGCCTGTGCTGCAAGCCAGCAAATGTGCGGCTTCGCCGGGGTGGGGCGTAAAAACGGCGGGAGCCTTGCGCGCATGCAGCATACCGCGCAGGTCGGGGCGTTGCGCGATGATGTTGAGCGCATCGGCATCCAGCACCAGCGCCGCATCGAGCAATAAGGCGTCGTACACCACCTTTTGCGCGGCGGGACTGTGTCCAAGCCCGCAACCGACGACGAGCACACTGGGATAAATATTGTCTTTCACGTTTACCCCCTCTCCCTGCGCGGGAGGGGAGGGGTGGGGGAAGGAACGCAGCAAGTCTGATGCTTTGTGCAGCATCAGTTCCGGTTGTATCAAATCCACCACGGGGGCATTGTCCGCCAGCAGGCCGACATGAACGAGACCCGCGCCCATCTTGAGCGCGGCGCGTCCGGCCAACAGCGCCGCACCCACCATGCCATTGGCGCCGCCGATGATCGTCACCGTGCCGAACATGCCTTTATGGCTGTCTTTGGGGCGCGGCTTGAGGAAGGCGGCGACCTGTTTTTGCGTGATGGGTGTCGGACGTGTACCGGGCATGCGATTCTTTCCGAAGACGGGAATGACGGGTTAGGTTAAACGGGTGCGCATAGTATAATCCGGCCTCGTTATTTCATCGCGCTATCTCGCCATGTTCCGCACTTCGATAGGTAAATCCGCTCTTTCCGCCTTCCGCCTCGACAAACTGCGCGCCGCACTGGGCGCCACCCAATCCGGCGTGACCATCGAAGATACGCGCCACTGTTATTTCACCGAGCTGTCCACCGACCTGTCGGCAGACGAGGCCATCCTGCTGGATCGCCTGCTCGGCCTGGACAAGGGCGCCGGCGAGCCGGAAGTCGCCTGCACGGCCCAGACCCTGCTGGTGGTACCGCGCCTTGGCACCATCTCGCCCTGGTCGTCCAAAGCCACCGATATCGCGCGCCATTGCGCCCTGCCGCAAGTGGTGCGCATCGAACGCGGCGTGCTGTACTACCTGAAGAACAGGCACGGCAAGCACCTTTCCGAAGCCGAGAAGCAAGTCGTGCTGCCCTTGTTGCACGACCGCATGACCGAATCGGTGATCGCGCAAGTTACCGGTGTTTCGGAAATGATATTCGCCCACGGCACGCCACAGCCGCTGTCCAGCGTGGATATCCTCAACGGCGGCAATGCCGCGCTGGAAATTGCCAACCGTGAACTGGGTCTGGCCCTATCCATCGACGAGATTGATTATCTGGTGGCGAACTTCACCAAGCTCAAGCGCAATCCGACCGATGTCGAACTCATGATGTTCGCGCAGGCCAACTCGGAGCACTGCCGCCACAAGATATTCAATGCCGACTGGGTCATCGACGACGAGGCGCAAGCCATCTCGCTGTTCGGCATGATCCGCAACACGCACAAGCTGCATCCCGAAGGTACCGTGGTGGCCTATTCGGACAACTCCTCCGTCATCGAGGGTGCCGAGATCGACCGCTTCTATCCGCGCGCCGGCGGCGAATACGCGTTCAGCCACGAACTCACCCACACCCTGATGAAAGTGGAGACGCATAACCACCCGACGGCGATTGCGCCGTTTGCGGGCGCGGCGACCGGTTCGGGCGGCGAGATCCGCGACGAAGGGGCAACGGGCACCGGCTCCAAACCCAAGGCGGGATTGACGGGGTTCTCGGTATCCAATTTGAACATTCCGGGTTTTATGCAGCCGTGGGAAGCTAATCCCTACGGCAAGCCGGGCCGCATCGCTTCCCCCCTGCAAATCATGATCGACGGCCCGCTCGGCGGCGCGGCGTTCAACAACGAATTCGGCCGCCCCAATCTGGCCGGCTATTTCCGTACCTTCGAAGAGCAGGTGAACGGCGAGATGCGCGGCTACCACAAGCCCATCATGCTGGCGGGCGGTGTCGGCAATATCAGCGCTCCACATACCCACAAGCACGAACTGCCGGTGGGTGCGGTAATCATCCAGTTGGGCGGTCCCGGCATGCTGATCGGCCTGGGCGGCGGCGCGGCATCCAGCATGGACACGGGTTCCAATGCGGAAAACCTCGATTTCGATTCCGTGCAGCGCGGCAACCCGGAGATGCAGCGCCGCGCGCAGGAAGTCATCGACCGCTGCTGGCAAATGGGCGACAACAATCCCATCCTCTCCATTCACGACGTCGGCGCGGGCGGTATTTCCAATGCGCTGCCCGAACTGGTGCACGGCGGCGGCAAGGGCGGGGACTTCGAGTTGCGCTCGGTGCCCAGCGAAGAACGCGGCATGACACCCATGCAGATATGGAGCAACGAAGCGCAGGAACGTTATGTCCTCGCGATTCCGTTCGAGCGCGTCATGGAATTCAAGGAGCTGTGCGACCGCGAACGCTGCCCGTTCTCCGTACTGGGCAGGGCCATCGACGAAGATTGCCTGGTCGTGCACGACGAAGAGTTCGGCAACGACGCGGTGGACATGCCGCTCTCCGTGCTGCTCGGCAAACCGCCCAAAATGACGCGCAATGTGAAGCGCGAGCAAGTGCAACTGCCCAGGCTCGACACCGCCAATATCGCATTGAAAGAGGCCGTGGAGCGCGTGCTGCGCCTGCCCTCCGTGGCCGACAAAACTTTCCTCATCAGCATCGGCGACCGCACCGTGGGCGGCATGACCGCGCGCGACCAGATGGTCGGGCCGTGGCAAGTGCCGGTGGCGGACGTGGCCATCACGCTCATGGGTTTCAATACCAACCTGGGTGAAGCTTTTGCGCTCGGCGAACGTACCCCCATCGCCGTCCTGAATGCACCGGCGTCCGGGCGCATGGCCATCGGCGAGGCGATCACCAACATCGCCGCCGCGCAGATCGAAAAGATAGGCGACATCAAACTCTCCGCCAACTGGATGGCCGCCGCCGGGCATCACGGCGAAGACGCCGCCCTGTTCGACACTGTCAAGGCCGTGGGTATGGAGTTGTGCCCGGAACTGGGTATCAGCATTCCCGTGGGCAAGGATTCGATGTCGATGAAGACCACGTGGAAAGAGGGCGAGCAGGGCAAAGCCGTCACCGCACCCTTGTCGCTCATCGTCACTGCTTTCTCGCCCTGCAGCAACGCGCGCAAGACACTCACGCCGCAACTCGTCGCCGACACCGATACCGTGATCTTGCTGTTCGATCTGGGTTGTGGAAAAAACCGCCTGGGCGGTTCGGCGCTGGCGCAGGTGTACAAACAGACCGGCGATGAGGCACCGGACGTGGACGATGCCAAAAAACTCAAATCCTTCTTCAACCTCATTCAGCGTTTCAACCGCGAAGGCAAGCTGCTGGCCTATCACGACCGTTCCGACGGCGGCATGCTGGCGGCGTTGTGCGAGATGAGCTTTGCCTCGCATGTCGGACTGGATATCCGTCTCGACGAATGCAAGGGCGACGACCTCGGCATTCTGTTCAACGAAGAACTCGGCGCGCTGGTGCAAGTGCGCCGTGCCGATCTGGCCGACATCTTCGTGCAGTGCGACGATGTGGATATGGGCAACGTGCACGAAGTGGCGCGCCTCAACACCGGCGGTACCATCAATATCACGCGCGGCAAGACCCGGCTGTACAGCGAAAACGCGATCACGTTGCGCCGCATCTGGTCCGAGACGACTTATCGGCTGCAAATGCTGCGCGACAACCCGGCCTGCGCGCAACAGGAATACGACCGCACACTGGATGCCAGGGACGCGGGGCTGCATGTGAAGCTCACCTACGACATCAACGAGAATAAGGCCCCCGAACTGCTACTGTCCCGCCCCAGGATCGCGATCCTGCGCGAGCAGGGCGTCAACGGTCAGGTCGAAATGGCCGCCGCGTTCGACCGCGCCGGATTCACTGCCGTGGATGTGCACATGAGCGACATCATAGCCGGCCGTGTTGCGCTGGCCGGTTTCAAGGGCGTGGCTGCCTGCGGCGGATTCTCCTACGGCGACGTGCTGGGGGCAGGTGAGGGCTGGGCGAAATCCATCCTGTTCAACCCCAGGGCGCGCGACGAATTCGAAGCCTTCTTCCAGCGCAGCGACACCTTCGCGCTCGGCGTGTGCAACGGCTGCCAGATGATGAGTAACCTGCACGAGATCATTCCGGGTGCTGCAAACTGGGCGCATTTCGCGCGCAACCAGTCGGAACAGTTCGAGGCGCGCTTCGTCCTGGTGGAGGTGCAGCAATCGCCTTCCATCCTGTTCGACGGCATGGCCGGCAGCCGCATGCCCATCGTCGTGGCGCACGGCGAAGGCTATGCCGATTTCGGCAACACCAAACGCCTGCATGCCGCGCAACCGCTGGTCACGCTGCGCTACGTCGACCACAACGGCAAAGCGACCACCACCTATCCGCTCAACCCCAACGGTTCGCCGCAAGGTATTACCGGCCTCACCACGCCGGACGGGCGCTTCAGCATCATGATGCCGCACCCCGAACGCGTGTTCCGTGCCGTGCAAAACTCATGGTATCCAGGCGAGTGGAAAGAGAACGGTGCCTGGCTGCGCATGTTCCAGAATGCCCGGAAGTGGGTAGGGTAGTTTCGGACAGAAAATGAAAGGCGACCATGTGTCGCCTTTTTTGTTTTGTGCGGGCAGGCGGGGTGGTGTTTTTCAGTGAAGAGAGCCTATGAATGTTCGATAAGCTGAAGGAAAAATTGGGGCTGGATATCTCGCAAGAGAATTTCCGCATACGCGCAGAGCAGTTGAACGCGCTGGTTGCGGCGCGCCCGCATGTGATCGGCACGATCATGGCGGTGGCATTGCTGCTGGTCCTGCTGATGTGGCAGCGGTTGAATCACACCCTGTTGTTGTCCTGGCTGGCAGCGCTCTACTTCGTCCACGCCATGGGCATCATCGACTGGCTGCGCTCCCCGAGAAAAATTCGCAACATCGAAGAATGCAGGCGCTGGCAGCGACAGTTGTTGCGGTCGCTCATCCTGGTCGGGGCATTTTGGGGAAGCGCCGGATACCTCATGTTCGTCCCGGATAGTCTGGTCGAACAGGCGTTCCTGCTGTGCATCCTGATCGGCATGGCATCCGGGGTCGTTGCCAGCATCCAGACATTTCTGCTGGCACAGCAAAGCTATGTCGTCCTGGTCCTTACGCCGATCACGCTCACCCTGCTCTTTCAGGGGGAAGAAAAATACTACCTGCTCGCGGCACTGGTCAGCCTGTACATGATCTTTGTCATGAAAGCCGGGCGCGATCAGAGCAGGAACCTGGAACTGTCGATACGCCGCCAATTCGAAAACAGCGAACTGATGGAGAACCTGAAACGGGCCAACGAGCAACTGGCGTTGGCGCAACGTGCCGCGCAAGCCGGTTTCTGGGAATGGGATATTGCGAAGGAAAGCATGGTCTGGACGGACGAACTGTATCTGCTGTTCGGCCTGGATGCGCATGCCTCGACGGCCTCATTCGACAGCTGGCGCAACATCATTCACCCCGCAGACCGGGAAAGGGCCGCAGCGGATGTGACCGAATCGTTCCGCAACGGCACCCCCCTGTTCAGCGAATATCGCATTGTAATGCCGGGTGGGCAAATCAAATGCATCGTTACCCTCGGCAACTCCACGCGCAACGAGCACGGCAAGACGGTGAATATGATGGGGCTGTGTTACGACAATACCGTGCAAAAGGCCGCCCAGCGCCGTGCGCATCAGGCCGAATCGCGCTATCACGCATTGATCGAACAGGCGGGCAGCGCGCTGCTGGTACATGACCTTGAAGGCCGTCTGCTGGAAGTCAACCGGCAAGCCTGCGAGACATTGGGCTACAGCAGGGAAGAGCTGCTCCAGATGAAGCTCGGGGATATTTCCACAGACTTGGACCTTGCCGAGGCCAGACTCAGGTGGGAACAGCTTGAACCCGGCAATCCGCTTGTTTTTACCTCCACCCATCGCCGCAAGGATGGCAGCACCTTCCCGGTCGAGGTGCGTTTGACCAGCATCCTGCTGGACGAACGGAAACTGGTGATGTCGCTGGTCAGCGACATCGGCGAACGTCTCTGCTTCGAGGCCGCATTGCAATTGTCCGAGGAGCGTTATCGCACCTTTGCCGAGAAGCTGCCGCTCGGGATCACCGTGCTGCAGGACGGACTGGTCAAATACGTGAATCAGGCGATGACCAGCCTGCTCGGTTATCCGGCGGAAGCATTGCTGGAAAAACCCTTTATGTACCTCATCCACGAGGGCGACCGCGACTGGGCGGTCGATCTGCACCGCCGACGCATGCGGGGCGAGGATGTCAAGGCGGTGTTCGTCGTGCGCATGCTCCGCCAGGACGGCGCCGTGCGGCGCTGGGAACTGAACACCAGCACCACCGACTGGGACGGCAAACGCTCCGCGCTGGCCATCGTGTCCGACATCACCGAGCGGGTCTCGATGGAGGAAGCGCTGCGCAATTCGGTGCGGCAACTGGAAGAGAAGGAACTGGCCAAGACCCGCTTCCTGGCGGCGGCCGGGCACGATTTGCGGCAGCCGGTGGCGGCTGCCAACCTGTTCGTGGACGCCCTGAAAAACACCAAGACCACAAAGCAGCAGAGCGAGCTGATCGGCAAACTCGACCAGTCCATGACGGTGTTTTCCGAACTGCTGGAACGACTGCTGGATATCTCCAGATTTGATGCCGGGCTGGTCAAGCCGCAGATTGTTTCATTCAACCTGATCGAATTGTTCGACTGGCTGGAACAGAACTTCGCCGAGGATGCGCGCGGGCGGGGGCTGGCCTTCCGTGTCTTCTTTCCCATGCGCAGTCCATTGATCGTCCGCACCGATATAGGATTGCTGCAATCGATCATGATGAACCTGGTCACCAACGCCATCAAATACACCTATTGGGGCGGCGTGCTGGTGGCCGCCAGGCAGCGCGGCAACCGGGTATTGCTGCAGGTGTGGGATACCGGCTGCGGTATTGCAGAAGCCGACATCGACAAGATATTCGACGAGTTCTACCAGGTCGGCAATCCGCAGCGCAACCGCGAGGCCGGCTTGGGACTGGGCCTCTCCATCGGCCGGCGTGCCTTGGCTTTGCTGGGCGACAAGATCAACTGCAGTTCGGAGGTGGGGCGCGGTTCGGTGTTCGAATTCACGATCCCGCTCGACATGGACCACCAGAGGATCGAACACTTCTCCGAACCGGACAAGGTCGGAGAAGTGGCAGACAAGAACATGTTCAATGGCAAACGCATTGTCGTATTGGAGGATGATGGGCTGGTGGCGGAGGGGCTGATCTCCCTGCTGCAGGGAGCGGGCGCGGAAGTGCTGCACTTCCCGAATGCCGAAGAGGCATTGGAAAATTGCGATATCGCCGCCGACTATTTTGTGGCGGATTATTCGCTGGGCATGAAACTCACCGGCGCCGAATTCCTGCAAGAGATGCAGCGCAGGGCGGGCAACCCCATCAAGGGCGTCATCGTGACGGGCGAGACATCATCGATGTTCATGGAAGGTATCACAGGCCTGCCCTGGCCCGTGCTGCACAAACCCGTCAACTTCGCCAAGCTGGCTGCCGCATTGACCTGATGAGGCAGTGCCTGTGTTGAAAAAGCCGGTCAGGTGACCGTTCGGATTGCAAAAAGAAATGCGCAGCCGTCTCGTGTAATTCACTTAAAATCGCCCCGCTTTACAAATTAACGCAAAAGGAAACTCGTGCATGGGCAACGGCATCTCTACCATCGATTATTTCATTATCGTGATTTACCTTGTCGCAACGACGGCTTTTGGCACATGGTTTGTAAAACGCAGCGGTGACATGAAGGGTTTTACCCTTGCCGGCAACCTGATTCCCGGCTGGGCCATCGGCTTGTCGCTGATGGCCACCTACCTGAGCAGCATCAGCTTCCTGGCCAACCCCGGCAAAAGTTACGCGTCCGACTGGCGACCTTTTGTTTTTTCCCTGACGCTGCCCATTGCCATCTGGATTGCGGGCAAGTGGTTCGTGCCGCTCTACCGCAACCAGGTCAGGACCACCGCTTACGAATATCTGGAGCAGCGTTTCGCGTTGTGGGCACGGCTGTACATGGGCGCGGCCTATATCCTGTTGCAAATCGGGCGCTTTGCCGTGGTGCTCTACCTGATGGCACTGGCGCTGGCGGCGCTGATCGATGTCGATATCAGGATGCTGATACTGGGTGTGGGCCTGCTGACCGTGTTCTATACGATCATGGGTGGTTTTGCCGCAGTGATCTGGACCGACGTCGTGCAGGCCGTCGTGCTGTTCCTCGGCGGGTTGTTGTGCCTGATCCTGTTGCTTGTCAACATGCCGGGCGGCTGGGCGCATTTCACTTCGGTCGCGGCGCAACAGCACAAATTCGCGCTCGGGCCCATGGATTTCAACCTGGCCGTCGAAGGTTTCTGGGTGATCTTCATTTTCGGCATCGTCGAAAACCTGAAAAACTTTTCCGTTGACCAGAATTACGTCCAGCGCTTCCTGTCTGCGCCTTCTGAAAGGGAAGCACAGAAAGCGCTATGGCTGGGCGGCATGTCGTACATTCCCATTTCCGCCCTGTTCTTCATGATCGGCACGGCGCTCTTCGTGTACTACCTGGATGCACCGGCCGGCACCTTGCCGGACAGGGCCGACCAGGTCTTCCCGTATTTCATCGTACACGGGTTGCCTGCCGGCATTGCCGGACTGGTCATCGCGGGCGTGATGGCCGCCGGCATGAGCACGTTGTCCTCCTCGCTCAACAGTTCTGCGACCGTATACACCGTCGATTTTTTCAAGCGTTACCTGAACAAGGATGCGGACGATCACACCCAACTGAAAATGATCCGCAGTGCCACCGGCGTGATCGGCGTCATCGCCACATTGGCCAGCCTCGCGATGATCAATGCCAGAACCGTGCTTGATGTGTGGTGGCAAATGTCGGCGATCTTCGGCGGCGGCATGCTGGGATTATTCCTGGCCGCCGTATTGATCCCCAAACTGAAATCGCGCCAGGCCATGACGGCTACCCTCGCCGGGTTGCTGTTCGTTGCCTGGGCAAGCGCCAGCAAACTCTGGTTTGAGGAATCGGGCTGGAGTTTCGGCCTGCACACCATGATGATAGGCGTGGTCGGCACACTGCTGATTGTTGTAACGGCCTATCTGCTGCAATTGGTGTCGCGGGATAAATAGCAAGGCGGCGCACCACGCATGCCGCCCCGTAAACGGGATTGTGCGGCTATGCCGGCATCCAGCCCGAGCCCGCCCATGAGGCGACGACCAATCCCCGTTGTGCGGGGATGACAATCGGATTGTCGCTTGTCTGGAAAATGATGTAGCCCGCAAAGAGGCTCAGCAGCGCGATGAAAATGCTCGCGAAGAAAGCCGTCCAGAATCCGGAAACCTTGAATCCGGAAACAATCGACGACACCAGGAGCAGCATCAGCGCATTGATCACCAGCAGAAAAAAACCGAAGGTGACGATGGTCAACGGGATGGTGAGTACGATGACGACCGGCCGGATGACGGCATTGGCCAAGCCCAGCAGGAGCGCGGCTATCAACAGCGACTGTCTGGTGGAAAATGTGATGCCGCTGAATACGATGCTGGCAGCCCACAGCGACAGCGCCGTGATTCCCCAATGTACTAAAAACAGGAACAGGTTGTTTATCATGTGAAGGTACTCGTGGGTAAGCGGCTCAGCCCGCATTATGCACTCCGGTTCCCCGGCTTGCGAATTCCGGTCATGTGTTCCGGCAATAAATTTCAATAGTACGCAGCGTGGACACCCCATACATGCCCATCCTGCAGCACTTGTCGAAGCCGCCTCCGGCTTTGCCAGAGGCCATTCAGTCGACGTCGTGCAGCTTGTTCAGGAAGGCGGCAAGCGGCTTGTCGGAATTGGTAATATGCAAGAACAGCCAATTCTTCAGCGTGTGCAATACAACCGATTCGCCGCCCTCCAGAAACTTCTTCTTCAGAAACGCGAATTCAGCCAGCAAATTCTGATGTTCTTTTTTGTGTTCGAGAATTTCAGGGTAGCTGAAGCGCTCCATCAGCCGCTCTTCAGTGTCAAAATGAAAACGGGTATAGACACTGATTTCATCCAGAATGCCGGAAACGACTTCAATGTTTTCATTGCCATTAAACGCCGTATTCAACTTGTTGATCATTTCGGCCAGTGTCTCATGCTGCTGATCCATCACCCGGACGCCGACAAATTTTGTGGCGTCGAAGTTGATCCAGGGCTCATTGGATTCCTGTCCGCCGGATAACTCATCGAAGAAAGAAAAATTGTTTTTCCCGCCCGTTTTGCTCTGATACATGGCCGAATCGGCCGCATGCATCAGTTTGTCTATCTCCGGCCCATTCTGGGGATAAAGCGCAATACCGATGCTCACACCGATCCGGCATTCGGTGGTTTCGTCCGGTTTGATCGGATCGGAAATCGCGGCAATGATTTTCCTGGCGACATTGCTGGCGTCCTCAAGCTGTTTGACGTTGTTCAGGATAATGGCAAACTCGTCCCCGCCGATGCGTGCAACCGTATCCATGTCGCGTATGCATGTCTGAAAACGGGCTGCCGCAATCTTCAATACCGCATCCCCGGCTTCATGCCCGAAGTTGTCATTCACGGCCTTGAAGCCGTCCAGGTCCATGAACAGAACGGCGAACCGTTCCTCCTTTCTTTTTGCCTGGGATATTGCCTGCGAGAGACGGTCGTAAAACAATTCGCGATTCGGCAGATCGGTCATGCGGTCATGCGTGGCCAGATACCCGATCCGTTTCTCCACTTGTTTGCGCTCGGTGATATCGGTCATCACGATGCGGATGGTTTGCGTTGCGTTTTTCTCCACATGACGCAGTGCATCCAGCTGGACTTCCAGGTGCGCCCCGTCGCGGCACAGCATGCTCAACTCGCAGGTTTGTCTGCTGTCCTGCTGCAGTACGGACATGAAATACATATGCCAGTAGTCCCTGTCTTCGGGGGCTATCAGGGTGGCAAAACGACGATTCATAAACTTGGCGCGATCATCCCCCAGCAATGCTGCACCGGTAAGATTGATTTCCGTAATGCATGCGTCGCGGTTGAGGGTCAGGTAGCCGACGGGGGCGAAGTCGTAAAATTCAACATAACGGTCGCGGGATTCTTCCAGGGCGACCTGGGCCTGCCGCAAATTCTCGTTCTGCATTTCAAGCTCGGCCTGGTGCACCTGAAGTTCGTGCAGAAGATCCAGGTTGGAACGTTTGCCCGGTTGTTTTGCAGACACAAGTTGAGCTTCGGCTGTCCCGCGCGGCGCATCCAACTCGTTTGATTTTTGGCCCAAGCGATCTCCTGTCTTTTCCAATATGAGGTCTTGTCTGGCCGATCTGCATCAGCTATTGGTTATTGTGTTCAAACAGATACAGCTAATTTGAAGCAATAGCAATGAGTATTATTACGTAGGCAATCGATTGTATTTGCCAGGGCAACCCTGATCGGGAGTATTCCCTTGCCACCCCTTAACCGGTGGAAGCAGGGGACTGCTGGCAAACTTTTCGCAGGGCTTACATCCGCACCACCAGTACCGGGCGGTCGGCGAATCCGATGACGCGTTCGGCCACGCTGCCCATCAGCAGGCGCTCGAAGCTGGTGCGTCCATGGGTGCCGACGACGATCATGGCGGCGCCAGTCTTGAGTGCCTGATCCACGATCACTTGTTCGGCGCGGCCCTCGGTTACGATGCCTGTGACCTGGATATGTTCGACGCCGAGGCCGGCCTTGGCTTGCTCGATAGCAGTGACAGCCTGCTGGCGCCGCACCTCGTTGTGCGAGGGAAGCACCGCAGAGACGGCAATCACCTGGCGCGACAGCAGCTTCGCCAGGCGACCCGCAGTCCACACTTCCGCATCGCCGTAGCGGGAACCATCCGTTGCCACGAGAATGTCACCCTTGTCCAGATGAACGCCACGCGGAGCGACCAGCACGCTGCACGGCGCGTGACCGATCACGCGCGCGGTGGCGACACCAAGCACATCGCGCGCCAGTCCGCGGATGCCGCGCCGACCCATGACAATGAGATCGACGTTGTATTCCTCGGCAGCCTCGACAATGCCCAGGTAGGGATCGGCAGACTCGACGACAACTTCCACATGATTCAAATCGGCGGCGACGGCGACTGCAGCCGCAACGTCGGCACGGGCTTTGGCGAGTGCCGTTTGCTCGATGCCGGGTACGGTGGAGGCGTATTCGGGATTGTAGACGGCGATGCCGGTGATATAGAGCCGGGCACCGGTGGCGCGCGCGAGTTCGACGGCCGTTTGCACTGCGCCCGCGCTGAATTCGGAACCGTCGGTGGCGACCATGATGCGTTCCAGCCGCCCGCCGGGCGCGATTTGCCCGTGGGCCGGCGCCAGTGCAGCCATGCGGGCAGCGACCTCTTGCGCCATCTCGCCCTTGCGGTGTTCACCGATGCCCTTGGTCAAGGCGGTGAGCACGGTGACCGCGCCGAGGATCAGCGCCACGGCCAGCACGCTGTCGCCCAGCGTCGTCAGCGTGGCGATGCTGCTGTCGTCGAGCGGCGCGATGACGTTCAGTTTGGAAAGATAACCGGGGATGTAGAAGAAACGCGAGAACAGTACCGTCAGCATGATCACGGCCATCACCAGCTTGACCTGGTAGTCCTTGACGTAAGTGGTGCCGATGGCGCCGAGCTGGATGCCGAACAGCGAGCCGAGCAGGATCAGCATCGACAGGCGCACGTCCACGACGCCTTCGAGACCGTAAAGAAAGGTGCCGCCGAGTCCCATGACAAAGGCGATGACCAGTTCGGTGGCCGAGGCCATGATTGCCGGTACGCCGAAAATGTAGATCATCGCCGGCACGCCGATGAAGCCGCCGACCGCGATCGTCGCCGCCAGCATGCCGGTGGCGATGCCGGCGGGGATGAGGAACAGCAGCGAGATGCGTACATTGGCGACCGGGAAATTGACCATGGTGCCGGGGATATTCACCGCTTGGATCCACAGCGCCAGTTTGGGCGTGACAAATTCCTTTTCTTCGGGAGCGTTCCGCAGCTTGCGGTAGTCGCGCAGCACGTAACCGCCGACAACGGCGAGCACCACGATGAAAATCACCGAGACATAGAGGTCGGTGCCGGTGTGTCCGAAGCTGTGCTTGATCCCGGTCATCACCTGTTTGCCGAGGAGCATGCCCAGTTCGGCGAACAGCCCGAGAATCAGTCCCAGCTTGACGTCCACCTGCCCGTACTTGTGGCGCTTGACGGCGCCGACCAGCGCCTTGGGGAATTTGTGGCAGATGTTGGAAGCGACGGCGACCATGCCCGGGGCACCCAGCGACATCATGGCCGGCGTCAGCACGAAAGCGCCGCCGGAGCCGATGAAGCCCGACACCATGCCGCTGATAAAGCCGATCAGGACCAGCAGGAACACCGTTGCGGCGTTGAGATCAATGAACTGTACGGATTCCATGGCGCTCATTTCTCCTTGCGCGGGGCGGGTTTCAGTCCCATCAATTCCCAGAACAGGCCGGTGAAAGCGCCATGGGTGAAGGAGATGGCGAAGGCGATCGAAATGGGTACCAGCACATGCCACCAGTTACCCGTCACCATCTCGCCGCCTTTTGCGGTGCAGGCTTCCAGCGTGGCTTTGTGGTAATAGACTGCGGCGGCATCGTGGCCGACGACGCAAGCTGTCGGCGTGGTATAGGCCATATGCAGGATGAATCCGGAGTAGGTGAACAGGATGGCGTACAAAATCGCAGTGACCGTACCCCAGAAAAAGGCTTTACTCCAATAAACTTTCTTTCGTTCCATGATGCCCTCCGTGTGCAGGGTACATGCCCGGTGTCGCGGGCTGGATTGAATCGATCACCTTGGGCGACCGGACAGCAGGTCAAGCGCCAAGACCGGGTGATTACTTATCGGCAGCGTTAATTCCGCAGCATCCTATCACGGCGTAAAAGTTCATCAGAAAGAAAATACCGTTCGCCGTTGAATATTGGCAATAAGGCGGGCTGCATCGCAATTATTTCGGACCAAACAGATCATCCAGCGGATTCTTGCCGGC
This sequence comes from Gammaproteobacteria bacterium, assembly GCA_018820925.1. Taxonomy (GTDB): domain Bacteria; phylum Pseudomonadota; class Gammaproteobacteria; order Burkholderiales; family Gallionellaceae; genus Sideroxyarcus. The sequence continues at coordinate 78,615 of JAHJNJ010000017.1, read as the reverse complement.
CGGTGCGCTTGCTGGAACTTTCTTGACGGTGAATTCTTCTTCGACGTTGTCGCGGTAATAGCTCCAGGCCGCGCCGGAGCTGCTGAGCCGCCGCCAGATATCCTCGCCGACGCCGCTGTATTGCAGCATGTCGCCGTTGTCGAGCCGGACCTGCAGGATGCGTTCCCGCGCGTCGTAGCCGATGGCGCGCAGCTTGCCGGAGTTGATTTTTTTCATGTCCATCGTCGTTCCTTGAGTCATCTGCAATTCCGGCTTGGCGCGAAGCGCACGGTCGGCATTATTGGGGGGTTCTGATTTCCTTGCTTGTTCTTACCATCGAGTGAAGAAACCAGGGCTTCGTTGCTCTTTGCGCTCACCGGCCTGTTCGTCCGGTTCTTTCGACGCGTCTTTATCCTCTTCGGCCTGCAATCTGGAAAGCTGTTCGGATAATTCTGCGATTTTCCTGCGCTCGAGTTCAAGCTGTTTTGTCAATTCTGCTTTATTGAGTTTTGCCGGTTTGGCCGAATCCTGCGATGTGGTTGCAGAGCCTCTGTTATCGCCCTGCGCATGGGCAGACGATATCAGGGATGGAATATAGGAACTGTTTTCAAGGTCTGGTTGCATTTGCTCCGTACTGCTGGCGGCAAAGTTTGCGGATCCAAAGCCAACTACGAAAATGATGAGGGAATTGACGATCCAGTAAACCAATTTTGTCCAGATGGCGGCAGAGAGGTTGGTTTTTGAGGCAAACACGATGCTGCCGATGAGGAAGCTGAGTATCAGGGCGATGATCCTTGGTTGTAATTCGGGAAATGCAAACACGATTCCGTTAACAATGAACATCATCGTTGCACCGGCAATTCCCGGCGTCATCATGGATTTGGGGTTGATGAAGTCTTGCATGGTGTTTTCTCCTTGCTTGATGTATTGCTTCAATACGTGGGAAGGCGGATGTTGAAATTGTCTATGCGCGAGCAGGGCAGAGCCAAAGGTTCGGGCTGTCTGGCGTAATGTTCGCTGAGATTCGAGTTCATTTGATTCCCCGTTGCTGAACAGGCCGTGCTGCTGGCGACGTTTTCCGGCTGAGCGGAAATTCAGACTTGCGCCAGCCTCCTGATTCCGGGGATTCCGCTGTAAGCCCCGTACCGTGCGTGCGGTGCGATGTGCGTGGGGCGGATTTGCAAGTGGGGCGAACTGTAGGGGAGCGGGGCGGGTGGTGTCAATGCTGGCATGAGGGATATGGCAGCACGCCGCATCCCGGTGCGGCTGTTAAACTTGGGACATCATTTTGAATCAATTTCCAAACCAAAGAAGGCGTAAAAATGAAAAAAGAATTTTGGCTGGAGCGCTGGGAGCGGGGAGAGACCGGTTTTCACCAGGACGAGATCAATCCCTATCTGGTTCAGTATTGGCCCGGGTTGCCCTGCTCAGCCGGCGGCGAAGTGTTCGTGCCGCTGTGCGGCAAGAGCCTGGATATGGTGTGGCTGCGCCGGCAGGGTTGTACGGTGCTGGGGGTGGAGTTAAGCCCGATTGCGGTGCAGGATTTTTTCAGGGAGAACGGTCTTTCACCGGTGCAGGCGCAAAGCGGCAAGTTCGAGAGCAGCGAGGCGGACGGTATGCGCATTCTGTGCGGTGATTTTTTCGACTTGACCAGTGAAGATATGGCGAAGGTCAGCGCGGTGTACGACCGCGCCTCGCTGGTTGCGCTGCCGCCGGATATGCGCGAACGCTATGCGCGCCACCTGGTGGATATCCTGCCGTCCGGGACGCAGGTGCTGCTGGTCACGTTCGATTATCCGCAGGCGGAGATGCAGGGACCGCCGTTTGCGGTGTCGGTGAAGGAGGTCGAGGCGCTGTATGGCAAGTACGCCGATGTGCGCTTGCTGGCGCAGGAGAATGTGCTGGCGCAGAATCCGCGCTTCAAACAGCGCGGGGTGAGCAGGATGGAGGAGAGTATCTTCCTGCTGACGCTGCGCCGGGGAGCGGTGTAGGTGCCAATTCATTCGCACTCACATGCGGTTATCCGCTTGCGGATCGCGATCAAATAACGGTGAGACCCAGCAAGCACCAGTCCTGCATACCGCCCCGATACCATTTCAGTTTACCTGCAGGGTAGCCGAGGGCGAGCAGGGTGCGGATGTAGTTCGGCGTCTGTCCGCACCATGGGCCGTTGCAGAAGACGGCCAGGGTGCTGGCTTCGTTGAAGTCGTATGTCCCGGCCGTTTCTTTCACACCGAACAAATCCGCCAATATTTTTTTTACGCCGGGCAGGTCGGTGGCGCGCCCGGCCATGTCTTGTGCATAGGGGATGTTGATTGCACCGGGGATGGTGCCTTTGGCATACCAGTCCGGGGTGCGCGAATCGACAACCAGGAGTTTGCTTTCGCCCTGGCGTATGCGCTTCAGGCAGTCCAGCATCTCCAGTTCGCCCAGCGTTTCCACGCCCTCGGCCAATTGCATGGGCTGGATGCAGTAGGGCGGGCATTTGCGCGCGGTGACGGCATATTCGGCCCGGATGATCGCCGCCGGGTTCTGCTCGCGTTGTATCGTGACGGGCGTGCCGAGGTGGAGTGCTTCTACCGTCGGCAGGGTTGCGGTTATTTTGTAGTCGGTCATGGCAATGCTTTGCGTACTCACTGCGCAAACGGCAAGGTCAGGTGGAAAGTTGCGCCGGGGCTTTCCTGCGGATCAACCCAGAGCTGGCCGCCATTCGCCTCGATCAGCGAGCGGCTGATGGTCAGGCCCATGCCAATGCCTTTGGCCTTGGTCGTGAAAAAAGGCTCGAACAGGCGCTGAACATCTTCTTCCCTGAAGCCCGGCCCGTTGTCGCGGATCGTCATCTGGGCAACATTCTTGTCCGTTATCGTGCGTACGCTAATGGTGATGGCGGCCTGCGGCACACCGGCTTCCCGCATGGCATCTATGCCGTTGTGCAGCAGGTTGAGAAGGACCTTGCGCACATGGATACGGTTGGCCCGAATCAGGGGCAGCCCGTCTTCCAATTGGAGTGTCGTCTGAAACTGCAATTCATGCTCGGCTCTTGCAATGGCAAGGATGCTGGTGATCTCGTTGTTGAGCTCGAATGCTTCCGTTGGAAATTCCCTCATATTCAGGAACAGGATCATTTCGCGGATGGATTGCCCGGCGCGGAGTGCCTGCCGTTCGCTTGCCTCGACGGCTTTGCCGATTTTTTCGAGATCGGGATTTTCGGTTTTCAATAGCATGAGCACGGCATTGCTGTAGTTGGCAATGGACAACAGCGGCTGGTTCACTTCATGGGCGATGGCTGAAGCGGTATGGGCGGCGATTTGCGTTTTCTGCAAAACATCCATTTCATTCCGTTGTTCCTGAATCTCCTTCTCCAGTATTTTCCGGCGGGTGATATCTTGTACCGTGCCCAGTGAGCGGATTGGCTTTCCCCCGGCGTCGAAATGTGTCTCGCAGCGTTCGTGAACAAACTTGATGCGCCCGTCCGCAAACTGCAGGCGATGAACGATATCGTAGGGCTGGCGCGTTGCGAGCGAATCGGTGTATGCCTTGTTCACCATGTCGCGGTCGTCCGGGTGAATGGCATTGAGAAAGGCTTCGTACGATGTCCCGAACATGGCCTTATCGATTTCGAAGATACGGTAGATTTCATCCGACCAATATAGCCTGTTGCTGGCCAGCTCCAGTTCCCAATTGCCGATGTGCGCGCTGTGCTGCGCCTGATTCAGCCGTGCCTCGCTGTTGCGCAACACTTGTTCCTGCTCCACGGCCTGGATTCTCAGCCGGATATTTTCCTGCAGACTGAGTCCGGCACGTGCGGCGTTGACCACGATAAAAAACAGGTACAGCACAATCATCGTGCCCATGGCGAGTGAAGTCGCGCCACCTTCCATTGCGAAGTTCACGATCAGCGGCAGCAGCATCGGCACCACGAAACCAAGCATGGACACCCGGTCTATCGCCAGCGACGTAATGGCACCGGCACTCAGTCCGGCCATGACAAAAGCAATAAAGACCTGATGGGTTTCATTCCCGTGCGGGAAAAGCAATGCGGCGGCCACGCCCCACGCCAGGCCGGTTGCGATGGCGCTGATGCGAAAGCGGCGCATCCAGCACGGCGCATCAATAGTGGCAAGCGCGCGCCGCCGCCAAGCTAGCAGCAGCGCACTCCTGGCCAGCAGCACGGTGCCCATTGTGAGGAGCCAGCCATACACGATGACCGGCGCGATCACCGCGACTTGTACGCCGGCGAGTATCAGGGCAAGCAGTACGTTGACGATGAGTGCAACAGACAAACCGGAATAGAGCAGCTTGGTCTGCTCTATTTGGGGGGCGCCGGATTGCGCGGCACGGGCATTGTCAAAGATACGGTTCGGCATCGCAATCATTTCAGGCCGAACAGGTCATGCAGCGGGTTTTTCCCGGCAGGTGCGCGGGCCGAAACCTTTTTTAACGTGAATTCCTCTTCGTTATTGTCACGATAAAAGCGCCGGGCAGCCCCGGAGCTGCTGAGTCGGTGCCAGATATTCTCGCGGGCGCCGCTGCCATATTGGAAAGTGCTGCCGGTGTTGTGCCGAGCCTGCAGGATACGCGCTCGCGCTTCATGGTTAATGGCGCGCAGTTTGCCGGAATTGATCGCTTTCATTTCCATGGCATTTGACGAAAAAAACAGGAGACAAACCGCGACTTGTCCGGTCTGTGCAAAGAATATTCGGTGAAACTTGCAATCAAGTGCTCCCCCTTCATTGAACAAGCCATTGCTGACGACACTTCCCGTCTGAGCGGAAATCGATCCTTGCGCCGGTTCATGGCACCCGCAAGGGGTATACCGAAGGCAGGCAATCCGCTTCCAACTTTCGGTTGGGCGGAATTGACAGTGCCGAAGGGTGTCTGGCGGCTTCGCTGCCACCCTCCCGCAGTCCGGGAATTCCACTGTTGGCCCCGCACTGTGCGTGCGGTGCGATGTGCTGGCAGTGGAGTTGCAAGTGGGTCCAACTTTAGGTGAATGGGGAGGGTGGTGTCAACGATGATTTGTCCGTTTTGTGGCAGACGCAAGCTGTCAGGTGGCCTGCATTGATTTCCCTTCAATGATCACCCTGTTGCGGCCTTCGCGCTTGGCTGCGTAAAGCGCTTTGTCGGCGCGGCTGAGCAGCATGTCAATATTGGTATCCGAGCTGACGAAGGAGGTGATGCCCACGGAAACGGTAAAACGGACGGGCAGTCCGCGCTCGATGGGAATGCTGGTGGCCGAGATTGCCGCACGCAGGCGTTCGGCGATTTCGTAGGCCTGCGCACTGGTGGTTTGCGGCAAGAGGATCGCAAATTCTTCTCCGCCTATGCGCCCCATCACATCGGGTTCACGCAAGGTGCGGCGGCATAATTCTGCCAGCTCTATCAGCACTTTGTCGCCGACCTCGTGGCCGTAGGTGTCGTTGATGGTTTTGAAATGGTCAAGGTCCAGCATGGCAAGCGTTAGCGGGCTGCGATAGCGCCGGACCCGGATCAATTCCTGCGTGGCCAGTTCCAGGAAATGGCGGCGATTGGAAAGGCCGGTGAGGAAGTCTGTGCGGGCTTCATGCTCGAGTTGTTGGGCCAGCTCTTTGCGCAAGGTGATGTCCTGCACCTGCTGGATGATTTGCCGCTGTCCTTCCGTTGCGTCACGCGAAATGGATACCGTGTTTTGTACCCATACAATCCTGCCGTCTTTGCGCACATAGCGTTTTTCGATTTCATATGAACGGATCTTGCCTGCTTCCATTTCCTTGATGTGGGTGTGGTCCATGGCGACATCGTCCGGGTGGGTAATCGTTTCAAGAGTGAGATTGAGCAGTTCTTCCTGTTTGTAGCCGACGATGTCGCAAAAGGCATGATTCACCTGCACGAATTTTCCGTCTGGCGAAACGAGAGCCATGCCGATCGCGGCATGTTCCAGCGCATTGCGGAAGCGGTTCTCGCTCTTCAGGAGTGCTTCTTCGGCCAGTCGCTGCCGTTTGCCGATCATGATCAGCATGATGCTGAAAATCACCAGGCCAATGCCGTATTGCCAGACGTGTCGCCGCCATTCGGCGAGATAGTCATTTTCGGCGATGCCGGCGAAAACATACAACGGCAGATTGCCCACCTGCCTGAAGCTTTCGATGCGACTGACGCCATCCAGAGATGACTTGGTGTGGTAGGTGGCGTGCGAAATGCCATTTTGGATAAAGAGCTTCGCATCCAGGCTGGATATTTTTCCCATATCCTTTTCGCTCGGCGGATAGCGCGCCGCCAGGCTCAGTGTTTGGTCGTAGAGCGCGACCATGCCATGTTTTCCCAGGTTGAGCGAGTGGTAGAAATGCTGGAAATATTTCATGTCCAGCGATGCCTGCACCGTGCCGGCAAAGCGGCCGTCCCCGAAGTTGATCCGCCGCGACAGGATCAATGTCAGATTGCCGGTGACGCGCGAGATGACCGGGGCGGAGATCACCAATCCCGCCGCCGCTTCATTTTTCTGGCGCTGGAAATACTGGCGATCGGCAAGGTTGACGTTGGGAAGGACAGCAAGCGAACTGTGGATGTGCTCGCCGCTGGCGTTGATCAGATGGAGCAGGCTTAATTCCGGCACGTCATCATGATGGGATTTGAGCAACGCGTGAAACTTCCTGGCGCTGGCATCGCCGGACATGTGCCTCAGTCGCATGTCATTCGGGCGCACGTGGCTTTGCACATCGTGCAATACCAGGTCCACTTGTTGCACGATTGCCAGTGCGTGTTCTTCCAGCACGCGGGAGAGTGTTTCCACCTCGGACTGGGCTTGCTTTTCAGCTTCCTGGTATTCGTTTCCCAGACTGAGCAACAACAGGGCCATGACACCCGCCAGCCCGGCAAGACCGGATAGCCTCGTCCAGCCACGTGAATGGGACGATTTCATGGAGCGGTTTGTATTGCGATTGATTCTGAAAGGGCAGCGTGAGGCACAGATAGGTCCGGCCCGGGCAACGGAAGTCTGGTGAGTCCTGCAATCAAGTGCTACCCCTTCGCTGAACAAGTTGTGCTGCTGGCAATGTTTCCGGCGCTGCAGGAAACGATTCTTGCGCCAGCCATCCTGTTCTGGAGGTTCCGCTGTGAGCCTCGCACCATGCTTGCGGTGCGATGTGCGTGCGGCGGAATTGCAAGGGATGTGAACTTTAGGTGAGCGGAGAGGGTGGTGTCAATGAAGTTGTGCGAATTGCTGCGGTATTGGCTTTGGGAATTGATATCTTCCCGCAATTCAGTCCACAAACCCTGCAATTGCGGATATTTCCACAAAAACGGAAATTCTGGAAAAATGCGCCCGAGCAACTTTGGGTCTGCCTGTTACGCAGTGCGCAGATTGTTTGATGACCTGCCGTTCCCGTTTGCGGGAAAGACAGGATTGAGTGGAAGTGGTCCCTTCCGGGAACCACCGGTTGCCTAGTATTCCGCTTCGTGAACTTGCGGCATTCCTTCGGCTTCCCAGCGTACATAGCCTCCGGCGAGATTGAGCACATTTTTGAAACCCATCATCTGTAACACGGCGGCAGCCATGGCTGAGCGTCCGCTGGTGGCGCAGTAGACAACGACCTGCCGGTCGCGGGCGCCGGATAGCGGTGCATAGTGTTTCGGGTAGCTGGTGTCGGCGGCGGCTTCGATGATGCCGCGCGGAACAAGATGTGCGCCGCCGATATGGCCATGCTCGAACTCGGCTGCTTCGCGTACATCAATCAGTACCAGGTCTTCGTTGGCGTCCATCCTGGTCTTGAGTTCAACCGGCGTGATTTCAACGATGCAGGACTTGGCGGCACGCACGAAGTCCATCAGGCCGGCGGGTTGTTCGGGTTTGTACAGGTTATACATGCTTGGTGTTCTCCTTCATTTAAAGTGGGTTTGGGATTTCGATTTGCGCGGGGCGGATTTGCAAGCGGGGCGAACTGTAGGTGAGTTGGTCGGTTAGTGTCAACAAGGCTTGACGGTGACGCCCTCTGTTATTATTGCGCCATGCTGAATATTCAAAACATGACGTACCTGCAAGGTGGCATTCCCCTCTTCCAATCCGCAAATCTGCAAGCCTTCGCAAACCAGCGCATCGGGCTGGTCGGCAAGAACGGCTGCGGCAAATCCACGCTGTTCCGCCTGATTCGCGGCGAGATCAAATGCGACGGCGGCGAAGTCTCGCTGCAAAGCGGCAAGACGCTGGGCTACGTGGAACAGGAAATCGCCAATTCCGCGCAGCCTGCGCTGGAGTTTGTGCTGGACGGCGACGCCCAATTGCGCCAACTGGAAATGACACTGGCGCAGGAACAGCACGACGCGGCCTGGTTCGAGGCGCAGCAGCACTTCGAGTCCATCGACGGCTACGGCGCCCCGGCGCGCGCCGCACAACTGCTGAGCGGCCTGGGCTTCGAGGCCGACACGCTGCAGCGCCCCGTCAGCAGCTTTTCCGGCGGTTGGCGCATGCGCCTCAATCTGGCGCGCGCGCTGATGCACCGCGCCGACCTGCTGCTGCTCGACGAACCCACCAACCACCTCGACCTCGAAGCCATCATCTGGCTGGAGCAATATCTGGCGCGTTATCCCGGCAGTATTTTGCTGGTCTCGCATGACCGCGAATTCCTCAACGCGACCGTCAATCGCATTGCCCACGTGCATGATTGCGTGATCGACAGCTATGCGGGCGACTACGACGATTTCGAGCGTGCGCGTGCCGAGCGCATTGCATTGCAGAATCAGGCCTTCCAGACCCAGCAAGCCAGGATCGCCCATCTGGAAGATTTCGTGCGCCGCTTTCGTGCCAAGGCCACCAAGGCCAAGCAGGCGCAAAGCCGCGTCAAGGCGCTGGAGCGTCTGACGCGCATCGCCCCCGCGCATGTCAGCGACGGCCACTTCGAACTGGAGATCGAAGCGCCGGAACGCAGCCCTGACCTGCTCCTGCGCACGGAAGGAATGGGCTTTGCGTACGGCGACAAGAAGCTGTTTGAAAAAGTCGAACTCAACCTGCGTGCCGGTGCGCGCATCGCGTTGCTGGGCCCGAACGGCGCGGGCAAATCCACGTTAATCAAATTGCTGGTTGGCGAACTCAAACCCACCTCGGGTAAACTGGAAATAACCCCGGATATTCGCATCGGCTATTTCGCCCAGCATCAGTTGGAAAACCTCGACAGCACGGCCACACCGCTGCAACACATGGAACGGCTGGCACCCAGGGAAACCGCGCTGACGTTGCGCACCTTTCTCGGCCGTTTCGGGCTGGCGGGCAACAGCGAGGAGCGTCCGGTGGAGAGTTTTTCCGGCGGGGAAAAAAGCCGTCTGGCGCTCGCGCTGCTGGCCTGGCAGAAGCCCCATCTGTTGCTGCTCGACGAACCCACCAACCATCTCGACCTGGACATGCGCGACGCGCTGACGCTGGCGCTGGAGGAGTACACCGGTGCGGTGGTGCTGGTATCCCACGATCGCAGCCTGATACGCGCGGTGGCGGATGAACTGTGGCTGGTCGCCGACAGCAGCGCCAAATTGTTCGACGGCGATCTGGAAGACTACAAGGAATGGATTGAAACCCGGCGCCGCCGCGAGACCGTTCAGGTCAAGGCAGACAAACCGCGCCCGCCCGCAGCACCCAGGCCAAACCGGAAAGCGCTGCAATCCAGACTGGCCAGGCTGGAAACCGAATTGGGCAAGGTGCAAACCGAATTGAGCGGAATCATTCGCCAACTGGGCGACCCGTCTACCTATGCGGATTGCAGCAGCGATTTCATCGCCGATTTGAATGCACGGCGCGAGGTGCTGGAAAGCAAAGTGGCGGAACTCGAGGAAACCTGGCTGGAAATGGAGATGAGCCTGGAATGAAGGTCAATTTGGCGAGCGTTCGTGTGGCATAAAAAGAAGGCGACCGGCAGGTCGCCTTCTTTCTTCTGGTTGCGGCTTATTTTCTGGTGTGATGCAACACCCAGTCATTCTTGCCCTGCTGTTTCGCCTCGTACATTGCATGATCGGCGAGTTCCAGCAGGCTCTGGATCGAATTCGCATCGCGCGGATAACGCGCAATGCCCATGCTGCAACCGACGTTTGCCAATTCGCCGCTGCATTCGACTTCGAGGGAGTGGATCGTGTGCACGATACGTTCCGCAATAATTGCCATCTCTTCATCGCTTGCATTGACCAGCAATACGGCGAATTCGTCCCCGCCTATCCGGTACAGTACTTCGTTGCGGCGCAATTGCTGTAACAGGGTTTGCGCGACCTGCCTGAGCACTTTGTCACCGCAGGCGTGGCCATACAGGTCGTTGATGGGCTTGAAGTCATCCAGATCGAACATCAGCAGGGCGAGTTGCGAATGGTCCCGATCTGCCTGGGCGATAAGTCGCTTCAAGTCCTGATCGAAGCGCCGACGGTTGTAGATCGAGGTCAGTGAGTCGACTTCTGCATGCTGTTCGGCCTCCTGCAGGATTTTCTGCTCCTCGGTTACGTCTTCGAACAACCAGAAACGGCCCAGGTAGCCGTTGTTTTCCGGCGCGATGACGACATTGGAAATCAGGCGCAGCGTACGGCCGTCTTTCAACGCGAAATAAATGGGTTCGGTCAGTTTTCTGGTCTCCAGCATTTCGGCGATCAGTTTGATAAACAAATCCGCGTCGGCCACGATCTGTCCTATGCGCAACAGCATCGCGTCATTCTTCATGCCGACCAAGTCTTCATTTGCACTGAGCAGACACATGCGACGGAATGCATTGTTGCAATAGCGGATATGGCTGCGGTCGGCAAAGATCACGCCGACCGGTATGGTGGACAGCAACGCGAACAGGGTTGATTTTTCATTGTCGAGCGCAGCCAGGTTGGCGGCTTGTTCTTTGCGGTTGCGGATCAGCGTCTCGGCCATTCCCTTGAAACTGACGATTAACTGCGAGATCTCGTCTTTCCCTGGAACAAGCAACGTCGATGAATACTCAAGGTTGCCATTGGTGAATTGCTTTGCGGCTTCATTCAAGGAGGCTAATGGTCGAATCAGGCGGCGGATTTGCACAAAAAAAGGCAACATGAACAGGGCAAACCAGAACAAGGCGAAAAACATACTCTCCTGAATCAGTTTTTTTCTGGCTTGCGCTATGTCGTCGGTGCGCACGCCCATGCGCACTGTACCCATCAGTTTGTCGCCGTACATCACGGGAAGAATCGTGTTATAGCAGCCGTCGCGGTTGTCCGGATTGAATTCGGTATCGGCCCGTGCGCGTACATTCCCAACCTTGTATACAACCGATCCGATATTGTCCTTCAGTTGAAAATTGCAGATAGGCAGTTTGGTCTGGATATCCTGCAACCGGGTCTGCAATTGCACCAAATCGTGTGCAAACAGGGGGTCAGCCAGAACGCGGCTCAACAAATAGTTGCTGCTGCGCAGATTCGATTCCGCCTGGCGAATGAAATAGTCCTGCACCAGATATACCTGGCTGGCCAGGATGGCCGTCAGGCTCAGCGCAACGATCACTGTCAAAGACAGGAACAGTTTGAACTGAATGGAACAACGGCATGCATTGAGAAAATTCGCGAACACATCAACCTCACCCCGGGTCAATTTTCGTATGTCGAAATATCGTATTGTTTTGTTGCAGTTTTTTCTTTTAGGAATAGAAGCCACTATTTTCCGTAAAGGTACACTTTTTCCCAAACCATGGATACGTGTCGATAATATTTTTTCTTGCGCCAGAACCATTGAGGGTTTATGGGTAATTTAATCGGCAAAAACCGGAAAAACTTTATACAACAAGCTGTTAAATGAATGCGGGAGAGGCGGATTATTACAGGTGTGTGACAGGTGTTTACGGATGCAGCCAAGGGAGGAGGGCAGGACATGCGCGTGAAGCGGGCTGGCTTGGCGCAAGGGGACTTGCGAAGTTCACCCGTACGCCCCCTTTGCATGTTCTGCTAGACTGATTGGCATGGATGAACGCGCCCTGAAACGCCTGCTGATCGTTGTTGCGGTGAGCATCATTGCCATTTTTGCATTCAAGGCGATGATGTCCGGGACCATTGTCAATCTGGGCAAGGCTGCCGCAGATAAGAAGCAGGCTGCCATCAAGACCCCCGCCGTGCAACAGGAAGCATCGCCCGCTGACGAAGATACGAATGCCGGTGAACCTTCAGTAGCGTCGGCCGTGGCTGAAGACTCAACTCCGGAACCGCCTTCTGCTTCCGAACCGCCTGCCGCTTACTGATTCAGGCGCGTTGTATTCGCGTCTTTTCCGCTTCCAAGGTGTAATGACACCGCTGCATATAAATCTACTCAACTGATTCATGCCCGTTCAGGTCCTGAAAAGAGCTTTCGGGTATGAATCGTTCTTGCTGCTCTGGACAGAACCAATTCGGCTTGGCTGCTTGTCTAGCGCGCGCGGTTAAGTGCATCGATCTTGCTGTTGTACTCGCCGGTCGCCTGATTGCAGCGCAGGAGAGCATCGCGCAATGCGTCTGTCATATTGCCGCATTCCTGTAATGCCTTGCGATCTGCCTGCATGGTGTCGACCAGCGCCGCGTAAGTCGTGCCGTTGGAGACCGGCCTGGGCGCCGCGCATTTGCCGGAGAGCAGTTCTGCGCTTACATCGCAACCGATCGCATGCGAGGCAACGGGAAGTGTGTTGCATCCCGCGATGAACAGACTGCCCAGCAAGATCGGCAGGAGTTTCAAGCAAGGTGATTTCATTATTTGCTCCCCGCGATGTGTGTTTCATTCAGTGCTTCAGACACACTGAGCGGAACCCGTGTTTGCAGGCATGCGTTGCCTTCGATTTCCCGCTGCAAATCATCGCGCTCCTTGCGCAGGTTCGCCATCTCCAGATCAAGTTTTGTCCTCTCGGCACCGGATGCGGCATCGCGCCGGGCGGCAAGTGTTTTCAGCCGGTTGTCGGATGCGGCGAGTCTGGCGCTTGAGTGTTTGATCTGGTCGTTCAATCCATCCCTGGCACGCCGCCATTCGGCGATTTTGGCAGCGTTGCTTTTGCGAATCGCTTCCAGTTCCCGGCGATGCCTGTCGGTGATGCCGTCCAGTTCGGCTTTGAGCCGGGTGATGGCGGCTTCGCGCTCTGTGTCCAGCGTCTTGCCTGTTTCGAGCGCCTTTTTCAGCGCTTCGCGCGCGTCTTTGTTCCGGTAGTCACCGATCAGGTATCCGGACAAGATGCCGGAAATCAGCACCAGCAGCAGTATGTATTTGTTCATTCAGTCGCTCCGTCGCAAAAGTCAGACTCATTGAATCGACGACAAACCATGCCATGGGTTGTCATGGCAGATAGGTCTTGCTCAGTGTGTTACTCCAGGTCGTCATGGCTTCGCGCGCCAATCCGTTTTCATCGTAGAGCCCGGTGTCGCGCCAGATCAATGCAGTCGGGTCATGTGCCAGTGCGCCGTTCCAGAGCTGGTCGTAGTCGCGCACGGTGAACCAGATCACATATTGCAGTTGGTGGCTTTGGGCGGCAGTCAGTATCTTGTCCAGAAAGTCGGCCTGTTTGGCCTGCGTGCCGTTCCAGGTCGAGCTGCCAGAACTCCATTCCTGTGCCGGGTAGCTGCTCTCGGTGATAGCGATGGGTTTTGTCGTATAGGCGAACAGGCGGTCGAAATAGTCCGCCGGAAAACTGTCGGCGAGCAGGGCGCTCATGAAGGGATGCACCGAGAAGCCGATCACGTCGCTGCAGGCGGAAACATCGGCCAGCGCATTCTGCTGATCGGTCAGGTTGTCCGGTCCCGACCATTCCGGGAAGAACGGGACGGAGAACAGCGAGACGGAAACGGGGAGGTCCGGATGCACGGCTTTGACTGCGCTATAGGTTGAGCATTGCAACTCGACATATTGCGTCCACAACGCCGGACTATTGCGCTTGAGCAAATTGACCTCGACGCCGATTTGAAGATAGTCCGGGTGCATGGTGTTCACCATATACAGCGCATAGTTGGCAAAGGCAGTCTTCACCTCCGTTGCGTTGAGGGCGTAGCCGTTCCACGGGACAGTCAGCGCGGCGTTGATGGCGGCATCGGTGCGGTAACTGGCCAGTCCGTCGCGGCCAAGATTGAGGGGGTTGATCTGCAGCAGGATTTTTTTCCCGGCGGGTGTGCGGGTGACACGGTCTGCCAGCATGCTGGCATAACTGGCCGGGACAGCGGAACCGGCCAATGCTTCCGGCCAGGGCACACCTTCTTCGATGTGGTGCGAGACGATATCGCCGTTGGTCATGATGGCCTGGTAGGTCCAGTCCACCGCTTCCTGGGTTGCGTCCCACGGCCACGGCGAGAAGCCCATGAGGAAAGTGCGCGTTGCAGCTGGCGGGGGCGGTGTTTCGCTGCCGCCGCCGCAGGAAACGAGCAGGCTGCATGCCACCAAGCAGAACGGCTTCAACCAGGTGTATCGCGTCGGCTGGTTGCCTTTGCGTAAAACGAGTCGTGTGAGATTGATGCCCATACTTCTTTCTTGTGGCTATATTTGCAGGTTGGGCGAACAGTATGGGAATTGCGAGGGTAGTGTCAATTATGTGTTGCCGATTTTGCGGCCGGAGCCGATTGGTACGCATGTAAAATGTAATATTGCGACGCAAGTGCCTTGCCATATTTTGGGAGATCGACTGACATGCTGATCTGGCTGGAATTCCTGATTTGTCTTTCCGTCATTGCTTACGCGGGCTATTACCTTTCACGTTACGGCGACATCATCGCCGAGAAATCCGGCATCTCCGCTTCCTGGATCGGCCTCATCCTGCTCGCCACGGCAACCTCGCTGCCGGAATTGATCACCGGCATTTCCGCCGTCACGTTAGCGGATTCGCCGGATATCGCGGTCGGCGAGGTGCTGGGCAGCACGGTATTCAACCTTGCCATCCTGGTAGTGCTGGATGCGTTGTACCGGCGCGAGAGCATGTACGGGCGTGCCGCACAGGGCCACATCCTGTCGGCTGCGCTGGGCACGATGCTGATCGCGTTCGCCGGATTCAGTTTGCTGCTGGATCATGCGGGAATGAATATGTCGCTTGGATTCGTCGGGCTCTATACGCCGCTGATCGTGCTGGTTTACCTGGTGTCCATGCGCGCCGTGTACAGCTATGAACGCCGTACGCTGTCCGAATATGCCGAGGCTTCAGTCGAGCGTTATCCTGAGGTGACCTTGCGCAGCGCTGTCATCGGCTACGCCAAGGCGGCTTTCGCGGTGGTGCTGGCCGGTATCTGGTTGCCGGTGATCGCCAAGGATATCTCCGACCTGATGGGCTGGGGCCAGAGTTTTGTCGGCACGTTGCTGGTGGCGGGCGTGACTTCGGCGCCGGAAGCGGCGGTCACTATTTCGGCGTTGCGCATCGGTGCGCTGGATATGGCCATTGCCAATCTGCTCGGCAGCAACTTGTTTGATATTGCGGTGCTGGCGGTGGTGGATGTGTTTTACACCAAAGGCCCTTTGCTTGCGCATGCGCAAACCAGCCACGCGTTGACTGCTTTCACCGCCGTGATGATGAGCGCGCTGGTGACCGTGGGCCTGATCTACCGGCCTCAAGGCCGTGTCGTGCTGGGGCTGACCTGGGTGAGCCTGGGCTTGCTCATGCTGTATGTGCTCAACTCGTGGATATTGTTCGAACATGCCCAATAAGCCCGACAACTGGCACACGCTGGGCGCCGATGAAGTCGCGCAACGCCTTGAGACCAGCCTGCATTCCGGACTGAGTGCGGCGGAGGCGGTCGAGCGGCTGACGCGTTTCGGTACCAATGCCCTGCAGGAAAAACGTGCGCGTTCTCCTTGGCGCATGCTGCTCGACCAATTCAGCGATTTCATGATCATTGTGTTGATCGGTGCGGCGATCATCTCCGGCGTCGTCGGCGATGTGGGTGACACCATCGCCATCATCGTCATCGTGATCCTGAATGCGCTGATCGGCTTCATCCAGGAATTCCGCGCGGAGCGTGCCATGGCCGCGCTCAAGCGCATGGCGGAGGCGAGCGCACAGGTATTGCGCGATGGCCGCGTGGAAACGGTCAATGCCTCGGAACTGGTGCCAGGCGATGCGGTGCTGCTGGAGGCGGGCAATGTGGTGCCCGCCGACCTGCGCATTGTCGAGACAACTCGTCTCAAGATCGACGAATCTGCGCTTACCGGGGAATCGGTCGCCGTGGAAAAACTGGCTCAGGCGCAGACTGCGCTTGATGCTCCGCTGGGCGACAGGCTATGTCTGGCCTACAAAGGCACCATCGTTACCTTTGGCCGGGCGCAGGGCTTGGTGGTGACAACCGGCATGGACACGGAACTGGGCAAGATAGCCGCGCTGCTCAATGCAAGCGAAGAAAGCAAGACGCCGATGCAGAAACGGCTGACGCGTTTGGGCAAACAACTTGCCATTGCAGCGCTGGCGATCTGCGTACTGGTGTTTACTATTGGCGTGTTGCGAGGCGAACCGCTGCTGCTGATGTTCATGACCGCGCTGAGCCTTGCCGTCGCTGCAATTCCGTCTGCGCTTCCGGCGGTGGTGACGATCTCGCTGGCATTGGGCGCGCATAAAATGGTCAAACAGCAGGCATTGATCCGTCGCCTGCCTGCTGTCGAGACGCTGGGTTCGGTCAGCTTCATCTGCTCCGACAAGACCGGCACACTTACGCAGAACAAGATGACCATGACGGCGATCTACGCCGATGGTGCGATACGTGACGCTACGCCTGGTGGAAGGGATGCCGAGCCCTGGCCGACATTGTTCCGAGCGCTGGCACTGAATAATGACGCATCTCTGGACAAACACCACAAGGTGCGCGGCGAACCGACCGAGGCGGCGCTGCTGCATGCCGCGCAGGCGGCGGGCTATGACAAATCAGTGCTGGAACTGGAAACACCGCGCCTGAAAGAGCTGCCGTTCGATTCCGAGCGCAAACGTATGACGACTTTTCACGCCAGCGCCGAGCAGGTTGTTGCCTATACCAAAGGTTCCCCGGAAACGGTGTTGTCGCAGTGTACCCGCATGCTTGGCGCATCTGGTGAACAGGCCGTGGATGCCGATGCGCTGCTGCGGCAGGCGGAGTCCATGGCCGCAGACGGTTTGCGCGTACTGGCAATTGCGTTTCGGCACTGGCCTTCGTTGCCGGAAAGCGAACGCAACGCAGAGCTGGAACAGGATTTGGTCTTTGTGGGATTCGTCGGGCTGATCGATCCTCCGCGCGGCGAAGTGAAGGAAGCGGTGGCACAATGCATTTCCGCCGGCATTACACCCGTGATGATCACCGGCGACCATCCGGCCACCGCGCGCGCGATTGCCAGCCAGCTCGGCATCCTTGACGATGGCGACGGTCGCGTAATGACCGGTGTGGAGTTGGCGCAACTCGATCAGGCTGCATTCGAAGCCATGGTTAAGCAGGTGAGGGTATATGCGCGCGTTAATCCGGCGCAGAAAATCAAAATTGTGCGTGCGCTGCAAGATATGCACGAAGTGGTGGCAATGACCGGCGACGGCGTCAACGATGCACCCGCGCTCAAGGCGGCGGACATCGGCATTGCCATGGGCAAGGGCGGCACCGATGTGGCGCGCGAGGCGGCGGATATGGTGTTGCTCGACGACAATTTCGCCACCATTGTGCATGCCGTGCGCCAGGGGCGCCGCCTGTACGACAATATCCGCAAATTCGTCCGCTACGGCATTTCCACCAACTCAGCCGAAATCCTGACGATCTTTCTGGCACCGTTTCTCGGATTGCCGATTCCGCTGTTGCCGATTCAGATTTTGTGGATCAATCTGGTCACCGATGGTTTACCCGGTCTGGCGTTGGCAATAGAACCCGCCGAGCGCGGCATCATGCGCCGTCCGTCGCGTCCCCCGCAGGAAAGCATCTTCGCGCACGGCATGTGGCAGCACATGATCTGGGTCGGGATGTTGATGGCAGGGATATGTTTGTTGATACAAGCCTGGAGTATGCGCAGTGGTTCGGCAAACTGGCAAACCATGGTGTTCACAGTGCTTACCCTGTCGCAACTTGCCCATGTAATGGCCATACGCTCGGAAAAGGAATCCTTGTTCAGTGTCGGCTTCTTTTCCAACCCGGCGATGGCGGCAAGCATCATCTTTACCTTTATGCTCCAGATGACGACAATCTATTTGCCGCTCTTCAACGAGATTTTCAAAACAAAGCCGCTCAGCCCGGGCGAACTGGCAATTTGCATTATTTCATCCAGTGTCGTGTTCTTTGCCGTGGAGATCGAAAAATGGATGGTGCGGCGCGGTTGGCTGTACCGCACTGCAACAACATAAAGTTCCGGGCAGGAAGTCCTGTATTCGGCAGGGGTACTGCCACCTGCGCCACGTCGATATTTTCAATCCGATGCAACTTTATCGGTGCAACAGCCCTCACATCCCCCAGGCGGGCATGACCGGAATTTTTTGTCCTGTTACACTTTGCGAACTTTACAAGAAGGAGTAGTCAGACCATGAAAGCATTGTTGGCAATTTGCATGTTATTTTTTTCGACGCTCGTTATTGCATCTGAAACACCTGCCACAATGCCCCCCGCCGCCATGCCGACAGCGCCAGCCGTTTCCATGACGGGCAAGGTGCTTGAGGTCAAGGATGTCGACAGTTACACCTTCCTCCGTCTCAAAACCCGGGACGGCGAACTATGGGCTGCGGTGATGACGGCCAAGGTCAGGAAAGGCAGCACCGTCACCGTTGAAAACGGGGTGGTGATGAACAACTTTCACAGCAAGGCACTGAACAAAACCTTCCCGACGATTCTGTTCGGCACATTGGGAAGTGCAACTGCAATGGCGCCGACCGGGCATGGCCTGGGCACGGCCTATCCGCTTGTTCCGGGCAAGAAGCTGGAAACGATTAACGAAGCGCCGGTTGCCAAGGCCAGCGGTGCGAACGCGTACACGGTTTCCGAGATTGTCACCAGCAGCGCCGATCTCAAGGACAAAACTGTCCAACTGCGCGGCAGGGTAGTGAAGTTCAACCCAAGCATCATGGGCAAGAACTGGATCCACCTGCGTGACGGTTCTGGATCGGCTACTGACGACACGAACGATATTCTGGTGACCTCGCAGAGCGAAACCAGGGTTGGGGATGTCGTGACTGTTAAAGGGACTGTTCGTACGGACAAGGACTTCGGTTCGGGTTATGCCTACAAGGTGCTTATCGAGGAAGCGACGCTGGAGTAAAGGTCTGGCGCCTGAGAGCGGCACTTGTTACCAGTTAAAAAAGGCGACCGTCGGGTCGCCTTTTTCTATGCGCAGCGCTGTGTCAGGCACCAATTTCGCAGCTCATTTCCCGGCAAAGTATGCGCGCTGGCGCGAGGCGAACGAGGTGCCGAAATATCGCTTCCACCAGGTATTCTTTTCGTCGAGGTGGGACACTTTGGCTTCGGTCTGCTGGTTGTCCGGTTGCGAGGACAGCCAGTCGCGAAACGCATAGTGGCGGTACAGGCGCATGAATTCGCCCAGGTAGATATCGGCCACACGTGTGTCGCCGCGGATGACGAGCATGTTCTCGTCGTTGGAAGTGGTGGAAGCCTCGCTGAAGTTGGCAGAGCCGCTGACCACCAGCGGATTCTTGCCCAGCGGATCGACCAGCATGTATTTGGTATGCAGGTATTTCACGTGGACATTGAGACCGCTCAAGCTTTCGTCAAGCCAGCGTTCAAAGGTGCCATCCTTCAATTGCGAGCCGATGGCAAATTTGTTTTCGACCATTTTGCGCAATGCGATGATCTTGGCTTCGTTCGCTTTTTTCTGCGCTGGGGTTCGGGTCGGGCCGCTCATTTGTTCCATGAGGCTGTAGCGCAGTTTCGCCTTACCATCGCGGTACGCATCCTGGAACAGGTCGTTCATGCCGAAAGCGAAAGTCATGAACAGCGCCCCGCCGCCGTCCTTGGCCTGCCGGGCATACCATTCCAGTGCGGACAAATCGGCGCGCGGGCTGAAGATGGGAGAGGTGCCGGGCGTTTTCGGGTCGGCGGGCAGCGGCGTTTTTTCCGCCAGTAACGGGGCCGCATAACGCCGGTCTTCATTCTTGGCGAGTTCGTTCCATAGCCACAGATATTGCGCGGCAATGTTGCGGTCTTCGCAGATGTGCACGACGTTGCTGTGGCCGTAGATGCCGCCCTCGCTGAAATTGGTCGAGCCGGTAAGTACCGCCTGTGCCTTGCCGCCCTGGGTGAGGACGATTACCTTGTTGTGCGAGAGTGAAAGGCCTTTGGCATTGCGCGGCTTGCATATCCGGGACAGGGCATATTTTTTGATCGCTTCTTCGTTACCGGTTTTAGTGCTGTCATTGCGTGCGTGATACAGCACGCGCACGTCCGCCTTGCGTTTGTGCGCGTCCTTGAGCGCCTGCAGCACATGGTCATCGGTGAACTCGTAGGCGCACACGCGCAGTCCCCAACCCGCATCGGCGGCGCGTTCGATGAGTTGTTTGATTGATTCTGCCGCGCCGCGCGACAGCCAGTTGAAAGCCGACTGTCCGATTTCTTCAGGGCGTTTGTCGCCGAAGCGCCGCGTGTATTCCTGCGATGCCGCCGCACCCCGGTTGAAGTGCACGTGGTGTTTGCTGCCGGTTGGCGATTCGGATTCGGTGCTGATCTTTACGCTCACGCGTTCGGCCTCATCCGGTGCCGACGGCGAGCCGCGCATTGCCACGACCTCATAGGTATAGTCGTAACCCGGCTTGGCCGAAAAATCCGACCATGTGAATCCCTGTATCGGGTGGCGCCGCGTCGAATATTGTGCGCCGGGTGCGGGATCGGGTTCGACGCTGGCGAAGGTTTTGTATCCGCTCAACCAGTAGCGTTCCCCCTCGGTATGGTCTTCACGCCGGATCGCGAAGCCGAGCAATCCGGAACATTTTGCTTTGGGCAGGTTAATGCCGAGCAATACCACATGGGTCCCGGCTATGGCTTGAACACTCAACTGGTCTTTCTCTTGTCTGTTGCGCATGATTGGTACACCTCCCGATTGATCGAAGATTGTTGGTCGATTTGTCTGTCATTCGCGCCGCGCGCTTTACTTGAATAAATCTGTGTCCACATACTCTGCCTTGACCATGGACCAGAAATCGTCTGCGAGTCCCTGTTCGACATAGGCGTAGGGCAGCCAGCCGTAGCCTTTGTCGCCCCAGTCTGTGCTCCATGAGTTGCGGATCAGCAAGGCACCTTTGGTCTTGCCGATTTTCTTGCTGTCGTCGTAGCCGACTGCAAGCACGGCGTGACCGCCTTCCAGGGAGTCGCCCAGTTCGGGGAACGGTATCTCTCCTTTGCCATCGCCCAGGGGCGGTATGGAGCTGTATACGGAAAAACCGAACATGGCCGGCAATTTGGCAGCCAGGTTTTTCCTGATTGCGGCAAGCGCATCGGTGGGCGATGTGCCTGCAGGATCGAGACGGTAATATTGGAGCGCCTGATAGTTTTGCGCGAAGGCGTAACAGAAATTGCTCGGTTCGTCGTTGAATTTGTCGACGAGATACGGCCAGTATTTTTCCGGCGGGACGCCGAACAGCACCATGGCTTTCATGACGTCGCGCAATTGGGCGCCGTCATCGCCTTTGATTCCCTGCAGTTCGCGCGTGACCTTGTAGAGAAACAGGCGCGATCCGTCAATATGCTTGCCCGAGGTGCGGCGTTCGTAATACTCAAGCATGCCGACCCCCGCATTGGCGGTGCACGATCCCAGATTGCCCTGGTTTTCGACGGGCGAGCACCATGCCCGCAAATCGATGGAAGCGGGTTGTTTCCGTGCGGCGGCTTTGAGCGGCGCCGATTTGCCCAGGATTGCCTTGATTGAATCAGTCTGCACCGTGCGGTCGCGGAAGTCCGCCAAATCGCGTTGCCGCCCCATACCCATTCCATGTATCGTAGCCATGATGTTTCTCCTTTCATTGAAATAATCGAATCGACTTTCAATTCGCACTCGCAAAGAATTTCAGGAAAATATTGGTTCAGTAACGCCGGGGTTTGCAGCAGGAATTTCCGGGAACGCGATGTATCGTGCCGGCGTAATGAAGATCGGTGAGAAGTGAAGTCAGGTGATCCTCCTTTCGAACAAGTCCTGATAGCGGCGATATCTCCCGCATGTGCGGGGTATATTCTTGCGCCAGCCTCGTTCTGGAGGGTCCTTCGGCAGCCGCGCACCGTGCTTTGCGGCGCGCATGCATTCCGACGGATTTGCAATTGATGCGAACTTTAGGGGAGTTGCGAGGGCGGTGTCAATCCTGCCTGATAGCGGGCGACGGAATTCAGTTTTCGAAAGTGATGAACAAACCGACGTGCGCACCGTCGTAAGGGGTGTTGCCCCATATTGCCGGGTTTGCGTCTCCCGTGCTGGAGTAGGACTCGACCTGATAGGTTTCTTTTACATAGCGCAGGTCGACCCAGCCGTAGGGTGCGACGTGATAGCCGATCTCGACAACGCTCCCCCTGGTGTTCTTGAACGCGATCTTTTCGGATACGCCGTTGATGGTTGAGGTCGCTCTTGCCGAGTGAACGTAGCGGGTTCCCGCACCCAGGCGGAGGTTGCCCGGCATCTCGATGTAGAGCAGGGCTTCGAGCGGGACACGCCGGAATGAGGCGTCGTCGTATTCATTATGGTCTGCGTCGTAGTGGTAGTTGACGCTCAGTGCGAGCGAAACCGGGACAACATCCAGTTGATAACGCGTGCCCAGGCCGATCTGATAGGCACCGCCGGCGATGATTTCACTCTTTGTGCCGTTGGATAAAGTGATCCCGGATAGGGTGTCCCCGCCACCGGTGATGCCTTCGCGCACCAGGAAATGGAAACCGGCTTGCGAGTAAACGCCGGAGGGGGTGTAAGCCTCTTCGAACGCCGCCTCGAAGGCCGTCGCCTCCATGCAGAACAGGGCCAGGGCGATCAGTGCGAGAGGAGCGGAGAGAGACTTGTTGTGCCGGTACACGTTCACCACGGTGGCTCCTGCATTTGGTTGGTGCAATCAACGTTCATTAAGCGATTTGTCCGGACTGTAGGGGAGTTGGTTGCGGGCTGTCAACGACGAGTCGCGGGTATAATGCGCGCCTTCGGTTTGGTTTCCATTCAATTCTTTTCTCTGGAGTCGTCTTGTTCAAGCTCATTGGTGTCGTTGCGGGTTATTACTTTTTGGGATTTTGGGGAGCGCTCCTGGGCTTCTTCCTCGGCTCGTCCATTGACCGGGTGAGAGCATATGGTTCCGGCGCAATGAATCCCTTGCAGAATGCGGTGCGCCAGACCGTATTCCTGGAGACGGTGTTTATCTCGATGGGCAGACTGGCGAAGGCCGATGGACGTGTTTCGCAGGACGAGATCGAGCATGTCGAGCAGTTCATGCAAAAGCTGGGCATGACGGCGGAACATCGCCTGCAGGCTATTGCGCTGTTCAAGCAGGGCGCCGATCCGGCTTTCGATATTGAGCAGACTTTTGCCAGGTTCATGGCGGTTTGCGGACAGACGCGGAATCTGAAAGAAATGTTGCTGGTGTACCTGATTGTGATGGCACTGGCGGACGGGCATTTTCACCCGGCAGAAGAAGCGTTGCTCACCGAAATTGCGGGACGCCTCGGTTATGGAAGGGATGCGTTCAAGCACTTGCTGGACATGGTGTTGAACCAGTCGCATTTCGGTGCCGGACAGGCCGTTACTGCCGACGCGCTGGACGACGCCTACAAGGCGTTGGGCGTGGGCAAGGATGCGACCGACGCGGAAGTGAAGCGCGCCTATCGCAAGCTGATGAGCCAGTACCATCCCGACAAGTTGATGGGACAGGGCTTGCCTGCCGATATGATCGCCATGGCGACCGAGCAGGCAAAAGAGATACAGGTCGCTTACGACATGATCAAGAAGAGCAGGAATCTCTGATCCGGACTTCATATGAAAATCATTCTGATACGACACGGCGAGAGCGAGGGCAACGTCCGGCACGAAATCAACGACGATCCCGGACGCATCGTCAACCTGACTGCAAGGGGCAGGTTGCAGGCCGAAGCGGCAAAGGAGCGGCTGCGCGACATGTCTTTCACCCACGCCTATGCCTCGCAGTTTCCGCGCGCGCAACAGACTGCCGCGATCCTGCTGCAGCAGCGGAATATCGAGATCTGCATCGATGCGCGCCTGAACGAGCGTCTCTCCGGCATGGACGGGCGGCACGTGGATGACTTCAACGATCTGGTACGGGCCGATTACCTGCGCACCAAGCCGCCGCAGGGCGAGTCATTTCTGGAACAGATGGAGCGGCTGCGCGGTTTTCTGGATGAGATTGCGGCACGCCACCCGGACGGTGTCGTGATGGCGGTTTCTCACGAAAATCCCATCGTGGCCGCGTTGTGCCTGACGAGTGCGTATCCTGCGCAGACCGCGCTGCGCAGCGTCACCAATTGCGAATGGATCGAACTTGTCCGGCCCGTCACATGCACTCCGGGTGCGTGATTCCTTTGCGATTGCGGGGATATTCGCGAATTGACTTATTCAATTTGTGCGTCTATAACTTGCCCAAACAATAAAATATGCAGTTGTTGATGGGGAGATGTGTGGGAGCCGTTCCTTGACTTGAGAGGGAAATTTGCCATTCATCGTTAACTCAGTAATCCTGGTTGTTGCGTATCTTGTTGCAGCCAAGGTCGGATTGGTATTCGGAACGGTGAGCAGTAGTGCCACGATATTCTGGCCTCCGGGTGGTATTGCGCTGGCTGCTTTGCTGCTCGGCGGAATCCGCTATCTTCCCTCGGTATTCCTGGCAGCGGGTATCACGGCCATGATGGTGGGCGCATCGCCGTTCTTTGCGCTGGGGTTCACCGTTGGAAATACGCTGGAAACATATATTGGTTTTTATCTGCTCAGACGCTTCAACCATCTCGATTTATCGCTCAGCCGCCCACGCGATCTGTTTCAGGTCATTCTGCTGGGAGGATTGATTCCCCCGATCGCCAGTGCCACTTTGGGCCCCCTGTCTTTGCTGGGATCCGGTTTGGTTACGCCGGGTATTCTTCCCGATGTCATGTGGCAGTGGTGGCGTGCCAACGTGCTGGGCATCGCATTCTTTACGCCCATCGTTCTTGTGTTCGCAGGACAAAAGTCCAAATTCCTGAAGCTTTCCAAAGCCTGGGAATTGATGGCATTGTGGACGGCATCGTTTGTCATCGGACAAAGCATTTTCCTCGGCTGGAAACTGCCGGGTGTCGCGCTCGATCAACCGATTGTGCTGACCTGGATTATCCCGATACTGGTGTGGGCGGGGTTGCGCACGGGAAGAAGAAATACCGCGCTGATCCAGTTGATGTTCATGGCTCAGGTGCTGGCCGGCGCGTATTACAAAGTCGGCTATTTTTCCGATGATTTCTCCCGATATGGTTTGTCCAATTTCTGGATGTTTGCGATGTTGCTGGCCGTGTCCGGCATGGCGCTTGCGGTGCTGTCCACGGCACAGCGCAGGGCTGCGCACCTGATCACCCTCAATGCCAAAGTGTTCGCGGTCAGCAATGACGGCATCATGATCGTGGATGCCGAAAACAGGATCATCGAGGTCAATCCGGCTTTTACCGAATTGACCGGATATTCCCATGACGAGGTGCTCGGCAGGGATCCGAAATTATTGTCTTCCGGCAAGCAAAGTCCGGAGTTTTATTCGGACATGTGGAAATCATTGATCGAAACGGGCTACTGGAATGGCGAGCTGTGGAGCCGTCGCAAGGATGGCGAAGCATTTCTGGAACAGCTTTCCATATACACACTCAAGGATAAACTCGGCAAAGTGGTGAATCGCATCGGCGTCTTTTCCGACGTCACGCAAATCAGGGCCGAGCAGGAAACCGTGGCGCATCAGGCGCAACACGATTTCCTGACCAATCTGCCGAACCGGTTGTTATTCCGCGACCGTTTCAAGCAGCAACTGGCGCGGGCAAAGCGGCACAAGAAAAAATTCGCCGTCCTGTATATCGACCTGGATAAATTCAAACCGGTGAACGATACGCTGGGGCATCAGGTGGGTGACCAGTTGCTGGTGGCTGTTGCGGAGAGACTGAAGCTGCAGGTCAGGGAAATCGACACGGTTTCCCGGTTCGGCGGGGATGAGTTTGCGGTGCTGATGAGCGAAGTGTCGACACGCAACGATGTGACAACGTTGGCCGACAAGATACTGGCAGCGTTGAGCCTCCCCTATAGCATCGACGGGCACGCAATCCACATTACGGGCAGTATGGGCATTGCCATCTATCCCGACGACGGGCGCGATATGGAAATCATCCTGAGCAAAGCCGATGCAGCCATGTACAAGGCCAAACACAACGGCTCGAATACATACTGTTGACAAGGCTATCCCCTGCCATTTTTGTAACGGTGAGTGGATGGGGGGGTAACGTTGACAAACACGGTCGCTAATTTTAGGCTTTCCATCCCGGATGAATTCAAGATCGTCCGCAAGGTTCGGCAAGAGAATTTGTTCGTGCTCGACATCGCAATACAGCAGTGGCTACCGCATTAATTCAAACGATGCCGGCATATTGGTAATGGGTGTGCGGGCGGGCTGTATCGTCTTTGCCCCCTGATAGTTTTGGCGCCTTTTCCACGCCCGTGACCGGTCTGCTGAATTACCCGGTGCCGCATTTGTGCGGGCGGCAAAGGAAATCAGGGAAAAACGCGGTATTCAAACCGCCAAACTGAGGGAGGACATCATGTCTGCATTTTTTGGAATCGACGAGCACAATGCACGGGGCTATATCGACAGGAGCACGGTATGTTTTCCGCACCTGCCGGACGGTAATGCTGACTTGCACGGCATCGTTTCGCCCATCAGGCACGAAGACATCGTGTTTATCAAGCAATGTACGCCGCAATCCAGTATGCATATCAAGGCGGTAGGCATTGTGCAGTCCGACTTTTCGGTTGCAGGCAAAGACGAGGTGTGCCTGCCGGTCGACTGGGTATGGCAGGGTGAAAAGGTGCTGGATAACCTGGATGAGGTGCTTGCGTTGTGTGGTGAGCCGCTCTACGAAGAGCACAACATCATGGTACAAAGGGAAATCATCGAGTTATTGCCGGAGAAGTACCGCTTGCCGCGCGAGTGGTGAGGCATGTGACCGGTGTGAGCCTGTTTCAGAAGCCAATATCTTGAGATAGTGGCAACTTGAATGTTGTGGCTGTAAATTTTCGGTGAACGCATATGCCCATACTGCAGAATACGCAGATTATGTTAATCTGCTAATAGTTAGCTTGCTAACGATTAGCCTGCTGCCTGAAATGCTATTCGGACAGCCATCAAGAATTAAGAATCCGGCCGGAGATTTTCGATGAATACAAGAATACTTTTTCCAAACGCCGCTGTGGTTGTTGCGGTCGTGTTAGCGCTCGCCGCTTGCGGTTCAAAGGAAGACGGAGGAAAGCAGGCTGCAGGCGCCGCGCCGCCGCCAACCGAAGTGGATGTGGTGACGGTTGCCACGAGCCGCATCGTGCTGACCCAGGATCTTCCGGGGCGTCTGGAGGCGTACCGCAGCGCCCAAGTACGCGCGCGGGTGGAGGGGATTGTCGAGAAACGCCTGTTCAAGGAAGGCAGCGATGTGAAGGCAGGCGCCACGCTGTTCCAGATCGATGCGCGCAACTACCGTACCGCTTACGAATCCGCCAAGTCCGACCTGGCCGTGGCGCGCCAGACAGTGGAACGCTACAAACCGCTGCTGGAGTTCAAGGCGGTGAGTCAGCAGGATTACGACCTGGCCGAGGCCAGGTTCAAGCAGGCCGAAGCGGCCATGTCCAGAGCGCAGCTCGACTTTGACAATACCCGTGTGCCCGCACCGATCGACGGTCGTATCGGTCGCGCGCTGGTGACCGAGGGCGCATTGGTCGGACGCGGCGAAGCCACCTTGCTTGCGACGATCGAACAGGTGAATCCCATCTATGCCAATTTCACCCAGCCGGGTTCCGATGTGCTGCGCCTGCAGCAGGCTTTCCAGTCCGGCAAGATGCAGCGTACCGGATCGGCCAAAGTCGAATTGATACTTGAAGACGGCAGTGTCTATCCGCAACCGGGCAAGCTGTTGTTCTCCAACCTTGCGGTGGATTCGAGCACCGGCAGCGTTTCGTTGCGCGCAGAATTTCCCAATGCGCACCACGAATTGCTGCCCGGTATGTTCGCGCGCGTGCGTTTCCCGGAAGGCATAAACGATCGCAGCATCAGGGTGCCGCAGCGTGCGGTGCAAATGTCGACGCAGGGCCAGTCCGTAATGGTGGTGGACGAGCAAGGCAAAGCCGCGCCGCGTCCCGTCAAAACGGGCGACATGGTGGGTGGCGACTTTGTCATTGAGGAAGGCTTGCAACCCGGCGACAGGGTGATCGTCAACGGCTTGCAAAAGATACGTCCCGGCGCGCCGGTGAAAGCGGTTGAGTGGAGTCCCGAGGCAAGTACACCGGCACAGAATGTCCCCGCAGCACCTGAAAAGAAATAGAGGGACACCGTGTTCGCAAAATTCTTTATTGACCGTCCGATCTTTGCCTGGGTTATTGCGCTCATCATTTTGCTGAGCGGCGGCCTGGCCTTCAAGAATCTGCCTGTCGCTTCCTATCCGGCAGTGGCACCGCCCGCGCTGGGAATCACGCTTATTTACCCGGGTGCTTCGGCGCAGGTGGTGGAAGAAACCGCCGTGGCGCTGGTCGAGCAGGAACTGAACGGCATCGAACACCTGCTGTACATGGATTCCTCCTCCGAGCAGGGGCGCGGCACCATCACGCTGACTTTTGACGCGGGTACCGACCTGGATGTGGCGTCGGTCGAAACACAGAACCGGGTGAAGCGCGCCGAAGCACGTTTGCCGGAAGATGTGCGGCGTGTGGGCGTTACCGTGGGCAAGTCGGCGCGCAACTTCCTGATGATCATGGCGCTCATTTCGCCGGACAAGAGTCATGACAATGTGGCGCTCGGCAGTTATGCGGCTGCCAGCGTGCTGGAAAATATCCGGCGTGTGCCGGGCGTGGGCGAGGCGCTGTTGTTCGGCACCGAGTACTCGATGCGCTTGTGGCTGAAGCCGGAAAAACTGCATGCCTACAACCTGTCACCCGGCGATGTGAGCCGTGCCGTGCGTGCCCAGAACGCACAACTCGCCACAGGTGAATTGGGGGACTTGCCCGCCGTTTCCGGTCAGCAGTTCAACGCGGTCATCGTGACGCGCAGCCGCTTGTCGACAGTGGCGGAATTCGGCAATGTCATCGTGCGTGCAAACGCGGACGGATCTTCAGTGCGCGTCAAGGACGTGGCGCGGGTGGAGCTGGGCGCGCAGGACTATTCCGTTGCCGCCCGCATCGACGGGCAACCGGCAGCGGCGATTGCGATCCGGCTGTCGCCCACCGCCAATGCGCTGGATACCGCCAAGGCGGTCAAGGCCAAGATGGACGAGCTGTCCAGGTTTTTCCCCAAGGGTGTGGACTGGATCATTCCTTATGACACCTCCAAGTTCGTCGAGATATCCATCAGCGAAGTCGTGAAAACGCTGGCGGAAGCCATGCTGCTGGTATTCATCGTCATCTACCTGTTCCTGGGCAACCTGCGCGCCACTTTCATTCCCGCCATTGTTGTGCCGATCGCGCTGATCGGCGGCCTGGTGGGCCTGTACGCCGTCGGCTATTCGGTCAACACGCTGACGCTGTTTGCCATGGTGCTGGCCGTGGGTATCGTGGTGGACGATGCCATTGTGGTGGTGGAGAACGTGGAACGCATCATGACCGAGGAAGGGCTCGGTCCGCGTGATGCAACACGCAAGGCCATGGGACAGATCTTCGGCGCCATCATTGCCATCACGCTGGTACTGTGCGCGGTATTCATCCCGATGACGTTCTTCGGCGGTTCCGTCGGTGCGATCTACCGCCAGTTCGCGGTTACCCTGATCCTGACCATCCTGTTCTCGGTGCTGATGGCGCTGACGCTGACACCGGCGCTGTGCGCCGCATTGCTGCAAAACACGCCCGGTCACGAAATGGTGCCGACGACGGGTATTCTTGGCTGGTTCAACCGCTTCTTTGCCAGGACCACGCAAAGCTACAAGAATGGCGTAACGGCTGTATTGAAACGCACCGGCCGCTACCTGCTGCTGTACGGCGGGCTGCTGGCCATCATGGGCTGGCTGTTCGTGACCTTGCCGACCAGTTTCCTGCCCGAGGAGGACCAGGGCTATTTCATCAACCTGATCCAGTTGCCACCCGGCGCCACACGCGAACGCTCGCAGGAAGTGCTGCAAAAAGTGGAACAGTTTTATCTGCAACAGCCCGAGGTGGAACATGTCATCGGTGTGCTGGGGTTCTCCTTTTTCGGTCGCGGCCAAAACGCCGCCATCGCCTTCGTGCGTCTCAAGGATTGGGATGAACGGCCCAACAAGGATGGTTCGGCCACCTCGATGGTGAAGCGTGCCAACATGGCACTGTTCCGCATCAAGCAGGCATTCATCTTTGCCATTAACGTGCCGCCGATTCCCGAACTGGCAGCTGTGGGCGGATTCGATTTCCGCCTGCAGGACCGTTCCGGCCAGGGCCGCGCCAAGCTCATGGAAGCGCGCAACATGGCACTGGGCATGGCCGGCAAGAATCCGGCACTGGTCGGTGTGCGTCCCGAGGGACAAGAACCGGGACCGCAACTGTTGATCGATATCGACCGCCTGAAAGCGCGTGCACTGGGTGTGGAGATTGCCGACCTGAACGAGACGCTGCAGTCGACACTGGGCGTTGCCTACATCAACGATTTCGTGCGCGAAGGCCGCATCCTGCGCGTACAGATGCAGGCAGAGCCCGGCACGCGCGCCACGCCGAGAAGCATATTGCAGATACCGGTGCGCAATGCGCAGGGCGGGATGGTGACGCTGTCCGAATTTGCGCGCGCGCGCTGGGTCGTGGATCTGCCCAAGCTGGACCGCTTCAACGGCCTGCCGGCGATGAAGATTGCGGGCAGCGCGGCACCCGGCCGCAGCAGCGGTGAGGCGTTGGCGGCAATGGAAGATATCGCGTCCAGATTGCCGCCGGGTTTCGGTTTCGAATGGGCCGGCACCTCCAGTGAAGAGCGTCTCTCCGGCAGCCAGGCACCGTTCCTGTTTGGACTCTCGGTAATCGCCGTGTTCCTGTGTCTGGCGGCGCTGTATGAAAGCTGGACCATTCCGATTGCCGTCATTCTTGTCGTGCCCATCGGCATTCTTGGTGCGTTGTCCGCCGTCCACATGCGCGGTTTGAGCAACGACATCTATTTCAAGGTTGGCTTGATTGTCATCATCGGTCTGGCGGCGAAAAACGCGATCCTGATCATCCAGTTTGCACTCGACCTGCAAAAGAAGGGGCATGACCTGATCGACGCCACGCTGGAAGCGTGCCGCCTCAGGTTCCGTCCCATCCTGATGACCTCCATCGCTTTTGTGCTGGGTGTTCTGCCGCTGGTCCTCTCCTCGGGTGCCGGGGCGAACGGGCGTCACGCCATCGGTACCGGCGTCATGGGCGGCATGATCGCCGCGACCGTATTGGCGGTGTTCCTGGTGCCGGTATTCTTCGTGGTGATTCGCCACATCTTCCCCGGCAAGGCGCCGCATGAGGAGGACAAGCATGAGTAGCAAGATGAAAAGAAAATTGAATGCGGTCGCAGTTCTGTTACCAGCCTGCCTGCTTGCAGCCTGTGCCGCCGGGCCGGACTACAAGCGCCCCGACATGGCGCTGCCGGAAGCATGGCCGGTGCAGCAGGACGAGAGCGCCCACAAGGCGAACAGTGCGGATGAGCAATGGTGGCATTTGTATGCCGACACCACGCTCGACCGGCTCGAAGAAGAGGCGCTGGCACACAACTCGGATATCCAGGTGGCGGCGGCGCGGGTGCTGGAAATGCAGGCGCAGGCGGGGATTTCCAGGGCGGATTTATATCCGACCGTCAGTGCACATATGATGGGGAGCCGCACCAAAAGTACCCTGGCGGGAGCTGTTCCGCGCCCGGCGACTTTGCCGCGCATCCAGAATCTGTCGCACACCTCGCTCGATGCGAGTTATGAGCTCGATCTGTGGGGCAAGCTCAGGCGCGCCAGCGAAGCCGCGCGCGCGGACTTGTTGTCGGCAGAGTCGGCACAGGAAACCGTGCGCCTGACACTGACCGCGCAAGTGGCGCAACAGTATTTCACCCTCGTTGCGCTGGATGCGCAGGAGACTGCCGTCAATCGTTTGCTGGCGAGCCGTCAGGAACGCATCGACCTCAACAGGAAACAGCTGGCGGTCGGCCTGATTTCCGAATACGACCTGCATCAGGCCGAAGCCGATGTGGCGGCGGTGCAATCGCAACTCGTTTCGATAAGCCAGGCGCGCAACAAACAGGAAACCGCGCTGACGCTGTTGCTGGGACGTTCGCCGCGTGAAGTGATGACGGCAAGCGTGCAACGCGGCAATCCCTCCTTGCCCGTGGCAACCGTGCCGGAAGGTTTGCCTTCCGACCTGCTGTTGCGCAGGCCCGACCTGAGAGATGCCGAGCAGCGTCTGGTGGCAATGAATGCGCGTATTGGCGTTGCCCGGGCGCAGTATTTTCCTTCGCTCGCGCTGACCGGCTATGTGGGCGGTGAAAGCGTGGCGTTTTCCGACCTGTTCACCGGTCCCGCGCGCATCTTCCAGTTTGCTGCCAACATTACCCAGCCGATCTTCAATGCCGGCCGGGTGGGGTATCTGGTGGATGCGGCCGAAGCGCGCCGCGATCAGGTGCTGATCCAGTACAAGCAGGCGGTAGCCAACGCTTTCGGCGATGTGCGCAATGCCTTGTCGGCACAGGACGCGGCAAGGCAGGTGCTGGCTTATGAAAGCGCGCGCAGCGATGCGCTGGAGTCGGCGTACAAGCAGGCCGGATTGCGCTACGAGGCGGGGATTGCGAGCCGCCTGGAATTGCTGGATGTGGAGCGCAATTATCTGCAGGCCCAGTTGAATCGGCTGGATGCGGAACGCGCGCAACGCAGCGCGGTCGCCGATCTGTTCAAGGCTCTGGGGGGAGGCTGGCAGAAGCAGGCGGTTGCCAAGGCGCAGTGAAGCTTCGCGCGGGCGGGGCTGATACCGCAATAAAACAGGAAAACGCAGTTGAGGTGCTTGTAGGTGCGAATTCATTCGCACGCCCATTGAGCTATGTGCGAATGAATTCGCACCTACATGGGCAGCATAATGAATTATCTGTAGTAGTCGCGACTTGATCTGACAGACACTGTCCGAAATTCGGCCATTGCGGAAATTCAGAATAGCGGAGCGCAACTTCCGCTATGGCCAACAGTAGTCACTCGATTTTATGAGTGGCAAAAACAATTCGACTCCGGTTCATTTCATCGTCTTGAATGCGCCTGCTTAAGCTTAATTAAGCGGGCGCATCGCCCGACCCACGCTTTTGTCCGACGGCATGACTTTGTTAGTTTTCTTCTTCAACAAGTAGGTAGCCGCGAACATGATTCATCCTAGCACCATTATCTTCTTGATATAAATGGACGTATAAATATCGCTCCTTGCTATCAAACCCTGTTACGACCCTATCGACTGAATAGAAATAATCAGCTTGGACCATATGCACAACTTTTGATCCCGGATTTGGTTTTTCATAAACAGGCTTATCAATATAAATAGGTGGTGGGGGGATGGATTTTTCTGACTTTGGCCATTTCATTCTGGAATCAAACTCCTGCTTTTTTAGTAGAAAATCCAATAGCAAATCCAAGCAATAACGGAAATTTTCAATGTTCGCTTCATTGGCGACAAGGCCTGATTCGTAACTTGTATGCCATTGGTCTTTCGCTGTCTCGATTACCTTAGGTGTCAGCCTCCTGAAGTTATCAACATGAACGGTACTAAGTCCCCATTCCATGCAGTCAATTTTTAATTGATCGTAATCTATCTGAACGTAATCTGTAGGTTCTGTGACATTTTCATCGATCCACTGTTTGTTCTTCTTCCAGTTGTGGGCCTTGGTGCCACCACGAAAAAAACTTAATAGCCCAACAGCGGGAGAGTGAACTTTATCTTGATCTTTCCATGCGTAGATTGAAAAGTCTTTCTCGTACCCTAGAAAAAAAGCTTTTCGTAGTTCAACTAATGCATCGATGAAGTTTTCTTGGTCAGACAAAGTAATTGCAAATTTCACAGCTTCTTTAACCGCCCCCTCCTTTAGGAGGTCTGTCATAAAGATTTCTTGAAGCGTTTTTCCGGTGACTTTTTTCAAAAGGTCATCAACAAATATTTCTGCCACATTGAAATAATTAACCGCAGATGCAGACTCAGTCAGTTGACCATAGTGTTTTGAAATCACTCTCTGCTTATTCAATGCCTTGATGGTTCCTGACTTAATTATTGGAATTCCCTGAATTTTTAATTCCCCTAGCAGTTCGTCAAAACATTTGGACTCCAGACTTCTTTGTTCATCAACATCTAGCTCATCCAATGCTGCCAAGACAACTAGCTCAACAAAATCCTGGAGCAGGATAATTCCTGCAGTACAGAAATGTTTGTCGCCCGAATTAACCAAGCTTTTTGTTTCGGTGTAGATAGACTTAGCAACCAACAACGTATTTAGGGTTGAGGATTTCATTTTTCTTCTTCCATGATGAACTGACCATTAATAGACGGACCTGCGAGTCTGTGCTGCTGGAAACAACGAGGGATGCATAGTAAGTAAGGATGCCGAAGCTTAGGCTGCAGTTAACAGCAAGGCAATATGCCAAAAGGTATATCTCTGGCTTATACATGCATAAAGGTCGGCTACTTAGAGAAATTTCAACCGTCCGTTATTAGTCCTAGAGCAGAAGCAACAAAGAGATCTCGCGATAGTCCGCTTAGGCCGAACTTCGGACAGTATCTGTCAGATGAAGTTGGAACTACTACAAATTATCAGAGCATTCATCCAACTGCGTCTTTCACGATCAATCCAGCAATCTTTTCCCGCTGCGCAGCAATTCGGCGAATGCTTCGGCTGGTAGCGCCTTGCTGAAATAATACCCCTGTATTTCGTCGCAGTGGTTGGTGCGCAGATAATGGAGCTGGTCGGCGGTCTCGACGCCTTCGGCGATGACATGCAGTTTCATGCGCTGTGCCAGGCCGATGATCGAATCGACGATCATCGCATCGTCCGCTTTGATGGCCACGCCGCGCACAAAAGACTGGTCGATCTTCAGGCTGTCGATCGGGAAACGTCTCAGGTAGCCGAAATTGGAATAGCCCGTCCCGAAATCGTCGAGCGATATCTTCACACCGATCCTCTTCAACTTGTTCATGGTGTCGATGGCGTGCTCCGGCTCGTTCATCAGCATGCTCTCGGTCAGTTCCAGTTCCAGTTGATGCGGCAGGACTCCGTGTTTTTCCAGCGCATTCCTGACCAGTTTGTCCAGATGGCCGCTGCGGAACTGGCGTGCCGAGACGTTCACGGCGACGCAAATTTCCGGCAGTCCGTCTTCCATCCAGGCGCGTATCTGCGCACAGGCCTGATCGATCACCCAGTTGCCAATGGTCAGGATGACACCGGATTTTTCCGCAACCGGGATGAATTCGCCGGGCGATACCCAACTACCGTCGGATCGTTTCCAGCGCACGAGTGCTTCGGCGCCGCTGATTTGCCCGTTGTCGATATTCACTTTGGGCTGGTAGTGCAAGCGCAATTCGTTGTGCATGACGGCGCGGCGCAGGTCGTTTTCCAGTTCCAGTTTCTTGCGCGCATCGGCGTTCAATTCCGGCGTGTAGAAAGAAAACTGGTTGCGGCCGTTTTCCTTGGCCAGATACATCGCGGCATCCGCATTCTTGGTCAACTCGGCCACCGTCGAACCGTTGTCCGGGAACAGGCTGATGCCGATACTGCCGCCGATGAACACTTCGTGTCCGGTGGAAAGATTGTACGGTTCGCTCAAGGCAACGAGGATGTCGCGCGCAATGACGGCGGCATCCTGTTTTTCCTGCAACGGCGACGCCAGCAGGACAAATTCATCGCCGCCCAGGCGGCCCAACACATCGCCATCGCGCAGGCGTGCCCGCAGGCGTTCGGCCACGCTGCACAGGAGTTCGTCGCCGATCAGGTGGCCGAAACTGTCGTTCACCTGCTTGAAACGATCCAGGTCGATGAACAGCACGCTTAACGCACGGTCATGCCGTTTCGCCTGCTCCAGTTCATGTTCCATGCGCGACTCAACCGCGGAGCGGTTGAAGAGCCGGGTCAGCGGGTCGTGGTGGGCGAGGAATTCCAGTTGCGACTGGCTTTCCTTCAGTTTCGAAATATCCGAGAACACGCCGATGTAACGCACGGGTTGCTGCTGGTCGTTGAGGACGGCGCTGATGCTCATCCATTGCGGGTAGATTTCGCCGTTCTTGCGCCGGTTCCACAGTTCTCCCTGCCAAAAACCGTCATGAAGCAGCGTCTTCCACATGAATTCGTAGAACGAACTGTCCTGCCGTCCGGAGTTGAGAATGCCCGGGTCTTTGCCGATTGCTTCATCGCGGGAATAGCCCGTGATGGTTGTGTAGGCATCGTTGACAGCGAGAATGTGCGGCGTCGTGTCGGTAATGACCACGCCTTCATGCGTGTTCTGCATGACGGCAGCGGCTTCGCGCAATTGCGCTTCAATTTTTTTGCGTTCGCTGATGTTCTGTTTGACGGCGATGAAATGCGTAATGGTTTCGTTTTCCGTATGCACCGGCGTGATGGTCATTTCTTCGGTATACAGCGAGCCATCCTTGCGCTTGTTGACCAGCTCGCCGCGCCATACCTGGCCGCTCAGGATGGTGCTCCAGAGTGCATCATAGAAGCCCGGGGGCTGGATGCCTGAAGTCACCAGATCTTTCGGACGCTTGCCGATGGTTTCTTCCAGTGTGAAACCGGTCATTTCCGAAAACGCCGGATTCGCCCACTGGATGACGGCATCCCTGTCGGTGATGACCACGGCGTTGGCCGAGGAGTTGAGTGCCGTATCCTGCAGGTGCAGCTGCGTCTCGGCGCGTTTGCGTTCGGTCAGGTTGCGCGCGACGGCGACGATGAAGCGTTCGTTATCTTTCCGGATGAGGTGCGCGTTGATTTCAACCGGGAAAATGGTTCCATCGCGGCGCCTGTGGTGTGTCCCGGTTATCCGGTGTTCTTCGCGGGAGATGACCTCCAGTTCGGCTTGCCAGAGCGGGCCGGGCTTGAGACGGGTGGTGAAGTCGAAGAGGGTCATGCGCAACAACTCGTCGCGCGTGTAATCCAGATCGCGGCAGGCCTGCTCGTTGCAATCGACAACGCCGCCGTTTTCCGCCTTGATGACGAAGATCGCATCGTTGATCTGTTCCATCAGGCTGTGGTACAGCAGTTGCTGGCGCGTTTGTTCGACTTGTTTTTGCGCAAGGAACAAATCCTTGCGTTGAAAATCCAGCGTCTCGTACAGGAATTCGATATAACGCCCCTGCATGGTCTTGACGAAGTCGTGGCGGGTGACAATCCCGGCCAATATCCCTTCCTCAACCACGACCAGGCGGCGGATACCGGTTGATTCCATCCGCAGCATGGCGTCCGGTATCGACAAAGCGGCCTCGACGGTTTGCACCGGCGATTTCATCACGCTTGCGATGCCGATTCTTGTTGGGTCGCTGATGGTGCGCGCGAGTCCTGCGGCATCGCGTTCGGTCAGAATGCCGACTGGAGTGTTTTCCCGGGTGACGATGACGCAGCTGATCTTCTTTCTGGTCATCAAATCGACCGCATCGGCCAGTGTGGCGTCCTCTTTCAGGCTGATGAGATCGCGCGTCATGGCACTGCCGACGTTCTTGATGCCGACCAGATACTCCATGCCCATGTGCTGCATGAAATCCGCTTCGCTGACCACGCCGGCGACACCGCCTCTATCGTCCACCACAACGAGATGCCGGAAGCCTTTTTCCGAAATCAGCCGGTATGCATCGCGGAAATCCAGACTGGACGGTGCTGTAAGTGGAGAGGCGCTCATCACCTCGGACATATGCAGTTTCGCCACCACTCTGCGTTCTGCCATCAGGCGAATGGCATCCTGTTCGGTGAAAATGCCCAGCGGGCGATTAGACTTGTCTACCGCGACCACACAGCTGATGCGCATCGATTCCATGCTGGCCAGCACATCGGGCAAGGGCGCATCCGGCGCAACGGTGAACACCGAGGGCGAAAGGACGGATTGCAGGGTGAGTTTATGCATATCTACATGATGCTCATGGGCTTGCCGGCATTGTAACTGGGGGGTGAGTGGGTGTCTTGAATATTCAAATTTCCGGGCGGTTCGCCCATAAAAAAAGGACATCACCGGGATGTCCTTTTTTGGAAGCTGAGTAGCAGGATTATTCGATCTTGGCCTTGCTGCGCAGCTCGTCGATATATTTCTTGACCGCCTGTTGATGCAGGCTGTTTTCAATGTTTGGTTTCATGTCTTCCAGAGACGGCACTTTCAGGTCGCGCGTGTCTTCCAGCTTAATGATGTGCCAGCCGAACTGGGTTTGCACCGGGGCGCTGATCTGGCCTTTCTTCAGCTTGGTGATGGCTTCGGCGAAAGGCTGCACAAACTTGGCCGGAATGGTCCAGCCCAATTCGCCGCTGTTTTCCTTGGCGCTCGGATCCTTGCTCTTGCTCTTGGCGAGCTTGGCAAAATTGCCGCCTTTTTTCAGGCTGGCCGCAATTTTTTTGGCTTCATCTTCCGTGTCCACCAGAATGTGCGACAGCTTGTATTCTGTTTTCCCGATGCGGTTCTTGAAGACCTCGTATTCCTGCTTCAACTGGTCGTCGGTGACGGGATGGGTCTTGACGTAATTTTGTACGAGCGCATCGGCCAGCACGTTTTGTCGTGTAATTTCCAGGCGCTGAACTGTCTCCGGCTGTTTGTCGAGACCTTCCTTGACGGCGGCTTGCGAGAGAAACTCCAGACCGACAAGTTCATCGACAATCGCTTTGCGCAATTCCGGGCTGTCCGGCTGGTTCTGTTGCGCGGCGATTTTGACGCGCAAATCAACGCGGGATTTGGGGATGGATACGCCGTTAACCAGTGCTTCGGGTTTGTCATCGGCAGCTTGTACGGCTGCTGCAAAGGCCAGCAAAGCCGACAGAAGCGCGAACTTGGAAAATTTCAGCATGTTTCTTTCCTTTGAGAGTTGATGTTGGGGTGGTTCGGAAAAATCAGACGCGCAATATAGCACGCCTTATGCATGGGCCGGAAAGACCTTCTTGAAAGGTCTTACGGCGACTTGGGCATATACGCCGGCGCCGACGTAGGGGTCTGCATCCGCCCATTTTTGTGCTGCTTCCAGCGAGGCAAACTCGGCCACGATGAGGCTGCCGGTAAAACCGGCCAAGCCGGGATCGATGGCGTCCACGGCCGGGAAGGGGCCGGCCAGCAACAAACGTCCTTCGTCCTGCAAGGCCTGCAAGCGCGCCAGGTGCGCGGGGCGCGCGGCCTGGCGTTTTTGCAGGCTATCCGGGACATCTTGTCCAAAAATGGCGTAGAGCATCATTGGTTTTCCTTCTTGTCTTCTTCTACATATTTCGACAGCCACAGACTTTGCAGCAATACGAAGACAAACATCATGCCGGTGGCGCCGAACAGTTTGAAGTTGACCCATGCGTCGGTGCTGAAGTTGTATGCAACATACACGTTGACCACACCAAGCACCGCGAAAAACGCGCTCCACGCGAGGTTGAGCTGGCTCCACGCCGGATCGGGTAACGCGATCTTTTCCTGCAACAGCGCGCGCATCAGGTTCTTTTTGAACAGGACAGGTGCGAGCAACAGCGCTGCCGAGAAGAACCAGTACAGCACGGTCGGCTTCCACTTGATGAAGGTTTCGTCATGCAGCAGCAGCGTTGCGCCGCCAAACACGCTGATGATGCCCAGACTCACCCACAGCATGGTGTCAACTTTGCCGTGGCGGTATTTCACCCAGCCGACCTGCACAAAGGTGGCGCCAATGGCCACCGCGGTGGCGGTGAAGACGCCCGCGAATTTGAACGTGACAAAAAACAGGATAACGGGGAACAGGTCGAACAGCAGTTTCATGATTACTTTCTATCCAAAGTGTAGGATGGGTGGAGCAACGCGATACCCATCATTATTTCCGGTCGAGTGCGAGCGAAGTTGAATTGATGCAGAAGCGCAGCCCGGTGGGTTCTGGGCCGTCTTCAAATACATGGCCGAGATGCGCGTCGCATTGTGCGCAGCAGACTTCGATGCGATCCAAGCCGAGTTTATCTTCGTCGCGGTATTCGACCAAGTATTCATTGATCGGTTGCCAGAAGCTTGGCCAGCCGCTGCCCGATTCGAACTTGGTCTCGGAATCGAACAAGGGCGAGCCGCAACACACGCAACGGTAGATGCCGATATCGTGGCAATCCCAGTATTCGCCGGTAAAGGCGGGCTCGGTGCCGCACTCGCGGCAGACCTCATACTGTTCCGGCGTCAGTTCTTCGCGCCATTCATCATCGGATTTTTCGGTATTGCTCATCGTATATCCTGAATTGCTCATGTAGGGTGGGCACGTTTTCTGTGCCCACGCGGAAACAACATTTGCCTACAGCGTGGGCACAGAAAACGTGCCCACCCTACCTTATTCCGCCAAAGCGGCTTTCACACTGGGACGAGTGCCGAGCCGCTTGAACCATGCCGCCAGGTTCGGGTGCGCGCCGCGCCAGTCGCGTTCCGGTTGGCGCAGATCGAGATAAACCAGCGCCGCCACCAGCGCCAGGTCGGCCAGCGAGATGCTGTTGCCTACGCACCATTCGCTCTGACCCAGTTGAGCGGCAATATGTTCCAGCGTGCGGGTAATAGCCCTGTAGTGCAGGTCGATATTGCCCTGCTCCTGCTTTTCGGCGGGGCGGATGAGCTCCATGCGCACCACAACGGCGGAGTCCATGATGCCGTCCGCCAGCGCTTCGCCGCGCCGGACGCGCATCCTGGCCAGTGCATCGTTGCGCGGGATCAGGATGGGCGTGTCGTTCAGCGTGTCGGCGTATTCGGCGATCACGGCCGAATCGAACACGCAGGTGCCGTCGTCGAGGATCAACGCGGGGATACGGCCCAGCGGATTGAATTGCGCCACCGTGTTGTTCGGCTCATGCGGCGAGTCGATCACAAACGTGTGCGGGATGTTTTTTTCCAGCAATACCAGACGCGCTTTGCGTACGTAGGGGCTGGTGGTTGATCCGATCAGTTTCATGATTGAGAACCCGGTAGATTACATTGCCTATGTAGGTGCGAATTCATTCGCACATGACTTAACGGGCGTGCGAACACCCACAGGGTGCAAGAACCTCTGCGAGGTAAATTCGCACCTACAGCCGCATCAACTGTGGGCCTTGGTTTCAAAGCACTTCCGCCGCGTGATCTGCCAACCGCGAGCGTTCGCCACGCATCAGGGTGACATGGCCGCTGTGCGCCCAGCCCTTGAATCGGTCCACCACATAGGTCAGGCCGGAACTGCCCTCGGTCAGGTAGGGCGTGTCGATTTGCGCGATGTTGCCCATGCACACCACCTTGGTGCCGGGACCGGCACGCGTGATCAACGTCTTCATCTGCTTGGGCGTCAGGTTCTGCGCCTCGTCGATGATCAGGTATTTGTTGAGGAAGGTGCGGCCGCGCATGAAGTTGAGCGACTTGATCTTGATGCGGCTGCGGATCAGGTCGCGCGTGGCGGCGCGGCCCCATTCGCCGCCCTCGTCGTCGGACTTGTTGAGCACGTCGAGGTTGTCGTCCAGCGCGCCCATCCACGGTGACATCTTCTCTTCTTCGGTACCGGGCAGGAAGCCGATGTCCTCGCCCACCGGCACGGTGACGCGGGTCATGATGATCTCGGTGTAGAGCTTGTGTTCCAGCGTCTGCATCAGTCCGGCCGCCAGCGTGAGCAGGGTCTTGCCGGTGCCGGCCTGGCCCAGCAGCGTGACGAAATCAATCTCCGGGTTCATCAGCAGGTTGAGCACGAAGTTCTGCTCGCGATTGCGC
Organism: Gammaproteobacteria bacterium; assembly: GCA_018820925.1. Classification (GTDB taxonomy): domain Bacteria; phylum Pseudomonadota; class Gammaproteobacteria; order Burkholderiales; family Gallionellaceae; genus Sideroxyarcus. The sequence continues at coordinate 36,771 of JAHJNJ010000017.1, read as the reverse complement.
GCGGTGATGCCCCAGATGCCGTTCTTGCTGTGCGTGTAGTCGGTGAGGGTGCGCAGCGTGGCGGAGCCGCTGTCCTGCGCGGTGACCACCGCATAGAACGGATTGTTGGGGTCGTCCTGGAACACAAACTCGTTCACCAGCAGGTCGCGGCAATCCGGGCCTTTGATATTGTAGAAAGTGTGGGCGCCCTGGGTGCCGGACACCATGTCCTTGCCATTCTTGTCCCAGAAATCCGCCTGCAGTTCGCGCACGCCGGTATACAACAGGTCGGTGTCTTCCAGTACCTTGTCGTTGAAGTAGTCCTGCGCCGCCAGGCCCAGCGCACGCGCCTTGATGCGCATGTTGATGTCTTTACTGACCAGCGCAATCTGGCGGTTGCTGTGCTGCGTGTGCAGATGGCTGACCACGCCGAGAATGGCGTTATCGGCTTTGCCGTTCGCCAGCGTCGCCGGTATCGGGTCGTTGATGAATTTGGTCTGCAGATACAAGCGCCCGGTTGCGTTCTTGTTGCCCAGGGCATCCAGCGGCACGCCTTCGTCGATGTTCTCTTCGCTCGAGCTGACCAGGTTATCCAGGAAGCGGCTGGCTTGGCGCGCGTTGCGCGCGACTTCCGTCATGCCCTTCTTGTTATTGTCCAACTCCTCCAGCACGAACATCGGCAGATAGACATCGTGTTCCTCGAAGCGGAACAGGCAAGTCGGGTCGTGCATCAGCACGTTGGTGTCCAGCACGAAAAGTTTGGTGACGTTGTCCGGTGTTGCTTTACGAGCGTTCATGTTGTCCTTTAAATTGTTTGAACAAAATCGAGTACTTCATCTGCGTGGCCGTCCGCCTTGAGGCCGCGCCATTCCTTGCGGATGATGCCCTTGTTATCGAGCACAAAGGTGCTGCGCTCGATGCCGTGTACTGTCTTGCCGTACATCAGCTTTTTCTTCAGCACGCCGAACAGGTTGCATACCTTCTCTTCCTCATCGGAAAGCAATGCAAACGGCAGCGTGAATTTCGTTTTGAAGTTTTCGTGCGACTTGATGCCGTCGCGCGAAATACCGACGATCTCGCTGCCCGCTTCCTTGAATTCGGCATACAAATCGCGGAACTGCTGCGCCTCGGTGGTACAACCCGGCGTGCTGTCCTTGGGATAGAAATAAATCACCAACGATTTGCTGCGGATGGGGTAAAGCGTGAAATCGACACCGCCGGTGGCGGGCAGGGTGAAATCGGCTACAGCTTGTTTTGGCATTCGGGGCTCCGGTTACTGGCTGCCATTGTTGTCAAAATCGGGCGGTTAGGCAAGCGGCATCGGCGGGTGTGGGTTTGGGTACGCTAGTATGGGTATTTGAAGGGACCGCCGGATCAATTGGATTAAACAAAATACGGCTTGCCGCCCAACCGCTCAATGGCTATGCATGCCCGCCGCATAGGTCAAACCTTGTTGAATCCCCCGGCATAGCCGGGGGGTTACCTCACTGAATTAGGCAGGGCAGCACGCTTGGCTTGTGTCCAATCAACACCGGCGCGTTCACAAGAAGTGCGAAGTCTCGATGTTTCAAGCCGCTTTTAGGTACATGTCAATGTGCATGGAAGTATAAGGGCACATCACACCACCTCCCTCTGTACGTTCCAGCAAGCCCAATTCAGCCAGAATAACTACGTCTTCATGCACGCGCTTAACATCGCGCCCAACTGCACGAGCTAGTTCACGCACCGATAGTTCACCTTTACCTTGTGCGGCACGGACAATCTCCCAGCGCTTTTCAGAGAGTTGGCCAAAGAAGTGACCGGGGCTCTCGAAATTAAGCACTTCACCTTGGTAGGTATCCGCCTTGGCTGCTTGCCCCATAGCGCGTAAAGCACCCTTCCAGTCAGGCTGCATGGTTATGGTAAGGTAACGTTCGGTCATGGTTTTCTCCTGGCGGCAACTGCCGCAATAAAGTCTTCGATTAACTGCTCCACTCCCCTGAAAGCATAGGGCGCTTCAATACCGTCGAGGTGGCAGTGATCGCCCTTGCCGCGCTCATTATCAAATCCCACTACGCGAATTCCATCCACCACATAGACCGCTCTATATTTATAGCCATGGTCCGTAGGCGGCACAGGTTCGGGCACTTTCCACACAACAACCTCAAGAAGAGCGCCATCGGTTGTGATGTTTTTGAAGCGTGCAATAAGTTGGGCTGACATGTTGGCCACTATGCCAACATTAAATCATGTTGTCAAATCAGCCAACACCCAAGGAAAAAGTATCTTTTGAAGCACACAGTTGCTATACAAAGTCCGGTAAGCAGGCAATTCGCGCAGCGGATGCTCGCATAAGGGGGAGTTGGAGGGGGTTAGGTTTCAAACTTGCCGCCGCCGCCGCACCCCATAAGCCAGCAAACCCAGCACCGCCAGGATCAGGGACAAATCAGGATCAGCCCCAACAGGCATCACCGAACACCCGCCGCCACCGCCACTTGGGCTGCCACCACCAGAAGTGGGTGGGGGAGAAGTCGGCGCATTCACATTCACCGTCACGGTGGCATTCGCGCTCAGGCTGCCGTTATCAGTCACCTGCACAGTCAGGCTGAAAGTCGGATTGGTCGTATAACTCACCGCCGCACTGTTGCTCACGCTGAGCACCCCCGTGGTCGGGTTGATGGCGAAGGCGCTGTCCGTGTTGCCCGCCGTGATGCTGAAGCTCAGGCTATCGCCTGCATCCGGGTCCGAGGCGAGTACCGAACCTGCGACAGTGCCATTCGCGCTACAGTCGTCGATGGCAAACGTCTGATTGGCAATGCTTGGTGCGTTGTTTGCTGGTGTTCCCGGCGGGTTCACATTTACCGTAACCGTGGCAGACGCAGACAAATTACCGCTATCCGTTACCTGCACGGTCAGGCTGAAAGTCGGGTTGGTTGCATAAATTAACGCCGTAGTGTCGCTGACACTGATCACCCCCGTGGAAGAATTGATGCTGAAAGCACTGCTTGGGCTGCTTGCAGTGATGCTGTAGATCAACGTATCGCCCGCATCGCTGGCTATCACCGTCCCGACAGACGTGCCATTGGCACTGCCTTCGTTGATGCTGAAAGTCTGGTTGGAAATGGACGGAGCCTTGTTGACATTCACCGTCACGGTAGCGTTAGCGCTCAATCCGCCGCCATCGGTCACTGTTACGGTCAGGCTGAAAGTCGGGTTGGCTGCCAATGCTGCAGTGTTATTGACGCTGAGCGCGCCCGTGCTGGCGTTAATGCTAAAGGCACTGCTGGTATTGCCCGCAGTGATGCTGTAGCTCAACACATTGCCGCTATCCGGATCGCTGGCGAGCACGGTTCCCACAGCCGTGCCATTGGCACTGCTCTCGTTGATGCGGAAGGTCTGGTTGGAAATGGTGGGCGGGTTGTTCACGGAAGTTACGTTTACCGTCATTGGCTGATCGAACGGCACTCCAAAATAGTCCGTTACACGGACAGTAACGGCATAGCTGGACTTGACTGCAGAATTCAACACGCCGGCAGTCAGTATCAGTCTGTCGGAAGCAGTGCCGCCGATGCTGAACGATGCGGCATCTGCGCCGCCCACAATGCTGTAAGTCCACTTGTCGCACGTGTCGGGATCCGTTTTGCTCAACGCTCCAACCTCGGCTCCGGCTGAGGTGTTGAGATTGCTGAGAAGGCTGCTGTTGGAGATTGCCAGGGCTGTGGGGGGGCGGTTGACTAGTTCGAGGGCGCGGTAGATGTCGAGGCGTGGGGCGCTGCTGCCGTCGGGGAATGAAACCATTACATTGGCACCACTTGCTTTCAATACGTGTTCGATTCCTTCTGTAACCGATGGCGTTGCTGGGTCGTCGCCAAGTGGTACTCCACATTGTTTCAGTATGGCTGCCGCGCCTGCGACCATGGGGGATGAGAATGAAGTGCCTGTAGGGCTGGTGTAGCTTCCGGCATTAGTTAATGTGGTCGTACGTATCTGCGCACCAGGCGCGACAATATCCACCCACGCACCATAATTGCTGGTGTAGTAGATTCCTGTGGATGTACCACCACAGCGTTGATCTACAGCAACGGCGTTTGCGCAAAGTGGGTCAACGGGTAGCGAGGAAATACTATTGGCAACGGTAATAAGTAAATCTTTGCGGGTTAGTTGCCCATGTAGGGCGTTTGTGGAATCGTTGCATCGCGCAGGGTAGAAATTGCCATTCATGCCGTTATTTCCAACTGAATTGACGACCACCGCGACAGGTGTATTTCCATTCACTACGGCAGAATTGATTGAGGTGCATAAAGCCGTTAGGCTTGATGCATATACCCAACTTGATGGGTCCCACTCACCGTAGAAACTGGCATTGATTAGAGAAGCACTAACGTAGGTGGCTGCATCGGTGAAACCTTGCACCATTCCTGCTGCAGTGTAGTCTGCGAGCTTAATCGAATGAATCTTGCTGCCAGGCGCGACACCTGCCACACCCAAGGCATTGTTGGTCTTTGCTGCAATAACACCCGCGACTTGCGTGCCGTGCCCAGCAAGGGTTGTGCCTATCGCAGCATCGGTATTCGCAGAGCCGCAGTCATTCTCTGCTAGTTGGCAATTTCCCACTGTTCCAAAATCAGGATGTGTGCGGTCAATACCCGTATCCAGCACGGTGACGATAATTCCACTGCCTGTAGCACCTGCATCCCACACATCCTGCGCACGGACAAGTTGCAGACCATGTTGGTTTACATATTCAGGATCGTTTGGCGCGGCGGCGGCTTCCCCTATCGCATTGACCGAAGCTCCTTTCACCTCAGGGTGAGCATTCAATTGCGCAACAAGCGAGGTCAGTTGCGCTTCGGTGGCGGGGGTGGGGAGTTTGAGTTGATACAAGTCCAACGGCGGGATGCTGCCGACGATGGTGGCGTTGATGCTGGCGGCGAGGGCCTGCATCGCGGCGATTTTTGTACCGTGCTGAGCGGTGACCAGTATCTCGTCGGCAACGGCTTTTGTGCCATCGGCGAAGATAACGGGGTTAGTGGTATCCGATGCCGTCACCCGTACTTGCAAGCTGCTTACACACAAGCGCAGCGGTGACGAAAGCGCTTCGTGCTCGCCTTCTTTCAACATGGCGGTGTAGTTCAGGCAAGTATCCGGTGCCAGCCTGGACGTATCCAGCACGATGTTCGTACCATGGATGTTATCTCCTGCAACAAGATCGCCGTTCATGCCCTGATCGTTCATGGCGACAACATCATCCGTACCGCTCTGGCGCAAATAGACCCTGGTCGATGCATCGGCATTCCCGATCAGCCTGACGCTGAACCGGACATTGACGCTGCCGCTGTTGGCCTTCAATGCATATGGATCGGCGCGCGGTTCAAGCGGTGTTGGTTCGACCCTGGCTTTCGCCTGAATGGCAGAGTTAAGCGGGGATGAGTTGTCTCTGGATGGATTGTTGTTTGTGCTGTTGCGGGCAGGAGTTGTTGCGGCGGAGGTGGCTTCACCGGACTGCGCGCTTTGAGTTGCGTATTGATCATGCTGAGGGGTGCCGGGGGATCCGTTTCGGGACTTGTCAGATGTTGCTGAAAACATGGCAGAGGGTTTTGCATTGCTCGCAAGCGGCTTCATTCCGTTGGGTGAAGTCGCTGTCTGTGCACTTTCATCATGATCTTGCGTGAGCCACAGCATCATAAAGAACAGCAAGAATGCAGAAGCGACAATGCTCAGGTTTTTATGGCTCATACTGGTTTCCCCGTTACTTTTGAAATTGCGACCGCGAGTATGGATTTATAAGCAATAGTTCCTTGCCGTCGCAACCCATAAGCCAGCAAACCCAGCACCGCCAGGATCAGGGACAAATCAGGATCAGCCCCAACAGGCATCACCGAACACCCGCCGCCACCGCCACTTGGGCTGCCACCACCAGACGCGGGTGGGGGAGAAGTCGGCGCATTCACATTCACCGTCACAGTCGCCGCCGCAGTCAAACCGCCGCCATCGGTCACGCGAACGGTCAAACCGAACGTCGGATTGGTCGTATAACTTACCGCCGCGCTGTTGCTCACGCTGAGTACCCCTGTGGCCGGGTTGATGGCGAAGGCGCTGTCCGTATTGCCTGCCGTGATGCTGAAGCTCAGGCTATCGCCCGCATCCGGGTCGCTGGCGACTACCGACCCGACCGCCGTGTCGTTGGCAGCACTATCGGCAACGACAAAGGTTTGATTGGCGATAACCGGTGCGTTATTTGTCGGCGTACCCGGCGGGTTCACATTCACCGTCACCGTGGCTGACGCGGTCAATCCGCCCGTGTCCGTGACCTGCACGGTCAGGCTGAAAGTCGGGTTGGTCGCATAAACCAAAGCCGCACTGTTGCTGACGCTAACCACCCCCGTGGATGAATTGATGCTGAAGGCAGTGCTGGGGCTGCTTGCCGTGATGCTGTAGCTCAACGTATCGCCCGCATCGCTGGCCTGCACCGTTCCAACAACGGTGCCGCTGGCACCGCTCTCGTTGACGCTGAAAGTCTGATTCGAGAGGGTCGGAGCCTTGTTGACATTCACCGTCACCGTGGCGTTAGCGCTCAACCCGCCGCCATCGGTCACTGTCACGGTCAGGCTGAAAGTCGGGTTGGTCGCGTAAACCAGTGCCGTGCTGTTGCTGACGCTGAGCACCCCCGTGTTGGCGTTGATGCTGAAGGCACTGCTCGTGTTGCCCGCAGTGATGCTGTAAGTGAGCACGTTGCCGCTGTCCGGGTCGCTTGCGAGTACCGTTCCAACAGTCGTGCTGTTGGCAGTGTCCTCGTTGGTGCGGAAAGTCTGGCTGGAAATGGTTGGGGCGTGGTTCACGGCGGCTACGTTCACCGTCAGCGCTTGATCATGTGTTGCGCCGAAAAAGTCTGTCACGTGAACGATGACTGTATAGCTGGACTGGTTTGTATAGTTCAGCACCCCGTCAGTCAGTATCAGCCTGTCGGATGCGGCACCACCAATGCTGAACTTGGCGGCATCGGCACCCCCATTGATTGTGTAGCTATGCTTGTCGCAAGTGTCGAGATCGGCAGACGTCAGGGTACCAACCTCCACGCCAGTCGTGGTGTCGGTACCATCATTGAGACTGTTGTTGGTGAGATTAACTGAAGTGGGGGCACGGTTAAGATGCGCCAAGACACGATAGATATCCAGTCGCGGTGCGCTGCTACCATCAGGGAACGGAACAGACACTATAGGGATAGACGGGATGGTACCTGTCATGAGTTTCGATTCAATTTGATCCAAAGGCACGCCGCACTGCTTCAATATCGCAGCAGCCCCGGAGACCATTGGTGCAGAGAATGAAGTACCTGACGGACTGGCGTAATTTCCAGCCGGTGGTTGAGGCGCACCTATTGCGGTCGTTCGTATTTGTGTACCCGGTGCTGCAATATCCACCCAGGCGCCATAATTACTCGTGCTGCATCGCTGATCAATCCCAACGGAACCGCATGCCGCATCGGCCACAGATGCGCTATTCGCTACAGTGATGAATAAATCTTTGCGGGTAAGCATCTCATGTTGACCTATATGGTTCGCTAGATCATTGACGTTGCAGCGACCTGGATAGTAGTAGTCGTTGGTGCTGCTATTCCCGGCCGCATTGACCACCACCGCAACAGCATTCGTTCCATTCAATACCGCTGTATTTATCCTGTTACATAGACCAGATACGTTTGTGGATGGCGATACCAAAACAGCGAAACTGGCATTGATTACCGAAGCGACTCCATAGGCTGCCGCATCAGTAAAGCCTTGCATCATTTCCACAAGAGAAGGAGCAGTAGCGCTTACTTGAATCGAATGTATCCTGCTGCCGTGCGCTACCCCAGCCACACCCAATGCATTGTTGGTCTTCGCGGCAATCACACCAGCGACTTGCGTTCCGTGGCCTAAAGAATCATTGTTCGTACCACCACAATCTGTATTTGCCACGCCCGGTGTTGCGTCTGTTGCCAACTGGCAGTTGCCGGGCACTCCAAAATCAGGATGCGAGCGATCTAATCCTGAATCAAGCACGGTGACGATCACCCCATTTCCCGTCGCCCCGTTATCCCACACGTCCTGTGCGCGCACTCGTTGCAAACCATGCTGGTTCCCATATTCCGTGTCGTTGGGTGTGGATGCATAACTGCCAACCGCATTAACTGATGTCGCCTTCACCTCAGGCTGCGTATTCAATTGCGCAACCAACGCAACCAACTGTGCTTCGCTGGCAGGTGCGGCGAGTTTGAGTTGATACAGATTCAGCGGCGGGATACTGCCGACGATGGTGGCGTTGATGCTGGCGGCGAGGGCCTGTATCGCGGCAATCTTGGTGCCGGGTAGAGCAGTGACGAGTATTTCATCCGCAACGGCTTTGGAGCCGTCGGCGAACACAACAGGGTTGTCGGTGTTCGATGCCGCAGTACGCACCGGCAGGTTGCTGATGCACAAGCTCAGCGGCGACGAAACGGTTTCGCTCTCGCCATCCCTGAGCGCTGCGATGTAACTCAGGCAGGTATCCGGTTGCAGACGTGAAGTGTCCAGCACGATGTTGCCGCCGTGGATATTGTCTCCGGCGACGATATCGCCATCCGCGCCCCGGTCGTTCAATGCGATGACGCCATTCGCCCCGTCCTGGCGCAGATAGACCCTGGTCGATGCATCGGCATCCCCGATCAGCCTGACGCTGAACCGGACATTGACGCTGCCGCTGTTGGCCTTCAATGCATATGGATCGGCGCGTGGTTCAAGCGGTGTTGGTTCGACCCTGGCTTTCGCCTGAAGGGAAGATTGAAGCGGAGATGAATTGTAGCTGGATGGATCGTTATTTGCGCCGTTGCGGGCAGGAGGTGTTGCGACGGACGTTGCTTGAGCGGTCAGCGCGCCTTGTGTTGCATATCGATCATGCTGCCGGGTGGAGGAAGTACCGTTTCCGGACTTGCCAGATGTCGCCGATGGATTCGCGGAGGGCTTTGCATTGGTCGCTACCAGCTTTGCCTCGCTGGATGAAGACGCGGTCTGCGCAGCTTCGTCATGATCTTGCGTGAGCCACAGCGTCAGAACGAACATCGAGAACACAGAAGCGACGATACTCAGGTTTTTTCGGTTCATGCTGGTTTTCCCGTTACTGTGAAAAGTCGACCGCGATAGTAGTTTGAAAAGCTATGGCAGGGAAAGGGTTTTGATGGCCTATATATTCCGGTCTTTAGTTTCCCGGGAGCGATATGAGGTACGGCTTTGGGGACATATATGGAGCGAATCGTGATCTATGCATGACAGCTATATCACTGACCGAAAACCATAAGCAGGTGATGTGGCGAATCCAGATAATACCTGTCAGGTATATAGTCATATTGACTTAGGGGGAGATTCAATTCAAAGTCGCTATGGATTGCAGGTTTTTTTTCGAGGTGGCATTTAGTTCATAGGCAATTAATCCGGGGGGAGATATGAATATGGGAGTAATCAAGTCCAAAGTGGGTCGTTGCGCGTTTGCCAGTAAATCTGGTGTTATTGTTTTGTCATTGGGGTTTTGGCTATTTCCGAACCAAGTTATGGCAAATTCTGCAGATACTCAGTTCAAGCAATACCTAGTCAATATTTGCACCGCTTATCCCGTCCCTCCTGGATGGACATTAACTGGTCAGAACTGTTTGGATGCATTTGCAGGTCAACCGATTTCTGGAACGGCTGCCGTGACAGTTTCTACTAACCTTAGTGTCAATGCAGCCAGCGGGAGTGCTTCTAGAAAAAACAAAGGGATTCGTGAGCTTCGGGATGAACAGAAAGAAGAAACTGAAAAGGGTGCCAGTGCCGATGGAAGTTCGTGGGGTTTTTTGCTGACACCTCAGTTCGGCAATAGCAACCGCAACGAGACCGACCTCGAGAATGGCTATCAATCTAAATTAATAGGGTTGGTTGCAGGACTGGATTACAGATATTCGAATAGTTTTGTATTCGGTGCGACCCTCGGTTATACAAAAGATAATGCTACTTTTCTCAACAGTGCCGGTTTTATCAAAACTAGCAGTAATGCATTAACAATGTATAGCACTTGGTTGCCATCGGAGAGCGTCTCAGTCGATGGTTACTTGGGTTATGGGAAACTTAACTTCGATAGCAATCGTCATGTTGAGTTTGGCCTTATATCCGGCACGACCAGCGGTACAACTAACGGACATCAGGTCATGGCTGGCATCTCAACCAGTTACCAAAAAGATGTAGGTCGTTTAAATCTGTCTCCCTTTATTAATCTGGATTACATTAAGACGTTTATTGATGGGTACCGCGAGAGCGGTACGACGTCTCTCGAGATGCACTACTTCGATCGAAGCACAATCTCAATGACAACAAGTCTTGGGGCGCGATTGAGTACCTCTTATGGTTACGACTGGGGTACCTTGAATCCAACAGCACGTTTGGCCACAGTGCATGAGTTTCAAAATAATTCTAAGCAGATCACCAATGAATTGGTTGGCACTCCCGGCTATGGTTTCACTGTGACAACGGATGCTCCAGACCGTAACTATTTAGATCTGGGTTTGGGAGTATCAGCAGCGCTCAATGGCGGCACCCAACTGTTCCTTGATTATGATAGACGCGCACAGGACAAACTGTTAAGTAGCTGGGCGGTCAGCCTCGGCGCGTTGATGGAGTTCTGAACAATACGAGCCGAGTAGTGTTTCACATTCACCCCTTTGATCCACCGTATCGTGCGCGGTACTGGCGGAACTACTAGCCGCACGACTAAGCTGGTATACAAGGCCACCCAAGTCGTTGGTTACAAGTTGGTGGCTATCAGGGCGAACGGAAACACGTCGAATCATGCGTCGATTATTCAATCCTTACTTTATTCGCAGTGATATCGATGAAAACAGCATGTGCAATGAGGCTGCTATTGTTGCTGCTCGTTGCTGCACAAATATCAGGTTGCGCCAATCCATCCCAGCGCATTGATGATCGAGCGGCTGCTCTGGGTTACCGGAGAGTAGTGGTGAGGGGAGATGGTTTCAGCCATGTCGCGTATATCAAGAATGGCAGCGCAACGCCGCATTCGGCATTGCATGTTTATCTGGAAGGCGACGGCACACCCTGGGTGCATAGGCGGGTAGCGGCCGCTGATCCTACACCGCGTACGCCACTGATGCTGGAACTCATGCTGCTCGATCCATCGCCCAGCCTCTATCTGGGGCGGCCCTGTTATCACGGACTGAATACTGCAAAGGGCTGCACGCCCGACATGTGGACGAATCGTCGTTATTCGGAGGCCGTCGTGGCCAGCATGTCCGCAGCGCTGGATCGGTTGTCGGTGGATTATCAGGCACTGGATATCTTGGGTTATAGCGGAGGCGGCGCACTGGCAATGCTGATTGCAGCACGGCAGCCGAAAACCCAAACAGTCATCACTATTGCCGCTAACCTGGATACGGAGCGCTGGGCAGCATTGCACAAGCAACAGCCGCTGACAGGTTCGCTTAACCCCGCAACCCGTCCGCCATTGCTACCGCGTATCAGGCAGATGCATTTTGCTGGTGCACTGGATGACAACGTGCCGCCGATGCTGGTGCGTGATGCGCTTGTGCGGCAGCAAGGGGCAACGTTCAAGGTATTCCCGAAGCAGGATCACAGTTGCTGTTGGCAAGATGTTTGGGGGGAAATACTTGGGGGATTGGCGGCGGATTAGGGAAAAAACAAATTTTGTCATTCCGGCGGAGGCTGGAATCTGGTTGAATAAAACAACTGGATGCCGGATCAAGTTCGGCATGACAATGCGAGAGGTTCTCATCAATAAGCAGCACTTTTCAATCCTGGAGGCAGTGATGAATGCATGTTTAACAACAACCAACATAATGCAGCGATTCCACCGACTGTTGGGGGTGCTTGTTCTATCTTTGTTCTCGTTCCAGGTGATGGCCGCTGAGACGCCTGTTGTTGTCAGTGTCGATCACCGCGTGACGGTCACCTTTTCCAAGGTTCAGTTTGATGCAAAAAAAGGTATCTATTCCACCCTGGTGCGCGTTAGGAACCGCTCTGGAGCTGCGCTTCTTTCTCCTTTGCGACTGTCGATTGATCAGGATGCACTCAAGACTGTGCGCGTCCTGAATGCACAAGGGATAGGTAAGGATGGGCAGCCTTACTTTGAATTTGCATTACCTAAAGAGAGGTTGGTAGCTGGCGGCATGACCAAGGCGGTTCGGGTGGATTATGCAGTTGAAAAAGTCAGACAAACGGTTACCACAAAAGCGATTCGGGTTAATACGGTGAGATCGCCTTTTGCATCCGCTTCCCATGTGAGTGCAGGTGTTGAGCTGGCTCCGCTGGAGCCGCGAGCAGAACCCTATGCGTTGAAAGCGGATAGCGGCAAAGCTAAAGTCCGGTTCAGCGTCAGGACTGCAGGGAAGTTTGGTACGTCAAATGAAGTCTATCTGCGTAGTGGCGCTGGCCGTAAATTGATTGCTATGAACGACCTCGGCAAAGAGGGCGACTTGATTGCCAAGGATGGGATCTATGGTGTGAATGTTGTCGTCGATACGGGCCTGTTGAAACCGGATTCGTGTTTGAGTTATGAGGCGGTAATTCATAAAGGACGCACCGAAGTGGTTTCCTCGCCACTCAAGTTATGTGTAAGTGCATTTCCGGTGCGCGCGGCAGCTTCGAATATATCCAAGCCTGTGGTTTTATCGGGTGGCACTAAAGCGGTTGCGGATGAACTGCTAATCACGGTGGCACCTGGGGTCAATTCGAAATCGATACTAATGTTGGCGGCAGATATCAATGCAAAAGTTGTCGGCAGCATTCTGCCTTTGAACTTGTATCAATTGCGGCTTCCCGAACCTGCGAACTCTTCTCGATTGTTGTCATTGATTGATGAATTGAATAAGCGATCCGAGGTGAAGTCCGTATCGGTTAACGCGATTGGTGCTTATGTGTTCACGCCCTCCGACACTGAATATGCGAGCCAGCATGGTTTGCAGCGCGTGAGAGCGCAGGATGTTTGGGATATCGGGGCGACGGGTGTTGGTGTGACTATGACTGTGTTGGATACAGGACTGGACCGCACTCATCCTGATTTCGGTATTGTAGGCAACTGTCAGTTGGTAGATAACGACTGTGGTTCAGCCAATACCGACATTGTTGGGCACGGCACTCAGGTCGCTGGAGTCGTTGCGGCAAAGACAGACAATGCTTTGGGGGTGGCTGGAGTTTCGTACGGGAGTAAGATCAAATCCATACAGGTGAGTGCAGATGCCGTGATTACTTTTGCAGAAATGACGCAAGGTTTTACCGATTCTGCAGCTTATGGGCTTGCCTCTGTCATAAATGCCAGCTTTATCGGGGGGCCTTGGGGGGGGCTGGTAGATGTCACTCCTCTTTGTTCTGCAGTTAATTCTGCAGTGCTTAATGCAGGTGTACCTATTGCTGTTGCTGTAAATGGTGCTGGAAACAATAACGTAAATAGTTTCTATTACCCTGCGCGATGCAACGACTCTGTACGGCCTGAGCATGCTGCCCTGACAAACAAGGCGTTGTTTATTACCGTTGCAAATAGTGCATCAGTGGTTGATCCAGCTTGTGGCTCGGTTGCGCTGGATCAACGTTGTAGCGACAGCAATTATGGAGCTTGGGTAGATATGGTTGCCCCAGGATCAGTTATTCGCACGACTGCTGTGGGTGGAGGCTATAGCAGTCCAAGCGGTACTTCGTTAGCTTCGCCCATGATCGCTGGTGCAGCTGCAATCCTGAATTCCTGCGGCGTCCCACTCGACCAAATCGAATCCACCTTGCGCACCAGCGCAAATGTTACGGTGCCATTCCCTGATGGAAGTAGCGCGCCGCGTCTCGACATCTATCGCGCAATGATGCAACGCAATCAAGTGCCGACAGGCGTCACTCTTTCCAGCAGCAGCCTCAACGAGCATATCAATACGAGCGGCGGTTATGACGTTGGCACGTTGAGTGCAATCGATACCGATACGTGCGACAAGTATACTTTCAGCATCAATGGTGGGGCCGACTCGGCAGTTTTCAGTATCAATTCCGCAACCAATACACTGCGTATCAATGCCGGTGTTTTGAACTATCTAACGAAACCGAGCTATGCCGTGACTGTCCGTGTGACGGATTTTTTTGGGGCGGCATTTGATCAGCCTTTGACGGTGAACGTGATCAACGTGAACGATCCGCCGACAGCGCTGGTGCTGTCGAACACGGTTCCCGCTACACCCGAAAACGGCGGCAATATCAAGGTGGCGGATATTGTGGTCACCGATGACGGACTGGGGACAAACCTGCTGGCCTTGTCGGGGGCGGATGCGGGGTCATTCAATATTGCCGGCAACGAGTTGTATTTCTCCGGCAGTGCCAATTACGAGGTCAAGAACAGCTATAGCGTCACGGTCAGCGTCGATGATGTGAGTGTCGGGGCGACACCGGATGCCTCCCAGGCTTTCTCGCTGGCGATCACGAACGTGAACGAAGCGCCGGTGGCGAATAACGATACGCTTGCGGCGGCTCAGGATACGCCGGCGACCTACACGGCGGCGCAATTGCTGGGTAACGATACGGATGTGGATGCGGGCACGACGCTTACGATCTCCAGCGTGACAAGCGGTGCCAACGGAACAGTGGTGCTGAACGGTGATGGCACGGTGACTTTTACGCCGACAGCCGGTTTTAGCGGCACGGCGAACTTCACTTACACGGCAACGGACGGCAGCTTGCCGTCGAACGTGGCGACGGTGACGGTGAATGTGTCGGCGGCGGTGCCGCATGCGCCAGTGGCGAATAACGACACGCTTGCTGCAACCGAGGACATGCCGGTGACTTATACGGCGGCACAATTGCTGGGTAACGATACGGATGTGGATGCGGGCACGACGCTCTCGGTTGCCAGCGTGACAAATGGCGTGGGCGGCACGGTAGTGCTGAACGGCGGTGGTACGGTGACCTTTACGCCGAACACGAACTTTAACGGTACGGCGAATTTCACCTACCAGGCGACAGATGGGGGCCTGACTTCGAACGTGGCGACGGTGACGGTGAATGTGGCGCCGATGAACGATGCACCGACCGGGCTGCCGTTCATCAGCGGCACAAGGACGGTGGGCCAGACGCTCACGGCCAATACGCTTACGGCCACTTTACCCAACCCGATTTTTGATGCGGATGGTTTGGGTGCTTTCAGCTATGAGTGGCAGGCCACTGGCGCACCGGTGGGCGGGAACAGTGACACTTATGTCCTGGCTGCAGCCGATATCGGCCAATTCATGAGCGTGTGCGTGTCCTACACGGATGGTGGCGGCACCCCGGAAAGCGTTTGCAGCGCCACTGATGCAACTGCCGTGGGTGACCCGCACATCACCACCGTTGACGGTCTGCACTACGACTTCCAGGGCGCGGGCGAGTTCGTGGCCTTGCGCGGTGCCAAGGGTATGGAGATTCAACTGCGCATGGCCGCAGTTCCCACCGCGCCGCCGCTCCCCGATGCCTATACCGGTCTGACCAGCGGGGCGAGTGTCAATACTGCGGTCGCGGCACGAGTAGGCAAGCATCGCGTGACCTATCAGCCGGATACCAGTCCCAATGCGGCGGGCGGTACGTTCGTATTGCGCGTGGACGGCGTGCCGACCACATTGCCTGTTGACGGCATCGATCTTGGCGATGGCGGCCGGGTGATGGCGCAGGCCAGCGGCATTCAGATCGACTTCCCGGATCAGACCACGCTGATGGTCAACACCAGTTCGTGGCCTTTCTACGGCGCGTGGTGGCTGCATATCAATGTGTTCCACACATCTGCCTACGAAGGCATCATGGGGGCGCGCGGCAAGGGAAGCTGGCTGCCCAGGCTGGCGAATGGTTCGGCGCTGGGAATGATGCCCGCCGCACCGCATGACCGCTATGTCGAGCTGTATGTGAAGTTTGCCGATTCCTGGCGCGTGAACAAGGAGACCAGCCTGTTCGATTATGCCGAGGGTACTTCGACAGTGAGCTTTACCAACAAGGCATGGCCGACGGAGAACGGGCCGTATGCCACGGGTAGCGGGCCGGTTGCCAAGCCGCTCGGGCTCAAGGCTGCGCAGCTTGCCTGTCGCGGTGTCGCGGGCAAGAACGAGAAGGCAGACTGTGTGTTCGACGTAAGAGTCATGGGGAATGCCAACCTTGCCAAGGGCCATGCGCTCACCCAGAAGGTACGCACCGGGTTGACCGCAATCGTATTGCGCGACGACAGGGGTATTTCCAGGGACAAGAAGACGGTCACGTTTACCGCGACAGTGGTGCGACACGCCGCGATCACCCGGATGGACGTCGCCAGAAAAGTTGTCCCGACGGGAACCGTGCAGTTCACGCTTAACGGCAAACGGGTCGGACGACCGGTCAAGCTGGATTCGAGAGGCCAGGCCAGGTGGAAAGTGGAGAGCCTCAAGGTTGAGAAACAATTGGTCGGGGCGCGCTACCTTCCCGCCAAAGGTAGTACATTGTTGCCCAGCAGCAGCCTGGGGACGGCGCGTTTGGCGGTGGATATTAAGAAGTGAGGGGGCACTGAGTAATAAAGTACCCCGCAGCAAGCTGCGTGGTATTGCTTGTGTAGGATGGGTTGAGCGCAGCGATACCCATCATTTGTTGGCCACCCGGAATTTGATGGGTATCGCTGCGCTCAACCCATCCTACAAAATCTGGCGCTGCAAGCAGCGGGGAATTTTTCCCGAAGAGATTAAACATATCAATTCCCTCTCCCGCAGGCGGGAGGGGGTTAGGGTGAGGGGCTTTAGGCTGCAACAGCACTGGTTTCATCACATAGCCCTCATGCGTCGCATCAATCAGCACCAAAGGAGATAGAAAATGAAATATCAAAATTGGATGACAGGTTTGATTTTTTTGGGCGTGCTTTTATCGCCGGTGATGGCTTCGGCCATGGCGGGCCCGCCTTCTGCGGGGGAAGTGTCGAAGATGACCGGGGATGTTGCCGAAGCCCGGCAGCCCGACGGTACTTCGCGCAAGCTCAGTGTGGGCGATGCCGTGTATTCCGGGGAACATATCTCGACTGACAAGAACACCAGTGTTCACATCCAGTTCACCGATGAGTCGCGTTTCGCCCTGGGGCCGAATACCGAGTTTGTGATTGATAAATTCAAATACACCAAAGGTGCGGAAGAGGATGCCTTTCATTCCAGGATCATCAAGGGTGTTTTCCGTTTCGTGTCCGGCCTGATCGCGCATACCAAGGGACGCGAAATGACGGTGCGGGCGAGGGTGGCCACGATCGGCATTCGCGGCACCCAGGTCGAAGGCGAAGTGACCGACCGCCAGGAAATAGACGGGAAGACGGTGGATGCTTCCGCCAAAATCGTGTTGCTGGAACCGGAAGAAGCGGGCAAGCAGACTTCCATCGTGGTTTCCAATGAATTCGGCAGCGTGGTCATCGACAAGCCGGGCTATGGCACCGAAATCCCGGATGAGAAAAGCCCGCCTTCGCCGGTACGCAAGATGCAGATACGCACCATCGAAAACGTGCTGCGTGCGCTACGTAATTCGGTGCGGCAGAGTGGGACGGCACGGCCGAGGATGCCCTAAGAGCACGGGAGCGCCGACGTCCTCGTCGGCGCTCCCATTGGGGGATGTAGGGGCGAATTCATTCGCCCAATATTCGGTGGGCGTGCGAATAAATTCGCACCTACAAAACCACCATCTGCCGTGCCCACCCTACCAGGCCGGTTTCCGGGAACGCCGACGTCCTCGTCGGCATGATTGTTTGAATAAGCCGATGAGACGTCGGCGCTCCCATTAAGCCGCGTACCAATACACCGCAAAATAATGGCAGGTGGTGCCCGCCAGCACGAACCAGTGCCAGATGAAGTGTCCATAGCGCAGGCGCGAATCGGCGACGAAGAAGATGGTGCCCAGCGTGTAGGCCAGTCCTCCGGCCACCAGCCAGGCCAGGCCCGCTGCGGGCAGGCGTTGGTAGAGCGGGTCTATCGCGACGATGATGAGCCATCCCATCAGCAGGTACAGGATGGTGGAGATGATGGGGTGGGTCATGCGCCGCAGTACCTTGAGCGCCACGCCGGTCAGCGCCAATACCCAGATCAGTACCAGCAGCGTCCAGCCCCATGCCCCGTACAGCACGCCCAGGGTGAAGGGGGTGTAGGTGCCTGCGATGAGCAGGTACACCGCCGAGTGGTCGATGATGCGGAAGATGTGCTTGAGTCTGCCGGGACGGAAAGAATGGTAAAGCGCCGAAGACAGGTATAGCACGATCATGGTGGCGGAAAAGATGGCGCTGCCGACCAGATAGCCTATTCCGCCGTGTTGTACCGCATTCACGATGAGCAGCGGCGTGCCGACAATGGCCGCCCCCAATCCGACGCTATGGCTGATGCTATTGGCGATTTCTTCGCCAAGCGTCTGGTCGCGTGCGTGCGCTCTTCTTTCGGGCCTGCCGGTGGTTTGTTGCTGCATGTGTGTATAACGGAATTGAGCGCTGGCATTCTGAGTGTTGCATGCACGTTTGGCAATCCGATTTTTGCCCGTACAATGTCGGCATGAATTTTTCATTCAAACCGTGCGAATCAATTCGCACCTACAAAATTCTCGACTTCGATTTATAGGAATGCCGAACAAGATGTCATCTCAGTTAGATGTTCCCGCCAATGAGGCGGACCAGGGCTTCATGCGCGCGGCGCTGGACCTGGCGCGGCAGGCGGCTCAGGCCGGAGAAGTGCCGGTCGGCGCGGTGGTAGTAAAAGACGGCCAGATCATCGGTCGCGGTTTTAATGCACCCATTTCGCGGCATGATCCGACGGCGCATGCGGAGATCGCCGCTTTGCGTGACGCGGCGCAACATCTCGGTAATTATCGGCTGGTAGATTGTGAACTGTTTGTTACGCTTGAGCCCTGTGTAATGTGCGTCGGCGCGATGTTTCATGCGCGCATCGGCAGGGTGGTTTTCGGTGCGCGCGATCCGAAGACGGGGGCGGCGGGGAGCGTGTTCAATTTGTTTGCCGAGACGCGGCTGAACCATCATGCGACCATTCGGGGCGGGGTGCTGGCGGAAGCGTGCGGCAAGGTATTGAGCGATTTTTTCGCCGAACGACGCGCACAGCAGAAGGCGCAATGAAGATCATTATTCGCATTCCGACGCAGACGCTGGAGTTGTTCGACGACAACGGCATGTTGCTGCGCGGCTACCGGGTTTCCACCGGCGCAAACGGTGTGGGCGAGGAGAACGGCAGTTTTTGCACACCGCGCGGCAGGCATGTGATTCGTGCCAAAATCGGCGCAGGGCAACCGGAAAATACGGTATTTGTGAAACGCCGCCCGACCGGCGAGTGCTATACCCCGGAACTGGGGGAACAGCGGGCGGGAAGCGACTGGATCCTGACACGAATCCTCTGGTTATCGGGTTGCGAAAGTGGCTTTAACCGTTCGGGTTCTTGCGATACCATGCGTCGCCGCATTTACATCCACGGTACGCCGGAGGATACGGAATTGGGCCGGCCGGGATCGCACGGTTGTGTGCGTATGCACAATAAGGAGCTGGTGGAGTTGTTCGATCTGGTACAGGCTGGAACAGAAGTCGAAATCGTGGCATGAGGCAGTACGAAGAATAACAATGTTTCTTCCCTTTTCACCGCAAGGCGAAAAAGAGGGAGTAAAGGAGTGAGCTATGTCTACACCTTTCACAGTCAGTCTGGTGAGCTGGCACGACGGCGAGCCTTTGCTGCGAGCCATACGCGAGGCGGTGTTCATCCGCGAGCAGAATGTTCCCGAAGAATTGGAGTGGGATGGACAGGATGAGGGGAGCCGTCACGCGCTGGTCTTGAGCCTGAATGGCGATGCCATCGGCTGCGGGCGCATATTGCCGAACGGGCATATCGGCCGCATGGCGGTGCTGCCGCAATGGCGCAAGCAGAAGGTGGGCACGGCAATTATGGAGGCACTACTGGAAGAGGCACGTTCGCGCGGCTACAAACAAGTCGATATCGATGCGCAAACTTTCGCGATACCGTTCTACCACAACTTCGGTTTTGTCGAGCACGGCAAGGAATTCATGGATGCCGGAATGCCGCACAAGAAGATGAAATTGAAATTTTCTCCCCCCTGAATTTACTTCCCGTTCAAATATTCTTCGTCACTGAAGTGCATGACTGCCTGCGGTTGAAATACCGTGAAAGCGGTGATCAACATGCCGGTGGTAAAGGCTTCAGAGACCACAATGACGCTGGAGGCGACGAGGTAATGGTGTTGTATCTGCGGCCAGGTGTAGTGGGTCACCAGCAGTAGCAGTATGGAAGTCGCGGCCACGTTCAGTATGATGGAGATCGCACCGCAGGCAAAGCCGTTCCACAACACGAACAAGAAAAGATTTTTCGGCAGGTTGCGTTTGCTGAACTGCAGCAGCCATTCGCTGAATTTCACGGGCAGGGCGATCATCAACAGGCCGTTGAGGCCGAGCGTGATCAGGGATATATCCGTGCGCAGCCAGGTGGCGAGCATGACCAGCGAAATGGCAACGGTGGCAATGTGCGAGCCAAACATCAGCATGAACAGGGTGGAGCCCAGGATGTGGAAATTGATGCCGGGACGAAGGCCCACATTCATTTGCCAGAAGAAAAATACACCGATGGTCAGCCCTGCCAGTGCGTTCACCATGGCGCCATTTTTCAATAATGCGCGCCACGGTGCTCGAGCCGCTGCCTGATACAGAACGATGGCAAAGACAAAGTCGGCCAGCCACAACCAGTCGTTCGTGAAAAGTTGGGGTGGCAGGTTCACGGCATCGGGTAGGGTAAAGGATGGAATTGCAGGCGCGGGCCGGTCAGCGCGCCGAGATGCACCGGGAAGGCGTCGTGGCTGGCGATCTGCACCACGGCCAGCAGGTCGTAGCCGCCGTCTGGCGAATGTTGTGCATTGACCACCATGCCGCAGGCCTGGCCTTCCGTTTCCATGCTGAACAGCTCGGCACCCGGTTGCGGCGCTGCTTCTGCATAGACTTGCGCGAGGTACATGCGGCGTTTGTTTTTGCCGAGGTATTGCATGCGCGCCACGATCTCTTGTCCCGGATAGCAACCCTTCTTGAAATTCACCGCACCGATGAGTTCGAGATTTACCATTTGCGGCACGAACTGTTCCTGTGTCTGCGGCAGGATGACGGGGATGCCGGCACGGATGTTGAGCCAGTCCCAGCAGGGCGACCCGGCTGGGCGCGCTTCGGTACTGAGTTTCTGCCACAGGGCGGGGGCGTGTTGCGGAGAGGTGTTGATCTGGAAGCGGTCCGCTCCGAGGCAGATGAGTCCGGTGTCGTCGTGCTGCACGGCGTCGAGCGGATTTTGCGGCAGTGTCGGGAATTGCTGTTGCAGCAGTGCGGCTGCATCCGCACCCGCCAGGCCGAGACAGACGATGCTGTCGCTGGCATTTTCGATCTTGACCTTGGCGCGCAATACATACATCGTGAGTTTCTTCTGGATAGTCGCGAGCAGGCTTTGCGGCAGATGCAGGAAGAATTCGTCCGGAGTGCGCCAGATCATGAAGGTCGCCAATGCGCGCCCCTTGGCCGTGTTGAAACTGCTGGGCAACGCCTGTTGCGGTGTGAGCGCATTGACATCGCTGCTGAACAGGTTGTGCAGGAAACCCTGCGCTTCTTCGCCGGAAACCTTGATCACGCCGAACTGCGACAGGTCGCACAACACGGTGCCGTCGCGCGTGGCAGTATGCTCTGCGACCGCATCGCCGAAATGCTGCACGGTACCATCCTGTATTTGCGCGCCTTGCGCTGCGAGGAAGTTTTGCCAATCCTGGTTCATTTTTTTGCCCATCCCTGAATGTATGCAATCTTACCGCGAAGCGGATGGTTTCGGCTAAACTCTTGCGCCATGAAAGCACTGCTGCTTGCCTTAACATTTTTGTCGCTTACTGCCTGCGATGGCGGGCTGTGGAACGATCCTTATCCCGCGGCGGATGAAGGCAAGTCCATTCTCTACACGGCTTTTACCGAGCGCCCCAAGCACCTGGATCCGGCCCAGGCGTATTCCGAGAATGAATATGAATTTCTCGCGCTGATCTATTCGCCGCCGTTGCAATACCACTATCTGAAGCGCCCGTATCAACTTGTTCCGCTGGCGGCCAGTGAAATGCCCAGGGTGATGTATCTGGACCAGCAGCATCGGCTATTGCCGGAGAAGGCTGCGCCCGGGCGTATTGCCTTCAGTGTCTATGAGATACACCTCAAACCGAACATGCGTTACCAGCCGCATCCGGCTTTTGTGCCGGGAAATGACATGCTCAAGCCCGGCGGTCTGCGCGGTGTTTACGGGTTGAATGATTTTCCAGAAACCGGCACACGCACGGTTACGGCAGCGGATTACGTTTACCAGATCAAGCGTCTTGTGCACCCGCAGTTGCACACGCCGATCGCAGGCGTGATGAGCGAATATATCGTCGGCCTCAAGGAATATGCCGCCACGCTGCAGGACGCGGCCAAGGCGCATCCGGACGATTTTCTCGATTTGAATCGGTACCCGTTGCCCGGCGTCGAAGTGGTGAATGGCACGACCTATCGCATCACCATTCACGGCAAATATCCGCAATTCGCCTACTGGCTGGCGATGCCGTTCTTCTCGCCCATGCCGCAGGAGGTGGAGCGTTTCTATGCGCAACCCGGCATGCGCGAACGCAACCTATCGCTGGACTGGTGGCCGGTGGGCAGCGGGCCGTATTACCTGTCCGAGAACGAGCCGAACCGGCGCATGGTGCTCGCGCGCAATCCCTATTACGACAGCGAAAACTATCCCGGCGAAGGCGGGCAGGGCGATGCACAGGCAGGGTTGTTGTCTGATGCGGGTAAGCCGCTGCCCCTGATCGACCGGATCGTATTCTCGCTGGAAAAAGAAACCATCCCGTACTGGAACAAATTCCTGCAGGGTTATTACGATGCTTCCGGCATCAGTTCGGACAGCTTTGATCAGGCGGTGCAGGTGAGTGTGAACGGCGAAGCCAATGTCAGCGACGTGATGAAGGCGCAGGGCATCACGCTTTCTACCTCCGTTTCCACTTCCACTTTCTATACCGGTTTTAACTGGCTGGATCCGGTGGTGGGCGGATCATCTGAAAGAACGCGCAAGTTGCGCCGTGCCATTGCCATTGCGGTGGACTTCGAGGAGTTCATTTCCATCTTTGCCAACGGGCGCGGGATCGTTGCGCAGTCCCCCATCCCGCCGGGCATTTTCGGTTACCGCGAAGGGTGTGCCGGCATCAATACCTACGTGTACGATTGCGTGAAAGGGAAGCCGGAACGCAAACCCATTGCTGAGGCCCGGCGCCTGCTCGCCGAAGCGGGCTACCCGGGCGGTGTGGATGCCAGGACCAGACAGCCGCTGGTGATTCACCTTGACACCACTGCCGGCGGCGTTGGCAACAAGTCGCGGCTGGACTGGATACGCAAACAGTTCGACAAGATCGGCGTGCAGCTTGATGTGCGCAGTACCGACTACAACCGTTTCCAGGACAAGCTCAGGCGCGGCGATACGCAAATGTATTATTTCGGATGGAACGCCGACTATCCCGACCCGGAGAATTTCCTGTTTCTGCTGAACGGCCCCCAGGCCAAGGCGAGCAAGGGCGGCGAAAATGCGTCCAACTACGAAAATCCGGAATTCGACCGCCTGTTCGAGCAGATGAAGAACATGGACAACAGTCCGGAGCGGCAGGCGATCATCGACCGGATGCTGGAAATACTGCGCCGCGATTCGCCCTGGCTATGGGGCTACCACCCCAAGAACTACGTGCTGCAGCATCAGTGGCTGCACAACATCAAACCCAACATCATGGCCAACAACAAGCTCAAGTACTGGCGCGTGGACCCCACATTGCGCGACCGGCTGCGTCGCGAGTGGAACCAGCCGGTGCGCTGGCCGTTGTGGCTGGGCGTGGGGGGAGTGTTACTGTTTGGATTGTGGATGTGGCGGGCGTTGCGGAAGCGGGAAGAGGCGCGATAGCTCGCGCAGTTTACGATTCGTCCCATGCTTGCTGTATTGCTTTGGCAAACGCCTCGACCGGCTGCGCACCGGAAATGCCGATATTTTCATCAATGACGAAGCTCGGCACGGAAGTGATGCCAAAGCTCGCCGCGCGCGCTTCATCCGCCCGCACTTCTCCGGAATAGGCGTTGCTATTAAGCACCGCCAGCGCCTCTTCTTCGGAAATGCCGAAGTCCGGGGCGAGGCGGGCCAGTGCGGCATGATCGCTGACCGCAAGCGATTCCGAAAAATAGGCGTGCATGAGGCGCTCCGAAGCGCCGTCGTCCAGTTGTTTCGATGCGGCGAAATGCAGCAGGCGGTGCGCGTCGAAGGTGTTGCCGGGGTGTGCGTCGGCCAGGCGGTATTCCAGCCCGACTTGTTTGGCAGCTTCGGTGACGCGTGCATTCATCGCGGCCGCTTCCTCTCTGCTGACACCGTATTTTTTCGCCAATAACTCTTCCAGGGTACCCGGTGGCTGAAGCGGCGATTCAGGATCAAGTTCGAAGCTGCGCCAGACTACGTGCACACTTTCCCAGTGCGGAAACTTCGCCAATGCCATTTCCAGCCGCCGCTTGCCGATGTAGCACCAAGGGCAAATCACATCCGACCAGACCTCTATTTGCATGGTGTTCTCCTTGTCATTGCGCGGTTTGACTCAGGCCAACAGTTTAAAGGCATGCGCCCAGTCGTTGCGCAGGAAGCCGGGTATGCACCACAGGATGCACAACGGCTCGATGGCGCGCGCTGCCTCGACCATGCCCATGTCGGCCGTTTCCCAGCCGAACTGGTCGAGGATTCCGCTCACGATCTTTTTGGCCGCCGCGTCGTTGCCGCAGATGAACATGGTCGGCTTGCCGCCCTTGAACTGCGGATTGACCATAAAGGCATTGCCGACGGAATTGAAAGCTTTGACGAAGCGCGCGGCCGGGAATTCGCGCTGCAGGCGTTCCATTTGCGAGTCCTCAAGTGTGGTGAAGTACTTCGATACGCCGTTGACGGGGGGCGCGTCCGCAATGGGGTTGGTGGCGTCGATGACCGGCTTGCCGGAAATATTGGCAGCGCCGGCCATGCGCAGCACTTCAGCCGCCGCCGTCCCTTTGACTGCCAGAACCACCAGTTCGGCAAAGCGGGCGGTATCGGCAAAATTGGCTACGCGGGCCTTGGGGTTTTTTGCAATCCAGTCGGCCAGCTTGTCTGCCGTGCGTGTGCCCAGCGTAACGTCATGACCATGCTTGAGAAAACCGCCTGCCAAGGCTTTTGCTACATCTCCTGATCCAAGGATTCCGATTTTCATGGCGTTCTCCTTTTTGTTGGTTTATGCATCATGAAAATACGACCGGGGTTGTTCTGGCAAAGTTTCCGCTTTTTTCGCGATTCCATTCTCTGCTTCAGCCCGGTGTTTGGCAATCCGGCGTTTGCCTTACAATAGCGGCACTCATGATTGCCTACCTATTCCGCCGCATCCTTTATGCCGTACCCATTCTGATCGGGGTGAACCTGCTCACCTTCGCGCTGTTCTTTGTGGTGAATACACCGGACGATATGGCGCGCATGCAGCTCGGCATCAAGCGTGTCACGCCGGAATCCATCAGCAAATGGAAGCAGCAGCATGGGTATGACAAGCCGTTGCTGATCAATAGCACTGCAAGCGGCAAGGATAAACTGACCGACACCATTTTCTGGCAGAAGTCCGCCAGCATGTTCGTGTTCGATTTCGGTTACTCGGACGACGGGCGCAGTATCAGCCGCGAAATCGTCACGCGCATGGGGCCCAGCCTGTCGATTGCGCTGCCGACTTTTTTCGTTGGTCTGCTGGTATATGTCAGCTTTGCGTTATTGATGACGCTGTTCCGCGCCACAGTGCTGGATGTGGCAGGCGTGGCCTTGTGTGTCGTGTTGATGTCCATCTCCACTTTGTTTTACATCATCGGCGGACAGTTCCTGGTGAGCAAGTTGTGGCATCTGGTGCCCATCTCCGGCTATGCGGGCGGTCTGGATAGCTTCAAATTTGTGGTGTTGCCCATTGTTATCGGGGTGATGGGCGGGGTCGGTTCCAGCAGCCGCTGGTATCGCACCATCTTCCTCGAGGAAATCGGCAAGGACTATGTGCGCACGGCACGCGCCAAGGGTTTATCCGAGCTGCGCGTGCTGTTTACGCATGTACTGAAGAACGCGATGATTCCCATCCTGACCGGCGTGGTGGTGGTGATACCGCTGCTGTTCCTGGGCAGCCTGCTCACCGAGTCGTTCTTCGGCATTCCCGGCCTGGGCAGCTACACTATCGATGCCATCAATGCGCAGGATTTCAGCATCGTGCGCGCCATGGTGTTTCTGGGGTCGGTGCTTTACATCGTCGGCCTGATATTGACCGATCTCTCGTACACAGTTGTCGATCCACGCGTGAGGCTGGCATGAGTTTCATGCCGGTCATTCTTTGGAGCGATGCGCTGGTGTTCCTGCTGATTGCGGTGACGGGCGTGGCGGTCTGGTACGTGCGGCGCCACGAGCACTTGCTGCTGCCGTGGCGGCGCGTGACGCATAACAGCCTGGCGATGGTTTCGCTGCTGGTGTTGTCGCTATTCCTTCTGGTCGGCCTGCTGGATACGCTGCACTTTCGCAGTGTGTTGCCGCAATCGAATGGTGGCGAGAAAGTGTATTCGCCGGAAGTGCTGAGCGTGTTCGACAAGCTTGTCGACCCGTTGCGCACGCATACCGAAAAGACTTATTCCGCACCGTTCGCGTTGACCTTGTATGCCAGGGAGACGCGCACCGACGCGCAAGGCAATGTGCTGCGCGAGTTCCCGCGACTGCAATACGGCGGGGCGCATCTGGAGGATGTGTCCAGGCGCGATGCGGATGTGGTGGTCCGCGCGTTGATTGGCGCCGGATTGGGGTTATTTGTCGGGCTGTTGTCGTTCTATCTTACGCACAGGAAGTTGCACTGCGCTTCCGGATGCGACCGGGCGGTCTCCGTCGTCACCATGATCCTCACCACCCTCATCGGTGCGATCATCAGTCTTGCCGCTGTCTACCACGTGCTCGGCACCGACAAGGTGGGGCAGGATGTGCTGTATCTCTCGTTGAAGAGCATCCGCACCGGACTCATCATCGGTACGGTGACGACGCTGGTGACGCTGCCGCTGGCCTTGTTTCTCGGCGTCGCGGCGGGCTATTTTCGCGGCTGGGTGGACGATGCCATCCAGTATATCTATACCGTGCTGAGCTCCATCCCCAGCGTGTTGCTGATTGCGGCGGCGGTGCTGATGATGCAGGTGACCATCGATACGCATCCGGAATGGTTCGCTACCACGGCTTCGCGCGCCGACTTGCGGCTGGTATTCCTGTGCCTGATTCTCGGGGTGACAAGCTGGACCGGTTTGTGCCGTCTGTTGCGCGGCGAGACGCTGAAGCTGCGCGAGATGGAGTACATCCAGGCCGCGCAATCGTTCGGCGTATCCGGCCTGCGCATCCTGACGCGCCATATCATGCCCAACGTGATGCACATCGTGCTGATCTCGCTGGTGATGGATTTTTCCGCGCTGGTGCTGGCGGAGGCGGTGTTGTCTTATGTCGGCGTGGGTGTCGATCCGACCATGATCAGCTTCGGCACCATGATCAACGGCGCCAGGCTGGAAATGGGACGCGAGCCGATGGTGTGGTGGGCGCTGGCCTCGGCTTTCGGCTTCATGCTGGTGCTGGTGCTGGCGGCGAACCTGTTTGCCGATGCGGTGCGCGATGCTTTCGATCCGCGCCTGAACCGGACGGAGGTCGGCGTTTGAGTCTGCTTTCCGTAAAAAATCTGGTTGCTTGTCTGCGCAACGGCGCAAATATCGTCGATGACATTTCGTTCGAAATTGCCGCAGGCGAAACTTTTGCGTTGCTCGGCGAATCGGGTTGCGGCAAGTCCATGACGGCGCTGTCCCTGATGCGGCTGCTGCCGGATGGGGTGGTGCATGCGGGTGGAGAGGCGCGGATGGATGGCGCCAGGTTGTTCGATTTGCCGGAACGCGAGATGCGCGAGGTGCGCGGCGGCAAGATGGCGATGATTTTCCAGGAGCCGGGGTTGAGCCTGAACCCCGTCATGACGGTGGGCGGGCAGATTGCCGAGGTATTGGCGCTGCATCGTGGCCTGCGGGAAGACGCAGCGAGTGAGCGCTGCATCGAGTTGCTGGATCAGGTCGGCATCCCCGATGCGTCCCGTCGCCTTGATGAATATCCGTTCCAGCTTTCCGGCGGCATGAAGCAGCGCGTGATGATTGCAATGGCATTGGCGGGCAAGCCGAAGCTGCTGATTGCCGACGAGCCGACCACCGCACTGGATGTGACGATACAGGCGCAGGTGTTGCAACTGTTGCGCGACACTCAATCGCAAACGGGCATGGCGACATTGCTCATTACGCATGATCTGGGCGTGGTGGCGGAGAATGCACATCGCGTCGGCGTGATGTATGCCGGACAGATCGTCGAACAGGCCAGCCGCGAGCAGTTGTTTGGCAAACCTTTGCATCCGTATACGCAGAAGTTGTTTGCAGCGCTGCCGAGTGCTGAGCGAACAGGGCAAGCATTGTGCGCCATTTCCGGTAGCGTGCCGCCACTGGGCAGCATTACGCAGGGCTGTCGTTTTGCGCCGCGCTGCGACAAGGCTTGGGCGCTGTGCCACGAACAGACACCGGAATGGACGGTGGTGGCAGAGGGGCAGGGGGTGAGGTGTCATCTATATGGCAGGGCTGAGGACCGAGGATTGATGACTGAGCTACCCTCTCCCCTGGCCTCTCTCCCGCAAGCGGGAGAGGGGAATTCAGTCCTCAATCCTCAGTCCTCAGCACTCTTGCAAGTCAAAGACTTGCAAGTCCATTTCCCCATCCGCAAAGGCATCCTGAAGCGCGTGGTCGGTCGCGTGAAAGCGGTGGATGGTATCTCGCTGGCCATCGCGCAAGGTCGCACCTTGGCGTTGGTGGGCGAATCCGGTTGTGGCAAGACGACGCTGGGCAAAGCGTTGCTCCAATTGATCGTCCCCACGGCGGGCAGTGTGCGTTTCGAGGGCAATGAATTAATAGCAACGAAGGCTGCGCGGGCGTCCATGCAAATGGTGTTCCAGGATCCGTATGCCTCGCTCAACCCGAAGATGCGCGTGGCCGAGATATTGGAAGAGGGCATGAGTGCGTTGAAAATCGGCGACAGCAGTGTGTCGCGTCAGGCGCATATCGATGCATTGCTGGACAAAGTCGGTTTGGCGCGCGACAGCAAGTGGCGTTATCCGCACGAGTTTTCCGGCGGGCAACGCCAGCGTATTGCCATTGCACGAGCCTTGGCGGTGTCGCCACAGCTGCTGATCTGCGACGAGCCAACCAGTGCGCTGGATGTGTCGGTGCAGGCGCAGATACTGAATCTGCTGAAGTCGCTGCAACAGGAATTGGGGCTGAGCTATCTTTTTATTACGCATAACCTGGCGGTGGTTGAATATCTTGCCCATGAGGTGTGCGTGATGTATCTGGGGCGCATCGTCGAGCGCGGCACCACGGAAGAAGTCGTCGGCACACCCAAACATCCCTATACCCAGGCGTTGCTGTCTGCCGTGCCGCGTATCGATGGTATGGGCAGGGAATACATCAAACTGGAGGGAGATATGCCCTCTCCCGTGAATCCCCCCCAAGGATGTCATTTCGCACCACGCTGTTCTCATGCGATGAAAATATGTGCGGTCTATCCCGAAGCGCGCAGGTGTTCGAAAACACATCTCGTGAGTTGTCATTTGTATCCCGATACGTAGTAGTACTTGTTGACGTGCCTGGCACTTTGGAGAAGAATCAAACGGGGTATCGCTGAAACGTGATATCTGCCAGGCATCATTTGTAAGTCTTTGTAATTATCTTACTTAGGAGAGAATCATGAGTCCAAGATCAGCAAATGCAGGAAACGGCAGCATCAACGATAAACTCATGAATGATATTCGCGCCGTGGTAACCGATGCCGAGGAGTTATTGAAAGCAACCGCCGGACAGGCTGGCGAAAAGGTTTCCGCAGCGCGAGAGCGTATTCAGTCAAATCTTGCTGTTGCCAAAGACAGGCTTGCAGATGCAGAACATGCCATGGCCGAGAAAACAAAGCAGGCGGCCAGGGCGACCGACGATTTTGTTCATGAAAATCCGTGGAGGGCAGTGGGTATCGCGGCCGGCGTGAGCTTGGTCGTGGGAATGCTTATTTCACGCGGACGTTGAAATGCCGGAAGTTACCGGTTTGCTCGGATCGGTCAGGAGGTTGTTGGCTACCCTGATTGGGATGGCTGCTACGCGGCTTGAGTTATTGTCTAACGAATGGCAAGAGGAGCGTTTGCGTTTGCTGCAGGTGCTCCTTTTTGCATTGTTCGCAGTATTCAGTTTTTGCTTGGGTATTTTGCTGCTGGTTTTGTTCCTTGTGGTGTTGTTCTGGGACGAACATCGACTGGTAGTACTTGCCAGTTTGAGTATGGGGTTTCTTGTTTGCGGAGGTGTGCTGATCGTCATGCTGCAAAGCAAGTTACGAAATGGCTCGAAATTGTTTTCAGCCAGTCTGGCCGAATTGCAGAAGGACAGGGAGTCGCTGGGGGAGCGCCATGAATGACCGCATGTTTGCATTGAGACAGCGTCGCGGTGAGTTGCTGGCGAAAATCGATGTCCAGCGGGGGCAGTTGGCGGGGATCGCTTCGAGCTGGAAAGGACAGTTGGCGATTGCCGACCAAGGCTTGGCAGTAGTACGTTTCTTTCGTGCCCATCCGCTGTTGATTGCCGGGCTATCGGTTTTTGTTGTGGTACGCAGGCGAGGTGGGGCGGGTTTGATCAG
This sequence comes from Gammaproteobacteria bacterium, assembly GCA_018820925.1. GTDB lineage: Bacteria > Pseudomonadota > Gammaproteobacteria > Burkholderiales > Gallionellaceae > Sideroxyarcus. The sequence goes on along the minus strand of JAHJNJ010000017.1, from coordinate 5,975 downwards.
CAGCGCATTAATGATTCTGAGAAGTTACCGTTTCCTGACCGGCTTTCTGCAAAAGCATTAAGCCGGCAGTATCATTTGCTTCAGAAAACAACGCGTGAAAAAAGTTAGTCCGAAGTCAGGACGGGGTGGCGCTTGTAAGAAAACTTCGTTTGGGTTGCTTTGCGGGCGATGCTGGATTTTTTTGACTTTGTCTTGGTTGCGACGATGCGGCGTGTGTTGCGATGGGCGCGACGGTCGGACAATACGATATTGAAGTGCTGGCCGATGCGTAAAAATGTTCTGCCGTGGTTGGCTTCGCGTAATTGCGCCTGACTTACATGGAAACGACGTGCAATGGTGGATATCGTGTCGCCTTTGCGCACGGTGTAGCGGACTGCACCGTACATCTCTGCAACGGCGGAAGGATGCATGTTGAATGCGGTGAACTCGGCAGCCGGTTCTTCGTCTCCAATGGGAACCAGCAGGGTTTGTCCGTTGCTTTCCTGTGCGTATTTTGAAAGGCCGTTCGCCGTGCGCAATTCGGAAACCGTCAGTCCGAAACGCGAGGCGATTTGTTCGAAATGCTCGCCTTTCTTGCTCTCGTACGGCTGCCACGACACCAGGCGCTGGTTGGTTTTAGCCAGATTGTTGCGGAAGGTTTCGACCTTGTCTATCGGCAGTAACAGTACATCGGAAGTGTCTTGCAGTATCACCGGGCGATTGTTGCTGGGATTGAGCGCCATGAACTCTTCCATCGAAATATCGGCCAGTTCGGCGGCCAGCTTCACATCGATGTGCTGCGGCGTGGCAACGGCTTCAAAATAGGGCTCGTTGGGAATCTTGCTCAAGACCAGATCGTAGCTTGCAGGATCATTCACAATATTCTTGATGGCCAGTAGTTTTGGCACATAGTTGCGCGTTTCGCGCGGCAACCTGAGATGCGCATAATCGGTGGGTTTGTGGTGCTTGCGGTTTTTGGCTATCGCGCGGGCGACGGAGTTTTCGCCGCAGTTATAGGCGGCCAAAGCCAATTCCCAGTCGCCGAACTGGTCATGCAGTTTTTGCAGATAGTCCAGCGCGCCGTTGGTCGCGCCGATGATGTCGCGCCGACCGTCGTGCCACCAGTTCTGTTCCATACCGAAGTGTTTGCCGGTGGAGGGAATGAATTGCCAGATGCCGGAAGCGCTTGCCACGGAATTGGCACCAGGATTGAATGCGCTCTCGATGATGGGGAGCAGCGCGATCTCCATCGGCATTCCACGGCGCTCGACTTCTTCCACGATGTAGAACAGATAACGCCGCGCGCGTTCCGACATGCGCAATACATATTCAGGGTTGCGGGCATACCACTTCTCGTGACGTTTGATCAGCGGACTGTTCAAGTCATTCATCGCGTAGCCGGCGCGGATGCGCTGCCACAGATCTTCCTCGGAAGAGGATTGCTCCGGGGCGACAATCAGCGCTTCACGAATCGGTGCGGGTGCTTGTGTTTCGGGTTCAGACAATGTGGTAGTGTGAAGAGCTACGACTTGGGGAGCTGCGACTTGAGGTGCGACAGATTGAGTGGCAACTGTTTGAAGCGAGTCAGACTGCGGAACATTAATTTGAGAAGCAGCGGTTTGCGACTCCGCAGTTTCCGCAGGTAGAGACTGCGCGGTTTGTTGGGTGGAAAGTTCCGGACTGTTTAGCGCCAAAGCCGTTTCTGCGATGGATGTAGTGGCGGCAGCAAGGCCAAGCAAGGCGCCAAGAATTAGCAGTAACGGTTTGCGGATATGCACTATACGGCGACCAAAAGTGATTTGAGTGCCGCGATGGTAACGGAGGGGGCGGGATGCGTCAATCCGGAACAGGCATGCGTTATGCCGCTTATTTGCGGCATAACGCATTTTCTCGGATAGTTAGCGAATGACTTCCTTGAGTTGTTCCAGAATCGCCGGATTCTCCAAAGTGGAAACATCCTGGGTGATCTCTTCGCCCTTGGCGACCGCACGCAAAAGACGGCGCATGATTTTTCCGGAGCGGGTCTTGGGCAGGTTGTCGCCGAAGCGGATCTCGTCCGGCTTGGCGATGGGGCCGATCTCTTTGCCAACCCAGTTGCGCAGTTCTTCAGCCAGTTTTTTGGCTGCTGCCGCGTCTTTGGGACGGGCGCCTTTCAGCACCACGAAGGCAACCACGGCTTCGCCCTTGATCTCGTGCGGTTTGCCGACGATGGCAGCCTCGGCAACGAGCGGGTTGGCGACCAGTGCAGATTCGATTTCCATCGTGCCCAAACGGTGACCGGAGACGTTCAGCACATCGTCGATACGTCCCATGATCCAGAAGTAGCCGTCCTCGTCGCGGTGTGCCGAATCGCCGGCCAAGTAGGCGCCGTGCATCTCTTCGGGGAAGTAGCCTTTCTTGTAGCGTTCCGGATCGCCCCAGATGGTGCGGATCTGCGAGGGGAAGGGCTTCTTGATGACGAGGAAGCCGCCATGCTGGTCATGCACTTCGTCGCCCGCTTCGTTGACGATGGTGGCCATGATGCCGGGCAGCGGCAGCGTGCAGGTGCCGGGTTTGATCGGCATCGCGCCGGGCAGCGGGGCGATCATGTGGCAACCGGTTTCAGTTTGCCACCAGGTATCAACGATCGGGCAGCGTGCCTGGCCAACTTCATTGTAGTACCAGATCCAGGCTTCCGGATTGATCGGCTCGCCCACGGTGCCGAGCAAGCGCAAGGACGACAGGTCGTATTTTTTCGGCAAATCGCCGCCCAGTTTGATCAGCGAGCGAATCGCGGTCGGGGCTGTGTAGAACGTGGTGACCTTGTGATCCTGGACGATCTTCCAGAAACGCCCTGCATCGGGATAGGTCGGTACACCTTCAAAAATGACCTGAGTCGCGCCCATGGCCAGTGGGCCGTAGGTGACGTAGCTGTGACCGGTGATCCAGCCTACGTCGGCAGTGCACCAGAAGATGTCGGAAGGCTTGTAATCGAAAACCCATTGCATGGACACCATCGAACCCAACAGATAGCCGCCCGAGGAATGCTGCACGCCTTTGGGTTTGCCGGTGGAGCCGGATGTGTAGAGGATGAACAATGGGTGCTCTGCGCCCACCCATTCCGGTTCGCAGGTAGACGACTGCGAATTGAAAAGATCATGCCACCAAACATTGGTTTTCTCATTCCATTGAACTTCTTCGCCGGTGCGGCGATAGACAACAACAGTATGCACTGCATCGCAACCTTCGAAGCTGAGTGCTTCATCCACAGCCGGCTTGAGCGCCATTGCCTTGCCACCGCGGGATTGGCCGTCGGCTGTGATAACCGCTACGGCCTGAGCATCGGTGATGCGTTCGTGCAGACTCTTGGAAGAGAAGCCGCCGAACACGACAGAGTGAATGGCGCCGATACGGGCGCAGGCTTGCATGGCGACTACCGCTTCCACGCTCATTGGCATGTAGATGATCACACGGTCGCCTTTTTTGATGCCGCGTGATTTCAGGCCGTTGGCAAATTGGCAGACGCGGCCATGTAATTCGCGATAAGACACTTTGGATACGGTGCCATCGTCAGCTTCGAAAATGATGGCGGTCTTGTCTGCCAGTGTGTCCAGGTGTTTGTCCAGGCAGTTGTAGGAAACATTCAGTTCGCCATCTTCAAACCACTTGTAAAAAGGTTTATTGCTTTCATCCAGCGTCTTGGTAAAAGGTTTGTGCCAAAGTATATTTTCGCGTGCAAGGTTCGCCCAAAAACCGGCGTAGTCTTTTGCAGCGGCATCGCACATGGTTTTGTATGCTGCCATGCCGGATACGTTGGCTTGCTTGACGAAGTCGTCAGAAGGGTTGAACACACGGTTTTCGTGCATGACGGACTGGATGTTGGACATTGGTATCTCCGCAAGTGGTAAAAAAATAATTCAAAAGCCTGTTAACTGTTTTAAATCAAACCCCCATTGTGCCGGGTCTTCGGCGCTGGCGATGCTTTCCTGCGACCTGCTCAAGTTTAACATTTCCGGCATGATTGGCTCATTGGACTTCGTCGAGAAAAATACTTTGACGATGGGCGTGAGCAGGCTTTTATCCGATTGTTCCATGACTATAGCCAATCTTCCTGACTTGAGCCTTACTAAAGTGCCGGAGGGGTAGATGCCGATGGTTTTGACGAAAGCCTGAAACACTCTTTCGTCGAAGTGGCCCTCCCGCCATTCCGCCATCTTGCGGATAGTCTCGGCAGGCTCCCAGCCGTTCTTGTAGCAACGGTTGGAGGTGAGCGCGTCATACACGTCACAGACGGCGCCCATGCGCGCATACAGGGAAAGCGGTTTGCCGGAGAGGCGTTCGGGGTAGCCAGTACCGTCCACACGTTCGTGGTGATGCAGGCAGACATCCAGTATCACATCGGTTACGTCCGGTGATCCATGCAGGATTTCCCAGCTTTTTAGTGGGTGTTGTTTGATGATTTCGAATTCTTCGTCTGTCAGTTTCCCCGGTTTGTTGAGTACTTCATCCGGGATTAACATCTTGCCGACATCGTGTAACAGGCCGGCCAATCCGGCATTTTTTAATTCTGAGCCGGTGAGCCCCAGTTGTTTTCCCAGGGCGATCATCAGTGCGCACACGGCGATCGAATGCATATAGGTGTAATCGTCTTTGGTCTTGAGCCGGGCCAAATTCAGGAAAGCCTCCGGGTTGCGCGTGATGGATTCGTTGATTCTATCTACCAATGGCTCGGCTTCGTTGACCTTGATCGCATTGCCCATGCGGGCTTCCTGGAACATGGAGGTGACTGCTTTTTTGCTTTTGGCCTGCAGTTTTCGCGCGCGTTCCAGTTCTTCGTGAATGGGGAGGTGCGACTCGCCCTGGGATACTTCGGCGATCTTGCTTAGTTCTGTCTCAACTTTTTTATTGGCTTCGGCGGGCGTGGACAGGACGGCTTCAGATTCGATATCCAGGCCTTTTTCCGTGTCTATCCACACTTCCTGTATGCCGCAGGTCTTCAACGTGTTCAACTCTTCATTGGCGGACAGCAGAAAAGCTTTTTTCCAGAAAGGATGATCCATCCAGCTACCGCATATCTCGTGGATGAACATTCCGGAACGGACGTCGCGCACATGAATCTTTTTCAACATAGGAAAGCAGGATGGTTTTGGTGCTTCATGGAATGGAATTGTAACCCAGCCAATCGGATGTTTAACCAAAGCGTAACTTCAGGGTCAGCACGATCCCGGCCAGCAGCAGGGTGATGGCGTTGGCGACAATGATCGGCCATGCTTCAAGCTGGATGCCATATACAAGCCAAAGCGCCACACCAGTGGTGAATAGAATATACATCCCCAGCGAAATATCCTTGGTGTGCCTGGTCTGCAATACTCGCCAAACCTGTGGAATGAAGGAGCAGGTGGTGAGCGTGGCGGCAATCCCGCCTATCCATTCTTGAGCAAACATCGGTGTTCTCCGGGTGGGTGTATCTTGATTGCGGGATTGCCAGGCAGATTGATTTAATACCGGGTAGTTTAAACTCGTTATCAATCTTCTGTTGACGGAGGTGCTGAATTTCTGTAGAGTTCGCCCCCTTCTCTGACGCGGGGTGGAGCAGTCTGGCAGCTCGTCGGGCTCATAACCCGAAGGTCGTAGGTTCAAATCCTGCCCCCGCAACCAAACATCAGGAAACGGTTTCAAGTTTAAACGCGGTGCAAATAAAAATGAGTTGACGGAAGTCGTTCGCTCTATATAATGCGCACCTCTTCGCGGCCAAGGCGGTGAAGGAAGCGGTAGCAAAAGCTCTTTAAAAGACAGAAGAAACAACCGATTAGTGTGGGTACCTGTATCTGGGTAGACGAAATTGCTTAGGCGATGGAGTCGAACTCAAGACATACAGAAGTACCTCACGAAATCGAAGATATGAAAGTAAATTCGCTTTGAGTGAGATCGGTTGGTCCGCGAGGACTGACTAAAAAATTGCATAGGTATTGAACTGAAGAGTTTGATCCTGGCTCAGATTGAACGCTGGCGGCATG
>JAHJNJ010000016.1 GCA_018820925.1 Gammaproteobacteria bacterium | reverse complement strand
GACAAACGCAATGATGCTCGTCCCGGCATTCATCGGTCCGGCCTCGCGCACCATCTTGCCACCGCGCCGCTTGATCTCGTCGCAGGCGGCATAGACATCGTCGACTTCGATCGCGATATGCCCGAAACCGGTGCCCATGTCGTAGCGATCCACACCCCAGTTGTAGGTCAGCTCGATCACGGTGTTTTCTTTCTCATCACCGTAGCCGAGAAACGCCAGCGTGAATTTCCCGTCGGGATAGTCATGCTGCCGAAGAAGCTTCATGCCCAGTACGTTGGTATAAAAATCGATGGAGCGATCAAGATCGCCGGTCCGGATCATCGTGTGAAGTATTCGCATCGTATTACCCCCCAGGTTGAAATAATCGATTAAAGGCAGACGTGATTGCCGAATTGGTCTGTGCCGCAGCGCTTCCTGTTTTGGCTGTTTTCGCGGGGTGCATTGCCGGATTCATTTGTCGATCCGGCTTTTTCGCCTTCGGCATTGACACCTGACTGATTGTCCCCGGATTTCGCCGGCGCAGTTGTCAGTACGCCGTTCTTGTCGAGGCAAACGTCATTGCCGAATGCATCTGTTCCGCATCGCGATGCGTCGGCTGCAGACGCCTCCATCGCAAACACAAACAGCAGCAGAAAAAATAAATTGCGCATGATTTCCTTGTATCCAATTTCGTGGTTCACGGTTCGACATTATGCTCAAAAACGCCCCTCTCCGTTTGCCGCTGTATGTCCGGATTTGGCATAAGATAATGGCATGATTCCAACGCCCCGTTTTCTGTGCGACGAAATGCTGGGACAGCTATGCCGCTACTTGCGCGCCGCCGGCTATGACACCCTGTTGGCCAATGACGGGCAGCCGGATCGTATTTTGCTGCAGCAGTGCCATGATGAAGGGCGTTTTTTCCTGACCCAGGATCAATTGATACGCGAACACAAGGCTGCACGCAACATCGCACTGATCCTGCCGCAAGGCAATACCGACGAGCTTGCCGCCATTCTCGGCACGCACTTTCATCTGGACTGGCTCGACCGCGCTTTTACGCGCTGCCTGGTAGACAACACACCACTGCTTGCCGCCGATGCCGTTTCAGCGGCGCGTGTGCCGCCCGACGCGCTCAGGCCGAACGAACCGCTGACGGTTTGCCCCCTATGCGAAAGAGTCTATTGGCAAGGCTCGCATTTCAAACGCATGCATGCCCGGCTCGCCAGGTGGCAGGCGGAAAATACCTGAAGGCACGACGCAACCTCACTGTTTTTCACTTCGGCTGTTCAGGCTGATGATGAGCACCCCCGCCAGTACCAGCGCCGAGCCCGCGATTTGCAACAATGAAATGCTTTCGCCCAGGATCAGGTATGCCATATAGATCGTGCTGACCGGCCCGATGGTGCCGATCAGGGAAGTACTGCCCGAGCCGATGCGGCGAATGGCAAAAGACAACAGGAACACCGGCAGCACGGTGGAGAAAATGGCCATGGCCATGGAATATCCGTACACGCGCAGCGGCAAGTCGAGCGCGCTCAACGGGCGCATCACGCCAAACTGCAACAGGCTGGCGGCGCTCGCCACCACCATCGCGTAGGCGGTAAAACGCATTGCGCCGATACGCGCGATGGCGTGCCCCGCCCCCACCAGGTAGATCGAGTAGGCCAGCGTACTGCCGAATACCATCAATACGCCGAACGCGACGTTGCCCTCCTTGACACCCACATCGTGCAAGAACACCAGCGCAATCCCGACGTAAGACAACGCCATCGCCGCCATGACCCTGCCGCCAATCGCGCGCTTGTAGAACGCCGCAGCAAGCAGCACCGTCATGGTCGGATACAAAAACAGGATCAGACGCTCCAGCCCGGCGGAAATGTAAAGCAAACCGATGAAGTCCAGGAAACTGGCGAGGTAATAGCCGATGAAACCGAGGCCCAGCACCAGCAAACGGTCGTGCATGTTGAGTGGTGCGGCATGCTGCCGCCTGACCCAGACCGCCACGCCGATAAAGAACGGCACGGCAAACACCATGCGCAACGCCAGCAGTGTGATTGCGTCCACGTGATCGAGATAGGCCAGCTTGACCAGAATCGCCTTGGCAGAAAACCCGACCGCCGCAAGCAGCGCAAAGACGACGCCGATAATCGCATCCCGATTGACGATGGTACTGCCAGATTGACTTGTCATGATGTTAAGACCCTGGGTGGTTTGGCGAATGCGGGTCTTGGGCGGAAGCAACGCGGTCGACCCGCAGTTGCCCGGTTATAAATTGAAACGTTAAAACAGGCGCGCGCTGCGGCAGTGGGCTGGCAGGGCCAGCCACAGTCGCTTGGCGACGATTGATTTGGTTGAGATGAATTGCGTTTGCATGGGGATGAAATATACGGTGTCGGAAAGAGCGCGTCAATTTATTGAAGCGCATCCGAATAAACCTTCGACAAACTCAAAACATTCGGCGCAATGCCCGTTGGTTATTGCGCCCTACCT
>JAHJNJ010000015.1 GCA_018820925.1 Gammaproteobacteria bacterium | reverse complement strand
CTTCACCACACCATCCCCTCCCCCATTCACCACACCATCCCCTCCCCCTTGCAGGGGGAGGGTTAGGGTGGGGGTAGAAGCGCTAGTGTCCCTCGACTCCACCCCTCCTTCGCCAAGCTCAGGACAGGCCAAGCCACCCTTCCCCCTGCCAGGGGGAAGGAGCTTGTCTGCACTCCCGCACAACTTGATCAAATCATGCGCCAACTTATCCGTCTCCCGCGAAGCCGTCCCATTCCCAATCGCGATCAGCGACACACTATGCTTCGCCACCAGCTTCGCCAGCGTATGCAACGCCCCATCCCAATCATTCCTCGGCTGATGCGGATAGATGGTATCGGTATCCACCACCTTGCCGGTCTCGTCCACCACCGCCACCTTTACGCCGGTGCGCAGGCCGGGGTCCAGCCCCATGGTCACGCGCGGCCCGGCGGGTGCGGCCAGCAGCAGGGCTTTGAGGTTGAGGGCGAACACGTTGATGGCCTCGGTGTCGGCCTTGCTGCGCAGCGCGCTCATCAATTCAGTTTCCAGATGCATGAACATCTTCACGCGCCAGGTCCAGCGCACGGTGTCCAGCAACCAGCGGTCGGCCGGACGGTTCATATCCTTGATGTTGAAACGCGCGGCGATGCGCGCCTCGCACGGATTGTGTGGCGAGGCCCAGGTGGGCTTCTCTTCTTCCGTATCCAGCCGCAGCTCCACATTCAGCATCTCTTCGCGGCGACCGCGGAACACCGCCAGCGCGCGGTGCGAAGGGATGGTGTTGATGGATTCGGAATAATCGAAATAGTCGGCGTACTTCTCCGCCGCGTCGTTCTTGCCCTCGATGACCTTGGACTGCACCACGCCGTGCTGCTGCACATATTCGCGCAGCGATTGCAGCAAAACTGCATCTTCGGCAAAGCGCTCCATCAAGATCTGCCGCGCGCCATCCAGCGCCGCCTTGGTGTCCGCCACGCCGGGGTTGGCATCGCCCGCCGCGCTGGTGAAAGGCTCGCGCAGATACCTGGCCGCCTCTTCCTCCGGATTCAGCGTCGGATTCGCCAGCAGCGCATCCGCCAACGGCTCCAGCCCCGCCTCCAGCGCGATCTGAGCCTTGGTGCGGCGCTTCGGCTTATACGGCAGATACAAATCTTCCAGATACGTCTTGTCGGTGGCCAGCGACACCGCCTGCAACAGCTCCGGCGTCATCTTGCCCTGCTCGGTGATCGATTCGATGATCGCCGCGCGGCGCTCTTCCAGCTCGCGCAGATAACGCAGCCTCTCTTCCAGCAAACGCAGTTGTATATCGTCCAGCCCGCCCGTTGCCTCTTTGCGATAGCGCGAGATAAAAGGCACGGTCGCGCCTTCGTCCAGCAGGACGATGGCAGCAGCGATCTGGGCAGGTTTGGCCGCGATCTCGGCGGCGAGGCGTTGTTCGATGGATGGGAGCATGGTTTTCGGTTGCTGAATTAAATAGCCCTCGCGGTGCGAGGGCTATGGGTGGAATTTGCGAGGGCGGATTATGCCAAGTCCGGGCGGTGATTTAAAGAACAATTGGTGCCGGAAACTTTTGCGATGCCCCTATTTAATCATTCGATCTTGCCTATAGCGTATCTGATAGGGCATCGTAAATGTAGGACGACGTTGGCGTGAAGACATAGACGATACCGTTGATCACCACTGCCCCCACATCTTGTGCTGCAAACGGCATCGGGGCTCTGATGCTCCAACTATTGGATGCAGGCGTATATGCCTCGGTCACGGCTGTCACAGCCTCAATTCCGCCTGCGTCAGACCTCCCGCCAATTATGATCACTCGCCCCGCTATAGCCACGCTGGCGTGGCGGGTGCGATTGTAAGAAAAGTAATTAGTGGTCGACCAAATGTTCAGAATCGGGTTGTACCATTGCGAGGCGATCAGTTCGGAAAAGCCAGCAGACGACGCATCTCCGCCATTGACATAGAGCAAGCCTCCAAGTACGGCACAACCTGGATGAGAGACAGCGAAACCTGAGGATGCGAGTGAATACCAAGTGCCCGTCGTCGTATCAAGGCTCTCCAGAGCGGACGTAGAAGGAGAGTCCGTGATTGATTGTGTGCCATCCACAAGGTAGATTGAAGAACCGATCGTAGCGGCACAGGAATAGAACCGTGCGGTGGGCGTCGCCGGACCGGTGCTCCAACTACCAGTCTGAGTATCCAGCACATCTACGAATGCAAGCCCCGTAGGGTTCGCCGCGTTATAGCCGCCCATCAGGTAGATGCTCGAACCAACAACTGCTGCAGTGGCACCGGCGCGTACTCGAGGAGCTTGAGGTCCAGTGCTCCATTGGCCGCTGACGGTGTCGTAGATTTGTACCTCGCTTGTCGCCGTCCCGATGCCATTTACCGTGGACAGACCGGTTAGCACGTAGACTTTCGACCCAACCGAGGTGACGGCAAATTCTGAGACTGTGTGAGGCATCGGATCCGCACCTTGCCAAGGATTGGCTATCAGTTGAAATGTTTGCGCAACGACGTTGGAAACTCCACCCGTGGAAGAGGTGGCTTGCACATTGATCCTATATGTTCCGGCTGACAGTGCTGCTGTATCCATGTTTGTTGAGAACCACAACAATCCCTGGCCGGGACCGCTGAATGTGGTTCCACTCCCCTGCGCTATAGGAGTGCCATTCGAGTTTGCAAGGGTAATTTGGAGACTACTGGCGTCCATCCCGCCGACAACAACCGTGCCAGACAACGTCCGAGTGCCGCCCGTGTAGGCCGAAGTTGGGGTGACGGACACAGCGTCAAGCTGGGGTCCAGGTGTACCAGCGTTTCCGCCTCCGCCGCAGCCAATAAGCGCAAAGACTAACAACAGCGATATCCACTTGTGGACGTTCATAAAATTCTCTTCCCGAATTAACGAATCCAATCAAAGGGAGCAGCATCGGAATACTTTTTCGCTTCCCCCAACCGTGCCGAAGACTAGCAGAGCAACGCGCATTCGCCTATATGCCAAAAGATATAGACGGCAAATTATTGGGGTCGGGTTCGCAATACTTTTTCGCCAACCCAATCGCCCACTTTCCTGCCCTGCTTCAGCCAGCGCAATCTATCAGCAACGGCAACTCTTTACCACAAGCAAAAAGATATAGACCTCGCGATCCCAAGCTGGCTATACCCCCAGCATCCTGCGCGACAACAGTGCCTGCATGTCACGCCGTCCGTCCGCGATGATGTAGATGAACACCTGTTTGCCGCTCACGCGATAGATGAGGCGATAGGGTTTGAAGTGCATCTGGCGATATTCGCGGATGCCGAGTGCGATGAGTTCTTTGGGGTAGGTGCCGCGCTCGGGGAAAGCGGACAGTGTCGCCACGACTTCGAGCAGTTTATCCAGCACGTAGTCTGCGTTTTGCTGGCTGTCGTGCTCGGCGATGTAGTCGTAGATGCTCTCCAGATCACGCTCTGCGCCTTGGGTGAGCAGGACTTTGAAGTTCATGTTGGACGACTCCCATTCATGGTTCGACAGGCTCACCACGAACGGAAGGTTTTTTCTTGGCTTTAAGGCGACGTGCCACCTCGGCCACCGGGGTGACTTTGCCTGCTTCGATCTCTTGATTGCCCAGTGCCAGTATCTTGAGCAATGCCAGCGTTTCCTGGGTGGCTTCGTATGAGGCGATGTCTTGCATGACGGCTCGGGCTTCGCCGTTTTGGGTGATCAGGTATGGCTCACGCTTTTCGGCCAGTTCTTGCAGCACCTCTGCGGCGTTGGCTTTGAGGTAGCTGATGGGTTTGATGTTGGTTGAGCGCATGGTTTTATCCCTTGAATTACTCGAACCGAATATAGTCTTTTAATGGTCTTGTGGCAACCTTCCTTCAGCCAAAATCAAATCCCACCCAACCTCCCTTTGCTAAAGGGAGGAGCCAGGGCGGCGGCTGGGTGCTCAAGAGCGCTGCCGCTGCCTGGATGACATTGAGCGAATTAATGGGTCGGGTTCGCAATACTTTTCAAAACCCCACAATCCAGCGCCCCGAAGCCTAGCAGTAAAACCCCCTCGATAGTAGTGGACTAAAGGTACAGGCTTTTTACTTTGGTAGCGGGGGAATATGTGTTCATGGTTCGACAGGTTCACCATGAACGGTTTTATATCTGCGCTTCTTTGACTGCCGCCAATCCCAGGGCGGCACAGGCTCAGCTTCGCTCCACAGCCCGTGTCGCGCCGCTCTCGCCTGTTCTTCTGCCCGAGCATAGGTTTCGCGGTCTTCGATGGTCTGTTCCTTTGCATACTTTTTGTAATGCCATGCCATGCCCGCTTTGATCTGTTCCAGATTGGCATCGACGCCGTTGACGAGGATCTTGCCGACGGTGCGGCCGTATTTGTCCTGTTTGGAGTATTCGACGGTGACGGTCTTGTCGAAGACGAGGTCGGACAGGTTCGCTTTTGATTTGTTGCCGAAGGCTTGCTTTTTTTCCGGGGCATCGATGCCCATCAGGCGTATCTTCCATTCAGTGTGCGCGGCATCGAGCACCTTGATGGTGTCGCCATCGGTGACGGCGACGACGCGTCCTTGCAGGGTGTCTGCGCCGGAGGGTATGGCAAACAGGAGTGCGGCAAACAGCGGCATGAGCCGGGTGCGGCGGGCAATTTTCCTCAACGCAGCCCACGCAGGCCAAGACCAGCCCGCAGGGGCTGGCCCTATATTCCGATCTTCCACACCTTACCTCCTCCGCGAAGCCAAGGTGTCGAGTTCAAAATATTTTTCTGTCTCCCCGTACAGCCCAGCTTGTTATAACAACTTGTGCGGCGGAGACTAACAGCAATCCGTTTTCACGCCAAACACCACGACGAGTGGGGATATCTGCACCCAACCGGTTGTAAACGTGTAAAATCGCGCGCCCGCAGGAGGCTTCATTGGAAAATCCATACACTATTCTTGGCGTCTCCCCGACTGCTTCGACCGAAGACATCAAGAAGGCATACCGCGCACTCGCCATGCGCCATCACCCGGACCGGAATCCCCACTCCAGCGCTGAAATTCGGTTCAATGCCATCAAGAAGGCGTACGAACTTCTTTCCGATCCGCAAAAGCGGGCTGAATATAACTACAGCCTGAACAATCGCATCGTCATCGATCCCGAGCATGAGGCGCAAAGCTTGTGGCGTTCGCTGTTCAGCCGTTGCGGAATCGAGCTTTTGCAGCAAGACCGTTAATCAACTTGAAGACGAAAAATCATGAAAAGCATCCATCCCGAATTTATGTATCAATCGCGCGAACTGGGTATCCAGGTCGAGGACACGCTGGGCGAGCCGCCCGACAGAAGGAACTATGAGCGGGTCATCAATGCGCTGATCGGCGAATTTGCGAGCGGCTTTGAAATCGGCGACGTGAATCTGCTGAGCTTCGCGCTGGCCAATCACCTGGTGTTTGACGATGCGCAGGGTCTGTTGGTGGAAAGCCGCCACTATGACGCAGGCGATGCCGCGAAGGTGCTGAAGATGGTGTCTTGCAGCAACGTCGAATCGGGCAATGCCTTGGCCACTGTGTTTACAGCCGATCCGGAACTGGCACGCAAGGCGATCATTACCGCTTTCCTGTACAAGAATCCCAAGCGCTGGACGGACGAGGACCATTCGCTCCAGGCCCTGCAAGAAGAGGAAGACAAGGAAAACAAGATTGAGGATGACGAGGAGCAAGTCGAATACGGCGAGGATATAGAGAGTCTGTTCGATTCACGCGGAGACGACAATGTCTGACAAGACCAACCTTCCCGCGATCCGGCAACAAGTCACCGAACTGGTCCTGGCCGGTTCGACCAGGCATGCGGAAGAAGCCATCAGTGAGACGGCCGAAAAGTTTGGCGATCTGGCTGTTGTCGAGGTGCTGAACACGCTGGAGCCGCATGTCGCGTCCCTGCATTTGTCCGCCTTCGACGGCGGCAAGATGTCGCTGGCGACCATGCTCATCCCGCCCAAGGCCTGGGCCGAGAGCCTGGCCTATTTCGCCGCAACCTGGGACGAAGACTGGATAGAGGATGAACCGGAAGTGCTGGCGGAGTCGCTGTTCGCGCATATTCATGGCGTGGTGTTTGCCAGTGACGACGAGGAACGCCGAGCGGAGTTGCTGCACGAGGCGCTGGCGACCGACTGGGGCGTAACGGCTTTTGCCGTGCTGTTTTCGACGGCGGCCGAGGAGATCATCGAGATCGCAAATGATATCCACAACCTCGGCGCGCACCGAAGCGGCCAGACCACTTCGGATCACGACGTGATTCCGCTCGCGCTGGAGATCGCGCGCAGCAATGAGGAAGCCTGGGATCGGGTGTTATTCGAGATTTTTCCCGACTGGAAACCCGGCGAAAATGAATTGCACGCGGGCTCAGACGAACACGATGGCGACGATCATGATGACGATGAAGATCGTGAACATGAATATGCGATGGGCCGCACGACCAGGGAATTGCTGTTGCGCCTGCGCAAGCAAGTGCCGAGCAAGGCGGCCAGCCAGACCAAGGCTGGCGGACGGCCGAGTCTGGGCGAGGATATTTTCTCGTAGGGATTGGGGATTGCCGTCATTGATGGAACTACTAGCCATTCGACTAAGCGCGATGATACATGCGCCAAGTCGCTGGTTAACCGGCGCAGGCCGGTATCCAGTCCAACAAGATACCCTGCGCAGCAGTCAAAACCATATTGGTGCCCCACTGACGTGGGGACTTGTAAATCATCTGGATACCGGCCTGCGCCGGTATGTCGTGGCAAATATGTATTGAATTACGGAAATATATAGTGAACATCACCATCCACACCGCCCGCCCACCTCAGCTAGTACAAGCGCTGGAAGCCCTTGCACAGCGCGCGGACAATCAGGATGCCGCCGTTACGCTTTTCCATGAGCTCAGCGGTATCACCGTGCTGGTCGCGAAGAAGTTCACGAATGACAGAACCGCAGACGGCATGCTCGAAGCATTCCACCTGACGGTTGGCTGCATCTCGCTGGCCATCAGCCAGGCCGGTGTTGCCGACAGCAATGAAGCGCGGCTTTCCTTTCTGCTGCAGCACGGTGCCGAATATGTATTCCAGATGGGTTTCCGGCATATCAAGGAATTGTCCGCCCTGCCCTATGTGGCCTACGTTTCCGATTTCGACAATGACGCGTTTATCCAGCAGCGCAATCTCAAGGCGATCTTCATGGAGATATGCAGCGCCGACCCTGTCTCGACGTGGAATGGGGATGCGGTCTACCAGAATGAATTGCTGGACCGGAAACGCAACCGCACGATCATCGATTGCGCAAAATGGTTGCGCAAGAACAATTCCAGTGGCCCGGTAAAAGATACCGAGATTGATGCGAATGCCGTGATCTCAATTGCCGTTATTTTTGCAATATCCGGGGATGGACGGATCGTCGCGCGCACGGGACAGAGGGATATCGAGAACCTGATCAATCAGGCCCGCGATACACGGCCCGATGTCCAGGCAAACTGGAGCGCTTTCCTGAAAAAGATCCCGCCCGAGTTTCAGCCCCTGCTGCGTGAACGCATGGAAGACCTCGGTGGCACGATCGTCAAGAAGATACTAGGCAAGACCAGAATCAAAACCGTACTCACCGAGTTGCAGGATCAATATGCGGGCAGTGAGCAGGACATCGACTATTCCTGAATTTGACAAAATGCCGCCAGTCAGGCAAGTTTTGGCTTGATGTTCTGGTGGCAATTCCCGAAAGAAATTGAAGGAGACAAAATGAATAACTCGATACTTTTTATCGTGATTGGATCTTCGCTTGTGTTTGTCGGCATCATTGTATGGAAAGTACTTTGGTTCATGAAGAAGATAAATTCCGCACCGGTTCCGGAAGAAGCGGATTAAGAACCAAAGGTTCAGAGACTATCCAGTTGACGGAGCAGGCAGTTCCGCGCGAGCGGTCCTGTTCCAAAGGTGCGGAATACTGTTCCGCCTGTTGAAGCAAGGATTGAAGAGGTATGGGCTGGACGTTCCTGGCAGCGCCTTGCCAAATAATAACGCCGAACTAATTCGGCGTTATGTATCGGCATATTAAATTCCGACGGAGTCAGTCAGTTAATGCTGACGTGGTTTGAAACAAAGGATATTCATCATCATCTTGCCGATAAGCCCCCCTTTGATGGTTTCTTTTTAAGCCTCAAATAATTTTGAACCATGTCTGTTTTATACGCCTAACTTTTCAACAATTCAATAAAAAAATTCACTCAAACTGCGGCTTCGAATTGCACTGAAAAACAAATCGAAATATTTTCCGCCCCTGCCCCGACGCTCCATAAACGCCAGAAACCGGAGACTTAGTTTTGCGCACGATGCATCGCAGGGAGTGTGCGTGCGATCAGTGTGTCCAGTGTGTCGTCAGGTTGCGGCAGGTTGATGCCTATCGAGAGCATTACCGGCGGCAATGCATCACCGCTGGGAGTGCCGATTACCATCCGGTCGATTTGTTCCAGCAGGCGATCTGCTACTGCGCGGGCGCCGTCCGTTCCTGTCTGGGGCAGGAAGACGGCGAATTGGTCGGCTTCGAGGTGCACTTCCACGTCATTGGGGCGCAGGCACTGCTGCAAGGCTTCAACGATGGAATTTTGCGCCTGTTCGCTGCCGAGTTTGCCAAAGCCGGAATCGATTTGACCGAAATTTTCAACTTTCATGAGTATGAAGGCGCACGGCTCCTGGCCCCGGATGTGGCGAAGAATCAGGCGTCCGATGTTCGCCGAAAGCCAACGGCGGTTGTAGATGCCGGTGACGGCATTGACGTAGTTCAACGCACCATAGTTTTGGGCATTCGCTTGCCATTCCGCCACGGTTCGGTTGGTGGCGCGAATCCGGTTGGCCAGCAGCGCCAGCAAGTTATGCGAGGCTTGCAGCGATTTGTTGAGGACAGACCATGCGTCTACGTGTTCGATGGCCAGCAATTCACAATCGGTGGTGGCAATGACATAGGCGGAACCCTGATGGTCGTCAAACATGGACATCTCGCCTACGCATTCGCCTATGCCAAACAGGGCGAGTGGCTTGGCGTCGTCCATGTTGAGCTGGGCGCGCAGTCTGCCGGTGAGAACGATGTAGATGCGGTCATTGTGCTGTTTTGGGGTGAGCAGGATTTGTTCTGCTGCGAGTTTGACACGAGTGGTATTCGCCAGCAGAGTGACGAGCGTGCTGTCTTTCACCTTCTGGAACAGCGGCGACTCCTGCAACAGATTGATGATTTGGGTTGAGCTGATGATGAGCCTCCTTAAGTTTATTTGATGGGAGCGGCCCGAGATACCCGGCTGCGCACTCCTGCATTCCCACATCGCATACCATCCAACACCCCTAAGCCTAGCAGCAAAGCTGCTTCCCGCCTATATGCCAAAAATATAGACCATTTTGCCCAATATTTGGCAGAACCACTACAATTCGGCACTCCAAATATTTCGCCGGGGATATACATGAGATTCAAATCGCTTTTGGCGCTGGCGCTTTGCTGTTACGCCACCATGGCAATATCTGCCGAAGATAAAGTCGAGTTACCCGCCCCTTCTTCATCCGCCCAGCGGCTCTATTCGCATGCCAAAGCCGATATCGTGCAATTGCGTTCCCTGCTGAAGAACGGGCGCACCCAGTCGTCCGTCGGCTCGGGATTCCTGATCGGAAAGAGCAATCTGGCCGTGACCAATTATCACGTCATGTCGCAGATCGCGCTGGAGCCGGACACTTATGTCGGCGAATACGTCGATACCAACGGCAAGCGCGGGACGGTCAAGTTGCTGGCGGTCGATGTACTGCATGATCTTGCCGTGGTGAGTATCGACCGCAAAGGGGGCGGCTTCTTCAATGTACCGGACAAGTTGCCGCCGCTTGCACAGGGACAATACCTGTATTCGATGGGCAATCCGCTCGACCTGGGATTTGCCATTTCCGAAGGCGCCTACAACGGCATCGTCAACCGGAGTTTTTACGATCAACTGATGTTCACCGGGCCCATCAATGCGGGCATGAGCGGCGGGCCGAGCGTGACGGTCGACGGTCGTGTGGCCGGCGTAAACGTTTCCAAACGGCTTGACGGCGAGTTGGTGAGTTTTCTGGTGCCGGTGCGGTTTGTGCGCGATCTGTTGAAGAAGGTGGCCAGGCAAAAACAGGTCCCCAAGGACTTCAAGCTGGTGGTCGGGCAGCAGCTGCTGGAACACCAGAAGTCGATGATGGACAGGCTGGAGCATACGCCGCTCACTTTCAAGGAGCTCAAACCGTACAAGGTGCCGGTATGGGAATCCGATCAGGTGCGCTGCTGGGGAAGATCCAATTCCAATCAAAACAAGCCGTATTCTTTCGATCAGGTGAACTGCGCCATGGAGTCGGCGCTGTTCGTGTCGAATCGGATTCAGACCGGCCATATCTCCATACAGCACAAGCTGCTGCAAAGCACCGAGTTGGGCGCTTTGCGCTTTTCGGCGTTGGCCGGCAACACCTTCAAGAATCAGGACCGCAGCGGAAACAAGGACCGGCGCTTCACAGCCCCGCAATGTGTCGAGCAATTTGTGACCAATGACAAACTGCCCATGCGTGCCGTGCTTTGCGTACGCGCGTACCGGAAATTTCCTGGGCTGTATGACTTTTCCCTGTTCACTGCCAGTACGGATAGCGGCCAAATGAGCCTGCAAAGCAGCATCAGTACGAGCGGCGTGTCGTACGAGAACGGCCTGCGCATCACGCGCATCTTTCTTGAAAATGCCAGCCGGGAGAACCAGCCATGAGCGCGCCCTTCTATATCGAAGTGTTGGCCCGCAATGGCGAGGTACGACAACGCCAGCGCGTCGATGCGCTGCCCATCCGCATCGGGCAAGGCTACGACAACGACTTCATTCTGGATGACCGCCACACCTCGGCGCATCATGCAGTCATCGAAGGCAACGAAACGGGCGGGCTGGAGGTGATCGATCTGGGCAGCCGCAACGGCGTGGTGCATAAAGGAAAACGCCAGGCCCGGTTGACCATCGACGGCAACACGGTCTTCCGCCTGGGGCATACCAATCTGCGTGTGCGCACGGCGGATTTTTCCGTTGCCGACGAGATGCGGGATACCACGCTGCATTACTGGGAAGGCCTGCCACCTGCGCTGACGGGATTGGTGCTGATGGTGCTGCTTGCATTATTGAGCACCTGGGTTACGAATACCGAAAAGACCGAATCAATCCGCTATGCCACCGGCGTGGTGGGCCTGCTGAGTATTGGATTGTTGTGGAGCGGTGGCTGGTCGTTGGTCAACCGGCTGTTTGGAGGGCAAACCCGGTTTGGCCGTCACCTGTTCATTGCTGCCAGCGGACTGGTCGTGATGGAGATCGCTTCGATATTGGAATCGCTCGCGGCTTATGCTTTCTCGCTGGAAACATTGACTCGCTACGGAAGCCATGTGGCGGTCGCGATCGCTGCTGGAATGGTGTATTTCCATCTGGTCACGATCAATCCGGTCCATAAGCGACGGCGATTTGCCTTTGTTTCCGTCCTTCTGTTTTTCCTGGGATCGGGGATGATCTTGATCGTCAATTACCAGAGCCGCGGTCGCTTGGCAGACGAGTTGTATATGAGCGAGTTGTTTTCGCCCGGCTTGCGTATGAGTTCCGACAAGACAGTCGATCAATTTATCGCCGAGTCCAAACAACTGAAATCAATAGTTGATGGAGAGCGCGGCAAGATGCTCGGTGATGATGGCGAGGATGATGGCGAAGGCGATATGGAGGAATGACTTGTGCCGCACTAATGCTGTCCGCAGTCCGGGCAGTTGAAGGCAAAGCAGGCTATCGATAAAACAGTGCCAGTTGCTGGTAAACATCGGGATAGCAGTTCTTCAATATTTCCGGTGCGGCAAAGAAATACTCGGTCACGACCGCGAAGAACTCTGCCGGGTTGGTGGCGGCATAGGGATCGATACCGGGCACTTCTCCTGTGGCCACTTGCAGGCATAATCCATCGTAGGCAGCACTCAGGGCATCGGCCCATCTTTGCCGGCTCATGCCGCGACGCAATGGCGGCATGCCATTCGTGGCGCCATTGAGCCCGTCCAGTTTGTGGGCAAATTCGTGCAACACAACATTGCCGCCGGTCTGCTGGAAACTGTCCTGCTCCACGTCATCCCAGGACAAGACCACTGGGCCGCGTATCCATGATTCGCCGCTGAGCACGCGGGTTTCATCATGTACCAGTCCGATTGCATCCGTTTGCTCGTGCCGGACGCGGAAGGCGCCCGGATAAAGAATGACCTCGACCCAGTTGTCAAAGTAGCCGGTGTCCAGATTCAGGATCAACAGGCAGGCCTGGGCGGCCACCGTCACGCGCATCGCCAATGTCACATCCAGGCCGTGCACTCCGTTGATCGCCTTGGTGTGCAGGAACCATGTCGTCAGTTCGCGCAAATGCGCCCTTTGCACCGCGTCCAGCCCCTGCATCACGGCAATCTCCCTGGTTGCCCTGTGCCAGACGTGATGGGGCAAGGGATGGCGCCGCATGATGCGGCGCATATACCAGCGGCGAAGTGTTGTGCCCAAGGATTTCAATTTGGAAACGACGGAGTGATCCGTGCCCTCCCCCGGATCAGGCAGCAGGGAATTGCTTGATTTGTTCCGCCAGGCTCGACAGATTGCCGACCGTCAGCGTGGGCTCGATTCCCCACGGATCGAATACCGCGTCGGCAGCGCGTTTGACCCATGCCGCACGCATGCCGGCCGAGATGGCGCCGATCACGTCGAATGGATTGCCGGATATCAGCCAGGCGTCGGCTCCCGTCGCACCCGCTCTTCTCAGGAAATGACAATACACGCCGGGGTTGGGTTTGAATGATTTCACTTCATCCACGCTCACCACGCCGAGAAAGTAGTCCCGGATACCGGCACTGACCAGCAATGATTCCACCGCTTCGGCGCTGCCGTTTGAAAACGCGAACATCCTGAAACCGGCTTGCCGCGCACTGGTCAGGCCGGCAATGACGTCGTCGAAGGGGGGCAGGACTTTGTATGCGCCAATCAATTCTGCTTTGGCTGCCGGACTGAGCGGCAATTTCAGGAATGTGCTGGTGTAATCGAGTGCATTAACGGTGCACACGGCGAAGTTTTCATAATTCTGCATCAGCCCGCGCCGGAATGAATATTCAAGCTGCTTCTCGCGCCAGATGCGGGAAAATTCAGGGGCCTTTTTGCCGATATGTTTCTCCAGCACGGTGATGACGCCATGCGTATCAAGCAGTGTTCCATAGACATCGAAGGCAAGTGTTGTCGTCATGGGCTTCGTTGCTCGCGTTACTCGGCTGCAGGCCACTCGCTGAAAGGGAACGGCATTTCTTCAGTGGCAAAAATCAGGAAATTGACGATCTGCCGCAAGTAGTTTCCCAGGCTTCGACCAAATGCAACCAGTCGCTTATTGGGGGTGTCGTTCAGCAGCATGATCACGAATTGGACAATCGTTACGATGCACAGCAATGTTCCGCACACCTGGAAAGCGATGCCCATCAATAGCATGAACAATGCGCGCATCCATATGTTGCGTTTGTTTTCAGGTGCTTCGGTATTTTCATTCATGGCGGATACTCAAATATTCAAAATGCATAACCAGCGATAACAGAAACGTCATGACCATACCCATAACTTTTCTGCCCGCTCACGCCGATCAACGCATGCCGGATGGTATATATCATTACGGCCCGGTAGCCAAGCTGTACGCCGTGGTCAACCACAATGTTGGGGCCGAGTGTAAATTCAAAAGGTTCTTTCCCCACGCCTATCCCAAGGTAAAGCCTTGCCTGGTTTCTGGAAGCGCCACGGGGGGGATGCACTGAATTGAGAATAGACACACTGCTGTAATAGCCGGAAAAGACGTAGCTGCCGATTTCCACCCCCTTGGCTTGAGAAACCGAACTGGCGACCAGCGCTACGAACTCACCAGTCCTTTTATATTCATCGGCCATCAGCGGTGTGGAGATCGCAAACGATATTGCTGCGGCGGACAAGAATTTACGTGCATTCATGATCTTGTTTTCTGGTCGTTGGGATTCCCAATTTTATTGAATTGAAGGATTCTGGTTCAGAATACTTCTTTATGGCTAAAAAATCATGGTTAATAGGATTAGCCCGGCACTGTCGACCTTTGCGAGTTCAACTGTCGATAAATGATCGATGTTCAGGTGTCCATTGGTTACGTCCACCGCTGAAACAACCACATTATTGCTGTACCAGCGGCTCCACGCGCGTTTTCCGAGCAGGGAGCCACTTGGCAAGCCGTGTTCAAATGATGTGCATCTTCACCCTATAAACCTCGCCGATCACCATATATTCGTACTAACCCTCCTCAAAATTTCATTTCCAAGGGTTGTCGTTAGTAACCCGCGATTCTGGCCAGCACCCACCAGAATGCAAAGGCCTTGCGGTTGGCCGTGATGTGCTGGGTGTTGTGCACTCCATAAGTGACAGAACCCCCAGGGGTTTCGCGGTTCTGGTACCAACCCACCCCCAGAGTGTGGCTGTCCTGCCAGTCTTGGTAGAAGTTACCGCCATAGTTCGCGGAATCGCCGTTGTCGCCAGTGTCCTCGTAGTAGGTGTCGTCCATGGCGTGGGTGTCGATGGAGTAGTAGTCGATGCAGTAATAGCTGTGCGTGTTGCAGTAGTCGGTGATCAGGGTAGCCTGATCGCGCGGATTACCTGTGCCGGTATTTGCACCAGCATTCGCGTGCCCGGTCATGAAGAT
>JAHJNJ010000014.1 GCA_018820925.1 Gammaproteobacteria bacterium | reverse complement strand
TTCTACCCCCACCCTAACCCTCCCCCTGCAAGGGGGAGGGAATGAAGTTTCCAGGTTCACGAGGATATTCTTTTGCGACTGCTGGAACGGTCAAACCTGATCAAGTCCCCCGGCATAGCCGGGGGTTTACCCAGCTTAATTATTAATTATGGAAGCTCTGGTTAAGTCCTCCGTTCGTGGTGAACTTGTCGAACCATGAACGGGGGTAGTCAGCAAATCAGCGGCTTGCAATGTTCACCCTTCGACAAGGCCTTTAGTCCTGAGCTTAGTCGAAGGGTCAGGGCGAACGGACTTAATCAGAGATTCCTTATATGTCGATTCACTTACGCCCCTGCTTCAACACCGTCTTCACCATCTTCCCGAACGCCTTGTCCTTCTTGCGTTTATCCATATATGACATCTCGTTGAAATCGGATTCCGCCTTGAGCTTCAAGTAACTCTGGTAATGCGCCGGGTTCAGCTCGCCGCTTTCAATGGCCTTGCGGATCGCGCAGCCCGGCTCGTTAGTGTGGCTGCAATCGGCGAAACGGCAACTGGCGGCAAGCGCCCTGATGTCGGCGAAGCTGTCGTCCAGCCCTTCACCCGCGCTCAGGATGCCCAGTTCGCGCATACCCGGCATATCGATCAACAGACCGCCGCTGTCCAGCGTGACCAGATGGCGGCGCGTCGTGGTGTGCCTGCCCTCACCCGTGCCGCTGACTGCCCGTGTCTCCAGCGCGTCACGGCCGAGCAGATGATTGATCAGGGTCGTCTTGCCCACACCCGAAGACCCGAGCAGGCAATAGGTCTTGCCCGGCACCACCAGCGCCTTCACCTCATCCACGCCCTCGCCCGTCATGCTGCTGAGCGTGATGATCCGGGCCGTGATGCCTGCCGCTCGAATGTTTCCGAGCATGCGCTCCAGCTCATCCGCACTCACCAGATCGGTCTTGGTCAGCAACAGCACCGGCTCAATATGCCCCTCGTTGACCATCACCAGGTAGCGCTCCAGCCTGCGCACGTTGAAATCGAAATGGCACGACTGCACGATGAACGCCACATCAATGTTCGCCGCGATCATCTGGAAATCGATGTTCTTGCCGGGAGACTTGCGCCGCAGGAAAGACTTTCGCGGCAGCACATCATGGATGCTCGCATGCGACGCCGCGTCGTGATATTCAACACACACCCAATCGCCCACACAGGGCATATCAACCGAGGATGCGGCGGTGTGAGAGAATTTGCCCGTCAGTTCGGCGGGCACTTCGCCCTGTTCATCGCGGACGACATAGCGCCCGCGATCAACCGCCGTCACCCGGGCCGGGCGCTTACCCGATCCACACAGCCGGTTTGCCTGCGCCTCAAGTCCGCCATCCAAACCCAGTTCGGTCAACTCCATCGTGAGCTTGCTCCTTTGATTCAGAAAATACATCGCCCTTGCAGGCGACGTGACCATTTCGAACCTCTGAAATTATCGATATTGATAGGCCCCGCTTGACGGTGGATTCGCAAACAGATAACCACTGTAATCGTCCATAATGCCCACCGCAGAACTGCCCCGCGCAGTACATATCGAACTCGCGGCCAGCCTGAAGTTGCCTGCCGCTGGATTGGTCAATCCGACAACCCCGCCTGCGCCGTTGACTTCGAAGCCCGTCGCAACATCTAAAGAAGCGACCGTACCTCCGTCACGAAACATGCGACCATGCAAAGCAAACGAACCACGTTCGTAAAACGTGGTTCGTTTGCTTGAGCGTGCCAAGCCTCGATAAATTGCGATTTCAGAAACCCCGGAACCTGTCCGATGGTTGTGCCTCATGCCTTCTTGACTGCGGGCCTTTTCTTGACCGCCACCTTACTCTTGACTGCCGGTCCTTTCTTGGCCGCTGCCTTGTTCTTGGCTGCCGCCTTTATCTTGACTCCCGCTTTTTTGGCTGCCGCCAATATCCTGGCACCTGCCTTCCTGGCAGCCTCCTCCAACGAGGCTCCCGCCTTTCTTGCCGCAGCCTCAATCTGGTGCTCTGCCTTCAACGCTACCGGCTTCATCCTGGCTCCCGCCTTTTTGGCTGCCGGTTTTATCTTGGCTGCTTCCAGCCTGGTTGCAGACATGATTTCGGCCCCCGCCTTCTTGGCGACCGGCTTGAGCTCAGCACTGGCCTTTTTGACGGCCTCCATAATCTCGGCAGCCGCATGCTTTGCCGCCAACATGATATCGGCTCCCGCTTTATGGGCTGCCGGTTTCCTGGCTGCCGGTTTCCTGGCTGCTGGTTTTTTGGCTACCGGTTTTTTGGCTGCTGGCTTTCTGGCTGTTGCTTTATTGGCTGTCGTCATACTGGTCTCCTTGATCTAATGGTGAAGTCGATGAAAAACCAAAATTCAAATGCCGTCGCACAGGCGTGCAGAAATTTTGACATGACGGTGCGATACATAATGCCACTTTCCAAAACAAATTGCAGCAGACTGCGCACTTCTTGTTGGCCGATACCATTGACACTCAAGTTAAATGACCTCCGGCAAAGCCGGAAGCTTATTGGATGAGCCCCTCAAAGAGGCCGATAAAACCGTGAACCGCCTTGAGCGCGTGTTCGACTTCCTCACACGGGAAGCACCAGCGATTGCTACCGAGGCAGCCAACGAGATCGTAGATGCCACCAGAATATTGCAACGCCACCCGCTGATCGGACGGCCAGTAGACAACCTGTGTGAACTGGAGATTTCGAAAGGGAGAACAGGCTATGTCGCACTGTATCGCTACCTGCCGGAACAAGACCGGGTGGACATCCTCGCCAGCCGGCATCTGGGGGAAAACGGATTGCTGGACTAATTCAGATTGAAGGTATAACAAAGCAAAACGGTTTGAAAGAGATCTACGAACACAACCTTCAATTCATAAAGCAATTGCTCCGAATACCGCAAGCAGTATTCGGAGCAATCAGGACTACTGATCCAATACGTCAGATGCAGGCACTAGCCCATTTCGTGGAACGTCTCGGCGTTGTTTTTCTCATTACACTCCTCGACCATTCCCTTGTAATCGGCGGTCACTTCCAGATCCGCATCGGGGTTATAAACCCAATACGGGAGCTCGAAGGTAACGGTTGCACTCGCACCCGCAGCCAGCGCAGGCGTATTGGCAATCGCGTTAAATGGAGCCCCGGTAGGTTGTGGCGTTGACGGATCGATAACCCGGGCAATACTGGCCGCCGCATTGGCGCTGCCGATATTGGTGATTACCGCCTTGATCACGGAACGGTGATTGGCATCGTCCCACACCGGCTTTTCAATCTTGGTCACAACCAGATCGGGACCGTTACACTGGCTGGCGATACACAGGCAGTAGAATTGCTTGCTCTTTCGCGGCTTGCCGGCCATATCGGTGGAGTAGCAGACAGGACTGGCATCGAACTGATTGCCGTACAGGAACTTTTCAGCACGTATAGGCTTTTCAATCACCTTGTTGCTACCGACCTTGCACACGCTGGTGCTTTTGCTCTTCACACCGTTGCTCAGTTCATGCTCGGCAATACCCTTGACCCGGACTTCACAGGTATCAGGGCACGACATCGTCTTGCCTTTATAGACATTCGGATACCAGCCCGCCTTATAGTCGTCCAGCATGTTGTCCTTGATCGGATCGGCCTGAACACCACAAACTGCCAGAAGCAACACAGACATTACCACCCACTTCAATGAATTCTTCATCGCTTGTTTCCCCTTGGTTTCCTACGGTTGGAAAAATGATTCTTTGCGCGGAATCAACCCGCCGGTGCAACAGGCGGGTTGATTCCGAAAAACCCCGCCTTCTTTCTTGCAATCACACAGGAACCGTCCCCACCAGTTTGCGGCTATCGCGAGTGACCGGGTTCGGATTCCACTTGCTTCTCCATCAACAATCGAGCTTGCGGGAAAGTACCCGCGCTAAAAGCAGGGGGCAATATGCCAAATGGACTAGCCGAAACTCAAAAAGATATAGGCATGCGTATATACCTTGCCTATGTAGCGAGGGAAAAAGCTGGCGGCAACTGATGTCGGAGAGGCGTTGCCGCAACTGCCGGCAGGTAGCGTGGATGCGAGGCTCCTCGATGAGTTATCACTTGCGAAGAACCCGGAGATGCGGAGTCAAGACGTGCCTGAGAACATAGCCCGTACGTCATGCAATGGTGAATCGCTGGCTACATGGCCTTGCAAACCGTATTGAACTGAACTGGGACGGAGAGAACCGCCCCATCAACTTCAACCTGTCCGAGACCAATCCCGGATCAATCCCGACACAGGCACCGCAAACGCAATTGCATTAACCGCAAAGATGGCAATAAGCGCAAAATGGAGAGACACTTCTTCTGCGGCAGGCAAACTTCGGGGCGAATGCCGCGTTCGAGTAGCGTCTTGCGAACTGCCTCATTGTTGGTGACGTGCTCGCTGGAAATCGCGCCCTCGCTCGCCAACCTGTTTTGCTCGGCGTTGAAAATCGTAATCTCGGTGGCAAAGTCCTTGGCCTTGAGAATAATGGTGGGCGCAAAATCGACCAAAAGGCGACTGTCCGGCACTTTCCATTGCGACTTCATCGCCTGCGTGGACTTGCCGAACAGCGCTTGGTCGCCCTTGCTGCGCGAGTGTCTTTAGGGTCTACCATCGGTTTTGGTTTTGGTTCTGATTTCCACCCCTCGAAATAAATTGCGCTGCCGCCCCCTTTTGCTCTCTTTGAATCGCCCCCGATTCACTAGACACTTTCCAGTCTCTCGAAATACCGTCTCTCGAACTCTACGGGAGACAGGCGGTTATTGTACCCATGACGCCGTTTCGGGTTGTAGAACATCTCGATGTAATCGAACACGTCCGAC
>JAHJNJ010000013.1 GCA_018820925.1 Gammaproteobacteria bacterium | reverse complement strand
GATCGCCAGTTGGTTGGCTTGTTTGGCGTTTTCGGTGTTCTGCTTCACGGTGGAGGTCAGTTCTTCCATGCTGGAGGCGGTCTCCTCCAGGCTGGAAGCCTGCTCTTCCGTGCGTTGCGACAGGTCGCTGTTGCCCGCGGCGATTTCCTTGGAGGCGGTGTTGATGGTGTCGGTGGAGGTCTTGATTTCAGTGATCAATCCCTGGATGCTGCTCTGCATCGCCTTGAAGGAGGTCAGTAAATTGCCCATTTCATCGTGGCTGGTGACTTCGATGTTGCTGGTCAGGTCGCCTGCGGCGATCTTGCCGGCCACTTCCTGCGCCTCGGCCAATGGGCGCATGATGGCCCGGATCAGCATGTAACCGATGAAGGCAGCCAGCAACAAGCTGACCACGATGGCACTGATCGAAATGTTGCGCGTGACATCATAGGCTTTCTCCGCTTTTTCATATTCTTCTTTGCCCACGGTGATCTGCAGTTCGAGAAGCTTTCTGACTGCATCCCGGTTGGCAATAAATGCCGGACCGGTTTCCTTGACCATCGAAGCGTTGGCCTCGGCAAATTTTCCATCTTCAATGAGGTTCATCGTTTTTTTGCGCTTTTCCTGGTAAACCTTGCGTTTCACCAGATAGTCCTCAAACAGCTGTTTTTCTTCCGGCGTCAGGTAGGTGGCCGCGTATTCGTCTATGAGTTTGTTGTTCGTCTTGGTGTTTTCCGCCATCTGGTCGGTATGGAAGGACAACGGGTGGTCGTGCAACTTGCTCTCCGGCAGACGCGGGTCGTGCATCAACATCAGGTGCACCTGGCGCAAATTCTCGGCGGTAAAAATATTGACTTCGCCGAGCTGTCCGGAGGGAACCAGGCGGTCTTCATAAACGGTGCGCAGGCCTTCGTTGGAAATGCTCATGCCGCGCAAACCGAGAAATCCGATAATGATTGCGAGGATGGAAAGGAAGCCGAGTACAAATATCAGCCTGGATTTGACGGTTAGATTTTTTAGCATTTTGGTTTCTCCTGAACTGAAAGTCATTCGTAACGTGCTTAAGCCGCGATTGCCTCTACCAACTCCATATCGCTACTGGTCATCAGCCTTTCGATGTCCACCACGATAATCATGCGATCATCTATGGTCCCCAGACCCGTGATGTACTGCGTACCCAGGGTGGAACTGAACTCGGGCGCAGGTTTGAGCTGGTCTGCGGCGAGGGTGATCACGTCGGATACGCCGTCCACCACGATGCCCACCACGCGATGTGCAATATTGAGAATGATGACCACAGTGAACTGGTCGTACTCAACCTTGCCCAGGTGAAACTTGATGCGCAGATCGACAATGGGAACAATGATGCCGCGCAGGTTGATCACGCCTTTGATGAAATCAGGGGCGTTGGCGATGGTGGTCACGGCGTCGTAGCCCCGGATCTCCTGCACCTTGAGGATATCGATACCGTATTCCTCGCTGCCCAGCGTGAATGTCAGTAGTTCGCGGCCTTCGCTTGCCGCGGTCGTTCCTTCGTTGGTTTGCATTCTTGCCTCCTTATACTTATGTACGTTTCACTGTTGCGCCAACTTGACCAGGGCGGGCACATCCATGATCATGGCTACCCGCCCATCCCCCATAATCGTGGCGCCTGACATCCCGGCCACTTTGCGATAATTCGTTTCGAGGCTCTTGATCACCACCTGATGCTGACCAACCAGCTCATCGACGAACAAAGCCACTTTCTTTCCTTCCGCTTCCAGCAGCACCAATATCCCTTCCTCGGGCCGGGTGACTTTTGGCTTGATATTGAACACCTGGTGCAATGCAATCATGGGCACGTATTCGCCGCGCACAAGCACAACCTGTCCCTGCCCGCTGACATTCTTGATATCAGTTGCGCCGGGTTGCAGGGATTCGCTGATGAAACTGAGCGGCACAATATATGTCTGCTCGCCGACGGCAATCGACAAGCCGTCCAGTATTGCCAGTGTCAGCGGCAACCGGATGGTGACGGTGCAGCCCTGCCCCGGTCGCGAGGTAATCTCAACGCGTCCCGCGATACTGTCGATGTTCCGCTTCACCACATCCATGCCCACTCCGCGCCCGGATACGTCGGTCACAATTTCGGCAGTGGAAAAACCCGGAGCGAAGATCATGAGCCATACATCGGCATCGCTGATGTTGTCATTGAACGGAATCCCCTTCTCCCTGGCTTTGGCGAGTATCTTCTCGCGATTCAATCCGGCGCCGTCATCTTCCACCTCGATGACGATATTCCCGCCCTGGTGGGCTGCACGCAACGTGATGGTGCCCTGCGGATCCTTGCCTTTGGCAATGCGTTCCTCGGGCAACTCGATGCCGTGATCCAGGCTGTTGCGCACCAGGTGGGTAAGCGGGTCGCTGATCTTCTCGATCAACCCCTTGTCCAGTTCGGTGCCTTCACCGACCGTCTTGAGCTGGACTTTCTTTTCAAGCTTTGAGGCAAGGTCGCGCACCACGCGCGGAAAGCGGCTGAATACGAAATTGATCGGCATCATGCGCACCGACATGACGGATTCCTGCAAATCGCGGGTATTGCGATCCAGTTGTGCCAAACCATTTATCAAGCGCTCATACAGCACCTGATCCATGCCTGACACTGTCTCCGCCAGCATCGCCTGCGTAATGACAAGCTCGCCGACCAGATTGATCATCTGATCGACCTTTTCGACACTGACGCGGATGGAGGTCTCTGCCGCCACGGTTGCGGCAGTGGGAGCTTTGTCGGTGGCGCGCCGTTGCGGGATTTCTTCCGGCTGCAATATCTGTCCCGATGCAGCCGGTTGGGGCTGGTTCTCCAACTCGACAAAGAAACCATAACCCTGGGCATT
This sequence comes from Gammaproteobacteria bacterium, assembly GCA_018820925.1. GTDB lineage: Bacteria > Pseudomonadota > Gammaproteobacteria > Burkholderiales > Gallionellaceae > Sideroxyarcus. The sequence continues at coordinate 27,680 of JAHJNJ010000013.1, read as the reverse complement.
TTCCACATCGGATTTCAGATTTTCGGGATCCACGAAGAAGCCATAACCGAGCTCGTCATCGGTTTTCGATTTGTTCGTTACCGACGGGTTGTCCTGAACAGTGAGTGTGAGCTGCTCCGGCTTGATGAAGAACATGAATGCCTCGCGTAGATCCTCCTCTGAAGTACTTGAGATCAGTGTTAACGATACCGAATTGCTCTCGATCTTCTGGTTCGATATCGTCCCGATATCGCGCAACGCCTGCAGCAAATTGTCGAGCTGTTCCTTCTTCTTGAAATTGGTTCTGTTCTTTACGAACCGAATCTGGTAGACATACTGTCCGTTTGCAGCGGCAGGCACTTCAGGTTCTTTGCTTGTCGGGGCTGGAACATCGCTTGGTTTCGTATTCCCCGCTCCAATTGATGCTGCGGTCAATTTCTGCAACTTTTCGCGAATGGCAAGCGACGCTGCTTCATCGGCCAAGCTTCCGTTCTGGTGCGCTTCCAGCAATCCCCGAAGCACGTCTCCGGCCAGCAGGAATGCATCCACCATTTCGGATGTAATGGCAATTTCATTTTTCCGGATGCGATCCAGCAGCGTTTCCAGCACATGCGTCACCTCGGTCATATCCGTGAACCCGAAAGTCCCGCTTCCCCCTTTGATGGAATGGGCCGCGCGAAAAATGGCATTAAGCTGGTCAGGATCCGGCGCGTCGAGGTCGAGCGCCAGCAGCAAGCTTTCCATGTTCGCCAGATGTTCGGCAGACTCCTCGAAGAACACCTGGTAAAACTGGCTCATGTCGATCGACATTGGTATTCTCCTAGTTTGAAGTGCGGCGCTGACTGGTTGGTATCAACATGATTTCTTCTCCCTGCACTTCAACCAATTACTTTTTTTACAACTTCCAGCAGCTTCTGCGGATCGAACGGCTTGACCAACCAACCTGTCGCCCCTGCAGCTTTTCCTTGCGCTTTCATGGCATCGCTGGATTCGGTCGTTAACATCAAGATCGGCGTCGTTTTGTGCTGCGGCAAACTGCGCAGGGTCTTGATCAGCGTCAAGCCGTCCATCTTGGGCATATTCTGATCGGTCAGAACCAGGTCAACGGGATTGGCCTTGGCCTTTTCCAGCCCCTCCTGCCCGTCAGCCGCCTCAATGACGGTGTAGCCGGACGATTTAAGCGTGAACGTCACCATTTGCCGGATGGAGGCGGAATCATCAACAGTCAATACGGTTTTAGCCATTTTTGCCTCAGTCAGTTGATCGGTTAAAGGACTCTTCCCAGAATTTATCCAAGTCCGCTGAAAGCAATTCAATTGCTCTCGGATGATTGGAAGCTTCGAATAATTCCTCTGTCCATTGCGATCATTGTTGAACAATGTACAGAGGTTATTCTGTTTATCAATACGTAGGAACACGCATCCATCGACATCCCCATGGCGCAGGCATTATTCCCCGCCCCCTAGAACAATTCGATATCTCCCGTATCGAAATTACTCTGCGCCACCGGGTTGGATTTTTTTTCATCCAGCGTAATCACTTGCTGGGTTAACGACCGGTTGTAAGCCGCGAGTTGAGCCAGATATTCCTGACTGCCCAGCCGATCTGGTTCTGCGGCAAGTTCATTCACGACATTCTGTATTGCAGCCAAACGCATTTGCGCGTGGCCGATCAATTGGGAGCTCATATCCTGAAATTGCAACGTTGATACCGCAACAGCGACGTTTTGTTCAACCCTGTTGCTGATCTGGCCAAGTTCAACGCCGTTCTTCTCGATGGTTTTGTTGAGTTCGGCAATATCGGCCATCATGAATTCAACGTGTTTCTTCGAGTCCATTACGTAAGTCATGTCTTTTGTAGCCAGTTTACTGATTGATTCCTCAGCGTCCGCCAGAGACAGGTTTACGCCATCAACCAGATGACGTATCTGACTGCTGAATTTGTTGGTCTTGTCCGACAGGTTACGCACCTCATCCGCGACGACAGCAAATCCGCGCCCGGCTTCCCCGGCCCGTGCCGCCTCAATAGCGGCATTCAGGGCAAGCAGGTTGGTCTGTTTGGCGATGCTCCCGACTTCGTTCACAAACCCCAGAATGCCAGCCACTTGAGCGCTCATGCCATCCATTTTCTCCACCAACTCCATAGAGCGGGCGCTGTTTTGTACAGTGCTTTCGACAAACTCATTCAGCGCATGCTGGGTATCCTGGACAAATTGTTCAAATTTGTGGTTTGAACCCTGTCCGTTGACATCTCCATTTTCACCGGAGATGAAAAGCGACAGGGCTTGCTGGGCATGAACCTCTTCAGCCATTGCCGTGAAGTTTTCCACCAACTTGGCAATGGCATCACTGAGAATGGCCTGGGTGTTGCTCAATTCGGTATTGGCCAGGGCGATCTGATTTGAAACCTCTTTACCCAATTGCGCATGAAAGGCATTGCTTTCCTGAATAAGCATGCTTTCAGTTTGCTGCTGTGAAATAGCCGCCCGAAGTTGATTTTGTGTGCTTGCATCCATTCGCCCGATCAAAAAACGCCAGCTCAGCATCACAAGGATGAAAAGCAATAGGTCGGCCAAAATCACCCCGGCAGATCTGAAATACAGTGCATGCCCACAAAACAGCACTGCGCTGATAATTGCACCGGCAGTGAAATGATTTGAAATGTTTGAATTCTTCATTTTTTGTTATTGGGATGAAGTTCCACCGCGAATGTTTATGTTAACGGCCTCGCAACACAGAAGTTTAGCAAGCCATGACAATTTATTATTCCCATTCAATGATATTCCCGATTCCCTCCGGTGAAGTCTTGAATAGAAGCCAATATCCGGTTTGTTTCGATTGATTATGCGTTTTGTGCATGGCGAGCGTCGGAACAGGCAAAATTCCTTTCAGAAAGTGTCCACAAACTTATTGTTGGAAATTGGACTGGAACGAACCAATAAGAACAACACCGATATCCACAATTCGGGAATCAGTACTGCTGCTCGCCACAGGGAATTTTTTCCGTTTTGCAAAATCATCCTTTCGACACGAATTAGTCCGGGCGCTGACATTCAAGACAGCATTGCAGCGAATTCATTCTCCGGTATCGGCGGACTGAACAAATAACCCTGAATCACATCGCAACCATTTTCAACCAGAAAGTTCTTCTGCCGTTCGGTTTCAACTCCTTCGGCAACCACCGCCAGCTTGAACTCGTTTGCCAGCCGGATGATGGCGCGTGGTATGGCCGTTCTGGACAGATCATCCGCCGCTTCTGCTGCTTCCGGAATTTCAATAATGAAGGACCGGTCAATTTTCAATTCACTGACAGGCAGGTCTTTAAGGTACCTCAGGCTGGAATACCCTGTCCCGAAATCGTCGATAGACAGTTTAAATCCGAGGTCTTTCAATTGCCCCAATACCTGCAATGTCCTCTCTGAAGTATTCATGACCACATTTTCAGTTACTTCAATCTGCAACACGGATGTACTGACGTCCCATTTCTGCAATCCTTTCTGCAGACTCCCAACCAGATCACCGCGCCAGAAATGCATCGGGGAAATATTGATAGAGACAGGCACCAGTTTCCAACCCTGCTTGCGCCATTGGGCTTGTTGAGCGCAAACCGTGTCGATGATCCATTCGCTCATCTCGATTACCGCGCCGCTGCGTTCAGCAATCGGAATGAATTCCACCGGGGAAATCAGCCCGTAGGTTGGATGATTCCAGCGGACCAATGCCTCCGCCCCGACAACTTTTTGCTGGCTGAGCGAATACTTTGGCTGATACAACATGAAGAATTCATTATTCTGCAGGCTGGAACTGATGCCTTGCCGCAAGATCACCTGACGATCTTCGCGCTGGCCGACCGATTTATCGAAAAAACGATAGGTATTTCCCCCGGCAAGCTGTGCGTGATTCATGGCACTGCATGCGCTCTTAACCAGTTCTTCATAAGTCTCGCCGTCAGACGGATATAAACCGATTCCGATGCTCAGCCGCAGCTGAATCTTGCTGCCATCCACTTCGATGGGTTGACTGATAACACGGGATAATTCGATCACTTCGCGCTCGAACGATTCCCGCCCTTCATCTTGCAGCATCAGCACGGCAAATTCGTCCCCGCCCATCCGGCTCACCACATCCTTCGTCCCGACACTGGCCAGCAGCCTTTGCGCGACAACAAACAGAACATCGTCTCCGACATGCACGCCATGTGTGTTGTTGATTTCAAAAAAACGGTCAATATTGAAATATACCAGCGCCAGACATCCCCTCCTGAGTCCTGCCTGCAGCAACATCTCATTGATGCGATCCGCAAACATCATGCGATTTGGCAGGCTGGTCAGGGTATCGTGCAACATCAGTTTTCGCACCCTCTCCTCGTTCATCTGGCGCTCGGAGATGTCGGAAAAAATAAAATGGTAGCCTGACAGGGCGCCGTCTGCCCCCTTTACAACATTGACAGTCAACCACTCGGAGACCGTTGCACCGTTTTTGTGCTGACACATCAACTCGCCCGACCAGCTGCCGAATTCCGCCAGTGCGCGCCACATGGCCTGATAGTGACTGGCGTCATGTTTTCCAGAGCTCAACAACGTCGGATTTTGTCCGAAGACCTCGGCCAGTTCGTAGCCGGTAATGCGCGTGAAAGAAGGATTAACGGCGACAATTCGCTTGTCTTGATCTGCGGTAATAACGGCAAGCGATGACGCTTGGAACGCCGAAGCAGATAGGCGAATACTGTTAAGCACATTCGCTTGACCGAGGCAGGTCTTGATCGTTTCCGTCAATTTGCCGGGATCCATCGGCTTCATGTGGAAGCGCGAAATCCCCATTTCAAACATTCTTTCGGTATCTTTGGCACTGCCAAATCCACTGGTCACAACAATGGGTACATTCTTGTCCAGCTTTCTGATCTCATCGGCCATCTCCAATCCATCCATCTGCGGCATCTTTATGTCGGACAACACAATCTGCGGCCGATGTTTCCTGAACAGCTCAAGACCTTCCTTGCCATCTTTTGCGACATACACCATACCAAACCGACGATTGAGGTAAAGAGAAAGATATTCTCGCGCCAGTTCTTCGTCTTCCACATAAAGCAGTGTCATTTGATTCAGTGCTACAGGTATTTCAGAATTGCCGAATAGCGACGATTGTGACCGGCTTGCTTTTCTATCCTGCATTGCCGCCTCAAGATCAAAATGTATTTCCAGCATTGTTACGTCATCCTCCTTGCAACGCATGGCGGCTTCTTGAAGCTTCCCTGCCACCTCGTCAAATACATCGGGCGAACGAATATTTCCCAACATTGCGCGCAATTCGTCATAACCAAAATTCGGAAAACTCGCATGCAGCGTATCGACCAAACCGTCCGTGAACAGGTAGATGCGTGCATTCTGATCCATTTCGAAATGCTCTACTTCGACAGAAAACCCCTCGTCGCTGACCATACCCAGTGCGGTTGATTTGGAATGGCAGGCATTCAGCAAATCACCTGCTTCGTTGAAAATAAATACCGGCGGGTTGCTGCAATTCAATACTTCGATGAATTTTTCGTGCGGATTGATGCGCATCAGCGTGGTTGCAACAAAATGCTCAAAAATGTGCTGCTCGTGCAATGTCCGGTTGATTTCGGCAGCGATGGTCAACAGGGAAAAGCCGCGTTGTGCCTGTTGTTTGAAAATACCGGGAATATGCAGTGCAGGTATCACAGCCGAAAGGCCATGTCCGGCTCCATCGGCCAGCATCACATACAGGTCATCCTCGTGCCTTGCCACACTGTAGAAATCTCCGCTGACTTCGAGTTTCGGAATATTCAAATGTCTGACACAGGAAATTTCTTCGTGCTGATTCTCTTCCAGGAAATGTGAAACATAGTTCCTGACGCACTCGTTATCATAGTCTGTCTCTATCTTGTTGGACTCATTCTGCTGCAGCCTGCTTTGCAGATTGCGCTGCTGCTCCAATTCCCGGGCAACACTGGAGATCGCGTCCATCAGCTTGCCTGTGTCTACTGGCTTGACCATGAATTTGGTAATGCCCAGATCAATTGATGACAGCAATATCTCGCTCTCGTTATGGGCGGAAATTATGATCACGGGGAGTCCCGGCTCAACCTCCCTTATCTCGCGACACATGGTAAGCCCGTCCATCCCGCCCATGCGTATGTCCGAAATGACCAAATCCGGATGCAGTTCCCTGAATGAATCAAGTCCGGCAATTCCGTTTTGGGCAGAATGTACTTTGTCAACTCTTCGCGAAAGATATTGAGTCATGCTTTCGCGAACATCCGGATCGTCATCGACAAACAGAATTGAAAGTTTGCGCACCAGATCTGCCTGCTCTTTGGCATCAATAGATAACATGCTCATCTCCTGATCATGATTTCGGCATGACGATGGAAAACCTGGCGCCACCCGCCACGTTTTCCACGTTAATCTTTCCGCGCATATTCTTTTCGATCGATATCAGGCTCATGTACAAGCCGATCCCCACGCCTTGCTCCTTGGTCGTAAAGTGCGGCTCGAATATTTTTGGCAGCACTTCTGATGGAATTCCCCCGCCATTGTCAGTCACCGAGTGCACGCCGAACCCGTCTTCCTCGCCGATCTCGATGACGATTTTGCCGTCTGTTCTATTTTGTTCAACGATCGCTTCCCGTGCGTTGCTCAATATATTCATGACAGCCTGCGAGTATTCATTGGCATATCCGACAACGACAACATCATGGTCGCATTTGACGACAATATCGATGTTATGGCTCTTCATTCCAGCCTCGACCAGATTGAGACATTCGTCGGTTACCTGTCTAAGGTTGAATGGGCCATGACTTTTATCCGCCCGGAAGAAATGCCGGAAATCATCAATCGTGCTGGACATCTTCTGGATGATATTTTTTGACTTGCCGACTGCAGTCTGAATGTAGGGCAGATCGCACTCGCCATATAGCGCGGCATCTTCCAGGTCGCCAAGAATCAGACCCAGCGAATTGAGGGGCTGGCGCCATTGGTGTGCGATATTGCCTATCATTTCGCCCATCGCCGCCAATCTGGATTGGCGCTGCAGCAGCAAATCCTTATCCTTGTTTCTTTGAATCTCTTCCCGCACGCGGGAATCCAGATCCTGATTCAATTGCAACAATGCTTCTTCCGCCAGCTTCTGCGCATGTATGTCATGCATCACGCCAACAATCTGACTAACCTCCCCATCCAACGACCTGCTTGGCGTCATGTTTACACTGAACCAGCGCCAGGATCCGTCGGCCTGCTTGGCCCGGCAGCGCACATCGCTTACCCTGCTGCCGCCCTTGGCAACCTGCCTGAAACCCTCAACCAGTTTTTCCTTGTCCGACAGGTGGAAATATCCCGCATCGATCATGTCCACCAGCGAAGTTCCAATGAACTGGTCGGCGTTGTATCCCAATATGTCGCGTACCTGATCAGACAAAAACTCTATTTTGGAATCACTTCCCGTAGCCCATATGATGGCGTCGGCAGATTCCACTATGGATTTCAGCTTTGACTCCGCAGCCACCTGGCTGCTGGTGTCCTGCGCAATGGCAATAAAATAGCTGTCCGTTTCCCTTTCAAAGAGCTGCAGATAGATTTCTACCGGATACATGCTGCAGTTCCTGCGCAAGTGCACCGCACGAAATTTCCTGACGCTTTGCGCGTGACTCAGCAGATAGGAAATGTGGTTGTCCATTTCCTCATTGAAGACATGAGCCTGGATATCGGCGGGTGTCAGCCACCTCAACTCCTCCATTGTGTAGCCGAGATTTTCCAAAGCGCGCTGGTTGGCAAAAGTGAAACTCAGGCTTTGCGCGTCAAACATGAATATCTCATTGCTGCTTGCCGCAATGGTCTTGTTCAACATGGCCAGGGTTGTGTTGCTGGATTCTTCGCGTTCCCGGGCAATCTTTCGTTTGCTGATATCCTCAACCACTACCAGGCACAAGCGCTTTTCGTCATCGGCAACTGCCTCAATAGAGGCATACAAGGGCAATTTCACGCCAAAAATATTCTGGCTGATCTCCTGATCGAACGACAATTCGCAGGTTTTTTTTTCATCCGATTCGAACAAGCCATTTAAACAAGCCTGCAACAGCTCGGAACCGCCTTGCCGTCCGCACTCACCCAGCGAACGCCCAATCCACTTTTTCGAATTGGCATTTGCAGCGCTTGTTCCGGGAAATTTTGCATCACAAATTTGCCCTTCGCGATTCAGAAAGAAGTAGCTGCGCTCAGGAGAGTCCTGCAACGAATGACTGGGGGGGGACGATGTAATTTTTTGCCTGAGCTTGTTGAATTCCTCAGTCAACATTTCGATTTCGATCTGGTTGATGCGCTGATCATACAGTCGCCTTCCGACATCCGATTGTCGCGACAACTGTTTTTCCGACAGCTCTTTCTTCAGCTTTTCTTCCGCACGTCGGCGCAAATTTCCGGCATGAGATGAAATTGGCTCGACTGATTGATGGCTTTTCATAGCCATTTGTTAAGGCGCTTTGTCCTCTACCAATGACTGACATTCGTCGCGCCACAAGCATTCGAACTGATCGCACACTCTTGTGTAGGCAGATGCGCAGCATTCGAAATTTCCTTCAAAACGCTGATACTTCCTGATCAACTGGATTCTTGTATGCTCGCTTACTTCCAATGTGCCCGAAAATTTGGCTGCCTGACCTTGATGGTTGTTTTGGGTATTCATGGTGCCCCCTTGCCAATTCCATGCTGATGCTGTCTTGGCGAATATATTCTGATATCGATCAAGAAGAGTATGGTTGACCGCGTCCACAAGTCTCGAACAGTGCCTCTCCACTCGAATTGACTCGGCGACATTTCAATCCAAGCCTGATATGGAAATGCATCCATGTTGAGCTGACGAGTCTAGAGCCAACCGAACGCGAGCCGCAAGCTTGATGATTACCTATATACAGCCTATACATGATCTATATATGGCCTATATACAGCCTATATATGATCTATATAGGCCGGAAGAGCGCGTTGATCAGTTAATGTTTATGAACCGGCATGAATACACAAACTCATTTGTGCCCTGCCCACAATGGCATTGCAATCATGCCGAAATTTGGTTGGCCGGAATTTTTGTTTGAGTTGCTCCATCTGTCCGGAACCGTCAACAGCCAACGGGAATGATTACGGCATTCAAGTGTGCCAATCCCTTTGCTTCCGAGCTCGTTGTCGATATGATGCAAACGCGCATGCATCTGATTTGCCGGGCAACGCAAACAAGCAGCAGTTAACCCTGTTCAATTTGTGCGAGCGTCAAACGCATATGGTTGCATTGTTCAAACTTGGTTTTTCAACTCAAATTTTTGATTTGTTTGCAAGGTGAGTAATCATGCAAAAGGTGTTGCTGGTTGACGATGAGAGCAACGTACTCAATGCACTTCGGCGCGAACTGGATGAGTATTTTGAAATTGAAGCATTTGACAGACCCGCTGAAGCGCTCGAACAAAGTAAAAAAATCAAATTCGATCTGGTGATTGCCGATTACCTGATGCCGGATATGAACGGCATCGAATTTCTCAAGCAGTTCAGGCAACTCCAACCTGATGCTTCACTTATATTGTTAAGCGGCGAAGCCGACATCAATGCGCTGATCCGGTCGATCAACGAAACGCATGTCTATCGTTATATAGCAAAGCCGTGGAACAAAGCCGAATTGCTATCCAGCATCCGGCAGGCGCTTCTATACCGGAGTGCGATCATGGAAAAGCATGGCCGGATGAACGCGTGCCCGGACACTCCGGCAGCAACGCGAATTCCCCTGGCAGAAACTCCCTTTCATGTCGTGCTGGTCATCGGGGATGATTATCTGCTCAGATTGATTGCTCGCGGATTGGCGGACGAAAATGGAAATGAGAGTCTCTATGGTGCAATTCAACAGGAAATAGGGCATGCAGCGCCCACAAAGCCTTTCAGATGCGAGGTGGAAAGTTTGCATACTGCCAAGGCCTGTTTCGCCCATATCGAAAAACACCCGTGCGACCTTGTCATCTCCACGCAAACCCTGCCAGATATGGACGGCATTCAATTCCTCAGCCAGATGCGGCAAGCTCTCCCGGATGCGGCCCGCATCCTGATCAGCAATGACCCGGATAAATCCTTGTTGAGGCAGGCTATCAATGATGCTGAAGTGCAGGGGTTGCTCCAGTTGCAATGGGTCAACTACGAACTTGGCGCCGATGCACGCCGTCAGGCATGGAGTCTCCACCAGATCAAAATTGCCGCAATCCAGACCTTGGCATGCCGCGAACTGCTGTTCGGCAGTACCTTCTCCATAGTCAAGGCGTAAGAAATTTGGTTTAGACGGTCATCTGGCAGGAAACTGTCTGAACCTGGAAATAAGTCGTGATCAATAGGGACAGGTAATAGAGGGATGTTCGTATTCCATCATGGTTTAAAAACTAATTCGCTCGGTTATTGGTTGGCAGTGCATTACATTCACAATGGAGAAATAGATAGACTCAACGAGTCACGATAATCGCGCAGCCCAATTCAAAGAGGCAGCAAAACCCGTTTGATACACGACGATCACTCCCTCACGCAATTGCGCCCGCTCTCTTTGGCCCGGTACATTGCCTGATCTGACCGCTGCAACCAGTCATCGATGGATTCGCCATTCCTGATCTGCGCAACACCGAACGAGGCGGTGACAACGAGCATTGCGGGCTGATCGACCAGCGGTGCAGATGCCAGTCTGGCGTGAATGCGCTGCGCGAGCTGCGTTGCTTCGGCAGCATCGGTCATCGGCAGAACCAGCAGGAACTCTTCGCCGCCGAAGCGTCCGATCAGGTCGCCTTGCCGCATCATGCTTTCCATCAGGCGGCTGAAGGCGACAAGTACTTCGTCCCCCACGAGGTGCCCGTAACGGTCATTGACTTGCTTGAAGAGATCAATGTCGACCATGACGATACTGCATGCATTGCCGTAGCGCGCAAACGACTCATGCTGCCGTTCCAGTTGATCGACAATGAAGTGGCGGTTGTACAAACCGGTCAACTGGTCATGTATCGCCACAGCATTGAGTTGCCGGTTCAGATCGTCAAGCTGCCGGTTGCGTTGCTCCAGTTGCTTCGATATGCGCTGGATCAGCACCAACCGACGCACCCCTTCGACAAAATCCCGGTTGGAAACCCGCCCGAGTATTACCAGGGCAAGCAGCAGCGTGAAGATGCCGATGATATAGGGGGTGTTATTTATGTCGCCCGACCAGAAATAGAAAGCGGCCGGAACCAGCAACGCGCTGCTGGTGAAGCTGATAAATGTCCGGTACGAAGGCGCCAGGGCGAAGATGCTGAGGCAGGCCACGATGATGATTACAATTAGCACGGTGACGTCATTGACCAGGTTCGCGCTTCCGGCGGAGTGAAAAAAGATTGCCGCCGACCCCCAGCACATCCCTTCCAGTACACTCCAGACAGTCTGCCCGTTGTGCCAATAGCGCACCTTCTCCTCCGGTATTGAGTGCCGCAGCAAGCGCCCTGTGTTCCCGAACGTAACGGCCTGGATCAGCGAAATGGAAACTGCCCACGCGAAAAGGGAAGACAGGCTCGCAGTATCCTTTTCGTACCAGACCAGAAACAGCGTTCCCAACGGAGACAGAATGTTCGCAAGGTGTATCCGCTCGGCCAGCGCCCGTACACTTAATGTGTAGACCTCGGATCGATCATCATCCGGCGCGGATTGAATTTCGGTGTTGTCTGCCATCGCTGTCTCTGGATTCGATCAATGCTCTCAATCTAAAACGACCATTCGCTTATAGCAAGCCAATCCGGGCTGAGCTTGATAAGTAGTAGTCTCTTCACAGGGGATATATAGCCGAGCAAACCGGGGGTTGATTACTTGAGGGGACGATGTCGCGGAATCCTTCCGGGAAGGTGAATGACTTCAGAAAGTACCGATCTTGACCCGGTTGCGCTGCGGTGACTTAGGCCCGGTGCAATGCGTGGATGGTCAAGATTTCTGCGGTCGTAAACCTGTCGGGAGGTGTCATAAATGCGTCAGTTTGGGCACCACGTTGATCCTGCACGCCTGATTCCCCCAATCCATTTGGTGTTATTGCCCATGGCACGGGTCTTGCGTTCGCAATCCACTACTAATAAATACTCAAGGCGGAAATCGAGATCATTCTCAAAACAAAGGGGCTGTCATGGCTCTGCCACAGTGGGCTTCGAGTTTGAATGGCAGGTCTCGCGATTGTCGACTGGCAGCACAAACGGATTGTGAAGAACTTTAACCAACAGAATGATGCAAGCTCCGGCAAAGGAAGTCGAGATACTCCCGACCTGGACATTATCAATCGGATCCGGAATGCGATTGACATGCTGCCCAGCCCGATATTCATCAAGGACAGGGACTGCCGGCATATTGCCTGCAATCGCGCATTTGAAAATATCATCGGTCTCTCGCTCTCCAGGCTCATCGGCGCCACGGTGCGTGACGTCGCCCCGGCGGAACTTGCCGCCATCTACGAGAAGGCAGACCGCGATTTGATCGCCCGGGGCGGGACGCAAAGCTACGAGACCAACCTGCGCTATGACGACGGCACCTACCACGATGTCATCTTCTTCAAGTCCGCCTTTAACAATGCAGAGGGAAAGACCGATGGCATCTCCGGGGTGATTCTCGACATTACCGAACGCAAGCGCCTGGAAAATGAACTCGCGCAGGCGGCCAGGGAAGATTTCCTGACCGGCGCCTTGAATCTGCGCACGTTCTACGAGCTCGCCAACCAGGAATTCAGTTACTTCAAGCGCACCGGCGAAAAATTTTCCCTGTTGATGCTCGACCTCGATCATTTCAAGAAAATCAACGACACGCTCGGCCACGAGGCAGGGGACGATGCGCTGCAAAAATTCGTCCAGGCGGTCAAGGCCAATCTTCGCGGGCCGGATATTTTTGCCAGGACCGGTGGCGATGAATTCAGGCTGCTGCTGCCCGGCACACCACAGTCCGGGGCAGTCTTGCTGGCCGAAAGAATTCGCAGCGAAGTGAGTCAGGTAAAGATCGGCGCGCCAAATAACAGCATCGCCTTATCCGTAAGCACCGGGCTGTGCAGCAGCCTTCCGGAAGACAAAGGCATCGACGACATCATCCGCCGCGCCGACGTTGCGCTGTACCGGGCCAAGGCGGCCGGCCGCAACGCCGTCAAGGCCTGTTGCGGCACGGGAGACGATTGACCCGGCACGAATCAGGTACTTTGTGCCCGGGTTCTACTGTACATGCCGTTGCTTGTGACTAAAGCAAGTCTTGCATCTATTCGGCCGCAACCATGATTTTTCCCAGCACATGCATTTGCTTTCTCGTGTCCGGGCCGACCAGGTCGCTCAGGCTTTGCTGATCCGATGCCGGTTGCAAACCTTCCTTCACCATTCGATCCCGCAGTTGTTCAGGCGTAACTTTCGCCACTTGCGCCAGCGTTGTCAGCGGTGCTTGCGACAGGGCGCGGATCGGCTGCATGAAAGGCGGTTCGTCGCTCTCGCCGCCGATCGGAATGAAGCTGGCCACCAGCGCAACGGCGAACACGCCCAACAAAAGTTTTCCGTGCAATGTGGCGAGATGGGATCTGAGTCCGGCGTAGTTGACCGTGACGTGCAGGGCCGCGCCTGCCAGCAACAGCCAGCCCAGCCATTCATGCACGAACTTGTTCGCGCCCGATTCCACGTGGAAGAAAATGAGAATGCCGGTTACGCCCGACAGCAGGAATGCGCCTGCGGTAACAGGGGTGACCCAGCTGCGTTGGATTTTCATATGTATTTCCTTTTATTTGCGCTAATGCCTCAGACTGAAGGCGTTGAACAGCGGGAGCGCAGACGTCCTCGTCGGCGCTCCCGAAAGACTCGATAATTACTGTCCGCGATATCCCCTGCGATCACCGAAGCGAGGCGTTTGCTCATCGAATATCTTTTGCTGTTCCGGTGTCAGCACGGCATAGAACTCTTTCAAAGCGGCCATGTGTTCGGTCATGGTCTTTTCCATTGCGCGCATGTGTTCCAGGCCTTTTTCCATGCGTTGCGGGGCGCTCAGTTTTCTCATTTCAGTCGGATCGAGGGCTGTTTTGTCCGGGAACGGCTGGCTGGCGGTGAATTTCTTCCAGGCCGACTCCTGCTGCGCGGTCAGTTTCAGTTTTTCATGCAGCCTGGCCTGATGCTCTTCACGCATTTTTTCCATGCGCTCGATTTGCCTGTCCGACATCTGCCCCGGCATGCCGTATCCGCAGTCATGACTGCTGCGCGCATAGGCACTTGCCGACAATGCGGCGATTGCCAACCCTGCCAATATCATCTTGGCCGATTTGCCAAATGCTGTATTCATGTTCGTTCTCCTTCGCTGGTTGAATGATGTGCCTCGATGCACGGTGCCCATTTAACCCGCCGCATGTATCGGACATATGTCGGCTAACGGGATTTTTGTACAGATTTGTATCGCTTGCCCGCAGGCGCGCATTTCGTTGTAATGTCCGCCCCATGACAAATCCCGATACACCGCCGCGCATCCTCATCGTCGATGACGATGCGGATATCCGCAGCCTGCTGGCCGATTATCTCGGCGAGCAGGGCTGGCATATCAGCACGGCGCAGGACGGTGTGGAGATGCAGCAAGTGCTGGGCAGCACGCCGATTGATTTGATCGTGCTCGATCTCACTTTACCCGGCAGCGACGGCCTGACCCTGTGCCGCGACCTGCGCGCGCACTCGACCATCCCGGTGATCATGCTCACTGCACGCAGCGCGCCGCTGGATCGTATCCTGGGGCTGGAGATGGGCGCCGACGATTATTTGTGCAAACCCTTCGAGCCGCGCGAGTTGCTGGTGCGCATCCGCAACGTGTTGCGCCGCAGCAACGGAACGCCGGCCGGCGCCAACAGTTTTTCCACGCTGTGGTACTTCGCGGACTGGACGCTGGACGAGACGACCCGGCAATTGCAGAACGCGGCCGGCCTGGTGGTGATGCTTTCCGGCGGCGAATATCGTTTACTCAAGGTGCTGCTGGAACGCCCCAACCGCGCGCTCAGTCGCGACCAGTTGCTGACCCTGACCCAGGGCCGCGAAACCGATCCGCTGGACCGTTCCATCGACCTGCACATCAGCCGCTTGCGCCAGAAACTGGGCGACGATGCGCGCGCGCCGAAATTGATCAAGACGCTGCGCAATGAAGGCTATCTGCTGGCGGCTACAGTGAAGCGGGGAGAATGACATGTTTGCAATTTTCCGTTCCATGCATGGCCGCCTGTTCCTGCTGTTGTTGGTGGGCATGGTTGTGGCCGTCGCCAGCACGGTACTGCTCACCCATTCGCGACAACACGAGATTTACGAGCGGGTGCGCGTCCAGCATTTGGCAACCGAAATCGGCCTGCTGGTGGAGTCGCTGCAAAATATTGCCCCGCAGGTACGCAATGAATTTTTGTACTCGTTTCACAGCATGGGCATGCGCGGGCGCATGATTACCGGGACACTGCCGCCGATTACCGACAGGGATGAAGTTCTGGAAGATGCGCTGCAGCAGCGCATGCCGGATGTAAAGTTCGTTGCCGAGCAGCCGAACCGTGCAGCCTGTGCCGATGCAGATATACGCCGCTCGCGGCGCAGTCATGTGCCGCTGTTGTGCCAGCGCGTGAACCTTGTTTTTCAGGACGGCAGCGGGCTCGAGTTGACCATCCCGATGCCGCCCATGCGCGAACAGGCATACCCGCCGCCGATATTACGATCCATTTTGTTGTTTGCCGCCTTTCTCGCCCTGCTGGCCTGGCTGGTGGCGCGCATCGCCACCCGCCCGCTGCGGCAACTGGCCGATGCCGCCGACAGTCTCGACATCACGCGGGTCAGCGAGCCGCTGCCGGAAAAAGGCAGCAGCGAGGTACGCGCCGCCACGCGGGCGTTCAACCGCATGCAAAAACGCATCTATGAGGATGTGCGCGAACGCACCGGCATGCTGGCTGCGATCACGCACGACCTGCAAACTCCGCTGACAAGGCTGCGCCTGCGTCTGGAAAAACTGCCGGACGAAACGCTGCGCGACAAGCTGGTCGGCGACATGCAGGCCATGCAGCAGATGTTGCAGGAAGGTCTGGAACTGGCGCGCAGTCTCGACACCAGCGAAGCCAGGCAATTGCTCGATCTCGACTCGCTGCTGGACAGCCTGTGCAGCGATGCTGTCGAGGCCGGACAGCAAGTGGTATATGGCGAGCGCTGTGCCGCGCGCCTGAGAGCACATCCGCTGGCGTTGCGCCGCGCGCTTTCCAACCTGCTGGACAACGCGGTGAAATACGGCCAGCGCGCCGAGGTCTCGCTGAACTGCGATGCGCGCCAGTGCCATATCCGCATCCGCGACTTCGGGCCGGGCATTCCGCCGCAGCTGCTGGAGACCGTGTTCACGCCGTTCTACCGCATTGAGCATTCACGTTCGCGCGAAACGGGCGGCACGGGGTTAGGACTCGCTATCGCCCGCAACATCGTGCAGCGCCATAACGGCGAGTTGGCGCTGACCAACCATCCCGAAGGCGGATTGCAGGCGGAGGTGACATTGCCGCTTTAATTCAGTGCTGAGGACCGAGTGCTGTGTACCGCATGACGCTATAATCCGCACCCCGTACTCAGTACACAGTCCTCAGCACTCAGAAATTTGGCAATGACCGACCGTTACGCCGTTATCGGCAACCCCATCTCGCACAGCAAATCCCCGCTCATCCACACGCTGTTCGCGCAACAGACCGGGCAGAATATGAGCTACGAAGCCATCGAAGCACCGCCGGAAGGCTTTGCCGCCACCGTGCAACGGCTGCGCACGGAGGGTTACCTGGGTTGCAATGTGACGGTGCCGTTCAAGTTCGAGGCGTTTGCCCTGTGCGACCAGCTCAGCAGCCGGGCGCGCGAAGCGAAGGCGGTCAATACGCTGATCTTCAGGGACGGCGAAATCCTCGGTACCAATACCGACGGTGTCGGCTTGCTCGCCGACATCGAAAAAAATCTCGGTTTCACGCTGATGTGGAAGGACGCACTGCTGCTCGGCGCGGGCGGGGCCGCGGCCGGGGTGGTGTGGCCGCTGTTCAATGCCGGCATGGGTGTGGTCATCGCCAACCGCACCATCACCAAGGCGCGATTCCTGGCCGAGGAATTTACCGGTTCCGGCACGGTGTATGCGCGCCGTTACGAGGAATTGGCGGGCCAGCAATTCGATCTCGTGATCAACGCCACTTCCAGCGGTTTGTCGGACGAATTGCCGCCGCTGCCGGATGGCTTGTTCAAACCCGGAGCGCTGGCTTACGACATGATGTACGGACGCGAAACGCCGTTCATGCAATTTGCCCGCAAGCAAGGCGCTGCGGTCGTTTCGGACGGACTGGGCATGCTGGTGGAACAGGCTGCCGAGGCATTTTACCTGTGGCGCAATGTGCGCCCGGATACCGGGGCCGTGCTCGGCGAATTGCGTAAATGAAAGTATTGAAAAGTCTGTTGTGGCGCATCGTGTGGGGACTGTTCGTCCTGTTGATCCTCTACCAGTTGTGGTTGTTCGCCCACATCTGCTGGTGGATCAAGTTCAACCCGGCGACCAGTTCCTTCATGGAAGACCGTCTGGAAGTGATGCAGGACAGGAACCCGAAGGCCGGGCTGAAATACAAGTGGGTGGATTACAACAAAATTTCCGGCAATCTCAAGCGTGCGCTCATCGTTGCCGAGGATGCAAAGTTTGTCGATCACGAGGGTTTCGATTGGGAAGGTATCTCCAGTGCGTATGAGAAAAACCTGAAGAAGGGCAAGATCGTCGCGGGCGGCTCCACCATCAGCCAGCAACTGGCCAAGAACCTGTTCCTGTCTACCAAACGCACGCCCTGGCGCAAGGCCGAAGAAGCCGTCATTACGCTGATGCTGGAAGCCGTCATGGATAAACGGCGCATCTTTGAAATTTATCTGAACATCATCGAATGGGGTAACGGCATATTCGGTGCGGAAGCGGCGGCGCGGCATTATTTCGGCGTCAGCGCCGGGCAACTCAGCCCGGAGCAGGCCGCCAAACTCGCCGCCATGGTACCCAATCCGCGTTATTACGACCGGCACCGCGAAGCACCGGGCATGCTCGCCAAGACTTTTGTCATCCTCGACCGCATGCCGGATGCGGGGATTCCCTGAGCATTACCCGGCGCATCGGCGGGTCAGAACACCGCCGCCAGCGATAATCCGTAACCGGAATCCGGGCTTCCCGTTGTATATCCCTTCATCAGGTAACCCCGCAAAAATACATCGGTGCCGATCTGATAATTTGCATACAGCGTCAATTCGCGCTGTTCGGCCGCAGTGGCGGATGCTCGTTGCGAATACTTGTATTCCGCGCCCACACCCACCTGATCACTGAAAGAATAACTGCTCCCCACCGAACCGTAGAACACATTATTCAGAGGCAGTTGGTCCGTGCTTCCCAGCATTTCATAACCGAACATGATACTGGGGGTGAAATTGCCAACGTCATGATAGAAAAGCATCTGCACGGCATAATCATTTTCGCCGGTGCCCAAAGTCGTGCTTGCGGTGCCAAATTTGATGCGGCCGGACAAGTCGATTCCGGACTCAAAATCTTCGCCCGAATACAGATTGTAGGTCAGCATGGTCGCAATATCCCCGAGGCCGGAGCGGGTTGTGCTTTTTGTTACCGTCGTGGTTGTAGTTGTGGAGGTGCCGTGCATTCCCCCTGACCTGCTGCTCACAATGACATCGCCCACGCCGGTAATTCGCAGGTATGGCACGGTCAGTTTCAACGACCAGGGACCGCTCTCGTAGAGCGCGGTTAACGGAATCGTGACGATGTCGGTGTTTGAGGTCGTGCCGTATTTCCCCGTACTGAACTCATATCCGGCGCCCAGCGTGAGGAAACTGTCTTCTTCCGCATGTGTTGCGCCGGAAATAAGGCCCATCGTCACCGCCAATGTGCCCGCCATCCATTTTGTTTGCCATTTCATATTCATCCCTTTAATGGTTGCGCCCGCTGCCACCCCGGCTCATCGAGCCGCCCCGGTAGCCGCCGGTTCTGCCTGTCCTGGTGTTTCGTTCCATGCGTGCGCGATAGCCTTTGCCATAACCGTTGCTCTCCGCTTTGTCTTTCTTTGCCTCGGGATCTTCCTCTGCGGATTCCCCGGCGGCCTTTTCAGCGGCAGTCGCATCCTGCTCCGGCAAATTTGCGGCAACGCCGTTCACTTTTTGATTGAGTTGCCTGCGATAATTTTCGTATTCCGTCCGGGTCATGGATTCAAGTGGCACGCGGGTGGCCGCCGTCACTTCCTCTGCCGCCGCCACGGTCAGACACCAGCACATCGGCAACGCCATGGCCAGTTGCAGAAATACAATTTTCTCCGGATTCTTCATTGCCGTACTCTTTTCCACTTGAAATCGAACCCTGTTCAACGATGTGATATCCCTCGAACGGGTGTGCATCCAGTATCCGACACACACCCATTCGAAGTTTATACCACCAAATCAGCGTCCCATGCGTTGTCCGCCGCCCATGCTGCCCGCACCGCCACTGCGATTCCGGGAGCCAGTTCCCATGCCGGTGCCTGAACCATTGCGCTTGCTTGCACGTACTGCGGCACGTTCCTCGGCAGTCATTTCAGACTGTTTCTGGGCGCGATATTGTTCGCGTTCTTGCTGGGTCATGCCTTCCATCTCCTTCAGGTGTTCCGCCTGCAACTGGTCGCGTGTGCGCAACTGATCGCGTGTCTGAAGTTGATCGCCTGTCTTGAGCTGATCACGTGTCTGATCACGAAGCTGATCGCGCGTCTTGAGTTGATCGGCTGTCAACAGTGGATCTTGAGTCTTCAACTGGTCACGAGTGCGGAGTTGGTCTGGCGTCTGGAGCTGATCCTGTGTCGGATCACGAACCTGATCGCGTGTTCTCAACGGCTCATCTGCGGCAAAAACCGAACCTGAAGCAGCCAAGGCCATCGCCAGTGCGGTACTGATAAATAGTTTATTCGTGCTCATGATAATCTCCTGTCGGTTGGGGTAGTTCAAAATCAGGTTGTCGCCTGATGAGCACATGATGCGACCGGGGTGTTGCCCAACGATTTCCGCTTTGTGGCAAATTGTAACGATGTGTTACAGGGATGGTTTCACCTGTGACAGTACAAATCCACCTCATGTATAGTAAGCCGCATGGATGCCACACATATTCTGGTTGTAGACGACGATGCCGGTTTGCGCGAGCTGTTGCAGGAATATCTCACTGCGCAGGGCTATCGGGTGACGACTGTTGCCGACGGGGTTGCGATGGCCGCACATCTGGCCGACCACGCTGCGGATATTGTCATCCTCGATTTGATGTTGCCGGGCGAAGACGGCCTGACGCTGGCGCGCAAACTGCGGGCGCAGGGAAATGTGCCCATCATCATGCTTTCCGCGCGCGGTGAGGATGTCGACCGCATTGTGGGCCTGGAGGTCGGGGCGGATGATTATCTGGCCAAGCCGTTCAACCCGCGCGAATTGCTGGCACGCATCCGGGCTTTGCTGCGGCGCAGCGACAGTCCCCATGCCCCCAACGAGATTCCAAAACACGACACGTATCGTTTCGGCGATTTCCAGTTGAATATCGATTCCCGCGAGCTGCGCAGGCACGGAACCGATGTACCCCTGACCGCAGGCGAATTCAATCTGCTGCGCATATTCATCGAACACCCCAACCGCGTGTTGAGCCGCGACGGCATCATGGACATGCTCAAAGGCTATGAACGTTCGCCTTTCGACCGCAGCATCGATGTGCGGGTCACCCGCTTGCGGCGCAAGATAGAAGAAGATGCCAACGCGCCGAAATACATCCGCACGGTATGGGGCGAAGGCTATCTGTTTGCACCCGGCGGCAATTCCTAGCGATGTCGAAAGCACACACATCCCGTTCCCTGTTTCGCAGCACCGCCACCACGGTCGCTGCCGTGCTGCTGGTCTTTCAGCTCATCCTGATTGCGGCCACGGTGAAATACGTGATGCTGCCCATGGCAAAACGTTCGGCGGATGATCTGGCGGCCTTGCTGGTGTTGTCCGCGCAGACCTGGGTGGAGCTTCCGCCCGGGACGCGCAAGGATTTCGAACTGGAGTTGATTCACAAACACCAATTCATGCTGTTGGATGCCAAGGCCAAACTGCCGCCACGAACCTCCTACTATCCTTATTTGAAGCTTCTGGACAGTGCGCTTACGGCGCGCACCGGCGGGCCGGTGTCAATCAAGGAGACCGATCTCGATACCACATGGTTCTGGGCAGATATCCCTGCGGGCGGCAAGTTGGTCCGCATCGGTTTTCCCAAAGCGCGTCTCAATACCGACCCGCCCACCATGCTGGCGCTGGCGCTGATCGCGACCGTCGTGTTGACCCTGTTCACCGCGCTGGTGCTGGCACGCCGCATCACCCGGCCACTCGCGCATTTTTCCGCTGCGGCGCAGCGCATCGGCGAAGGCAATATCCCCGAGTCGTTCCCGGAAACGCGCATCAGGGAATTGTCCGGTCTGGCCGCCACCTTCAACCAGATGGCCTTGCAAGTCCGCGAACTGCTGGCGAACCGCACCACCATGCTGGCCGGAATTTCGCATGACTTGCGCACCCCGCTGGCGCGCATGCGACTGGCCATCGAAATGCTGCCCGAGAGCGCCGACCCGAAACTCGTTGCGCGTCTACAGCATGACGTGGATGAAATGAACCTGCTCATCGGCGAATTTCTCGCCCTGAGCCGGGATTTGCAGAAGGAACCCGCACAGGAGATCGATCTCGACCAGTTGCTGACTGAACTGGCAGACAACGCGAGGAATGAGGGAGCCCGCGTTGAATGGCATGCAGGAGACTGTGTGCCGATTTTTGCCGGCCCCGTTGCGTTGCGCAGGATATTGACCAACTTGCTCGGCAACGCCATCCGCTACGGTGAAAAAAAGCCGGTGGAAATTGACCTTTCCCGCAAGGAAGGTACTGCAGTGATTCGCATCCTGGACAGGGGTCCCGGTATTCCCGCGCAGGAACTGGAAAATGTTTTTCGTCCTTTTTACCGGCTGGAATCTTCGCGCAGCAATTCAACCGGCGGCAGCGGCCTCGGCCTCGCCATCGCCCGCCAACTGGCGGAGGCCAATGGCTGGAACATCGAGCTGCTTCTCCGGCCCGGCGGCGGCACTGAAGCGAAGCTGACCATTCACCCCGAATCATGACGGATGCAACGCGGCCGCCAGGTCGGCCACGGGTATCCGGATAAGCGTTCAAATCACCAGCCGGCGGCCTTGCCCAATCAATGCAAACCGCCACGGTTGCCCGAAAAAACCCGAGATTCTTTAACGCCGCAACGGCAATTTATTTACAATACGCGCCAATTCCAGGGCGCTTCCATGACCGAGAGCAGCGAACACCACTACACCGAAAATGTGCAGGATCATCTCCAGCAGGTGCAACACCTGCTGGAGAAACAGGCATTGGTGGAGACGGTGACGCACCGCCAGGAGTTGCCGCGCGACGAGCGCCACGAATTGCTGGACAAGATGGTGCACAAGCGCCACCTGGCCGAGTTGCGCGAGAAACTGGACGAGCTGCACTCGGCCGATGTTGCCTACATACTGGAAGCGCTGCCCATCGAGCAGCGCCTGATGGTGTGGGATCTGGTGAAGGCGGACCGCGACGGCGAAATCCTGATCGAAGTGTCGGATGCGGTGCGCGAATCGCTGATCGCCTCCATGAGCCGCGAGGAGTTGCGCGAGGCGACCGAACATCTCGATACCGACGAGATCGCCGACCTCGCGCCCGACCTGCCCAAGAACGTGATGCGCGACGTGTTCAAGTCGCTTTCCATCGAGGAGCGCGAACAGTTGCGCGCGGCGATGTCCTATTCGGAGGATTCGGTCGGCGCACTGATGGACTTCAACATGGTGCATGTGCGCGAGGACGTGACGCTGGAAGTGGTGTCGCGCTACCTGCGGCGTTTTGACGAACTGCCCGACCATACCGACCAGGTGTTCGTGGTGGATCGCGATGACCGTTTCAAAGGCGTGTTGCCGATCAACCTGATCGTGGTCAACGAGCCGGAGACGGTGGTCGGCGAATTGATGCTGACCGAGACCATCCAGTTGCACCCGGATGAAAAAGCCGATCAGGCCGCCCAGTCGTTCGAACGCTACGACCTGGTTTCCGCGCCGGTGGTGGACGAGGATGGCAAACTGGTGGGCCGGGTGACCATTAACGTGGTGCTGGACTTTATCCGCGCCGAATCGGAAACCGACTTGCTGAACCAGGCCGGTCTGCGCGAAGAGGAGGATATTTTCGCTTCCGTGTGGAAATCGGCGCAAAACCGCTGGACCTGGCTGGCGCTGAATCTGTGCACGGCATTCTTCGCGTCGCGCGTGATCGGCGGCTTTGAAAACACCATCGAGAAATTCGTTGCGCTTGCCACGCTGATGCCCATCGTCGCCGGCATCGCGGGTAACTCGGCCAACCAGACCACGACCATCATTATCCGCTCGCTCGCGCTGGGACAGATTACACAGACCAACGCGCGCCGCCTGATGTACAAGGAACTGGCGATCAGCGGATTGAACGGTCTGGTGTGGGGTGGCATTGCCGGCTTGTTCGCTTATGCCCTGTATCACAGCATACCGCTCGGTCTGGTCATGACCAGCGCGATGCTGCTCAACCTGACCGTAGGCGCCATCGTCGGCATGTACATCCCGCTCTTCATGCACAAGATGGGGCGCGACCCGGCCATCGGCTCCAGCGTGATGATCACCGCCATCACCGACAGCGGCGGATTTTTCATCTTCCTGGGTCTGGCGACGATTTTCCTGATCTGATGCAACTCAGCTGAACGGCGCTGTGTTCCACCTTGCCAACCATGCGGGCAACTCGCTTGCCGGCATGGGGCGGGCGATACCGTAACCCTGGCCGCATTCGCAGCCCATTTCCACCAGCGCATGGAACAATTCCCGGGTTTCCACCCCCTCGGCCACAATCCTGCGGTCAAACGCCCGGGCCAGCGCGATGACGCCCTGCACGATGGCCCGGTCGCCTTTGTCTTCCAGCATGTCGCGAATGAAGGATTGGTCGATCTTGAGTGTGTCGACCGGCAGGCGCCCGAGATAGGACAGCGATGAGTAGCCGGTGCCGAAATCATCCAGTGCGAAGCTGACACCGATCTTGTGACAGCGCTCGATGGTATCGCTCACCTTGGGAATATCCTCCAGTGCAGCCGTTTCCAGCACCTCGACCTGCAAACTGCCTTTCGGCACATGCGGGTGGCGCAGCATCTTGCGCTTCAGCTTCCAGGCGAAATCGCTCGCTTGCAGATGACGCGCCGAAATGTTGATGCTGAGTTCCATTGACAGCCCGGTCTGGTGCCATGCTTCGAGTTGCTCGAAGGCTGTCGCAACCACCCAATCGCCCAATTCGATTTCCTGCGTGGTGCCCTCGATCACATGCAGGAATTCGGCGGGCGAAAGCAGCCCGCGCTCCGGATGCCTCCAGCGGATCAGCGCCTCCGCCCCAACCAGTTGCAGCGTTTGCATGTCCACCTTGGGCTGGTAAAGCAACTCGAACTCGTTGTTCGCCTGCGCCAGTGCGAGCCGCCGCAGGAATTCGTGGTGGGAACGGGCGCGCTGGTCGTTTTCCGCGTCATATAGATAGTAGCGGTTCTTGCCGGATTGCTTGGCGGAATACATCGCCTGGTCGGCATGGCGCAACAGCGTGTCGGCATCCTGATCGTCGGCAGGAAAAAGTGCCACGCCGATGCTGGCACTGACCTCGAACAGCTTGCCCTTGATCTCGATAGGCTGGCTGATCGCCTCCAGCAAACGATCCAGGCTGGCCGAACACTCGTCCGCCGCATTGAGTCCCAGCAACAACACGGCAAATTCGTCGCCGCCCAAACGCGCGACCGTATCGTCGCCGCGTATCGTTTCCTTGATGCGTCTCGTCACTTCAATCAGCACCCGGTCACCCGCCTCGTGCCCCATGGTGTCATTGACGAGCTTGAAACCGTCCAGATCCAGATAACAAACCGCCAGTATGCTGCCTTCACGTTTGGTGTGCGCCAGCGCCTGTTGCAGCCGGTCTGCCAGCAGTACACGATTGGGAATACCGGTCAACGCGTCGTAATGCGCAATGTGCTCCAGCTGTTTTTCGTGCTGCTTGAGCAGGGTGATATCGGAGAACGTGCCCACCACCAGAGACGGCACGCCCGTTTCGTCCCGTTGCGTGACCGTGCCTCGGCACAGTATCCATTTCCAGCTGCCGTCCTTGCACACCAGACGCATCTCCGAAACATAATGCCCGGCACTCTGTTTCAGATAGGAACGCAACTCGCTCCTGACCCGGCGCTCGTCATCGGAATGGATGATCCTGAAAATCTGATCGGAACGGTTACCCAGTTCATTTTCGGCATAACCCAACATCTCGGCAAAGCGCCCGGAATAGTGGAATTCGCCCGCTTGCGGTTTCCAGTCCCATACCGCATCGCCCGCCCCTTCCAGCGCGTGGCGCAGGCGTTCTTCGGTCAGGCGCAATATCTCCTGCTCATCCTCGCTTTTGCGCTGCGATTCCTTGAACAGCTCGTATTTTTCAAAAATGAACCACAGTGCCAGCAGGTACAGGCAGGTCGTGAATATGTCGATCAGGGAGTAACCAGTGTCGGCATTCGGCAACATATATACGGTCACGATGGCCAGCAGGATGACAACCAGCCAGATGCGCCCCGTCTTGCGGCCTTTGAGAAAAACCGCCCCCGCCAACAACAGGAAGAACAGCGACAATCTCATCACGTTGTCGGACGCATATATATAGATCGCCAGGAACTGGCAGAACGTGAGTGCTACGGTGATCGAACTGAGCAGTTCTACCTTGTCAGTCTGCCGGTGCAAATAGACCAACAGGGCCAAACAAAGTGAGGCAAAACAAAAATCAAATATTCCCAGGGTGACGCTGGTTTGCCAGCGGATGAATCCCATGCCGAGCGTCGTGAGCCCGTTGAGCATCAATACGCTGCTCAGAAAGGTCAACTTCTCTTTGTGATCCCGTTCCGCTTTGAATTCTTTCAAACCGAACGACCCGGATTTATTCATCGAAGCCAATCTCTCCTGCCATGATGTTGCCTGGCTGACCCTGTTTTATATGCCGCAGAAAGCGGAATGATCTTTCAATCATTGTGCAGAACGCATCACCGTTGCCGAAAATCATAGCCAGCGAATCGTGACGTGTGCTATTTTGCGGGAATAGCGCATTCCGGACATCGATACGAATCATCAGAGGCAATCTTATCACGCACCTGACACAGAAATGACTGACAGTCCATCTCATCCATCCCCGAATCTCGACCCGCAACTTGAACGTTCCCTGCTGGGAATTGAAATTCCGCCCTGCCCCGAGATTCTGATTCGCATCATGGACGAAATGCACAAGGAGGAGCCGGATTACCATCGCCTGTCCGACTTGATCAGCGCGGATGTTGCGCTTGCCGCCGGACTGATCAAGACCACGAATTCGCCTTTTTTCGCCCGTTCCCAACGGGCACGCTCGGTACACGACGCATTGACCATCCTCGGCCTCAGGGTCGCCAGCCACACCATCGCCGGCATCATCTTGCGCAACCTGTTCCCCAACACACCGATTATGGTGCGCTTCTGGGATGCCTCGGCACGCACGGCACGTCTAAGCGCCTGGCTGGCTTACAAACTGGACATTCCCGGCTTTCACTCCGAAGATGCCTATACCTTCGGTTTGTTTCACGACTGCGGCATACCGATATTGATGATGCGTTTTCCGCAATACAAGGAAGTTTTGGGACAGGCAAACCGCAATACCCAGACCGAATTCACCGCCATAGAAGAGTCGCTGGTCCAGACCAACCATGCCGTGGTGGGCAGTGCGCTCACCCGGAGTTGGTGGCTGCCGGAAGACATGTGTCAGGCTATCCGCCATCACCACGATTTGACTGCACTGACGCCGGATTCAACTTTGCCCAAGCTCCACCGCCAATTCATCGCAACAACCCAGTTCGCGGAGCATTTCTCCCAGCAGCAACTTGGACTGGACTTCACGGAAGAGTGGCCAAAATTCTGCGCTGCATCCCTGGAGACGCTGCAAATTGACGAGGAAGATCTGGAGTTCCTGTATGCGGAAGCAAGGCAAGTCGTCTCGGCGTCGGAGTAAATGATTGCAGGGTGCAGTGCCTTGAGCCACATTCTTTCCATCCGCAAATACCCGTTGCAAAACATGGGCCGCAAGACTGCCGGCGACTCGCTCATCGCGCGTATCGCGAAGCAAATTGTGCGTTTCTGATTAAGAATAAAACCGGAATACGAAATCTGCCCGCTTCAGGTACGGGGACAAATTATGGAGTTAAGCAGGACGGTTCGCTGAAGAAGCTCAACAAACACGGGAAGTAAACCCACTCCTCTCCGCAAGAAACGGAGTCCGCAGAAAGGGCGAAACGCAACGACCCGGCGCCCGCCCCAATCTACGAAGCTTAGGCGCCGAGGATGCCTTTTACCGCAGGAGCTGCAGCTGACTTCGCTACGGCTTTCTTGGCAGGTTTCTTTGCTGCTTTTTTTGCAGCTGGCTTTTTCGCTGCCGGTTTTTTGGCGGCTACTTTCTTGGCGGCTGGCTTTTTGGCCACTGCTTTTTTCGCTGCCGGTTTCTTGGCGGCTACTTTCTTGGCGGCTGGCTT
The DNA here is from genome assembly GCA_018820925.1 of Gammaproteobacteria bacterium. GTDB lineage: Bacteria > Pseudomonadota > Gammaproteobacteria > Burkholderiales > Gallionellaceae > Sideroxyarcus. The sequence goes on along the minus strand of JAHJNJ010000013.1, from coordinate 22 downwards.
TTTGGCCACTGCTTTTTTCGCT
>JAHJNJ010000012.1 GCA_018820925.1 Gammaproteobacteria bacterium | reverse complement strand
TTCTACCCCCACCCTAACCCTCCCCCTGCAAGGGGGAGGGAATGAAGTTTCCAGGTTCACGAGGATATTCTTTTGCGACTGCTGGAACGGTCAAACCTGATCAAGTCCCCCGGCATAGCCGGGGGTTTACCCAGCTTAATTTATTGATGCATTGCGTTTCGGTGGAACACCGGCAATAAAGCAAGTTTAGCGGTTCAGATTCACATAAATATTTCCAAGTGGACATATAATCGACAAAAGACACAATAACCACCCGCATGGAAGGGAATGTAAATTGAGCAAGCGCAGCAAGAATCAGCTTTCACTCCAGGTTCTCAAAAAATTTCGAGTCATTTACGGTTCGGTTCGTCAGCAATTCCGGGATGTAGAAAAAACCTGCGGGATCACAGGCTCTCAATTGTGGATATTGCAGGAAGTGGCAAAAACACCCGATATAGGCGTTTCCAAGCTTGCCGAGCGCCTGTCCATTCATCAATCCACCTGCAGCCAACTGGTCGAAAAACTTGTATCGCGCAACCTGATCGTCAAGGAGCGCAGCAAGGAAGATCAGCGGCGTGTCGGATTGTGCCTGAGCGAAGCTGCCAAAAAGATTCTGAAAAATGCACCCGGTCCTGCCGAGGGGATCCTGCCGGAAGCCTTGCAGGCTTTGTCCGAATCCGCGCTGCTCTCCCTGGACGAATCCCTGCTTGATGTGATCGGCAAATTACGCGGCATGGATGACAAGCTTGCCGACAAGCCTTTGGCGGATATGTAACCGAGACGTTTGCAGGTGCGAATTTGCCTCGCAGAGGTTTTTGCACCCTGTGGGGGTTCGCACAAATATGCTGCCAAAAACCGAACTGACGCCGGCTTGGTGCACAGTCCGGATAATCTCCAGCCAAACGCCCGCACTGCCGGGATGAAACGATCACGCCGCAGCGGCGTGTAGCGGCAACACCACCCTGAACACGGAACCCTGTCCGGGTGCGCTTTTCACCTCGATGCGTCCGCCGTGATCCTGCACGATGCTGTAGGACAGCGACAGGCCCAGCCCGGTGCCGGAGCCCACCGGTTTGGTGGTGAAGAACGGATCGAAGATGCGCGACAGGTGTTCCGGCTCGATGCCGCGGCCGGAGTCCTCCACTTCCACCCAGACGTCGTCCCCGTCCGTTCCGGTGCGAATCGTGATGCGGCCGTGCTCATCGATGGCCTGCACCGCATTCATCAGCAGATTCATGAACACCTGGTTGAGCTGGGCGGGTATGCATTCGATTTGCGGAATGCCGGCGTATTCCTTGACGACATCGGCCTTGTACTTGAGTTCGTTCCACACGATGTTGAGCGTGCTGTCCAGTCCCTGTTCCAGACTGGCCCACTGTTTCTCCTGCTTGTCCACGTGCGAAAAATCCTTGAGATCCTGCACGATGTGCTTCACGCGCTGCAGCCCCTCCATCGACTCGGACAGCAGGTTGGCAACGTCGTTGCGGAGGTAGGCAACATCGACTTGCTGCTTTATTCCGGCCAGTGCCGCACGCGTTTCCTCCGGCAACTGCTGCTCGGCGTTCTCGTACTCAGACAGCAGTTTGAGCAAATCCTGCATGTAGCGCTGCAGCGAACCCATGTTGGAATTCACGAATCCGATCGGATTGTTGATCTCGTGCGCAACGCCAGACGCGAGTTGGCCGATGGATGCCATCTTTTCCGATTGCAGCAACTGGCTGTGCGCTTCCGCGAGTTTGCCGATCAATTCCTCCTGCGCCGCCTTCTCGGCCTGCAACTGCGTATTGGCATTCGTCAGCTCGGCGGTGCGCTGGCGCACGCGCTCTTCCAGTTCGTCGTGCGATTTGCGCAGCGCCTGTTCCGCCGCCTTGCGCGCGCGGAGGTCCCGCTCCATCGCCAGCGCCCGCTGCACTGCAGGCGCCAGCCGGGCCAGCCGATCCTTCAGCACATAATCCCTGGCACCCGCATGGATCAACTCCACCGCCTCGACATCGGAGAGCGCGCCGGTGACCATGACCACCGGCACCTCGGGATGCTCGCGCTGCACGATCTGGATGGCGGCCATGCCGTTGAAGTCGGGCAGGTTGTAGTCGGACAGGACGATATCCGGCTGGAATTGTTCCAGCGCATCGATGAACGCGGCTCGGGTTTCCACACGCATCGATGTGAAGGCAATACCGTCCTTGCGCAGCTCGTGCTCCGCCAGTTCGGCATCGGAAGGCGTGTCTTCCAGCATCAGGATACGCAATTCCCGGTTCAAGAAATTCTGTTCCATGTCACCCCGCTGTCGTTTGCAAACGATTCCGTTCTCGCCGGAGCGCGCTTCGCGCTACCTCATCTTCTCCACCGCTTCATCCACCCGCTCCACCGCAATCACCTGCATGCCCTCGATCCTGTGCTTGGGTGCGTTGGCTTTGGGAATGATGGCGTGAGTGAAACCGAGCTTGGCCGCTTCCTTCAAACGCTCCTGCCCGCGCTGCACCGGACGCACTTCGCCGGCCAGCCCCACTTCGCCGAACACCACCATCTTTTCCGGCAACGGCTTGTTGCGCAATGACGAAACGATTGCGAGCAGCACGGCAAGGTCCGCACCCGGCTCGGTGATCTTCACGCCGCCCACGGCATTGATGAACACATCCTGGTCGAAGCAGGCGATGCCCGCATGGCGGTGCAGCACGGCCAACAACATGGCCAGCCGGTTCTGCTCCAGGCCCAGCGACAGGCGGCGCGGCGTGGGCGAATGCGCTTCGTCGAGCAGCGCCTGGATTTCCACCAGCAAGGGGCGCGTACCTTCCTGCGTGACCATCACGCAGGAACCGGGCACTTGCGCACCGTGCTGCGACAGGAACAAAGCGGACGGGTTGCTCACTTCGCGCAATCCCTTCTCCGTCATGGCAAATACGCCGAGTTCGTTCACCGCGCCGAAACGGTTCTTGAACGCGCGGATCAGGCGGAAGCTGGAATGGGTATCGCCCTCGAAATACAGCACGGTGTCGACGATATGCTCCAGCACGCGCGGCCCCGCCAGCGCGCCCTCCTTGGTGACGTGGCCGACGAGGATGATGGTGACGCCGCTGCTCTTGGCCTGCCGCGTGAGTTGCGCCGCACATTCGCGCACCTGCGCCACCGAGCCGGGCGCGCTGGTCAGTTGTTCGGAATACACAGTCTGGATGGAGTCGATCACCACCACGTCCGGTTTTTCGTGGGCGACGCTGGCCTGGATCTTTTCCAGTTGAATCTCCGGCAGCAGGTGCACTTCGCGCGCATCGAGCGCGAGCCGCTTCGCGCGCAGCGCGATCTGCTGCGCCGATTCTTCGCCGCTGACGTAGAGGACTTTCTTTGTGGATGAGAGATGCGCGAGTGCCTGCAGCAACAAAGTGGATTTGCCGATGCCGGGGTCGCCGCCGATCAGCACCACGCCGCCCTCGACCAGCCCGCCGCCGAGCACACGGTCGAACTCGGCAATGCCGGTCGGCGTGCGCGATACTTCGCTGGCTTCCACTTCCGCCAGTTGCTGCAGCTTGCCCGAAGCGGCCAGCGCGCTGTAGCGGTTCTTGCCCGCCGTCGGCAGCGCTTCCGCCACCGTTTCCACCAGCGCGTTCCACGCGCCGCAATGCGGGCATTGGCCTTGCCATTTGGGGGATTGTCCGCCGCATTCGGTGCAACTGTAGATTGTTTTTGCTTTTGCCATGACTGCCTTTGAACGATTGCCTTCCGGGATTCACAGGCGACGGATTGTACAACCGTTCCTTGCCACGCACGCACTGCTGTCTTGACTACGCGGCGCTGCACACCCTGTTGCGTCCATCCTCTTTCGCCCGGTAAAGCGCTTTGTCGGCGCGCCGGCACAATGCGTCGAAAGATTCGTCGACACGCCACTCGGCGACGCCCATGCTGCAGGTCATCTTTCTTTCGCCGGGAAAGATTGCTCCCGCCACCTCGATGCGAAGTTTCTCGGCCAGTTGACGACCCTGCTCCAGGCCCGCTTCCGGCGCCAGGATCACGAACTCTTCGCCTCCCCAGCGCGCCAGCAGATCCGCTTCGCGCAGGAATTTCTTCACCACCTGGACGAAGCGGGTCAGCACCTGGTCGCCCGCGGCGTGTCCATCGGCATCATTGATCTGCTTGAAATGATCGATGTCGATAAATATCAGCGAAAAATGCGTTGCATAGCGCTCTGCGCGGATGATTTCACGCGCGGCTTCCTCGAGAAAGCTGCGCCGGTTCATGATGCCCGTCAGCAAATCCGTCGCGGCCAGTTTTTCCTTGTCGCGTATCAGCGTATCGGTAAAGTCGAGGAGATTGTTCAGCGAAAGACTGATGCGCCCGAATTCGTCTTTCGGCGACTCGCCCTTGATGCGTATCGAATAATTCTCGTTGCGAACCACGTCGTCCAGCGTGGTGATCAGCACCCCCAGCGCGCGCAGGATGCGCAGGATGGTAAACGCCGTCAGCAACACGACCATCAGGCCCAGACCGACCGCCGCCATTCCGTAGCGCCCGAGTTGCAGCTCCTTGGTCTCGATCCCGCGGTTCGCAGACTTGAACAGGTCGTTATAGAGCCTGTCTTCCATTGATTTGAAGTTGTCTATCACCTGCGTTGCCTCCGCCCACCACACGGCATTCGGCCTGTTCCAGATTGCTCTCGAGCCCCGCTGCAGAATCTCTTCGACTTGCCCGACGACCCTGCCATACGGCGCAACCAGCAAACCCTCCATAACGCCTTCCGGCTCCTGCATTTTCAGGTCGCGCCGGAATACCCGCAAATGATCTTTGAATTTTCCATACTCCTCCGCCAGGTAGGTGACATCGTCCGGTTCATCCCCGCCACGGGAATAGATACCGTTAACCGTTGCCCGCATCAGCCCCATATCCTCCCTGGCCAGGGACAACTCGACAATTGCCGTGTGCATCCTGGTGCCCAGGATGTTTTCCGCGACCACATCCATCGAAATGGCGTCCAGCGCCGTGTTGATGATCAACGTATAGAACCCGCGCACATCCTTCCACGCGGTCTTTCCGGACATGACCTGCTGCCGGACAACCAATAATTGGTTTGCAAATTCCTGTACCGGCATCTGCGCCAGCGTTGCATCCGTCTCGGTGTATTGTTTGCGCAATTCCGTCTTGCGCTCTGCCGAAGAATTGGCGAGTACCGCAGAACTCAATCCGCGTTCCTTCTGCAAGACATGGACGAGCCGGGAGATGTCCTGGGCCTGTATATAGGCGGATTTTTGTGCGCGCAATGCATCCACTTCGCGGCTTATGGATTGGTATTGCGCAAGCAAGGCGGCCACCACGCTCGATATGGCAACCAATGCCAAGAGCGCGATCCGCGATCGAATCGACATGAAACTCCTCCTCAACGAAACACAGCAGGCTTTTTGCCTGTCAATATTATTTATTCCGTTGCGCTGCTGGAGCAGGACAGCCTTGTTCAGGCCGCCCCCGAATTCGCCTAATGGAAATAAACAGAACCGTGCTGCGCAAACTGCCCGGATTCAAATTCAAATTTCTTATCCTTGAACAAAGCGATGCAGCTATCCACCACGACCGGATCGAAAAATACGCCGCGCTGTCTGGTGATTTCCTCCAGTGCTGCCTCTGCGCCCAATCCGGGACGATAGGGACGGTGCGACAACATCGCTTCGACCACGTCGGCCACAGCCAGGATTTTGGCCTCCAGCAGAATCTGTCCGTCCTTCAGGCCTTGCGGATAGCCGGAACCATCCAGGCGTTCATGGTGTTGCAATACCATTTGCGCAATCGGCAGGGAGAATTGAACATCCTTGATGATGTCGTAGCCGGTTTGCGAATGAACCTTGACCAGTTCGTATTCGATCGGGTTGAGTTTGCCCGGCTTGCTGAGAATTTCTGCGGGAACACGTATCTTGCCCAGGTCGTGGATACTGGCAGCGAGGGCAATGCCGTGAACGGTTTCCTCCGGCAGTCCCATTTCACGTGCAATGGCAGCGGCAAGAACCGCCACCCGCCGTTCGTGTCCGGCGGTATAGGGATCGCGCGCTTCAACTGTGGCGGCAATTGCCGCAATGGTCTGCAACAGGATCTGCTCCACCTTTTCCGCGTTGGCACGGCGCTCCTTCTCCGCTTCCTTGCGCTCGGTGATGTCGCGATCAATTCCGCGATACCCCTTGTAAGTGCCAAGGGAATCGAACATGGGCACACCGCTGGCTTCCAGAAACACCACCCGCCCGTCCTTGTGCAGGTTGGCATTTTCCAGCAAATGGAAGTGATTGCGCTCGCTCATGATGGTGGCTATCGGTTCTTCGAGCCGCCGTGCTTCTTCCGGCGTCATCAGGTCAAATGGCGACTTGCCGATAACATCCTCGGCGACATATCCAAGCAGAGCATGTACCTGCGGGCTGGAGTAGGTGAATTTGCCGTGTTCGTCCAATTCCCAAATCCAGTCGCTGGTGGATTCCACCAGTGCGCGAAATTTCGCCTCGCTCTCGCGCAACGATTTTTCGGCCGCCTTGCGTGCGCGTATCCCCTGCTCCATGGACAGCACGCGCTGCACTGCAGCGCCCAGGCGGGCCAGGCGGTCTTTCAACACATAATCCTTGGCACCCGCATGGATCAGCCCCACCGCCTCGATGTCGGTGAGTGCGCCGGTGACCATGATCACCGGAATTTCGGGATGCGTGCTACGCACAATCTCCAGCGCCTCCATGCCGCTGAACTCGGGCAGGTTGTAATCCGACAGGATGATATCCGGGCTGAATTCCTCCAGCGCGCGGATAAAATCATCCCGTGTCTCGACGCGCTTCAATGTGAACGGAACGTCGATTTTGCGCAGTTCGTGCTCTTCCAGTTCCGCATCGCTGGCCGTGTCCTCCAGCATCAATATGCGCATGTCCGGTTTTTTATCCAGCTCCATGACTACCTCTTTAACACTGGTGGTCGATTCACCAGCAGCCAGTATAACCCCAGCTCGGACACCGTCCTGGCGAACGCATCGAACTCCACCGGTTTGCTGATGTAGCTGTTGACCCCGAGCTTGTAGCTCTCCGCCACGTCGCGGTCTTCCTTGGATGAAGTCAGTACCACCACAGGTATCGCCCGGGTACGCTCATCCGTCTTGACGCGGCGCAACACCTCCATGCCTTCCACCTTGGGCAAGCGCAAATCCAGCAGGACAACCTTGGGAGGGCAAGACACGTCGCGTCCCGAGTAGGCGCCAGTGGCAAACAGGAAATCCAGCGCCTCGGCGCCGTCTTTCACCCACACCAGATTGTTGGCCAGGTTGTTTTTCTTCAGCGCCCGTATGCAAAGTTCCGCATCGGTCGGATTGTCTTCCACCAGCAGGATTTCGATTTCCTTGACGTCGTTACTCATGGCTATTCTCCCTGTTCGGCAAAGCAAAATAAATCGTTGCGCCCTCGTTGATCTTGCCCTCTGCCCACACGCGACCGCCGTGGCGGGTGATGATGCGCTTGACGATGGCAAGCCCGATCCCGGTGCCTTCAAATTCGTTGATGCTGTGCAAACGCTGGAATACGCCGAACAGTTTGTCGGCATACTGCATATTGAAGCCTACGCCATTGTCCCGAACAAAGTAAATGGTTTCGCCATCATTGACCGTGGCACCCACCCTGATTTCCGGGGTTCCCCCGCCACGGCTGAACTTGATGGCATTGGAGAACAGGTTGATGAATACCTGGTGCATCATGGCACGATCGCCCCTGGCCGGGGGGAGTGGCCCGATTTCCAATTGGGCTTTGTTGTCGCCTGGGGAAGGTTGAAGCTCCTCAAACGCCGCGCGCGCCAAGTTTTCCATGTCGATTTGCGATAAAGCAAGTTCCACCCGGCCAGTACGGGAAAATTTCAGCATGTCGTCGATGAGTTGCCCCATGCGGCTGGTGTTGTCGCGCACCACACCGATCAGCCGCTTGCCCTCTTCATCCAGCTTGTCGAAGTAACTATCCAGCAGGATTTTGGAAAACCCATCAATGGCGCGCAGCGGTGTGCGCAGGTCGTGAGAAACGGAATACGAGAATGCCTCCAGTTCGCTGTTGGCCGCTTCCAGTTGGGCAGTGCGATCAGTCACGCGCTGTTCCAGTTCATTGTTGAGTTTGCGTATTTCTGCTTCAGCATGCTTGCGCTCCAGTTCGGCGGCAGCACGAGTCGCCACCAGTTGCAGCAGTTGAGTGACAGGTGCATCGTCAGGAAGCGGCTTGGTACCCATGACAGCGATCAGGCCGATGGGCTTGCCTGTCGAATCCCACAGCGGAATGCCGATATAACTTTCGGCGCCCATTCCGGGCAACAGGGTATCTTCGGGAAACAGTTGCTGGACGCCATGCGGATAAACGCAGAGCCGCTTCCCCATGACGTTTTCGCATGGCGTGCCCTTGAGGGCGTAGCGCATGTTCGGTGCGAGCGCGCCTTTGGCATACAGTGCCACCGTCTCCGCCATATCCGGATTCTCTTCTATCCTGTCGATGAGGACGTAATCCATATCGAGTTTTTCGCCGAGAAACTGCGCCAGCGCATTAAAAAAATCTTCCCCGCTAAACTGCCAGCCGCGTTGCGCAACGAATAACAAGGCATCTTCCACACGCTTGCGTTCGGTGAGGTCATACCCCAGACCCACGAATCCCGTGATCCTGCCCTCCTCATCCCGCAGCGCGGTCACGGACAGATTCACCCGAATGCGCCTGCCGTCCTTGCAAATGAAGGTCCATTCGTTCTCCTCTGTCAGGTGACGCCGTGGTCGTGCCGCAAATACTTCGAAGCCGGGCAGCACCGTTTCGCCCAGTTCCAGGGACAATTGCCTGGCGTAGTTTGCGATCTCTTCCGGGTCGTGCCAGCGCTCGGGCGTCTGCTTGCCGACCATCTCGCCAGCCGTATAGCCCAGCAAACGCTCGGCGGCTGGATTGAAGCTGGTGACAATTCCTTCGGGCGTCGTGGAGATGATGCAGTAGGCCACATTGTCCAGAATCGTGCGCTGGAAGAGGGTGAGCCGGCGCAATTCGTTTTCCCGTTCCTGGATGGCTTCCATCATGGCGTTGAAGTTCTTGCCCAGTTGCGCCACTTCATCGGTGCCGGAGGCGGGAACGCGGTGCTTGTAGCTCGCACTGGCCCGGACAAGTTCGGTCGCCTGCGTCAGGTTGGCGATGGGACGCACCAGCGTACGCCGCAAAACCAGCAACTGGGCAAACGTGACCAGGAGCAAGACGAGCACGCCCGTACCGAATATCCACATGACCTGATGCGTTTGCCGGCTGAGTTGATCGAGACCGATGCTGAGCCGCAAACGCCCTCCCCGGGGTAGCGCTTGCAGCAGTACCGCCGTGTCCCCGTCCAGATAAAGTCCATCCGGCCTGGCCGGCAAAGACACCGGAGTGGCGTTCGGGGCACGGCTGAAACTGGCCAGTAGCCGCCCGCCGTCCAGATAAATGGCCGCTTCCTGTATCTGCGGGTTTGCACGCAGGGTATCGAGAATTTCCTGGGCGCGGACGGGATCTTCGAAAGACACGGCCGCGTCGGTACCGACGGAAACCAGTTGTGCATAAGGCTCCATGATCTGGCGGATGCGCTGTTCCAGCGTAAAACTCTGGAACAGCACCACCCCCGCGCCCGCCACGATGAATGCCAGCAGGGCCGCGCCCCAAAGCACGAATGCGAGTCTGTTGTATATGTTCAGTTGGATAGGCATCGCTTATCTCATGTGGTGGACTTCGCCGTTTTCCAGAATATCGCGGGAAACTTCCAGCATCCTGGTCTGTATCGTCAGATCAGAAGCCCGCGCCTGGTCAAGATTGATGCTCATGTACACCCTGTCCCCGACCTGGAACCGTATCATTCCCCCTTCGCGCAGGAATCCCGGCGCATCGCCGACGGTCAACACCGGCTTGTCCTTCAATTCGGCAAGAACTGCACGGCGTTTCGCCGCATCCTTGTAGGCAACAAAGACAATCTGGCACTTGGGCAACTCGTCCGGCATCTCTGCACGAACGATCTCAAACGTGCGTCCCTGCTCAGTGCGGCCCCCGAATGTCTTCTCCAGTATTTTGCCAAAGGGATCCCGCCCCAGAATGCCGATACACCATGGCGAACTGCTTCCCGAAAAGGCTTTGTCAGGCCAGGTCACATAGTGGGCGAAATTGCGCAAAAAAGCAGCCTTGACCTTGTACGGGTTATCCACGATTAACTCCTGGCTCCCGGCCAGAACCGGCAAGAACAGCACGAAGAGCAGCGCCATTCCCCATGATGCGGGCCTTGGCCGGCGTGCCGTACAACAATATCCGAACAGGGTTTTCATGGTTGGCCCGGAATCAGAACCTCATCGAAAAAGTGAGGAGAAACTCGCGCGGGCGGCTGCGCGTGCTTTGCGAGGGCCGGTAGTGTGCGTCGGCAAGATTTTTGCCCGTGAGTTCCACATTCATGCGCTGCTCGCGCCAGGCCCAGGAGTAGCCAACCAGCGCGTTGAAGAGCGTATAGGTCTGGTGCGAGGACGCCGGTCCGTCCGGCAGGAGCGTCTGGTCGTACACGAAGTTGGCGCCGCCACCGATATGGACGCCGCGCAACCAATCGCTCGCAAAGTCGTAGCGCGTCCACAGGTTGGCCAGATGCGGTGCGCTCATCTGCAAGGGCGCGTTGTGCAACAGGCTCACATTCTTGTAATTTGCCTGCCCTGCGGCATCCAGCGTGGCGGGATCCTGCGCGAGGACGGCCGCATCGTTGCCGCTGAACTCGGTAATCCGTGCATCCATGTAGCTGTAGGAAAAATAGACCTGCCAATTGTCCGTGACGGTGGCCGTGGTATTGAGTTCGACGCCGCGCGAGCGCTGCTCACCGCTTTGCACGTTGTAGATCGTCACCGCGCCGAAGGCGTCGGTACTGGCGAGGTCATTCACGATGTTGCGATTGCGTACCTCGTAGAAAGTGAGCGTACCGGAGGCGCGGCCGTCGAACAGGTCGGCTTTGAAGCCGATGTCGTAGCCCCGCCCGTGGGTCGGTGCGGCGGGCGTGGTCGTCCCGTCGAGATTGTTGAGGATTTGCGAACCGGGGACGAATGACTCAGCGTAGGAGGCGTACGCCGAAAGCGCCGGTGTGAATTTGTAGAGCACGCCATATTGCGGCGTGACCGCACTCGCCGTGATCCGCGGTTGGGACTGGCCGGTCATGTTGTCGGTGAACTGGCTTTCTGTCCCAGTCTGGCGCCAGCCGGCGAGCACGAGCAGGCGGTTGTCGTAGAAGCCGAAAGTCGACCCGCCATAAATGGATCGATCGACATAATTCGTGGTCCGGTTGTACGCACTCTCCGTAAGCGCCGAGAGCGGAATCGTGACAACGCGATTCCAGGTGGAGGGATCGCTCAAATCCCACAGCGGCAACGGCGAGGCGGTGGGGGTGCTGCCGAGTGCCGGGTCGTTGGGTGCCTGCCCGGCCCAGCTGTCAAAGCGGCGGTCGACGTACTGCGCACCGAGGAGCAGACGCAGGCTCATGCGATCGAACGCATACTTGCCGACGGCCTCAGCCTCCCAGGTGTCGCCGGTGTTGGCATAGACCTGCCGCCTGAAACGGCGCCCCTGCAGCAGCGTGGTGTTGTCGGCCATGCCGAAGTTGCCGGAAAAGACTGCGTCAATCTTGTATGCCTGATGGGAATAGCCGGTGCGCAAATTCCAGTGCTCGTCGGCCTTGAAGTCCAGCCAGGCGTTCAGGCCGTTGCTGTCGCTGTTGCGGAAATCGGCGTAGGACATGCTGTTCCAGTTGTCCGGCAGGCCGGGGACATCCACACCCGAGCGGTTGGGATCGGAGGCCGTCGGCACCACGCCAGTCTGGCGGTTGTAGCCGGGCTTTTGCATGACTTGTGGTGTCTCGGTCTTGCTGAAATTTTCATATTTGAGCGAGACGCTCACGCGCTCGCTGGGCTGCCACAGCAGGGATGGGGCGATGTCGGTCGAATGCGCGTCGTAGGGATCCCAGTAGTGCATGTCCTGGTCATAAGAAGCCGCGAGCCTGTAGAACAGCGTTTCCGACGCCGGTCCGGTCACGTCGGCATCCAGACGGTACTGGTCGTACGAACCGTAGCGAATGTCCGTGGTGGCGGCAAACCGGGACTGCGGGCTCTTGGTAATGACGTTGACAATGCCGCCGGGCGCGACCTGGCCATACAGGAACGAGGCCGGCCCCTTGACCACTTCCACGCGCGAAATATTGGTGAAGTCGAAGATCGACGGACCGTGGAAACCGTCGCGCAGGATCTGGATATTGCCGGGTGTGGCACTGACGGCGAAGCCGCGGATGGCGAGGTTGGCATTGCCCTCGTTGAAGTCGTTGCTGCGGTAGGTGACGCCCGGCGAGTAGCGTGCGACGTCGAAGATATTCACCGGCTTCTGGTCCTTGATGAACGACTCGGTGAAAGCCTGGATGGCGAACGGCAACTCGCGGATCGGCGCGTCGAAGCGCGAACCGGATACGGAGTTCGACGCGCGATAGCCCTTGTCCAGGCGGGCGGAAACGACGAAGGGGGAAACCCGGACGTTCACCAGTTCCCCGATATCCATATCGGCCACGTCTTGCGCAGGCTCCTTCTCTGCAACGACACCGGACTCGCCTGCCATTGCAGCTTGCTGCAACACGCCGTGCAGCAGCGCAAACATGACGGCAACTCGAATAGTCAGGCCAGGAATCTTGAACATGCTCATGGCTCCCCTCCGTTCAGGTTGCGCCGCTATGCGGCAATGAGAAGTAGAACGTGGCACCGCCACCGGGCTCGCCCTCCGCCCACACCCGCCCGCCGTGACGGATAACGATGCGTTTGACGATGGCAAGCCCGATGCCGGTGCCTTCGAATTCATTCGCGCTATGCAGGCGCTGGAATACGCCGAACAGCTTGTCCGCATATTGCATGTTGAAACCGGCTCAGTTGTCCCTCACGTAATAGACAGTCTCGCTATCCTTGACGGTCGCACCCACCAAAACTTTAGGCGTTTCGGCAACGCGACTGAATTTGATGGCATTGGAGAGCAGGTTGACGAATACCTGGCGCAACATGGCGCCATCGCCCCTTGCCGGCGGCAGATGGCCCATTTCCATTTGCAGATTGCTGCCCGGCTGGAGTTCTTCAAACACAGAGTGCACCAGATGTTCCATGTCGATCTCGGAAAAGTTGAGCTCCGGTCTTCCGGCACGGGAGAATTCCAGGATGTCGTCGATGAGTTGCCCCATGCGGCTGGTGTTCTCGCGCACAACATGGAGCAGCCGCGTGCCTTCATCATCCAGTTTGTCCCTGTATTCTTCGAGCAGGATATGGGAGAACCCGTCGATGGCGCGCAACGGCGTGCGCAGGTCGTGGGAAACGGAATACGAGAATGCCTCCAGTTCGCTGTTGGCCGCTTCCAGTTGGGCGGTACGTTGGGTGACCCGTGCCTCCAGTTTTTCTTTCAGGGTGCGCACTTCCTTCTCCGCCTGTTGTGCTTCTTCTTTTGCCTGCCTGACGGAGCGAAACACCGGCGCAATGCGCGCGATCCCGATGACCATCAGCACCGATATCGCAAGGGCAATGACTTCCGCGACGGCATCCGCCTTGTAGGTATTGCCATGCACAACCATGTGGAACAGGGGAACACTGCGCCTGATCGTCATCAGCAATATTGCGGTCGCAATGAATCCCCACGCCCAGCGTTCGCCGGTCAGCCGGATAAGGCGGAAAGCCATGACTGCCGCGACGAACTGAAGCGCAATGGAAAGACTCAGGATGCCGGCGATCATGATCGCCTCCTCGCGGTTCCGACCAATGATTGCAAATCACGCCTTGCCAATTTTTCCTCCTGTCGGCAACGAAAAGTACAACGTCGCACCCTCGCCGACCTTGCCCTCCGCCCACACCCGCCCGCCGTGGCGGGTGATGATGCGCTTGACGATGGCGAGGCCGATGCCGGTACCTTCAAATTCGGTCATGCTGTGCAGACGCTGGAATACGCCGAAAAGCTTGTCGACATACTGCATGTCGAAACCGGCGCCGTTGTCTTTCACGTAATAAATGGTCTCGTCATCCTTGACCGTGGCGCCCACCTGAATCCTCGGCACTTCCCTGGCGCCGCTGAACTTGATGGCGTTGGACAGCAGATTGACGAATACCTGGCGCAGCATGGCACCGTCTCCCCTGGCCGGGGGAATGTGTTCGATTTCCATCTGCAACTTGTCCCCGGCAACGACAGGCCGGAGTTCCACAAACACCGAGTACGCCAGTTGTTCCATGTCGATATCGGAATAGGTGATCTCCAGTCTTCCGGCGCGGGAGAATTTCAGGATGTCGTCGATGAGCTGCCCCATGCGGCCGGTGTTGTTGCGCACCACGTTGAGCAACCGTTTGCCCTCTTCGTCGAGCTTGTCGGCGTAGTCTTCCAGCAGGATGTGGGAGAAGCCGTCAATGGCGCGCAGCGGTGCACGCAGGTCATGTGAAACGGAATAGGAAAACGCTTCCAGCTCCTTGTTGGCCGCTTCCAGTTGCGCAGTGCGTTCGGTGACGCGCTGTTCCAGTTCCCGATTGAGCCTGCTGATTTCTTTTTCAGCCTGCTTGCGTTCTGTGATATCGCGTCCTTCGGGGATAAGCTGAATGACGCGCCCCTCCGTGTCGGTGACGGGCTTGAGGGAAAAATCAATGTAGTGAAGCTCTCCATTCGGGGCGGTATGGGTAGCCTCGAAGCGCACAAGTCTTCCGCTTGCCGCCTCCTTGACTGCGGCTCGCAATTTTTCCTGCAATTCGACGGAGTGCGTCCACCACGGCGTTTCCCAAAATGGCTTGCCGAGCACCGCGTCTTCGCTGACGCCCGCAAATTGCAGCGCGGCCTGGTTGACTTGAAGCAGGATGCCGTCAATCGTCAACACACCGATGAACTGGATGGTTTGGTCGAAGATGATGCGGAACCGTTGCTCACTTTCGCGCAACGCTTCATGGACCCCGGCGATCTCCAGCGAGATCGCCGCCTGGGCGGCAATCAATTTAAGGGCAGCCAGGCGATCGGGCGTGAAGGCGTGCGTGGCGAGATCGTTTTCAAGATAGAGCACCCCGACCAGCCGGGTTTGTCTGGTGATGGGAAAGCACAGCACGGACTTGGGACGCTGGCGCAAAAAGTATTCGTCGGCAGAATAGGGATTCTGGCTGGCAGCGTCATCAAGCAGCACCTGTTCCTGGCTACGGCGGACGTAATTGAGGATGGAGGCGGGAAGCGCTTCCTCGGCGAACCCCGGCTCACCGTGGACGCGCATGACGACGTTCTGCTTGTCGACATGGGCTGCGGCGGCCAGCGTGAGTTCTTTGTTCCGGATCAGGAGCAAGTAGCCATGTTGCGCGCCGGCGTTTTCCAGCACGATCCGCATCAGGGCCTTGAGCAGGTTGTCGAGGAGGATTTCGCCGGAGATGGCCTGCGAGGCCTGCGTGATCGCGTGGATATCGAGTTCCTGAGCGCCACTCGAGATGGTGGCAACCGGAGCGATCGGCGGTGTTTCCTTCAGTTGCGGATAGTGTTGTTCCAGCTGGCGCACCTTGCCCCGCGCGCCCCAGCGCGCATAGCAAGCGTGCGCCTCACGCAAACAGGCGCGGGACAAAGTCTTGAGGCCGCGGTTTCCGTGGAAACGGGCGGCAGCTTCGTTGGCCATGGCTTCCCAGTGGAGAAAACCGTTCGTCCCTGCCGATTCGATGGCTTGATCGAAAAGCCGCTCGGCTGCCAGTTCGTCGCCCTCGATTTCGGCAATTTCCGCAGCCACCAGCGCATGTTTGCCGGCAAAATTCGCCGGGCAGTTCTCGGCCCAGAAGGCGAGCTTCTTCTGGTAAGCGGAGAGGGTCTTCAGGATTTCACCCCGCTCCTCCTTCGCTGCCTCCCGACACGCCCGGGTCAGTACAAGGGCATGGAGAAAATAGAACATCGCCTCCATAGGCTGCCCCAGGACGGCAGCGAGAATCTTCCCGGCTGCTTCCGCGTGGATTCGCGCTGTAGCGTCATCACCCATCAGGTAAGCCGCCAGGGTTTTCATCACGTGGTAATAGGTGACTCCGCAAGTAAAAGAGGCGGCGGCGATTTTATCGACGCATACAGATTCGTCGATATCTTCGTCGCTGAAGGAGACGTCCCCATCCGTCTCGCCCATCAGGCATTTCAGGAACTGTTGTTCCAGAACGATCGTCTGGTAGATCGCCTCATTGCGGCTGCCCAGGGCAAAGTCGGCATATTTCCCGGAGAAGTCGAGAACATCGCCAAGTGTGTCCCCCCGCTCGACCGCCTGCCAGACAATGGAGTACGCAATATAGTTGGCGAAGACGAGGTTCCCGGCATCGAAGCAGGCGCGAAAGCCTCGCTCCAGTACGGGAAAGTCAGTGGCAACAGGATTGAGCCAGAAGTTCACATGGTTCCCGTGGAGGTAGAGAACCGCGCCTATGGCGCTGAGGTCATTGAACCTTTGGCTAAGCTTGATCGCCATTTCAGAAAATTCGTAGCCGGTTCGCGGGTCTCCAAAGACGGACGCCAGCATAAAGGCGTAGGCGGTATAGGCATTGCCCGAATCCTTCGCGGGGCCAAACCTGAGGGAATAATTGACGTTTTTCAAAATAAAGAGGGGGAACAACTGAGGCCTGCTGCCAATGTAGGCTGCGGCGGCGGAGTGCGTGAGGAGTGCAATCACGGCTTGGATGCGGGGGTCTGTTGTCGCGGGCGCGTTGGCAAAATCCGCAATCCTGCAGCCTCGCCAATTCTCCGCCGCTGCTGAGGCTTCTGCCTGGATCGCCCGGTCGATATCTGGATCGTCCTCCGGGATCTCCACTCCAAGTAGCTGCAAAGCCTTGAGTCCCGCTGCGAGCGCATCGTCGTATCTGCTCCCGATTGGATATAACGTTAACTGGAGCCCGTACACGCTTGCCTGGTCGAAAGCGCTTTTTGTCCGGGCAAGGAGAATGCCGGAAAGGTGTTCTGCTTCATCGAACGCGCCACGCAAATATTCGCACTCCACCCAGTCCAAGTAGAGAGCGAATGTGAAGTCATAGCGGGTGTCCCACGTTCCATCAGGCAGTAGCGCAGCCGCAGCAGCGAAAAAATCCCTCGCTGTTGCATAGGCGATGGACGCCCGCGCTCTTCTCCCGGCGGCGGCATTGAGTTCGGCGAGCTTGGATTTTTCGGCCGGGTCGCTCATCAATCCGGCCCCCAGGTTGAGGTGGTTAGCGATCTCGAAGAGGGTATCGTTGAGTTCCTCCGGCCCTGCTTGCGCAAGGAGTGTGCGGCCGATGTGCAAATGGACTTCCGCTCGCTTCGCTTCCGGAATCAGCGCGTAAGCGGCTTCCTGTATACGGTCATGGGGAAAGGAAACACTGTCGTCCTGCCGGAACAGGTATCCCGCACGGATCGCCTCCAGGAGATTTTCTTCAACTTCTTCTGCGGTTATTTCCTGAACCTGCGCCAGGGTGTCCAAGCGTGCCTTTCTTCCCAGACAGGCAAGCTGCTTCAGACTTACCTGGGTTTTCGCCTGAAGCCGGTTCAGCTTGCCGAGCATCAGATCGACCACATTGTCGGTAAAACCCTTGGCGCGGATTTGAGCCAGATCCCAGTTCCAGCTTCCCGTGTCCAAATCGAAGGAAAGCAGTTTCTCCTCCGCCAGCGCAGTCAGGAATTGAATAACGAAGAACGGATTGCCACCGGTTTTCTCATACACCAATTGCGCCAGAGGGAACGCGTGCTCCCGTTCACAGCGCAGCGAATCGCCGATGAGTTCGCCCACAGCGTCGATGGTCAGGGGGGCAAGCACGATCTCCTGCACGCGGATTCCGGACTTGCGCATCGTCTCGATGACTCGCATCAACGGATGCGCTGGACCGACCTCGTTGTCCCGGTAAGCGCCGACCAGCAGGATGTAATTTCCTTCCAGCCCCATGGCGATCTGATTGAGCAGATCCAGCGTTGCCGCATCCAGCCACTGCAGGTCGTCGAAGAAAATGACCAGCGGATGATCGGGCCCGGAGAAACCGCGCAGGAATCGCCGCAACAGCATCTGAAAGCGGTTCTGCGCCTCCTGCGGGGGGAGGTCCGGCACCGGCGGCTGTTTGCCGATGACCAGTTCGACTTCGGGGATGAGACTGACAATCAACTGACCGTTCGGGCTCGCAGCCTGCTGCAGCACCTCCCGCCACACCGCCACCTCGGCCTCGCTTTTGCCGAGGATTTGACGCACGAGGGATTGGATGGCCATGACCAGAGTGGCATAGGGAATGTCGCGTTTGTACTGGTCGAACTTGCCCGCCGCGAAAAGGCCGCGCAGCGGAACCAGCGCCTTGTGCAGTTCGTGAACCACGGAGGTCTTGCCGACGCCCGGATAGCCGGAGACCAGCACGACCTCAGACGTGCCGCTGGACGCAACCCGGTCGAAAGCCGCAAGCAGAGCCCCGGTTTCGGATTTCCTTCCATATAACTTTTCCGGAATCAGCAGCCGACCCGGCACATCGTGCTCGCCAAGCGGAAAGGAATCGATGCGGCCGTTCGATTCCCATTGCGCCAGGCAGTGGCGCAGATCGGCTTCGAGCCCTGCGCTGCCCTGATAGCGATCCTCGGCGGTCTTGGCCAGCAGCTTCATGACCATCTCCGAGAGCGGCTCGGGGAGGCCGATTGCCCGTTGGCTCGGCGGCACCGCTTGCCGGGCGATGTGGCAGTGCACCCATTCCATTGGATCGGCGGCGGTGAACGGCAACGTGCCGGTGAGCATCTGGTAGAAGGTCACACCCAAAGAGTAAAGGTCGCTGCGGGAATCAATCGAGCGGTTCATCCGCCCGGTCTGCTCGGGCGCCATATACGCCAGCGTACCGGCGATGACTTCGGGCGGCTCGGGTGCCTGGTGTTCGCGCGGCATACGGGAGGCGATGCCCAGACCGGTAAGCCAGACGTGGCCTGCTTCATCCAGCAACACGTGTTCTGGCTTGATATCTTTATGGATCAATTCGTGGCGGTGTAGCTCGGCCAAGGCGGCGGTGATGCTGATGCCGACCTGCAGGAAGACCTGGATGTCCATTGGGGAACCCAGCAGGGAGGCCAGGGTTTTGGTGGGGCCCTGCTCCAGCACCAGTGCCACATTCCCGGCGTGACGTTCCAGGGCGATGGGGCGGGCGATCCGGGCTGAATCCAGATTGCGGGCCAACTCGTACTCATGTTCCAGGCGACGCGACACGGCGGGCTCAGGGCGAGATGCGGCGGGGACTTTGAGCAGGACAGCCAGCCCGTCATGCTCGCGGGTGGCCCGATAAAGAAGCAGATCACCAGCCTCACAGACGGGCGCAATCAATGTGTAACCTGGAATCGTCATCATCAGAGTACGCCTCGTGCTGTTATTCGCCGAACATTCCGTTTGCATCGTCATTCATGATTTGTCTCTCTTTTGGGTAAAGCGAAATAGAACACGGCTCCTTCGCCAACTTTGCCCTCCGCCCACACCCGACCGCCATGCCTTGCAATGATGCGTTTGACGATGGCAAGCCCGATGCCGGTGCCTTCGAATTCGGTCACGCCATGCAGACGCTGGAATACGCCGAAAAGCTTGTTGGCATACTGCATGTCGAAACCGGCGCCGTTGTCCTTCACGTAATAGATAGTCTCGTCATCCTTGACCGTGGCGCCCACCTGGATCTGCGGCGCCTCTTTGGTGGCGCTGAACTTGATGGCGTTGGACAGCAGGTTGACGAATACCTGGCGCATCATGGCGCTGTCTCCCCTGGCCGGGGGAATGTGTTCTATTTCCATCTGCAACTTGTCCCCGGCAACGACAGGCCTGAGCTCTACAAATACCGAGAACGCCAGTTGTTCCATGTCGATCTCGGAATAGTTGATCTCCAGCCTTCCGGCGCGGGAGAATTTCAGGATGTCGTCGATGAGCTGTCCCATGCGGCCGGTGTTGTTGCGCACCACGTTGAGCAACCGTTTCCCCTCTTCGTCGAGTTTGTCGGCGTAGTCATCCAGCAGGATGTGGGAGAAGCCGTCGATGGCGCGCAGCGGCGTGCGCAGGTCGTGCGATACAGAATAGGAAAATGATTCCAGTTCCTGGTTGGCGGCTTCCAGGTCTGCAGTCCGCGCCGCAACCCGCTGTTCCAGTTCGCGGTTGAGCTTCATGATCTCTTCTTCCGCCTGTTTGCGTTCGGTAATGTCCTGCAGGTAACCGAGGTAGTGGGTAATGGCTCCATCCAGCCCGCGGATGACCGTCGTGAAATCCTCGATCCAGCGGTAGCGTCCGTCGGCGCCTGCGATACGGTACATCTGCTCGAACGATGCCGCGCCTTCCTTACTGTATGTCGACACTTCGTTCCCCACCCGCGCAATGTCGTCCGGGTGCACGATGGATGCATATTGCACCTTGCCGCTGGTGAGATCCTCCGGAGCGTAACCAAACTGATTCATCACATTGGGCGACACATACTCGACCGGCCACCCTTCTTGCGGCCGCCACTTGAACACCACCGACGGGCCGGCCACAAAGAGCCCGCGTTCGACGCGCAATGCCTGCTCTGCCTGCTTGCGCTCGGCACGGGTACGCAGGGTAATAATGCCGAATGCCAGATCGCCAGCCAACTCTTCCAGCAGCCGTATTTCTTCCGGCGTGAACGCATTGGGCTCGGTGGAGTAAATGGTAAGAATGCCGAATGTGTTTGCGTTTTCATCCTTGAGCGGCAGCGTAATACTGGAGCGATAGCCGCGCTGCATTGCACTCTCGCGCCACGGGGCGGCCAAAAGATCGGTGCTGATATCCTGGAAGCAGGCGCTCTTTCCGCTGCGGATGGAGGTACCACTTGGCTCGCGCCCCCGTTCCGTGTCCGCCCAGGTAATTCCGGCCTGCGCGAGATAGCCGTCCTCGACTCCGGCCCAGGCAACGGGACGGATGGTTTTGGCTTCGTCGTTTTCCGGGTACCCCACCCAAGCCATGCGATAACCGGCCTCGTCGCAAACAATACGGCAAATATTGTCGAGCAGCGTCTGCTCGTCCTCGGCGCGCATCAGTACCAGATTGCAATTGCTGATGGCGCGCAGTTCGCGGTTCAACCGCAACAGCGCCTGCTGATCCAGTATTCGCTCGGTAATGTCATGCACGGTACCGAAAGAGTTCAACGGCTTGCCGTCAGCCCCGTAATATGTCTCGCATTTTTCATTGACATATTTGATGCGCCCATCCGGCATCAGCAGGCGGTGCACGATGTCGTAAGGTACTTTATTCTTTACCGAGTCGTTATAAGCTTGGTTCACCATGTCCCGATCCTCGGGATGGATCGCATTCAGGAAAGCCTCGTAGGAGGCGCCGAATTTCTCCGGATCGATCTCGAAGATACGGTAGATCTCATCCGACCAGGTCAGTACGTTCTTCACCAGGTCGAGTTCCCAGTTGCCCAGGTGAGCGATGCGTTGCGCTTCGGACAGGCCGTGTTCGCTGCGCCGCAGCGTCTCATCGGCCAGTTTGCGTTCGGTGATGTCCTCGATGGCGAAGGCCACGCCTTCGATCTCACCTTGGGCATCGAATAGCGGTGCGCCGTTGATCGAAAGCAGCACGCGACGACCGTCCGGCCAGGCGATAGCGTGCTGGACATCGAAGACGGGTTGGCGTGTCGCCATCACGAGGCTGAACGGTTGTGCCTCGTCGGGGAACGGGCTGCCGTCGATGGCCGTGCTGTGCCATTCAGGCGCGTTGTAACTGAGTTGGGTGATTTTTTCCTTGCTCAGACCCAGGATCTTTTCGGCCTGCGGATTGGCAAAGGTGATCTGCCCCTCTTTGTTCACTACCGCGATGCCGACCGGGCTGGTCACCATGATGCGGTTGAGCAGCGCCTGTTCGCGGCGCAACGCCTCTTCCGCCTGCTTGCGCTCGGTGATGTCAATAGAGAGGATGAAGATGCCTTCGGGCACGGGCTGAATACTCAGCTCAAAAAACGATTTGCTGCCATCGGGGTAGGAAAATTCATTCTCCGTGTGGACGGGTATGCGGCTATCCATACAGCGCCGTAGCTCAGCAAACATGTCCGACTTTTCCATACCGGGGTACAGTTCCAACATAGTGTGCCCCAGCAACTCTTCCTTTGCTCGGCGGCCATGTTTGGCAACGGCATCATTAACATAGAGGAAACGCCAGTCAAAACCAACGATCTGACAACCTTCCATCATGTTGTCGAGCGTACGGCGGTATTCATCTCGGCTCGCCCGCAATGCCTCCTCTGCCTGCTTGCGTTCGGTGATATCGAAGTTGATACCGGTCATGCGCAGCGGTGTTCCGTCCGCATCGCGCACGATCTGTCCGAACGCCTTCAGGGTATGGACACTGCCGTCCGGCCATAGCACACGAAACTCGGTATCGAATTCGCCCTCGCCGCGCAGCGCCATCTGGATGGCCTCATCGCCACGGATCCGGTCGTCGGGATGAACTCCTTTCAGCCATGCATCGTAGGCCCCGGCGAAATCTTCGCGCTTGATGCCATACAAAGCGTACATCCGGTCGTCCCAGACCAGTTCGTTCTTCGGGATATCCCAATCCCAAACGCCCATGCTGGCGGCTCGGGTGGCCAGCGCTAGACGCTCGTTCATGCGTTTCAAGTTCGTTTCAGCCTGTTTGCGCTCGGTGATGTCGTGCGTGATGGAGAACAGCAAGGGTTTTCCGCGCACGGTGACGGGAGATGAGTGCACTTCCACCATGCGTATCTCGCCGCTGGCCAAACGGTGCGGAAAGACGAAATAACTGCGCTCTTCTTGTACTGCTCGCTGGCGTTCCTGCGCGATCTGCTCCGGCGACAGCATGTTGATGTCCTGGATCACCATGCTTTTCAGTTTCCCCAGGGGATAGCCGTAGTAGTTCGCGGCAGCTGGGTTGGCATCGATGATCCTGCCGGTCTCCGGTTCGATCAGCAGCATCACGGCATGGTGTTTCTCGAACATGCCATGGAAACGTTCCTCGCTCTCCCGCAAGGCCGCTTCCATCTGCTTGCGCTCGCTGATGTCGATGAAGGTGACGATGATCTGCTCGATAGCGCCTTCCTCGCCGAGCACGGGATCGGCGTTCACCAGCACCCACACATCGGTCGCGTGGCCCGGGCGATGCACGCCCATCACCATGTTCCTGATCGCCTGCCCGCTCGCCAGCACGCGGTTGACCGGATATTCCTCGGGCGTGGCGGGGTTGCCGTCCTCGCGCAAGAAATGCCAGTCCGGATCGATCGCCGTTTTGCCTTGCAACTGCTCCGCAGAAAGTCCGAGGATCTCCTGCGCCTGCGAGTTGGCGATGAGAATCCGTGTATCGGGCGCATGCACGACGATGGCGGCCTGGATGTTCTGGATCAGGGTGCGGTATTTCGTCTCGCTCTGCCTGATCTGCTCCTCGGCCCGCTTGCGGTCTGTGATATCGACCAGCGAGACGATGACCTTGCCCCATGTCGTCTCGTAACCCGGACACACCGCGAAATAGATGGTCACATGGCGCAGTTCGCCGCCCAGCGTCTTGACCACCGCATCCTCGGCCATCTGCGTCCCGCCGTTCCACAGGCAAAGCAGTTCGCGCCGGAAGGTCTCGAACGATTCCGGCGTAAAGGTATCGAGCAGCCCGCTCAGCAGCCCTTCCTTGCTCGTCGCTCCATGCAGGCCGATCGCCGCCGAATTCACATCCAGTATCTTCGTCGCTTGCGCGCAGCGGGTGAGGGTTTCCGGATGCTGCGTAAACCATGCATCGAGATCAGTCACGCCCTGCCGCCTCAGGTCGTCCAGCAATGCCTTCACACCGGAGAAGTCCTCTTCCCAGATCGACACCGGCGAGTTTTCGAACACCAGACGGTAGCGCTGTTCGCTCTCGCGCAGGTTGCGGTTGACCAGCATGGTGTTCAGGCCGTCCGCCAGCCGCCGGGCGATCTCCTCGAACAACCTGACCGCTTGCGCGTTCCATGTGCGCGGCGTGACACATTGGTGTATGCCAAACTCCCACGGACTGCCAATACGGGGATGCACGGCGATGGACATGAAGGAGCGGATGCCGAAAGTATTCAGCCGCTCCTTTTCCGGATCGTCCTCCGGGATGAACTGCACAGGACCGTGGGCATCCAGCAGCAATTGCATCGAGTCGGCGCGGATACTGGTCATCGGCAAGGGGCCGCGCATGGGCTCGGTGCTGAAGCCGGGTTTGGCCCGCTCCATCACGATCTGCCAGGTCGGGCTGTGCGGGTCGCAGGGATGGACCAGGCCGACGCGGTCACAATCGAATATCTCCAGCACCTCACCCAGCACGTTGCTCAACATGCTTTCGAGATCCTTTGCCCCCTGCATGGCCCGGTTGACCCTGTCCATGCTCTCGAAATAGCGGAGAGTTTCAGCGCGCTCCTGTTCCATGCGCTTCTGTTCGGAAATATCGCGCGCGATGGTGGAAATGCCGCTGATCTTGCCGGAAGCATCGCGGATGGGAGAGAGTGTCAGTGAAACCTGAAACCGCGTCCCGTCCTTGCGAATTCTTTCGGTCTCGTGGTTGACGACTATTCCGCCATCGCGAATTTTCGCCAGAAACAGATGCATCTCGGCATGTTGCTCCGGGAGTGCAAGAATCGTGATGTGCTTGCCGATGATTTCAGCGGCGGAATACCCGTAAATCTTCTCGGCACCCTTGTTCCAGCTGGTAATGATGCCCTCCGGCGTCTTGCCGATGATCGCATCATTGGAAAATTCCACGATGGCGGCAAGCTGGGTACGCTCCGCTGCCGAATCCTGCAGTTGTTTCGTTATTCGCGTGTTCTCGGCCAGTTCGGCATCCAGCCGGTGGAATGGTTCGTTCACGCTGCCCACGAACACTGCGCGGTAAATGAAGGCGTAGGCCACAATTTTGTACAAGTGGCCGAGCAGGTTGAATATGTCGGCGACATCGGAATACACGGTGAAGCTCAGTTCGCTCAGGATGGTGACTACCGTCGCGGCGAACAGGCTGACTGCATCGTAGGATTGCCTCTGCCCGGATTGCCGGTAAAACCGTATGGCCGGAACCAGCAGGATGGCGATGATTGCGTATTCCGCGCCGATCTTGAACGGCGTCAGCCCTGTTCCTTCAATAAAGGTATGCGGCCAGGCCTGCGGATAAGCCAATCCCAGCCAGATCACCCCGGCTGCGACAACAAGACTGATTGCCAGCAGGGAGTAGCGGATACGCGGGTTGTGCGACGGCTGCCACGGACGTATCGACACCGCGAGCAGCGCCAATGCGGCAATCAGGCGGGCGGACAGCCAAAAATTGATGGCCTTCTCGGGGCCGCTGGGTGTTATGAAATCCGGCATGCCCTTGAACGACAGCATATGCGCAAAATCGATCAATCCGACCGCCAGCAACGCGCAGGCCAGAATCACATAGTTGTCCTGGCGCTCCTTGCTGTGGATATTCCAGGCGATGCCGAACACCATCATGGACACGACAATGGAAAATGTCTCGGCAAACATGTGCAGCGGCAGGTAACTTGCCAGGCCCTGAACCGCATAGAACGCGGGAGCCCGCCAGACGATCACGAACAAAAGCGCCAGCCCGGTCAGCAACCAGATCGTGTTTCGCAATGAAAAGTGACTGGATGTCATGGCTGTTCCCGGCTCTTATTCTGGACTTATTGCGCCATACGAATGAAAGGAAGCTGCGGTATCACGTTACCACCAAAACCCCGAACTAACCATATACCAAAAGATATAGACCTTGCTCTATGTACAGATAAGCAAGTAAGCGAATGATCGTCGCGTTAAAATGCGCGCATGTTACGACTCACCGAAATCCGACTTCCGCTTGATCATCCGCAAGAAGATCTTAAGGCCGCGATACTCAAACGCCTGGGCATCCCTGCTTCCGAGTTGCTTTCCTTCACCCTGTTCCGGCGCGGCTACGATGCGCGCAAGCGCAACGCCATCGTTCTGGTTTACACCGTGGACGCGGAGGTCAAGAACGAAGCCGCGCAGCTCAAGAAGAATCTGCCGAATATCACCGCCGCACCGGACATGAGTTACCGCGTGGTGGCGCAAGCGCCGCAGGAATTAACCGAACGCCCCGTCGTCATCGGCACCGGCCCCTGCGGCATTTTCGCCGGATTGATTCTTGCGCAAATGGGCTTCCGGCCGATCATCCTGGAACGCGGCAAAGCCGTGCGCGAACGCACCAAGGACACCTGGAATTTGTGGCGGGAAGGCAAGCTCGATCCCGAATCCAACGTGCAGTTCGGCGAGGGCGGCGCGGGCACATTCTCCGACGGCAAGCTGCACAGCCAGATCAAGGACCCCCGGTTCTACGGACGCAAGGTGCTTGCCGAGTTCGTGAAAGCGGGCGCGCCGGAAGAGATCATGTACGTGAGCAAGCCGCACATCGGCACCTTCCGCCTGGTGGGCATGGTGGAGAAAATGAGACACAGCATCGAGGAACTGGGCGGCGAGATACGCTTCCAGAGCCGTGTGGAAGATATCGAGATCGAGAATGAACAGGTGCATGGCGTGGTACTGGCGGACGGCGAGCGCATTGCCACCAACCACGTGGTACTTGCCGTCGGCCACAGCGCGCGCGACACCTTCGAGATGCTGCACAAGCGCGGCGTATTCATGGAACCCAAGCCCTTCTCCATCGGTTTCCGTATCGAACACCCGCAAGCGGTCATCGACCGCGCCCGCTTCGGCAGCAATGCGGGTAATCCGCTGCTCGGCGCGGCGGATTACAAACTGGTGCATCACGCCAGCAACGGACGCTCGGTGTACAGCTTCTGCATGTGCCCCGGCGGCACGGTGGTGGCGGCGACGTCGGAGGAAGGCCATGTGGTCACCAACGGCATGAGCCAGTATTCGCGCAACGACCGCAATGCCAACAGCGGCATCGTGGTCGGCATCACCCCGGCGGATTTTCCGGGCGATGTGCTGGCGGGAGTGGAGTTTCAGCGCAAATGGGAAGCGCGCGCGTTCGAGCTGGGTGGCAGGAACTACCGCGCGCCGGGACAGCGCGTCGGCGATTTCCTGGCGCAACGTCCCTCGACCTCGCTGGGCGCTGTCGCGCCTTCCTATACCCCCGGCGTGACGCCGGCCGACCTGTCCAGCGCCCTGCCCGATTAC
>JAHJNJ010000011.1 GCA_018820925.1 Gammaproteobacteria bacterium | reverse complement strand
TGGGCACGTTTTTTGTGCCCACGCGGTAAATCCTCTTCAAAGTCATAACTGCGTGGGCACAAAGCCGTGCCCACCCTACGAATTCTGCTTTCTCACTCCAATGCCGGACCGATAATACACATCACCTCATCACCAGCACCGCTGCCCCCTTGATCTCTCCCTTGCGCAACCGCTCCAGCGCTTCGTTGGCCTGCTCCAGCCTGAACGTTTCCACTTCGGTCCTGACGCCCGCCCTGGGTGCGATGGCGAGGAACTCTTCGCCATCGCGGCGCGTGAGGTTGGCGATGGAGCGCACGACGCGTTCGCCCCACAGGATGGAATATGGAAAGCCCGGCACATCGCTCATGTGGATGCCCGCGCACACCACCGTGCCGCCCTTGGCCGTGTGGCGCAGCGCCTGCGGCACCAGCGCGCCGACCGGCGCGAACAGGATGGCGGCATCCATTTCTTCCGGCGGCGCCGCCGTCGAGTCGCCCGCCCAGTCGGCGCCCATCTCGCGCGCGAACTGCTGTCCGGCAAGATCGCCCGGTTTGGTAAAGGCGAACACCTTGCGCCATTGCCAATGCGCAACCTGCGCGATGATGTGCGCGGCTGCGCCGAAGCCGTAGATGCCGATTGTTTTTGCATCGCCCGCTGCGGCCAGCGCGCGGTAGCCGATCAGTCCGGCGCACAGCAGCGGTGCAGCTTCGGCATCGGCGTATTGCGGCGGGAGCGGGAAACAAAAATTCTGGTCTGCCACCGCGTATTCCGCATAGCCGCCGTTCAGCGTGTAGCCGGTGAATTGTGCCTCGTCGCACAGGTTCTCGCGACCGCTCAGGCAGTAACGGCAGTGCCCGCAGGTGCGGCCCAGCCAGGGCACGCCCAGCCGCTGTCCGATGGCGAAACGCTCGACGTTTTTTCCCTTGGCCACCACAGTGCCGACGATCTCGTGGCCGGGGATCAGCGGCAGTTTCGGCCGGGTGAGTTCGCCGTCGAGGATATGCAGGTCGGTGCGGCACACGCCGCAGGCGCCGACCTTGAGCAACACTTCGTTGTCGCCGCAGGTGGGAAGCGGCATCTCGACGAGTCGCAAGGGAGAGCGGGCTCTTTCCAGAATCATTGCGCGCATGGTGTACCTCTTCTGAGAGCGAAACACTGGCAACACTTCATTCGGAATACGGATACTGTCCTTCGCCATGTCTGGAGTCAATGCGTCCGGCGAATGAGACTGCGGCCAGCAAGCGCCGACATATATAATGAGCACCGAAACAGGGCTCGACTGATGTCCGGAGGCTATATGGCCATGCGGTTTGTCACCAAATGTTTTTTATTCTTGTTGCTGGCGCTGACTGCAGGCTGGGGCTGGGCAGCGTCGCCGGCATCCACCGAAGCACTTTCTTTCCAATCCGCAGACATCGAAGCCTTCGTGCATGAAGGCTGTCCGCACTGTGCCAAGGCCAAGGTATTTCTGGCCAAACTGCAACAGGAACAGCCGCAACTGCGCATCGCGATCCGCGATGTGGGACGCGAGCCCGCCGCGCTGGAACGCCTGCAGCGCATCGCTGCCGGCCAGGATGGACAGGTGCGCGTGCCCACGTTTGCAATCGGCGGGCAGATCATCGTCGGTTATTCTGAAGCCGCCACCGACATGCTCATCCGCGACAGCCTGGCACGCGCGCGCCTGTCGGGCCGCGAGTCGGCAACGGCGGTAGCGAATTGCGAAGCGGGGGAGAGTGATGACTGCAGTCCCGGCACGGCACCGCCCGCACCGAAACACGAGACCTTCGCAATCGATTTTCTCGGTCACACGCTGACGCTCGACCGGATTGGCCTGCCGCTGTTCACGCTGGCCATGGGATTGCTGGACGGTTTCAATCCCTGCTCGATGTGGGTGCTGATCCTGATGATTTCGCTGCTGGCGCCGCTCAACAACCGGCCGCGCATGTTCGCCATTGCCGGCACCTTTATCGCGGTGCAAGGCGTCGCTTATTTCCTGTTCATGGCAGCGTGGCTCAATCTGTTTCTGCTGATCGGCCTGTCGCGCATTTCCGAGATCGTCATCGCCGTACTGGCATTGTTCGCGGGCGCGCTCAACCTCAAGGACGCCTGGCGTTTCGGGCGCGGCATCTCGCTGTCCATTCCCGCCAGCGCCAAGCCCGGCATTTACGCGCGCATGCGCCGCGTGCTGCATGCCGACAACCTCACCGCCGCGCTGATCGGCACGGTGCTGCTGGGTGTGCTGGTGCAACTCATCGAGCTCCTGTGTACCTCCGGCTTTCCTGCGCTGTTCACGCGCATTCTCACGCTGCGCCAGCTGGATACCGCAAGTTATTACGGCTACCTGCTGCTGTACGACGCGGCCTACATGCTCGACGACGTGGTCATTCTCGGCATCGGCATCGTCACGCTCAGCCAGCACCGCTTGCAGGAAAAAGAAGGGCGCTGGCTCAAACTGGTCAGCGGCCTGGTCATGGTCGGGCTGGGCATCTACCTGTTGCTGATTCCGCATTGAATAACGTGAACCCGCACAGCTACGACATTGAAAAACTCTGTGCGCACCTGCACAGCAGCGCACAAGGATTGTCGCAGGCCGAGGCGATAGAACGCCTGGCCAAGCACGGCGCCAATCGTCTCGAAAAGGTCGCCGGGCAATCGCTGTTCATCCGGTTCCTCAAGGAGTTCACCCACTTTTTCGCGCTCATCCTGTGGCTGGCCGCCGGGCTGGCGTTCTTTGCCGAGTGGCGCCAACCGGGGCAGGGCATGGCGACGCTGGGCGGTGCCGTGCTCGGCGTCATCGTGATCAATGGTCTGTTCTCGTTCTGGCAGGAATACCGCGCGGGAAAAGCGCTGGCTGCGCTGAGCAACCTGCTGCCGCGCCACACCACCGCGCTGCGCGACGGCCGCGCCGTGCAAGTGCCGGTGGCGGAACTGGTGCCTGGCGACGTGGTGCAGCTTTCGGCGGGCGACGACGTGCCTGCCGATTGCCGTCTCATCGAAGCCTTCGGCGTGCGCGTCAATACTTCCAACCTCACCGGCGAATCGCTGCCCAAGGCGCGCGCCATCACGGCCATCGCCGAAGAACACGCAGCGCTACGGCGCGACATCCTGCACGCCGGCACCTCGCTGATTTCGGGCGAGGCGAAAGCCATGGTGTATGCCACCGGCATGCACACCGAATTCGGCAATATCGCGCGCCTGACCCAGGTTGCGCGCGAACCGCTGTCGCCACTGCAGAAGGAGATCGCGCACTTGTCGCGGCTGGTGGCGCTGTTCGCCTTCCTGCTCGGCGCGGCATTTTTCCTCATCGGCAAGATGATCGGCCTGTCGTTCTGGTCGGACCTGATCTTTGCCATCGGCATCATCGTCGCCAATGTGCCGGAAGGATTGCTGCCCACCGTCACGCTGTCGCTGGCCATGGCGACGCAACGCATGGCAAAGAAAAATGCGCTGGTGCGGCACCTGCCCGCAGTGGAAGCGCTGGGCGCAGCCAGTGTGATCTGCAGCGACAAAACCGGCACGCTCACGCTGAACCGCATGAGCATGCGCCAGGTGTTTTATTCGGGCGAATTGCTGGACCCCGGCGAGCTCGACGCGGCCGCTGCGTTCTACGACATCATGCGCCATTGCCACGATCTGCACCGCGTCGAGCGCGACGGGCACACAGCGTGGCAGGGCGACCCGATGGAAGTGGCGCTGCTGGAAAGTGTGCCGCCGGGCGGCACGGTATACCCGCGAGTGGACGAGAAACCGTTCGACACCGAGCGCAAACGCATGTCGGTGATCTGCGAAACGCCGCAGGGGCGTGTGCTGTATTGCAAGGGCGCGCCGGAGACGGTGCTGCCGCTATGCACGCAGATGCTGGAAGAGGGCGAGTGCATGCCGCTGGACGGAGAGAGCCGCGAATGGATCATGAACGAACACGAATTGATGACCGCGCGCGGCCTGCGGGTGATCGCGCTGGCTTACCGTGTCCTGCCGCAGAAGCCTGCGCACCGCGAGATCGAGCTTGTGTTCGCGGGACTGGTCGGGCTTGTGGATCCGCCGCGCCCCGGCGTGGCCGAGGCCATCACCACCTGCCGCGAGGCCGGCATCCGCGTGATCATGATCACCGGCGACCATCCGCACACCGCCAGCGCGCTGGCGCGCGAGATCGGGTTGGGGCAGAACCCGCTGGCGGTCATCGGCGACAAGCTGCGCACCCTGTCCGATACCGACCTGCAACTGCTGCTCGACGAACCGGAACTGATTTTTGCACGCACCAGCGCCGACCAGAAAATGCGCATCGTGCAGGCGTTGCAGCGCAAGGGCGAGATCGTCGCGGTGACCGGCGACGGCGTGAACGACGCGCCCGCGCTGAAGTGCGCCGATGTGGGTATCGCGATGGGTATCAGCGGCACCGATGTTGCCAAGGAAGCCGCCGACATCGTGCTGCTCGACGACCACTTCGCCACCATCGTCACCGCCATCGAGGAAGGGCGCGCGGTGTACGACAACGTGCGCAAATTCCTCACCTACATCCTCACCTCGAACATTCCCGAGATCGTGCCCTATCTCGCCTTTGTGCTGTTCCGGATTCCGCTGCCGCTCACCGTCATCCAGATTCTTGCGGTCGACCTTGGTACCGACATGCTGCCTGCGCTCGCGCTCGGCGCGGAAAAGCCCGCCCCCGATACCATGCGCCGCCCGCCACGGCCACGCGGCGAGCGCCTGCTCAACTGGGGATTGTTGCTGCGTGCTTATCTGTTCCTCGGGCCGCTGGAAGCACTCGCGGGCATGGCCGCATTCTTCTTCGTGCTGAACGGCGGAGGCTGGCAATACGGGATGCCGATGGGATTTCACGACAACCTCTACTTGCTGGCCACCACCGCTTGCCTCGCTGCGATCATTGCGATGCAAGTGGTCAACGTCTTCCTCTGTCGCCATCCCAGCCTGACCGCGTTCAATCGCAACCATCGCTTTAACAGCATGATCCTGTGGGGCATCGTGTTCGAGATGCTGCTGCTGATGTTCATCGTCTACACCCCCTGGGGCAACGCGCTGTTCGGCACCGCGCCGCTGGCGGCCGAGGTGTGGCTGTTCATCGTGCCGTTCGGGGTGGGGATGTTGCTGATCGAAGAAGCGCGCAAGGCGGTTGTGCGCAGAATGGGAAAGCGCTGGGAATCGAAAAATACGGTATCGAGTTGAATCTGCGGGCAACAGCAAATGAGTAGGATGGGTGGAGCGATAGCGATACCCATCATTTTTACCTTTTGGCGATGGGTATCGCTACACTCCACCCATCCTACTTTTTGGTTCCGGCTCGTCCGGCTTGGGTTTATGCGGTCTGGCATCTGTCTGCCGCAACCCTTACTTCCCCACAAAAAAACGCCCTGCCAGTTTCCTGACAGGGCATGGAAATTTCGGAAGGGGATCCGAAAAAGAAACAGGACAAATCTACGCGGCTGCAGGCTGTCCCAGCACCCCGCGGAGTATCTCAAGCGTTTCCCGGGCCGCTGTGGGTGTAACGCGTTCGTAGGCAAAACCACCTGCCTGCACCAGCACGTAATCGCCGAGTTCCAGTTTGCCCTCGATCAACATCAGGCTCACATCGCGCTGCTCGCCGAAGCATTCCACGGTGGCAATTTCGCCGGCCAGGGCAACAACGCGGGAGGGGATCGCCATGCACATGCTCAGGCCGCCTTCGGCAGGGCGTTTTTTACAACCACACCCAGTTCGCGCAATTCAGTCACGATCAAGTCCATCAACTCCGGCAGACGTGCTTCCACCTGCGGCGAGAGCGACATGCCGGTGGCCAGCGACACGGGTTCGACGCCGATGACCGTGACACCTCCGGGTTGTTCGTCGATGAATGCCAGTGTGGCCAAAACGTCTGAAAGCCCGATCTGGTGCGGCGACAGTTTGGTCTTGAAGAACACCGGCACCTGTTCGTCGGCCAATCTCACGATGGAGGCGGGCGCCTTGCCGCTACGCACCGCATCGATGATGATGATGTGATCGCATTTGGACAGGTCGTCCAGCATCTCCATGCCCGTGGTGCCGCCGTCGACGATCACGACCTCGGGTGGGAGGATGTAATCCTGCTCCAGCTTTTCAATGGCCCTGACGCCGATACCTTCATCGGAGAGCAGGGTGTTGCCGACGCCGAGAACAACGATACGCATCAGAGCGCCTTCACCTGAACAACCGGTTTGCCTTCGGCATCCAGCACATGCACGGCGCAAGCCAGGCAGGGGTCGAACGAGTGCACGGTGCGCAGCACTTCGAGAGGACGCTCCTCGTCGGCGACCGGCGTGTTCAGCAGCGACGCTTCGTACGGTCCGGGCACATCGCCTTCGTTGCGCGGGGCCGCGTTCCAGGTGGTGGGCACCACGGCCTGGTAGTTCGTGATCTTGCCGTCTTCAAGTACCACCCAGTGCGACAACACACCGCGCGGCGCTTCGTGGAAACCGACGCCGCTGACTTCGCCCTTGGGGAACACGGGCTTGTTGAAAGTCGCGGTATCGCCCTTGGCGATGTTGTCCACCAGCAGTTGCCACTGGTTGGCCAGTTCATCCACTTGCACCGCGCAGGAAACCGCACGTGCGGCGTGACGGCCGATGGTGGAGTGCACTGCGGCCAGCGGAATCTTGGTCTTGGCGATTGAGCCAGCAGTATCCAGTACGCCGGTCAGGTACTTCAGCGTGGGCGCGTGGTTCTGCGCGGCCATGGCCAGCACGCGCGACAGCGGACCGACCTGGGCCGGGTTGCCGTAGAAGGTCGGCGACTTGACCCAGGAATATTTGCCGTCGTCCTGGAAGTCGGTGTAATTCGGAATCGTTTCGCCCTTGTACGGGTGCAATGGACCCTTGCCGCCCTTGTACCAGGAATGCTTCACACTCTCCTGCACGCCGTCGCGGAAGTATTTGTCATTGAATGAAGTGATCGGCTTGACGCTGGCCAGGTCGCCGCCCTTGACGAAACCGCCGGGCAATGCGAACTGGGTGCCCTTGGTGTCGAGCGGCAGATCGGGCACGGACAGATAGTCCTTCACGCCCGCGCCGATTGCGGTCCAGTCGGCATAGAACGCGCCAATCGCGGCCACGTCCACCAGATACACGTTCTTCACGAAGTCGGCCAGCTTGTCTATCCATTCCTTGATCGCCATCAGGCGTTCGACGGTCAACACCGATTGCGAATCCGTTGCGATCGGGTTGGAAACGCCGCCCACCGCCATGTTCTGGATGTGCGGCGTTTTGGAGCCGAGAATGCTCACGATCTTGTTGGCGTAGCGCTGGATTTCCAGCGCCTGCAGGTAGTGGGTAACCGCCAGCAGATTCACATCGGGCGGCAGTTTCATTGCCGGGTGACCCCAGTAACCGTTGGTGAAAATACCGAGCTGTCCGGTGCCGACGAATCCGGCCAGACGCTCTTTGACCTTGGTGAATTCCTGGCGGCTGTTCCCGCTCCAACTGGACAAGCCTCCGGCGAGCGCGG
Source organism: Gammaproteobacteria bacterium (assembly GCA_018820925.1). Taxonomy (GTDB): domain Bacteria; phylum Pseudomonadota; class Gammaproteobacteria; order Burkholderiales; family Gallionellaceae; genus Sideroxyarcus. Next base: position 11,401 of record JAHJNJ010000011.1, on the reverse strand, counting down.
CCGTCCTGGCCGGATCGCCCTTCAGCGCGGAAGTCACGTCCACCCAGTCCAGCGCCGACAGATGGTAGAAATGCACGATGTGATCGTGGATGCAATGCGCCGTGATGATCATGTTGCGGATGTACTGTGCATTCAGTGGCACTTCCATTTGCAGCGCATTTTCCACGGCGCGCACCGAAACGACCGCATGCACTGTGGTACACACGCCGCAGATACGCTGGGTGATCGCCCAGGCGTCGCGCGCATCGTGTCCGAGCAGGATCTGTTCGACGCCGCGCCACATTTGACCGGAAGCCCAGGCCTTGGAGACCTTGCCGTTGTTCACTTCGCAATCGATACGCAGATGGCCTTCGATGCGTGTGATCGGATCAATCGTAATTCTTTTGCTCATTTAAATTCTCCTGGTTTTCTCTACATTATTTATTGGCGGCAACGGCAGAGGTTTCATTCGTTCCGGGCAGGATCGGCAGGTAACGCACCAGTGCGATATAGCCCAGTACTTCCGCCGCGATCATGCCGATGGAGACCATGATCTCGGACACGGACGGGAAGTAATGCCAGCCCGGGCCGGTTTCATAACCGACCAGATACGAATCGATGCGCAGCAGGAAACCGGCCAGCATCAGGCAACTGGCTGCAATGAACAGCTTGGCCGGATTCCTGCGCGACTGGGCGTTGGCCAGGATCACCAGCGGTGCGATGAACAGCGCGTTCTCGATCCAGAACATCAAAGCCTCGATGCCCGGCACGAACATGTTGCCAAGCGCGCCGCGCACGGCCAGATCGACGAAACGAAGGGCCAGGTACGCAGCCAGCATCCACAGCATCACCTTGGACAGCTTGCCCAGCAGGTGCATTTCCAGCGGACGCTTGAACCCGGACGAAGACAGGCAGGCCTCGAAGATCACGACGGCAAAGCCGATCGCCAGCGCCGTCATCAGGTAGAACAGCGGCAGCAGCAGCGACTGCCACAACGGATTGATCTGGTAGCCGTACACCACCAGCAGCGAACCGAGCGAGGACTGGTGCATGGAGGGCAGCAGCGTGCCGAGCGCGATGATGACAAACAGCAACTTGTTGAGTTTCTTCTTCACATCCTTCATGCCCAGCTTGTCCAGGAAGGCGGGCGAGAACTCGATCCACATCACGACGATATACGCGGTGATACACACGGCCACTTCGAACATCACCGAGTTGGGCTGCGCGTATCCCGGCCAGAAAATGTGCCAGAAATTCCAGTAGCGGCCCAGGTCGAAGATCACACCGGCACCGGCCAGCGTATAGCCGAACAGGCTGGCCAGCAGCGCCGGGCGCACCATCGGGTGGTACTCACCCTTGTTGAAGATGTACACCAGCAGCGCCACCGAATAGCCGCCGCAGGCGAAGGCGGAACCGATCACCACGTCATAGACAACCCAGATACCCCAGGTGTAGCCGTCGTTGATGTTGGTGACCGCGCCGAGCCCGAACAGGAAACGCACCAGCAGGATGACCCCGGCAATCGCCACCAGTGCCGCGAGTATCATCGTGGTGGGCGTCCAGAGCGATCCGCCTAGCGGTGCAGGAGCAGGATGGTTATGGGATGCAGACATCGATATCTCCTTATTTCTTTTCATCGTCGGCGTCATCGTCATGCTTGACGTTGCGCTTGGCGATATAGGTCAGTGCACCGAGGAAAGCCAGCGGCAGCACCAACGCGTTTCCGTAGAGGGTGTGTTGCATGGTTTCGGAGGTGGCTGCATAGGAGCGTTCCGGCAACTTCGGCATGCCCAGTTTCTCGAACGGCACGGCAGACAACTTCAGCATCTGCGTTCCGCCGACTTCCTTCTCGCCGTAGATCTGCGGCAGATATTTCGCCGCCTTGGCGGTATGCGGCGACTGGTCGTGCGTGTTGATGTTGCCGCGCGGGAAAAGCGTCGCCTCGCCGGGCTTCAGCGCGACACGGCGCTGTGCTTCGGCATGCAGATCCTTGACCTTGCCGTACAGCGTGGCACCGGTGGGACACACTTCCGCACAGGCGGCATATTTGCCTTCGGGCAAACGATGGACGCACAACTGGCACTTGCTGATTTGCGGTATCGCCTTGTCGTACTGGAAGCGCGGCACACCGAACGGACACGCCGCCACGCAATAGCGGCAGCCGATACAGGCGTCCACGTTGTAACTGACGATGCCGGTGACCGGGTCCTTGATCATCGCCGACACCGGGCAGGCGGACACGCACGACGGATCGACGCAGTGCAGACAGGACACCTTCATGAAAGCAAAGCCGTCGGTCTCGCTGTCCTTGGTTTCGCTGTTGCCGTCCTGGTACACCTTGATGACATTGAGCGTCTTGCCGGAAATGTCGAGCGGGGTATCCCACAACTGCTCGGGCGTGGAAAATTCCGGCGGCATGTTGTTCACTTCCTTGCACGCGGAAACGCAAGCCTTGCAGCCGATGCACAGCGTGCTGTCGTACAGCAGTCCAAGCGCCTCTTCCGGCATGGTCAGATTGGGACGCGCCTCGGCCGGCGCACCCGTTGCAAGCAAGGTGCCCCCGGCTAGCGCTCCTTTAAGGAAATCGCGCCGGTTGATGCTCATGATTCGTTCCTTTCCTCTTTCTTGGCGGGTTCGCTCTCATCGAGCTTGACGCCCTTGCCGAGATTTTTCGCCAGTTGCGAACCAGCGCCGAACGCCGCACCGGCTACCGCCGCAGTCAGCACAGCCGCGCCGAGGGTGGCGCCCACGCCTTGCTCCTCGACGATACGCGGGAAGCCGACCGGGGGCTGTATGGTCTTCACCACGGCCAACTCATGGATCGGTTTGGTGAACGCGATCCCTTTTTCGGTACAGCCGATGCACGGGTGACCGGTGCCGACCGGCCAACTGGCATTGCCGACATCGCCGAACAGGACGGCCGGGCAGTTGGCATAAGTCTCCGGACCTTTGCAGCCCAGTTTGTACAGACAGTAGCCCTTGCGGTGACCGTCGTCGCCGAACTCCAGGGCGAAGCGGCCGGCATCGAAGTGCGGACGGCGTTCGCAGTTTTCATGGATGAGGCGCGAGTAGGCAAACTTGGGACGGCCGATACTATCCACATCGGGCAATTTGCCGAAGGTCAGGAAGTGCACCACGGTGGACAGGAAGTTGTACGGATTGGGCGGACAGCCGGGAATGTTGGGAATCACTTTGCCCAGCACCTCGCCTGCGCTTTTTGCGCCGGTGGGGTTAGGCGGCGTGGCGGGCATGCCGCCCCACGATGCGCAACTGCCGATGGCAACGACCGCAGCGGCATCGGCGGCGCACTCTTTCACCATCTCGATCGCGGTCTGGCCGCCGACCTTGCAGTAGATACCGTTGTCTTTGGTCGGGATCGCACCTTCCACCACCAGCAGGTACTTACCCTTGTTGGCTTTCATGGCCGACTTGCGCGCGGCCTCGGCCTGATGTCCGGCAGCGGCAAACAGCGTTTCGTGATAATCGAGCGAGATCACATCGAGGATCAGTTTTTCCAGCGTCGGATGTTCGGCGCGCAGCAGCGATTCGGTGCAGCCCGTGCATTCCTGGAAATGCAGCCAGATCACCGATGGCCGTTTCTTGGTGGCGACCGCCTTGATCATGGCGGCTTCCGCACCGGCGGGTAAGCCCATGGTCGCCGCCATCGCGGCACACATTTGCATGAAAGCGCGCCGGGAAATTCCCAGGCGTTTTTCCAGCGCTACCAAGCTTTTTTCGTTTTCAATGATGTCATCTTTCATAGCCCAAGCCCCTTGTTATCGTTTACAACGCGTCCTTATTGATAACAAGAACCATGCCACGCAGTAATGTTCATTTGAAACAACAGGCCGGCTTGCTGATTGCTAGAAATAAAGCAGAATTGGAGTAATTTAAGTGACCTAATTTTCGTTGTTACTGGAAAGATTGTTTGCAGAATATTTACTTGATTAGTTTGCTATACAATTGTTTTGCCTGATGAAAATAGTGCGCCAATTTCAAGTTCACTTGGGACTGGAAAGTTATCTGACACCAAGGCAAACGGACAGGTGGTGGCCTAAGCACGGGAAAAATCAGGCCGGGAAAATGCACTCAAAACTGCTGGTGTAGTGAGTTTGACAAAGGAGTAAAATAGCCGGGCAATGAGGAGAGTGAATAAAGATTTTAATAGATAGGCAACCTATCAGGCTCTAGCTGTAATGTTCCCCAAATCAAACGATGGGAGTGAGTCATGTATCACATTATCGGCCAGATTTCATATCCGGTTTTCATTGCCTGCGTATTCATCTTCTTCATTCTCGCAAGCATATTTGCATTCATTGTCGGTATCGGTTTAGCCACGCGCAATGCGCGGATGCTGCGTTTTTTCGACTTCATGAACACACGCGTGTCCACCCGCAAGCTGACGAAACCGCTGACTGCGCCGCATTTCATAGAACCTGTTCTCCTCAAGCGTCCTGCTACGCTCGGGATTGGCATCATGCTGGGCGCAATTGTCGCCATCCTGCTGCTCAAGGAATACGACTCAATCGTGTTTCAACCCATATATTCCGACATATTCTCCATCGAGACGGCGGACATCCTGGCGGAATACACGCGCGCTTTTCTGTTGATCGGGAATGGCCTGTGTATCGGATTGGGCGCGTTGTTGCTGTACGCGCCTGAAAAATTGCAGGTCATCGGACGCTATACCGACAAGTGGCTTACCTTCCGCAAGAGCACGCGTCCACTGAACACGACCGTGTTCGACGTGGATAAATGGGTCTTGTCGAATTCCATGGTTGCCGGTGCCGCATTGAGCGTCCTGTCGCTGGGCTTGGGTATCTGGATGTACATGAGTCTTTGAATTCAGGGTTGCGATTACCAAAAAGGCCACGCCTCGCGGCATGGCCTTTTTGCTGAAGCCGATTTCGCGGGTTGTTTTCATGCGTTACCTGGTTTCTATCTGTTCACTTCAAAAAAGGGGTCTCAAAGATGTGTAAAAAGTCGATTGGGTTGTTGCCGGGTTTGCTTCTCGTTGCACTCATGGCCGGTTGTGTCACGGCGGCGGCCACCAAAAAACCGAGCCAGCCGAGTGTGCAGATCAACAAGATCGCACTGGCCACATTCACCGTGCGCAACTGGGGTGACACGGTGTCGGGTACCGCCGGGAACGCCAAAGCGACAGTGCTGATCAACAGCACGCTTGCCGGGCTGCTCGCCACCACAGAGAAAAAGCTCTCCGGCGTCAAGCGCCTCAACAAGATGTCCGGCTTCATTGGCAATGCGGGCTATCGCAGCCTGAATGTGAAAAGCGAAATTGACCTGTTGCTGCCCAAAGTGAACGGCACACCCGTCGCGAACTTTGCCAAAACCGAGGGCGATGTGATCGCCGCCAACCTTTCCCCTGCCGTGGCAAAGAAGTTGTGTGCCGACCTGCAAGTGGATGCGGTGGTCGTGGTGTTTTCCGAATGGGCGGTCGCCCAGGGGCATTTCGTGCCGACCAAGCGCGCGCTGGCAAAAGATGTTGTCACGGTATGGGATCGCAACGGCAACATGGTTTTCAGCAAGCGCGTCGATGAAACGGGAAGCGGCGTGCTTGGCGGACCATACAGCCCGGTCGTTGTGAACGAAGGGACGATCAAACAATGGGGCGAAGCCTATCTCAAGGCGCTGGATCCCATCCTGGCCGAGATGAAATCCACGCTGAAGTAGCAAACGCTTCTCGGGTTGTTTTCAAAAGGCCACGCCCCGCGTGGCCTTTTGTTTCAGGAATGGCCGGGACGGCCCGCAGCTTCAAACCTAATTGCCTCAATTCAAGCCACAGAGTTCACAGAGAACACAGAGAAAGAAAAGGTTGCCTCATGTTGCGCGAACTCGGCCAAAAGGTGAATCGCATCTTTGGTGATAGCCGTTATTTTCTCTCTGTGATCTCTGTGGCTATCAACGGTGTTTAGTGTGTAGGATGGGTTGAGCGTAGCGATACCCATCATCTTTCAACAATAGCGATGGGTATCGCTCCGCTCAACCCATCCTACGACTATTTGGTTCCGTCTTTGGTTACAGTTTCTCCGCAAGCGTTTTTTCCAGCTTGATCTGGTCCGCGGTAAATCCGCGAATCCCGTCGGCCAGTTTTTCCGTGGCCATCGCATCCTCGTTCATGTCCCAGCGGAATTCGGTCTCGGTCATCGGTGCGGGACGCGATTTGATGGCACCCGTATATTGCAAGCGGCGCTGCAATGTTCCCTGGGTATTTTGCAGTTCCTGCAGCAGCGCCGGACTGATGGTCAGGCGGTCGCACCCGGCCAGCGCCAGGATCTCCGCGCTGTTGCGGAACGACGCGCCCATCACCGTGGTCGGGTAGCCGTGCTCCTTGTAGTACTGGTAAATCTTGCGCACCGACAGCACGCCCATATCTTCTTCTGCGGGAATATCGCTGCGTCCCTCTTTGGTCTTCTGCCAGTCGAAAATGCGCCCCACAAATGGCGAGATGAGCGTCACCCCCGCTTCGGCACAGGCGCGCGCCTGCGCAAAACCGAACATCAGTGTGAGATTGCAGTGGATGCCTTCGCGCTCGAGCAGCTCGCCCGCGCGTATGCCTTCCCAGGTTGCGGCGACCTTGATCAGCACCTGGTCGTTGCGGATGCCAGCCGCGTTGTACAGGCGTATCAGCTTGCGCGCTTTCGCAAGCGAGGCTTCCGTGTTGAACGACAAGCGCGCATCCACTTCGGTCGAGACACGTCCGGGCACAATCTTCAGCACTTCCAGCCCGGCATTCACCGCCAGCTTGTCCATCGCGTCGCGCACCTGCTGCTCCCTGTCCTTGCTTTGCGATTTTGCCCATGCCACGGCGTCGGCGATCAGCGGCGCGTATTCGGGCAAGCTTGCCGCCTTCAGCAGCAGCGAAGGATTGGTGGTTGCATCCTCCGGTCTATGGGTGCGTATCGCTTCAATGTCGCCGGTATCGGCAACGATGGCAGTCATGGATTTCAATTGTTCAAGCAGGTTGGACATGGCTATTTCTCCGGGTAAATTGCCTTGCGGCCGGGATTAATCGGGTAAATCGGTATGCGCGTCAATACAGGATGACACATATTGAACCGTTGCCGAAATAGGGAGTAGAGTTGCGCCAGCGCTTTATGTCTTTCTGTTCCGGCTTCTGCAAGTAAACAGGTGCTGAATCAACCGTCGCGATGCTGTTTCTGCAACATTCACAAACGACACTCGAACGATTCTTTCACACCGCCGTTACAACTTCGAGAAAAGGTAGAACATCATGAGCACTCCATCCGCACCGTTGTCCTCCGAAGAAGTAAAGAATATCGACGCCTACTGGCGCGCCTGCAACTACCTCGCGGCCGGCATGATCTATCTGCGCGACAACCCGCTGCTCAGGGAACCGCTCAAGCTCGAACACCTCAAGAGCCGCCTGCTTGGCCACTGGGGATCCAGTCCGGGGCTGGCGTTCATCTACATCCACATGAACCGGCTCATCGTCAAATACGACCTGAACGCGATCTTCATGGCGGGGCCGGGGCACGGCGCGCCCGGCGTGCTGGCACCGGTGTATCTGGAAGGCCGCTACAGCGAGGTGTATCCGAACAAGGCCGAGAACGAGGAGGGCATGCGCCAGTTCTTCAAGGAATTTTCTTTTCCGGGTGGCATCGGCAGCCACTGCACGCCGGAGACGCCAGGCTCCATCCACGAAGGCGGCGAACTCGGCTACAGCGTGTCGCACGCGTTCGGCGCGGCCTTTGACAACCCGGACCTGATCGTGACCGTGGTGGTGGGCGACGGCGAATCGGAAACCGCGCCGCTGGCGACATCCTGGCATTCCAACAAATTCTTGAACCCGATCCGCGACGGTGCAGTACTGCCCATCCTGCATCTCAACGGCTACAAGATCAACAACCCGACCATTCTCGCGCGCATCTCGCACGAGGAACTGGAGAACCTGTTCAAGGGTTACGGCTGGACGCCGTACTTTGTCGAGGGCAGCGATCCCGAGACCATGCATCAAACAATGGCCGCCACCATGGAACAATGCGTGCTGGATATCCGCCGCCTGCAAGAAGAGGCGTGCAGCAGCGGCAAACCGGATCGTCCGCGCTGGCCGATGATCGTGCTGCGCTCGCCCAAAGGCTGGACCGGGCCGAAGGAAGTGGACGGCAAAAAAGTGGAAGGCTTCTGGCGCGCGCATCAGGTGCCCATCGGCGACATCAAGGCGCCGGAACATTTCGCCAAACTGAACGAATGGCTGCAGAGTTACCGGATCGCCGAACTGTTCGATAGCAATGGCACGTTGCGGCCCGAACTGAAAGCGCTGGCGCCGAAAGGTAACCGCCGCATGAGCGCCAACCACCACGCCAACGGCGGTCAGTTGCGCCAGGCCCTGCACATGCCGGATTGCAGGGATTACGCCATCGAGGTGAAGCGGCCGGGCACCACCCTGGCCGAAAATACACGCCCGCTGGGCAAATTCCTGCGCGACATTATGCGCGACAACCTGCACAACTTCCGCGTGTTCGGCCCGGACGAAAACAGCTCGAACAAGCTGGACAATATTTATGAAGTGAGCAAGAAGACCTGGCTCGCCGGTTATCTGCCGGAAGATGCGGGCGGCGGCGAACTCTCTCCGGACGGGCGCGTGATGGAAATGCTCTCCGAGCACACGCTGGAAGGCTGGCTGGAAGGCTACCTGCTTACCGGTCGGCACGGCTTCTTTTCCACCTACGAAGCGTTCGTGCACGTGATCGATTCCATGTTCAACCAGCATGCCAAGTGGCTGGACATGTCCAAGGCTGTGCCGTGGCGCGCGGCGGTGTCGTCGCTGAATCTGCTCATCACCTCCACCGTGTGGCGCCAGGATCATAACGGTTTCACGCACCAGGATCCCGGCTTCCTCGATCTGGTGGTGAACAAGAGTCCGAAAGTGACGCGCATTTATTTGCCACCCGACGTGAACTGCCTGCTGTCAGTCGCCGACCACTGCCTGAAGAGCACTAACTACATCAACGTGATCGTCTGCGACAAACAGAAGCACTTGCAGTTTCTGGACATGCAAGCGGCCACCGAGCATTGCACCAAAGGCATCGGCATCTGGGACTGGGCCAGCAACGACCAGGGCGTGGAACCGGATCTGGTGATGGCGAGCGCGGGCGACGTGCCGACCAAGGAAGCGCTGGCCGCCGTGGTGCTGTTACGCAATAATTTCCCCAACCTCAAGATTCGCTTCATCAACGTGGTCGACTTGTACAAGCTCGTACCGGACAGCGAACACCCGCACGGCCTGTCCGACCGCGACTTCGACAGCCTGTTCACGCTGGATAAACCGGTGATGTTCAACTTCCACGGCTACCCGTGGCTGATCCACCGCCTCGCCTATCGCCGCAACAACCACAGGAATTTCCACGTGCGCGGCTACAAGGAAAAAGGCAGCATCAACACCCCGCTGGAACTGGCGATCCAGAACCAGATCGACCGCTTCAGCCTGGTCATCGACGTGATCGACCGCATCCCCGCGCTGCACGTGGCGGGCGCGCATGTGAAGGAGAAAATGCTGAACATGCAGATCGAGTGCCGCAACTATGCTTATGAAAACGGGACTGACCTGCCGGCGGCGGACAACTGGACATGGCCGTTTTGAAACTGGGAAGTAGATGTAGGGTGGGCACGTTTCTGTGCCCACGCGGTTTATCATAATGCGCACCGCGTGGGCAAACGATGAACCTGTTTGCCCACCCTACATAAAGCGAATCCATATATCCTGAAAATGCCCACCATCCTCACCATCAATAGCGGCTCCTCTTCCGTCAAGGCCAGCCTGTTCGACAGCGACGGCACGCGGCGCGATTACAGCTACGGACATTTGCGCGACCCGCAAGCCGGGTTTGATCAATTCTTTCAAGAACTGTCCGGCCACACGCCGGATATCGTCGGCCACCGTTTCGTGCACGGCGGCGAAATCGCGGAAGCGGCGCGTCGGGTGGACGCCGCCGAACGCGAACGCCTGCAACACATCGTTCATCTAGCCCCGCTGCACCTGCCGGGCAACCTGATGGGCCTTGACCTGTGCAGCAAACATTTCAACGTGCCGCAAGTCGCCTGCTTCGACACTGCATTCCACACCACCATGCCGCCGCTTTCGAAACGCCTGCCCATCCCGCAGGAATTCGGTCTGCGCCGCTTCGGCTTCCACGGCCTGAACTACGCCTACGTCGCCTCGCGCCTGCCCCAATTGCTGGGCGAAACCGCCCACGGCAAAATCGTCGTCGCCCACCTCGGCAGCGGCGCCAGCCTGTGCATGCTCGACAACCTGAAGTCGGTGGATACCACCATGGGCTACACGCCCGCAGGCGGCATCGTCATGGGCACGCGCAGCGGCGACCTTGACCCCGGCGTGATGCTGGAGCTCTCCAAACGCTTCGACCCCGCGCAACTCGGCGACATCGTGTTCCACAAAATGGGCCTGCTCGCCCTGTCCAACGGTGAAAGCAGCGAAATGGTCGACCTGCTCGCCAGCCCCAGCGAACCAGCCAGATTCGCCGTGGACTACTTCTGCCACCAGACCCGCGCCGCCATCGGCAGCCTCGCCGCCAAAGCCGGCGGCATCGACGCGCTCGTCTTCACCGGCGGCATCGGCGAACACGCTGCCGAAATCCGCCAGACCATTTGTGACCCGTTGGGTTTTCTCGGACTTGCGCTGGACAGGGTTGCAAACAAAGATGGATTGGCCAGAATCGAAAGCAGGGGCGCCAAACCTGTGCTGATCATTCCTGCGGATGAGGAAGCGATGATCAAGGAGCTGTGTCTGCCGTTTGGACAAACAAAGCGGGGAAACTGAATGTTTTGGGTTTACATGCTTCGTTGTTCAGATGGCAGCTACTACACGGGGCATACCGATTACCTTGAGGCGCGCATCGGACTGCATCAGTCCGGTGAATGTGATGGATATACCCAATCACGCCTGCCAGTTGAACTGATCTGGTCGCAGGAATGCTGCACGCGGGAGGAGGCGCTGGCGGCTGAGATGCAGATCAAGGGGTGGAGCCGCAAGAAGAAGGAGGCGTTGATGCGAGGGGATTGGGCGGAGGTTTCGAGGTTGGCGCATAGCAAATCTGAATTCCGTTCGTCCTGATTTCCGTTCCAAGTAAACCGACCCCCCAACCCCGTTCGTCCTGATCCTTCGACAAGCTCAGGACTAAAGGCATGTCGAAGGAAGGAACGGCGCTCCGATCTGTGGTCATTCACCCTTCGACAGGCTCAGGCCGAACGGATTAATTAGGTTATTCACCCTTCAACTTACCCCTGTCCAAAGGACAGGATGGTTCGACAAGCTGAGCGTGTGCTGTTGGGGCGAATGCCCCTTACAGCCACGGCCTACCCCTTGCGGGTACACCACGAACGGGTTGGTGGTGCCCCAGAGATAAAATCTGTTCGTTCCGAG
>JAHJNJ010000010.1 GCA_018820925.1 Gammaproteobacteria bacterium | reverse complement strand
TGCCAAATCGATGCCTATTGTCGTAATCTTCGATATCTTCATTTTTGGATGCCCCTTTCTATGTCTAGTGGTCGTAATGCCACCACTACTTTGGCACTTCGATGCCGTATTAGGAAGTGGGCGTCCATTCCATTACGTTAGCAGGTACCAAAGTGAGCATTCCAGCAGAATCGATTAATGGCATTATCGAAGAGCTTCAGACCATAAAGTGGCTCTTGATAATATTGGTTTCTATTTCCATATATTTCACCTTTCTTTTTTTTGGCGTATTGAAAAAGTTAGGAGAGCCAAGCAGTTTGGTCGGCAGGCAGCTTTACACTAAAAAGAAGCAAGCGGAACTTGAGGACCTACTTGCCAAGGGTAACGCTATCGCAGTTAAGTTTTCAGCGCTTGAATGGATAGCAAATCAACCAGGCGAACCTTATGCACATTGGTTTTTAGCAAAAGCATACTTTCAACTTGGCGCTATGATTGAAGCTAAAAAATCGTTCACTCATTTGCTAGCCATGTCGCCAGACTGGGAGACAGCAATTACTCCATGGTTAGAGCGCATCGATAGCGAGATATCGCCAAAGGTTGTTAAGTGAGACAACCTGCTGACCCTGCGCTCAAGTTCGCTCCCTTCGGTCGCTGGGACGCGCCTTCGTCGCGCCCCTTAGCTTTGCGTTAGGCATAACCATGTCAGAGCGGAGTAACAAGACAATCGCAAAAATTGGTTGGGGTCTTCTAGGCTTTACCCTTCTGTGCTATTTCCTCGTTGCTCTTATCGCAACGCTGCAAGGTGATGGTGGGTTTGGTGTTTCGCACTCATTTTCTGGAAAGCCATCTTTCTTTATTCCGGCAGCTGTTCTTCCGGCCTTTTTCATCGCATTTGCAATTGGCATTTATTGGCTAATCAAGCGAGTGAAAAACAAACGCAAGCAGCCTAACCTCACGGTCGAGCGGGACGCTTCGCGGCATAGCCGCTCGCGCCCCTCACCTTAACGTTAGGTTGCAAAAGCATGTCGCTTCCTTATTACATGTTCTGCAAACAACCTGCGGTGAGGCTCGTCGAAATTTCCGACGGCAGGTTCCAGCCAGTTGAACGCGGAGTTCTTGCCCCGTTTATGGCCGGTTATCTCTATTTGCTTGTCGAGAACGAGTTGGCAGCCTATCTTCAATCGCTCAATATTGAGCGTGTGGCGTATTCACCAGCAACGCTCTTCATTCGCAGTACTGGCGAAGAGCTACATACTCATACAAGCATCAAGATCGGACAATTCTTCATGCCAAACCAAATCAATGACCTTGCTATTTCTGGCATGCGCCTGTTATCGATGGGTGATCAATATTTTTTCTGTAGTCCAGAACTTAAAGAGTGTCTCGTTACGAGCCCCTTCTCCTACCTTTCATTTAGCGAGGGTCTCAGTGGCTTCGCTGGCAATGCAACCTAACCCTACGCTCAAGTTCGCTCCCTTCGGTCGCTGGGACGCGCCTTCGGCGCGTCCCTTAGCTATACGTTCTGGCTGTAGGCGAACAGAATGACTTTGAGCAGCATGGTGGGCGGATAGGCGGCAGCGCCAGTTTCATCGTTGCTGAAGCGCGCATCAAAGCCGGTGAGGTCAAGCCCGTGGTCGAGCAGGTGATTCAGTGCGTGTTCGAAGGTGCCGGGCAGAAGTTGCCGTTGCAGGTTCACCGCCAGAAATCTCGGGCTGGTGTCGATGTGTTTGTAGCGCGCCATTCATAACTCCAAAATATCACCCCCAACTTCGACCTTGATATTTGGTTTGGTTCTCGGCACGATGCGGGTATGAATGGGCTTTTTCTACAACCTCGTTGTGGCGTAAGGGATCGTTGGCATGAGATTTAAGTATGTCGTACTGGCTGCAGCTCTAATGATTGCAGCGCTATTCCTGTTGGCAGCTTCAAGGGATTGGCTACGCTTCTTCTTTACATGCGAGAGCTTTGGCTGCATCGGTCTTGGATTTCTGCATTTACTAATAAGCGCCCTTATTGTGGCTTCATTCTTTATCTGCGGAATTTTATTTGGCCCAGCACCACGGTTATCTTCTGGCCTGTTCGCTGGAGGCGTAGCCGCCCTTGCGATGGCCGTTTCTTTTGGCGCTCAATTTTTGCTCAATCAATTGCAGATTGCGCAAGATTGGAAACAGTATGAGGCAGCCTGTGTCCAGTATCCTAAGCTATGCCCAGAGAAATCCATGCCATAACAATCGCTTCGAGAGGGACGCTCCAACAGCCGGCTTCCGCGCTCCTCAAGCTGCACGTTGGGCCTGCCTTCTGATCCGCCCTTGGAATCCATGTAGATGAGTAACGCATACGTTGTCGGTCACATCACAGTGAAGAACGCGGAAATGTGGGCTGAATATCGAAGCAAGGTGCCGCCAACATTGGCGCCTTGGGGAGGCGAGCTTGTTTTTCGTGGCAAACAAGTGGCTGCACTTTCCGGCGAGAACACTCACCCCGACATTGTCGTTATCCGCTTTCCGAGTGTCGCAGAAGTTAACGGTTGGTATTCGTCGGCGGCCTATCAAGCCCTTATTCCGCTTCGCCAACAAGCGGCGGAAATGGTCTTGCTGTCCTATGAAGCATAGCCTTATGTCGCTGCTAGCCATCGCATAGACACCGGCTTTTCCGCTAGCGTCGTTGGCATCCCGCTTGGCCTGTGGCCGAGGCCCAATCCATCATTCGAGCGGATCTGCGCGAAAAGCAAACGTAGCCCGGAAGGAATGAAGTGGAATCCGGGGTGTTTCCCGGATTGCGCTACGCTGCATCCGGGCTACGGGACTGCAAGAAGGGCTGGATGCGCCGTGTGCAGGCGCATCCAGCTTGAGTGCTATGGGTGATCAGGTTGCCGATTAGTCTCTCTTTTTCATCAGCAGGAAAGCGATCACAACTACTACGAAGCCGAGCAGCCAGAGCCAGTATTTTTCCAGGAAGCCGGGTGTTGTGGCGGCTGGCTCGGGAGCGGCAACTGGTGCGGGCGGAGTGGGCTCTGGCGCAGCTACTGGTGCCGGTTCAACCGGGGCCGGGGCTACGACGGGTTCAACCGGGGCAGGCGGCGGGGCGACTTTGGCTCTTTTTTTCTTGGCTTTTTTGACGACCGGTTTGGGGGCGGGCTGTTCGGCAACGGGAGCAGGTTGCTCGACAACTTCAGCCATCGCGGGGGCGGGCGCAACTTCCGGTTCCGCCATTACTGCGGCAGGGGCGGGTTCGGGGGCGGCAACCTCTTGTGACTTGGTTGCGCAAGCCGACAAAACGAGCGCGGAACAGAACAAAACAACAGGAAAGGCGAATCTGTGCATGCTTGACATGGTGTTCTCCAGAGAAACGGTTGAAAAGGTGCCGTTCGGGGAGGAATCCTCCCATAGTTACTTGTTGCAAGCAAACAGGGTTCACATTTCGGCGACAGAAGAGGGACGGCCTGTTTTATTTTCAGGCATTTCCAACGAATTGGCTAAACTTGATTAATTCGCTCTGCAAATTTACCATGACGGCACCGTTGGGTGGTTCGTCCGGATAGCTTGCCGGGAGCAAGCGCGCTATTCGGTATGTCTCATGGTGGGCTCCTGAGGGGAGGGGCAGGCAATTTGGGTCGGCAGTTGTGCGAGTCAATGCCGTCGCATGTCACTAATAAAAAAGAATTTAAAAATGACAATTCGATTTCCGAAATGGTTGGCTTACAGCAAATTTGCCTTGGCGTTGGCAATGCTGATTGCCTTGTATATCGGTACAACTCCAAAATGGTGGGGATGGCTGCTGTTTTTGCCGCTGTTCGTTACGATTGTGTATGAAGCTGCTCGAACCTACTGCTATTCGTTGACTGTCGATGAGGATCGCATCGCTGTTGGCGGTTTCAAGCGCGCTGAATTCCGGGTATCCGATATTGCGGCAGTCGATGTGTGGTTTGCCAAGGGTGGTCGCATGGCTGTGGTGACATTTGCCGACCGGGCGAAGCTGAGTTTTCCCGGCAATCTGGTCGATTTTGAAAAATTTGTCGAGTTGTTGCGGACAAAAGCCAATTTGCCGACGCCTGATCCGGAATCCTGAACACCGGAAGTCCTTTTTCTTTGAACCCAGATTGTCCATTAGAGCCGAACCCGTCCCTTCCCCCTTGCAGGGGCTGCGCCAAGACCGACCGAAGGTCGAGCGTCTGGCGGCGTACTCCTTGCGGGTGAAAGGCCAGGATGGGGGTAGAGTCGATGATCTCCCGCGCTTCTACCCCCTCCCTAACCCTCCCCCTGGTGCGTGGTTGTTGCCGCTTCAGCGGCTTTACAACCACGGCCTACCCCCTGCGGGTGCAAGGGGGAGGGGATACTGCGGCTTCTAATGGATTATCCGGGTTGAAGTGTGTAACTCGTTGATGCTGTCCGGTAGATTCGTGCCGCGCACTGCTTTCTGGCGCCGGGAGGCGCAGAACCGGCAAGTTCTGCGCCCTGAAGCTGGAAACCTGCGGCAAAGACACGATGAAAAGCCGGTCCCAAGGGTGTGCAGGGCGGAAAGTTAGGCTGGAAGCAAACGGAAAAGGCGGCTAACATTCGTCCCGGTGATCTGCATTCGAAGCGACTAATAGATCGCCGATAATTATGACAACAATATTGTTCCCATTTTTCCTTCGGTTTGGCCTTATTCCATGCGCATCCTGATCAGTAACGACGACGGTTATTTCGCGCCGGGCTTGGCCTGTCTGGCCCAACATCTTGCCGCCATTGCGGAAGTGACGGTGGTCGCGCCGGAACGCGACCGCAGCGGTGCGAGCAATTCGCTCACCCTGAACCGTCCGCTCAACCTGCGCCAGGCGCCCAGCGGTTTTTATTATGTCGACGGCACCCCCACCGATTGCGTGCATCTGGCGGTGACCGGCATGGTGGACGTGCAGCCGGACATCGTGGTGTCGGGCATCAATTCCGGCGCCAACATGGGCGACGACACGATCTACTCCGGCACGGTGGCCGCGGCGACCGAGGGTTTCCTGCTGGGCATCCCGGCCATCGCGATCTCGATGGCAAAGCATGCCCCCGTGCACTACGACACGGCGGGCAGGATTGCGGTGGAATTGGTGCAGCGTTTCATGAAGCAGACGCATTCCCATCCGTGGCTGCTGAACGTGAATGTGCCGGATGTGCCCTACGAGCAACTGCAGGGGATGGAAGTGACGCGTCTGGGCAAGCGCCACAAGGCCGAACCCGTGATCAAAAGCAGCAACCCGCACGGCGAGCCGGTGTACTGGGTTGGCGCTGCGGGCAAAGCGCAGGATGCGGGCGAAGGCACGGATTTCTTTGTGACCGCGCAGCGCCGCGTCTCCATCACGCCGTTGCAGGTCGATCTCACGCAATACAGCCAACTGGATGCCGTGCGCTCCTGGATGGCCGACGGGGTGCAGAAGTGAACTTGCGTCACGCCGGTATCGGCATGACCTCGGCGCGTACGCGCGGTCGCCTGATCGAACGCTTGCGCGCCGAGGGTATCCAGGACGAAACGGTGTTGGCGGCGATGAACGAAGTGCCGCGCCATATTTTCATCGACGAGGCATTGGCGACACGTGCCTACGACGATGTGTCGCTGCCCATCGGGCACGGGCAAACAATCTCGCAACCGTACATCGTGGCGCGCATGACCGAAGTGCTGCGCAACGGCAGACAATTGGGACGCGTGCTGGAGATCGGCACCGGCTGCGGCTACCAGGCGGCGGTGCTGGCCAAAGTGGCGAAGGAAGTCTATTCCATCGAGCGCATCATGCCGCTGCATAGCCGCGCCGCGAAAACGTTGCGCGAATTGAAAATTTTCAACACCAATCTGCGCTATGCCGACGGCTCCGGGGGGTTGCCGGACGCGGCACCGTTTGACGGCATCATCATGACCTGCGCCGCCCCCGCGCTGATGGTCGTGCTGCGGGAACAACTGGCAGTGGGTGGTAGAATGGTTCTGCCGATGGGAACCCAGGAACAATACTTGTATCTGATCGAGCGCGATGAAAACGGCTTTAACGAAAGTCGTCTGGAAGCCGTGAAGTTTGTACCGTTGGTGATGGGAAAAGCATGAAAGAGTTGATTCAGCAGTGGGGAATATTGGCGTTGGCGGCATTTGTGTTGGCCGGATGTTCCACCGTCGTTGCGCCGAATGGCCGAAAGGCGCCCGTCATGGAATACGGCGCGGACAGAAGCGCGCCCACCGTGCGCGGGCCAGCCATGGGATACAGCCTGGACACAGCCTCCGCGTCGTCTGTGCAAACACCCGCCGAGAAAAAACCGGTGATGGATTCCGAATACGAAACCGTCACGCGCACCTATACCGTGCAAAAGGGCGACACGTTGTACAGCATCGCTTTCCTGAACGGCGTGGATTACCGCGACGTGGCCGATTGGAACAACCTGGAGAATCCGGCGGAGATCAAGATCGGCCAGCAGTTGCGCTTGAATATCCCGGTCGCCGGAACGCCGCCTTCCGCAGATGTGCCCAGACCGGTGATGCTGTCGCAAGTGCCGGAACCCGGCGTCACGAAGAGTTACCCCAAGGTGGGAAAACTTGCTTATACCGATCACGCGCTGGCCCAGGCGGAACGCCTGCAGAATGATCCGGCGGGTACAACTGCAAGACCGGCGGCTATTGCTCCGGTAAAGTCGAGCGCTTCGTCCCGCGCCGTGGACGACGAAAGGCCGTTGGAATGGGGCATGCCGACCAACGGCAAGCTGGTTGCCGGATTCTCCGAAAGCGACAACCGCAAAGGGGTGGATATTGCCGGCCAGCGCGGGCAGGCCGTGGTGGCGAGCGCCTCGGGCAAGGTGGTGTACAGCGGCAGCGGCTTGCGCGGTTACGGCAAGCTCATCATCATCAAGCATAACAAGACTTACCTCAGCGCCTATGCGCACAACGACCGGATTCTGGTGAAAGAAGGCCAGAGCGTGAGCAAGGGCCAGAAGATCGCCGAGATGGGCAACACCGATGCCAGCCAGGTCGGGTTGCATTTCGAGATTCGCAAACTCGGCAAGCCGGTGGACCCGGCGCAGTATTTGCCGCTGGTGAAATCCTGAAACGTTATTAGCCACGGATGAACACGGATTCCACGGATGAATACCGAGTTCGCCCGACGGTTTGCACATGCCATCTGGTGGGAAAGCGATTCTTGTCTGATATGTTTTTTATCTGTGTAGATCCGTGTCCATCCGTGGCTGATTGAGGTTTCCAGGGTTAATCCGTGGCTGAAGATTTTTCCAAACTAAGCGTCACCGACCACCGCCGCGACAGCGCCGGATTGCGCTATGTGTATCCGGTCGTCTCGCGCCGCGCGGGCGGCGTTTCCATCGGCATCAACCTCAACACCAACAACGCCTGCAACTGGCGCTGCATCTACTGCCAGGTGCCCGACCTCGTGCGTGGCACCGCGCCGCCGGTTGATTTGCTCTTGCTGGAAAAAGAACTGGGCGGCTTTTTGCATGATTTGCAGCACGGCGATTTCATGCAGCGCGTGCCGTCCGAAGCGCGCCGCATCAACGACATCGCCCTCTCCGGCAACGGCGAACCGACCAGCGCGCAGGAATTCGCCGAAGTCATCGAGATCATCGCCAAGCTCAAACCCGCCGATCTCAAACTGGTACTCATTACCAACGGCAGCCTCATGCAGCGCGACAACGTGCAGCAAGGCCTGCGCCGCATGGCGCAACTCAACGGCGAAGTCTGGTTCAAGCTGGACCGCGCCAGCGAAGCAGGCATGGCGCTCGTCAACGACACCAAAATGACGATGGACAAGGTGCGGCAAAATCTCGCCACGGCCATCGATTGCTGCCCCAACACCTGGCTGCAAACCTGCTGGTTTGCGCTGGACGGTGTTGCGCCCGGCGCGCAGGACGAAGACGATTATGTGGATTTCCTGAAGGGGCTGTTGCTCGCAGGCATCAAGCCGCAGGGCGTGCTGCTGTACGGCCTGGCGCGTCCTTCGCTGCAGGCGGAAGCGCCGCGCCTGTCTGCGCTGCCGGGCGAGCGCATGGCAGGCTTTGCGGCACGCATCCGCATGCTGGGGGTGGAGGCGAGGTTGTCGGTTTAGGCGTTCCGGTTTGTTCCAAAGAGGGGAATGGCAGCCTTTTCGTTTTTCGTTACGCTGCTAAAATATTCGTCATTTTTGAATTTGCGGGGGAGTTTGCATGCTGATCTGGTTCGTCGTGCTCTATCTGCTGTTTTCCGTGGGTATCGGGGTTTACGCTTCGCGGCGGGTGCACAATTCCCGCGATTTTGTGGTGGCAGGGCGCCATCTCCCCTTTCCGATTGTCATGGCAACGGTGTTCGCCACCTGGTTCGGCGCGGAAACCGTGCTGGGCATTTCCGCCACCTTCGTGAAAGAAGGCATGAGCGGGATCGTCGCCGATCCGTTCGGCGCCAGTATGTGCCTGATCATTGCGGGCCTGTTCTTCGCCCCTTTGCTGTACCGCATGAACCTGCTCACCATCGGCGACTATTACCGGCAGCGCTACAACCGCGTGGTCGAGCTGATCATGACGATCTGCATCATGATCTCCTACCTGGGCTGGGTCTCGGCGCAGGTCACGGCGCTGGGGCTGGTGTTCAACATGGTCAGCGGCGGCGCGATCGAGCAAACGACGGGCATGTATATCGGCACGGCCATCGTGCTGGGCTACACCATGTTCGGCGGCATGTGGTCGGTGGCGCTGCTGGATTTCGTGCAGATGACCGTCATCATGGCGGGCATGCTGCTGATCGCAGTGCTGATCAGCGGCGAAGTGGGCGGTGTGGGCAATGTGGTAAGCCACGCACAGGCGGCCGGCAAACTGCAATTCTTTCCGCAGGGCGGTTATGAAACCTGGCTGCCCTTTATCGGCGCGGGCATCACCATGATGCTGGGCTCCATTCCGCAACAGGACGTATTCCAGCGCATGACCTCGGCGAAGGACGAGAAAACTGCCGTGCGCGGCTCTGTCGCGGGCGGCATGTTGTATTTCGTTTTTGCATTTGTGCCGATTTTCCTGGCCTATTCCGCGACCCTGATCGACCCGAAAGTGTTCGGCGACCTGATCGAGACCGATTCGCAGATGGTGCTGCCCAATCTCATCCTGAACCACACGCCGCAGGTGGCGCAGGTGTTCTTTTTCGGCGCCTTGCTGTCCGCCATCATGAGCACGGCGTCCGCCACGCTGCTGGCACCTTCCGTGATGTTCACCGAGAACATCCTCAAACATTTCGCACTCAGGCACATGAGCGATCAGCAGATGCTGCGCACCATGCGCATCATCGTGCTGACGTTCGGCGGCGTGGTGCTGTGGTTCGCGCTGCATTCCAATGCCAGCATCTTCGAGATGGTGGAAAACGCATACAAAGTGACGCTGGTCGCCGCGTTTGTGCCGCTGGCATTCGGCTTGTACTGGAAACGCGCCAATACGCAGGGGGCGCTGGTCTCCATTGTGCTGGGGGTGGTTTCGTGGGTATCCATGGAACTGTTCCCGTTGAGCGAAATCTGGCCGCCGCAACTGGTCGGCCTGATGTTCAGTGTGTTCGGCATGCTGCTGGGGTCGTTGCTGCCCGACATGCTTGGGAAATACGGGCATGAGCACCCGCACCATCACCCGCATCACCAGACCGACTGAACTGTCATGTTACTGTCATAATTCTTTCATATCATCGCGGGCAACGTGAAACGGGATAGGGAGAAAAAGATGTCGACAGCCAACATACTGATCGTGGAAGACGAGCCGGCAATCCAGGAATTGCTGGCCTTCAACGTGGCGCAATGCGGTTTCCGCGCCATCCAGGCCTACGATGTGCCGGGCGCATTGGCCGAAATCAACCGCGCCTTGCCCGATCTCATCCTGCTCGACTGGATGCTGCCCGGCACTTCCGGGGTGGAGATGGCGCGGCGCCTGCGTGCCGACTCGCGCACGCGCGAGATTCCCATCATCATGCTCACCGCCCGCACCGACGAGCGCGACAAGATACTCGGCCTGGAGTCGGGTGCCGACGACTACATCACCAAGCCGTTCTCGCCGCGCGAACTGATGGCGCGCATCCGTGCCGTGCTGCGCCGCCGCGCGCCGCAGATGAGCGACGAGACGGTGCGTGTCGAAGGGGTGGAACTGTCGCCAACCACGCACCGCGTGAGTGCCAACGGGGAGAACATCGAACTCGGCCCCACCGAGTTTCGTCTGCTGCACTTCTTCATGACCCACATAGAGCGTGTTTACAGCCGTGCGCAGTTGCTGGATCAGGTGTGGGGCGACCATGTGTTTGTGGAAGAGCGCACGGTGGATGTGCACATCCGCCGCCTGCGCCAGGCGCTGGAACCGTCCGGGCTGGACAATCTGGTGCAGACCGTGCGCGGCAGCGGCTATCGTTTTTCCAAAGAATAGGTTATCGGCGCGCCCGCTTCTGCATCACCAAGTATAATTGCGACCAATCCAATTTTAAGGCTTCGCCGTGAGCGATTTCTGGCAGCGCGCTTTCGCTTTTCCATTTCTTCTTTTTCTATTCGCCCTGCTGGTATGGCCGATCGCCGGGGCATTGCCGGCCGCGCTGATCTTCGGTATCGGCATGTCGCTGCGGCTGCTCAGCCATTTGCGCAACCTGGCCGCTTTCGAGAAATGGCTGTCCGATCCGGATACGCAGGAAGTGCCGGATGGTTCCGGGCTGTGGGAGGATGCTTTTTCGCAGCTCAACAAGCTGACCAGGCAGCGCCGCAAGGACAGGGAACAACATGCCGCCGCCCTGCACCAGATGGAACAGGCGACGTCGGCCTTGCCGGAAGGCGTGGTGATTCTGGATGAAGCCGACCGTATCGAGTGGTGCAATCCGTTGGCCGAGCACCATTTCGGCCTGGACGGCGAACGCGACATCGGGCAGCAGATCACCTACCTCGCGCGCCAGCCGGAATTTGTGCAGTATCTCGTGAAGAAGGATTTTGCCGAGCCGCTGGTGTTGCGCGGCACACGCCACGACGACCTCGTGCTGTCCATCAAGCTCATTGCCTACGGCGGCAGCAAACGCCTGCTCATCAGCCGCGACATTACGCATCTGGAGCGCATCGAGACCATGCGCCGCGACTTCGTCGCCAACGTCTCGCACGAGTTGCGCACCCCGCTGACCGTGGTCAACGGCTTTGTCGAGACGCTGCAGGACATGCCGCAGCTGGAGAACGATATGGCGCGCCGCGCGCTGCAGTTGATGGGCGACCAGACCTCGCGCATGGAAAACCTGGTGGACGATCTGCTCACGCTTTCGCGCCTGGAGAACGAGCAGAATGTCTTGATCGAGGAGAAAGTCGATGTGCCGGAATTGATGCGTACCCTGTACGAAGAAGGCCGCTCGTTGAGCAACGGGCAACACCGGATCAAGCTGGAAATCAACAGCGAAGCACGGGTTGCCGGAAACACGGGTGAATTGCACAGCGCCTTCGTGAACCTCGTCAGCAACGCCATTCGCTATACACCGCCGGGCGGCGATGTCGTTTTACGCTGGAGTGAACAACCCGACGGGCATACGGTATTCAGCGTAAAGGACAGCGGTATCGGCATTGCGCCGCAACATATCTCGCGCCTTACCGAACGTTTCTATCGCGTGGACCGCAGCCGCTCGCGCGAGACCGGTGGCACGGGATTGGGGCTGGCCATCGTCAAACACATCATCATGCGCCATCAGGCGCAGCTCGAGGTTGCGAGCGAAGAAGGCAAGGGCAGTACCTTCAGCATCGTCTTTCCGGCGAAGCGGCGAATCGCGAAATCCGGCGCGAACGACTGAACTACTTCTCGGCCGTGAAACTCACGCGCTCGAAGTCGTTGCCCTTTTCCACGCTGATTCCCAGCGTCACATCCAGTTTTGATTTCTGCTGCAGACTGATATCGACATGCCGTCCCGCCTGGAACCAGTCGCGCGGGATGACGATACTGGCCGGGATGCGCAGGCTGGATATTTCCGGCAGGGCCAGGGCTGCGGCGGCGCCGGAAAGCAGGTTCCCGCTTGAACTGCCGCGCACGATGACGGCTTGCGGGTTTCCCGGCAGATAGCGCACGCCAATGTAGAGCTGCCCGCTGCGATTGATGCTGACCAGCGTGACCACGCCGAGTTTGTAAGTGCCGGTGTCCGCTTTGTGTACGCAAACGAGCTGGTTCAATCCGAGGCGCTCCCCGGAATTCGTTTTGCGCAACAGGCGCGCATGCAGCAAGCCGTCTTCTTCAACCAGCCACTGTTCGGCCAGGAAACCGAGCTGAACCAGGTTGTGGCGATCGGTCTGATCCAGCACGCGGCCAAAGGTCTCGATCTGTTTCTGCGCTTCCTTCTCGAAAATGCTCGTCGCGGCCGGCGGCCGGAACGGCTTGCGCGCAATGTGCGCATAGATATTTTCAATGGTGTAACAGAGTTCCACGACGGGTGCTGCGCGGGGATTGTCCGCCAACGATTCGGCGCGTTTTTCGCACCAGCAGACATGCAACCGGTTGAGCAAATCGGTGCATTCCTTGCTGGTCATGTCGTCACCGAGATCCAGATGCTGCGGCAATTGCCCTTGTTGCAACAGGATGGTCTTTACGCGAATGAGTTTGGACAGGGGGACCATGGCCAGGAAACGCATGCCGGCGGCGGACGTGGCCTGATAGACCGGAATAAGCCCCTGTGTTCCCGCCAGATCGACGGCCAGGGGAGGGGCATCTTCGTGCGTCATGCTGCAACTCGTTTCAATGGTGAAGTTGTCGCCCCAACTGTCCAGCCAGCGATTCAGGGTGGGCCATTGGTTGCGTCTCATTCCAAGCAAACGCGCGCGATGCAGCAACAGCAACTTGGCGTACAGCGTGCGGCAAGAGATGCGACCGGCAGAAATGAAATTGTCCGCGACAGCGGCTTGTTGCAGGTCGCGTTCCTCGATATGCGCGTATATCGTGTGGAAACGCTGCCAGGTTTTTCCGTCCGGCTCGTACCCGGCACGCAGGAATTCCCCCAGTTGCTGGCCGCTGTAGAACAGGCAGCGCTGGCATAACATGACCTCGTCGGAAGAAAGCGACGAGTCGCCGGCAGCAAGCGATTGCAGGCAGCGCAGATAGCCGTTGAGCATGCTTTGCCACAGGTTGGAGAGGGAAAGAAGCGTGATGAATTCATCGTTGGAAAGCGGCAGTTTCTTTCCGAAAAGCTTTTTGGCGTAATCGTCCTGCACGGTATGCACGGCTTCCCGCAGTGTTTCCAGCGTCTTCAAACGCTCCTTGCCGCGCAGGGGGAAACGATTGAATTCATCCAGTTTGGCGCGCAGCGTTCCCTGCGCCAGATGCAGATTGGTCAGTTGCAGCTGGCTTAACCAGTTCAGGCAAGTGGCGGCGTCTCTGAAAGCGGGCTTGACTCGTTCGTCTATCGGTTCCAGTGGCAGCATAGTCTCTGTTTACAGTAGAACGCGCTCGATGCCGCCGTCATTTGCCTTGGCGACATAATCCTGCAGCCAATTCTCGCCGAGCTTGTGTTTGGCGATTTCAACGACGATATAACCGGCTTCCGCATGCACATCGTCGTGGTAGCGCGACAATCCCTGTTGGCAGGCAGGGCACGAAGTAAGAATTTTCACCTTGTCGGCATTGCCGTCGGCGCGCAGTGCGGTAGCCGCTTTGCGCAATTCCTCTTCCTTGCGGAAGCGCACCTGGGTGGCAATGTCCGGCCGTGCCATGGCAAAGGTTCCGGCTTCGCCGCAGCAGCGATCGTTCAATGAGACAGGCGCGCCCATCAGTTGGTTCACCACCTTGATCGGCTGGTGGGTCTTCATCGGCGAATGGCAGGGATCGTGATAGATGAAGCGTGTACCCGGCACACCTTCCAGCTTCACGCCTTTCTCCAGCAAATACTCATGAATATCGAGCAGGCGGCAGCCGGGGAAAATCTTGTCGAACTGGTATTCCAGCAATTGATCCATGCAGGTGCCGCACGACACCACGACCGTCTTGATGTCCAGATAGTTGAGCGTGTTCGCCACGCGGTGGAATAGCACGCGGTTGTCCATGGTGATGCGGCTGCCCTTGTCTTCGAAGCCGGCGGACGTTTGCGGATAACCGCAGCACAAATAGCCCGGCGGCAATACCGTGGTGGCACCCGTTTCGTACAGCATGGCCTGTGTCGCCAGGCTGATCTCGCTGAACAAACGTTCCGAGCCGCAGCCGGGGAAATAGAACACCGCCTCGCTGTCCTCGGCCGACTTTTGCGGGTTGCGGATCACCGGCACGATGGTGTTGTCCTCGATATCCAGCATCGCGCGCGCGGTCTTGCTCGGCACCTTGGGTGGCAGCGGTTTGTTGACGAAGTGGATCACCTTGGCCACGACAGGCGGTTTGCCCACGGTGGCGGGCGGATGCGCCGTCTGGGCGCGGAACAAACCGAATCTTCTGGCCAGGCCGTAAGCGAAACGCTGCGCCTGATAGCTCCACTGGATCATCACTTTGCGCAGCGTCTTGATGGTGGTCGGCTCGGTGCTGTTGAGGAACAGCATGGACAGCGCGGTGACCGGGTTGAATTTCTTCTTGCCCAGCTTGCGCAGGAAATTGCGCATGGCCACGGACACATCGCCGAAATCGATATCCACCGGGCAGGGCTTGAGGCACTTGTGACACACGGTGCAGTGATCGGCCACATCGCCGAATTCGGCAAAGTGCTGGATGGAAATGCCGCGCCGCGTCTGCTCCTCGTACAGGAAGGCTTCGATCAGCAGCGACGTGCCGAGGATCTTGTTGCGCGGCGAGTAGAGCAGGTTGGCGCGTGGCACATGTGTGTTGCACACCGGCTTGCACTTGCCGCAGCGCAGGCAGTCCTTGATCGAGTCGGAAATGTTTCCGAGCTCGCTCTTTTCCAGGATCAGGCTTTCCAGTTCCATCAGGTTGAAGCTGGGCGTGTAGGCACGTTCCAGATTGCTGCCCTTGAGCAGTTTGCCCTTGTTGAAACGGCCTTCGGGATCGATCTTCTGCTTGTAGGCGGTGAACGGGGCGGTTTCTGCCGCTTCAAGGAAATCGTACTTGGTGATGCCGATGCCGTGCTCGCCCGAGATCACGCCGCCCAGGTCTTTCGCCAGCCGCATGATGCGTTCCACCGCGCCGTAAGCCTGTTGCAGCATGGCGTAGTCGTCGGAGTTGACCGGGATGTTGGTGTGCACATTGCCGTCGCCCGCATGCATGTGCAGCGCCACGAACACGCGGCTCTTCAGCACGCGCTGGTGGATGGCCGTGCATTGTTCGAGGATGGGCAGGTAGGTGTTGCCGTTGAAAATCTGGCGCAGGGGATCGCGTATTTCCTGCTTCCAGGAGGCGCGCACGCTGCGGTCTTGCAGGACTTGGAAGACAGACAAGTCGTTAGTCGTTAGTCGCTGGTCGTTAGTTGAGGGTGATGGGTTTAACTCGGTACTAACGACTAACGACTCACGACTGGGTTTATCCAGGTTGTCCAGCAGCCATGTCCAGCGGGCAAGGACCTCTGCGAGTATTTGTTGAGCAGCCTGCGGCCGGTTGCCCAGCAGCTCCGCGTCGCCAAGTTGAGCGTCGTCCTGATAGCGCAACGGCAATTCGCCCTTGAAGAATTCCGCCAGCGCTTTTGCCAGCTTGATCTTGTTGCCCAGCGACAGCTCGATGTTGATGCGCTCGATGCCGTCGCAATAGTCGCCCATGCGCGGCAGCGGGATCACCACGTCTTCGTTTACCTTGAACGCGTTGGTGTGTTTGGCGATGGCGGCGGTGCGCGCGCGATCCAGCCAGAATTTCTTGCGCGCCTCGGCGGAGACGGCAATGAAGCCCTCGCCGTGACGCAGGTTGGCCATGCGCACAATTTCGGAGGCGGCTTCGCCGACCGCGCGTTCGTCGTCGCTCACCACATCGGCGATCAACACCATTTTCGGACGTCCGTCGCGCTTGGCTTTGGTGGCATAGCCCACCGCCTTGAGATAGCGCTCGTCCAGATGCTCCAGACCGGCCAGCAAAGCGGGCGATTTGCCCTTGCGCGAATGGAAGTAGTCCACGATCTCGACGATGGAGGGCACGGCTTCGTGGACCTGCCCGAAAAACTCCAGGCAGACGGTGCGCGTGAACTGGTGTTCGCGGTGCAGGATGAAGCGCGCCGAGGTGATGATGCCGTCGCAGCCTTCCTTCTGGATGCCGGGCAGGCCGGCCAGGAACTTGTCGGTAACGTCCTTGCCCAGCCCGGCTTTGCGGAAGACACCGCCGTCGACCGTCAGGATTTCGGGTGCGCCGTGCGGCGTCCTGCCGTCGGCTTCATAGCGTGAGATGCGAAAACGTACGGTCGGTGCGTCGTGGATCTTGCCGAGATTGTGCTCGAGCCGTTCGACGAACATCCACAGCCCGTCCGGCGTGACCATTTTCCACGAGGCCAGGTTGTCCAGCGCGGTGCCCCACAGCACGGCTTTCTTGCCGCCCGCGTTCATGGATACGTTGCCGCCGATGCAGGAGGCGTCGGCCGAAGTCGGATCGACCGCGAACACCAACTTGTTGGCTTCCGCCGCTTCCATCACGCGCCGCGTGACCACGCCCGCGCCGCAGTGGATGGTGGCATAGGGCGCATCCAGACCCGGCAGTGTCAGGTGTTCAACTGCGGACAGCGCATCCAGCTTCTCGGTGTTGATGACGGCGGAATGTTTGGTGAGCGGGATGGCGCCGCCGGTGTAGCCGGTGCCGCCGCCGCGCGGAATGATGGTCAGGCCGAGTTCGATGCAGGCGCGCACCAGCGGCGCGACTTCGTCTTCGTTATCCGGGTGCAGCACCACGAACGGGTATTCCACGCGCCAGTCGGTGGCGTCGGTCACGTGCGACACGCGCGCCAGGCCGTCGAACTGGATGTTGTCCTTGCGTGTAATACGGCTCAGGGTGCGCAGCACGTGTTTGCGCAGACGCAAGGTGCTCTCAAATTCGGCCGCAAAATGATCGACTGCCATGCCGGCGAGTTCGAGCAGCCGTTTTACCTTGGGATTGTGCCGGTTGTCGGGGTCGCTTTCGGACGCGACGCGGCGCATCTCGATGGCGTACAGGCGATGATGCAGCGCGCCGATCAGCGCTTCGCGCCGCTTCTGGTTGGCGAGCAGGTCGTCTTCGAGATACGGGTTGCGCATGAGCACCCAGATGTCGCCGAGCACTTCGTACAGCATCTGCGCCGAGCGTCCGGTGCGGCGTTCTTCGCGCAGGGTGTTGATGATGTCCCACGCCTCGCTGCCGAGGATGCGCAGCACGATCTCGCGGTCGGAGAAGGAGGTGTAGTTGTAGGGGATTTCGCGTAAACGTGCGGTCATAATGTTCAGCCGTTCAACAAGGCGCGCATTCTACAGCATCCCGCGTCTTTGCTCGACCCTGACGGAATATATGCAAGCTGGTAAGCTGAAAAGCATGAGTAAAGCTGCAACAGAACCTGCTCTCAGGTTGTTCTTCGCCCTGTGGCCGAACGATGCCGAGCGCACCGCTCTGGCTTCCTGGCAATCATCCCTGCATGCGTTGTGCGGCGGTCGCGTTATGCGCCCGGAAACCCTGCATTCGACTCTGGTGTTCCTGGGCGCCGTGGTCGAGAGCCGCCTGGAGACCTTGTGCCTGGCGGCGCAGGAAGTGAATTTCCGGGCTTTCGAGTTGAACCTGACCGAAGCGCGCTACTGGGGACACAACCATATCGTCTACGCGGCACCGGGGACCGTTCCGCCCCCGCTTGCCGAATTGGTGGACGAACTTGAACACGGCCTCGGCAAACATGGTTTTCGTCTCGAGCGGCGTCCCTACCAACCGCATGTTTCTTTGCTGCGCAATGCAAAATGGCATGATGCATTGTTGCCGTCCCTGCCTGCCGTGCGCTGGCGTTGTCGTGAATTCGTGCTGGTGCAGTCGTTGAGCGATGCGGGCGGTCCTTTGTATCGCATACTCGCGCACTTCGGTGTTTAGGATTTAGAATGAGCCTCGCACTTAACGAGGTACGCCATGCTGTACGCCTTTACCGCAAAGAACGGGCGGCTTGATCGCATTCATGTCGAATTCGACGCCCCCCTGAATCTTGAACAAATCGTCTGGATCGATCTGGTTGCCGCAAAGCCGGAAGAAATCGCCTGGGTCGAGCAGGGGTGCAATTTGCATTTGCCGCGTCCCGAACCTTTGCGCGATATCGAGGCCAGCGCGCGTTTTTTCGAACACGACCGCAGCCTGCACCTGCGATCCGACTTTCTCATGGGAAAAGAGAGCCGCGCGCACAGCGTGGCGGTGGCTTTCGTGATGGCCGAAGAGATGCTCATCAGTGCGCACGAGGAAGATCTGCCCATCTTCCGCCTGCTGCGCATGCGCCTGCATGCCGAATCCGGCAAGATTCACGATTCGCGCGATGTGCTGATCGATTTGTATGGCATGGACATCGAATTTTCGGCCGACGCGCTGGAAGATGTGTACGCCGATCTCGGCCGGGTAAGCGATAGCGTGCTGGGCGTCCCGCTCAGCGACGAGCAGGCCGGCGAAGCACTGGCCGAAATTGCCCAGGCCGAACACGTCAACAGCCGCATCCGCCGCAATGTGATGGATACGCAGCGTGCGCTGTCCTTCCTGGTACGGGGCAGAAGGCTCAATTCCACCCAGATGGAAAAAGTGCGGCAGATCCAGCGCGACATCGAATCGCTGGTCGGCCACACCGCCTTCCTGTTCGACAAGATCAACTTCCTGATGGATGCGATCATGGGTTTCATCAACATCAACCAGAACCGCATCGTGCGCCTGTTCTCGGTGGTCGCGGCGGCGTTGCTGCCGCCCACGCTGATCGCAACCGTCTACGGCATGAACTTCCGCGACATGCCCGAGTTCGAGTGGAAACTGGGCTATCCGTTCGCGCTGCTGTTGATGGCGTTCTCCATCGTGGTTCCGTTCTGGTATTTTTACCGCAAGGGCTGGTTGAAGTAGGCGGAACGGCAGCCAGCGGGACTATTCAACGCCTTCGATCAGGCGCTTGAGCACCGCCCCGGCCAGCATAAATCCGAACAACGGCGGCATATAGCTGATCGTCCCGTTCACCGCGCGCGGGCGGCCGCGCCCGGTCGGTTCCGGCGGCAGCGGCTTGCCCGGATGCTCGTCGGAAAATACCGTCAGGATGCCTTTGCTAATCCCGTGATGTTTGCGCAACTTGAGCCGC
This sequence comes from Gammaproteobacteria bacterium, assembly GCA_018820925.1. Taxonomy (GTDB): domain Bacteria; phylum Pseudomonadota; class Gammaproteobacteria; order Burkholderiales; family Gallionellaceae; genus Sideroxyarcus. The sequence goes on along the minus strand of JAHJNJ010000010.1, from coordinate 12,261 downwards.
ATCTGCTTCGCCAATGCGCACTTGTCCGTCTTGCTGATGTCCGCCACCCGGATGCGCGACGGGTCAATGCGGTTGCCGGCCCCCATGCTGGAGGCGACCCTCAGTCCGCGTTTGTGGCTTTCCACCACCAGCGCGACCTTGCACGACAGCGAGTCGATGCAATCCAGCACGTAATCCACATCGGCAGGGACGAGATCATTCACGTTGTCGATGGTGAGAAACTCCTGCAACAGCGTCACTTCGCATTCCGGGTTGATGTCAGCAATGCGCGCGCGCATCAGCTCGGCCTTGGATTGCCCCACGGTGGAAAGCAGCGCCGGCAACTGGCGGTTGATGTTGCTGACGGCGACCACATCGTGGTCGAGCAGCGTCAGCCGGCCAATGCCCGCGCGCGCCATCGCCTCGGCGCAATAGGAGCCGACGCCACCGAGTCCGGCGATGAAGATGTGCTTGCTCTCAAGTTTCGCAATACCGTCATCGCCGAGCAGGATGCGCGTGCGGGAGAACTGGGGCGGGATGGTGTTTGGCATGACGCGGATTATAGAGGCGTCGGCTTTAAGGCGGGCATGACGGCGATTGAATTTTCCGTCGTTATCTGCTCAACCTCTTCCAGCGATAACCCGCGCAAGTCTGCCAATGTCTGCGCGATGCGCGGCAAATATTTCGGCTCGTTCGGCAAACCCTTCTCCAGAAAATCCGGCGGGATGTCCGGTGCATCGGTCTCCAGCACGATGCTGTCCGGCGGCAAAGTTGCAGCGAGTTCGCGCAGTTTGGTGGCGCGCGAGTAGGTCATCGCACCGCCGAAACCGAGTTTGAAGCCGAGCTTGATGAATTCTTCCGCCTGCTGGCGACTGCCGTTGAAGGCATGGGCGATGCCCGAGTTCACCCTGATCTGGCGCAGGTGTTTGAGGATGGTGTCCTGTGCGCGGCGGATGTGCAACAGCACCGGCAGGTCGAAGTCGCGCGCCAGTTTGAGTTGCTCGACGAAGAAGTGTTCCTGCCGGGTCCGGTCGTAGTGCGGGATGAAAAAATCCAGGCCGATCTCGCCGACGGCGACGGGTTTGTGCTGCTTCAGATAGTCGCGCAGCTCGTCCAGATGCCTTGGCACGGCGGTGTCGGTGTACATCGGATGGATGCCGTAGGCGGGGGAGCAGCCGGGATATTGTTTGCACAAATCCCGCACTGTTTTGAAATTGCTGCTTGCCACCGAGGGAACGACGATGCGGGTCACGCCGACTGCGGCGGCATCGCGCACAATGTTGGCTTGCTTGTCGCCAAATTCGGCGGCATCGAGGTGGCAGTGAGTGTCGATGAACACGCTAGTCCATCGTCAGCACGATCTTGCCGATCATGCCGCCCGCCTCGATCATGCGGTGCGCTTCGGTAACCTGTTCCAGCGGCAACCGGTGCGAGACGTGCACTTTCAATTTGCCCGCATCCACCATTGCCGCCCCCTGTTCCAATATCTTGCGCTGGTGGATGCGGTCGTCAGTCAGGCCCATTGCCTGCGGGGTGAGCATGAGGTCGTAGCCCAGCGTCAGGTTGCGCAGCCGCGCCAGTTGCGTGTCGGCCAATGAAAGCGGCGTGGACAGCAGACTGATTACTTTGCCGTACACGCGTGCCGCATGCAGCGACTTGAGGAAGGTTTCGCCGCCCACTGTGTCGAACACGATATCCACGCCGCGCCCGCCGGTCCAGTCCAATATCTCCTGCACAAAGTCTTGGGTTCTGTAGTTGATGATTTTTTCCGCGCCCAGGCTGCGCGCCACTTCGGCCTTGTTGTCATAGCTAACGGTCACTGCGACGCGCGCGCCCAGCCGGTGCGCGATTTGCACGGCGACATGGCCGACGCCGCCCGCGCCGGCATGGATGAGCACGGTCTGGCTCGCCTGCAAACGGCCGCGTTCCACCAGGGATTCCCAGGCAGTGATGAACACCAGCGGCAGCGCGGCACTCTCCTGCAGGCTGAGCGTGTCCGGCTTGGCCGCGCAGTAGTCCTCATGCAACGTGGTGTATTCAGCATAGTTGCCCGGTTCACCGCCAATGCCGCCGTTGCAGAAGAAAACCGCATCGCCGATCCTGAAGCGCGATACCGAGCTGCCGACCGCCTCCACGACACCCGCGCCGTCGCAACCGAGGATGGCGGGCAGTTTGTCGGGGAAGTAAAGCGGCTTGGCGCGCAGCTTGGTGTCGATCGGATTCACGCCGGCGGCGGCGAGCTTCACGAGAATGTGATGTGGCGTCGGCAATTCGGGTACCGGAATGTCGCGCAGTTGCAGGACTTCCGTGCTCCCGGGGGCGGTGGCGAGGATGGCTTTCATATTCTGGCCTTTTTGTTGGTTGGATCGCGGCTGTTGCGGGAGCGCAGGCATCCCGCCCGCGTGCGGACGGGACGTCCTCAGCCCCACAAGGCCTATGTTAAACTCCACTCACTGATTTAGCGAGATAACATCATGTCTGGAAACACATTCGGTACCCTCTTCACCGTCACGTCTTTCGGCGAATCGCACGGCCCCGCCATCGGCTGCATCGTCGACGGTTGCCCGCCGGGAATGGAACTGAGCGCCGCCTATATCCAGCATGACCTTGATAAGCGCAAGCCCGGCACCTCGCGCCACGTCACCCAGCGCCGCGAGTCGGACACGGTCGAGATACTCTCCGGCGTTTTCGAAGGTAAGACCACCGGCACCCCCATCGCGCTGCTCATCCGCAACGAAGACCAGCGCAGCAAGGACTACGGCAACATCGCCGACACCTTCCGCCCCGGCCATGCCGACTACACCTACTGGCAGAAATACGGCATCCGCGACCATCGCGGCGGCGGCCGCGCCTCGGCGCGCGAAACCGCAGCACGCGTGGCGGCGGGTGCCATCGCCAAGAAGTGGCTGCACGAGACCTACGGCGTCTCCGTGCGCGGCTACCTCATGCAACTCGGCGAGATCGAGATTCCGTTCAAGTCCTGGGCAGACGTGCATGAGGACGGCAACAGCTTCTTCGTGGCCGATGCGAGCTACGTTGCGCAACTGGAAGACTACATGGACGCCCTGCGCAAATCCGGCGACTCCATTGGCGCCAAACTCGCCGTGGTGGCGCACAACGTGCCGGTGGGCTGGGGCGAGCCGGTGTTTGATCGCATCGATGCCGATATTGCGCATGCGCTGATGGGCATCAATGCGGTGAAGGCGGTGGAGATCGGGGCGGGTTTTGGTTGTGTGACGCAGAAGGGTAGCGAACATGGTGATGAACTCACGCCGAATGGATTTTTATCCAACAACGCGGGCGGCATTCTTGGCGGGATTTCCACCGGGCAGGATATTGTCGCGCACTACGCCATCAAGCCGACTTCGAGCATCCGCATCGAACGCAATTCGATCAACAAAGCGGGGGAGGCGGTGAAGGTTTCCACCGAGGGGCGGCATGATCCGTGTGTGGGGATTCGGGCTACGCCGATTGCGGAGGCGATGCTGGCGCTGGTGTTGATTGATCATGCTCTGCGCAATCGTGCGCAGAATGGGGATGTGGTTTGTGAGACGGTGAAGATACGTTAGGCTTTTTAAGCATGAGGCGAGAATATTCAATCTACAAAACTCTGAAGCAACTTGCCAAGCAGAGAGTTGCTCTTGTTTTGCAGCCTGGAAATGTGTGGGTTATTGAAAGAGCAATACCAGATACTGAGGAGAACAACGAAAATATCCAGACCTGCTTAATGCGTGGATGGGTGGAGATATTGCATGAATCCATACCAAATGGAAGGGTGTGGGGCGACGGCCTTCCAACCAAGCAAATTTTTGAGGGAACAGCTGATGTTTATAGGCTTACGGATAGTGGCTGGAATGCAATCCATAGAACTCATGTCATTACATTGCTCGGCGTAATTGCTGCCTTATTGGGGGCCGCACTTGCTTTGTAGCAAGCGTAGGGCGTAATAACCAACGGGCATTGCGCCGTATGGATTCAAAGCAAAACCGCCGGGGGTTGCCCGGCTGCAAGTTACTTTCTTTTGCTTCGCCAAAAGAAAGTAACCAAAGAAAAGGCGACCCCGGTGCGCCGCCGCTTCGCGGTTCCCTGCGTTGCTCGACTGGTCAGGCGGCTGCGGAACTCGCGCTGCGCGCTCAGACAGTCCTCGCTGAAATCTCCTGACCAGCCTGCGCTACTCGGCGGCGCACAGGGGAAAAGAAAGTCAAAGGCTGTTTTGTGTGGGCACATGTGCCCACGCTATATTAAAGAGGTAGGTGGGCGCTTTGCGCCCACCTACGGTTTGGAGGTTTTGATTTTCGCTTTCCCTCCCCTGTTCCGCCACCGAGTAGCGGAGGCGGGCCAGGGAATTCTGACGAATATGTTTGAGCACGTGGACGCGTAGCGGATCGTGCGAGTTTATGAGGAAGCCTGGCCCGTCGAGCAACGCAGGGAATCCCGAAGGGATGGCGGATTGGGGTCGCCTTTTCTTGGGTTACTTTACTTTTGGCGAGACAAAAGAAAGTGACTAGCCGTCGGGTTACCCCGACGAAGTTGGTTTAGCGGAACGTTCATGCTTCGACAAAGCCTTTAGTCCTGAGCCGAGTCGAAGGGTCAGCACGAACGGTATAGAACTTAGAGAAAGACAATCTCACAACAATGAACATCACCTACCAAGCCAAATGGCTCATTCCCCTCACCCTGCTCATCAACGCAGCCGCCATGCTCTCCCCCGTCATCAATGGCGGCGATTCCATTATCTACGCGGCGCTGTCCCAGCACATCGCGCTCACTAACGACTGGGCGAATCTGGTGCTGGACGGGCAGGACTGGCTGGACAAGCCGCATATGCCGTTCTGGATCACGGCTGTGTTTTTCAAGATCGGCGGTATCAGCGCGTTTACTTACATCCTGCCCGGCTTCCTGTTTCACCTGATCGGCGGCTATTTCACTTACCGCATCGCGCGGCTGTTCTACGAGCGCGAGACGGCGTGGCTGTCGTTGCTGGTGTATGTGTCGGTCTATCACCTGATGGATTCTTCCATCGAGGTGAAGGCGGAAACCTACCTGACCGGTTTCATCATGGGGGCGTGCTATTACTGGCTGCGCTATGACGCCCAGACCAAGATCAAATACCTGCTGCTCGGCGCATTGCTGAGCGCGTGTGCGGTGATGACCAAGGGTGTGTTCACGCTGATCACCATCAGCAGCGGGCTGGTGTGCATGTGGCTGTACCGCAGGCAGTGGAGCAAATTGTGGAACTGGAAGTGGCTGCTGGCGTTGGTGTTGTCGCTGCTGTTTACCGCGCCGGAGCTGCTCGCGCTGTACCTGCAATTCGATATGCATCCCGAAAAGCTGGTGTTCGGGCAGACGCAGGTTTCCGGCATCAGGTTCTTTTTGTGGGACAGTCAGTTCGGGCGTTTTTTCAATACCGGGCCGATCAAGAATACCAACGGGCATCCCCTGTATTTTGTGCTGGTGTTCCTGTGGGCGTTCCTGCCGTGGGTGGCGGTGTTTGTGGCGGCGATGTATTCCGGTGTGCGCAAGTTCTTTGCGCGCAGTGTCGAGGAACGTTCGAGTTTTGTATTTTTGTGCGGGGCGTTTTTTGTCACTTTCCTGCTGTTCAGCGCCACCAGTTTCCAACTGGATCATTACACGGTGATCCTGTTTCCGTTTGCTGCCATCCTGTGCGGGAAGTATCTGCATGACTGGTGGGGGCAGAAGCGCAGCGGGCGAGCGATTTTCTTCGTGCAACTGGCGATATCGATTTTGCTGGTCGTGCTGGCACTCGCTTTGAGTGCCTATGTCGCCGATGCGGTGGTGTTGGCCGTGGTGCTGGCGATGTTGGTTGCTGTGCTGGAGTATGCCTTTGCCATGCGCAGGCAGATTCGTGTGAGTGCGGTGATGGTCTATCCGGTGTTCGGGATTGTGATGCTGTACACCTTCCTGGTGCTGACGAATGCGTTGACGTTCACCTCCAGCAGTGTTGCGCACAATGCGGACGCGCAGCTTGCGGGCAAGCCGCGTGCGCCAATTTATGTGTACCAGATGGATATCGTGGCGCGCGAACTGGGGTTGTATAACCGTTCACCCAGCTATGCGGTGGAGGATGCGGCGCAACTGCCGGCGAGCGGACGATATTATTTGCTGGTCAGGGAAACCCAGTTGGCGCAGCTGCATCTGGCGCACGCCGAACAGGTCGGGCAGGGGGAATGGGTGGTGCGCAAGACCGGCACATTCCCGCGCTTCCTGCGCCTGGCAAAGGGCACGGAGCCGCTGGAAGATATCCGCATCATGCAGGTCGACAACACGCACTGATCGTGCGCTTGCGCCTGTCCGGTTATTGTTTGACGCGCTGATACAACCTGAAGCGTTCGTTCTGGTCGCCTTTGCGGCCGCCTTCCCAGATCTTTTCCCAGCCGATCTCGTCTTCGATGGGTTTGGCGATGCGATTGCCCTGTACCAGCAACAAATCGCACACTCTTGTCGATCTCAGGCGGGGAGTGATGTCGCCGAAGTATTCCAGCATGGCGCGCTGGTTGTCGCCGATGCGCACGCCGGCGATGCAGTTGTATCGTTTTGGCAGGCTGTCTTTGAGGTCGACCACCATGTGGCGATAGCTCTTGCCGGCATCCAGCCAGGGAAGCCACAGGGTCATGGTGAGTATCCACAGCAGGGTTACGCCCGAAGCCCAGTTGATGAGCGAGCGGCGCACCGAGCGGCCGACACGCCATACCATCACGACCCACAACACGCTGACCGCGACGGCGATCCAGAATGGGATTGCGTGGAATTCGGGTGTGAAGCCGGGCTGATTGTCCTTGAACCAATGCGTGATCTTGGCATTGTTGTCGAGCAGCAAACCGCCCCAGCCCCACCACAGTGCAATCATGAGCAGGGCGAAGGTCATGATGCCGAACCAGTCCAGTGCATTTGCCGCACCGCGGCGCAGGGTGGAGAGTGACGCGGTGGCCAGCAGTGTGAGCGGCAACAGCATGGGCAGGCCGTTCTGGTCGTTGATATCCGGCACGAAACTCAGCAAAACGAACATGATGATGAAGCTGGTCAGCAGCAGCTGGAACTCGGGTTCGTGCCATACGCGCTTGCGCGCTTCCCATACCGTCCATACGGCAAGCGGTGCGGCAGGCCATGCCAGCCACGGCAACGCTTTCAGGTAATACAGCGCCTCATGGAAATCTCCAGCGTGGACAAAACCAAACCAGCGCCCGATGTTGCGTGTCCATATCCAGTCGATAAAGAGTTCCGGAGAATGCCGGAACAGCAGATAGGGCCATACGGTAAACCAGGGTAACGTGCACAGCAAGGCAATGCCCAGGGTGGTGAAGTACGGCTTGGTGCGCCAATTGCGGAATAGCAGCAGGCCGAGGCTGATGAGCAGGAACAGCATCGGTGCGATGAATCCCTTGCTCATGAAACCGATGCCCAGACCGATGCCGATGAAGACCCCCGCGAGTTTGGCGCGGCGCAGACTGAGTGCGTAGCCGTACAGCATCATGGCGCAGCCGGCGATCAGGGCGTTGTCGGTGAGTATCTCGTGCGTGCGCACCAGCATGCCGAGGCAGCCGATGAGCGTGATTGTCGCGACCCAGCCGCGGTTTTCGCCGAACAGTTCGCGTCCGCTGAAGCCGACGAAGAGCAGGGTTAATCCAGTGTAAAAGCCGCTCGCCAGACGGGCGCCGTCATGCAGCGGCAGGATGGGAGCGAAAAGCTTGGCAAGGATTGCGGCCGTCCAGTAGTACAGCGGTGGCTTGTCCATGTAGGGCTCGCCCGCCAGCTTGGGGACGATCCAGTCATGGTTCTGGATGATGTGGTAAATCAGGCCGAAGCTGTACGCTTCATCCGGTTTCCACGGGTCGTGCCCGATCAATCCGGTGAGCAGCCATGTCGCGCACAGCAGGAACAGGAAGGCCGCTTTGAGGGGGGTGATCTCGGGCTCTTTTAGTTTGGTGTAGTAAGCGTACATCCGGTTTTATTCGATGACCTTGAGTGGTTGTCCCGCTACGGGCTCGCCTTTGGGATATTGGGCGTTGATGAGCCGCAAGTAATTTTCCGCATTCTTACCCAACGGCGAGTGTTGCGCCAGCTTGTTGTAGGTGTCGCCCTTGCGGGCGGTGATGAGTTTGAGCGCAAGCGGTTTGATCTGCTTGCGCTCGGCTTGGCTCAAGACATGAAAACTGCGAATTGAAGCTCTCATTGCATCGCGCCGGGCGTTATAGACTTCTACCGTCTTGGTATTGCACTGTATGAGAAACGCCTTGCGGTCGAAATAGACGACACCGAGCAGAAGGTTGTTGGCGCTGCCGATCGCGGCATGCAGCTTTTCGATCTGCAGCGTCTCGACGGAAACGTCATTGCCGACCGCGCGGCGTACATATTCGCTGACTGAGCCGGAGGGCTTGGCGTCGATCTTCAACTGGATGGCGGCATCGATTTTGGGGCTGAGTGCGATGAGTTGTGTGGGCGAATTCTTCACGCTCCATTCCGGGGGGAAAGTGAGCGCAATGCCGAGTTCGGGGTGCATGAATTTATTGTCGCGCACGACGCCTTCCTCGACGCTGTCGTTGAAAACGAGTCCTTCAGTCTGTTTCAGGTACTCGCTTCTGTTTTCGACGGGAGCGGCGACGGTCAGGTGGCCCGCTTCGCCCACGACTTGTTGCAGGCGCGTGTCGTTGTCGGGGTGGGTGGCAAAGGTGCCGTGGTAGCGGCGCGGCTCGCGGCCTTCCTGCTTGGCGATTGCCGCATCGAGCAATTCCTGGTTCTTGAGCACGTCGATCACGCGGATCATGGCCTGCGGATCGTAATCGGTGCGCGCCAGGTATTGCGCACCCAGCCGGTCGGCTTCCAGTTCGTGGTCGCGCCCGTAGCCGGAGAGCAATGCGCCGCCGAGCAGGTTGGAGAGGTCGTGCCCGGCCTGGCTGTTGAGTTCCGGCACAAAAATGGAGGCGATGGAAATGCCGATGTTGGTGGCCTGCGCCGCGCTTTGCTGGCGCACGCCGTGGCGGGCGGTAACGTGCCCGATCTCGTGTCCCAGCACGGCCGCCAGTTCGGCTTCCGAATTCAGGTAGGCCATGATGCCGCGCGTGATGTAGACATAGCCGCCGGGCAAGGCGAATGCATTAATCTCCGGCGAATCGAGAACGGTGAAGGTGTAATGGATGTTGGGGCGGTGGCTGTGTACGGCGATCTTTTGCCCTACGCGGTTGACGTAGCTTTGCAGGGAGGGGTTGGCATAGACCTTGTATTGCTTGCGCACCTCGGCATCGGAGGAGCGGCCCAATGCGATTTCCTGCGGCTCCGACATCATCACGAAATCCTGCCTGCCGGTGACGGGGTTGGCGGCGCATCCGCTCAGGGCCAGCGCAGCGATTGCGAGCAGCAGGATGATGATGTTACGCATAATGTCGGTCCGGAAAAGAAAAAGGCAGCCTTCGCTGCCTTTTGATCTTCGCGCTCAACGAAGTTCCATCAAGCGCCTGCTTTTGCACCAGAGCCGTACTTGTTGCGGAATTTCTCGATGCGGCCCGCAGTGTCCACGATCTTCTGGGTGCCGGTGTAGAACGGGTGGCACTCGGAGCACACTTCAACATGCAGTTCCGGTTTGCTCATGGTGGAGCGGGTGTTGAACTTGTTACCGCAGCTGCATGTCACTGCGATCTCTTTGTATTCTGGGTGAATGGCGGTTTTCATTTTGTCTTCCTTGCTTAAGTTGGGCGCGGCATTTGTACGCGCACGGATACCGATTAGGGCGCGCATTATCCATAAAAATAGGGGGTTGGGCAAATTCTTTTGGGGCGCCCTAGCGTACCTGCCCGCGTTCGATGGAAATGCCGACCTGCTTGCAGTTGCGGATGGCCTGCAGTTTGGCGACGCTGACCTTGACCCAGGGGGCATTGAAATCCTTGAGAATAATCTGGGCAATATGTTCGGCGAGGGTTTCCAGCAGGGAAAAATGCCCGTCACTTAATACGGTCTGGATGTGTTGCGCGACTTGGGCGTAGTCCAGCGCGTCCTTGATGTCGTCGCTCTGGCAGGCGCGGCTGTTGGGCAGGGCGATGTCGAGGTCGAGTTGCAGGGTCTGCGGCACGCGTTTTTCCCACTCATATATACCGATGAGGGTGACAACTTTGAGTTCGCGCAGAAAAATGATGTCCATGATAGGTGGGGCCGGTCGTTTGGTGACATTGGCGCATTCGAGTAAAATCCGCCGCCTCGCATTTTAGAGTATTACCAGATGACCATCCTAATCTTTGTTGTGTGTGCCTACCTGATCGGTTCCGTTTCTTTCGCGATGCTGATGAGCAAGGCATTCGGTCTTGCCGACCCGCGTTCGTATGGTTCCGGCAATCCGGGTGCGACCAATGTGTTGCGCAGTGGCAGGAAGGCGGCGGCGGCGCTGACACTGATCGGCGATGCGGCGAAAGGCTGGCTGGCGGTGTTTCTGGCGATCCACTTTGTGCCGCATGATGCCCCGCGTTTGCTGATCGTGGCACTGGTCGCGCTGGCGGTGTTCCTCGGTCATGTATTCCCGGTCTTCCTGAAGTTCAAGGGAGGCAAGGGTGTGGCGACGGCATTGGGGGTGCTGCTGGCGATCAATCTCTGGATGGGGTTGTTCGTGATGTTTACCTGGTTGCTGGTGGCGGTGGTATTTCGTTATTCCTCGCTGGCCGCCCTGGTGGCAGCGATCGCTGCGCCGATATTTGCCATGTTGGTCAAACAGCATGGCGAACATTTGCGTCCCGAACTGGTGCTGGCCATCGCAATCATGTCCATGCTGCTGATCTGGCGTCACAAGAAGAATATCCAGAACCTGATGACGGGCAAGGAAAGCAAGATCGGCAGCAAAAAGGAAGACGCTCAATCGGCGTAATTGATTTCCTGCAAATCCCAGCGCGGTTTTACATTGAAGCGGTAATCGTTTCGCGCTGTCTGGTGCTGTAACCGCATGGCACCCGCAAAGGCAATCATGGCACCATTGTCGGTGCAAAACTCCAGATCGGGATAGAACACATTGCCGCCGTGTTTGTTAACGGCTTCATTGAGGCGGCTGCGCAACAATTGATTTGCGCCGACGCCTCCCGCCACAACCAATTGATTCAATCCGCTCTGTTTGAGCGCGGCCAGCGATTTGCTTGCCAGTACATCCACGATAGCCTCTTGCGCGGCATGCGCGATATCGGCACGCGTTTGTTTGTCAGTTTCATTCTGCTGAGTGAGCGTCAGTACGGCGGTCTTCAGGCCGCTGAAACTGAAATCCAGGTCGCCGCTATGCAGCATCGGGCGCGGCAGCTTGAAACGTCCAGGTGTTCCGCCTTGTGCCAACCTGGCGAGCAAGGCGCCGCCCGGATAGTCCAACCCCAGAAGTTTGGCGCTCTTGTCGAATGCTTCGCCTGCCGCATCGTCTACCGACTCACCCAGCAGCGTGTAGCGACCCACACCGTCCACGCGCATCAACTGTGTGTGTCCGCCGGATACCAGCAAGGCAACGAAAGGAAACGCCGGCGCCGGATCGGACAGCAGCGGTGACAGCAAGTGTCCCTCCAGGTGATGTACACCGATGGTGGGCACACCCAGTGTGTAAGCCAGCGCACAGGCAATGCTCGCACCTACCAGCAGCGCACCCGAAAGTCCCGGTCCCTGCGTATAGGCAATCGCATCGACGTCATTGAGTGAACAATCCGCTTGTTGCAGGGCGCTGCGAATCAGTGGCAGCACATACCGCACGTGATCGCGCGACGCGAGTTCCGGAACGACACCGCCATACTCGTTATGCAGCGCGATCTGCGAGTGCAGCGTGTGCGCCAGCAGGCCGCGCTCGGTGTGATACAGCGCGATGCCGGTTTCGTCACAGGAAGATTCAATACCCAATATCAATTTCATGATGCTTATTCGCTGCAATTTTTCGAGAGGCGCATTGTACGTTTCACTCGCTGCGCAGAGCGAGCGCACATTTATGTGTATATTTTCTTACAAAACGCTTGACGGGAAGTTCGCCGTCTATATAATGCGCACCTCTTCGCGGCCAAGGCTGCTGAGGAAGCGGAACAAAAAGCTCTTTAAAAGATTGAAGAAACAACCGATTAGTGTGGGTACCTGTATCTGGGTAGACGAAATTGCTTAGGCGATGGAGTCGAACTCAAGACATATAGAAGTACCTCACGAAATCGAAGATATGAAAGTAAATTCGCTTTGAGTGAGATCGGTTGGTCCGCGAGGACTGACTAAAAAATTGCATAGGTATTGAACTGAAGAGTTTGATCCTGGCTCAGATTGAACGCTGGCGGCATG